>CAVRLX010000010.1:100000-150000 GCA_963721725.1 uncultured Chloroflexia bacterium
TGGGCGCAAGGGAATTGAGGGGGGCTGTCCCTAGTACGAGAGGACCGGGATGGACAGACCGCTGGTGTGCCAGTTGTTCCGCCAGGAGCATCGCTGGGTAGCCATGTCTGGGATGGATAACCGCTGAAAGCATCTAAGTGGGAAGCCAGCCCCAAGATGAATTCCCTCACAGGGTAACCTGGTAAGTGCGCTGGTAGACGACCAGTTTGATAGGCGGCAGGTGGACAGGCTGAGAGGTCTGAAGCGTAGCCGTACTAATGCACGAGGGCTTAACCATTGAACCATTCTTCTGCTTCTATCCTATTCAGTTTTTAGTGCGTCAGACACGAGAAATTGTTGATTTGACCACGAGAATCATGACGATTGTTCTTGATTCGTTCCTGTGTAAGTGAGCCAGTGGGTGGTGTGGTGAGCGTGGTGTTGGTGGCAAGAGCGGTGGGGGTACACCCGGTCCCTTCCCGAACCCGGCAGTTAAGCCCGCCAGCGTCGATGGTAGTAGGGGTCTGCACCTCTGCAAGAGTAGACCGTCGCCAACTCCAACCTCACACCCCCCACTGGCTTCCTTTTCCTTCATCCCCTCACCATAACTACCTAATACCAACCCCCTTCTTTTGATTCACCCCTCATTATCACAAGCCTTGTTTTGATACTCCCCTCTACAGGTTGAAATTCCCAGTTCACCATGAAAACTCTTAAAACTTAATCGCACCTTCTGTGATTCCGCGCATGAACCAGCGTTGTAACAGTGCATAGATCAAGATAACCGGCAGCGCACTGAAGAGCAGCATTGCCGCGTCTGCGGCTTCGCTGGCGAATTGACCGCGGAAGTGAGGCACGATGGCGGTGGCCGTCTCATAGCCGCTGGTCAGCACTTTGCGAATGCCCACTGAAATCGTCAGTTGGGAATCTCGGTCGATCATGGTAAAGGTGACAAGGTAGTCGCTCCATACACCCACAAAGGCCAGCGTGGCGACAATGACCATGGCGCTGGTGGTGAGGGGAACAGCAATGCGGGCGAAAACCTGCCACCAGTTCGCGCCGTCGATGAGGGCTGATTCTTCAAGCTCTTTGGGGATCGCCAGAAATGCCTGGCGCATAATAAAAATAGGCACGGGCAGGGCAGATGAAAAGAGCAAGATCAGCCCGAAAAGACTGTTGCGTAGTTTCAGCGCGGCCATGAGTTCATAGAGCGCCATCAAGCCGCCGCCGCGTGGGATGAACAGCGAGACTACTATGGCAAGGAAGATTAGATCGCGCCCACGAAATTGGATGCGGGCAAAGGCATAGCCTGCCAGCGAAGCCGTCACTACTTGAATAAGGGTGACCCCAATCGCCAAGATGAAACTGTTGCGCATATAAACTGGCAATTGTTGGATGGCGGTGAACATATATTCAAAGTTAACGATGCTGATATGGCTGGGCAGAAGTGCCCCTGGATTTCGATAAAATTCTTGCGAATCTTTGAACGAGGTCGAAACAAGCCAGATGATGGGCAACAACACAATAAAGAGCACAACCAACATGAAAAGGTGGGCAAGCCAGTTGCTGCGCAAGAAGCTCGCTATCCAAGAAGATCGTTGGCTGCGACCTGGGGTTGAGTCAGTTCGGGGGGTGATCACGGTGTTTGCCATGGGAGATGCCTTTTTGTGTTAACGTTCTTCGCGCGACCACCAGAAAACGATGGCGACAAAGAGCGTGGTAAATAGACTCAGGGTCAGACTAATTGCAGAGGCATAGCCCAGGCGCAAATCGCCGCGCTGAAACGCCACTTGATAGAGATGTAGCCCTAACGTGCGGGTCGAATCCTGGGGGCCACCGTCCGTTAAGATCAGCATGGGATCGGTGACGCCGATGACGCCAGGGATGGTCAAAATCAGGACCATTGCCACAATCGGTTTCAAGAGCGGCACGGTGATAAAGCGGAATTGTTGCCACGCGTTCGCCCCGTCCATCTCGGCAGCTTCGTAGACCGATGCGCCGATGTTGTAGATGCCAATCAAAAAGAGCAGGGTGGGAAAGCCAAAAATAATCCAAACATGCGCCGCGCCAATTGACCAGATGGCTGTGGATACGCTGCCCAGCCAGTTGGGTGGTTCGACAATACCCATGTTGCGCAACACGCTGTTGATAAAGCCGAATTTGTTACCGTACAACTCGCTAAAGGTGAGGAAACTCACGGCGATGGGCAGAATTGTAGGCAGATAAACGACCCAGCGGTAAAATCCTGCCCCACTGTTGACCCGGCTAATCAACACGGCGACCAACAGCGCCAACAAAATCACTACGGGCACAACCACCATCGTATACTTGAGCGAGATCAGCAGCGAATCCGTGACTTTGCTGTCACTCAGCATTTTGCTAAAGTTCGACAGCCCGTTGAAATCCCAGCGGCTGTCGGGATAGACAAAGCGATAGTCGGTGAAAGCCATTAAGATGCCGCGAATAATCGGCCAGATGTTAAAGAGCAAATAGAGAATCATCGCCGGGGCAATAAAGAGATACCCCAACAGGTCTGTCTGCATTCGATTGGCGCGCCGAAATTTGCTTTTTGCTACACTCATGCGGTTCTCCTTGACATACGCTCCTTGATATAGAAGCGTGGCATGGCGGGCCAGTGATGCAGGCCCGCCATGCCACACGTTTGCGAAGATATCTACCGCAGGACTAGCTCCGCATCTCTTCTATTTCTACCATCATCTCATCAAGCGCGCTTTGCAGGGCTTCTTCGGCGCTCAGGTTGTTGCTGGGATCCACTGCCTTCTCGATCCAAGAAGCCACAACCCCAGTCTCCGTCCCCCAGGTCAGGTTGGTCTGGAATGGCACGGAATTGCGCACCAACTCAATCCCTTCCAATTGCCACTGATGCTTCGGCACATCCTTGATGTACTTGTCATAGGTGTACTGATAGGCGGGCTTGGCGGCCACATCGGCGATCTGCTTGCCCTGGGCTTCGTTGTTGGGGCTGAACCACCACAGGAAGAAATCCGTCATGCCCTGCGGATTTTGTGCTTGGTTCAATACCACACAACCGTTGATCCAGAAGGGCGTGCCCGCTTTGGGATCATCTTTTTCCTTGCGCATGTTGATGCTGGTGGTGGCGGCCTCATCGCCAAAGGTCTGCTGCGCCAGCGTGCCGTGGACATCAAACGAGGACATAATTCCCGTGCCGCCCTTGAGCCAGTTGCCAAAGCTTTCGCCGTGTGTGCCCGGCATCAGGCCATCTTTCACCATTTGTTGCAGCCACTTCAGCGATTCGACCGAGGCTTCCCCAGTCCAGTCAATTAGCCCCTCGGATGTATAGGGCGTGTCCGTGGCTCCCCAAATCATGGCGACCAGATCGCAAAGGGGCTGGCAGCCACATCATAGGGCATAAGTTCGGGGCTGGTCTCCTTGATCTTCTCGGCGGCGAAGCGAACTTCGTCCCAGGTCAGCGGCGCTTCGACACCGGCCTTTTGCAACGCCTCGGTGAACCAGCCCAGCGCCACACTGCCCACATTGCCGGGGATGGCATACTGTTTGCCCTCAACCTTGGTGGATTCCAACACCGACGGGATAATCCCCGGCACCACTTGATCGGCCCCTGGGATGCTCGACACGGCAATATAGTCATCCAATGGCTGAATCAGCCCCTGGTTGACCCAGCGCGCCGTATCCCACGGCACGGCAATCACCGCAAAGCCATCCCAAATCAGATCACCAGCAGCCTGTGCCGCCTGAATTTTGGTATCGGTCGCGCCTTCCGCAGGCTCATCCAAGATCACCGTGCGGTCGGGGAACTCGGCTTTCCAGCGCTCCAACGCGGCTTCGGCACCATAGGCATTGCGAATGTCGGTGCGAATTAGAAAGTTGATCTCTTCGGTCTCCGTGGCCGGCGCGGCAGATCCGCTGCCCTGGGCAGCACTGTCCGTGGACGTGGGCGCGGCAGGCGCGCAGGCAACCAAGGCGCCAGCCAGGGCCAACGAACTGGACGAGATTAAAAACTGACGACGGCTAAGCTTGCGGGTGAGGCGATGACTCATACAATTCTCCTTATGGTGAGGGGTTGGGATAGGGCGAACAGCGCTGTTCACCGAAAAGGCCGATGGCAGTTTTCGTCTTTGCGGCCAAGACAGCACAGAAGTATATCATTTGGAATCATTTGGGGTTACACGTGTAAATGAGTTTAGCATAAAACCAAAACGTGTCAAGCATAGAAGAGGTGATTTAGCGCTAAATGACCTCGGTTGACAACGCTTCTTTCTCTGTTACAATCGTTGACACGTGTCAAGTGGCAAGTGTAATGAGGGGCTGTGAAGCGACCGACGCAGACTGATGTTGCCCGCCTGGCCGGTGTCTCTCGGGCGACTGTTTCCTATGTAGTCAATGAGGATGGGCAGAATCGCCACGCGATCACCGACGATACGCGCCGCCGTGTGTTGGATGCGATTGTGCAACTTGGCTATGAGCCAGACGCACGCGCCCGTTCGCTGCGTTCGGGCGGCAGTGATACCATCGGCCTGCTCATCCCGGATCCCCACAATCCCCATTATTGGGAGATTGTGCAAGGGCTGGAAGACGAGGTCCAAAAACAGGGATTTCATCTATTGCTTGCCAGCACAGCTCTGGACCCGCAACGGGAATGGCAAATTTTACAGGCGTTATTGCGACGGCGCATTGATGCCCTGATTGTGACGCTCTCGTTTTTTGATCAATCACGGGCAATTTTCGAGCAACTCATTGCGCGTCGCTATCCATTGGTGACGTTGGGCACAATTGCGTTCGAGACCGACGCCGTAATGACCACCTATCGCACCGCCGCTCGCCAAATGATGGACCATTTGTTGGCGTTGGGCCACACGCAGATAGGCTTTATTTTTGGGGTGGGAAGTCCCGATCTGGGCATCAACCGCATGGCCGCTTATCAAGAATCGTTGCGGGCGGCCGGGCTGCCTGTGGATGAACGCCTCATCGACCACTGTGGTGTGCGCATTGAAGATGGCTACGAAGCCGCCCTGCGCTTGTTATCACGGCAGCCGCGCCCCACGGCGCTGTTAGTAATCAACGATTGGCTGGCCGTGGGGGCGTTGCGGGCAGCGTTTGAACAAGGGTTGCGGGTGCCGCACGATCTCTCGATTGCCAGTTTTGACAACATGGAAATGTCGGCCTATGTGATCCCGCCGCTGACCTCAGTGCGATCTTCGGGCCAGGAAATCGGACGGCAAGCCGCGCGGCTGGCCCTAGAGCGCATCCAAAACCCGGCTTTGCCGTTGCGCCGTTTGCAGATCGAGGCGCAAATGGTGATGCGCGCCTCGACGGGGCCTGTGAGAGAATGACAAGGTGAACGGGTGACAAGGTGAACGGGTGACAAGGTGAGACAGAGATGAGTTTCTTCACCTCGTCATCTTATCCGCCCCTCCCTCAAACTGGGCCACGGCCTGACCAGTGACCAACGCCAGCAGTGCCGGTCCTGCCAGGACAAAGCCCATGCCCTGAGTCAGCAAAATTGTCCCGGCCAGGGTAACGAGGGTTAACAGCAGCGTGATGCTAATGCCAGGACGACGCCATGTCAGCCGCCACGCGTCATGCCACGCTTGCCGCAACGAAGGCGTTGGCTGTGCCACCAGCAGGGGCAAGGTGACGAGTTGCACCAATAGCCAGATCACCGACACCACCGCCACGATAATCTGAGCAATAAAAGACCACAGTTGCCCAGTATCGGCCCCAGATATCAACCCCAATATCAACATAGAATAGATAGGCAAAGACCAGAATTGACAGCACTGCGCCGTTGGTCAACGCCCACAACCAACCCTGTCGCCAATAGCGCTGCACGCCAGCCCATAGATCGCGCAGGGCAATGGCGCGCCCATGAACGCTGCGCCCGGTCACGGCATAGAGCGCAACCCAAACTGGCGGACCCAGCACCACGGTGATCGTTGCCAGCATCCATAGCAGATTGCACAGAATCAGCATCAGCCAGTCATCCCAAAGCAGACACAGCCCCACGGCCACGCTCTGCACGGGTGGCGGGAAACGCTGTATCAATTTCTGGAAACGCGATGACTGCAAACTTGGTGCTCCCCCCGGCGTTGAATGGCGCTAAAAAACTAAGTGTTAGAAAAGCTCGGTTTTCGCCGTGGAATGATACACTTATTGTGACATAAAACCCACGAAAGACCTCAAGGAGACTCGAATGAAAAGTTTAGTATGGGAAGCGCCGCGCCAGATGGCAATGCGCGACGGCCCTCGGCCCGAAGCAAAAGCCGATGAAGTGCTGATCAAAGTCGCTTATGTGGGCATTTGCGGCTCCGAACTGAGCGGCTATCTGGGCCACAACGCGCTGCGCGTGCCGCCACTGGTCATGGGCCACGAATTTTCCGGCGAGATTGTCGCGCTGGGGGATCAGGCCACGCAGATCAACCCGGCGCTGGCGCAAGGCCAAAACGTTACCGTCAACCCGCTGGCCCCCTCTGTGCCTGATTCGGAATTTCAACGGCGCGGGCTGGATCAACTCTGCCCGTCGCGGCGGCTGATCGGCGCGCACCGCCCCGGCGCGTATGCGGAATATGTGACTGCCCCGGCCAAATCGGTGTTGCCGCTGCCCGCGGGCGTGGATCTGCGCACAGGCGCGCTCACCGAGCCAGTGGGCTGCGCTGTGCGTATCGCCGAAATCGCTGGCGACGTCCAGGGCAAAACCTGCCTGATCATCGGCGCTGGCCCGATTGGGCTGCTGGCACTGCAAGCGTTGCAATTGCAAGGCGCGGCCCAGGTTTTCATTGCCGATCTAGATGCCGAGCGGCTGGCAATGGGCGGCGCGCTGGGCGCGATTACCCTGCAACCGCGCAACGTGGATGTGGTCAAAACCGTGCAAGAGGCCACCGCGGGCCTGGGCGCATCGGTGACGCTGGATGCCGTGGGCACGGCCACCACACGCCGCCAGTGTATCTCGGCCACACAGCCCACGGGAACCATGATCCTGAGTGGCCTGCACGAAGAGGTCAGCGAAATGCCCGCCGCCGACATCATCCGCCGCGAGATCGTCGTGCGCGGCTCCTTTTCGTATTCCCCGGCCAACTTCAAACAGGCCGCCCAATTGCTGGCCGAGGGCAAGTTCCGCCTCGATCCGTGGATTGTGGAAGCGCCCCTGGCCGACGGCGGCGCCTGGTTTGATCGGCTGATCGACGCGCCCGGAGATGTATCGAAGGTGTTGTTGATTCCGTAAGTGATGACGAAAGACGATGGACGAACGTCAGTCATCGCATCGTCCATCGTCTTTCGTCCGTCGTCCGTCTCCTCTCCCCACAAGAAAGTATCAAGCCATGACCCAAAAAGCCCGTATCGGCGTGATCGGGGCGGGATGGTGGGCCACCGACACCCACATTCCCGCGCTGCGACGCCATCCCCACGCGGATCTGATTGCCGTGTGCGATGCCAACCCCACACGGCTACACGCTGCCGCCGAAAGCTATGAAATCGCTGCCATGTACACGGATTTTGAGCAGATGTTGGCCCAAGAAACGTTGGACGGCGTGGTGATTGTCAGTTCTAATGCCAGCCATTATGTTGCTGCCAAAGCTGCTCTTGAACATGATCTGCATGTGATGTTGGAAAAGCCCATGACGCTCTACGCCGCCGAGGCCAAAGAATTGACCGAATTGGCGGCGGCGCGTGGGCGCGAACTGATCATCGGCTACCCGTTCAACTACACTGCCTATGCCTTGCGCGCCCGTGAGGTGATTCAAGCGGGCGAACTGGGCGCAATTCAGTTTATCAACCTGATCTATAACTCGTACATGACGCCGCTTTTCCGGGGCAACGAGTTGGGCCGATTCACTGTCCACGCGCCGGATCAATATAACCGCCCCGACCAGACCGGCGGCGGACACGGCCAGGTGCAGGTGACCCACGCCGCGGGTCTGCTCTTTCAGGTCACCGGGCTGCGCACACGCCAGGTGGGCGTGCGCATGGCAAATCATGGTTTCGCAATGGATGTCGTCGACGCCATGACCGTTGAATTTGAGGGCGGTGCGCTGGCAACCGTGGGCGGATCGGGCAATTTCCGCGGCATCACCTTTATTTTGCAAATCTGCTGTGAAAATGGCTCGATTGAGATTGACGGGCGCACCGCTACGGCCATCATTCACCGCGCCGAGGGCGAACCCGAAACCGTGCGCGATGTGGCGCGGGATTTCCCCTTTGGGCATCTCACCGCCAACAATCTCGTGGACGTGATCACCGGCAAGGCCCAGAATGGCTCCACTGCCGAGGTGGGCTGGCGCGCTGTGGAACTGCTCGACGCTGCCTATCGCTCTGCCGCCCAAAATGGTCAACCCATCACCACCGAGGAGCTATATCGATGAAAATTGTTGATATCCAATCCGTGCGCATCCGCTGGCCCGAACAGACGCCCAAGACCACGGGACGGCGCGAATCGTGGGGCGTCACCGACGAGGTCGCCAATCCCATGTCGCGCTATCCCCACGTCAAGCGCCACCGTAGCCTCTGGCTGCCCAAACCCTGGGGCGAAGTCTGGTGCAAGGTGACGCTGGAAGATGGCACATGGGGGCTGGGCCTCACCGATCATGGCCGCGTCACGGCGGCTGTGATTGAAGATCACATTGCGCCCAATCTCATCGGCCAGGATGGCTTCGCGATTGAAAAGCTCTCGGATATGATGTTCCGCATGACCAAGCCCTATGGCTCGGTGGGGCTGGCCTCGTATGCCGTTAGCGCCGTGGATCTGGCGCTGTGGGATGCCAAAGCCAAAGCGCTAGATCTACCGGTCTACAGCCTGCTGGGCGGCCCCCAAAAGGAGAAACTTTTCTGCTATTCCACAGGCAACGATGTGGATTGGTATCAAGAACTGGGCTTCACAGCCTTCAAACTGGCCTGTCCCTATGGCCCCGCCGATGGCCTGGACGGTCTGCGCAAAAATGTGGAACTCGTCGCCAAAACCCGCGACCTTGTGGGCGACGGCTGCGAGATCATGCTGGACTGCTGGATGGCCTTTGACGTGGAATACACGGTGGCCCTGGCCGAGGCGCTGCGCCCCTATCGTCTGAAATGGATGGAAGAGTGTCTGCTCTCGGAAGATCTCGACGCTCATGTGGAATTGCGCCAGCGCTTGCCCTGGCAAACCTTGAGTACCGGCGAGCATTGGTACACACACGTGCCGTTCCAATGGGCGCTGCGCCACAACGTAGCCGACATTTTACAGCCCGATATTAACTGGTGTGGCGGGCTGACCACCTGCCTCAAGATCGCCGCCGCCGCCGATGCCGCGGGCAAGAGCATTATGCTCCACGGCGGCGGGCGCAACCCCTACGGCCAGCACTTTAGCTACGCCATCCCCAGCGTGCCCTGGCTGGAATACTTCATCGGTTCCCAGCCCGGCGTACCCCTGGACGAAGGTATCCGCATCCCCGGCCAAGCCGTCGCTAAGGATGGCTGGCTTGTGCCCAACGATGCGCCAGGCTTTGGTCTGGAGATTCCTGAGGGATGGATTGAGCCGTACTTTTAGTGACGATGGACTGAGGACGATGGACGAACTTTTACAGTTGAGGTGTTGACTGGTCCGTCCATCGTCTTTCGTCTTTCGTCCTCTCTTTCTCATCACTTTCATCATGAACTTTGCGAAGGGATAATGCCATGATCATCGACAGCCATTGTCACGCCTGGGCCACGTGGCCCTATCAGCCGCCGGTGCCTGATCCCGAATCGCGCGGGCGGATGGAGCAACTTGTCCACGAGATGGATCAAAACGGCGTCGATCAGGCGCTGCTTGTCTGTGCCGGCATCGAGCACAACCCCGACAACAACGCCTATGTGGCCGAAGCACGCCAGCGTTGGCCGGGGCGCATTCATCAGATCGCCGACATCGACTGCTCGTGGTCACAGACCTATCACACCCCCGGCGCGGCGGATCGGCTGCGCGCGCTGGTCGAACGCTTTGATCTGGCCGGTTTCACCCACTATCTCAAAGCCGACGACGACGGAAGTTGGCTGCACTCCGACGAAGGGCTGGCCTTCTTTGAAGTTGCCACCGAACACAACCTGATCGCCAGCATTAGTTGTCATCCGCACCACCAAGCCGCCGTTCGCAAAGTGGCGGCACGCTTCCCGTCTGTGCCCTTTTTGATCCACCACTTGGGCCATCCCAAGCGCGCCCAGCCCGACGGATTGCATGAGGTGCTGGCCTCGGCCACCGTCGAGAATATCTACGTCAAAGTTTCCGGTTTTTACTATGGCACGGCGGGCGAAGCCTGGGATTTCCCCTTCCGCGACATGTTGGACACTGTGCGCGCCCTCTACGAAACCTTTGGCGCGCGGCGGCTTTGCTGGGGATCAGACTATCCTGTGGTGCGGCGCGCCATGACCTATCGACAGGCGCTGGAATGTTTTCGCACCTATTGCGATTTCGTGCCCGCCGCCGATCAAGCCTGGGTGCTGGGCGGGACAGCGGCGCGCTTGTTGGCAGCGCGGGCCGGGTGACGGCAGACGATAGACGACGGACGAACGTCGGCGAGAGGCTCTCTCGCCGACGTTTTTTATGATTCGTACCCAGGTGGAGCCGAAAAGAAATCTCGATTATACTAAATTAGCGATAAGATGGTGTGTGATTGCAACCGGAGGAGACAAACCCTATGCCAACTGTACTTCTGCCCGACAAAATATTGGATGTACTCAATGGGCTTGAATCTGGAAGCACCCCAGACGAAACCGTAACAAACCTCATCAAAGAGGAATTACGGCGACGGTTGGCCCGATACCAGTTGACGGATCGACTGCTCTCTTCCAAATACGGGATGACGCTGGATGAATTTGAAACACAAGGCATCGTCGCTCAATCTGGCTATACATTTGAGGTGGAGAGTGATCACCAAGACTGGGATCTTGCCATTGATGGCATCTTAACCATCCAACACCAACTAGCGTATCTCCAAGGGTAGACATGACGATTGATGAGTTTGAACAGGCCGCCGCGAACGCTATGAAGCCGCGCTGGCGCAAGTGCCAGATGGGGAGCCGGATGCGTTTGATCGGCTGCCGGAAGGGATGCTAAGCATTGAGTAAGATCAATTTTACCGTATCTTGGGTATCAGGGAGGCAAGCATGGCATCACCCTTTCCCGGCATGAACCCCTATCTCTACGACTGGCGGCTGGATTATCGGCAGCCTGTGCCCGATCCACCGCTGCGTGCCCAGATGGCGGCGTGGCTGGAACCACATCTATCCGAACGCAGACAAGAAAAGTAAAGGGAGCACTTGTGACCAATCAACTTGTGATCAACGCCGACCTGGGCCGCGCCACGATTAGCCGCCACATCTACGGCCACTTTGCCGAACACCTGGGGCGCTGTATCTATGGCGGCTTCTGGGTGGGCGAAGACTCCGCCATTCCCAACACGCGCGGCATCCGCAACGATGTCATCGAAGCGCTGCGCGCCATTGCGATCCCCAACCTGCGCTGGCCGGGCGGCTGTTTCGCCGATGAATACCACTGGATGGACGGCATCGGCCCGCGCAATGCGCGCCCCACCATGATCAACACGCACTGGGGCGGCGTCACCGAGGACAACAGCTTTGGCACGCACGAGTTCATGGATCTGTGCGATCTGCTGGGCTGCGAGCCGTACATCTGCGGCAACGTGGGCAGCGGAACCGTGCAGGAAATGCAGCAGTGGGTGGAATATATCAGCTTTGACGGCGTCAGCCCTATGGCCGATCTGCGCCGCCGCAACGGGCGCGATGAGCCGTGGCGGATCAAATATTGGGGCGTGGGCAACGAAAACTGGGGCTGTGGCGGCAATATGACCGCCGAATTCTACGCCGATCAGTACCGGCAGTTTCAGACCTATGTGCGCAATTTTGGCGACAACAAACTCTATAAGATCGCCTGTGGACCGCGCAACGAGGACTACCATTGGACGGAAACGCTGATGAAAAAGAGTCGAAATCTGCGCGGCCATTTCCTCATGCACGGCCTGAGCCTGCACTATTACACGCCCGATGGCCCCTATCGGCTGCTACAATCGGCCACACAGTTCAACGAAAAAGATTGGATCTACATCCTCAGCACCGCCGCCGAGATGGACGCTTGATCACCAACCACTCGGCGATAATGGATCACTATGATCCCGACAAAAAGGTGGAATTGATCGTGGATGAGTGGGGCACGTGGTACGCCGTGGAGCCGGGCACAAATCCGGGCTTTCTCTATCAACAGAACAGCCTGCGCGATGCGCTGGTGGCGTCGCTCAATTTTGACATCTTCAACCGCCATTGCGAGCGTGTCACCATGACCAACATTGCCCAAACGGTCAACGTCTTGCAAGCGCTGCTCTTGACCGAAGAGGGCGGTGACCGTCTGATTCTCACCCCCACCTATCACGTCTTCGAGATGTACAAAGTTCACCACGACGCCACGCTGCTGCCGCTGGATCTGCGCTGCGACGACTACAGCGTGGAGGGGACCACCATGCCGGGCCTGAGCGCAACGGCTTCGCGCAATGCCAGCGGCGAGGTTCATCTGTCGCTGACCAACGTCAACCCCACTCAGGATGCCACTGTGCGCTGCGAAGTGCGCGGCCTCACCGTGGGCAGTGTCAGCGGGCGCGTGCTCACGGCGGACGCCATGAACGCGCACAACACATTCGACGCGCCGGAGACGGTGAAGCCCGTCCCGTTCCACGGGGCGACGCTGGAAAATGGGTTTCTCACCATTCAGCTTCCGGCCAAATCCGTGGTATCGTTGGCATTGTTGGCGTAATCTTTTGCCACAGCGAAGCGCAGTGAGAAGTTCCTGTGATTTCAGCATTGGGCGTTTTTACAGTTTGCATGTTTGACAAGATGGTAAGATGACAAGATGATCTACCGGTCATCTTGTCATCTTCTTTTTTAACCGTTTCTTTTCACCAGTGGAGAAATTCCTATGAACGTCTATCAAGAAAAAGCGCAACAGGCTTGCGCGCTGCTGGCCGAGTTCGATCTGGATATGTGGATCACCTATGTGCGCGAGACCGCCGAACACACCGATCCGGTGCTGAAATTGCTCGGCCCCTTCTCCGTGACCTGGCCCACGGCTTTCATTTTCACGCGCAGCGGCGAAAAGATCGCCATCTCTGGCAAGGGCGACGATGAGGCCATCCGCCGCGAGGGGATCTTCGATGAGGTGCGCCCGTATACGCAGAGCATCGCAGACGAACTGCTGCCACTGATCCAGCGCATCGATCCACAGCAGATCGGCGTCAATTTTAGCCAGAGCGATGTCAGCGCCGATGGGCTGACCTATGGCATGTTTCTGAATTTGAAGAAATATCTCGACGGCACGCCCTACGCCGAGCGGCTGGTCTCGGCGGAAAACTTTATCGAGGCGCTGCGCGGGCGCAAAACTGCGCCGGAACTGGCGCTGATGCGACAGGCCAGCGACACGGCCATGGAAATCTTCGATGAACTCTCGGCGTGGGTGAAACCGGGGATGTCTGAAAAAGAGATCTATAATTTCGTACATGATCGGGTGACGGATCGCGGGCTGGAAATGTCGTGGGACGAGGCGCATTGTCCCGGCCTCAACGCTGGCCCCAACTCACCGTGGGGGCATGTGGGCGTCTCCGACGAGACGGTGCAGCCGGGCGAAACGCTGCACATGGACTTCGGCGTCAAGATGGAAGGCTTCTGCTCGGACAACCAGCGCATGTGGTATGTGCTCAAGCCCGGTGAAACCGAAGCGCCGCCCGAAGTGCAGCGCATCTTCAACGCTGTGCGCGATGGCATCCAGGCCGCCGCCGACTTTGTGAAGCCTGGCGTCAAAGGTTGGGAAGTGGACGCCGTGGCGCGTGATTTCATCGTCGAAATGGGCTATGAAGAGTATCCCCACGCCCTGGGCCACTCCGTGGGGCGTTATGCCCACGACGGCGGCACCGGCTTCTATCCGCGCTGGGAACGCTACGGGACCAAGCCCTACGGCACGATCCACGCCGGCAATGTCTTTACGCTGGAGTTTGGTGTGCGCTCTCCCTACGGCTACATCAGCCTGGAAGAGGAGATCCTGATCACCGAGGATGGTTACGAGTGGATCTCACCGCCGCAGAAGGAATTGCTCTACATTCGGGGGTAAACAGGAGGGGCGCAAACTTTGCGCCCCTCCTAAAGTTGACGCAAAAACCAATCCCACAATGGCCGATTTACCCGCACAGAGCTAAGTTGCAGTTGCTCCGCAGCCAGAACAGCTTGAGGCTGAGAGATCAGCTTCTCTTGATAGGCAACCAACAATATGCCCAAAGTTCCCTTGACCTGAAACCCCAAGCTTTGAGCAACACGACGCCCCAGTTTTTCATCAATGATCACCCAATCTGGATGAATTTCCTGGGCCAGTCGCAGCACATCTAGTTCACCTGGATCAAGGCCGAGCAATTGATGATGCCAGGTTGACGCAGCGGGCAATGAATGGCGTTCCAGCCAGCGTGCGGACTGAATTTCAAGAGCGCCAGGCAGCGCAAGATCAACCGTACACTCTTGATAAACAACTTCTGGGACCACAACCTGATCAAAAAGCCGATCCAGTAGATCGAGACACCGAATCTGAGCAAGAGCCACCAGCGGTGTCGTATTAACAACCGCTTTCATTGTGATGAATCTAATACTGAGTGCAAAGCTTGTGCTTCAGAGACCCACTCATCTTCATCGTAATCGATTACAGCAAACCCGTTTTCTGAAAGCAGGCGGTAAAAAGTCAGTTTGTCACAACTGAGAAGTTGTGCTCCGTATCCTGCCGAAATTTTGCCGTCCTGATAGAGATGGCCCAGCGTGTATAGCAGCACCTGCTGTCTAAACTGTTTTCGATCTGATTTTGTGGCAATCAAAAGCTGCTCTGGGAACTCTACATGAACGGTCATGGTTGCCTCCGCAATCGTTATTGGACAATTGTATACTGGGATTCTACCATACCAGGCACGGCTCGAAACCGTCTCTTAAAATTAGTAAGGAGCGTTCATGGAAATTTTGGAAAACCGAGAGAACTGGGAAGCAGAGTTTGAGCGGGGCTGGCTGGCCCATTTCCGCGAAACGGGCGAAATTAAATGGGATCTCTACAACCGGCCCAACAACAAAGAGACGCCAGCGGGCAGCGGCGTGGATCTTTCCCGCAGCCGCCTGATGTTGATCTCCTCGGCGGGGGGCTATCTGCGCCATGATCAGCCGCCCTTTGATGCTGCTGATCCCCTGGGCGACTATAGCATTCGCACCTTTCCCGATGACACCCCATCGGCTCAGATCGCCTTTGCCCATGATCACTACGACCACACCGCTGTAAACGCCGATCAGCAGGTGTTGCTGCCGCTGGCCCACCTGCGCACAATGGTGAACGAAGGCAGCATCGGCTCCCTCACCGACGTAGTGAATTTCATGGGCTATCAGCCAGTGATCACCCGCGTGCTGGACGAGACTATCCCTGCCATCCTAGCTGTGGCGAAAGAGCAACAGGCCGATGCTGCCCTGCTCGTGCCTTCCTGACCGATCTGCTCTCAGTCCGTGGGGCTGATCGCACGAGCGCTGGAAATGGCCGGCATTGCTACGGTCCTCACCTCTTGGAACGCAGGCCGCACCCGTATCACCATGCCGCCGCGGGCCACCTTCACCCACCTGGACCGCGGCGCTACCCTGGGACATCCGCATGATGAGCAGCAGCAGCGGCGCATCCTCAGCGCCACGTTGGCCCTCCTCGCCGACGATGCACCGCAGAAGCCGGTGATGCTTTCGGAAGAGTAAAAAATAGTACACAGATAGCACAGATGGCGCGGATTTTAGGGAATCCGTGTCATCTGTGCTATCCGCACCCCGTAATCTGTAGTTCTACTTGTTGATAGGTAAGCGCCGTACTCGGACAGAGTCATCTGTTAGACTGATCAGCGCCCCTTTATCCAAAAGGTCTGTGAACCGCTGTAATATATCTATCAGTCGCCTGTTGACTTCACCCGCTTTCATGTTGGAGAGACGAAAGGTAATAACGCTGGGAACTGTCGAACCGCTCAGCGCAACAATACGGCCAAAGTCCAAGTCGTGGGTGAGGATAATGCGCTCCTCAGCGACTGCTTTTGCGACAATCAACTGATCTGGGAGCCGTTGAAGCCCCTGATCTCGCAAATGAATCGCATCATGATCGAGCGTTTCAAGAAATCTGGCGGTGCTTTGGGCCAATCCCATGTCAAGCAGGAACTTCATACTGCTGTTTCTATCGGTGCATAAATTTCATCATTGGCAACCCAGGCAGCGTAGCGCAATGCCTGACGAATATCCTCCTTTTCCAAATCAGGATACTCTTCAATAATTTCCTCAAATGTCATGCCATTAGCAACCAGGTTGACAACCAGACTCACGGAAATCCGCATGCCGCGAATACAGGCTTTCCCGCCCAAAATTGCTGGATCTGACGTGATTCTTTTCAGACCAACCATCTGTTTGCTCCCTATCTCTATAGCCAATTTGACGCTATTGTAATTCACCAAAACCAAAGTACAACTACAAAACCGATGCTCAATAACCAAAAAACAATTTGTTTTTGTAGATTCGCAATGGGTACAAGTTGGCGCGCGCGCAGCAGCATTAATATACCCACCATACCCCACAATGCTGCCAGCAAGTAATCAGGATGAATGAAAAGTCGATACCCTGTGTTGGTTAAAACAACAGTGCTGCCAAGATCATTATATCTTGCGGTATTTCTCCGCTGAGTATTTTCGATAATCTCATTTTTGCTCTCACTGGACCCAGACCTCGCCACAGGATGCCGTCTCTGGCAGGGGCACGCCGTCTGCGTCTTGCAATCCCACGCTCACGCTGTACCGACGGTTGCCCGGCGTGGCCGGGTTCAGGTTGATGTCGATCTCGTCGCGCACAAATTGCCCCTCTTCCCATTGTGAAGTGGGCAGCCTTTGCAGCGGACCATCCGACCGCTGGAGCGCTTCGCCCCACACCCCTTCGGGACCCACCACACGCGCCGTGGAACGGTAATTCTGTGCAATCTCTCCTGTGGCCTGCCACCACAGCCGTACATGCACCCATCCGCTGGGCGGGTGCATGTCGTCGTTGCGCGCCGCCACCTCTGGGGTGATGATCTCACAGGCGGCCAGGGTGAGGCCAGGAGCCAGTTCGGTCTGGGGATAGACCGTGGTTTCGGCCAATGGCGGCAGTGCGTCATAGATCGACCGCAGCGCGTAGCCGGAC
Organism: uncultured Chloroflexia bacterium; assembly: GCA_963721725.1. GTDB lineage: Bacteria > Chloroflexota > Anaerolineae > Caldilineales > Caldilineaceae > RI-153. The sequence goes on from CAVRLX010000010.1 coordinate 117,200, forward strand.
AGGTGAATGCCCACGGGAAACTGCTCGGTGATCACGGGATAGCGTTCATCCAGCCAGCGTTTGACCAGCCCGGCGTCATCCACCCCGGCCAAGTGGCTCTGCACCAGCCAGAGCGTTTCGGCCCCCGTCTTTTCGATGCCCTCCGATCGCGGACCGATAATCGCCATCTCTGCGTCTGTTACCTGCCCATTGAAAATTTGGTAAACTGGCAGCGTCTCAAACGGATAGCGAGGCTGCAAATACCAATAGAGCGCGCCGTAAAGATAGTCAGCGTGGATTACCCCTGCCGCGGGCAGCGCGCCGCTTTGGTCCTGGTAATCGGCCATATACGCCGCCGTGCCGCGCCAGTTCTCGCGATAGAGCGCAGGCGTCCACAGTGAAGGCAACGCCGCCACCAACAAAATCACAGCCGCCCCGCCAGCCAGCCACCCCACGGCGTGCACGCGTTCGCCCAGCGCCACCGCTGCCCGTGCCACCGCCCACAGCACAAAAGGGGCAATGAAGAGAAAATAGCGATCCTCTTTGAGCACATTCGAGTTCGTGGCCTGCATCACCCCGGCAATCAGCAGCGGCGGCACGCTCCACAGCAGCAACAGAAGTCGCACCGGCTGATCCTCACCGCGCCTCGGCAATAACCAACCCAACAGAATTAACAGCGCAAACAGCGCCAGCCCTGCCCACAAGGTCGGCGCGGACCAATCCGTCCCCCACAGCGTGAAGGTCTGCAACTGCCGCAACAGGTAGGGTAGAAAGCCGCCAAAAAGTTCCCCCGGCGGGCTTTCAGCACTGTTGATCAGCCAGGCGTTGCGCGCCAGCGGCAGCCACAGCGCCGTGAGCACACCAAAGGCGACACAGCCCGTGAGAAAAGGCCGCCAGCGCAGCCGTCCGCCTTGCCAGCAGAGCACGATTAACGCCAGCCCCAGCCCCGGCAGGGCGAAGGCGGCGAACAGATAGCTGTAGAGGGCGTAGAGGGTGGTGAGGATGAAGAATAGGTGAAGGGTGAATGGCGTGTTGCGTGATGCTGTCTTCGTCTTTCGTCCTTCGTCCTTCGTCCCCGCGGCCTGTCATTCGCACCAGCCAGTACGCGCCCCACACAATCCCGGTAATGGCGGGTTGGAACATGCGCAGTTCCTGGCTATACCAGACCAGCGCCGGGCTGAGAGCGACGAGCAGACCGGTGAGCAGACCGACGGCGCGTCCGCTCAGGTGGCGCGCCAGCAAGAGGATGCCCCACACGGTGAGCACGCCCAAGATCGCGCCAAGTACCCGCAAGGCCGCCTCGTTGTGCTCTAGCCCGAAGAGGCTAAGAAATTGCTGCCAAAAGTGCAGGGTCAGGTAATAGGCGGGCGGGTGCTTTTCCTCAACAAGCGCAAAGGTTTTGGCCCAGATCGTGGCGGGATCTTGAGCGGCCCAGCCCAGGCTGACAATCTCGTCGAACCAAAAGCTGTGATAGGTCAGCCGCCAGCCGCGCACCAGCGCCGCCAACAGAACGATCAGGGCTTCTGGCAAGGCAGAGTGTGTGAGCCAGCGCGGCAGCGTGGGAATAAGCAATCGTTTTGGAGAAATTGAATCGTTGATCATGCCGCCGATTGTAGCCGCAAGCGGGAAGGGGGGCAAAGTCAAAGGAGAGGTTTAACGCAAAGAGGCAACGTGGCAAAGACGCAAAGAGATCTCTGCGTCTCTTTGCATTAAGTTTGAGCTTTGATCAGTTCACCCCGCCAGAGCGGATCGCCCAGGGGATAGAAATCACGCGCGGCGACCTCGCCGCGGATCATCCAGTTGATCAGGTAGAAATTCCAGAACATGAAGAAATCGGGGCGGTTGACCGGCTCTAGGCTGCGGCGCAGGATGCTGGGCCAGGCATAGAAGGCGCGGCGCGCCTCCAGGCAGCCGCGCTGAAGCTCTTCCGGCGACATGCGCTTGGGCTGAAACGGGATCATGTTGTAGCGATACTCAGGGTGCAGCCACCACGCATCGTAGAGCAGACGGCCCTCCGCTGCCAGCCGGTGATAGAGCGGCGTGCCGGGGAAGGGCGTGAGGTGGTTAAACGCGCCGATGTAGATCTGATGCTCCCGTGCAAAGGCCACGGTCTCGGCAAACGACGCCACGGTGTCCTCGTCATAGCCAAAGACAAAGGTGAGATAGAGCTTTAGCCCATAGCGGCGCAGATTGGCAAGCGCCACTTCAAAGCCGCCCTTCATGGTGTTAAAGCCTTTGTCCATGGCCTTGAGATTGGCCGGGTTCAGGCTCTCGAAGCCGATGAGCAACCCTTCACAGCCGCTGCGTTTGATCAGATCGAGAAATTCTTCGTCGTGGGCAGCGTTGATGCTGGCCTGGCTCACCCAGCGCAGCTTCAGCGGGATCAGCGCTTCGTAGAGCGCTTTGGCCTGGGCCATGTTGCTGGTGATATTGTCATCCACAAAGAAGAAGAAGCGCTTGCCCTGGCCGCGCAGCGTTTTCAGCTCAGCGATGATGTCGTCCACAGGGCGGCGCGATCGGGTGCGATCAAAGACGGTTTGGATAGCGCAAAAATCGCACTTAAAGTGACAACCGCGCCCGGCCTCCACCAACCCAATCGGCAGATAGCGCTTGCTGCGGAAGATATCGCGGCGCGGGCGCAGTCCGCGCAGGGGCGGACGCTCGGCGGCGCGGTAGATCTTTTGCAACGTGCCGTGGCGGGCATCATCGATGACTTGCGGCCAGATCTGCTCGGCCTCGCCCACCACCACCGCCTCGGCATATTGGGTCACCTCTTCCGGGCAGAGCATGGCATGAAAGCCGCCCATCACCACGGGCACGCCGCGCCGCCGGTAATCGCTGGCGATCTGATAGGCGCGTTTGGCGGTGTAGGTCTCCACGCTAATCGCCACCAGATCCGTCGGCTCGTCCACAGGGATAGCCTCCATGCGGTCGTCGTAAAACTTGATCTCCACATCTGGCGGGGTCAGCCCGGCCAGCGTCGCCGCCGGCAGCGGTTCCATCTGCCACGTGCCGATATATTTTTCGCCGGGTTTGTGACCGATGGCCGGGTGGATGATGGTGAGACGCATGGGGGCGGATCTCCTGTCGGTATGAAAAAATTTGGCTGAATGAGGGAAGGAGTAATGAGTAAGGTAGCGTGTGGTCGACAAAGTTGGCTCCAGGATAAGAAGCAACGCTGTCTACAGACCTACTCATTACTCCTTACTCTTTCCGCTCACACTGGATTCGGATAAGGACGCTGCCAGCCTTCCTTGCCATAGTCACGGTCGGCCCAATAGGCATTGCTGGTATCCAGCCGTTTGTCGGCGTTGCCCTGTAGAATCGAGGCCATGATCTCCTGGGCCAGGGTGGCTTCCATCGCTACATACTGCGCTTGATGCTGCGGATCGTTGACCAAATTATGCTGCTCATGGGGATCATCGGGCAAATAGAACAAATGGGTGTCGCCGGTGCTGTACTTTGCCAGCTTCCACGCCCCATCATAGAGCATCCAGCCGCCGCTGGTCATCCCCACCACGTGGGAGCGAGTTTGAGTCTCAGGGAGGCCAATTTGCGGCAAGGCCAGTGAATCCATGTGCGCGGGCTTTTCCACCCCGGCCAGCGCCAGCAGCGTCGCCGTCACATCGCCCAGCGTGACCACCTTATCCCAGGTCTGGGCCTCAGTTGCATCGGGCCGACGCACAATCAGCGGCACGTGAATGCTGCCCTCGTAGAAGGTGCCTTTGCCGATGAGATCATGATCACCCAGGTAGTCGCCGTGGTCACTGGCAAAGATGATCACGGTGTTTTCCAACAGCCCACGCTGGCGCAGCGTATCCAGAATCTGCCCCACTTCATAGTCAATCTGTTTGACCAGCGCGGCATAGTGGGCGCGGATCTTCTGTTTGTGGGCGTCGGTGAACTCGGTGTAGTCCACGCCGTTCCAGGTGCCCAGGTTGCCGTTGACGTTCTGTTGACGCAGTCGGGCTGAATCCGCTGGCACCGCGGGGATGGCGGCGGGCATGGCGGCGGGATCAACGCCTTCCAAAAACTCGGCGTTGGGATCATAGGGGCAGTGTGGCCCCGGAAAGCCCACCATCATGGCAAAGGGCTGTTCGTCGCCATAGGTGCGGATGAAGCGACAGGCTTCCTCCCCCACAAAGTGATCCCACGAGGCGTCCCACGGGTTTTTGTGGATCACCGCGCCGCGGCCTTCTTGATAACCTTCGTGTTCGTTGCCGTGGAGTTTGTGCAGCCCGCGTTCCTTGAGGTGATGATAAAAGTTGTCGCGGATGTTGATCCAGCGTTTGTCCTCGGTGATGCTGCGAAACTGAAAGCCGTGGTTGCTGTCCCACGGGTAGAAGTGCATTTTGCCAATCGCCGCCGTGTAATAACCGGCGGCGTTGAGCAACTCCGGCCAGGTTTGGATGCCACACGCCGCCAGATCGGGGCGCAGCCATTGGCCGTTACTGGTGACGCCGTTTTTAATGGCGTTCATGCCGGTGAGCAGCGAAGCCCGCGCTGGCACGCAGATCGGCGAAGCCGAATAGGCGCGCGTATAGCGCACGCCATCGGCGGCGAGGCTGTCAATGTGCGGCGTGTCGATAAAATCCGCGCCATAGCAGCCCAGAAAATCTGCCCGCAGTTGGTCGGGCATAATGAAAACGAGGTTCGGTTTTGAAGACATGATCCTCTCCTGAGATAAAGGATAAATTTACCGCAGAGAACGCTGAGTTCGCGGAGAATTGGGGAGAGAAAAATCTGCGCAATCTGTTGAATCCTGAAGATCCGTGTTCTAGTTTGCTTTGCGCCTGCGCGGTGAAAATTAGACGCGCACCAGTTTGCGGAAGCTGCGTGCTGTGCGCGGCGGGTTCAAGCGGCGACCATACGCGCTCCACGAAACTTCAGCCACGTAGAGATCGCCATGAGAATCGACGGCAACGCCGTGGGGCGCGGTAAACTGCCCCGGCCCTTCGCCCACATGAGCATCGCCAATGCGCGCCAGTTGCCGTCCGCTCAAATCGTGGATGCTGACACACGCGCCCAGGTTGGCAAAATCGGCGTTAACGTCAAGATGGGTGGGCAGTTGGCCGATGTAGGCACGGTTGCCCTCCACATGCAGCCCGCACGGACGGTACATATTGTTCCACTGGTCAAGGTAGGTGCCGTCGCGGTCGAAGATCTGCACACGGTGATTCTCGCGATCCGCCACATAGACGCGGCCCTCGGCATCGGTGCAAACGCTGTGAGGCAGATTAAATTCGCCGGGCAGCGTGCCGTAATCGCCCCACGAAAAGAGATGTTCCCCCGCCGCCGTGAATTTATGCACACGCGCGTTTCCATAGCCGTCGGAAATGTAGAGATCGCCGCTTTGGGGATCAAACGCCACTTTGGTGGGCTTGTTAAAGGGTCGCCCGCTGTGGCGCGGCGCCCCCGATCCCGGCGTGCCAATCGTGGTCAGCAGTTCCCCGCCCAGGCTGAACTGATAGACGCAATGCGCCTCGTCGTCGGTACACCAGAGGCTTTCGCCGTCCGGGGCCAATGTTAGCCCGTGGGGACGGTTAAAAATGCCCTGGCCCCACGTCTCCACAAAGCTACCGTCTCGCTCAAAGACTAACACAGGATGCTCGCCGCGGGTGAAAACATAAACCCGGTCATCCCGATCCACCACCACATCCACCACCTCGTGGAAACTCCAGCCCTCGGGCAACTGCGCCCAATCGTCATGTTCTTCGTAAACGTATTCACCACTGCCAACGGTCGTCGCCATCTTGTCCTCCTAGACTGTTCATTTCGTAAACCATTGAGAATTTAACGCAAAGGTGCAGAGGCGCAAAGCTGCAAAGTTTTCTTTGCGCCTCTGCACCTTCGCGTCTTTGCGTTAAAGCTTCCTCATCCGCGCTGAGCCGACCAGGGCATCGCCATGATGCGCGCCATGCCTTCGTCGTCCAGTTCAATGCCCAAGCCCGGCTTGTCAGGGACCGCCACACAGCCGTCATCGTCCAGCACAAAGGGATCTTTGAGATAGCCCGCGCCGATCAGCGTGCGCTTGCCGTCGCGGGTGTCGTTGACCTCGTTGTGCTCTTGTACCAAAAAGTTGGGCAGGCAGGCATCCAGTTGAATCGACGCCGCCAGGGCCAGCGGGCTGAGCGGGCAATGTAGCGCCACTTTGGCAAAGGCCGCCTCGCCCATGGCCGCAATCTTTTTACACTCAGTGATGCCGCCGGCATGGCAAATATCGGGCTGAAGCACCGCCAGCGCGCCAGCCGCCAGCGCTTCAAAAAAGATCCATTTGCCCATCCAGCGTTCCCCGGCGGCAATGGGGACATTGGTCTTGCGCGCAATCTGCACCAGCGCGTCCACGCTCTCCACGGGCATGGGTTCCTCCACAAAGAGCGGACGATGCGGGGCAATCGCGTCAATCAGTTGCGAGGCGATCACCGGGTGCGGGTTATGAATATCCACGGCCACGTCTACATGGGGGCCAGCCCCTTCTCGCACCGCCGCGAAGCGCTCGGCAAAGCGATCCACCTGCGACGTGATCTCCAGGCCATCGCCCGGCCCAAAGTGGACCTTGAGCGCGCGGAAGCCCCACTCCTCGGTGAGGATGCGCGCCGCCTCGGCATACGATTTGGGATCGCTGGGATCCCAGCCACTTTGCGCCGGTCGCCCCGCCCGATAGGGCTGACCGGGTTCCACGGTCCAGGGCAAACCGCCGCCCGTGGCGCGGTACATGCGAATACGGTCCCGGCAGGCCCCGCCCAGCATCTTGTAAATGGGCACGCCCGCCGCCTTCCCGGCTATATCCCAGAGGGCGATGTCAATGCCGCTAATGGCGCTCATCTTGACTGGCCCGCCCACATAGCCCAGCCGCGCCGCCGTACATGCTTTGCCAGAGTTCTTCAATGCGCGTGGGATCTTTGCCGATGAGCAATGGCTCCAGACGGCGCACCTCGGCGATCACCACCTCTGGGTGATTCTCTAAATAGGGTTCGCCCAATCCGGTCAATTCGGTGTCGGTGTGAATGCGTACCCACACCCAACTGGGCGGCACGCGGATAATCTCAAGTTCGGTGATTTTCATGGGGTAAGTGTCCAGGTTGTGGTGTAAACAGTCAACTATGAAACTAAAGTCGCCATCCCCTCTATTCAACCGCTCTTTTCCTTTTTACGCCACTTTTTGGCGAAGGCATTGAAGTGATCGCTCTACAGAGCCACCATAAGTTGAATGGAGGTAACTATACAGCTTCAGGTGCGACGCACTGGTCACGAGAGGATTCAGTGTTGTAGCCTACTTCAGACCCGTGCGTCGCACCTAAATCGTTACGAATGGAGCATGGCCGTTTCAGCTAGACCCTGTCGGGATAGCCCTTTTTTGATTTGTATCTCACGGAGATTTACCGCAAATGCCTCACGCTCGTTTGCTTTAGTCATCATCGCTGGTATATTATCGCCCTAATCACTATGCGTATCCAGATTTCAAATAGCTCTAAAGTTGGAGCGAATGTGAATCAAAAAGCGTACCTATACAGGTGCGTCGCACCCTAGACCTGGATAGGTACTCAAAAGCTTCAAGTTTGGATTGGGAAGAGATCAACGAAGAGTTGAGCGTATACGGTCTGCTTAGATCACCAAAACCTGAGGCCATTTAACCCAATCCCATGCCAAAAATCACGCAGCTTTATGAACAACTCGAACTCTTCAGTGACGGCGACCCGCCGCACCACACGATTTTTGTGATGGGGCGACTGCTGGGCACGCCCGATCAGTTGCTACTCATTGATCCGCCGGACGATGCCGCCACACGCTTTTCGTTGGCCGAGAATACAGCAGTGCTTTTCACAGGACAGCCCCATGATGTGGGGCTGCCGCTGGTGCAGACCCAGCCCGGCGGCGTAGCGCATATCGGCGTCGGCCAACACATGGTGGATATTTATACACAGGCTGTGGGCAATCTGATCTATCTGCCCGCTGTGGGCATTCTTTGTGGCGGCGAATTTGGCAGTGATCTGCTGCTGCCTGCCCTGGCCCCTGGCTCTGATGGAAGCGGCGAATTAGATTGTCTGCGGCTGCTGGCCCAGTTGGTCAAAGGCCGTCAGTTGCAACTCTACATCCCGCGCACAGGCTCGCTCAGTAGCGACCGCATGGAGATCATGACACGGCTTGCCAACGATGTGAGCTATCTGCACAGTCTGCGCCGCGTGATCCCCGCCGCCGCCGGGCGTGGTGAGTCTCTGCGCGACATGGGCGGTGTCATTGTCTCACTCCTCCCCGAAAATCGCCGCGCTGCCGATTCGATTGCCATCCATCAAAAGAATGTCGAGCAACTCTATCACCGTCTTTGATTTCCCAGCCAACATAGAACCCAGATCATATGGATGGGACAGATTTTCACAAATTTACCTGTGCCATCCGTATACAAAAAATCTATGCGCCTGCCCCATCCCCGTTTGATTCTTTCTCTGCCGCGTTCGTCTCCCATGCAGCGCTGGTGTATAATCCAGACCACTTTGATTGACGTTTCCGCAGCGCCGCCCAGCGTATGATCCTGTGGCAGGAGAGACCAGTGCTTAATCTTTTTAACCGTGTCGTGGCTGTCTTTTTTTGGATCATCCTCTTGCTGATCTTTTGCTATGTTGCCATTTTGCCGCTGCAAACGGTGGGCCAAGTCCAAGCTGTCTTGACTGTGGTAGAACGCCAACTCGTCGCTTGGCAGGGGGATAACAACACCAACTTTATCATCGGCCAGGTGGCTGTGGGCACGGCATCTGTGCTGCTCTTTGGCTCGCTGCTTTGGATTGAACTCTGGCCGCGCCGCCGCCGGGGGGTGCGCATCCAGACCCGTGAGGGTGGCTCGGTGGAATTGGACACGGGCAGCGTGGCGCGACGGTTGGCCTGGCATCTTGATCAACTTGCCGAGGTTATTACCGTGCTTCCCGACGTGCGTGCGCGGGGCAGCGCCGTGGATGTACGCCTGGAAATTGAAACCGCGCCAAGCGTAGACGTGCCCATGAAGACCGACGAAGTGGTGGAAGTTACCCGCGATATTATCGAACAGGACATGGGACTGCGGCTGGGCAAATTGGATGTTCGTATGCACCATGCCCCCTTTGAAGAAGAGTGGGCTGCCTGAGTTCCCCGCAGCCATGATGGCAAAGCCGCCACCCCTTCCCTCGGCTGTGTTTGAACGCTTGGCCGCGCGCCTGCGCCATCCGCTCCCAGGCCGCGCCGCCCATCGACTCATGGCCCCGTTGCCACGCGCTGGCTGGGAACCCAACTTTCAACCACCCTCACCGCCACGCCAGGGCGGCGTGCTGATCCTCTTATACCCTCACAACACGCAACTGCATCTGCCCTTGATTTTACGCCCCACCTATGACGGCGTCCACAGCGGACAAGTGGCCTTTCCCGGCGGCGGGCAAGAGGTACTAGATGCCGATCTCACGGCAACGGCGCTGCGCGAGGCCCATGAGGAGATCGGAATTGACCCCACCAGCGTGCAAATTTTGGGCCAACTGAGCAGACTCTATATTATGCCTAGCAACTACGAAGTCTGGCCCACCGTGGCGTGGACGCCGCAACGACCCCACTTTCGCACCGATCCTTATGAGGTGGAGCGCCTGCTGGAAATTCCTCTCTCGGCGCTGCAAGATCCGGCCAACCGCCATCAAGAGGAGTGGCAACTGCGCGACCGCAAAACCCAGGTTCCTTTCTTCCGGGTGGCCGAGCAGACGATCTGGGGCGCAACCGCGATGATGCTCAGCGAACTCTTGACCGTATTGAAAGAATGCGAGTAGGAATGCAAACCCTCCTACAATTTGTCCAACCGTGCCGCCGATGGTACGATCTCGTGCCATGAACGGAGAACACTTGACTGACACACAATCGCAACCGCTGACACCCCCAGCCGTTGTGGAACCACGGCTGATAGAGCGCATGGGGTGGCGCATTTTTTGGACCCTGCTTTTGCTGGCACTTCTGATCTTTCTCAGCATCCTCTCTGGCTATTCCGCCGATGCCGCCGAAAATCGGCAAAGTGGAACCTCTCCGCTGGTCTTGGCTTTCTACTATACTTGGTACGACGATAATACTTGGCAAGATAGCAAAGTCCCCGACTACCCCGTGGTGCGCTATGTTAGCACCGACCGCGCGGCTATGGGACGCCACATTGAGCAGGCCCAGCGCAACGGTATTGACGCGCTGATGGTGGCTTGGTATGGCCCCACCGGACAATGGAATCAGACCGAACCCAATCTGACGGCATTGCTCGACGAAGCGAATGCGCGCAATTTCAAAATCGGCATTCTTTTCGAGACCACATCACCGTTTTTCAGCGGCCCCGGTGATGCCACTGCCGCCTTGCGCCACGCCCTCAGCGTCCATGCTAACCATCCGGCCTTTTTGCGCGTCAATGGCAAGCCGGTGATCTTCTTTTGGCGGCCCACCCTGTGGGGAATCGACACTTGGCGCAGCATCCGCAGCCAAGTAGATCCCAACAACAGCAGTCTTTGGATTTCTGAAGGGGTGGACACCAGCTATTTGTCTGTCTTTGACGGGCATCATCTCTACAGCAATACCTGGAATCCACCGGCGGATCTGACAGCCGTCAACCAAAAATTTGCCCGCCAAGTCGCCAGCGCCCGCCAAAGCTATGGCAGCTATAAATATTGGGTTGCCACAGTGATGCCCGGCTATAACGATACGCGCACAGGGCGCTCCAACGCCTTTGCCAAAGATCGCGAAGGCGGCGCGTATTACGAGCGCTCGTGGAGCGCGGCGATTGCCAGCAGCCCGGATTGGGTTGTGTTGACTAGTTTCAACGAATGGCCCGAAGGGTCCTACATTGAGCCAAGCGTGACCTATGGCGATCTCTATCTCAACCTGACGGCCACATGGAGCCAACGCTATAAATCGGGCGCGGGCGCAGCAGCCCCGGTTGCTCCTGTAGCGAACCAACCCGCAGCCGCCGCGCCGGTAGCAGCCACCCCAGATGTGCCAACCGCCTATGTGACCACACCACTGCTCAACTTGCGCGGCGGTCCCGGCACAGAGTTTCCCATCCTGATCGGGATGCCCGCCAATGCGGCGTTGCCCATCTTGGGCAAAAATTCCCAGGCGGGGGCATGGTGGCAGGTCAGCTATGCAGGGCAGACGGGCTGGGCAGCGGGTGATTATCTGCGGCTGGCAGGACCGCTCGAAAAGGTGCCCACAGTGGATCTGCCTACACGCTCGACCGCACCGCGCAGCACCTCGCTTGTGCAAGATATTTTAACTGGTGAGCTTAGCGGGTTGCTCTCGGAACAACAGCGTCAGATTCTCAAACAAAAGTGGCTTCCCGCTGCCGATTAGGATGACTCAGGAGGCACTCAATGGATAAACATAAGACCATAGGCGTTGTTGTAAACGAGCCGTCCCCCACGCCTCCGGGGGATAGTACCCTCGACCATGATGTGGAGTATGTGCTAATCGACCCGGCCACGAATCCAGACGCGCATTGCTGAACTGGGCCGCTATATTACCCAACGCTACACCGGGCAAGATCTGCTCTTGGTGGCGGTGCTCAAGGGCAGCGTGGTCTTTATGGCCGACCTTATGCGGTCGATTCGCATCCCCCACGAGGTCGATTTCATGGCAACCAGCAGCTATGGAGCTGGGGTGCAAAGTAGCGGTGTGGTGCGCATTCTCAAAGATCTGAATAAGCCCATTGAGGGGCGACACGTGGTTTTGGTAGAGGATATTATCGACAGCGGCCATACGCTGGCCTATCTCACCCGCATTCTGGCTGCACGCGCCCCAGCCAGCCTCAGCATTATCACCCTGTTGGATAAACCCGAACGGCGCGAAGTCGAGATTGACGTGGCTTGGACCGGCTTTTCCATCCCCAATGCCTTTGTCATCGGCTATGGGCTGGACTACGACGAAAATTATCGCAACCTTCCCTATATCGGCGTCTTAAAACCTCATGTCTATAGCGGATCTCCCCCAGAGGATGTTGACAACCAAACAGCCTAACTCAATGCGCGTCTGGCTGCGTCTCCTTTGTATGAGCTTTGTTCCCGTCTGGGCACTTTTTGGGTTGCTCTGGATGGGCAGCGATACGGCGATGGCCCAAACCCCAGCCACGTATACCGTGCAACCGGGCGATACACTGGCCGAAATTGCCACGCGCTGGGTGTGGATCTGAATACGCTGGCCGCCGTCAACAATATTGCCAATATAAACCTCATTGACGTGGGTCAGGTGTTGACCATTCCCGGCCAAGATCGCACGCAGGCGGTGGCAATCAGCCGCCCCGGCGAGACGCTTGATGAGATTGCGGTGCGCTTGAATCTCTCTGCCACACAACTGGCCGTCATCAACAGCCTTACCGCCGAGACGCGTCTCTTTCCTGGGCAACCTATTTTACTGCCCGCCGCCGTCACAATTCCTGAACTGCCCTTTGGCGCCATTGAGGCAATTGACCATCCGCTCCAACTCATTCAGGGCCGCACAGGCTGGCTAGACGTCGAAAGCAGCCACGCGCTGTCGATGACGGCGCGCTGGATCGAGTGGGATTTACCACTGGCGGCCGAACCGCTGCCCACGGGCCATGTGCGCTACACTGCCCATCTTCCCGTCCCCGCTCTGCAAGCGGCTGGCCCCGTTTCCCTCTCGCTCACCTATCTTGCCCGTAGTGGCACACCGTTGACCAAAATCGTCTCTGTGCAGGTCGTGCCGGGCGGATACGACAGCCAGGAGATCAATCTGCCCCCAGATCGGGGACTTCTACTCGCCCCGGAGATCGTCCAGGCCGAGTTGGTCACCGTGACCCAAGTCTGGGCAAAAGCAGATACCCCGCTACACGCGCGTGGTCCCTTTTTGCGCCCCATTGCCGAACAGTACGCTACCACCAGCCCCTATGGCATACGCCGCAGCTATGATGGCGGCCCCTATGACACCTATCACGCCGGGCAGGATTTCGGCGCGCCGCCGGGTATCACCGTTACTGTGCCCGCGCCGGGTATTGTGGCGCTGGCCGAGCCACTCACCGTGCGCGGCAATGCCGTGATCATCGATCACGGCCAGGGGGTTTTTACCGGCTATTGGCATTTGAGTGAGATCTTTGTACAGGCGGGGCAACCCGTGGCAGCGGGCGATCTGTTGGGGTTGGTGGGCAACACGGGCCTCAGCACCGGCGCGCATTTGCACTGGGAACTGCGTATCTACGGCATGGCAGTAGATCCGTTACAATTTCTCACCGAAGGGCTGGTTCCTGAACCGTAGGACGTAACCCATTGCATCACAGTTTACGTCTTACGGTTCAGTTTTTAATGCACTTTGTATACAGATCTAGTGCATTGCATCTGTATAGGTTTAATGCACTTTCCCGTTGCCATTCCCATTGGTGTGGGGATAATGTTTGCCGTTGACGTGGCTCACCTCAGCCGCCTGCACATGGACAAGCGCAAAGGCGGGTGGCGTGCTTGGCACAGCCTCCACTACCACGGTATCCTCACCATCGGCGCTGGGCGCAGACGACACAGGGGCCGCATCGGCACTTTTTACCTCGTCGCCCACCTGAAACTTCGCGGTGATCTCTAACAATTGTTTGGCCTGGGCAGCCAACACATCCACCGAGATCACCACCTCTTCCACCTGCGCGCTAACCTCTTCGGCGTTGGCCGAAACTTCCTCGGCAGCGGCGCTGCTCTCCTCGGTAATTGCAGAAACCTCTGACATGGCGTGGTTCACGCGTCCGCTAAACTCGGTGAGTTTCTCGGCAGAGACCATGTTTTCGCTGCCAATCGAAGCCACATCGACCATAACCGTTTGCAAATTGGCGCTACTTACCCCCATAGCCAGCACCACTTGCGAGAGACGATCCATCTGCTGGCCTACGTTAGCCACCGCCGCGCGGATGCTCCCCAGCGCTTCGTCGGTTTCCCCTGCCGTAGCAAGGCCATCGGCCACCTCGCGATTGCTCTGATCTATGGCTTTGCCCACCCCCACCACACTGCGCTGCACCTCATTCACCAGCGCGGCGATCTCCTGATCGGATTGGGCGGCTTGATGGGACAACTTGCGTACTTCGTCGGCCACGACGGCAAAACCGCGGCCATGTTCACCTGCGCGGCCGCTTCAATGGCGGCATTTAACGCCAGCAGATTCGTGCGCTCGGCGATCTCGTCTATCTTCTGCACCACGGTGTCAATGCGCCGTGCCGCCTGGTCCACCGCCGCCACGCGCTCGGCCACATCCTGCGCCGACTTGGCAATGGCATGGATCCCTGCTACCGTGCGTTCCACTGCTTTGGCCCCCACGGTCACCGTCTGATCCGCATTGCCCATTAAGCGCCGCCCTTCATCCGCGGTCTGCTGGGCTTGGGCAATTGCCCCAGCAAATTCTTCGGCCAGAATCTGATCGGCTTGGGTGGTGGCAAGCGACTGATTTTCTGCACCAGCGGCAATGCGTTCAATCCAGTGTTGCTGCTCTTCCAACGAGCCTGCCACCATGCCCAATTGCTGGTTCTGCTCCATCCCTCCCAGGGCCACTTGCGCGATCACCGCCGCGATCTGTTGGGTGGCGCTGCCCGATTGCACAGCATTAGCATGTAATTGTTGGCTAAATTCGGTGACAGCTTGGGCGCTACCTTGTACCCGGCGCACTAATCCCTGAAGATTTTGCATGGAACTGTTGTATGAAGTCGCCGCCTGCCCCAACTGTTCGATCATCTCATTAAGCGCCAACGCCATTCGTCCCACCTCATCTTGAGAGCGGATCTGCACGGGCTGGACAGCCACAACAAACTGCCCGGTCAAATCCCCCTCGGCCAGCCGATTCAGCGAGCCAGTGAGCGCGGGCAGTTCTTCGTGGGCCACCCGCCCCGATACCTCGATCATCGTCTGCAAAGGACGCAGCGCCCGCCGGATGAACCAAAGAATGCCAATAAAGATGAGCATAAAAAGCGCACCCAGCCCCAAAAGCATCATCAAAATTTGGGTCGTCTCCGCAGCGGCTTCGCGGTTCATAAGGTTGACCACAGACTCGCTGCTTAGAAGCAGTTCGTTGCTCGTTGCCGTGATTGTAGCTGCACGCTCCATACCGTGGGTATAGATTTCGGCGTTTGTTAACAAAATTTGAATTTGTGCATCCACTGAACGCCAAACGCTCTCCAACGCCAACAGCGTCTCGCGTGCATCTCCACTCATGGGGCTAATATTTCGCCGGTTATCGCCGTTCACCAGAGCGCTCAAATTGGCGTTGAAATCGGTGGAGACCTGGCGCAGCCCGGTTACAGCATCAGGGTTGCCCCGGCTAATCGCCACCACCAATTCTAGTAAGCGCTGAATCAAAAATTGTTGTTGGCGCACCACAAAGATGCCCATGCCAGAGGTGTTGGATTCTATACTGGAGAGGGCCGCCACAGTGCGCACGGACAACATTCCGCTCTGGGCACTGATCTTGTCCAGCGTGTTGTTGAACCGGGCAATGGCTACGGTGTTTTCACTCACGTTTATCACGTCAGCCTGGATCGATTGCCAAGTATTGGCAACGCCAGTCAATTCATTCTGCACCATGGGCGAGGCTGGCGGCAAGGCTCGGGATGCATCGCCATTCTGTAAAATCGCCAAAGATGTTTCAAATTCCTGCATCAAGCTTTCAATTTGGGGAACAACTGTCGCATCGCCATCCGCTGCCCATAGCGCCAACTTGGCAATTTGTTGGCCCAGCACGGCCTGTTGTGTTGCCATTTGCAAACGCACAGCATTTCGGGATCGGTTGTTGACCTGTAGAAAGGCCCCGCCAATGGCAACGCCCATCATGATCAACATTAAAAAGATCCCAAATCCAATTTTGCTAAGTAGACTGATGGAAAGCCAACGTCTCTGGAAATGGCTCTTCGGGGCAGATTGCAACAGCTTGCGGGGTTGTCTCCAGCCAATTTTCATAAGCGGGGTCTCCTCTGTATGAACTTCTAAAACGATACTTTGCCTTCGGCAAAGTGGCCGGGCACATTCTTTCGCGTAAGCCCAAACAAGGGCGCTGTTTCACCCAACGGCGAAAGCAAAGATTAAAGCATCTATGCGGCTCTAAGATGCGGCGCACCTGTACAGTTACTATGGAAAAGGGTTTACCTATCACTATCGTAAGCTAATAAAATTTATACATGGGCCAATGGTAACGATACAGGTCCAGGGTGCGACGCACTCGCCACACAATCGTTTCACAACCATTCTCCTCCTGGCGAGTACGTCGCACCTGCATAGGTACGGCCAATGGTAACCAAAGGGGAGCGCATCCTCTGTTTCTTGCACACTGGCCCAGATCCAAAATTGCATAGGGATAGCGGCGTCGATATAAAATGAGAGAGTCCTATAGCATTTGCGTGTACGACTTGCGTTTAAAGGAGTGCCTATCTACCATTTATGAGCAACCCCAATCCCTGTCTATCCTGTGGCGCGTGTTGTGCCTATTTCCGGGTCTCGTTTCATTGGACCGAAACAACAGACTATAGTAGTGGTACAGTCCCCATTGAATTAACCGAGCCAGTCGACGGCTTTCGCCAAGCCATGCGCGGAACCAGCCAAAAGCAGCCCCGCTGTGTAGCGCTGGATGGCACAATTGGAAGCGCCGTTCACTGTGCAATCTACACCAAACGCTCTAGCACATGCCAGGAATTTATGCCCTCTTGGGAAGATGGAACCCCTAATCCGCTGTGTGACAAGGCCCGACTGAACTACGGCTTGCTGCCGTTGACACCGGAGATCTGGCAGGGGCCAGGGGATTTCCCACGCTTGCCCATTGCGGCCTAGCGATTCACGGTTGACATTGTAATCGGCGCAATCTTTGTCATGGGCACAGAGGCGGGTATAATGCCAGGGTTGCCCTATGGGAAACCAAAGGCGATGCGGTGTCGTTGACCCCCTGTGCCTGTGTGCCGTGTCTCGCTTACGATTGGATGGAGCTTGTGTCAAAATCCCACTTTTCGCCCCACCTGTTCTTTCTTCGGCTTTGGACACGCCAGTTTATTTTGGCGGTTCTTTTTTTGATTGCCGTTGCTTATGGTCGCGCCGAAGCCGTGAACGCCCAATCCACAGCCACGCCCACCCCCACAGCTGCACCCCAAAAGGCCAGCGTTCCTACGGTCATTCTCACACGGAGCATGAATATTCGCGGCGGTCCCGGCACAAGCTACGCCATTGTGGGGAGCGGCACGGTGGGGCAACGCTTCGCCATTAGCGGTGTCAACGCCGCCGGGGATCGGTGGCAGATCGTCTATAACGGTGGCGAAGGGTGGATCTATGCGCCTTTTGTGCGCGTGGAAAATACTGCCGGTGTGTCTGTGGTGACCTCTCCTGTGGCCGTTGCCACCCCCATCCCAGCGCCGCGTGCGCTTTCTACGCCGGTTGCGGTCGCTCCCGGCAGCTTGGCCCCGGCCCCCGCCCCGATTGGCACCGTGGTGGTCTACGAAAGCAGCGTAACGCTGCCCACCTATCCCATTGAAAAGTATCAATCTCCCGCGCGCAACGAGACCTACAACTGGCCCTATTTGCGCTTTGACCGCGAACGCTTTCGGCGCGAAAAACCCACACCCGAACCGCGGACCTATAAATTGTTAGTTTTGGAAAATACCTTTTTGAAGATTACCGTGCTGCCCCAACTAGGCGGTCGCATCTGGCAGGTGATCCACAAACCCACCGGCGCCAACATGTTCTATCAAAATGCCGTGGTCAAGCCCTCGCCGTGGGGACCAGCGGAACAGTTGGGCTGGACGGGTGTGGGTGGCCTGGAGTGGAATCTGCCTGTAGTGGAGCATGGCTATGATCTGGGCACAGAGTGGGGCTATATACCACTGCAACACAGCCCCGATCTGGCCTCGATTACCGTCTTCACACCGCGCGATGGGCGCTATCTCAACGCCAGCATAGCCATTTCACTGCGTTCGGGAGCCGCCAGTTTCGAGGTCGAACCCGCTGTCTCTAACCTGAGCAATAAAACCCTTACCTTTGCCTATTGGCAAACCGCGCTGCTCGCCCCCGGCCCAGCCAACAAACCCAGCGGAGCAACCCAATTTCTGCTTCCCGGCAGCCAGATGACCGTCCACAGCACGGAAGATCAGCGCTTACCCGCGCCGGGGCAGGCGTTTAACTGGCCCATCCATAACAGTGTTGATTATGCTTGGCTGCAAAACTGGACCCAGTTTGTGGGCTTTTTCGAGCGACCGGCGGCGCATGGCCCCTTTGTGGGCATCTATGACCACACGGCCAATGCGGGCGCGGTGCACATCTTCCCCGCTGATGTAGTACGTGGCAGCAAGGTCTTTGGTCTGGGCTGGAAAGCCAGCCTGGGCAGCGATAATTTTACCGATGACAGTTCCGCCTATATTGAACTTCACAACGGTCTATCTCCCACCTTTGATGATAGCTATCGGCTGCCGCCCGCTGGCGCAGTGCGCTGGCGCGAGGTTTGGTATCCCATCCATGCCATCGGCGGGCTGACCTATGCCGACGAGGTGGCCGCCCTCAACGTTCGTCCCCAAAACGGCAATCTGACAGTGGGTATCTATCCCACACGCCCGCTGGATGGAGCGCTGGTGGCGCTGGTCAACGGCCAGGAGATCGGACGACAGACACTTGAAATCAGCCCACAGACCCCCTTTAACGGCACGCTGATTGCCAGCACCGATCTACCGGCGCGGGGGCCGATACAAATTCGCATCCAGGACAGTGCCGGACGCGCTTTCTTTCAATATACATACTCAGGACCGTTACGATAGGCTATGCCACAGGATCATAACAGCGACTACGATTCGCTTTCGTCAGGCCACATGCCCCGCGTTTTTTGGATAATCGTGGGCTTGGCAACCACCCTCGCTATCTTTGTCATTATCTTTCTGATTTTGCGCGGCGTTCAAGATGGGCAACGTCAGGTAGACGCCCAGCGCCGCCAGCAGATCGGCATCTGATCTGCAAGCCGCCCGCGATGCCCAATCAGATGGCAATCCCCAGGCCTCGCTCAACGCCTATCGACAGGTGCTGATCCTGGACCCGGAAAATAACGAAGCCGCCACTGGCCTCAATGCCTTGCTCAATGTAGCCAGCCAGCCCACACCATTGCCCCCCACCCCCACAGCCCAGCCAGCGTCAACGCCCACCTCGCTTAATACGTTGGCCTTGACGTGGGCCGATGCTCAGGCGTTGCACAGCGCCGGGCGCTGGGAAGAGGCAATTGACCGACTGCGCCAAGTGCGGGCGGCGGATGCAACCTTTGAAAGTGACGAAATTGACGATCTGCTCTTCACGGCCTACGTCAACATAGCAACGCAAAAAAGCAACGCCGGCAGCCTGGAAGAAGCCGTCACCTTTTTCGACCGTGCGCTAGAAATTCACCCCGATGCCAGCGACGTGCGCGCCCAGCGGGTCACCACCGCCGAATACGTAGATGCGCTCACCTATTGGTATGCGGATCGGCCCAAAGTTATTGAGTTACTCAGCAATCTCTATCAAAACACCCCAGCTTATCGGGATGTACGCCAACGCTTGCAGCGCGCCCATTTGGAGTATGCTGACAGCCTTTCACGCCAGAGTGATTGGTGCGCTGCGGCAGACCAATATACCGCTGCCATTGCCGTTCAAAGTGGGCCAGGGCTAGAAGAAAAGCAGAGCGAATCCCAAGTGTTGTGCGAAGAAGCTCCGCTGCCTGTGGCTGAAGAAAGCGCTGGGATCCCTGTCGATCCCAGCGAAACGCCCGCACCGCCACCCGTCTTGACCAGTGGCCTGGGCACAGGTCGCATTCTCTACAGCGCGCGTGACGTCACCGATGGCCGCTATCGGATCTATGCCCAGCCAGTGACGGCCAGTGTGCGCCCTGTGTTGCTGGTGGAGGATGCCATGCAGCCCGCCCTGCCGCGCCGACGGCCAGCGCCTTGTCTATCGGAACATGGACAATGCCAACCGCGGGCTGGGCAGTTTTGATCCCGGCACAGGGTTACGTTTACGCTTTACGATATTTGCCGAAGATGTGTTGCCCAGTTGGAATCCAGAGGGCAATCGGCTGGTCTTTGCCAGTGATCGCGAAGGGGATCGCCGCTGGCGCGTCTACACCGCCTGGAGCGATGGCAACGACAACGGCAGCAATCTTGGCTTTGGCGAATATCCACATTGGAGTCCCGTGGCTGATCGAATTGTCTATCGCGGCTGCGACGAACGGGGCAACGGCTGTGGGCTGTGGATGATGAACAGCGGCGGCGGCGACCGTACGCCGCTGACCAGTGTACCCGGGGATACGCACCCGGTTTGGGCATCGGATGGCCGCAGTGTAATCTTTATGAGCGCCGAACGCACTGGAAATTGGGAGATTTACCGGGTAGATTTAGAAAGTCGGACTGTGTTACCATTAACCAACGACCCATCGTTAGATGGTCTGCCCACCGTCAGTCCAGATGGCAGCCGTATTGCTTTTCTCAGCAATCGAGGCGGAAGCTGGCAAATCTGGATCAAATCTAGCGCAGGTGGGCCAGAACAGTTGCTGGCCTCCCTACAAGGAGATCTCCCCAACTGGTTGGAGGGAAAGCTACAATGGGTTCCCTAATTGGCGACCAGTTAGCATAGCTAGCATTCCTTGGATGGCTCCGATACATGCGCGAAACCTACGCCAGCACAACGCTTCATCAACGAACTAACGGAATGCGGCTTACACAAGGCTTATGTAGGCTAAACGGATTTGTCAGCCAAACCAGTTATGCTATAATGCGCAACGAGGTAGTAGGCAGGGGCAACCGTGCTTACATTCTGTGTTTTTATTTCTATAATTATACAACAGCGATTTTGCGGTACTATTTTGTCTAGCGTTTGCATCCATCTATTTGGCTTGCATAAATCGCTGAACATCACTGCTCCCAACACTACAGCCCGTTCAGCGTGCTCCCCCCCACGTTCCATGAATTGGGCACACACTGTGTAGTGACTGTGCAGTGCCCACCCTGGGAGTCCAAAATGCCGTCTACCGATGCTGTCAGTATGGATGGAGAGTATCGTTTGAGTCGTTCACTAAAAAGCGAAGAGTTTACAGAGCAACGAAGACTCAAGCCTCATTCAATCCAGCCCGAACAGGCCAGTACATTCACCGACAGCTACGCAACAGAATATAGCCGATCTGATTCCGACGACGATTTTCGTTATCAGAGTGCTGTCGATACCACTGCTGACCATTACAGACGTTCGCCCCAGCCCACATCAGAGGGTCGAGACGTTTATAGTCCCCCCCGTTCGTTTCATAACTCCTATACCCAGGTCAATGTCGCTGCGGTAAACTACGAGAACAATTCCGTTCTCGACTCAGTGAATGCCCATGCGGCGCTGGCTGGGGAAAATGCTTTCGGCCACAAACTGCGCGCACAGATCCAGAATTTTCTTAACGATCAGGTAACTCCCATCCGCTTGGCTAGCCATCTGGCTGTCTTGGCCGTGGCAGCGGTGGTGCTGATTGTGAGCCGGGCCGAATTGCCTAATTGGCAGTTTTCCCTGCGCACCTTGCCCGATAACAGTCTATTTGGGACACAAGGGGCGGTAAGTGGCACGGGTAATCATGTTGCTGATGCTACGGATACCTTCCAGCGGGCTGTTGTGCCCTTTACCGAATCTCAACAAGAGGTCGTTGTGGCTCCCGTGGCCGAGGTGGTTGTGTCCCAGCCTGTGCAGTTGGCTGCGCAATCTTCGCGGTTGGAGATTGATACCTATTCCGTCAAATCGGGGGACACAGTTCTCGCCATTGCAGCACGCTACAACATCAAACCAGAAACGATTCAGTGGGCGAACCCGGAACTGGAAGCCAACCCTGATAAGTTGCGTATCGGTGACCGTCTTGTGATACTGCCCGTGGATGGGGTATTACACGTGGTACAGACGGGCGAAACGCTTTCGACCATTGCGGCACGCTATAAGGTAACACTACAATCCATTGTAGACTATCCGCTCAACGCCCTTCCTAGCACCGACGCCTCGATCCCAGTCGGCTCGCAACTGGTGATCCCCGAAGGGACGAAGCCCTACATTACTCGACAGGTGGCAGCCTACAGTGGCCCCATTCCCCAGAGCGCGGCGAAAGGGTCTGGCTCTTTGGGTTGGCCCGCAGCAGGCTCAGTCTCCCAGCCCTTCTGGACAGGTCATCGGGCGATTGATATTGCGGCACGTACCGGTACATCTGTCACAGCGGCAGATGGTGGCTATGTGATCGCCGCTTCAGCCGGTGGTTGGAACAGCGGCTATGGCAACAACGTGATGATCGATCATGGCAACGGCTATGTCACGCTTTATGCTCATCTTAACAGCATTTTTGTGCGCCAGGGCGAAAGCGTCTCCAAAGGTCAGCAGATCGGCACCGTGGGCAACACAGGCAATTCTACAGGGTCACACCTGCACTTTGAAGTCCGCTATCAGGGTGCAGCCCGCAACCCCTTTAGCTATCTGCCCTAAGGCAAAATTTAATGAATAAAAAACCCCGGCACGCGTGCCGGGGTTTTTCTTTGCCCCAAATTTACCTACTCTTGAATCCCGCCCTCAGTCAACTGGCGCGGATCCAGCAGACGTTCCAGATCGGCGTCGGTGAGTTCAGTCATCTCCAACGCCACTTCTTTCAGGCTGCGCCCCTCGGCATAGGCCCGCTTGGCGATTTTCGCGCCTAGTTCATAGCCAATCACTGGGTTCAGCGCTGTCACCAAAATGGGATTGCGCCCCACCAGCCCGGAGATGCGCTCGCGGTTTACGGTGAAGCCAGCAATTGCCTGATCGGCCAGCAAGCGGCTGCCATTGGCAAGCAAAGTCACACTCTGCAACACATTATAGGCGATGACGGGCAGCATCACATTCAACTGAAAGTTGCCCGATTGGCCGCCAATGGTAATTGTCAGATCGTTGCCAAAAACCTGAGCGCAAACCATAGTCACGGCTTCGGGGATGACAGGGTTAATCTTGCCGGGCATGATGCTGCTGCCCGGTTGCAGCGAAGGCAGCGAAATTTCGCCAAAACCGGCAATCGGGCCGCTGTTCATCCAGCGCAGATCGTTGGCAATCTTCATTAACGAAGTTGCCACCACCTTGAGTTGGCCGCTGAGTTCCACCGCAG
Source organism: uncultured Chloroflexia bacterium (assembly GCA_963721725.1). Classification (GTDB taxonomy): domain Bacteria; phylum Chloroflexota; class Anaerolineae; order Caldilineales; family Caldilineaceae; genus RI-153. Next base: position 140,264 of record CAVRLX010000010.1, read on the forward strand.
CATCTTGGCTGCTCAGGCTCTCAAAATAGTTGGCACTGGTGACAAAAGGATAGCCTGTCTCTTTTGCCAGGGTTTCGGCAATTTTGCGGCCAAAGTCGGGATGGGCGTTAATGCCCGTGCCAACGGCTGTGCCGCCCTGGGCCAGTTGAGCCAGCCGAGGCAGCGCGCTTTGGATGCGCTCGATACCGTGGGAAATCTGGCTGCTCCAGCCACCGAGTTCTTGCCCCAAGCGCACGGGCATAGCATCCATCAAATGGGTGCGCCCTGTAGTGACCACATCATCGACTTCGACCGCTTTAGCATCCAGCGCTTCGCGCAGGTGAGTGAGCGCTGGGAGCAACTCTTCGGCTACCGCCAGATAGGCGCTGACATGGATGGCCGTGGGGATGACATCGTTGCTGCTCTGGCTCATGTTGACGTGATCGTTGGCGTGGACCTTCTGCCCCAGGCGGGCGCTGGCGAGGCTGGCGATCACCTCATTGGCGTTCATATTGGTGCTGGTTCCCGACCCGGTCTGGAAGATGTCCAACGGGAAGTGCTGATCGTGATCACCGCGGGCGATCTCGGCGGTGGCGGACTCAATCGCGCCAGTCATGGCGGCTTCCAGCAGTCCCAATTCCTGATTGACCGTGGCTGCCGCGCCCTTGATTAGCCCCAATGCGCGGATAAATGCGCGCGGAAAACGCAGATCGCTGATAGGGAAGTTATCCACGGCGCGTTGTGTCTGGGCGGCATACAAAGCGTTGGCAGGTACACGCACTTCACCCAGGCTATCGCGCTCGATTCGATACTCTTGTTGGGTCATTAAACTCTCTCCTTTACCATTGTTGACAGCAAACCCCTCGAACCTTCAGAGAGGATTGAGTGATGAATTGAATTTATCACCCCTCATTCTAGCACTCATCAGATCGGCTTGCACGTCTGCGCAGTGGATTTTGCCACAAAATGCACCCAACAAAAAAGGAGAGGGCAACCTCTCCCTGCCCCCGATTATCCACTTATGGCGAGCCTCACCGTTCGCCGCGGGCATAGGGCAGGCCCAACGCAGCGGGCGCGCCCAAGCGACGGCTGACGTTTTCGTAGACAGTGATCACGGTTAGCACGACGATAGTAAGCAAGTAGGGCATCATCGCCAGCACAGCCGCCGGGATGATGCTGCCCCCCGCAGCTTGCAGCCGAAATTGCACAGCGTTGACCCCGCCAAAGAGCAGCGCGCCCAAGACAGCACGCCCCGGATCCCAGGTGGCAAAGATGACGAGCGCAATGGCGATCCACCCGCGCCCACCGGTGAGATTCTCGGTCCAGCCGGGAGTATACGCCAGGCTGAGATGTGCGCCCGCCAGCCCCATAAGCATTCCGCCGCCAATTGTGGCGAGATAGCGCACGGCGGTTACCGAAACACCCATTGCATCAGCCGTGGCGGGGTCTTCACCCACGGCGCGCAGATGCAGGCCCACCCGAGTACGATAGAGCAGATAGGCCGCCAACGGCACGGTGATGTACATAAGATAGACCAGCAGATCTTGGCGAAAGAGGGCATCGCCCAGCACGGGGATTTCACTAAGGCCGGGAATCGCAATACGCCCAAATTTGGGGCCGACCAACCCAACCAGCGGCGCGCCGTCGTTTCCCAGACGCTGGCCCAGAAAGCTACTCAGCCCCAGGCCAAAGAGGGTAAGCGCCAAGCCACTCACCACCTGATCGGCGCGCAGCGTCACCGTCAGAAAAGCATGAATTCCCGCCAACATGCCCCCCACCACCATAGCCGTCAGCACAGCCAAGAGCAAGCTTTGGCTGTGATAGGCTGTGGCAAAGGCCGTCACCGCGCCCATAATGAGAATCCCTTCCAACCCCAAATTGAGTACCCCGGCGCGCTCGGTGAAGATCTCGCCCACGGCGGCAAAGATCAGTGACGTGCCAGCTTGCAAGGCGACGGTCAGAATCGAGACAATTAAGACAAGTGACATGGGGCCAGATCTCCTCGAATGGGCGGGGCAATCTTTTTAGGACGCTAACGGGGCTGGATGGGGGCGCAACAGACGCAGTCGGTAGTTCACGAAGACATCGGCACCGAGAACAAAAAAGAGAATCGCCCCCTGGAGTACACCCGCCACTGAGGCGGGCAGCCCCATACTGATCTGCAACTGATCGCCGCCGGTGCTCAGGCCAGCCATTAAAATACTCACCAACAAGATGCCCCACGGGTTGAGCTTCGCCAGCCACGCCACGATGATGGCGGTGAAGCCATCGCCCACGGCAATGCCATTTTGCAGCCGATGGGCCACTCCGGCAATCTGGCTAAAGCCGGCCAGCCCAGCCAGCCCCCCACTGATCAACATGACCAGCACCATATTGCGGGCAATGTTCATGCCGGCATAGCGGGCGGCCTCGCTGTTTTCGCCGATGACCTTGACCTCTAGCCCCCATTTGGTCTGGTTGAGCAGTATCCAAAGCACAACCGCAGCCACCACGGCCATAATGATGCCGTAGTGGACGCGGCCCAAGTCAAAAGGTAGGCGTGGCAGCCAGATCTCACGCGGGAATTGGGCCGTCCCCGGAAAGCCAAAGCCTTCGGGATCTTTCCACGGACCCGTGTAGAGATATTGCATCCAGAGCAACGCCACATAGTTGAGCATCAGCGTGGTGATGATCTCATTGACGCGCAGATAGGCTTTAAGCAATGCGGGGATGAGCGCCCACAGCGCACCGCCCACGAAACCGGCCAAACCCATGAGCAAAATGTGCAGCCAAGCTGGCAATTCGCCGATTAAATCGGGCAGAAAGAGCGCCGTCCAAGTGGCGGCAATCGCCCCCCACACCAATTGCCCCTCGGCGCCGATATTCCAAAAGAGCATCCGAAAAGCGATGCCGACGCCCAGCCCCGCCACCATGAGTGGGATGGCTTTCAAAAGCGTTTCGCTAATGGTATAGCGTTCGCCGAAAGCGCCGCGGGCCATGGCTGTATAGGTTTCGATGGGATCGGCGCCGAATAGCAAAAGCAACAGGGCGCAGAAACCCAATGCCAGCGCAATCGCCAGCACGGGCACAAGAAATTCGATCAACCGAGAGCGTTGCAGGCGTTTCTCTAGGACCAGTCGCATGGCGTTTTATCTCTGGTATGGGTGATAGGTGAAAGTGATGATTAGTTACTGAGGCTCGGCCACGAACACTTCTTCCAGGGGGAGGGCAACGAAGAAGGTTGTGCCTTTGTTTGGTTTGCTATGCACCCAGATTTCGCCGCCGTGGGCTTCTACAATGGCATGGATCAGAAAGAGTCCCAGGCCAACCCCGGCTGTGCTGCGGCGCAGTCCGCTGTCCACACGATAAAAACGATCAAAAATTTTGGACAATTCGGTTTCAGGAATCCCGATCCCTTCGTCCGCTACGTAGACCACGACGCGCTGGCGACCATCTTCATGATGGGGATCGTCTTCAACCCAGCCGCCAAGCCGAATCACCCCGCCGTCGGGCGAATATTTAATGGCATTGCTCAACAGGTTGGTAAAGACTTGGCGCAGCCGCTCTTCATCACCGGAGATCACAGGCAGATGTGCGGGAAAGTCCACTTCGATCTGATGACGTTCGGTCTGTGTGCGATAATCCTGGGCCACCCTGCCCAGCAGCCGGATCAAGTTGACGTCGGCAATGTCCAGGCGCAGGCCACCTGCTTGAATACGGCTGACATCAAGCAAATTGTTGATCAGCGCTTCCAGCCGGTCGGCCTCTTCTTCGATAATTTCCAGCCCTTGCCGGGCCACCGACGGATCCCATTCGGCATCCGGACGGGCCAGCGTTTGGGCATAGCCTTTGATCAGCGCCACCGGCGTTTTCAACTCGTGGCTGATAATGGAAATGAAGGTAGACTTCATCTCTTCTTCTTCGCGGAAACGGGTGATATCCAACACATTGACAATGATGTTGACCAGCCGGTTGTTTTCGTCGGTCAACGGTGTATAGGTGACAGCAACGGTGATATGTCCACCACCGGGCCGCACCAGATCGCCTTCGCAACGCAGGCCACCCTGGGCTTCTAGCTTTGGCATATCTTGATCGTCACACAGATTATCGCCAATGACATTGTGCAAGTGCAGCACATGCTCACAGGATCGACCGATGGCCTCTGCCGAGGTGATCCCGGTCATGGCCGCCAGCGCCTGGTTGATCACTTGGATGCGCAAATCTGGTGTAAGAATCAGAATGCCGTTGGCGCTATTTTCAACAATGGTGGCAAGTCGGCTGCGTTCGGTGGAAAGCTGCTGATAGAGGCGCGCATTGCGCACGGCAATGGCGGCTTGATAGGCAAAGCCTTGCAGAAATTGCCAGTCTAGCTGGGTAAAGGCGTTGCCCCCGCGAAAGAGATAGATCACGCCCAAAATTTCTTCTTCAAAGAGCAGGGGCAGCCCAATCACTTGGCCCAACTGATGACCGAGATTCTCTTCCACCGCCAGGACACGCCGCTCTAGTTCTCGGCGATAATGTTCGCTGGAGGTGACAAAGCTGGCTTCATCAGGCGTAATGGCCTCTTCGTCTGTTTCGTCACCCTCGCCGATCTCCCACGCATTCAAGAGCGGACGAAAAGCCGGTAAAAGTGGCGGAGGGATGCCATACGCCGCCCGGATGCGAAAATGAGTGCGGCTTTCCACAATTTCCTCCGCCAGTGTGCGTGAAATTTCATCCTCGGTCAGCGCAATTAGCCCCGCCGGGGAAGCAGCCATTTCAGCAGCACTCGCCAGGATCAACTTAAGTAGACTTGGCAAATCTAGCCGGGAGGTCATGGCGCGGGTGATGCGCAGGAGGTATTCACGTTGGCGGAGCTGATAGGTCGCCATCAAGGCTGGAACATTCATGCCGCAACGATACCATGATCAATCAAAAAAAGTCAACGGAGTTGGGATTTAACGCAAGTGGAGTCCGATCAAAAAAGCCCCACCGGTGTGGGGCTTTTTTCATGCTTGGGAAGAGTCCATCCTCAAACGGGAACCGTCAAACGAGTCGGGCAGAAGGTAGGCCACTGAGGTTGTGCGAAAATTGCCGGCGGCGTCGCTGATGTAAACGGTCATGGCTGGTCCCAGTTCTGCCATTACTTGGCGGCAGATCCCACACGGCGTGCCGCCATCAGCAGTTGCCACGGCGATGGCGACAAAATCGCGCTTGCCCTGGGCAACGGCAGCGGTCAAGGCCACACGTTCGGCGCAGATGGTGGCTGGATAGGAGGCGTTCTCAACATTGCAGCCCACCACAATCGAGCCGTCCGCAGCCAATACCGCCGATCCCACCAGATATTGGCTATAGGGCGCATAGGCGTGGAGACGGGCCGCACAGGCAGCCCCCACCACTGTTTTTGCCGACATCTGTGTCAGTGCTTCGCTCATGGGTTTTCCCTATCTCCACTATAGACATGTTCGTCAGCTCAGGATGCCGAGCGAAAAAAGTTACTTAGTGTACCTCGGCGGTCTTCCAGCGCTGCCAGCGTTCCGTTAAGCGTTATGGAAATCTCTTCGGCTTCGGGCAGCCGCGGTGTCCATTCGACGCGTACCTGTTCAATCCGCCGCGAGTCGATGGAAATGACTGTGAAGCGGCGTTGAGCATATTCAAGCGATTCGCCCTGTTCCGGGACATGTCCCAGTTGACTATAGACAAAGCCGCCCAGGGTGTCGATATTTTCGTTTTCCTGAGTTAAATCCACACCGATCACCTCGGATACTTCTTCTAAATCGATGCGTCCGTTAAACAAAAAGGTGGTCGGCCCTAATTGTTGCTGGATTGGCTCTTCAGTATCATATTCATCCTGAATTTCGCCCACAATCTCTTCAAGCAGATCTTCAATGGTAACCATCCCCGCCGTACCCCCATATTCGTCCACCACAATGGCAGCGTGGACATGGCGTATCTGCATATCCTGGAAGAGTTCGTCGAGCTTTTTGCTCTGGGGCACAAAATAGGCTTTGCGCAACGCCGAACGTATGGAGACCAGGGTCTGATTGTCCCGAAAGTAGCGTAACAAATCTTTGGCATAGAGAAAGCCAACAATGTGATCGATGTTCTCTTCGTAGACGGGGATGCGGCTATGCCCCTTTTTGATAATCAGATCAAGCGCTTCGTTGACCGGCGTATCGGCATCAATGGCAACAACATCAAGCCGCGGCACCATGATCTCGCGCACAATGGTTTCGCTCAATTCAAAGATGCTGGCGATCATCTCCTTTTCTTCTTCATCCATGAATTTTTCATGATCGCTCATATTCATCAAAAAGCGCAATCCATCTTCGCTGAGGAAGTTACTCTCCGGCGTAGCTTTGTCCGATTTGCCACGCATGATCACCGCAACCCAACGCAAAGTAGCCGCAAACGGCAACATTACGGTCAAACTAATCTGAATCACGGGGCCAAGTTGCAGCGCAGCACGTTCAGGATCGCGCAGGGTGAAGGCGCGGCTGCTGATTTGGACAATCCCCATGGTAAACCAAATGCCAACCACCGTGACAATCTGCGGAAGCAAGGCCCAGTCGCGGCTGTTGATCAACCAAAAGGCCACCATCCCGCCCAACAGATAGCCAGCACTTTTGAGCAACATTAACGTCGATAGGAATTGGGCGGGTTCGCTCAATAATTTATTCACAGCCACGGCTCGGCTGACCCCTTGTTCAACCAACTGACCCATCCGGCGGCGAGAGGTAGAAGCAAAGGCGACTTCGGCAGCCGCCACAAACGCAAGTAACAGCAGAATAGGCATCAGCATAAGCAAGGCTGACGCAGGCTCAACATCCACGAAATACTCCTTTAATCATAGGCAAAGCGATGCATGTACCCAGAATCATTCGCGACGATTCGGGGCATCTTGCCGAGGCATGGCCGGACGAGCCGGGACGCCATAGACAAGGGTATTCGCATCCACATCTCGCGTCACCACCGAACCGGCTCCGGTGCGGGCGTTTGCAGCAAGATGTACAGGCGCAACCAGTAAAGTATCGCTACCTAAAAAGACATCGTCCTCAAGGATGGTGCGATTTTTGTTCACACCATCAAAATTACACGTAATCGTTCCTGCCCCAATGTTGACATTGGTTCCTACGGTAGCGTCGCCAATGTAGCTAAAGTGGCCCATTTTGGTGCCGGGGCCAATGTAGCTATTTTTGACTTCGCCAAAATTGCCCATGTGTACACCTTCACCCAAATGTGCGCCTTTGCGCAGATGCCCAAAAGGCCCAATTTCGCTGCCCATGTCCATGCGCGCCATTTCAATCACCGAATAGGTGACCCGACAGCCATCACCGATCACAGAATCCACAACACGGCTGTTCGGTCCAATTTCACAGTTTTCACCAATCGAGGTTTCTCCCTCCAAATACGTGCCGGGCCAAATAGTGCTATCCTGACCAATGGTCACAGTATCATCAATATACGTGGTGGTCGGGTCAATTATGCTCACGCCAGCCAGCATGTGACGCTTAAGAATGCGCTGACGCATGACTGCACTGGCTTGGGCCAGATGGAGACGAGTGTTGATGCCATGAACCTCTTCCTCCGGGGCAGGCATCGTGACCACAGTACGATTTTGGGACACGGCCAGCGCCACCATATCGGTGAGGAAATATTCCCCTTTGGAACTGAGTCGCAACTGTGAGAGATTGTCCCACAGCCAAGCTGCATCGAAACAATAGATCCCAGGATTCAATTCCCGAATCTGCAATTGGGCGGGCGTGCAATCCACCTCTTCAACAATTGCCTGTACACGCCCCTGCTCATCGCGCACGATGCGTCCAAACCCTTGCGATTCAGCCCGTTCCAATGTCAACATGGCTATCGCCAAATTGCCGTCTATGGCAGCTTCATCATACCGATCTAACAGCGCTTGTACCGTCTCAGTACGCAAGAGCGGCATGTCCGCATAAAGCACCACGACCCGATCCGATTCCCCTCTCAAAAGCGCTTCTGCTTGCATGACGGCATGGCCTGTGCCCAACAACTCCAGTTGTACAGCATACTGCACCCGATCTCCCAGTTGCGCACGCACTTGCTCTTGTCCATGACCCACCACAACCACAGGACGTATCGCACCACTGGCTTCAGCTGTACGTACAGACCATTCCACCAGCGGGCGGCCCGCTACGGGGTGGAGAACTTTGGGTAACTTTGACTTCATCCGGGTGCCATAGCCAGCGGCTAGCACGATGGTGGCAGTCTGCATAAAACGATCCTTGTGATGGGTAACAAAAAAACCAGACAAATTCTAGCCACATAAACTAGAAGTCTGGTTGAGAATTATCTATTTTTTTAAAAGAACGGATTTAAACGAAGGTATTAAATCCGGGTCAGGGTCATCCATTAAAGTCGCCACAATACTTGGGTGAAATATACTTCTAGAAAAGCAGTATAGCACACGTCACTATACTCTATAAAGTGTAATCCCCACCAATTGCATGGCTATCTTTCTGTCGGTCAATTAGAATGAAGGAAAAGGAAGCCAGTGGGTGGATGTGAGGTTGGAGTTGGCGACGGTCTACTCTTGCAGAGGTGCAGACCCCTACTACCATCGACGCTGGCGGGCTTAACTGCCGGGTTCGGGAAGGGACCGGGTGTACCCCCACCGCTCTTGCCACCAACACCACGCTCACCACACCACCCACTGGCTCACTTACACAGGAACGAATCAAGAACAATCGTCATGATTCTCGTGGTCAAATCAACAATTTCTCGTGTCTGACGCACTAAAAACTGAATAGGATAGAAGCAGAAGAATGATTCAATGGTTAAGCCCTCGTGCATTAGTACGGCTACGCTTCAGACCTCTCAGCCTGTCCACCTGCCGCCTATCAAACTGGTCGTCTACCAGCGCACTTACCAGGTTACCCTGTGAGGGAATTCATCTTGGGGCTGGCTTCCCACTTAGATGCTTTCAGCGGTTATCCATCCCAGACATGGCTACCCAGCGATGCTCCTGGCGGAACAACTGGCACACCAGCGGTCTGTCCATCCCGGTCCTCTCGTACTAGGGACAGCCCCCCTCAATTCCCTTGCGCCCACAGCGGATAGAGACCGACCTGTCTCACGACGGTCTGAACCCAGCTCGCGTACCACTTTAATGGGCGAACAGCCCAACCCTTGGGACCTACTCCAGCCCCAGGATGTGACGAGCCGACATCGAGGTGCCGAACCTTCCCGTCGATGTGAACTCTTGGGGAAGACTAGCCTGTTATCCCCGGGGTAGCTTTTATCCGTTGAGCCATGGCCCTTCCACTCGGTGCCATAGGATCACTAACGCCGACTTTCGTCTCTGCTCGAGTTGTAGCTCTCACAGTCAAGCTCCCTTATGCGTTTGCACTCTCTGACTGGTTTCCATTCAGCCTGAGGGAACCGTTGCGCGCCTCCGTTACCTTTTGGGAGGCGACCGCCCCAGTCAAACTGCCCACCTGACACTGTCTCATAACCGGATTACGGTTATCGTTAGAGGCAAGACTCCGACAGGGTGGTATTTCACCAAAGACTCCACCGAACCTGGCGGCCCGATTTCTCAGTCTCCCACCTATCCTACACAGTCGAAGCCCTACCCCAATATCAAGCTACAGTAAAGCTCCACGGGGTCTTTTTGTCCTGCTGCGGGTAAGACGCATCTTCACGCCTATTTCAATTTCACCGGGTCCTTCGTTGAGACAGCGCCCCACTCGTTACGCCTTTCGTGCGGGTCGGAACTTACCCGACAAGGAATTTCGCTACCTTAGGACCGTTATAGTTACGGC
>CAVRLX010000010.1:155000-317481 GCA_963721725.1 uncultured Chloroflexia bacterium
AGTTTCGCTCACTGCTGTAAGATCCGAAAGCTGTGAATATCCAGCGGCAGCCAGCGCTCGTTGAGCGGGGCTTGCCAAGTTTGGTGGCAAATCACTGTTTAGTTGGTGATCGTGGTTATTCACAGTCATTCCTGTTGGCTATGCTCATGATTCACCATCCACGCAATGCCAAATTTATCTGTCAACATGCCAAAAGTTGCACCCCATGGAGCTTGCTGCAACGGCATTGTCACTGTACCATCTGCCGCAAGACCGTTAAAGAGTTGGGTGGCTTCTGCTTCGCTTTCAGCTTGGAGTGAAAGGCTGAAATTGCTGCCCACAGTCGATTTACCCATCGCTTCCAGGGAGTCACTGCCCATGAGTACCGTATTCTGATCTATCGGGAGAGCAACATGCATAATCTTTTCACCTTCACCTTCAGCCAATCCATCTTCAGAATGGATTTCGCCAAAGCGTTGGAACGCTGTAAACTCTCCGCCCAAGACTGATTTGTAGAAATTAAAGGCCTCTTCGCAGTTGCCGTTAAAGTTGAGATATGGGTTAATAGATGCCATTGTTCTTCTCCTTGAGATGGGATTTTGTATCTATTCAGGTCTAGGGTGCGACGCACTCGCCATATAAGCTTTTTACAACCATTCTAATCCTCGCGAGTGCATCGCACCTGCCTGTATAGGGACAAGATGTTTATCTAAACTTGTTCTCGCCGCCGGCCATCGCCCCCACAATCAGGAATGGCTCTTTGCCACTGACGATTTCGGCGGGCAGTGGTACATCCACCGGTTCGTGAGAAAGATCTTGTCCGCAGGCGAAAAAGCGAATAAAGGCACGCCGTTTAAGCGTCCCCCGATCTCGGATCGTCCCGCACAGCATCGGGTATTGCGCTTCTAGCGCATCCAGAACTGCCCGCTGCGTCACCGGCTCCTCAATCTGTAATTCAACTTCTTTGCGCACATTGGCAAGCGTGCGCAGATGATGGGGAATAACAACACGGATCATGGGATAGTTTGTACCTCCACAGACAACACAGCGGGCAGATCGCGCACAATCGCCGACCAGCTATCGCCGCCGTTTGCCGAAGCGTAAACTTGCCCACCGGTAGTGCCAAAATAGACACCACATTCATCTAGTGTATCCACCGCCAGCGCATCGCGCAGGACGTTGACGTAACAATCGCTCTGTGGCAAGCCTTCGGTGAGCGCTTCCCATTCATTGCCACCGCTACGGCTACGATAGACTCGCAGTTTGCCATCGGGCGGATAATGCTCCGAATCGCTTTTAATGGGGACGACATAAACCGTCTCCGGCTCGTGGGCGTGGACGGCAATCGGGAAGCCAAAATCGCTGGGCAAATTGCCGCTGATCTCGTGCCACATAGCCCCGGCATTATCACTGCGCATCACATCCCAATGCTTTTGCATGAAGATCACGTCTGGGTGCGCTGGATGCATGGCAAGGCTGTGTACACAATGGCCCACATCGGCATCAGGATCGGGCAACTCCCAAGGCGATTTCAAGCCTTGATTAATGGGCAGCCAGCTTTCGCCGCCATCATCACTGCGGAACGCGCCTGCCGCCGAGATAGCCACAAAAATCCGCTCCGGATTATTCGGGTCCAACACAATTGTGTGCAGACACATGCCGCCTGCGCCCGGTGACCATAGATGCCCTTTGGCACTGCGCAGTCCTGGCAATTCCTGCCACGTCTGCCCTCCATCGCGCGAGCGGAAAAGCGCCGCATCTTCCACACCCGCATAGACTGTGTCAGGTTCGGAGAGGGATGGCTCCAAATGCCAAACCCGCTTGAATTCCCACGGGTGCTGTGTGCCGTCATACCATTGATGCGTGCCCGGATCGCCCTCATAGGCAAAGGCATTACCCACAGGTTCCCAGGTCTGTCCGCCATCATCCGAGCGTTGAATCACTTGCCCAAACCAGCCTGTGGATTGTGATGTGTAGATCCGGTTTGGATTTACCGGTGATCCCTTGATATGGTAAATTTCCCAACCTGCAAAATGAGGCCCGCTCACGTCCCACGCCTCGCGTTTTGCATCGGACGTTAAAATGAACGCGCCTTTGCGCGTGCCCACCAATACACGTACTCCGCTCATCTCTCTCTCCTTTTTGGGATTTTGATTAACCGAGCAACGAACCATCAAAGGTGTAAACGTGCCTGTGTCTATAGCAAATAGGCAGGACTCTGAACTATGTCCATTAGTTTTCCTTTAGAAGGTACACAAACTAAAGTTTTGGTGGCATTTCTTGTAATACCCACGAGTTTCCATCGGGATCACTGAAATACACAAACTTAATACCGCCTGGATACTCAACAATCTCGCCGACAGCAACGCCCCGCCCGGCGAGTAGATCGCGCACCGCATTGATGTCATCTACGACGAGGTGCAATCCTTTAACCGAACCAGTTTTCATTTCCGAGAGTTCACCCAACCCGGTCCCGATCACAATGGAGCATGCTGACCCAGGCGGCGTAAGCTGGACAACGCGCATGGTGTCGCTCGGTTGCACATCGTGATCCAAATGAAATCCCACCTGATCCATATAAAAAGATTTGGCCCGATCTACGTCGGCAACAGGCAGCGGCACAAGTTCCAATTTCATGACATGCATGGAAGTTATCATCTTTCTTGGAGTGATTTTCTTGCAGTGGTATAGATAGTAATGAAGAAAGTGAGTTTTACTCAGGCAGTGAATAATCGAAGGTATAGGTGTGTTTATTGTCAACGAACTTGATAGAAAAAAGGCCTGCAATGCCGCTGAGCTGACCCGTTCCAGAATCTGGCACAACCGTGATTGAGAGTTGCTGCTCACCCCGGTTCATGATTCCCGAATGCTGAAAAACAAAGCTGCCGCGCCGACTATGCAACGTTCCCGTCACCCGTTCCACTGCCACATATCCCGCCGATCCTTCCACGCCAGTCATTGCCGTCAACATTTCGCCCTTGCCCGCGGCTTCCAGATCACCGTGAAAGAGCTTGTCCAAAGAGAGCCTGCCCAATGCGATACCTTCAACGGTATCTGGCTCAATTTGAGGCTTTATCGAGACTTCAAAACTTCCCGTTGCGTGATAATCCATTTCCATCCCTAGTCGCTCTATTTCAGTCGATCTTGGTGGCGATCCACCACGTTGTGCCGCCGCTATCTTTGACACCGCCCCGTTTATCTTCATCATCTTGTTGGACGGGTTCCTGTACAGAGATTGCTCCTGCGTCCAGCGCGCGCCGATAGGTTGTATCCACATCTGAGACATAGACATGAATGTTGGCAGAAACAGACGGCCATCCTTCTGCGGCGTCAGCCAGCATAACTATGCTGTCGTCAATCCGTACCTCAGCATGCATCACGTCTCCGTTTTGGCGGGTTATGCGGCGCAATTCAACAGCGCCAAACACGTTAACAAGAAAATCGATGGTAGTCCCCGCCCCGTTAACAATTAGATAGGGTGAAACAGAGTTGTACCCGGCGGGCTTGTAGGCTGCATCCATGGTGACTCCTTTAGGCTATTATGCTTTCTTCTTCACCGACATAGGCGCGTTCAAGAGCAGCAATATCAAATTTTTGCATGGCGAGAAAGGCCGTCATCACCCGTTCCGTTTTCGCCGAATCCGGACTTGCCAGCATCTCGCCCAATCTCGTCGGCACAATCTGCCAAGAGAGACCAAACTTGTCTTTGAGCCAGCCACAGGGACCGGGTTCACCCCCTTCGGTTAAGCGCTCCCACAAGTAGTCGATTTCTTCCTGGTTTGCACAGGCCACCTCCAGTGAAATTGCCTCTGTAAACTTAAACTGTGGACCCCCATTCAACGCTGTGAAACGCTGCCCTTCCATCTCAAACTCCACGGTGAGGACACTGCCCGCTGGTTTGCCGTGGATCTCATAGCCCGCCTCACTATAGTGGGTTATGTTGATAATCTTCGAATTTTTGAAGAGTGAGGTATACAAGGTGGCGGCTTCTTCGGCCTCGGTGTCGAACCACAAACAGGGCGTAATCTTTTGGAGCGTTGCCATCATTTTCTCCTTTGTGCAGAGTGGTTATTTTCTTTCACTTTGCTTCTGTGCTGTCCAGGGTTCCTTCACCCGGAACCCCGTAGTTTTACAAATCAAACGATCTGGGCACGGTCACATCGGCAACCGGGACCGGCACAAGTTCAAGTTGCATGTCCGCCACGAGAGCCAAACGCGTCATCGTTGACGAATATCCGCCCCCGCCGGGATAGACCCACGCGCGCGGCATTGGTGTTGCCATCTGCACTAAACGTTCCCTTGTAATACGCGGGAGATCCTTTCTCGCCTCCCCAAATTGTGAGGATATCCCCATTCACTTCGTACACATAATCCAGGGTATTGCCCAACGTATCATAGAAGCGAGAGCGAATTTCCGGGCTGGGCGCTTCGCCAAAAGGCTGAAGATGCCCAATGATCTCGATGCCCTTGATTTTGCGACCGCTGTGCACAAAGTCCACATGTTGGATCAAGAAAAAGCCACCCTCCATCCACGCATACGTCACAGTTCCGTCAATCTCTGGCCCCGATACGGTCCACGTACCCACTAGCCGATCTAGTCTTTGCAGATCGGGGGCAGGGTGTGCAATTGTTGCATTATCGGTCATCATCGCCTCATTTCGCGCTTCGGCGCTTCCACAGCGAAGCATATTTTTTGCGATACTTTTCGTCGGGTTCGGTTTCAATCAATGCCAGCGCCCGTTCGCGAATCATCTCATCGCCCACGGTGTCATAGAGATGCTTTAACCCCCGACTAATGTCGTAGCGGATCAGCGACCAGTTCTTTTCCGCCGTGCACTCGTGAAAGCGAGTCGTCAGCCCATCCAACAAAATCTGTTGCTGTTCCGGCCCAGCAAGGCCCACTTTCCAAATCGCTTGCAGGGCATGGCGCGCTGTCACAAAGCGTTTGTCCCTGGTTACGTTGAGCAGCGCAGCGAAATCTCGCACCATGCGCTTTTCAGGATCACTTTTCGCCAAGTTGCAGAGCACCTGCGCCGCCCGCGCCCGCTTGTGGTTATCATCCGCCTGCAAATCGGCGACCAATTCATCCCACACCTCATAGGCCCAATCGACGCCTGTTTCTGTTGCGGCCAGCATATTGTTCAAGGCAGCATAGCGCACATCTGGCTCCGGTGCGTATAGATTGTCGTATTCTCTCTGGGTTGCGGTATCCATACTCACTCCCTTTCGTTGGCGGATTTGAGTATACACAGCGCCTGCCGAATCTCGCCCAGATGGTACGCCGTATGCACAATCGCAGCGATGGCCCCGCCGATCTCGCGTTCACTCGGCCATTCTGTGGTATCGGCGATCAGCCCTTGCATACGGTCATAGCTTGCACGCAGATCAGCTTTCAAGCCTTCCCACTCTTGCGTCGTCACCGCGCCCGTCTCGCGCCAGATCTTGCCCCAATCCTGGCGTTCAAACTGCTGTGTCCGCACGGCCTTTTCCAACACGTCGAGATAAAAGGCCACATGCTTGACCTGTGCCGCCAATGTGGCGCACTGCCCACCCACAGGGATCGAAGCGTCCGCCGCCGAAATGGTCGCCAGCGTTTCAAACATAGACGTGCCTTTGTCGAGAAAATACCCGTGAACGTTGTCAAAGGTTTCGTCAAACAGACCATACAGTGCTTGGGTAAAATGTTCAGGTTGGATTTGCGTTGCCATAAAATTCCAGGAGGACGAATGGGTAGAGGATAGTAGAAGAACCTACAAAATTATAGAACATTTGTTTGCATTTGTCAATCAATTTTTCGCATTTGATACCATCAGAGGCGATCAAATGGCAAATAAAAAAGATGCGATGACGGGATGAAGCACTTCACCTCGTCATCGCATCTTTTCGGTTTATAGAAAAGGCCCGCTGTCTATTCCGTCAGCGCCACCACCTGCGCCCCTTCACTGGGTGTGGAAATGTAGACTTCGGGCCAGATGTTCATACGCTTGGCATACTGCTCAAAAATAGCGTCGCGCACTGCGTTCTCTGTGCCTTCGGCCACCAAGGCCACGGCACAGCCGCCAAAACCCGCCCCGGTTAACCGTGCGCCCAAACAGCCCGGCGCGCTTGCCATCGCTTCCACCATCACATCCAACGCTTCGCTGCTTACTTCGTAGTCGTCGCGCAGGCTGGCATGGCTGGCCGCCATCAGCCGCCCCACTTCCGTGAGATCGCCCTCGGCCAACGCCGCCACCGTTGCCAGCACCCGCTCGTTTTCGCCCACCACATGGCGACAGCGCCGATAGATAATCGGCGGCAGCAGCGCTTTGTGTGCTTCCAATTGCTCGCTGGAAACATCGCGCAGCGCCGTGATCCCCGGCAGCACCGCTTGGAGCAAACGCACGCCCTCTTCACACTGGGCGCGCCGCTCGTTATAGGCGCTGTTGGCAAGCGAACGGCTGGCTTTGGTATTGCCGATCACCAGTGCCGCCCCTTGCGGGAAGGGCACAAGTTCATAGCCCAGCGAACGGCAGTCGATGAGCAGCGCATGGCCTTCCGACCCCAGCGTGCTGATGAACTGGTCCATGATGCCGCAGTTGACGCCCACAAACTCGTTCTCGGCGCGCTGCGCTGCCTTTGCGATCTGCGGGCCGGGCAATGCATCAAGCTGACCCGCCGCCGCCATGAACGCCTTGGCACAGGCGATCTCCAGCGCTGCCGAACTGCTCAGGCCGCTGCCGCGCGGCACATTGCCGCTGATGATCCCTTCGATGCCGGTGAGACGCAGGCCGCGCTCTTCCAGCGCCCAGGCCACGCCCTGCACGTAGTTGCTCCAAAAGTGCTCATCGTTGAACTTAAGATCGTCGAGATCAAACTCGGCCCAAGCGTCGAACTCCACGGCATAGAGGCGCACATGGCGATCCGAGCGGGGATTATAGAGCAGGCGCACGTCCCGTTCCAGCGCCACGGGCAGCACAAAGCCGTCATTGTAGTCGGTGTGCTCGCCGATGAGGTTGACGCGGCCCGGCGCAACGGCCATCCACTGAGGTTTCGTTTTCAATTGTTTTGTGAACTCTTCGTACAGGGTTTGGGTACGGTTATCGGCAAGAGTCATGGTCATTTTTTCCGATGTTTGGGTGTGATGAACAGGTTGTTGAATTGCCCCAAGTTTAGCAGAGCGTTAGGGGCAAGGCAACAAAGTTTGTCGCCAGCGCGGTTGACTTCCCCCGTAGACGCTTCTATACTGACGGCGGAAATATTGAACCGCTTTAGCCGTATCCCCAAACCCCCAATCCCAACTATCGAAAAGTCACCTCTACACGCAACCTGAGGAATCAGAACGATGAAAATCGAGAAAATCACTCCCTTTCTGGTGGATCGCTTTTTGCTGGTGCGCGTCTACACCGATGAGGGCATCATCGGCAACGGCGAGGCCGGGCTGTGGGCACACCACGGCATGGTCCACCGCGCCATTCAGGACTTGAGCGAATACTACATCGGCAAAGATCCGCGACGCATTGAGCACCACTACCAGACCATCACCCGTGATACGCACTTCATGGGCGCGGTAATCAGCGCTGCGCTCAGTGCCATCGACATGGCGTTGTGGGACATTCTGGGCAAGTCCGTGGGCTTGCCTGTTTACCAACTGTTGGGCGGCAAGTGCCGGGACAAGATCAAAGTCTTTGCCAACATTACCGGCGACACGCCGGAGGCCCGCGGCGAAAGTGCCCGCCAGGGGGTGGAAGCGGGCTATCTTTCGCTACGCACTCAGCCCTTCTTGCCCAATTTCGAGGGGCAGACGCCCAGCGCGTGTGATCAATTCTGCCGTGGCGATTGTGGACGCCATCCGCAGCGCGGTTGGCTACGAGATCGATCTGGGGCTGGAGATCCACCGTAACCTGCGCCCAGAAGAAGCGATTGTGCTTGCCAACGAGTTGATGCCCTATCGCATTCTCTATTACGAGGATGCCCTGGCCCCCGAAGCCGTGGAACCTTTTGAATACATCGCCCGCCACATTAATATTCCCATGGCAACCGGCGAACGCTTTTACAACCCGATTCAGTTCAAAGACCTCATCGACCGCAAGATCGTCAGCCTGATCCGCCCTGATGTCTCGCTGGCTGGCGGCTTTACCCAGGTCAAAAAGATCGCGGCCATTGCCGAGGCCGCCTTTGTCGGCATCTTCCCGCACCTCATGGGCAGCCCGGTCAACGTGGCCGCTTTCATTCATTTGGACGCCGCCATTCCTAACTATGTGCTCATGGAAAGCCACACCCCGGCAGACGCCTTCAACGATATCGTGGATCACCCGGTGCAGCGCGAGGGCGGCTATATCCTTGTTTCGGATCGACCGGGGATCGGGCTGGATATTCAAGAAGCGGCGCTGGCGAAGTACCCCTACAAGCCCAAGACCATCAGCGGCACGTTCCATGCCGATGGATCCGTTGCCCATTAATCCCATCAGAAAGGTATTTTTGTGAAGATAACCGACATCAAACCCTACCCGGTTTGGGTGGGCCATCGCAACCAGTTAATTGTCAAAATCGAGACGGATGAAGGCATCTACGGCTGGGGTGAATCGGGGCTTTCGGGCCGCGAGATGGCCGTGGTGGGCGCGCTCAACCACTATCGTGAGTTTCTGATCGGGCGCAACCCCATGCAGATCGGCGCGCTCTGGCAGGAGATGTACCGCAGCCAATATTTCGAGGGCGGGCGTGTGCTCACCGCGGCCATTTCGGCGATGGACATCGCCCTGTACGATATTGCGGGCAAGGCGCTGGGCGTGCCGGTCTATCAACTGCTGGGCGGCAAACAGCGCGAGGTTGTGCCCTGTTTCGCCACGGTGCGGGCCGAATCCACCGCCGAGGAGCTGATCGAGGGTGCCAAGTTGCTGCTTAGCAAAGGCTGGAACGTGATCCGCGTTTCGCTGCCCCGCCCCTATGAACCCGATTCGCTGAATCTTTGGAGCCGCGCGAATCGATCGGGCAGACGGCACATTGGCTCAGCCAAGCTGCGCGCAGCGCTTGGCCCCGAATCCGGTGCTGGGCATCGACTATCATCATCGGCTGAACGTGGCCGAGAGCGCGTCGTTCTGCCAGCGTATGCCCACGGGCACACTCGACTTTCTCGAAGAGCCGATCCGCGATGAGACGCCCGAAGCCTACGAAGCGCTGCGCACGCATGACCGACATCCCCTTTGCGATCGGCGAGGAGTTCGCCAGCAAGTGGCAGTTTCTGCCCTACATTGAGCGCGGCATCACCGAGTTTGCCCGTGTGGATGTCTGCAACGTGGGCGGTTTCACTGAGTCGATGAAGGTGGCGGCTATGGCCGAGGCACATTACATCGACCTGATGCCGCACAACCCGCTCGGGCCGATTTGCACGGCGGCCACGGTGCATCTGGCCGCGGCGGTGCCCAACTTCGCCTGGCTGGAAGTGCGTGTCTCGCCCACGGAGACCTCCACGGCGCGCTACAGCGAGGAGATCTTCCCGCAGCAGCCCAAACTCGACGGCAGCGTGATCCCCGTTCCCGACGGGCCGGGACTGGGCATCGAGGTCAACGAGGCGTGGGTGAAGCAGCAAAGCTTCCAATTCTGGGAAGCGCCGAAGTTGCGACGCCGAGACGGATCGCATACAAACTGGTAAAAATAGCGTATCTGTACAAGTCTAGGGTGCGACGCACTCGCCAACAGGTTCTTGCACCCAATCTACCTCTGGTGAGTGCGTCGCACCCGTATAGTTACAAAGTGTAATCGCCGAAGTGGCTACCTTTGTCACACATCCACACTGTCCAGGTTACGGTAGCGCTGGTAGGCTTCATCCCAGTTCTGGATACGGTCCGGCCCATAATGACGGGTGCCACCCATGCTGGCAACAATTTGCCGTCCCTCGCTTAGATTTGCAACCTCGCCCAACGCAATTAACTGCACCAGCGCGTTGCCAATGACCGTAGCCTCCACCGGCCCGGTTTGGACGGGCAACCCCGTGGCGTCGGCGGTCATTTGGCTGAGCAACTCGTTTTGGCTGCCGCCGCCCACAATGTGGATCACCTCGGCATGTTTGCCCGAGATCGTCAACAGATCTTCGAGTACATGGCGATAGCGCAGGGCTAGACTTTCCAACACACAGCGCACAATCTCGCCGTGGCTTTGGGGAAGCGATTGACCGCTCTCACGGCAAAATTCCCGGATCAGACTAGGATGATCCCCCGGCGGCAAAAAGCGTGTGTCGTCGGGCTGGATGAAGGCCCGCAACGGCGGCGCAGCGGTTGCCATTGCCACCAGTTCGGCGTAGCTGTAAGGATGCCCTTGCGCCGCCCACGTCGCCCGGCACTGCTGCAAGATCCACAGCCCCATCACATTTTTGAGCAGCCGAAACGTGCCATCAACCCCGCCCTCGTTGGTCACGTTGGCGGCCAGCGCGGCGGCGTCGATCATGGCGTTGGGCACTTCCAGCCCCACCAGACTCCATGTGCCGCTGCTAATATAGGCGAAATGTTCGTTCTGCGCGGGGACGCCCGCCACGGCGCTGCCTGTGTCGTGACAGGCGGGTGCGATCACTGGGATGCCAGCATACGTGCCTAACCTTGTCCCTGGCTGAACCACTTGTGGAAAGATGTGGCTGGGGATCTCCAGAGCGTCGAGCAACTCGCTGGCCCAATTGCCTGTGCGCGGATTGAGCATCTGCGTCGTGGTGGCGTTGGTAAACTCGCAGACTTTCTCGCCCGTCAGCCAGTAATTGAGCAGATCAGGGGCGGTGAGAAAAGTCTGGGCCACGGCAAGCTGTGGTGAGCGCGCCACCACCAAACTCATGATCTGGTAGAGCGTGTTGATCTGTAAAAACTGGATCCCCGTCTGCCCGAAGACGTCGGCCCGTGGCACACGCGCAAAGACACGTTCCATCATGCCGTCAGTGCGGCTGTCGCGATAGTGAACCGGGTTGCCAAGCAGCGCGCCCGCGGCATCCAACAGGCCAAAGTCCACGCCCCAGGTGTCCACGCCCAGACTGGCGGGATTGTGCGCCTTGCCCTTTTCAATGCCCGTTGGTGATCTCTTGCCAGAGGCGCAGAAAATCCCAATGCAACGTGCCGCGCACCGTCACCGGCCCATTGGCAAAGCGGTGTAACTCTTCCAAACGTAAGGTGCCGCCGTCGAAATGAACCGCCATGACTCGACCCGATTCAGCACCGAGGTCGATGGCGAGGGTGGTGTATGTGGTCATAATATAGAGGGATTGGGTATTAGATATTGGGTATTGGCGATTAATCGCTACCCAATATCTAATACCCAATCCCTTGTCTCTCCTTTATTTTCGCTTCGCCAATACCGTCTCTTCATACCCGCGAATTTCATTCACAAAGGCGATGCCCACGGGCACTTCTTGGCGTTGGCAATGGTAATCCCAGACTGCGCCAAAGGGCAGACCTTTGAGTTCTTCGAGCAGGGCCAGGCGCGCGGTGTAGTCGCCGTTGCGCTCCAAGTCGCGCAGGTGATCGCGAGGTTGCAGCAGCCCCAGCAGCAACCCGCGCAAGGTGTTGCGTGTGCCAATCGTCCAGGCGGCGATGCGGTTGATGCTGGCGTCGAAGAAATCCAGCCCAATGTGGACGCGCTCGAAATAGTCGCCCGCCACGATCTCCTCGGTAATGGCGCGCAGATCATCGCTGAGGGTGACCACATGATCGCTGTCCCAGCGCACGCCGCGGCTTACATGTAGCAGCACCTCGTCCACAAAGGTCAGCACCGCCGAGAGCTTGTCCGAAATCGTCTCGGTGGGGTGAAAGTGACCGGCATCCAGACAGAGAATCTTGTGGTTGGCGACGGCGTAGCCCAAGTAAAACTCATGCGAGCCGACGGTGTAGCTCTCCGCGCCCAGGCCAAAGAGCTTGCTTTCCACGGCGTCTTTGTTGTTTTTGGGGTCCACCGGCACGGCGAAAATCTTGTCCAACGATTCCTTGAGCAACCGGCGCGGCGTGGCCCGATCCACGGGCGTATCTTTGAAGCCGTCGGGAATCCAGATGTTGGTGATGCTGGGCGTGCCCAGTTCTCGGCCAAAATACGCGCCAATGTGGCGGCAGGCGATGCAGTGTTCAATCCAAAATTCGCGGATGCCTTCGTCATACGAGGCCAACGTAAACCCATCATCGGCCAAGGGATGCGAAAAAAGTGTGGGGTTAAAGTCGATGCCGTGGTTGCCGCGTTTGGCCCACTCCACCCAGCTTTCAAAGTGCTTGGGCTGGATCTGGTTGCGCGGCACTTTGCTATCGGAATCCAAATAGCTGGCGTGCAGATTGAGGCGGTGATTACCGGGGATTAGGCTGAAGGCTTTGTCCAGATCGGCGCGCAATTGCTCAATGGTGCGTGCCTTGCCGGGATAATTGCCCGTCGCCATAATGCCGCCGCTCAGCCCGCGGTCGGGATCTTCAAAACCGCCCACATCGTCGCCCTGCCAACAGTGCAGACTAATGGGAATTCGTTCAAGGGTACGCAGCGCGGCGTCGACGTCCACGCCCAGGGCGGCGTAGCGCTCTTTCGCCAGTTGATAGGCCTGCTCGATCTGTTGCTCCGACGGTTGACTATAGCTGTGGGTCATGGGAATCCTCTTTGCGTGTGCCGTGGGGTTGCCTGGATGGGATCTATTCTAGCGGAAAGGTGGGCTTTGGTCGAGTTGGACAAGCCCTCTCTTGGTTGACACTGCTTTTCCCCCCATGCTATCATAGATTGTAGGTACTCCTACTGTCCCCACCTCACCCACTCTATACCACATCGCTTCGGAGGAAGAAAAATGACGTTCAACCCAACCCGTTTGAAACGATTTGGCTTGCCTATGCTTTTCAGCATTGTGCTTGCCCTCTTGATCAGTGCCTGTGTACAGCCGACAGCGCCAGCAGTACCCGCAGCGGAAGCGCCCGCCGCCGAAGCCCCGGCAGAAGGCGAAGCTGCCGAGCTTCCCGCCGCCGATGGCACGTTCACCTATTGGGGCGGGCTGATCTTCTCGGAAGCCGCCAACCAGATGCTCGTGGATCGCATTGAGCAGTGGGGCGCAGAACGTGGCGTCGATGTCGAAGTGGTCATGATCAACCAGAACGAGACCGTGCAACGTGTCTCGGCGGCCATCGAAGCAGGCACTCTGCCCGATGCACTGGACATGGGCCGCGGCTTCATGGATCTGTTGGCCCTACAAGATCAACTGGAACCGCTGGATGATCTCTATGCCGAGATCGACGAGATGGTCGGCTTCCTGCCTGCGGCCACGCAGGCCACCAACCCGGATCGGGTGGGCGGTCATCGCTGGGGCATCCCCTTCAGCTTGGGCGGCAACGTGCTCTATCGGCGTGCCGATGTGCTGGAAGCGGCTGGCTTCACCGAAGCGCCGGAAACCTGGCTGGATGTAGCGGAGCAGGCCCGCGCCGCCCAAAGCCCGCCCGATACCTATGGCATGGGCTTTGCCCTCTCCAACGTGGGCGATGCCAACACCACCACAACCATGGTATTGCAGTCGTTTGGTGGGCGCATTGCCGATGACGAAGGCAAGAATTGCACCATCGACAGCCCCGAAACTCGCGAATTCCTGGAATGGATCACCACCGCCTATGCCGATGGTCTCTTCCCGCCCGGTGCAACCACTTGGGATGGCGCAGGTGACAACGTGGCCTATCAATCGGGCAACGCGCTTTTCATTGCCAATCCTGGCAGCGTCTATCTCTACATGCGCGACAACGATCCTGAATTGGCCGAAGGTTCCAAGTATTCCGCCTTGCCCGCTGGCCCGGCCATGCGTATCTCGCCCGTGGACGCCAATGTGCGTGTGATCCCCACCACCAGCAAGAACAAAGAGTTGGCCCGCGATCTCTTCAAATACTTGGCCGAGCCGGAATTTATGATGGAATACTACTACAACGCCATCTATGGCCCGGCTGCCGAAGCCTATCAGGATGCGCCCATCTTCAGCGAAAGCCCCGTTCACCAGGGCCTGCTTGATCTGGCAAACAACGGCACTTTTGGTGCATTCCCCGACACGGACAACCCGGCCTTTGCCGAATACCAGACCAACTTCCTCAGCCCGCGCATGGTGCAGCGTGTGGTGGTGGATGGTGTGAGTATTGACGATGCCATTGCCGAAACCCAAGCCGCTTGCCAGGCCATCTACGACAAATACAACGCCGAGTAACGGTTGATTCAAGACGATGGGCTGAGGATACGTCCTCAGCCCATCTCTTTTTCCGAGACTAATTATGGCAAAACAAATCGCCTCTCCCATGCAACAAACGCAACAGCGCCAGAGCCGCTTTTCGCTCAGCCAATCCGATGCCATTTTGGGCTATCTGTTGGTTGCGCCTGTGGTCATCTGCCTACTGATCCTTGTCGTCTATCCCTTTTTCTTCGCCATCTGGATCAGCTTCACCGACCGCATGATTGGCCGCGAGGGACAATTTATCGGGCTGGGCAACTATGCCTATCTCATGGGCCAATCCAGTTTCCAGGCGACCATTCGCAACACAGTGGTACTGGTGACCTCGGTGCAGACGCTTAAACTGGTGCTGGGCATGGGCATTGCGCTGCTCCTCAACCAGCAGATCCGCGCCCGCCAGATGTGGCGTGGGCTGATTTTGCTGCCCTGGGCCATGCCCGCCTTTGTAGCCTACATCACCTGGAAGCTGCTCTTTGCCCCGCAGGGCGGCGCTTTTAACTACATTTTGATTGAACTGGGCTGGGTGCAGACCCACGTGGATTTTCTCAGCACCAAAGCGCTGGCCATGCCCAGCGTGATTGTCGCCAGCTTTTGGCGTGGTTTCCCCTTTTGGGTAATCGCCTTTCTGGCAGCGCTCCAAAACGTTCCACAGGAGTTGTACGAAGCGGCATCTATGGACGGGGCTAGCGCTGTGCAACGCTTCCGCCATGTGACAATCCCCAGCATCCGCCATGTGGTGTTGGTGGTGATCCTGCTTTCCACGATTTGGACCACCAATAGCTTTGAAGCGATTTGGCTGATGACCCAGGGTGGGCCGTCCGACGCTACCATGACTTTCCCTGTGTTGGCTTATTTTGGCATGCAAAGCTTGCGCATTGGCGAGGCTGCCGCAGTTTCGGTTTCCATGTTGCCTGTTTTTGCCATGTTGGCCTTTATCATTGCCAAAATGCTACAAGAAGAGTAGAGACGATTACCCACCATGCTCCAAAAACTGACCCTCCAACAAAAAATTCTCTATTACACGCTGCTGGTGCTATTGGCGTTGTTGATCCTCTTCCCGATCTATTACATGATCTCGATTTCGCTCAAACTCCCCAGGGACATTTACCGGTCGCCCTCGCTTTTGCCCATCAACGCCACGCTGCAAAATTATATTGACCTTTTTACCAAGCAAGATTTCGTGCGCAACATTCGCAACAGCTTTATTGTGGCCGGATCGGCAACGATTATTTCTGTCTTTATTAGCTGTCTGGCTGCCTATAGTCTTGTGCGTCTGAAATATCGCGCCCGTGATTGGATTGGCCGCCTGATTCTCTTTGCCTACCTCACCCCGTCGGCGCTGCTCTTTATTCCGCTGGCCGTGATCATCGCCCGACTGGGGCTGGGCAACAAGCTACACGGGCTGATCTTTGTCTATCTCACCTTTTCCGCCCCGCTCAGCACCTGGCTAATGATGGGCTACTTCCGCGCCATCCCCGCCGATCTGGAAGAACAGGCCATGGTGGACGGCACAACGCGGCTAGGCGCGCTCTTCCGCATTGTGCTGCCGCTGGCAACGCCGGGGCTGATCGCCGTCAGCGTCTTCACCTTCACCGGCGCGTGGAACGAACTGCTGCTGGCGCTGATCTTCATCACCTCGCCCAGTCTGAGGACAGTGCCGGTGTCGGTCAGCTATCTGATCACCGGCGACGTCTTTCGCTGGGGGCTGATCATGGCTGGCTCCGTCTCGGCAGCCGTGCCAGTGATGGTGCTCTATTACGTGTCGCAACGCTTTGTGGTACAGGGGCTGGCGGCAGGGGCTGTGAAGGGGTAGGAATAGAAGCGATTGGAGATTGGCGAT
Source organism: uncultured Chloroflexia bacterium (assembly GCA_963721725.1). Lineage (GTDB taxonomy): Bacteria > Chloroflexota > Anaerolineae > Caldilineales > Caldilineaceae > RI-153. Next base: position 170,990 of record CAVRLX010000010.1, read on the forward strand.
TGGAGATTGCAGAGACTTCTGAAATCCTCCAATCGCCTCATCTCTTCTTATTTTTTCAGCGCATCGGACAGTGTTTTCACCATCTCATCCAATGATGGTTGGCCCGGATCTTCGGGATTGCGGTCGGCCAGAGAAGTTGCGCCGACGAAGCGATAAATATCAGCGGCCCCCTGAAGAATATTAGGCGTGAGGCCCACGGCTTCAAAGGTGCGGGCGATCTCCTCCATTTCGCCCACCCAGCGTCGCGCTTTGGGCGGCATGGTGGGCAGCCCCCGCTCCATGCGCGCCAGATTGTCCGCTTGGCTCCTCTCAAACTCTGCCCGCAGCGGCTCGGCCACACCCAACACTTCCGCGGCCACCATTAACTCTGTTGCCAGCGCACTCCAGCCTTTGGTCAGCGCCGCATAGCACATCTTCAGCGCCGAGGCATCGCCTACGCGCTCGCCAATCGGGATCACATACAGCCCGTGATCGTTGAGGTGGGCAAAATCCTCGGCGTGTGGCCCAGATGCGTAGAAGCGCGTGCTTTCGCGTGTACGTGGCGGCGGCCCGATAATCGAGGCATCCACAAAACGCCCGCCCGCAGCTTCGATGATAGCGGCTATGCGCGCCACCGTCTGAGGGGCGATGGCGTTACAGTCAGCATAAAGAATCGACTTCCCGATTTGCTGCATGGCTGCGGCCACGTGTTGCGCCGCCCGCTCGGCCTCGGCGGGAACCAGAATCGACAAAATCGCGTCGGCCTCGGCCACCACAGCCTCCACCGATCCCAAGTCTTCAATCCCAGCGGATCGGGCCAGCGCCGCAGTGCGTGCACTGCGATCTTGCAGGCTGGTGACCACACGCAGACCGCCCTCGCGCAGTGCTTGCCCTACTACATGGCCCATGTCCCCCGGGCTGATGATGCCAATGGTGTATAAACTATTTTTCTTCATCCCAATCCTCATCTTCCCAACTGGGATATTGTGCCGGTGCATCGCCCACAGATTCCACAAGGCGGGGATAGGTTTCGTCCGCCTTGCTCTCGCCGATGGCTTCTACACGCACCTTGAACTCGTGGGAATCACCATAGTCGAATAGATACATAAATTCCTGCTTCGGCTTCAACGCCAACGAATCTAGCGTGGTTTCGCGCACGTTACGCTCTTGCGGCTCATCCTCGAACATTTCAGGACTTTGTGCCATTTGCTCCAATTCTTTGATCATCTCGTGGAAAAAGGCTGCGGGCAATCCGGTCTCTTTGGTGAAATCGCGTACCATGGCATTGCGTTCCTTTTCGCTCATAGCGTTCCACTCTTCCAGGCTAAAGGCCGTCCCTTCTTCGGCCTCGTCTTCTTCATCATATTCCTCTTCATAATTTTCATAAAGCGCACCCTCGGGCAGCGTATACTCGGTTTCCGGATCCCACGCTTTGTTGCTCATGAAGAACGAATAAAGATGATCGTTGCCCCACGCATAGGCATTTTGAATGGCAAGGTGCAGATCTTCCAACGTCTGATCTGCGCGGAGTTCCAACTTGCGCCAAACGCGTCCCGTGCCGGGCAGTGATACATGGAAGGTGTAAGATTTCATAGTTGTTACTCCTTGACTTCTTGAATAATTTGAATGACTTTGGGCTGCTCAAAAACATTGGACACGTCATCGATTTTATGAACGTGGGCATTGACGGCCTCCTGTGCACCGGCATCTTCAACGTGGCCGACATGGCGTTAAGATGATGATACGTGATTGGGTTGACTGTCAATAAACCGTCCAGCCGAGAACTACTCCTCGACTGGACGGTTTTTGCTTGGGATCCCCCGCATCGGGCATAAGCGTATCCGGCGAAAGGAACGCGCCCAGCGTGGGGTCGTTGCCCGTTCATGCGAGCACTTTCTGGGCTGGCTGAATCATGATAGAATACGGTCAACCGATTCACCAAGAAAGTCAAAAAGCTGGTTTGGTATGCAGCGAGTCTATTTGGATACGAGCGTCTACAATCGTCCATTTGATGACCAAAGTCAGCCACGAATCTGGCTGGAAGCGCTCGCCTGTTCGCTCCTCTTGCAAATGATAGAGGAAGAACGCATATTGTTGATTACCTCCTCGGTGGTCAGCTATGAAAATAGCCGCAGTCCGTTCCCAGAGCGACAATTCTGGGTCAACCAGATTCTGGCGATGGCGACGATGCATCAACAGGTAACAGAGTCGATTCGTCAACGTGCCAGACGATTAGAAGGCCACGGGATAAAGGCTGTAGATGCGCTGCATCTGGCCTGTGCGGAGTCGGCGAATGCCGATTTCTTTGTCACTTGTGATGACCGTTTGCTGCGGCGTTATCGAAGTCTAGACACGCCCTTGGTAAGCATCTATGAACCGACTGAATTTGTGCGTATGCTTGAAATAGAAGGCGAGGAGGAAGCGTGAGCATCCGTGTGCACACAGATAGTGAGATTATGCAAGAGGCGGTGCAAGTGTTACAGGCCCACATGTCTCCCTCGAAATTTGCCCGATTTTGGGCAGCCTGGCAACGTGGACAGGGCGACTTTTTGACATGGCGAGATGAAACCTTCGCCCACACCACCGTCGACCAACTCTATCAGGAGATTGTCGCCTATCAGGAGATATCTGACGCACAGTAATCTCCCGCTACTCGACTGCGCCCAGCCAGGAACTTGTCCCTGGCTGGGCGCTTTTGTTGCCCCGCATCGGGTACGAGCGTATCTGGCTGGATCGATTGGTTAAGATAAGGGTCAGTAATAGCGAGCGTTGAAATATAGCAGCCCCGTGCCGTCGCTCTTTTGACCGGTAAACGTGCGGTCGGTGGGCAGGTTAGCGGTACTGCCAGCGCGCACCGTGCCGTAGGCTGTACTTCACCTCGCCGCCGATGACATTGCCACTGCTGTTGGTGGCAACGCTGTTGCTGCTCAGGTGGTCCGTGTGCAGATAGCTGAGCGTGCTGACCTTGCGCGTGGCAACTGTCATGCTGTTGAAGCTGTAGGTGAGAGAATGGAAACTTTCATTCTCTCACCTTTGCCTATATTAGGTGCTCATTCCAAGCCTTATTACCTCAAGCGACAAACGACCCATAAGTTAATATATTACAGATAAAATGCCCAATATGAATATCACCCCTACCACAATAGCCACTAAACCTGTAAGACGCATGAGTAACAACTGATATTTGTATTTTTGCCTATACCTTTCTGGCTCATTGTAGAGCCAATTTAGAGCTTCTTTTGTTTGCGGGCGGACATTCTCTCCAAACAGTCTAGGCAAGATAAACTTTGGCCATAGAAATGTTAATTTGGTTGCCTGAAGAGGAAACAAAAGCGCAAATACTCCAAATACAACAGAGCCGATTCCGATGATAAAGCCTACTACTGGATTCTCGTTCATCTTATCTTTCTGAAGCTATGTAGAATATCGGATAACGGAAAGCTCATAAAGAAAACATCCCGTTCTACAGTAGCATGCAGTTCACTAGGGAAAGGTCCCTGTAAGGCTGCACCGCCTGATGCTGTAACGCCAAAGTAGTTATTCCCTTCGGAATCAGAAAAGAAGACGCCTTCAGCCCCTACTGATGCGACCTCCCCAATCTGTCCGCCAAATTGCACTGCTGGTCCTTCCAATAAACTAACATGAGGCGCAGTTGTGACCGTAACCGCTGGACCGATACTATTTGCACCGACTGCTGTATAACCACCTCCACCTGCTGTAACATGAATTGCCATGTTACCATTTCGGTCAAAAGATACCCCTACTCCACCACGAACGCATAGAAGGACAAATGCTGCGCCCCCCCCAACCGATAGTGAGTGTGCCTCGTTTGAAAGGAGCATTTGGTACGTCGTCATCATTCTGAGAGTTCACTGAGTTAAGATGAGAATCCAGTGCATTGTACAATTCAATCAGATTCTCAGTGCTCCATTGTTCAGTATCAGCTCTCGACCATTCAAATTCTCGTGCAATCTTCTGTGCCCAGTAGAAACACTCATAATCTTCATCGCCGATCGTTTGGGCACAATGCCCACTGGGGTCAGTGTACCTGAGCGGGTTGCCGCGCACGAACATGAAGCGGTTGTAGTCATAGAGCACCCCCGCATCGGGCACGAGGGTATCCGGTGAAAGGAAGGTACCTAGCGTGGGGTACGTAGTAGCGACAGAATATAGATTTGGAATGCAGTCCAAAACAATGGAGAAGAAAGCCAGAAAACAGGGAGCTTTCCTGAAGTCGGCTGGCAGCGCAGAGTGAGAGGATGAATGCCGACAAACCCATTTGAAACCGACTGTGATTATATGAACAAGCAAACCGAGTTTTCAAGAATGAATTAAAAAAAGAAGAGTCACCCCAACCATAACAAATGCACGCCGATAAACCCAATAAACCCCAGCGACGTCAGCATATAAATGCGCATCACCCGGCGAAAGTTGGCAATGATCTGGCTGGCATCGTAGGTGAGCGACCAATGGATAATGACTGCCAGCAAGCCCCCATAAAAAATCGACACTAGCAGCGCGTTGAGCGGACCAAGCCGCAGCCAGATCACGAAGATCAGTGCCAGCGCGCCTAGGCTCATCACCGCCAGCGCATAGAGAAACGATCCGCGTGGACCGGCCCAGGCGGCGAACGTGCGATCCCCGCGCGCCAGATCTTCTTCCACTTGATAGATCTGCGTGAGCGGATAGAAGCCCACGGTAATCGCCGATGCCGCTACCATCCCCAGCCAAGAGAGAGCATCCACTGCCAGCAGATCGGCGTTGGCAGCCGTCCACCCGCCCAGCGAGGCGAGAATGCCCTGGCCGATGCCCACGGTTGCCAGCCCGCCCAGCGGGTGCGCCTTCCAGCGTGTGCGTGGGTGTGAATAGGCCAAGCCCATGCCGAAAATCAGGAGGTAGATCGCCAAAAAGGGCAGATTCACCCAAGCCGCCAACAGCAGCGCCAATGCCCTGGAGAATCAGCGAAAAGGGCAACAAGGCCGCCACCACAGGCGGCGGTTTTTCCAATCCGCCCACGGGGCCTTCGTCCCGATCATAGTATGAATTAAAGGCCGTGGTGCCGCCATAAAGGCAGAGATGAAACGCCACAAAGGCCACCCAAAATTTCAGATCCGGGTAGCCACCGGCCAAAAAATAGCCCCAAAGGAAGATAGGCGCAAGCAGAATCTGAAAGTTGAGCCGCAGGTGAATGAGCAGCGTGCGGGCGATCTCAAGGCGACTGGGGTTTTTGGCCGCGCCCGAAGAGTGCGAAGTTGCCAAGCGCCACCTCCGTGTGAACTGATTGAAAGCCAGCCTGCCGCAACAGTGCCGCCAACTCGCCGCGATGGAAACGTCGATGCAGACGGCTATAGACGCGCCACATGATAATGGACAGAATAAAGGGCAGCGACGGCTGTTGCCATAACCACCCCCAGACAGGGGCCACTGCCTGTGGCTCCAGAAAGGCCACGCGCCCGCCCGGTCGCAGAACCCGGTGAACCTCTGCTAATGCCTGCACAACATCGGGCAGCAGATATAAAAAGCTATGCCCCGTGACAGCATCCACGCTGGCATCGGCCAGAGGCAGCCGAAAGACATCGGCCTGGAGCGGGGCAAGGCGCGCCCCGCCATGAGCGCGGCGCTTTTGTTGCGCCATCAACAACATGGGCAGCGAGAGGTCCAGCGCGATGATGTGGGCGCTGGGGAAACGCAGGGCCAGCGCCAATGCCGAATTGCCTGGCCCCGCCCCCAGATCCACAATCACGGCGGGCAACGCATGTGCGGGGAGATCATCCAACAGGCGCGCAGAATTTGCCAACCAGATGGGGTTGTCTGTCACCCAGCGATAGAGGTGGGCAAATGGCCCAAAGGCTACGTCAGTTGGAAATTGCATCTGCATCACAGTGTAAAAGAGGGGCGTGTGTTAGGGTTGCAACAGTGCATACAGTTGAACAAAGGAGTCATCCTCATGCAGTCATCATCACCGGCGATTCTCGCGCTGGGCACAGCGGTCCCGCCCTACAAAGCCAGTCAAGAAAGCATTTTTGAATGGGTGGCGGCCTCTTTTGCCAAAGAGCCGGTGCTGGTGCGCTGGTTGCGGTCGCTCTATGCCTATTCGGGCATTGCCCACCGCCACACCTGTATTGAAGATTTTCTGGGACCGGTGGAAAGCTCACGATTCGCGCCAGGACAGCCGTTGAGCGGCGTCGCCACCACGCGCGAACGTATGGCGCTCTATGAGCAAGAATCTGTACCGCTGGCGCTGTATGCCGTGGAAGAGACTGTGGCCGAGCTTGCTGGGGAACGCACTCGCCGTGCCGTGCTCGATTCCATCACCCATTTGGTCACAATTAGCTGCACCGGCTTTTTTGCCCCTGGGCTGGATCTAGCATTGGTGCGTGCATTGGGGCTGCCCAGCACTATCGGGCGCACGATGATCGGCTTTATGGGCTGCTCGGCCATGTTCAACGGGCTGCGCACCGCCCATCAGATTGTGCGCGGCGATCCGTCGGCGCGTGTGCTGGTAGTCTCGGTGGAGCTTTGCTCGCTGCACATTCAGCCTGGCACCCGTCGCGAAAATCTGATTTCGGCCTCACTCTTTGCCGATGGGGCGTCAGCCTGTATTGTGGGCATGCCCGCCGAAAATGCGCCGGCGTTGTTTAGCCTTGATCATCTGCACACCCAGGTGAAACCCGACACCGACGACGAAATGGTCTGGCAGATCGGCGATTATGGTTTTGAGTTGAAGCTGTCGCCGCGCATCCCCAAACATTTGGGCGAAGTTGCGCCGCAGATCATTGCTTCGCTTTTTCCCGAAAACGCGCCGCAGTTTTGCGCTATTCACCCCGGGGGACCGGCCATTCTCGATGAACTTGCCGAGATGCTTACGCTTGATTCAGCGATGATGGCAGCCAGCCGGGCGGTGCTGCGCGAGTATGGGAATCTCTCGTCCGCCACCATCCTCTTTGTGCTAGACCGCATTCGCCGTTCGCTGCACACACCACAGACTGGCGTCGCTATGGCCTTTGGCCCTGGCCTCACCGTCGAGATGATCCGCATGACCGGCTATCCGCGCCCCCACTTTCAGAATGGCACAGTACCAGAATTCCACACACAAGCGTTGCCAGTTTGACAACCCACGGGAACAGGGTAAGCTGAAAGCACTATCCCAATTTTCGTCATCCATAGGAGAAAATCAGAGTGAAACTTGCCTGTTTTCAGAGCAACAAAGGGCTGCGCGGAATGCCCTATGCGCAGTTTGTGGAGGCCGCACGCGGCGTAGGCTACACGGCCATTGATGTGCCGCTGAATGTTGATGGCGCCGCCGAACTTTGCCGTGCGCAAGGGCTGGAGGTCGCCGCCGCCGGTCCGATCGTCCCCGCCGATCTCAGCGCCGATAGCACGCGCCAAGAGGAGATTGTCAAGGCTGTCAACACAGCCGTGGATACGATGGCCGCGCAGCAGATCCCCACGCTGGTGATCCTGATTGGCCGTGATCCTAGCCGCAGCGGTGATGACAACATGGGCTTTTACAAAGATGTCTTTACGCCGATTGCCGCCCACGCCGAGGGCAAAGGTGTACGTCTGGCTTTTGAAAACTGGCCGCGCAACGGAACCATGCTCGCCATTACTCCAGAACTGTGGGACGGCATGTTCAACGCTGTGCCATCGGACGCCATTGGCCTCTGCTACGATCCGTCGCATCTGCTCTGGATGGGCATCGACTACATCCAGCCCATTTGGGATTTCCAAGATCGCATCTATCACACCCACGCCAAAGACACCGAAATTCTACCGGTTGGGCGCAACTATTACGGCATGTATGGGCGACAATTAGAAGAAACCGAAAGCCGCAATTGGTGGCGCTATCGCTTGCCCGGCTACGGTGCGGTGGATTGGACCCGCTACCTGGACACGCTCTATCAGATCGGCTATAACGGCATTCTCAGTGTGGAGCATGAAGATCCTGTGTGGGAAGAGACCCCAGAGTTGGCTGTGCGCGGGTTGCAGCTTTCGCAGCAGTTTTTGCAGCCGTTTTTGGCGTAGCTAAATTTCGCGGCAACACACAAAGACATTTTTTAAAGAGCAGAAAATGTTCCTTTGTGGCAATCCTTCGTATAAGTTTCGCAGTGGGCGTGGACAAAGCAGCATCTCCTCGGATCCGAGGAGATGCTGCTTTGTCCACACAAGTGCAAGTAGCGACTATTCTGTCTCAAACAATTCCCGGGGTAGACCAGACTGCCGAATGATGGAGCGCAATGTACCAATGCGAATTTCTTTATGATTTGGCACAGGCACTGTAATGGTTGAAGTTCTCCATCACTTTCTGCATGACAATATGGCTGCCACGTGGCTGCACTTCAACAAAGCCATGTAGCTCCGAGAATCTCACACACTTCTCTAGCGGACAGACAACCAGTTTAGGCAACCGAAACTCCTACTGGTGTGATGAAGACCTCTGATTGTGTTCGTTCTTTGATTTCTGAGGGGGAAGCCGTCTCAAAAAAGAGTTCGATTGCTTCAATGAGGTGACTCCTCGCCTCTTCAACCGATCTTCCCTGACTGGCAATATCGAGTTCTGGGCAGAACGAGACATACCAATCTTCATCTCGTGTAATAATTCCGGTGAATTGTTGTATCATCTTCATCTTCCTCTCTAAAAACGCCTATCAATAGACAATTCACTGCTGGCTATGATACCCCAAAAGCGCAAAGTCGTCTTTCGCTATTGACTACGCCGCAGCACACAAAAATATTTTTCAAAGAGCAGAAAATGCTCCTTTGTGGCGCTGCTTCGTAACTCCTCATTCAGCCTTCAACCGTATCCACTCCACATCGGCATGGGTGATGTAGATCTCGCCGCGCTCATCAATGAAGCGTTCGGCGCTGTCGGCGGGGAAGCAGAGCAGATCAAAGGGGGCGCTGTGGCGAGTCTGGCTCAGCGCGCCGCGCACAAGTTCCTCGAACGGGGCAAGGCTGGTGCTCCACTTTGCCACGGCGAAGTGGGTATGGCGAAAGCGCCGTGCCGATGAGCCGATTTTGTCCACGCTGACCTGACCAGCTTCGGCCCAAAAGCGCGGTTCCGCATAGGGATCATGCGCGGGCAGACTCACCACATCAGGTTTGAAGCGGTCGCCAATCGACATTTCTACTTTGAGATCGGGGTACTGGGGAAGGTAGAGCGCCCACAGCAGTGCTTTCATGATCACGTGGGCGGCGCGCTCGTTGCTGCGTTTGATAAAGATCACTTGCTGGCCGTGGGCACGCAGCGTCCACTTGCGGCGTAAATGCAGATCCGAGGTCATCACTGGGGACAGGCGTTACCAAAACCAACTGCGGCGACGTTGACGCTGCATCTGTACCCAATGGGCCACCTGCTGTTGCAGCGCGCCTAGCGTGCCTTCCAGCGCGCGCAGGCGATTTTCCAATTTTTCTTTGCGAGATTCCTCGCGGCGCTGATATTCAACGAAGCCCCGCTCCAATTCCAACATGCGCTCGCGCAGTTTGCGGTTCTCTTCCTTCAAGTTGAAGTTATCTTGCACCACCACGCCCATGAGATCACGCAGCGCGCCCTGGCTGTTGAGAATGGCCTGTTGCGTATCCGCCACGGTATGCAACAGATCGCCCACCGCTTTGGGAAGGGATGCCGTCAGCGGGATCACCTGGGCCTTCTCTGCTTCGACGATATTATCGCTTCCCGCGCTGGTGTGGAGCACGTGCAAGCGATGGGCGATCTGCTCGTAGGTATTCCCCTCGGCCAGCAGACCGCGCACAATGCTCAGCGTTTCCACATCCGATGATGTGTAGCGGCTATCGATCTCGGTGCTGGAGGTTTCGAGAAATTCACCGAATCGTTGAATCCAACGCCGCAATGTGCCAGGCGCAACATCCAATAGCTCGGTTACTTCCGAAAACGTTTGGGTTGTGGTTTGAAAGGAGGAAAGGCGGCGATCGGTGATTATTTCGCTCATAATGCTCAAGTTGAGATAAGAAATCGCGATGGCGGGTTGACATGGCCTAGCATTGGATAATGCAGGGTGGGAGATTCGTGTTATAGAACTCCCCAACACAAATCACCCACCCTGCATCACCCCAGACAAACAAAGAATAATGGGCTTACATCAGTCACGCACCTGCCCTCTATTCATCCACCACGCGCCATTGGCCGTTGATAGTGTTGGTTTTGGGGTCGTCGTCCCAGATATCCCAGACGTCGCGATCTGGTTGATCAGACGGGGCTTTCTCCGTCGCTGGGCGTGCCTTCATGCGCCCCATGCGGATCAGCGCCCGCTCGACAGCGTCGGCAGGAGCCATCTGCACAAAGAGGCGAGACGCCAAAACGATGACCGCCAGATCGTCAAAGGGCAAGCCAATGAGCAGATCGACTGGCGAGAGCCGATCGAAGAGGGCAAAGAGGGGCAAGCAGAGTTTGAGCAGCATGGATACCCCTGGATCGCCCATCAGTTGCCAAGTGATGGTAATATCCCGTAAAATATCAGACAGTCCCCAGCCGCCGAGATCGCGTTGGGCGTTTTTGTCTGATGGATTCTGTTGTGATGAACTTTTTTGCGATGACATAAGTGAACTCCTCTCAATAGAACTTCAGTATACATTATAATCCCAAGCCCTGACAACACTGTCAAAAACTTTCGAGAACTGTTGCCATGCCAACCACCCAACAAATGTTCGCCGACTATCCCGACATTCTGCTTCAGGTAATCGCTGAGTTGCGGGGTGCCTTTTTGGATGCAGCCGACAATCGACGCGAAGCGGTGGAGCTATTGGCCGCCCAGGCCAGCGATCCAACCTCGATCTTAATGGCCTATCAAGAACTCACAGAGTATCACCTCCAAGCCCAGGCTGCGCTGGACAAATTGTTGAGCGAAGGCGGCGAAATGGTGGAAGCCCAATTTAGCCGCGAATTTGGCGGCATCCGCCAGATGGGGCCTGCCCGTCTGGAACGAGAAATGCCCTGGCATCATCCCGAAAGCGTGGCCGAACTTCTCTACTATTATGCGCTGATTGGCCGTGGCTTCAAAGGCGCAGGCCAGAATGCCCACACGATTGTCTACATTCCCAGCGATGTTGTCCCCTGGCTACCCAACCCCACCGCCCAAGAAGGTGCTGGCTCGCTGCCTCTGGTCCCCGTGCCCGCACCGCCCGCCTCGCGTATGTTGATCACCGAAGACGCTTTTCTCGAAGATTTGGGGACACTGCTGGGCTTCTTGCATACCGAACCTTTCCGCCTGAACGCCGACGGTCATCCCCTGGCCGAGGATCTGCGTCAAGTGCGCCAACGCATGTACAATCCGGGCGCGCTTCAGACAGAAGATCAACCCGAAGCCAACCATTCGCCAGAGAGCATTCGGCTTTCGCTCTTGCTCCATCTTGCCAATCAATTGGGCTGGCTGCGCCTGAACAATGGGCAGGTCCGGCTCAACGGTAATCGGGTCTATTCATTCTTGGAACAGACACGTGACGAGCAGCGCACCACCCTGTGGGAAAGCTGGCGGGCTTCGCCAGAATGGAATGATCTCTGTCGTGTGCCTGATCTGCACTGCACAGAAAGTGGCAATTGGAGCAACGACCCACACCAGACCCGGGAAGCCGTGCTGGATCTGGTGCGCAACCTTCAGCCTGGGGCTTGGTATAGCCAGGCCGATGTGATCAACGCCATCCGTGAACATGCGCCAGATTTTCAACGCCCCACGGGTGACTATGAGAGCTGGTACATTCGTAGCCACACTACGCAAGAATTCCTACGAGGTTTCGACCATTGGGATCAAGTGGAGGGCGCGCTGTTGCGCTTTCTCTTTGGTGGACCGTTGCATTGGCTTTCCGCGCTTGACATCGCCGAGCCATCCGCGGGGGATGATCTGCTGATCTCCTTGAGCCAATCGGGGTTGCGCTGGCTTGGGCAAGATGCGGGCATTCCTGACGAGGTCCGCCGCCGCCCGCTGGTGATTGACGAGGATTTTCGCATCAAAGTGACACCAGGCACCCCGCTCACGGATCGCTTTCGCGTCGAGCGCTTTGCCCAATGGCAATCCAGCTATCCGCACTTTGTCTATCAGATCAACCAACGGAGCTTGGCCCGTGCCCTAGAGGAGAACATCCCGCCGCAGCGTGTATTAGAATTTCTGCGCAGCCACGCTCGCCAGATTCCAGAAAAAGTGGAAGCGGGTCTGTTACGCTTCGCCGACAAACAGAAAACGCCCGGATAAGTGTCGATGCCTTTCCCCTCTGCTCTCTTTTTTGCACAGCAAAAACTTTGGTTGACATTGAGTATCATTTGATTGTAATATCCGTACCCATAAGGAAAAGGGTCCTCGTCTTTTCCCCGAAGAATGTTCTCTGGACAATACCTCGATTGTGTAGGGCGACATTTTGATTCGACCGTTCTAAAAATTGCCTCTTGTTGACGATAGAATTCACTAGCCAAGTTCTGGATATCTTTGTGATTGATGCGACTCAGTCAACTCTTTATACGATTCATCCCCAGTGGCGTGATCTAATCTACACTTCGTCTGTTCGATTCTCCGGTACAGGGAGATATCGCAGTCTTTATCCATTCATTGTTATGTTGCCGAGCGGCCTGTCATAACCTAGCGCAGGCACTTTCCTTAGGGAGTCATCAATGTCCACGTATGTTATCCGCCGCATATTGACCGCCATTCCGACCCTGCTCTTAATTAGCTTTGTCATCTTTGCCATCCTCGATTTGGCCCCCGGCGATCCGACAAGTTCGCTGCCGCTGAGTGTGAAAGCCGAAGTCCGCGCCCAGATCCGTAAATCGCTGGGGCTGGACAAGCCGTTTCACATCCGTTATGTGCTCTGGCTACGCCAATTTTTTGTTAACGAGCCACTCAATCTAATTGAAAAGGTCTTTGATGTAGAAATCGGCGACTCTGCCAACCGTCTGCGCATCACCTCATGGTCCAGCCGTGGCAAGCCCGTGGTGGATCTGATCTTGGAGCACGCGCCGCAGACTCTGTGGGTGGTGGGGCTGGCTTATCTTATTTCGATTATTCTTGCCATCCCTCTGGGCATTTTGGGGGCTGTCAAACAAAATTCCGCCTTCGACCAAATTAGCTCGGTCTTTTCTGTGATCGGCTATTCCGTTCCCACCTTTTTTACCGGATTGTTGGCAATTGTCGTTTTCAGTGTCTACTTCAAATGGTTCCCCTCCGTCTATAATACCACCCACAAAGTGACAGATTGGGCCAGCTTCATCATCCAACTAAGGCAGATGGTGATGCCCGTGGCCGTGTTGGCCTTCTTCCAAACCGCTGCCCTCAGCCGTTACACACGAGCCTCCATGCTCGACAATCTCAAACAGGACTATGTGCGCACGGCCCGCGCCAAAGGCTTCCGTGACAGCTATGTAGTGGTGCGCCATGTATTACGCAACAGCTTGATCCCCGTGATTACACTGGTGGCCCTGGGCATTCCCAACATTTTTGCCGGGGCGATTATCACCGAGCAGATCTTCCGTGTCAACGGTCTGGGATCACTGCTCATTATTGCCATCCAAAGCTTTGACATTCCGGTGGTTATGACCACAACCTTTATCTTTGCCGTGCTGATTGTTATCTTTAATTTGGTGGCCGATCTTTTATATGGCGTGCTAGATCCACGCATCCAATATCACTAATCCAGGACGGCGCAAGGGGCCTCAGAATTTGCCGCTCGTGTTGCGTAATGAGTGTTACGCATCTTTTCTTCACGCAACACGAATCACGCAATACGAATAACCGAACCCTGGCGCTCTCTCCGCCGCACTGTCCGAAACAGGAAATCACTGGCCTGGCAGAGGAAACTTGAAAATTTATTTGTGTGTTCTCACAGAGGAAAGATTATGAGTGTACAATCAGAGGCTGCGCCCCAAACCTTACACATGACCAAAACATTGGAACGCAAACAACGTACCCTTTGGGGCGATGCCTGGGTTCAATTTCGCCGCAACCACCTCTCTATGGTGGGGCTGGTTGTGCTGTTGTTACTGGTGCTGGGAATTGTGGTTGGCCCGTTTATTTACAACGTGAATCCTGAAGCCATCAATATTGTGGATTCTAATCAAAGCCCAACCGCCACTCACCCTTTTGGCACCGACGATCTAGGGCGCGATACCCTGGCCCGAAATCTCTATGGTGGGCGTATCTCTTTGGCGGTGGGGCTTGTGGCGATGGTGATCGCCATTGCCTTTGGCACGCTGATCGGCGCGCTCTCAGGCTATTTCCCTGCAATGGATAACCCCCTGATGCGGTTTACAGATATGATGTTGGCCCTGCCCCAACTCCCTCTTTTGCTTGTTATTATTCTTCTTTTTCGCGAATCGTTGCGGGGCATGTTTGGGCCAGAGGTGGGGATATTTGTCCTCATCGTCTTTGTGATTGGCATCTTAGGGTGGATGCCCACGGCACGTGTCGTCCGCGGTTCCGTGCTTTCCATCAAAGAAAAAGAATTCATCGAAGCGGCTGTCAACATCGGCACACGTCAGCACGCGATTTTATGGAAACATGTGCTGCCCAACGTGCTCAGCCCCATCATCGTCTCGGCCACGCTTAGCGTTGCCAGCGCCATTCTCACCGAGTCTGCCCTCTCTTTCTTGGGGCTGGGCTTTCCGCCAGACGTACCCACCTGGGGCCGTTTGCTCTATGACGGCAAAGATTTTCTCACCTTCACGCCGTGGGTTGTGATCTGGCCTGGCCTCTTTATTTCGCTCACCATTCTCAGCATCAACTTTATGGGCGACGGGTTGCGCGATGCGCTTGACCCCCGTTCGCGGCTATAAAATTCCCGCCGATCCAAAAAGCGCCCGCAGAGTCTCGACTCTGCGGGCGCTTTTCAAGGGCAAACCACAAGAAACCTATAAGGATGGAAACGATCGCTTACGCCCCACGGCTATCTACGCGATTTCCGACTACAATCCACCGGCGTAACAAAGCTTTGCAACGGGCCAATAAGACTTCCACAGGAGTATTCAAAGACCAAATTGCATCCGCCCCTGCGGTCAATGCTGTCACAAGTTGATCCGTAGAGTAGCCATCGGTCAACATCACCAACGGTACGCGGCTTTCAATCCGAATCCTCGAAACAACGGTCTCCACAATCCCATCTACCCGATCAAATGCATCTAACAAGATCATGTCAGCCTGGGCAATTTGTTGTTGATTCGTGTCGAAAACATCTAAGATTTCCACACTAAACCCTGCATGGCGCATCTGTGTTTGTAACTGGCTGGCACTTTCATTCAAATCGTACCGCTGACGCAACCATATCAGACGCGGCATAGGCGTCAGCATCGGTTGCAAATATCCTCTTTTCCCCTGAGATACATTTGATTCTGGTTTTTTCATAATCCACGTACCTTTAAAGTAAATGTGAATGTCTCTTGGCTCTCGCTCTTGGTACCCCGGGGATAGTGCCAATAGCGTAACGACAAGAACTTAAAAATAGACTTCCATCGCAACTATTTTAGATTAACAACTCTGTTTATAGGATAGAGAAAGCCAGAAAAATTTCAACAATTTGCGCTTGCTGTTTGCTGACAATCAAAAGTGGGTGAACAAAGCGTAGGGATGGGGAATTAGTGAGAGGGGACGTAAGGTTTGTTAACAATTCGTAAAGACCAGAAGGCACTAAAGTTGGAAGGTACGACTGTTGTGTGACACAATACGTTGGCTATAATTTGTGACATAGAGAAGCAGTTTGGCATGCAGTTTTTTCCAACTGGTACTCTCTAAAATCGCCTGGAGTTTTTCCAGATTATTGGCTTCCCCAATCGTCAACATTTGCGGACCTTCCCCGTAAATGGTATACCACACTTCAGCAGGCTCAATACCCAGTTGCATCAAACCTGGAGCAAACTCGCGCATTACAAATTCAAAATAGGGCTGTTCACGCCCCATTTTAATATCCCATTTCATGAGCAATCTGACCATACGACCGATGCCCCTCCCGATGGGCCACGCAAGTAGTTGAACGAATCGGTCCTGGGCAACGTTAGCAGAAGAGATTCTGAGACGCACCCACAAGGCCAAAACCCTTTACGCGCAGGACGCATCTTTGTGCTTCAAGACTTTAGAGATCAATTGGTTACACCAATAGTGTCACGATACCAAAAGCGTACTAGTTTTGCAACTCTCCATCTATTTTGGCTTTTCTTCATTTGCGGCTGGCTCGGATTCCTGGGCTGGCGCAATGAGTTGAAAGTAGGCTATGCGGCGTTGCCTGTGTTACAAGTCAGCCCCAATACCCCGTCGCACCTCTTTTTGCTGCCGGTGATTCCCTCGGCGCTGCGTCTGACTACCCACACCCAGGATCTTATTCTCAGCGTGCAAGATGGACAGATCTTTCTTTCCACGCGGGCGATCTATCGGCTGCACAACATCGGGCGCGAAAATCTTTCCGCCCCGCTCCAAATTGCCCCTGTCGGCGGCGCGACTCTTCTGCCCGACAGGCTGACGTTAAGCGTGGATGGGCAGCCGGTGGGTTTGCAACCTGGGGCCACGCCGGGCCAGCAGACCACAGTCATCTCTTTTACGCCCGACGGCCGCCGCATGGTGGCGCTTACCTATCAGATGCGGCTAGTCGGTGATAGCCTGACTACCGTGCTCTATCCGCTATCGGCACTTTCTGCGTGGCCGGGCGTGCCGGAAAGCTGGCGTGTTACCCTCACCCTGCCGGGCGAGACATCGGGCGTCTTTCCGTCCCAAAGTTGGATTGCCACCCAACCGGATGGCTGGACCTATGACGGCGTCAAAGTCCAATGGCTGGCCGATGGCGCGCCGCCAGCACAGGTAGCATGGCAGGCCATTGATTCCACCCTATGGCGCGCCATCGGGGAAGCGCGCCAATCGTTGGCCGCTCAGCCCAGCGCTGATCAATTTCTGCGTCTTGGCGATCTCTATACCCAACTCTACCGCGCGCCGGAGGCCGACGAGAGCAGTCGCGAGCGCTTCTATGCCCAGGCGCTGGCCGCCTATGGTGACGGCCTCTCCCATGCGCAAAGCACGGATAACGAGCCTCAGGTCAAAGCTCCCCTGCACCGGGCGCTAACGGCGCTCTATCGCAGCCGTAGCGTACTGGCCGATGGCAGCCTAGATATGGGCTATGTAGATCTGGTGGTGAATGAGGCCAACGCCGCCCTTACCTCCTTTGCGGCCGATGACCAGCGTCGTCCTGAGGTGACCCAATGGCTGGCTGAGGGGTTACGTCTCCAATTTCAGCGTGCCAAGCAACGGCAAGAGTGGCAACGCGCCGCGGCCCGTCTCGACGATCTCGCTATTCTTCCCCCCGGCTCGGTGGATCTAGCTTGGTTAGCCTCTGAGCGTGAATTTGTCCAACTGCAACAGGCACTTACTTTGCTCAACCAAGACAACCAAGAAGCCGCCATTGCCCTGGCCGGTCCCGCCATTGTCGATGAAAGCTTGTTGCCCCGCCCGGAAAATCGGGCGCTGATGGCAAGCTGGCAGATGACCGTGACTGTGGGTCCTGGCGAATTGCACTTGGAAGCCGTGGCGCTCCCTCGGCCCGGACGCCAAAGCGAGGCCCAACAAGCGGCGGAAGGGCTACGCCGCGCCTGGGAGGATGTGCGCGCCCCGGGTGTAAGCGTCTCTCTGGCCGATGCTCAGCATGTGCGCATCGAGGTACAATCGACGGCGTTGGCTCAGCGTGTGGCATTAGCCCAGGCCATCCCGCCGCTGGCCGATTGGGCAATCTTGCGCTCCATGCTCATCACCCTTGATCCGCAAATTGAACAGCGCGCCCGTCTGCTCTGGCAAGAGGTGACCATCACACAGCCGCTGGATCTGCGCACCGTGGTTGATCAATGGCAAGGCACAGGCGCATTGCTGGCGCGCCAGCGCTACGCCGAAAGCGGCGATACGTCGCCGGGGGCTGCGCTCACCGCCGTTCAAAATCAGGTACGCGGCCAGCTTTTCGCGCTTTATCACCAACAAGAGGCCCAGCACTGGCAAGAATTGGTCCAATCCAGTCACGTGCGTGTCCACATGCGTTCTGGCCCAGAGGGATCGCCTGCGCGTACATGGCTCTTGCCTGTGAACGACGCGCCTCAAACGCTAGTCTTTCACGCCGAGACGCTGAGTCTGATCCGCTTGGGGCTGCTGGCAATTGCGTTAATGATCTTTGTGCTGTTGCTGACGGCTATCTTTTGGCTGCTGTTGTAGACTAGAGCTGCGTGTTTACACTTTATTGTTTAGGAAGACATACCCTGTATGGCGTTTCGTACAAACCGAGCCACCCTCAACGCGACTACCCGCCCCACAGAATTGCCCTCCAGTTGGGAAACGCCTGACGAGGAAGTCGGCTATTCGCCGGTCTATTTTCAAGAAGGCCGCGCTGTGATTGCGGTGTTGGTGGGCTTTCTCTATTTGCTGCTGGCCTTTTCGCTGGATGCCGCGGGCTGGGTCGAAAACATGACTTTGCTGATCCCGGTGACATTGATGGCAGTGGTCCTGGGTACATTGATGGCCTTTAGCCGCTTCGACGGCTTTTTCATGCTCTCGCATAGCCTCTCCACAGGACTGGCCTGGGTCTTTTTTTTGATGACCCGACTGGTGGGCGAGGAGCCGCGTGTGCTGGCCTTTGTCGACCACGGCGTACCCGCTTTGCAAGCACGCGCCTATTTTTTGTTGGAGCGCTGGCTAGAATGGGTGCAGGCTGCGCTTAGCGGCAGCGCCAGCAATGACAACTATGTCTTTATTCTTGAAATCGGCTTTCTGATCTGGTGGCTGGCCTATTTGGGCGCGTGGACCGTCTTTCGGCATGGGCACGTCTGGCGTGGTGTTTTGCTGGCGGGAATTGCGATTTTGGTCAACACCTATTATGCGCCGCGGCCTGTGATTGGCCTGCTCGTCGCCTTTTGTGTGGTTTCATTGATCTTATTGGCGTGGAGCAATCTGATCTCACATCAACAGCGCTGGCGTTTTTTGCGTATCCGCTTTAGCCAGGACATTACCTTTGATTTTATGCGTAACGGCTTGCTCTACGCCGTGGCGGTGATCGTGCTGGCGTTTGTCACGCCCAACTTGGGGCGTAACAACCAGTTTAATCAACTCCTGGCGCCCATCAACGAGCGCTGGCAAGAGGCCACGACCGAGTGGAATCGGCTCTATCAGGGCATCAACCGCCAGACCCTGCCGGTGCGCTCCACCTTTGGGCGCACATTAACGCTGGGCGGCGAACGGAACGTCACACCCAGCCCGGTTTTGCAGATCGCCGCCACCGAAGGGCGCTATTGGCGGGCGGTGGCCTTTGACACCTTCACAGGCCGACAGTGGATCAACACGGCTACGGAAGAAGCGGAATTTGCCGCCAACGAACCGGTCGCATCGATCTATTGGGCCGAACGTCGCCCCCTCACCCACACGATTACCCTGCTCTCCTCGATTGGCAGCGTCTTGTTGGCGCCCCAAGACATTGTGCAGGTTTCTGTGCCCATTGACGGGCTACTTTCGCCTGTCCTTAACCCGCCCGTCCCACAGACGCCTATCAACTCAGGCGAATTGACCTGGGGCAGGATGCAGCGCGCATTGGAGGTGGGCGAAAGTTACAGCGTAGTCAGCAGCAGCACCCAGGTGACGGAACGAGCACTCCGCGAAGCCAGCACAGACTATCCACAGCCGATTGGCGAGCGTTATTTGCAACTGCCCGACGGCTTTTCGGCACAGACGGCGGCGCTGGCGACAGAAATCACCCAGAGTCAACTCACGGTTTATGACCGCGCCAAAGCCGTGGAAGAATATTTACGCACAAACTACGTTTACAACGAGGAGATCGAAGCGCCGTCGGAAGATCAAGATCCGGTGGAGTATTTCCTTTTTAACATCCGTCAGGGCTATTGCGATTACTATGCCACGTCCATGACCGTGATGTTACGTAGCCTGGGCATCCCGGCGCGCACCGCCAGCGGCTATGCCGAGGGCGAATACGACCGCGAGAGTGGATCCTACATTGTCACCGAGCAGGACGCCCACACGTGGGTGGAGGTCTATTTTCCCAACTATGGCTGGATCGAATTTGAGCCGACAGCGGGCGAGAGTATCCTCAACCGACCATCGGGCGTGGAGTTGCCCGACAATGGTGAGATCCCTGGCGCGCCCGAAGATCTGGCCCAGCAACAACCACAGCCACAGATGGACGATCCTCTGATGGACAATGGGTTTGATCCGGGCACAAGTGATGGCGGATTCTTTGAGGAGATGGTTCCGCAGACCGGCGCAGAGTGGGCATGGTGGGGAGTGATTGTCAGCGTGCTTGCGGTGGCGGGCGTGCTTTTGTTCTTACGGCGACGGCTCTATCAAGGACCAGACGACTTTGAGGCCGAACTGCCCGATCTTTTTTACGAACGCCTGTTGTTGTGGACAAGCCGTATCGGTGCGATCTTTGGCAGCAGCCACACCCCCTATGAGCGGGCCAAGCTGCTTTCCCGGCAGATTCCCGGCGGCGAGCCATTTATTCAGCGCATCACCGAGATCTATGTGCGCCACCGCTTCGCCCCGCACCGTGATTCTGAAGCGAACAATGGCGTCGACACAGAGCTTTCGCAGAATTGGGAACTCCTGCGCCCTATTCTGATCCGCACCTGGGTCGAGCGTCGTCTGCGCCGGGTTTGGCCGGGGAAAGAGAAAAGTCAGGTGTAGCAGACAACCAACGAGTAATGAGTAGATCGGGTCGACGAAATAGACGCTCTGTGGTCTGTCGCATTGTCAACACGATCTTACTCGTTACACCTTACGAGGTGGCCGGCTCCAACAGCACCACCTGCGTTTCTTCGGGCAGCCCCGTCTTTGTAACCTTTAACATGTTCTCGGTTACTGGTTCCGAGATCCCCAGTTCTTTGAGAAATTTGTCCACAGGTTCCAATGTATCCATACTGGACTGACTCAGCGCGGCGTGGCGATAGTGCATGGGGACCACGATTTTTGGCTCCAATAGGCTGATTACCTCGGTAATGCGCGCAGCGTCCAGCGTGTTGTGGCCGCTGACGGGGACCAATAAAATGTCGATCTCGCCTAGATCCTCCACCTGTCGCTGCTGCAACACTTGCCCCAGATCGCCCAAATGGCCCACCGTAAAGCCATCGAAATCGAAGAAATAAGCGACGTTGCGCTCTGCTTCTTCTTTGCCCTCGGCGCGGTGATAAGTGGTCAGCCCGGTGATCACAACATTTTTCACCTCGTACTCACCTGGTCCATTGATCACCTTCGGCTCACCGGTGACGCCCTCGGCGTAGTTGTGGCCTGGGCGGTCATGGCTAATCGTCACAATATCGGCCTTGGCGCGCGGCAACGTCAAGTCAGTCGTCTTTTTGTCATACGGGTCGCAAATGACCGTCACCCCATTCTCACGGATGCGAAAACAGGAGAGTCCATACCATGTAATATCCACAAAGGGGTCCTTTCGTGCGTGCCATTTACTGAACAGATGTTCGTTTCTAACTTGGTACTATACCGCACTCTGCCCTGCACAACAAGATTTTGAGGTGGGTAATTGCTCAGTTTAGTAGACTGTTGCGCCACCCTCGTACGGATGATATGATTTTGACGATTACGTTCCCCTTTTCACCAAAAGGATAACCCATGCTCAAAGAAGAAATGCGCCGAGTGCTCTCGGCCCGTGTCTACCAATCCCTGGCCGAAGGCGGGGTCGAGATTACCGCCGTGCCTCAACCCCAGTTGCAGGCCATTGTCAACGCCCTGGCTGATGGCATGGTCGAGGCGTTGGCCGCCCTGGAAGAGGATGCCCATGCTCAATCAAGGCAGCCTACTGGCAACACAAACGAAGACGAGATTCTGATCTGGAAAGGCCGCCCCTATCTCTCTATCGGCGTGACCTATGAGCTAACCAGCCAGCGTTTACGCGTTTTTCGCGGGCTGCTCAGCACGGATTTGGAAGAGATCGAACTGGTGCGCGTGCGCGACACTTCGATCACACAGCACTTGGGGGAACGTGCCATTAACGTCGGTGACATTGAAATTCTCAGCAACGACCCCAGCGATCCGTCGATTACGTTGAATAACGTGAAAGACCCGTTGGAAGTGCGCGAGATGATCCGCAAGGCCGTTCTCGCCGAACGCCAACGCCGCGGTTTCCAATACCGCGAGGAGATGTAGACGTGAGCATTGAGATGCCTGTATCCGCGTCTGCGGTAATTGAGATTGCCCGCCAGGCTGGACGTCTGGTGGTGGGGATGTTCGACGATGGCCTGCAAAATATCCGCAGCAAAAGCACCGCCGTTGATCTTGTCACCGAAGCCGATCTCGCCAGCGAACGACTGCTTGCCACCGAGTTGAGTAAACTCGATCCAACGATTGGGTTCTGGGGTGAGGAGAGCAACCAAGCCCCGGACACCGAATATTTTTGGATTGTCGATCCCATTGACGGCACAGTCAACTATGCGTCGGGCGTGCCTTTCTACTCGATCAGCATCGCCCTCAACCAGCGCGATGTCACGCTTTTTGGGCTGGTGTTGGCCCTGCCCCAGGGTGATCTTTACTGGGCGGAGCGCGGTACCGGCGCGTTTCGTCGCCGCTTTGATGGCAAAGAAGATCGGTTGCATGTCAACCGCGTGGATCAAGTGGGCAACGCTACGCTGACTACGGGCTTTCCTTATCACCGCACCCGGCACGAGGACAACAACACCGCTGAGTTCACACGATTGCTCTCGCAGGCGCGCAGTGTACGCTGTCTCGGTTCGGCGGCGATTGAACTGGCATTGGTGGCGGCGGGCTTTACGACGGCCCATTGGGAAGGCTGGCTCAACTCGTGGGATGTTGCGGCAGGGGCACTGCTGATTGAGGAGGCCGGCGGCAAATTAACCACCTATGGCGGCGCGCCCTATCGCTTTGACTGCAAAAGTTTGATCGCCAGCAACGGCCAGCCGGGGGTACATGATGCGCTGGTGGAACAGATTGGCGCAGCCCGCCAGAGCCTGCCCCGGCGCTTGTTTGAGGAATGAGATAGGGAGTAACGAGTAAGGGGTAGGGAGACACAGTCTCCCTACCCCTTACTCGTTTGGGCAGGCTTACACATTTACAACAAACGTGTGTACCGTCTGTGCCTGTTGCTGGATGAGGCTGGTCAGTTCATTCTGAATGCGGTTCAAGTCCACGTCGAACGCTTGGCCGCTTATCAGCCCTTCGGACTCCCA
Organism: uncultured Chloroflexia bacterium; assembly: GCA_963721725.1. GTDB lineage: Bacteria > Chloroflexota > Anaerolineae > Caldilineales > Caldilineaceae > RI-153. The sequence continues at coordinate 194,124 of CAVRLX010000010.1, forward strand.
GCGCAGGATGGTTGTCAGCGCATATTCCTGCATCCACATACATGTATCTGGCGTCAATTGTGTCGATAGCCAGCGCATATTTTGCCCCGATTCTAGCCAGCGGATGTTGCCACCTGGTTCGATAAACGGCACTGCCGGTGTAAGCAGCGAAAAGCGCGTAAACGACTGGCGTTCCAAACCCAGCCCCAATTCTAACGATAGACTGGTCAATTCCACATGGAGTTGGGTCAGATAGGATTGTAGATCCTTTAAGCCCACGGCCATGCCGCTTTCCGGGTGAACCTCGGCCAAGGCTGGCTCCAGCAGTTGCATAGGCGGTTGCACCCCCACAAAACGGCCCACATGCACATGTTGCACCGCCATCGCCTGGGCCAACGTAAATCCCAGCCGCAACAGACCCGCAAAGCGCAACGCGTCGTTTTCCGACAGGGCGGCGTGGGCTTCTTCCAACACCCAACGCACCTGCGGCGTCTGCACCATCAACGCTTCGCTGATCTGGCGCAGCGTCAGACTAAACGTGATCTGCAACAGGTGATCCAAAAAAGTACGCGTCGCCGCCATCATCTCGGCCAAAAATTCGCTAGACGGCACTTTAACATTGTGCTGGGCTTCGTTGCGCGCCAAGTGCAGACTGCGCATTTCAGGTTTAAGCGGCAGCCGTTGCGCTTCGGGCAGTTCCTGACAGATCGCCACCACTTGATCCCACAGCCGGAAAAAGCCGGCCCGTTCCACCAAAAATTCCTGGGTGCGCAATTTACTCGGATCGGCGAAATAGAGCGCTGGCGGTCCATCAAAGCGCTGCGGCGTGGGGAACGATTGAATCACCCCTTCCAATAGCATCTCTACGGCGTGATCCAGGCTGGTAATGGCAATGATCTTGTCAATCGTGGCTGTGGACCGCCCATGTTCGGCGGCGTGGTGATAGAGCTGTTTGACCAGCGCCAACCGGTTGAGCAGGGTAGAATCGTTTGCGATCATAGATCTCTTCCTTGTGAGTATTGCCAGCCGTTACAGACCGATGAAATGGTACAATGTCAGTGAAAATGTTTTGTGGTCTTGACTTCACGGAACACGCAACACGTTTTTTGCAAGTGTATGCCGAGAGGACGCGTAAAAAGTAGACGCGCTTTGATGGATCTCTTGTAATCTCTGCGTCTATGCGCTGTGATTTTTCTGTAACGTTTGCCATCGCCCCAGGAGGCCCTATGACCATTCCCCAGGATCGCGCACAGCGGGCGCAACGTCGAGCGCAATTGCGCCAGGAACGTGTCCAATCCCCCTTCCGCCAGATCCCCTTCGCCGAGATCCGCAATCCCATGCCGCCGCTGGAATTGGTGGGCGAGGCTGGCGTCCAGCAGATCCACGATGCGTCAATGCGTGTGCTGGAAGAGAACGGCATCGAGTTTTTGGATGAGGAAGCGCTGGATCTGTGGGCGGCGGCGGGGGCCGAGGTCAATCGCAAGACAAGCCGGGTACGCATGGCACGGGAATTGGTGCTGGATCTGGTGGCGAAAGCGCCGCAGCGCTTTACCTGGCATGCCCGCAACCCAGCCCACACCGTCACTGTGGGCGACAATCGCCTGCTTTTTGCGCCCAATGGCGGCACAGTCTTTGCCCATGATCTCGACCGCGGACGGCGGCCCGGTGTCCTCGAAGATTTCCACAACATGCAAAAGCTTGTACAAATGGCCGGCGTGCTGCACATCGCCGGGGAACAGTTGGTTGTGCCACATGATGTCGCTGTTTCGCACCGCCATTTGGAGCGATTGTGGGCGGGCTTTACCCTCACCGACAAGCCGATGATGGAGGCTGCCCACGGACGCATCATCCCCGCCGATGCTGTGGCCGCCACGCGCATTATCTTTGGGCAGACGCTGCCTGCCGAGGGCGTGGTCATCGGCGGCATCATCAACGCCAACAGCCCCCTGCGCTATGACGACCGCATGGTGGGCGGACTGATCACTTTTGCCCACGCTGGGCAAGTCACGATTATTACACCCTTCATCTTGGCCGGCGTGATGAGTCCGGTGACTATGGCGGCGGCGATTGCCCAGCAAAATGCCGAAGCACTGGCCGCCATCGCCCTGACTCAATTGGTGCGTCCCGGCGTGCCGGTGATCTACGGCGGATTCACCGCCAATGTAGATCTAAAATCGGGTGCGCCCGCCTTTGGCACGCCGGAGGGGGCATGGGCGCTCCTCTTGGGCGCGCAGATGGCCCGCTATTACAAGCTGCCCTATCGTGGTAGCGGCACGCTGACCACGGCCAAAGTCCCCGACGCCGAGGCCGCCATGCAAACCCAGTGGTCGATCTGGCCCTGTGTGCTGGCCCACACCAACTTTGTCATGCACGCTGTGGGCTGGCTGGAGAGCGGCCTCACCGCTTCGTTGGAGAAGATGATCTTGGACATTGAGCATCTTGCCATGTTCCAAACTTTTCTCAAGGGACCAGTGATCAACGATGATACCCTGGCCGTGGAGGCGATTGGCAGTATGGGCCAGGGCGGACATCATCTGGGCACAGCGCACACGCGAGAACGCTATACCACAGCGTTTTATCAGCCCTTTCTCGCCGACCGCCTGCCCTATGAAACCTGGGACGAAGCAGGCCGGTTTGATGCGGCCATGCGCGCCGATCTGCTCTGGAAGCAGCTATTACAAGAGTACGAAGCGCCAGCGATGGATGAATCTACACGCGAGGAATTACGCGAGTTTGTGGCGAAACGAAAGCATGAATTAGCTGGACGCAATCTGTATAATTAACGGAGGGAAGGGGCTATGCCAGCAAATTGGCAAATTGCACGAGATGTAAAAACAGAAGATTAACGCCGAGTGATGCAGGCCGGGCAGGTGCAGTAGGGAATTTGGGTTTGTTTATGCGCTAGACCGTGGATAATGCCAGTTGCTTGCTCCTGATCAAACCGACCTTCAATGCAGTTAAAGTAGTTAAGATCGCCAGCATTGTATCTGCGAAAAATAGCATAGGCAATATGATCAGCTAATTGAATAATACGTGAGGCTTTTGAATCAACAAAGAGTGGAATTTCACAAATGTTTTTGAGATAACTACCCCATCGATTGCCTGATCTACGAAAGGTATAGGCTAAATTTTGAAGATTGGTTTCGTAGGAAGTCTTGTCTAAGACAATTAGGCCGCGTTGATTCTCTTTGGTGCTTGCGTATTGGCGGGAAAGATACATATCGAAACGACTACTGACATCTTCAAAGGCCAAGGTGACTATATCTTCCTTTGGATAGGAGGGTTTATGAATGGCACACGCAAATACGACAACATTGGCATAAGCATCATCCAGTACACAGAGAACATTTTCAATGATTTATCAGACCAGCGCTTGTTTGTCTTTGTAGGTTTTCCAAATGCCGGTGCGCCCACCAAAGATTTCGGCAGCATGAAATTCAACATCTGCAGGAGCACTGGGAGACAGCGTTTCGGCAAGTTTTTCCACTTGGTGAGAAAGCCAACGAATGCTGGGTTCAGGAACAGAGACACCGCCCAGAACAAAGTATTCTTCATCTGGATTCTGAACAGAGCCGGAGTCATCAAGATAGAGAATATGCATCGCTGTTCCTATAGGTTTGGTTAAAGAAACCCCTCGGAGAAGTTTCTCCGAGGGGTGATATGGCAGAGCCGGGTGAGGTGTTCCTCAACGAACCGCTTAATGCAGCCCTCCCGACCATTGGGAGCCGAGTGAGGCACTCCCCAGCGGACCAACTAGATGTAGCCCTCTCGACTATCTTGACTTTAGCATGAAATGCAAGACATCTTCAAGTAGAAAAACGTACAAACGTACAAACGTACAGTGTTTGATGAACAAGCGGAAAGGATCGTGCAATGGATCGAGTAGAGAAGTACCGGGCAATTGTACGTCAAATTCTTGAGGAGTACGCCAGTTATAAACCTTCCTATGGCAAAGTCGAAACAGAAGTTGTGATTGACCCAACTTCTGATCATTATGAAGTTAAGCGGATCGGTTGGAATGGCTATCAACGCATCCACGGCTCGGTGGTTCACCTTGACATTATCGATGGCAAGATCTGGATTCAGCACGATGGAACTGACCAACCAGTCGCCGATGAATTACTGGCTGCGGGCGTGCCCAAAGAAGATATTGTGCTCGGCTTCCATCCTGAAGAACTTCGTCATCATACCGGCTTTGCCGTGGTATAAGGACAGATTATGCAGACAGATTATCGTGCGATTGTGCTTGGCTGCGGGGGGATCGGTAGCGGAGCGCTTTACTGGCTGGCCCGTCGCCTGGGCGGGGATGTATTGGGCATCGAACAGTTCGCATTGGACCACGAACACGGCGGCTCGCAGGACCATTCGCGCATTATCCGCTTGATGTATCACGACGCCAAGTATACGCGGCTTACCCCCCATACGTTTACGGCATGGGCCACGGTAGAGGCCGAATCTGGCGTCGATCTGGTGCTGAAAACTGGCGGGCTGGAGATTGCCGACGCCAACAGCGCCTATCTACATGATATTGACCGCTATGCTACGGCTATGGACGCTGCCGCCATCCCCTATGAACGGCTGGACGACGGCGAGATCCGCCGCCGCCATCCCCAATTCCAGGGCCGTGCCGAGATGGTGGGTCTGTTTGAGCCAAGCGCGGGGATTGTCAACGCGGGCAAGGGCATTGCTACTCATGTAGCGCTGGCGCGCGGCTATGGCGCAACAGTGCTTGAACGATGCCCAATTGAGCGCATTGAACCCCTGACAGATGGCGGTGTGCGTGTTGACACAGCCCAGGGCATTTTCACAGCGCAACAGTTAATCGTAGCGGCGGGGGCGTGGACAAAACCTCTGCTCGCGCCGCTGGGCCTCAATCTCCCGCTCACGGTGACCCAGGAACAGGTGACCTTTTACGCCACGCCCCATTTGCACGAGTTTGCGCCCGACCGCTTTCCCATTTGGATCTGGAAAGATGCCCTCGACTATTACGGCTTTCCGGTCTATGGCGAAGTGGCGACCAAAGCCGGGATCGACGCTGCGGGTGAGGCTGTCACCGCCGAGACGCGTACTTTCGAGCCAAACCCGGCGCGTGAAGCACAGTTAGACGCCTTCATGGCGGAGAATCTACCGCGCGCACTGGGTCCCAAACTGCGCACAAAAACTTGCCTCTACACCATGCCACCGGATCGAGATTTCATCATCGATCATCTACCGGAGCATCCCCAGATCTGGACGTGTGTGGGCGCGGGCCATGCCTATAAATTCGCCTCATTGTTGGGCAAAATCCTCAGCGAACTGGTGCTAGATGGCCGCACCACCCACGACGTGACGCCTTTTACCCTGGCTCGCCCCGCCCTGCAAGATGCTGCCTATGCCGCAGTCTTTCATATCTAACCCAGTTGACTTGGGCCTTTCAATCAATCTGGCGTGTATTTTTCGTCTCAAAAAAACATACTATAGAGTACAAGAAGCCTGATTAACTTCTCTGGGAGCCTTTCACCGAAAAGGAGTAGACCATGAAACAGCTAACAGTACAGGAGTGGGACGTGCTAATGTATGTTGCTTCGTATATTGCTGGGTACGATCATCTGCCTACCAAGCAGAAGGTAGTCTATGCTGGATTGGGAACTAATGTGGTGGATGGACTGATCACCCACGGCTTTTTGCTTGAACAGAATGGCGGCTTGAAGCCCGTCTTGGAGAAAACAAAACACTTGGCCTGAGCAACGGTACGGTGGGGAAACCCCCACCCTGGGATAAGGAGAGTTCCCCGTTGCCATCGTCTAGGCCAAGCACTATACTGGTCTCAACCGCTAACACAATGGTGTGTTGCGAAAATGGAGTTCTGAAAATTCCCGTCAGCAATCCTCCGGCTGGCGGGAATTTTTGTTTTCCGCTATTTCTTAGACTTCTTCTGGCTGGCCGTTACACTGCGCACCCGCTCTACTTTGGTCTTGGCCGACTGCGGCGATTTGGAGCTTGTGCCATTGCCCTCGCTTGGCTCGGTGGGAATCAGTTCCGGTTGCACAGGTCCACTTTCAGACACATTTTGTGCAGGCGTGCGTCGCGTGCGGGCTGGTTTGGACTTGGCTTCATCGGTGTCTGGTTTCACCTCGACGGCTTCTACGGCAGATATACGCGTACGGGGTGGTGCAGGCTTCGCAATGACCTCCGCTTTGGCCGGTTTTAGTTTCACCGCTACCGGCTTGGTGGGTGTACGGGTTGCTTTCCCATTGCTGGGAGCGGGGGGCGGAGAAAGGGTTTCGTCGCCCACAAAGCCAGGAACCCCTTCAATCTTTTTGACTGCCACGAGGCTATCACCACGCGATGCCCCCACGGTGGTGGCGTCGCCCAACGTGCTGCGCCCCAGGGCCGGAATATCGCCGATCTCCAGCGGTTTGGCGATGCCCTTCTCAGTGATAAAAACCACCAGATCGCGGTGCTCTGGGTTGATCACCAAAGCGTCAATGAGACTGCCCGTGCGTTTGTCGATCTTGTGGGCGATGATGCCGCTGCCGTTGCGCCCCTGGCTGCCGTATTCCGACATCACTGTGCGTTTGGTATAGCCTGTGGCGGTCACCGTCAGGAGATCGCCTTCGGGGTCCACAGTACCGGCAAAGACGATTTTTTCGCCTTTTTTCAGCTTCATACCGGCGACACCGCCGGCGGCCAGCCCCATGCTGCGCACCTCGTTTTCGTCGAAGCGAATTGCCTGGCCCTCCGCCGACACAAGCAGCACTTCTTGATCGCCGCGGGTCATAAAGACCCAGCCCATGCGGTCTTTGTCATCCACCCCATCATCTCCGGGTTAGTGGCGCGGCAGCAAGGAAGTCGCTTAGGGTGATCCGTTTGACGATGCCCAGCTCGGTGACAAAGAAAAGATGGCAGCGGCGTGCCATTGCGGCGACGTCGGGGCAACACCAGGGCGGCGGTGACAGTGTCGCGCCGCGCGTAATTTGTACAGTTCGGTCAGATGTTTCTTGTTGCCATCGTGTGGGATTTCGTGAATGGCCACACGGCTACAGCGGCCATCTTTGGTAAACACATAGAGATAGTCGCGGGTGTTGGCCGTGACCAACGCCACTTCGCTGCCCTTGCCAATTTGGCGCAAGATGCTGGGCGTCAGCTTTGGTCACATCCTGGCGGCGCAATTCCCCGTCGGCAGCCACCGTCACCCAGACCTGTTGGTCGGGCAGCAGATCGGTCGTGGTCAGCGTGCCTTTGGTGCGATCGACAATCTGTGTGCGGCGTGCATCGCCATACTTCTCCTTGAGCAGCAACAACTCTTCCTTGATCAGGGCCAGAATCTTCTCTGGGTGTTTGAGCAGATCTTCCAGATATTTGATGCGATCCTTGATCTCTTTGTATTCATCTTGCAGCCGTTTGCGCTCCAACGCGGCCAGGCGGCGCAACTGCATGTCCAGAATCGCCTGCGCTTGAATCTCGGAGAAGTCAAAGTTCTTGACCAAATTGGCGCGCGCCGTTTCCACGCGCTGGCTGCTGCGGATCGTCTGGATCACTTCGTCCAAGATGTCGAGCGCACGCAGCAAACCTTCCAAGATGTGGGCACGTTCGCGAGCCGCGCTTGAGGTCGAATTCCGAGCGCCGCCGGATGATCTCTTCGCGATGCTGGACAAAGAGTTGCAGCATGCGTTTGAGCGGCAGCGTGCGCGGCTGCCCATCGACCAAGGCCAGCATTTGCATACCAAAGGTCTGCTGGATGGGCGTGTACTTGAAGAGGTCGGACAAAATGTCTTTCGGATCGACATTGCGTGTTAACTCGATCTGACATACGCATCCCCGTGCGGTCGCTTTCGTCGCGCAGATCGGTAATGCCTCCAATCTTCTCATCGCGCACCAGGTCGGCGATGCGTTCTAGCAGCGTCTGTTTGTTGGTCTGGTAGGGCAGTTCGGTGATCACAATGCGCATGCGCCCGCGGCTCATCTCCTCGAAGTGCGCCTTGGCCTGGATCACCAGGCGTGACTTGCCCAGCGAATAACCCTGAGCAATCGCGTCGGCGTTCTCCTCGGCCTTGGCATCGTCGCGGTAGCGGTAGAGAATGCCACCGGTGGGGAAATCCGGCCCCTGGATAAACTGCATCAACTGCTCAACCGTGATCTCGTCAACTTGGCCATAATGGTCGATCAGATAGGCCAAGTGCATCCACGACTTCGCCCAGATTGTGCGGCGGGACGTTGGTGGACATGCCCACGGCAATGCCGCTGGAACCATTGATCAGCAGGTTGGGCAGCGTGGCGGGCAGCACATCCGGTTCGAGCAGGGTGTTGTCAAAGTTGCCATGCCAATTGACGGTCTCTTTCTCCAGGTCATTGAGCATCAAATTGCTGAGTTCAGCCAGGCGCGCTTCGGTATAGCGCATGGCGGCGGCGTTGTCGCCATCCACGCTACCAAAGTTGCCCTGCCCATCGACGAGCGGATAGCGCAGGCTAAATTCCTGGGCCATGCGCACCATCGCATCATAAACAGCCGTATCACCGTGCGGGTGATATTTACCCAACACTTCACCGACGATACGGGCGCTCTTCTTGTGGGGTTTATCGTGTGTCAACCCCAGGTCGTGCCACATGGCGTACAGAATGCGCCGGTGGACCGGCTTCAGACCATCGCGCACATCGGGCAAGGCTCGGCTCACGATCACGCTCATCGCATAATCAAGATAGGCAACCTGCATTTCGCTGGTAATATCAACTTCCCGTACATTGCCTATAGTCGCTACAGGGTTAGTCATTGTACAATTCTCGCATCTTTATTGGTATAGAGTCCGCACGGTATACGAAGCAGCGCCACAAAGAAACAGTTTCTACTCTTTGAAAAATGTTCTTGTGTGCTACTGCGAAGTATATATTTGCAAGCGCAGTGTATTCACATAATCAGAATGGAATTACTTTGTCGTCCATTTCAGAGAGCATCCACCCGATTGAGATGGATTTGCGCCGACAACTAGAGGCGCAACAGGCGCTGGTGCGGCTGGCAATCCACGCTCGCCAGTATACACGCAAACCAGACCTTTTTGCCGAAGCCAGCCGTCTAGCCATGGAATTGACCGGGGCTGCTGTCGCGTATCTTTATTTGCAAACGGCGGCCAATCCTGCCTCAAAACAGGTTGGCGAATCGGTTCATTATCGCCGCGTCAGTGAATTTAGCAGTGCATCTGGAGCCGCTCATGTCTCTCCTGATCTGGCTCATGCGCCTACCTCCGTCATTCAAGCCGTGAGTATGCACAAAGAGGTGCAACTCTTTGAGAATGGACACCACCTTTTGATGCCGCTGTTTCGGCGCGAGAAGGTGATGGCTATTCTCGATCTTTGGTCTGCACCCACGGCGTCCTTCGACGAGACCGATCTGCACTTGCTCACCGATCTGATTCATTTGTTGGATGCAATCCTGCAAAATCAATATCTCTTGGCCGCCCGTACGGCGTTGACTGAACTGGCCCAAGATCTAAGTGCCGAACTCGACTTAAGTCTGCTTCTCGACAAAGTCGCTCGCTCGGCGGCCACCATTGCCACGGCCCAGGCCAGTTCAATTCTACTGCTGCAATCTGACAAAAATGTCTTGCGCTTTGCTGCTGTCCACGGCATCTCTGAAGAGGATCGGGAGAGACTGCGCCAAGTCTCCGTGCCCATTCGTGGTAGCGTGGCCGGTTCGGTTGTTACCAGCCGCCAACCTTTGGTCAATAACAACGTATTGGCAAATGCGCAATTCTATACCGGCGTCAGCGACAGCCTCACCGTGAAAACCCGCTCGCTGATGGCCGTTCCTTTGATTGCACAAGATAAGGTCATCGGCGTCTTGGAAGTTGTCAACCAAGCCTTTGACGACGAATTTGACAGTGACGATCAGGAGATTCTCTCGCTCTTTGCCAGCCAAGCGGCAATTGCCATTCAAAATGCACGCTTGCTAGCCGAGCGTCAGGCCAGCCTAACCGAGTTGCGGAAATTGGAGCAGCGTAAATCGCAATTTATCGCCCTGGCAAGCCACGAACTGCGCACCCCGTTAAATCTGGTCAGCGGTTATTCCACACTCCTGCGCGATGCGCTGGAACAAGAAAAACTTTCGCCTCAACACGAGGCCATGGACAGCCTGGAACAGATTGAGCAGGCCACCACCCGCCTGATCAGTATGGTTAACAACATTACCTCCATGTACAATCTGGAGACGGGGCGCACCCAATTGCTGCTCGAGCGCAAAGATCTGATTGAGATCATTGAGAAAGTCTTGGATGATCACAAGGAATGGTGTCGGGTCAAAGGCATTGTTGTGAGCTTTGAACCCATGCAGAATCCGCTCTACGCCACCTGTGATCTGATTGAAGTGAACCGCATCCTTGGCAACGTGGTGAGCAACGCAGTTAAGTTCACTCCCGAAGGCGGCAAGATCACCATTTCGGCCATGCTCGTTGGCGCAGGCATCCACAGCGCCTATCCATCCACTGAGCGCCAAGAAATACTCATCGCTGTCTCGGACACTGGCCCCGGCATCGAACCCGCCATGATCGATTCGATCTTTGAACGCTTCGCCCAGATCGACAACCATCTCAACCGGCTCCAGGGCGGCATGGGGCTGGGTCTGCCCCTCGCCAAAGCCCTGGTCGAAAAACATGGCGGGCAGCTTTGGGTCGAGACCGAACGCGGCCAGGGATCAACCTTCTTTTTTACGTTGCCAGCGCCGAAATAGGAGATCGGAGATTAGATACTTAACGACCAATACCTAATCTCCAATCTCCGCTCCCTACCCCCCAATTTTCTCCAACTCCAATTGGCGCAATTCAATTAACTGATCGCGCAGGCGGGCGGCCTTTTCAAATTCCAGATCGCGAGCCGCTTCCTTCATCTCTTTTTCGAGACCCTTGATCAGAGAAGCCAGTTCTTCACGCGGCAACTTCACAGGATCAAACGTGAGGGTGCTGCCAGGCGTCTCCGCCACATACTCGGCCTTGCTTTCGGCCATCACCTTTACACGGTCGGTGAGATCGCGAATGCTCTTGATAATGCTGCGCGGCTCAATATTATTTTCCTCGTTGAAGCGCTGCTGAATCTCTCGGCGACGATTGGTCTCGTTAATGGCTGACTTCATAGAATCGGTCATCTTGTCGGCATAGAGAATGGCGCGCCCGTCCAAATGGCGGGCCGCGCGGCCAATCGTCTGGATCAAGGCCGATGCACTGCGCAAAAAGCCCTCTTTGTCGGCATCCAGAATCGCCACCAACGTCACCTCTGGCAGATCCAACCCCTCGCGCAAGAGATTGATCCCAACCACAACATCATAGACGCCCAAGCGCAGATCGCGCAGGATCTCGACGCGCTCAATCGTTTCGATCTCGCTGTGCAGATATTGGACCTTGATCCCCAACTCGGCCAGATATTCGCTGAGGTCTTCGGACATGCGCTTGGTCAACGTCGTGATCAGCGCACGTTGTCCCTTGGCTATGCGCTTTTTTACCTCGGCCAGCAGATCATCAATCTGCCCTTTGGTCGGGCGCACCTCCACCACCGGATCGATCAGCCCTGTGGGGCGGATAATCTGTTCCACCACCTGCTCGGCGCGGGCCGTTTCATAGGGGCCAGGCGTGGCGCTGACATAGACCACCTGTTTGACCGTGGCCTCAAATTCCTCGAAGGTGAGTGGGCGATTGTCCAGCGCGCTGGGCAAGCGGAAGCCATGTTCCACCAGCACTTCTTTGCGCGAGCGATCCCCGGCATACATACCCCGCACCTGGGGCAGGCTCATGTGGCTTTCATCCATGATCACCAGCCAGTCCGCCGGGAAATAGTCGAGCAGTGTCCACGGGCGGCTGCCTGCGGGGCGGCGGGCCAGATGGCGGCTGTAGTTCTCGACGCCATTGCAAAAGCCAATCTCGCGCAACATTTCCAGATCATAGCGGGCACGCTGACCAATGCGCTGTGCTTCAATCAATTTGCCCTGCGATTCAAAAAGCGCAATTTGCTCCGTCAACTCTGCTTCAATATCTTCAATCGCCTCGCCCAGCTTGTCCTGAGGAGTGATAAAATGTTTGGCCGGGTAGATTTCCAGCGTTTGGTGTTCGGACAAAATCTCGCCGGTCAGCGTGTCAATGGCGGTGATACGCTCCACCTCGTCGCCCCAAAAGCTAATGCGATAGGCAAAGTCGTTATAGGCGGGCTGCACCTCTAATACGTCGCCGCGCACGCGAAACTTGGAGCGTTGCAGCGTGTTGTCGTTGCGCTCATAGTAGATGTCGATGAGATGGCGCAGGATCTGATTACGCCGCACCAAATCGCCCACCTTGAGCACCAACACGCCCTGTCCGTAATCCTGGGGGCTGCCCAGGCCATAGATACACGAGACCGACGCCACAATCACCACATCGCGCCGACTAAAGAGCGCGCTGGTGGCGGCCAGCCGCAGCCGGTCGATCTCTTCGTTGACCTGGGAATCCTTTTCAATGTAGGTGTCGCTGCGCGCAATATAGGCTTCGGGTTGATAGTAATCGTAATAGGAGACGAAATACTCCACGGCATTGTCGGGCAGAAACTCGCGCATCTCGCTATAAAGCTGCGCCGCCAACGTTTTGTTGTGGGCCATGATCAACGTCGGGCGTTGCACCTGTTCGATCACCTTCGCCATGGTATACGTTTTGCCCGATCCCGTGACGCCCAGCAAGACTTGATGGTGCAGGCCGGCGTCCAATCCCTGGACAAGTTTGGCAATGGCCTGGGGCTGATCGCCGGTGGGTTGGAACTCGCTAACAACCTTAAATGGGGGCATAGTTCACCTCGTTTTTGCACTGAAAATCGTCGAACATAAGTTCGCTTTCGCCCACTCAGTATACCTGTTTTGAGCGCTTTTGTCCAAATAAACGGCCTCGACCAGAGAGGAAGTTAGCGGGTTTTGACGATAATTGACGCCTTGCCTTGCCAAACGTACAATGTTGACTATGGACGCTCACATTCGCTCAAATGCTTCGTTTTGGCACAACCGACGCCGTCTACGCCTGTGGGGATGGCTGCTCGCTACGCTGCTCTTGATTGGCTTTCTTTTTGTTCTGGAAGGCTGGCGCGGCGACCATCTTCAGGCCCAGACCCCCGATGATGCTACGGTCACGCTATTCTCCCCGCTGAGCACGCCCATTACCACCACGCCTACAATTCAGCCGGCACAGATCTCCATCACCGCCACAATTTGGGCCAAAGTGACGGCCACGGCCCAGGCAGTCCAGCTTTTGACGACCACGGCACAGCCGCCGACGGCCATCCCTACGGTGACGCCCACGCCTGGCCCCGATCAGATCCTTGACCGCCAGATCGGAGAGATGATCGCCCACATGAGTGTGGCTGACCGCGTCGGCCAGCTTTTTGTCATCGAGTTTGCGGGCAGCACCGTTGAGACTGATAGCACCATTGCGGATCTAATCCGCGATTATCGCATTGGCGGGGTGGTCTTGAGTCAACGCAACAACAACATCAACAACAACGATCCCAACGCGCCGCGCCAGATTGCCACGTTGACCAATCAACTGCAAGCCCTGGCCTATGATCTGATCTTGCCTGCCGACCAAGCCTTGACCCCACCGGAGGTGCTGCTCAAGCGCCCCGAAGCGCTAAATTTCAACCTTCTCCAACAGGTCAGCCCCAAACTGCCGCTCTTGATTGGCGTGGAACAGGATGGCGATGGATTGCCCTCCTCGGCGCTGCGCGCTGGCTTTACCACACTGCCGCCCCAAATGGCTCTGGGCGCAACCTGGGATCCTGAACTGGTCGTAAAGGTGGGCGAAATCGTCGGGCGGGAGCTGCGCGCGGTGGGCGTTAATCTGTTGCTGGGGCCAACGCTGGACGTTTTGGAACAGCCGCGGCCCGAATCTGTGGGCGGTCTGGGCATCTATACCTTTGGTGGCGATGCCTATTGGGTGGGACGGTTGGGGCAGGCTTATATTGAAGGTGTCCACAGCGGCGGCGAGGGGCGTGTGGCGACAATTGCCAGCCATTTTCCGGGACAGGGGGGCAGTGATCGCCGCCCCGATGAAGAGGTCGCTACCATCCAAAAGAGTCTGCAAGAGTTGCGCCGCATTGAACTGCTGCCCTTTGCTAGCGTCACTGAAAACGCGTCGTCGATTACACGCTTCAATGGGAATCCGGCCTCCACCGATGGGCTAATGTCGGGCCACATTCGCTATAGCAGTTTTCAGGGTAGCCGCGAACGCACGCCGCCGATTAGCCTCGCCAAAGAGTTGAGTACGATTTTAGATCTGGAGGAATTCGCACCCTGGCGGGAACAGGGCGGTCTGGTTATGAGCGATGCGCTGGGCGTATCCTCGATTCGTCGCTATTACGACCCCACGTTAACAGAGTTTCCCCGACGGCTTGTGGCGTTGGATGCCTTTATGGCGGGCAATGATCTGCTCTATCTTGCCAACTTTTCGCTAAACGGCGATTGGGCAGACGCGCACAACAACGTCCGCGAGACCGTGCTCTTTTTTCGTGAACGCTATACCAGCGACCCCGATTTCGCCACCCGTGTCGATCAATCGTTGCGCCGAATTCTGCGGCTGAAGTTGCGGCTCTATAGCGACCAGGACGAAGCGCCGACACTTGCCAGCATTGCCACGAGTAAGATTGGGCTGAGCGAGGTCTTGGTGGAAAGCCGTGATCTGCGCGCCCTCATGGGAATCCCGCATGAAGAAGCCCAGACAATCGTGGGGCAGGTGGCGCGTGAGGCGCTAACTGTGCTCTATCCTGATCCGCGCGGGTTGACTGATCCGTTGCCCGCCGCGCCGCAGCCCGACGAAACAATCTTGATTGTCTCGGACAGCCGCATGACGAGTGAGTGCGAGCGCTGTTTGCCCGTGCCTGTCTTGGCCCCCACGGCGCTGCAAGAGGTGATGTTACGGCTCTATGGGCCTGAAGCGACGGGACAACTGCAACCCAGCCAGGTCAACAGTTATACCTTCGAACAACTCAACGCCTTGCTCAACGAGAGCGCCCCAGCCCAAAGTGCTGCCGAGTTGGAAAGCGCCATCACCGAGGCCGACTGGCTAATTTTCGCCATGCTGGATGTAGATGTGGCCCGCTATGGATCGAGCGACGCGCTGAAACAGTTTTTGCGGCTGCGCAGCGACCGTCTGCGTGGCAAGCGTATATTGGTACTGGCACTCAATGCCCCCTACTTCTTAGATTCCACCGAGATCAGCAAATTGACGGCCTATCTGGGCATCTATAGCAAAACCCAACCCTATCTCGAAGCAGCCGTGCGCGCTATTTTTCGGGCTATCCCCGCGCTAGGTGCGCCGCCCGTGAGTGTGCCGGGCACACGTTACAGCAATCTTATTGAGCGATTGGAACCAGAGCCAGAACAGTCCATCGGTCTCTCGTTGCTCAACCAAGATGTGATTGTCCGTAATGCCGACATCCGCACACCGGCTGCGGCGGTTCAGGCCGATTTGACGATTGGGGATCGGATCGAGATTGAAACCAGCACCATTTTTGACCGCAACCGCAACCCTGTGCCGGATGGTACGTTGGTTAATTTCCGGTTGATCTACGAAGGACAGGAACTTGCCTTGCCCACGGATCCTGTGCCCACGGTCAATGGCAAGGCGCGCATTAGCGTGCCGTTGGATCGGGGCGGAACATTGCGCATTTCGGCCAGCAGTGTAGATGCCACTGTCAGCACCATTGTCTTGGTCAGTATTCAGGCCGAAAATCAAGCGGCGCAGATCGAATTCGTCATGCCCACGTCTACCCCAGAACCACTCCAGATTACCAATGTATCGCCCACCGCCGTCGAGCCTGTCACCGATGCCACCCAGCCCATGACCGACACAGCCGTATCGGGGCCACTCCGGTCATTGCCGACGCGCCCAGAAGCAAGGGTGGATCTGCTGACACTGGCGCTGGCGCTGGTGACACAACTGGTGATGTTAGGGCTATTGTTGGTGGTATTGGTGCGGGTGATGCCGCGTGCGATGTTGGTCTATCGGCTATTATGGGCGCTGCTTGTGGGGTGGTCAGCCTATATTCTCTATGGTTTGGGACTGATTCCGGGGAGTAACTGGCTCCAAGTGACGCTTTATCCGTGGGGCATTATCCCTGTGGTCTTTATTGGCATGTTGCTGCCGCTGGTTTGGCTTCAATTGCGTACAGGTTAACGCTCCAATCCTCAGCCCGTAAAGGAGTTGACTTCCTCTGTCACCGGGCCGAACCACTCCACTTTGATCTCAGTTCCCTGGCCCGGGGTCGAGTCGATGCTAAGTTTTGCCCCCACAATCTCGGCCCGTTCGTGCATTCCCACCAAGCCGAATTGCTTGCGGTTTGCCAGATCCGAGAGGCTGACCAGATTGGCAATGCTAATCCCATCATCGCGCACAATGATTATGGCGTGCCCAGGCAGAAGCGCGCCGGCGATCTCAATACACTGAGCCTGGGCGTGGCGCAGGGCGTTTTCACAGGCATTTTGGGCAATCCGAAAAAGGTATTCTTTTACCTTTTCTGGATAGTGCGCAGTGGAAGGGGGCAGATCGAAGATCACCGCCGTGGACACATCCAGCCGATCCTCCAATTCGTCGGCCATCTCTTCCAGCGCGCTGTAGAGGCTTACATCCAACATGACCGGGCGTAGACGGCTGGTCATGTTGCGTAGGTTAATGTCCACCTCTGAGTAAGCTTTTTCATATTCAGCGGTCACAGCCTCATCTGGGAGGCTGTTGTTCAAAATCGCTAGATTGCGCAAGATTTCGTCGTGGATGGTGTGGGCAAGTTCGGCTCGTTCTATCTCGTGGCGGTCAATGTTCGCTTCATAGAGCGCCCGCAGCCGCTCGGCCTGTTCAATATTGACAACGGCAATGGCGGTTTGGTTGGCCAATACCTGAAGCATGTCAATCTCGGATGCGGAATAAAAGTCATCGGGATCGCGTTTGCCCAGCAGCCAGCACCCTACTGTCTTCTCGCCCACGTTCAACGCCAGCACCACACGCGCCCGATCTGCGGGTGCTCTCCCCTTTTCTGGGTCCACTGGGTGATAGATACCTGCCCGTTGCAGAACGCCATCCATGATGACTATGTCGGTGGGAAGAGCCTCTTCTTCAACGCCCGTTTTGTACAAACTTTGCCACCCTGTCTCACTGCGCACCAATAAAGCCGATTGGTGGATGAGCAAACTACTTAGAATCTCGCTTTTGAGCAGATCCGCCAAGCCGGTAAAGCTTAGGCTGGTGGTGATGCGCGCCGAATAGGTATGGGTGAGCCATTCCGGCGCAAAGGGCATAAGGAGAATATATTTTTCCACCAGTCGTTGAAAGCCAGGAAAAAATAACAGAGAAAACAAGGTCGTGGCTAACATGAAAATGGAGGTAATCACCACCTTATCTGCCAGGAAAGTCACATTGGCTAAAAGAGCGGCGCTGGTGGGAATGCCCACCAAGCTAAGCAAGAGCATAAAGAGATAGAGCGAGAGCAGACGATTGGCCCGTAGGTTGTGATCGGCAAAATGATGCCGGTATGCCGCGTAAAAATAGGCTATAGGGATGACGATCATAAAGGCCACGCCCACAAGGGCAAAGCGCCCGCCAGGAATATAATATCGTGCCGCCATTAAAGCCAAAAAGGCAGAGGGCAGCAACCCCACAGTAACCGCTAGTGCCAAATTACGGACAAGCCGCCGCTCGTCGGGCGCAACGATATAATGCACGATAAGCATGAAAATACTGCCAAGGAGCGCTACCAGAAAGCCGATATAGGAGAGCGCTGCAGGCAGCACCTGAAACCACTGTAATAGGGCTAAAATCACGGCGGCAAAGTAGAGCGCCATCCACACCCCTTTGGGCAGTCGGCGCAATGGCTGGGGAAAGATCCAATGTAGGTGGAGATAGATGGGGATTGCCAGCCAAAAGGTCATGCGCATGGTTGTGCGACTATCGAAGATGGACCAGCGGGACCCCGTACCCACGACTAGCCAGAGAGCGGTGACGAAATAAAATGCGATGAGCAGATGCCAACGTTCATTCTTGGGCCGCACAAACAAGATTGTCCCCATACCCGCCATCCAAAAGACCATCCCCAACCACCATAGCTCCCGAAACCGATATCGAAACTCGGCCAGTGTGAAGCCAGGCGTCTCCCACGACACTTGATGGGTTTTCTTATCGCGTACCAGTGTCAGTTCCACTAGATCGCCCGCGGCCATACGCGGAAACCAGGGCGTGCGTAGATCCGCTTTGTATTGATCCAAAGAGATCCCATTTACCCCCTGCAACTCATCGTCAACCTTCATATCAACCCCTGCAGGGTTGGTAAAAATATCGCTAATTCGGCCATTGCCCGGTTCAAAATCAAAGCCGATATAGGGCGCAAGGAAAAGTTGCCCAAAAACGTTGAGGACCAAAAAGCCAAGCACAGACCAGGGTATGATTAATTCAATCAGGACGGAACGAATTTGCTTCAAAGAGAGCATTTTTTGAGAATTCCCGATAATAAGCAGATTAAAAATAGCAGTAGCTGAAGCCTGAGTGTAACAGTCTCTGCCCCGCTATTCAAACCTACAGCTACAATCAAAAAAACAGACCCACCTAAATAGCGCGCGCAAAAACAAGATTACTGTCGGGAAACAGCAAATTCTTAGGATAAATTATGGGTCATCAAAAGAGAGGAGATTGTTTCAGTCAGTTGGAAGCATATGTCTATGCAAGCTGTTTTTCAGGCATATCCACCGGAGGGATCAGTCCGAACTCTTTTGCACGGTCAATCGCAGCCGAGCGGTTAGAGACGCCCAACTTTGCATAGATCTGGGACAAAATATTGCGTACTGTGGCCCCGCTCAGTCCCAGTTCGTTGCCGATTTCTTCGCTTGGCCAGCCTGGATAAGAGGCACAGAGGTAGAGAATTTCCTCTTGTCGGGGAGAAAGGTGAGACTTTTTGGCTGTTTTACGCATAAATTGTTCATAAGCTTCTTTGCTCAAATGTATCCCACCTGCCGCTACACTCCTGACCACTGACGCCAGGATACAGTGGGTCTCCCGATCATCCTTGAGGATATACCCGCTGGCTCCGGCATCCATAATCGCCTTGATCAAAGCTGCCTGTTTATAGACAGAAACCGTAATGATCTTAAGATCGGGATAGCACCGCAACATCTTTGGGATGGCATGAAGAATAGGATAGCGCTCTTTATCTTCAGCAGAGTTTGGCACGTTTACATCCAAAATTAGGACATGGACAGGTTGGTTTGTGGCTAAGGTGGACTCAAGCTCTTCCCCATAGACCGCCGTCGCAACCACTTCAATATCAGCCTCTCGATCCAGGCGATATCGATATCCATCAATGACCCCTTGATGGTCTTCCAGGACCATCACCCGTAGCCGTTGTGTCATTTCAAACCTCAATCTGACTCAATAGATGAGCGACTTTATAGGTACATCTTAAAATAGCAGAAAGCAAAATCGAATACAATCATTCAAGATAGCTCGATGACAGAGATGATTGGACGAGTGACAACTGTCTATAGTCGTTAAGCAACGAAACAGGTATAACTAAAGATAAGTTTACGCTTGAAGTGGCCGGACCATTTCTGCTAACGTTCAACAGAGATTGTGCCATTATGATCAACATCGACAACATTATTGAAACCACTCCTGTAATCACCGCTGAACCACAATTTATGCAGACACTATTTGTAAAGAACAACACGCCCACCAAGAATCTTTCTGGCTCCATTGCCCATGCACTGCGTCAAGATGGTGCGGTTGCGCTACAGGCGATTGGGGCTGGTGCTGTCAACCAGATGGTAAAAAGCTTGGCGATTGCACGCTCCTATATGCAGAAGGAAGAGAAAGATCTCAATGCCTATCCTGAGATGCTGAATGTCGATATTTGTGGGAGGGAGAAGACGGCAATCCGGGTTGTTGTCTTTATGATGGTCACGGAGCCATGATACATAGCTAACTTTTGACATAAAGAAACACGTACACAAACCATACGGGCGTGATCGATCACGCCCGTATCTATTTATAGCCTCTACTCACTTCTCAACTCCTCGGCTAACGAACTTGTCTGCTCGTGTGACCCCGCCTTTGTCCCTTCTCTCCATTGTAGAAAAAACGAAAAAGCACCGCTAATTGTTTCATCTTTTCCAAAGATTCTCGATTGTTCTAAAATCCCCATCCATGCTTCCATTGCAAAGTCAAAAAACTGAATTATAAGGTCGAATGTCACTATACAGAGCCAGGGCACGACGGACTCACCACCAAGCTTTTCACAATCAATCTACCCTTGGCGAGTGCGCTACACCTATATAGATACGGTCGAGTTTTTTGAAAGCAAGCCTATTGGTGTGAAAATGAAATTTTCGTAGGAGAGTCATGCATAGCTTTGCAACCAGAAAGGCCACTGCTGCGTATTGGTTACAGTGAAATTTGTCAGTTCACGCACCAACGTACCGTAGTGGCGTACAAAGGAGATCTTGATGGCAGTCCAATATCAAATTGATGGCACAGTCTTGCCTGTGCTCACAATTAAACTCAGACCCGGCGAAATGATATTTTCATCCTCTGGCGGCATGAGTTGGATGACACAACAAATTCAAATGAACACCAATTCTGGTGGCGGCTTGGGCAAGATGTTCAAGCGGGCACTGTCCGGTGAATCAATCTTTATTGTGGATTATTCGGTTAACAGTGGCGAGGGCGAAGTTGCCTTTGCCGGGGAATTTCCGGGCAAGATTTTGGCACTGGATCTGCCGACTGGACAATCGATGATTGTCCAAAAAGATTCGTTTATGTGCGCCGAAAAGAGCGTTGATCTGGACATGCACTTTCGCAAACGGTTGGGTGCGGGTCTATTTGGCGGCGAAGGTTTCATCTTGCAAAAGCTCACCGGGCCGGGCCAAGCCTTTGTCAACTTTGATGGCGAGATTGTGCAAAAGCATCTTCAGGCGGGCGAGGTCTTGCGTGTGGATACGGGCCATGTTGCCATGTTTGATCCCACTGTCGATTTTGATATTGAAATGGTGCGTGGGTTCAAAAATATCCTGCTTGGCGGCGAAGGACTTTTTCTTGCCACCCTGCGCGGACCAGGGCGGGTTTGGCTGCAAACCATGCCCATGGATAAGCTGGCCCAACGCATTGCTCAATTTATGCCACAGACAGGCGGCAGCGGTCGCAGCGGCGGCATGAATGTGGATTTGGGCCAAATTCTGGGCGGACAATAGGGATTCTAAAGACCATATCAGTCCAGCTTCAGTAGGACTTCCTCAGGTGACACATTAAATGTGTCACCTCTTTCTTTATGTCTAGCCGCCCTCTTTTGAATTGTCCGCTTACACTAAATTCCATTAGGAATGCATACCATGATGACTGGCTCCGCCATCTATTGTACACGGCTCTTGAGTTGCCCGGTCTCTCGCTCCTGATCTCCCTTACTTGTATCCATAGTCGTTGGCTATCATCACATAGATTGGATCGCTCTATTCAGCTTTGGTATACTTGGGCCACGATCACGCAAAATCTGCATCTATCCGCAGACAATGAAAACATTGGCAGAGACAAAGCGCAGTGGCAAACAATCGGATTGGCTTTACAACCTGGACAATGGGCGACACACCGCTGGGCGACTATCTGCCCAGACTTGTGGATATGGGCTATACAGGCATCGAAGTGGTGGGCGATTTTGCCCGCCGGCCTGCGGGCGAAGTGCGCGCCTTGGTGGCTGATCACGGGCTAGAGGTAATATCGACCCTGGCCCTCAACGAGATTGATCTGGCCCACCCGTTGCCTTCCATGCGCCAGGATAGCATCGAGCGTGTGCGCCAACTGCTGGATTATTGTATCGATCTGGACTGTGCCCGGCTGGTGCTGCGCGAAAAGCCAGGGCGTATGCGTCCCATCGTTGGGCGTGTAAAAGAGTGGAGCCTGCTCCAGCAATCATTGCGTGGACTCTTTTACAGTGCCGCCCTGGCTGGGGTTGAACTGGCTTGGCTGCCAGTCAACCGCTACGAAGGATTTCTTGTCAACACGGCGCAAGATGCTCTTTTGCTGTTGGGCAAGGTCGATACTCACCGCGCCGATGTGGCGCTGAGCAGCTATCATATGAATATTGAGGAGCATGGCTTCCGCTCGACGCTGGAGAATGTGGGCCGACGGCTTGGTCTTTTTTATGTGGCAGAGAGCAACCGGCGCAGCTTGGGCGAGGGGCGTATCGACTGGTTCGAAGTCTGTCTAGCGCTCAACGCCATCGGCTACGAGGGCGATCTGCTGGTGGAATGTCAAGCTGTGGGGGCGGACCCTTTGCTGCCCGTGGGACGTTCTCCCGACTGGGCACAAGAGGTGTTGGCTTGGGCCGCCGATTCTATCCGCAATCTGCGTGTGGCGCTGCAAAGTTGCCCCTAGCGGACCAATATGAAACTTGAACCATCATTGTGATGGCTCTCCTTTTCTAATCTGGAGTCTACTCTTGAGTAAACAATATTACGGCGGACAGGCAGTGATTGAGGGCGTGATGATGCGCGGTCGCAAAGGCATGGCTGTGGCTGTCCGCAATCCCCAAGGAAAAATTATCTTGCACCAAGAGCCGCTGACGGCGCGCATCTACACCAGCAAATGGGGGCAATGGCCCTTTGTGCGCGGGCTTGCCATGCTCTGGGATGCCCTGGGGTTGGGGATGCGGGCGCTCTTGTGGAGTGCTGATGTTGCCATGCAAGAAGAAGGTCAAGAGCAGCCCGCTGAATTCTCTGGCCCCGTGGCGTGGACCACAATTGCCACCAGTCTGGCGTTTGCAATTGGACTTTTCTTCCTACTGCCCACCTTTGCCAGCAAATGGGCGGCGGGCTTTTTCAACGAAAATCCGATCATAGATGCCCTGTTTGAGGGTGCGATTCGCCTGATCCTCTTTGTTCTCTACCTGTGGGCAATTGGGCTGATGCCCGACATTCGTCGCGTCTTTGGCTATCACGGTGCCGAGCACAAAACCATCAATGCTTATGAGGCTGGCGACATACTAACCGTTGCCAGTGTGCAAAAGCATAGCGTACAGCATACACGCTGTGGCACAAGCTTTTTGCTCTATGTGCTTGTGCTCAGCATTTTGCTTTTTGCGCCGCTCACCTTTGCCTGGATTGAGCAGACTTGGCTGGCGCTGCTATTCCGCTTTATTACCCGGCTGCTTTTGATTCCCATTGTGGCAGGCATCGCCTACGAGATCATCCGCTTTAGCGCCGCCCACGACAAGAATCCGCTGATGCGGGCGCTGATTACACCAGGGCTGCTTTTACAAAAAATGACCACGCGTGAGCCAGATGACGATATGGTGGCCTGTGCCATTGCTGCTTTAGAACCTGTCTTAGCTGCCGACGGCGTCCGCGCCTTTTCAAATCTACCCATGGGCGCAGAAAATAGCATGGTTGCCCCCTCTCCCGTCGTTTCTTAAACAACAAGGCAGGGAGACGATCTAGATCGTCTCCCTGCCTTGGGCTATTCCTCGTGGCGAAGTTCGCCCACAACGATCTCGGCTTCGTCGATCTGCACCCGATCTCCGCTGTGCAATTGCCGACCACGCCGAATCTCCACTTCGCCATTGACTCGAACTTCGCCAGCCTGAATTACCTGTTTGGCCTCTCCCCCCGAAAAAACCAGTCCTTCACGCTTCAAAAATTGATCTAATTTGATGGTTGCTTCCACGCTCTTCTCCTTTTATGTTGAAATTTCGAGAAATGCTATAGAACCATAGGTGGCTCTGTTGCGTCTGTAACTATAGAATAACTATAGAATGCATGTAACGATACAGGTGCGACGCACTCGCCACACACACTTTTCACAACCGTTCTACGCTTGGCGAGTGCGTCGCACCCTAGACCTGTATCGTTACGAATGCATAAAACTTGCGCTAGTGCACACTCAATAGGTGCTGTGTCCTATGGCTCTCTTGGATGAGTGGCCGATATACTTTTTACTAGAAAAGATTGTGTACATTGTACTTCTCAGATTGCAGTACGATTTTTTAGCCGTTGGATCTAGGTCCACTACGAACCGTTTTCTTATGTAACGGCTGAATGTATCAGCAAAGACAGAAAAACTATTCAATTCACGATACAATTTTCACATCGGGCCGAACGTCGGCCCGACTTGTCCACTGAAAGTAGGAAGTCATGTTGTCGCTCTCTTATGAAGAGTTCAAACAATTGGTAACATTGCGCCAGGCTTCTACCGTCAAAGAACGTGAGATCGAACATCAAGATCACTTTGAAAAAGTTCTGTTGCCTAACCAAGAAATTACGTTCACCCAACGAGCCAAACGCTTGGCAAGTTGTCCTGTTTGCGATGCATTGGTTGACGCCGATATTTTGCACCCACATTCGGGTTTATGCCCAATTTGCCACGACGAGGCACGGCGGCGCTAATTATCAGGCGCAATAAAAATTATACAAGAGTGTCCCGCCTTTATGGAGGCTTGGACAGAAGAAACCTCCTGCTGTAGACTACAGCAGGAGGTTTCTTTATCTGGAAACGTAACTATTCAGGTGCGACGCACCTGAATAGTTACATGGAAACACTTATTTCGCTCCCCCATAGTAATAATATAGGAGGCAATGATGGACAAACAAACGATGATCGATCACCTTAACGAAGATCTGGCGGGTGAGTTAAGCGCTATTATTCAATACCTCACCTATGCCGCCAAAGCCACTGGCCCCTATCGTCCACAACTTTCGCAGTTCTTCCTGGCCGAAGTGGTTGATGAACAGCTTCATGCCCAATTCCTTGCCAATAAGATCGTCGCCCTGGGTGGCGAACCTACTACCAGCCCTCGCCCTGTTGCCGTCGCCAAATCCAACCGAGAGATGCTGGAAGCTATCCTCACCGCCGAAACACGCGCTGTCAAAGATTATACGCAGCGGGCCAAAGAATCGGATGAATACGGCGACAAAGGCTTATCCGTACAACTCGAAGACATGGTGCGCGATGAAAGCACCCATCGCGAAGAGACCGAACGCATTCTGCGCGATTGGCCGCTATAGAAGCCACGCTTCTTCGACAATGTCACATTTCGGGGCCACCGTTCATCACAGCAAGGGTAGGCCCAGTAATGGCCTCTCTTGCTGTTTTTATCATTATCCAGGGGGAAAACCAATGTATCGATCCAAACTGTGGAGAGTTCTTCCGGCTTTGCTTGTGATTTTACTGTTCTTGAGCGCCTGTGGTGGGGATGAAGCTGCCCCACCTCCCACCGACAGCGGCACAACGGGCGAAACTGCCGCCAGCCCCACCGGTGACGAAGCTTTGCGTGTAGCTTTTGTCTATGTCGCTCCCATCGGTGACCTGGGCTGGACCTGGGCACATGATCAAGGGCGTCAATATTTGGAAGCGCAAATGGGCGACGCCGTAGAAACCGCTTTTGTGGAAAATGTGCCTGAAGGCCCTGACGCCGAACGGGTGATCCGTGACTTTGCCCAAAAGGGTTTTGATCTGATTATCACCACAAGTTTTGGCTACATGGACCCCACATTGACCGTGGCCGAAGAGTTCCCGGATACCCACTTTGTACACATTTCGGGCTTCAAAACCGCCCCCAACATGAGCACCGCCTTTGGTCGCATGTATCAGCCGCGCTATTTGAGTGGTCTAGTGGCGGGCAGCACCACCGAAAGCAACATCATCGGCTATGTGGCTGCCTTTCCCATTCCCGAAGTGATCCGCGGCATCAACGCATTCACGTTGGGCGTCAAAGAAGCCAATCCCGACGCCGAAGTGCGTGTAGTGTGGACCAGCACATGGTTTGACCCGCCCACGGAAAAGGAAGCCGCCGAAGCCTTGCTCGATCAAGGTGCAGATGTTATCGCCCAACACCAGGACACCACCGAACCGCAAAAAGCCGCCGCCGAGCGTGGAGCTTATGGCATCAGCTACAACAGCCCTATGTCTGATTTTGTGGGCGATGCCGTGCTGACAGGCCCCGTCTGGAACTGGGGACCGGTTTACGAGATGTTCGCCAAGCAGGTTGTGGAGGACACTTGGGAAACTCAGCAATTCTGGGGCGGCCTAGATAGCGGTCTGGTCGATCTGGCTCCATTTAGCCCCAACGTGCCTGCCGAAGTCGTGGAGATGGTAGAGGCCAAAAAGGCTGAATTGACCGCAGGCAGCACCGATGTTTTCTGTGGGCCGCTGATCGGACAAAACGGTGTCGAATTCTTGCCTGCCGGCCAATGTATGGCCGACGGCCAGATGCTGAGTATGGATTGGTTTGTAGATGGTGTGGTGGGTGAGGCCCCTGCCGAGGCTGCCCCGATTGAAGGCGAGCTTGCGCCTGTGGCCGAAGCCCCCGCCGAGAGTGAAGCAGTCAGCGCAGAGATGCCCCGTGTGGCCTTTGTGTATGTCGGTCCCGTGGGAGACTTGGGCTGGAGCTATGCCCACGATCAAGGGCGGCTGGCGTTGGATGAGATGGGCGTCGAGACTGCGTTCAGCGAACTTGTGCCCGAAGGTCCCGATGCGGCCCGTGTGTTGCGCACCTATGCGTCGGAAGGCTATGATCTGATTTTTGCCACCAGTTTTGGCTATATGGACAGCGTGTTGGAGGTGGCTGCCGAGTTCCCCGACGTGAAATTTGAGCACGCCACTGGCTATCAAACCGCCGACAACGTGGGCATTTATGATGGTCGCGGCTATCAGGGCTGGTATCTGGCTGGGATGGTGGCCGGGGAGATGACCGAATCTAACATTCTCGGTTACATCGCCCCCTACCCCATTGCCGAAGTTGTGCGTAATCTCAACGCCTTTGCCCTGGGTGCCCAATCGGTGAATCCCGATGTGGAAGTGCGTCCCATTTGGCTCTTCAACTGGTTTGATCCGCCCACTGAGCGTGATGCGGCCCAAGCGTTGATTGATGCCGGGGCTGATGTGGTGGCTCGCGAGAGCGACAGCGTGGAGCCGGAAAAACTGGCTCAAGAAGTTGGCGTCTATGCCATTGGCTATAATGCCATTAGCGCTGATGTGGCCCCCGACGCTGTCTTAACCGCCCCAATCTGGGATTGGAGCGTGATTTATGAACAGAAGGTGCAGGACGTGGCCGCGGGGACATGGACCAACGAGCCAGTTTGGTGGGGCATGGCCGAGGGCGTGCTGGATCTGGCCCCCATTGCTGATTTTGTGCCGCAAGAAGTAAAAGACGCTGTGGAAGCGCAGAAAGCTGCCATCATTAGCGGCGAGTTCCAGCCCTTCTGTGGTGCGCTTTCGGATAACACAGGCACGGAACAAGTGGCCGACGGCGAATGTATGACGGACGAAGACCTTCTTGGCTTTGATTGGCTGGTGGAAGGTGTCACCGGCGAGATTCCCCAATAGGTTTAGGAATTGTAACTATACAGGTGCGACGCACGGGTCAGGAAGTGTTGTAGCCTACTTCAGACCCGTGCGTCGCACCCGAAGTTGTATAGTTACTAGGAATTTACCCAGGGAGGCGGTTGAATCTTTGTTCAACCGCCTCCCTTTCCCCCTCACTCCACAGAGGTATATCATGAGTGCACAGCCGGGGCGGCGACTGACTTCGCGCGAAAGAGTCCTGCGCCCCTATTGGATGGGAATTCTTCTGGCTTTTGGCCTCCGGCTTTTGCTGTTGGGAAGCAAAAGCTTTTGGTTGGATGAGGCCAATAGTCTACGGGTGGCCTCCCTCGGCCAAGATTTACTGTGGGCAGGGGGATCGGAGAGCTATCATCCGCCCCTCTTTTATTGGATTGTCGAAAAGTGGATGGTCGTGGGGCAGAGCGAATTTGTGTTGCGTCTGCCCTTTGCGCTGATGGGCGCAATCATGGTTTGGCTTCTCTATGGTCTGGCGCGAGATCTTTTTGACCGCGAGGTCGCCCTCTCTGCATTATGGCTGGCTGCACTCTCCCCCTTGCTGATCTGGTATTCACAGGAATTGCGTAGTTACGCACTGCTCATGGTCTTGGGCGTAGCTTCATTATGGGCGGCTATACGCCTCCTCCAATCTGGGAGTCTTGGCTGGGCCGCGATCTTTGTCCTCAGCATGACCGCCGGACTCTATGCCCACTACAACGCATTTATACTCTTGCCGCTTCATCTGATCGTCATGGCGGCGTTGTGGGGAAGCAAAAAAATAAAAGGGTGGGGTCTCCTGCTTTGGGCGATTGCCTGGCCCTTGATTGGGTTGCTCTATTGGCCCTGGCTCTCTGCACCCGTAGCCTCTTCATTTCTCAATGAGTTGCTTCTCAGTGATCGGTCCTACGTGGCCCAATTGCTGGTTTCGCGTACAGGATTGGTTTACAGTCAGTTGCTCGGATTGATGGCGCTGGGGTTGGCCGTGGGCATGCCGTTATTCCTGCTGGCTGTCTATTGGCTCTTTCGCCACAGACAAGCGTGGCTGATAGCGCTACGACGTCAGCCCTGGCTGCCCTATGTCGTTATGCTGGCGATGCTAGTTGTGCTCTTTGCAGAAGTTTATCCGCGAGCCTATAGTCTCAAACGGCAACTCTCATTGGTCTGGCCCTATGGATTATTGCTCGTCGCTTGGGTGTTGCCCTGGCGCGCCGCCACACTTCGTCCACTCAGTGTCGTTTTGGGGGTCTCCATCCTTGCTGCTCTCATCAACATTGTCTGGATTCCCAAAGACGAATGGCGGCAAACCGTTGACTATGTGGTGGAACAATCAGCACCGGGCGATCTCGTCTTGCTGCTTCCTTCATACATGAACATTCCATTTGATTGGTATAATCAAGAGAGAGTAGAAACATTGGGATTCACCCCAGAGCGTGTGGAAAGCGAGCTTCCCCAGTTAGCAGCAGAACATCCACGCGTTTGGTTAATCGAGCATGAACGGGATATTGCTGATTCCAGCCGTCTCGTTGCTGGATGGTTGGGTGAAAATCGCTCTGTTGTGCGCGAACAACCTTTTTATAACATTCGTGTACGGCTTTACCAGCCCTGATCGAGGAGGCCCCATGACGCAATCAGTCCCTGCCGTGGAGATGCGCACCATTACCAAACGCTTTCCAGGCGTCATTGCCAATCGAGATGCTACCCTTGTTGTGCAACAGGGCGAGATCCACGCGCTGCTGGGCGAAAATGGCGCGGGCAAATCAACCCTGATGAGTGTATTGGCTGGCCTTTATTTGCCCGACCAAGGACAAGTTTGGCTGCGCGGACAGCCCGTATCGATCCGCTCCCCGCGTGAGGCATTTGATTTAGGCATCGCTATGGTGCATCAGCATTTCAAGCTGGTGACCAGCCAGACGGTGGCCGAGAATGTGATTTTAGGCTTGCGCGAACCGCGCTTCCACCTCAACATGCGCGAAGTAGCCGCACGCATACGCGCCGTGGGTCGGCAATATGATATGGACGTAGACCCCAACGCCTACATCTGGCAGTTGAGCGTTGGTGAACAACAGCGTGTGGAGATTCTCAAAGCCCTCTATCGCGGTGCGGAAATTCTCATTTTGGATGAACCCACGGCGGTGCTCACCCCCCAAGAGGCGATTGCCCTGGGCCAAACGCTGGAAAAGGTGGTGGCCGAGGGCAAAACAATTATTTTCATCAGCCACAAATTGGATGAGGTGATCCGCTTTGCCGATCAAGTGACGGTGTCTGCGCAAGGGCGAAGTTGTGGCGACGGAAGCTGTCACCGCCGAAACCAGCACCGCACACCTTGCCAATCTCATGGTGGGACGATCTGTGGTCTTTCGCACCAATAAAGAACACATACCGCCAGGTGATGCCTGTCTGCGTGTACACAACGTTTCCGCCCTGGGCGAAAAACGCTTGCCTGCCCTGCGCAATGTCTCATTAGAGGTTCACAATGGCGAAATTTTCGGTATTGCCGGGGTGGCGGGCAACGGCCAAAAAGAACTGGCCGAAATCATTACCGGGTTGCGGCGCTGCACAGGCGGACGTGTGGAACTGGGCGGCAAGTCAATCACCAATGCCTCGCCGCGCGCATGTATTGACGCTGGCATCGCCTACATCCCCGAAAACCGCATCCGCACCGGCTCGGTTGGTTCTCTGAGCGTGACGGCTAATATTGCGCTAAAACATTATCGCCGCCTGCCGGGAATCTTTTTGCAACATCGCGCCCTGCGCCAGATGAGCCAGTCGTTGGTGGCCGCGTTCAACGTGGACACGCCTAGCATTGACACCCGCGCGGGCACACTTTCTGGCGGTAATTTGCAAAAACTTATCCTCGCCCGTGAATTGACCACAAAGCCGCGTTTAATCGTGGCGGCGCATCCCACACAGGGGTTGGATGTGGGCGCTGCCGAAGCCGTGCGCAATCGGCTATTGGAACAACAAAAACAGGGCGTCGCCGTGCTGCTGATCAGCGAAGATCTCGACGAACTCTTCAGCCTCTCCGACCGTATCGGCGTGCTCTATGAGGGGCAATTAGTGGGGGTGATGGCAACCGCCGACGCCACCCGCGAAACCATCGGTCTGATGATGACAGGCAAATAACTTGGTTTGGACTTTCAATGCTTCCTAATTCTCATGTTGCCTATACTTGGGCTGCTCTGGCGCTGGCCCAAGAAAAGTTTAACGTCTTTCCCGACGCGGATTATCGGTTGGTGGCCCTGGCCGCCACTGGCCCCGATCTGATTGACAAGCCGCTGGCCTGGGCCTATTTCTACAAACGCTACAAATCTGCGGTGCTCTTTGCGCACACCCTGATTTTCCATCTGGCTGTGGTGCTATGGATCGGGCAAAAACGCCCGCGCTGGTGGATCTATGGATTGTCGTTTGTGGGCCATGCTGTGCTGGATCGAATCTGGTTTTTCCCAGCGACCTTCTACTGGCCTTTTCGCGGATGGCGCTTTCATATCTGGGGCAAGCGCGGCTCCGAACAAGACGCCATCGGCAAAGCCTATTGGGTTGCCTTCACGCGCCGCCCCGAACTTTGGATCTGGGAGTTGGGCGGGCTGCTGGCATTGCTCTGGTTTGGATGGCGCTATCGACTCTACCGTCCGGCGAGATTGTGGCAATTTGTGCTAACAGGCCGAGTTGGGCATTCTTAAAAGTTGGGTAACTGTTCGGGTGCGTCGCACTCGCCAAGACAAGAGCGGGCTAGAAATTCTGTGTGGCGAGTGCGTCGCACCTTGGACCTGAATAGAATAGATACAAAGTTGGCATCCTTTCGCAACGGCTCAATGGCTGTGTTATCATCGGCAGACTTTGTGTTGGCAAACTTTTGAAAGATCACCTATGGCTGTTTCTGCTCCCCCATCCAAGCCAATATCTGCAACACCCAAACCTTCCCTTCCTTTCTCACACCCGCTCCTTCTCCCGCTGCTTGTCTATACACTCCTGACCGGTTGGATGCTCTGGCCGTTGCCCTTGCATATGCGCCAGCACGTGATCGGCTGGCTGGGGGATAACGTTTCGTTTGTATGGCTCATCGGCTGGTTCGACCACGCCCTGATCGACCTGCACCAGATGCCGTTTTCGGTTCCCACGCTCAACTATCCCGCAGGCTATCATCTCGCCTATACCGATCCCGCGCCGTTGATGATTACGTTGGCCTTGCCATTTAATTTTCTCAGCGGCCCAGTGCTGGGCTATAACGGGGCGATTGTGATCTCGTTTGTGCTTTCTGGGCTGGGCATGTATCTGTGGGTCTATGCCCACACCTATCACCGTGGGGTAAGTTTGCTCATGGGCGCCATTTTTGCCTTTGTGCCCTATCGCATGACGCATCTTTATGGTCATCTCAATTTAATGGGGACACAGTGGTTCCCTCTCTTTTTTTGGAGCGTAGATCGCCTGTTGGATGCACAGCGCCCCACATGGCGGCAGATCTATCTGGCCGCATTCTTTTTGGGATGTATCGCCTTCACTTCGCTCTACTATCTCTACATGGCGCTGCTAATTGGGGCTGTCTATGCAGCGGTGACGTTGTGGCAAAGGCGACGTCTATTTGACCGCGCGCGCTGGCTGCGCCTGTTCTGGGCGGCCGGGCTGATGCTTCTGCCCGTGGGGCTGGCAATTGTGCCTTCGCTGCTTGTCTTGGGCGGCAATCGCATCCAGCACACACTAGAGTCAGTCCTGATCTGGTCAGCCAGCCCCACGGATTATCTGTTACCGTCGCCACGTCACTTTTTATGGGGGCAATGGGTCGAAACAAACTTTGACCGCCGTCTGTGGATTGCAACCACGCTCTATCTGGGCGGGGTGATGCTTGTTTTTACGGCTGTCACTGTGTGGACGAGACGACGCTTCCGCCACACCACAGCGCCGGTTGCTGCTTCGCTGTGGGCCATGGGAACGGCATTTGTGCTGTCGCTTGGCCCAGTTCTGCATTGGCTGGGGCGACCTGTGACGATTTCCACGCCTGTATGGGCGCAGGGATGGCATCCGTCGCCAGAGATGTGGATCCCGCTGCCCGGCTATGCCCTGTTTGAAATTTTGCCCTTCTATGCTTCCATGCGCGATTGGACACGCTACGGTATTTTGGTGGCGCTCTTTGGCTGCCTTTTGGCCGGCATTGGGATCAATTTTGTCTCTCAACAGATCCCGCGCCGGTATGTCTCCGCACTGCTTGGGGGGTTGCTCGTCGTTGGCATGGTAGAGTTTTATAGCGGCAGTATGCCTATCACCGAACTTGCACCCCGCCCAGTCGATCTTTGGCTACAAGCACAGCCAGAAACCGGCGCTGTGGCGCATTTCCCCTTTTGGCAAGCCAAATATCCGCCGCTCTCCTATGCAACGTCGATCCACCACAAACCCTATATTGGCGATCCATTTGGAACGTTTGATACGCCTCAATTTCAGCGCATCCAGCCCATTCTGAACAGTTTTCCCGATCCCGCGAGTATTGACTTGTTGCGGGAACTTGGGGTACGTTGGGTGGTGGTAGATGCTGCGCCTTATCCCGACTTTGCCCAGATTCAGGCGCAACTGGCAAGCGCCAATCTATACCCGGCTGCAACATTTAATACCTATTCCATCTATATTTTGGACTGAATCCCCGGATTTTCATGCACTCACGCCCACTCTCCAGCCCATCCAATCAACCGGAAACACAGACACACCCTGCCCGCCGTGTCCTCCTCAACACGGGCGCGCTGGCTGGGTCCAGCCTGTGGCGGATTGGTATGAGTTTTTTCTTGCAACTCTTTATTGCCAACCAACTTGGGGTTGAAGGATTGGGGCAATATGCGGCGGTGATGGCCTATCTCAACGTCTGTCAAGTAATGAGTGAACTCGGATTGCCACAGCTCTTGGTGCGCGATCTGGCGCGCTTTCCCAAACGGCGACGCAGCTATTTTCAGGCTGCACTAGCAGGGCAAATTCTGGCTTCTATACTAGTGGCGGCTCTCCTGATTGGCATTTCCTTTTGGTTGCCCTTTGAATCTGTGACCCGTACTGCGCTCTGTTTGGTGGTGCTTTCACTCCCCTTCTATGCCGTGACCTCGATCTGCGAAACGTTGTTTCAGTCTAGCGAGCGCATGGAATTGGTAATGGGGGTAGAAGTGTCAATAAACACCTTGATTTTTATTAGTAGTTTGGCCGTATTACAGTGGCAAGGCGATGTAACCGATCTTGCTACCGTAATTATCGGGACACAGATGGTCTCGGCCATCATCTGCCTCCTTTTCTTGCGTCACTATCGGTTGCTTCAGGGCACGGTGCATGTACGTCTCTCTGCCCTGTTGATGACCCGACTGCTTTGGCGCAAAGTTCGCCCTTTTTATGCCCTGGCCCTGACCAACGTTCTGTTGAACCGGGTAGATATCCTGTTGTTAAGCGCCGTGGCCGGTGAAGTGGTAACGGGCATCTACAGCGCAGCATATCTGATTGTGCGTGTTTTCCTGATTTTGGGACAGACCTACTGGCAGGCGTTTTACCCCACACTGAGCCGGTTGCGCCAACAGAATATCGCCCAATATCATCGTCTAGCCCAGTTGGGCCTGCGCTATGGGCTGATCTTGCTGCTACCCTTGGCTGCACTCACCAGTCCTCTCGCTGATCTGCTCTTGCGGTTGATCTTTCGGAGCGAGAGCTATGCTGAGTCTGTGCCGGTCTTTAGCCTTTTGATCTGGGCGACACCGCTCTTTTTCATTGCCACCTATGCCGTCAATATTCTCTTGGTGGAGCGCAAGCCACAGATTAGCCTGCTTGTGGCTGCGATCCATCTGGCAATTATCGCCCTTACCTTGCCACTGCTGGCAACACGGTTTGACGCGCTGGGCGCTGGCTGGTCTGTATTTGCCGCTGTCGGCCTGAGTGCTGGCGCAGGGATCTGGTTGCTCAACCGGGTCGATCCAAAGCTAGGGGTCTCTATGCAATGGCTTTGGATCTTTGGGCAAACAGCACTCCTCGCATTGTTTGTTTTTGGCATAATCGGGCTTGTGTCGCGTCCGCTTTGGCCGTGGTTAAGCCTGCTCGGGGGGGCGCTCTATGTGGCAGGATTGTGGTACACTCGCTTCATCTCGTTGGACGATCTTAACTTGTTCCGACGTGCACTTAGCCGTTAATCAATTTTCATGATTAAAAGTAGTGTAGGATACAATATTTAGTGGTAGACCGCAGCAACGGATGATAGTAAGTGTGGCGGTGTATGTTGTGTGACTATCGCAGGGGGAGTTGACCATGGATCGATGGGATCAAAAGCCTGAACAGGGCAAGATGAAGGTAGGACAGACAGAAAATCCGTTGCGTATCTTGATGATCGCTCCTACCAGCTTTTTCGCCGACTATGGGTGTCATGTGCGCATTCTTGAAGAAATTCAGGTTTTGCAGAAAATGGGCCATCGAGTCACCCTGGTCACCTATCGCAACGGACAGAATCTCCCGGGCATCGACATTCGCCGTACGCTGCCCATTCCGTGGCGACAAGAGTACGAAGTTGGCTCTAGCCGACATAAAATCGCGTTTGATGCCTTACTCGGCGTCAAGACGCTGGCTCTCCTGGCAACCGAGCGATTCGATATGATCCACGCCCATCTGCATGAAGGCGCGTTAATTGGGATCTTCCTAGGGCGTCTTTTCCGGCTGCCTGTGCTATTCGATTTTCAGGGGAGTTTGACCGAGGAGATGGCCGATCACGGATTTCTGCGCCGTGATGGATATTTCTTTGCACCAGTGCGGAGTTTCGAGCGCTGGATTGATCGGACGGTCCCTTCGATTATTACCAGTTCGGCTCATGCCCAACGCCTGCTCGTTGAAAAATTTCATTGTGGAACGGAGCAAGTGCAAACCCTTCCCGATTGTGTCAATGGGGAGATTTTTCGGCCTGCCCATACCTATGCGCCCGATGAACTCGACCACTTGCGTAGGTTTTTGCAAATTCCATCTCAACGTAAACTGATTGTCTACTTAGGCTTACTGGCCGAACACCAGGGCATTAGCCATTTGCTACACGCGCTCAAACAAAGTTTGGTTCAGCGCAAAGATATTCACTTGCTGTTGATGGGGTTCCCCAATGTTAACTTTTACCGGGCGCTTGCTTCGGAACTCGACATAGCCTCGCATGTTACTTTTACTGGCCGTGTCCCCTATCACAAAGCGCCACAGTATCTAGCATTGGGAGATGTGGCTGTGGCTCCTAAATTGAGCACAACTGAAGGCTCCGGCAAACTCCTCAACTATATGGCGGTTGGCTTGCCAACCATTACTTTTGATACCCCCGTTTCGCGGGAATATTTAGGGCTGGAAGGCATCTTCGCACAGCGGGGTGATATCGGCGATCTCTCTGCCAAACTTTTGGAAACACTATCGATGGTGGACGAAAGCCCCGCCAGCGCAGCCATGATTGGTGATAGATTACGGCAACGGGCATTGAGGCATTTTGGCTGGGATAGCGCTGGTCATCAAATTGATCGAATTTATCAGAATCTGATTGCACACCGCGCCATGCCTTCCCTGCGCCATCAGCGTTGGGCAATCAACCGCGAACCGTAACTTTATACCCGATAAGTTTTACCAAGCAATGTATTAAGTCTCTCTGATTTCATAACCTTTGTGAAGGAGTTTAGTAACGCGCCATCCCGGCACAACGTTATTCTGTCGTAATATGCGCGCATTTCCCCAGCAATTGTGGTTTTTAGCAATAGAAAAGGTGAACAATGTATCCCTCAAAAAAGAACTGGCTGTTAAAACTTGGTCTCCTCCTCCTCTGTTTCTTGGGTGTGGCAGGCGCTTCGACATCTTCTCTGAGCGCATCAGAATCTCCCTTTATGCACTCCTTTGTAGTGGATGGCAACCCAACCAATATTGTAATGGAATCGAATGAAAGAGTGTGGTTTACTCTGCCCCAAGAAAATGCCATTGGCACGCTCTTTATCGATACCAATAACAATGGCACGGCAACAAAATATAATGTGCCAACCCTCAACAGCGAACCGTATGATTTGGTCTACGATGCCCGCGGCGCAATTTGGTTTACAGAGCGCAGTGGTAACAAAATTGCCCGGCTAGATCTTGTAACCAAAGCTTTCCAAGAGTTCCCGATCCCCACAGCCAATAGTATGCCAACCGGCATTACATTGGACCCTAGTGGTAATGTGTGGTTTGGTCAACAGGCAGGCAATAAATTGGGCAAGTTTGATCCCATTACCGAGAGCTTTACTGAATATGCTTTTCCTGAGCCGAATGTAAAGCCAGAAGATGTGATTTATCAGGGAGGTGGATGCAGTGGTTATGGGGCTGGCGCAGGGTGTATTTGGGCCACTAGTCCCGATCTCAACAAAATTTATTTCTTACAATTAGATACGCTTACCTTTGGTGAACGTCCTACCTTTGATCTCCAATGTAACTGTTATGTTGAAGCCCCCTGGCATGGAACAGTCGACGCCGAAGGTATCTTGTGGATTACAACACGCACGGGCAATCGCATTGGCAAGTTCTCCCCAGGGACATTGGGCTATTGGATCTGGTTCGCCGTTCCTACTGCGGATAGTGGCTTGACGGGGCTTGCATTCCGACAAGTCGGCACTTCTTGGCACTTCTTTTTTACCCAATCAAAGAGTGGGATGGCTGGACAGTTAACCGTACAAGCAACTACGAAACAACGTACAATAATGCGTGAACAGCCTTTGCCCACAGCCAACACCACGGGCAAGAGTGTGCCCTCCGGTGTGGCTGTTTCCCCTTCTGGTCGTGTCTGGATTGCAGAC
Organism: uncultured Chloroflexia bacterium; assembly: GCA_963721725.1. Taxonomy (GTDB): domain Bacteria; phylum Chloroflexota; class Anaerolineae; order Caldilineales; family Caldilineaceae; genus RI-153. The sequence continues at coordinate 231,193 of CAVRLX010000010.1, forward strand.
AGCAATAACAAACGCATTATTACTTGGAACTCTCCCTATTTCTATGACTTCTATATGGTGCAAATTTATAAGAACCCGGTTGTCAAAAACGTTCGATAGCGTAAGGAATCCTTTTTTCCTACTTGATATATGCGCTTTAATCTCATATATTGTCTATATCTCTTCAAGAGAACATATAACAACAATGGCATAGTTAGTTATATGAGCTAGCGAATATTTCCGTGAGATTCCATGCTAGACTTGTGTCGTAGTAATGAGGGAGAATTCTATGTTTGTTGTTGATCGAGCTAAACAGAAGATATTCAAAGCATTGTTAACATTCTTGCTTTGTATGACTACTATTTTGCCAGTCAGTGCATCTGAAAAGGAAATTGACACAAAACCTGTGCCGGATTCTGTTTTTGGCGTACAAATGTATGGCACTACCCAGAAAGGCAGCACTTACTATAAGGCTTTGATAGAAAGTGGCGCCAAATGGATTCGTACGCCATTTCGGTGGGCCACTGTAGAACCGTTAAACGTTGCCCCTGCTTTATACCACTGGGGTAGCGTCGATGATGTGACTGGCGCAGCCGCAACTGCCGATATTGAAATTGTGTTGACTGTGGAATTTGCGCCTGCCTGGGCAGCCGTTAACCCAGATGGCCCTATTAACAAGGCAAATCTGCCCGACTTTGTAGAATTGATGACGGCTGTGGTTGAGCGCTACGATGGTGATGGTATAGACGATGCCCCAGGTTCTCCCATTGTCCGTTATTTTGAGTTTTACAATGAACCCGATGGATATTGTTATGGCAACCTGCGGTGGGGCAATGCACCCAAAGAATACGCGGAGATGTTGGCTGCGGTTTATGGACCTATAAAGAAAGCAAACCCTGAAGCGAAGATTGTTTTTGGAGGGATTGCTTTTGACTGGTTCCAACAGGTTGACAGTAACGGACTTTGTAAACCGTTGCAAGGCTGGGTGTTCTCCGTGGGTGGCTCATTTGTCTTTGAATTTTTGGAGAATGTTCTTGCTAATGGGGGGGGCGCATATTTTGATGTGATGAATATTCATACCTATCCAGCGTTTGCCAAAAACTGGACAATGAACTTCCCCAATACGAATCAGCTTTCGATTGGGATCTTTGAGAAATCTCTGTATGTGCGTAGCCTTTTGGCTAAATATGGACATGGAGACAAGGACCTGATCATCACCGAAGCCAGTGCAGATGGTGTTCTGCACAATGGATTGACCGCATCTGATCCGGTGAACAAACTACAAGCCGAACATGTGGCTGCCATGTATGCGCAAGTGAAAGCTGCCAATGTGAAAGCGTTGATGTGGTGGGCAATTCAGGATGTAGATCCGAATCTGACTGGCCTACTGACTTTGGCTGGCGATAAAAAACTCGCCTTTGATGCTTATGTTACTGCCATTAAATACTTGGAATCCGCCAAACTTGATGCAATTTTAACGTTCAAAACAGAGTATCCATTCCGCGTGCAACCGGGCTGGCTTGGCTACAATGATCTGTCTGAGTATCACTTTGTAGAGTCTAAGACTGATCCTGCGTCGACTTTGGAGGCTTATCGTTTTTACGATACTGCGAAGAACCGTTATGTCTATGTGACCTGGCTTAATCCACTGGCATGGTTAAACCCAGATGGGAAACCTGAGCCAAAGCCAATGACGCTGCATGTTCCGGCCAAGAAGGCCACTATTCTCGACATGTACGGTAATCAGAAGTCGGTACAAAAAGATGATGACGATGGCAAGGCTGACAATCAGGTGGATGTCCCCGTAAGCGGTGAACCTATTTACATTCTGGTTGCTGAAGCGGATAACACGCCGTCACCCCGTTTGCACATGCCTTGGGTTTTGCGTAACTGACCTTTTGATTCTGTTCTGTGATCGTACATAAAGCTGCCGAGAACACCAAGTGTTCTCGGCAGCTTTTCTTTTATTAGATCCTGGAAGGTGGTATACCAATTTGGTGGAAAGATCAGTGCTGTATTATTATCGGAACGGTTGCAAGTTTGTGCTTTCTCTATCTGGACTCAAATTATGAAACTCTTGACATTATCCAAACGACTTGGCCCTGGGTTGGCGTTGTTAATCTCATTTCTTTTTCTCTCGGGGGGAACGTCGTCTGCGCAAACCGAAAGACTTACTTTTCTTCCAACTATCAGTCATCCTTTCCAAACACTTGACGTTACTGCGCCACTCTGTCGGTTTGGAATCAATGTAACCGCTAATGTAACAGACTATGCTGTGGATGCCCTACGCATCGGTTGGTATCTGAACTACGGATCTAGCAATAATCCCGCTCGACCCAGTGGAATTCGCTATGCCCAAATGATCCGACTGAAACATGATGCTCAGGGTAATTATACGTATACCCCCAGTAAAAATAGCATTATTCAAATTGCCCAGACACAACCTGGCTCCTCTTGGTTCATTGGAAATGAACCGGATCGACGTAAATATCAAGACGAAGTCAATCCTGATATCTACGCCAAGATCTACCACGAACTCTACTATTTAATCAAGGAAGTCGATCCCACTGCCAAAATTTTGGCAGGCTCGATTGTTCAGCCTACACCGGTACGCTTAAAATATCTCAACGTTATATTGAAAACCTATCGAAGTCTCTATGGCACACAGATGCCTGTAGACGCCTGGAGCATTCACAACTTTATTTTGAATGAAGCCAGTTGTGAGCACTTTGACATTTTCTCTTGTTGGGGAGCAGAGATCCCGCCAGGGCTTGATGACCGCGAAGGGCTGCGACTTAGTATCAACGATAACGACAACTTTACGCTCTTTGTTGAACAAATTGAACGCTTCCGCAATTGGATGCGCGACAATGGCTATCGAAACACGCCCCTCTATCTCTCTGAATATGGGGTTTTGATGCCTGTTGAGTACGGGTTTCCGGCAGAGCGTGTTAACACGTTTATGACCAAAACGTTTGACTATCTACTCACCAAAACCGATACCAACACCGGTTATCCAGCCGACGGGAATCGACTTGTACAGAAGCTCTCCTGGTATAGCCTGACCGACACTGATTATAACGGGCGTCTGTTTTCGGCAGATACCAAACAACGCACGCCGATGGGCGATAATTTCGCCAATTATGTAGCACCTATTCCCAATCAGGCTGACTTCTACCCCATTTCGATTCATCCAGAAAGCATCCCTGTATCTGCGGGCGAGCCACAGACGGTAACCATCAAAGCTGTAATTGCCAACAGCGGCAATACATTGGCTGCCCTTCCGCTTGACGTACGCTTCTATGCCGGGGATCCACAGAACGGTGGCACTCAGATCGGCACGCCCCAAAGCACAACAGTAGCCGGTTGCGGAGAGACAGCAACCGTTTCGATTCAATGGCCGAATCTCACGCCGGGCTTTCATGAGATTTATGTCAGCGTGGAAACTATGAATGGCACCATTCCCGAAAGTAGTGCAGACAAAGCCAACAATACCATGAGCAGCACTCTGTTTGTGGGAAGCCACCAGATTTTTGCACCGAGAATTGGGCGATAAACCTAGATTATGATTGCACACTTAATTGACCTGTTTGCATACCGCGAATTGATCTGGAGCCTGACTGTGCGCGAGTTAAAGGCGCGTTACAAAAGCAGTGTATTGGGCTTCTTTTGGGGATTGTTGAACCCGCTGGCGATGATGTTGGTCTTTACCGTTGTTTTTACGATTATGTGGCCGAACACACAACTGGAAGATTTTCCAATTTTTGTGTTGTGTGGCTTGCTCCCGTGGAACTTCTTTACCACCGGGGTGATGGGGGGAACCACCAGTATTGTGGGCAACGGTGGGTTGCTTAAAAAGGTCTACTTTCCGCGTGAAGTGTTGCCCATTGCCAGCGTGCTGTCGAACTTGGTCAATTTCCTGTTGGCATTGGTTGTCCTATTTGTGGCACTGCTCTTCTTTCATGCCAAGATCAGCCCATCTATCTGGATATTGCCCCTGGTGATCATCATCCAATCTATCTTTATTCTGGGCGTTGTCCTGGCCCTGAGTACACTCAATGTGTTTTACCGGGATACGATTATGGTGATCGATGTGGTACTGTTGGCTGCTTTCTTCCTCACACCGGTTTTCTACCCCATTGATTTTTACCCGGAAAGCGCCCATATTTTGGGAATGGATCTCAACCTTCATCGCCTGATGCGCATTCTTAACCCCATGGCTTCATTGATTACTACCTATCGAGACCTCTTTTATTATGGGTACCAAACCGCACTGGATTTCTTTTTGCGTACAATGGCGACCGCACTAATTAGCTTTTTCATCGGCTATTGGATCTTTTTGCGCCACAGTGACAAATTTGCCGAAGTGGTATAAGACTTTTGAATTCTCTACCCGCTGACAGTCTATCCTCCCAAAATCGGGTATTGGTGATTAGCCACGATGTAGTGGGGCCTGCGATGGCAGGCCCCGGCATTCGCTATTATCACATGGCGCGTATCCTCGCCCAATATCACCACGTCACCTTGGCTATCCCTAATCCCGTTCACCCTTCCTTTTCCCTTCCCTTTGACTGTTTCCATTACACTGACTGGGAAAGCCTTTACGTTGGCCTTAAAAATCAAGATGTGATAATCTTTATTGGAGATCTGGCTCACCGATTTCCACAACTTGCCGCGCTGGATGCAGCTCTTGTGGTGGATGGGTACGATCCGCTGTTGGCTGAATGGCTGGCGTTGAGCCTAGGCTATACCGAAGCACAGCGCCAAGCGTGGTGGCCGGATCGAATGCGCCAACTAACTTATCAATATCTGATCGGTGATTTCTATATTTGTGCCAGCGAGCGCCAGCGCGATTGGTGGCTAGGCTTGCTGGAGGCGAATGGACGTCTCAACCCTGACACCTTTCAGGCCGATCCTTCATTGCGTAATCTGATTGATGTTGTTCCCTTTGGCCTGCCCGAAGATGACCCAGTTTGGACAAAGTCGGTCATTAAGGGTGTATGGCCGGGCATCAAATTAACCGATAAGCTCGTGTTGTGGGGTGGGGGGCTTTGGCCCTGGCTCGATCCGTTAACGGCCATTCACGCAATGGGCCATATCTGGCAACATCGCCAGGATATTAAACTGATCTTTCCTGGCACACGCCACCCCAATCCCCAAATGGCGGAGATGCCCACTCATCTCGCTGCCGCAAAAGAGCTGGCTGCCGATTACAAGCTTTTGGATCGCGGCGTCTTCTTTGGCGATTGGATCGCATACTCCGACTGGCCGAGTGCGCTCCTTGAATCCGATGTTGCTCTTTCTCTACATCTGGATACGCTAGAGACGCGCCTATCTTTTCGCACCCGCATTTTAGATTACATTTGGGCTGGGCTGCCTGTGGTTGCCACCCGTGGAGACGAAACCAGCAACATTGTGGCGCACTATAGATTGGGGCTTGTGGTTGATTATGGGGATGTAGCAGGCGTAGCAACAGCAATAATGCAAGCGGTTGACCCGCATAATGAGATTCTTCACAACGCCGATTTGACCGCAGCTCGTCAGCGATTTCACTGGGAAAATGCCCTCTTGCCGCTTATTCAGTTTTGTAATGAGCCAGCGCGCGCGCCAGATCGCAAACCGTCAGCGGTTCATAGCGGCAACCCCTATTATCATTCCGCTCCCCATGAGAAATCGACTGAACATCCGACCAATACTACACTAAAGACTAATGATAGTGAGACCCCCCTTACAACCGTTCGTTTTCGTCAACCTCTGCCATCTGTAGAGAGGCCGTTGACTTTTGAATACAACAAAGGCTTTCTAAGGAAAATTACCATGTTAAGACGACTATTTGCATCTTCTGAACCAGAGATGCTCAAGGGATACAAAACGCTGCCGCTCCCTACAGATGTACAGACCTATGATGTTACCGATCACGCAGATGTGATTGATCTTGCTTCTATAGAGATCATCAAAAATACGCCAGCTTGGCTGTCTCGTGCAGAGCGGTTAATGATTTTTACACTAATTTTCAGCCTGCGTCCGCAACGCTATCTGGAGATTGGAACATTTCAAGGCGGCTCGGCACTGATTGTTTCCTCTGCACTGGATGAGTTGGATTCGGATAGCAGAATGTTCTGCGTCGATCCGAATCCCCAGATCACCCCGGAAAATTGGGCGAAGATCGAACATCGCACAACGCTGTTTACTGGATACTCTCCCGATATTCTTGCTGAAGTGTTTCACAAAGCAGGGGATTCGTTCGATTTTATTTTTATAGATGGCGATCATACTTATAGTGGTGTAATACGTGATGCTGAAGGGGTCATGCCCTATGTTGCCGCTGGCACGTATCTCCTTTTCCATGATAGCTTTTATCATGATGTAAAACGCGGGTTGGCAGACTTTGCGGCTCGTCATCAAGATCGCATTGTTGATTTTGGCCCTGTCACGCGTGAAGTGACAGTTCAGCATGAACCAAGACAAGAATCAGTGCCATGGGGTGGTTTACATCTCATGCAGGTGCGCGTCTAGTTGGCTCGATTCTCTGTGTAACGTTTTTGTAACGTTACCTCACTATATTGATGCTTTATAGCTTTGTTGTAACGATACAGGTGCGACGCACTCGCCAGGAGGAGAATGGTTGTGAAAGGCTTGTGTGGCGAGTGCGTCGCACCCTAGACCTGAATAGTTACGCTTTGTTTCTATCAATACTATATGGTTTACAAAAAGGGGAATCGTCGTATGCAAAAAAGTTCAAAACAGTACCGGGTCATGGTCTACAGTTCAATTTTTCTCGCAATTGCTGCATTGTTTGCCCTTGCACCTAACCTTCTGGCATTCGAATCGGGAAACATCATCCGTGTTGCTACAAATGGCTCGGATTTCAATGGCTGTGGGAGCGAAGCCCAACCTTGTCAAACTTTGCAGTTTGCCCTGAATGCTGCCCAAAATGACGATGAAATTCGGGTGGCCCAGGGAACTTACACCAGCGTCACCGCAGAAGTTCTTAGGGTAGAAACAAACTTTACACGCAGTCTCAATGTTAAACTTGTGGGCGGCTATAGCTCGAATAACTGGTCTTCACCCTCAACCGATGCGAGCAAAACCGTTATCGATGGTCAGAATTTCCGGCGGGGGATTGATATCGTAGCCGATGGCGGCAGTACGTTAAATCTGCACTTGGAAAATCTCGCGGTGATGCGCGGGCTTGTCAATAACGCTGTTGGATTTACAATTCCGCTCTTTGTCGGGGCAGGGTTGCGTTGTCGAGATAACAATGGTGACCAGAGCTATGGCAAAGTCAAAGTTTTGATGAAAAATGTCCTTTTCAAAGATAATGTCGTGCAAGGAATAGGCAGCGAGACTTCTGTTGCCGCGGGGGGGGTGCCGATTTTTCTTATGGATGTGTTGCCGACTTGGAGTTAGTTACCTTTGATAGTAACAAAGTCTTTGGAGGCAATTCCACAGATGGCAAACGCGGCGGCCAGGCCGTTGGCGGTGGCTTGAATGCTGGCAACGGAACTATTATCACGGCAAGGAATGTAACTTTTGTGAACAACCTTGTGCAAGCCGGCGATGGTGGCACGGGGTTTGGCTTTGGAACGGCGGATGGTCTGGGTGGTGGTGCTTCGTTCCAGTTGAACAAGGTTACCATCAATGGTGTGACAGCCACAGGCAACAAGGCCATTGGTGGCGGGAACACTTCACAGCAGGCCGGTACAGGTAGCGGTGGCGGCTTATTCTTTGAGCTTAACCCAGTCGAATGTATTGTTACCGACGGTTTCTTCAAAGACAATATTGCCCAGGGTGGCAGCACCCAGAATGGGATTGGTGGTATCGCCAGTGGCGGCGGTTTGATGGGAACCGATCTTGTTCTCAAATTGGAACGAATTCAGTTCTATAGCAATCAGAGCATTGGTGGAAATGCGCCAGCCAACGCTGGTGATGCAGGCGGAGGAGCGCTCTATTTTGCCAATCACAAGTCACAGCAATTGACGAATGTTGTAAATGGCGTCAATCTAATAATTGCTAACAACACAGCGCGAGCGGGCGAAGGCAGGGATGGCTATGGCGGCGGTGGCGGTATTTTCAATGAGGATGGGAACATTACATTAGTTCACTCAACCCTCTCTGGCAATAGTGTTACTAACCAGATGCAAGGCCCCGCTGTCTCTTCTCAGCATATTGAAAGCCCAGATAGTCGTTTTGAAATTCGATATAGTATCATTGCAAATCACAACGGACGAGATATATTTAACAATCCACGTGCTCCAATTGTGATTCAAAAAGATGGGGACACCGGGATTTCCAATTTCAATCTCTTTTTTAACAACACCAAAGATTTGAATACTGGACAATATCTAGCTCCGCAACCCTGGACACCCCCATTCAATCCTTCGATTACCATTCAAAACTCTAGCGAAGGGGATGCACTCTTTGCAAGCCCTGGTTCGCCGAACTATGACTATCGCCTTGCCTCTGGCTCGGCAGCCATTGACAAGGCAACGGGCAGCAATACCGGGGATGATTACTTGAAAAACATTCGTCCTGTCGGGAGCGCTCCTGATCTAGGGCGCAAGCGAGTACAGAAATCCCCTAACTTTAATTGTGGCTCCAGTCAACGATACAAGCCTACGGCTCTTCTGGACAGCAGATACCAGTCTGCTTCCTGGCCTGAGTGGGTTTAAGATTATTTCCCACAACACTCGACAGTCCACCATTCCAGCCGCAGAGATTACTGTAGGGCCAGATGTACGTAGCTATTTGGTGGAAGGTCTCACGACCGGAAATCAATACCGCTTTAGCATTCAAGCACAGAATAATGCAGGCAGCACGCTGGCCTCTTCTGGCGAAGCTAGTGGTAGCCCGGTGGATAATTATGTATTTATTCCGCTATCTAAACGCTAGAGTCGCGTGGGGTAATGTCTCACAACAGGGCTTTATGCTTTAATCGCAACAGTGTAAACCTTGGCGGATAGTTCTCGATGGGGGCGTATCTTACGCCCCCATTTTTTCGACGTGATTTAACCTGATGAAGGATTCGTTTGTGCTTGCCAGCATCATCATCCCTGTATGGAACGGTGCCTCTGTCATTCTTGATTGTCTAGAGGCGCTCTATCAGAATACCCCAGAGCCGATTGAGGTGATCTGCGTTGACAATGCCTCTGCGGACAATGGGGCGGCGTTGATTGCCGAACGCTATCCCACGGCAATTGTTGCTCGCCAGCCTGTGAACCGCGGATTTGCAGGCGGTGTTAACATAGGTATTGACATCGCCAGTGCAGATCTGCTCGTTCTGCTTAATCAGGACTGTATTGTCCATGCTGGCTGGCTCACTGCGCTGCTGGCTGCCTTTGCGCAATATCCCGAGTGGGGGATTGCCGGGGCCACTCTGCTTTCCGCTGATGGCAGCCTAGAGCATACCGGGGCCTATATTGCGCGGCCTGCGGTGAGCGGGGTGCACCTTACTGATGGCGCCGAAACAGCGCCGCAAGTGGTTGATTATGTCACGGGGGCACTCTTTGCCATTCGCCGCGAGACGTGGACCACCGTTGGACGCTTCGACGAAGAATTCTACCCTGGCTACTTTGAAGAAAGCGATTACTGCTATCGAGCACGGCACGCTGGCTATCTCACTGGACATGTGCCCGATTCCCGTGCCCAACACCTGCGTAGCGGTCAGGCGTGGCGGGAAGATCCTCTGCGGCATACATCAAACCAACAGCGTTCGCGCTATCGGTTTGCAGCCAAACATCTTTCTGTTGCCGAGTTGACTGATTTCTTTGCCTATGAACAGACTACGCTCGTTCATGAACATTATTTTGCCGAAGCAACTGCACGCTGTCTGGCCGCCCGCAGCACACTACGCGCATTGACGGAGATTTTGGATCGCCGCACCCAAGATCTAAATATCCCGCCGTCGGCAGAACGCTATCGACTGTTACAGGTATCCTTTGGTCGCCTGCATCAACAGGCTTTAGTTGCAGCGCAAAAGTTGATTCTTGGTGATCTTGTGGCGCAATCTTCGGCGCTAGGCCAACGCTATCACACCGAAACTGCGCGTATGACCGCCATGATTGGTGCATTAGAACCACAGCTATCCAGGCTTTCTTTCCCCGAAAACCTCTCCTTAGAGATGACGCTGCCTTCGCTGCCCGCAGAGATGGCAACCCATAAGGAAAAACTGACAGAACTGCGTGAACACGAACAAGCGCTGCTCAACCGCAGTTATTTTCAAAGCCAGGGTGATGGATCGCGAAAACCCTTGCACTCTCGCATAAAGCACTATTTGTTATGGCTCTTCAGTTTTGTCTCTGGCCGCGCATATATGCTACAGTCTCAGTTAAACGAGATTCAAAGCAAACGGATGGATGCGTTACAGCAAATTTTTAGCCTGCAACAAGAGCATGACAATGCTCGTTATGAAACAGTTACACAGACCCAGCACTCTCTACACGATCACTATCTGCATAACTACTATCAACCGTTGATGACGCTTTTTCAACAGAGCTACGACCAAAACAACATCGAATTAAAACGCCTCCATCAGCGCTTGGCCCTGCTCGAAACCTTAACCGATTATGATGACCGCTGATTCCATTGCCAATCACCCGCTGACCTTTTCCATTGTCGTCAATACAACCGATCGTGTGGATTCGCTGCGCATTCTGTTGCGCGCACTAGAGCACCACTCCTATCCCCATTTTGAACTTATTGTGGTGGTCGGCCCCACCAGCGATGACACACTGGCGATGTTGGCCGAGTATGGCGATCGTGTGCGCGTATTACGCTGTCCAGAAGCCAATCTCAGCCAGTCGCGCAACATTGGGCTGTTGGCAGCGTGTGGCGATATTGTCGCCTATATTGACGACGACGCTGTGCCTTGTCGTCGTTGGCTGGAAAGTTTTGTGCAGATCTTTGGTGATAACCAGGTAGACGCAACTGGCGGCGTGGTCTACATAGTGCATCCACGCACACCTATCACACAGCATCGACTGGGGATTACCTCCTCTCTGGCCGAGCAAGTGAATGTGCGCCATTCGCTTGTTGAAAGCATCGTGCCACCGGGCAAGGGGCGGCGCTGGTCTATGCGACCCATGGGAACCAACATGGCATTTCGACGCATGGCCTTGCTGGATGTGGGTGGCTTTGATGAATTCTATGTCTATGTGGCCGAAGAGACGGACATTGCCATGCGGATGGAAAATGCTGGCTATATCGTCCACCCCATTAAAGAAGCGCCGGTCTATCATGTGCCTGCCTCCAGCCGCAACCGCGTTGTGTTTACAAATGTGGGGCGATGGTGGCTGCAAACCCGATCCGAATTCTATTTTGCGATTAAAAATGGCCGCGAGGTGGGCGATGATCCGCGCCATATTTTGCAGCAAGGCTTGTACAAAATCCACGGCCACTGGCTCTGGTTTGGGCGGCTGCGCCAAGATGGACAGTTGAATTTGCCACAACTGCTGCAAAAGTGTGCCGAGGAAGTTTGGGCAGGCTGTGATGCAGCCTGGAACGGCCTGTATCGCCCGCGACGAATCATCTCCCCCCAGGCACGAGCCGAAGCACAAGCCATGAACAAACCCATTCAGCCCTTTCCCACCGCCACATCCGCCGAGGCCGGTGCGGTTGATCCTATTACAGGACACCGCCCAGTGATTTCCATTCCCGACGAACCGCTGCGCATCTGCCTCACGAGTGGACTCTATCCGCCCCATCATTTTGACGGCATCGGCCACCACACCAATCTAATGGCACGCGGTCTCTTTGAATGTGGACACACGGTGCATGTCATCACGCGCGGCGAACAATTACAGGTTTCGTTTTACGACGGCGCTTATGTCCACACCATCCCCTACGCGCTGGATCGCTATCCCCAGTATCGCCATCTGCCCGATCTCTACCACACGCTGAATTACAGCCATGCTTTGCACGAACAGGTTCAGCGCTTACAGATGAATGATGATATTCAATTGGTAGATTCCCCGCTATGGGGTGTGGAAGGGTTGGTCACCGCAACAAGCGGACTGTTGCCCGTGGTGGTGCGCTTGCAGACGAGTATGCGCCAAGTTACTTCTATCCAGCGCGATCGCAACGAAGGCAAACGGCTGATTGGCGAAATGGAACAGGCGCTGCTGGCACGTGCCGCGCATCTGGTGCCAAACTCCCAGGCCACATGGGAGACGGTACAACGCATCTACGACATTGCCGCCGACGCGGCAGGCGCAGATTGTCCCCCACGGCATTGAGCCAGTGGACGAAAGCGAGATTCGCCCCTTTGTGCTGACATCTCCCCCGCCCATGTTGACCGTGCTCTACCTGGGCCGGTTAGAGAAGCGCAAAGGCACCGAAGCCCTGCTTGCCGCCATCCCCACTGTGTTGGCGGCGCTGCCCAACGTTAAGTTTGTCATCGCCGGCAGTGACAACAGCCAGCACGACGGCTTTTACCAACACACAGGGCGCAGCTATCCTGATTACTTCGCGGCCCGTTATCCCAAGCTAATGAAACGGGTCCACTTTGTGGGGCGCGTCAGCGATGACGACAAAAAAACACTCTATCAGCAGTGCGATCTTTTTGTCGCCCCTTCGCTCTATGAATCGTTTGGGCTAATTTATTTGGAAGCCATGAACTATGCCAAGCCGGTGATTGGTTGCCGCGCCGGGGGCATCGCTGAAGTGGTGGATGATGGCGTAACCGGCCTATTGGTGGAGCCAGACGCTGCTGCCCCGTTGTCCGAAGCCATACTCTCGCTGCTGCGCGCTCCCCAGCAGTTGCACGACATGGGGCTGGCAGGTCGTCAGCGTCTGTTGGAAAAATTCACCCATATCCAAATGGCGCGTGGCTTCGAGCGACTCTACCGAACCACGCTGGCCGCCCATTCTGGTCAAGAGAATAGCCGAGGTTTGCATGGCATACTCCATCAGCGCTGAAGATGTGTTGCGTGACATTGAATTTGAACTAATCCAGGCAACCATCCGTCAGGACGAATTAGGGGAGGGCATTCAGAATGTGCGCAAGTTTCACAATGAACTGCGTACAGAGTTGTTGACATCGGTCGGCACATCCCCAGAAAGCCGGGAGATCGTCACCCGCCAAACTCAATTCAACGATATGGTGATGGTGTTGCTGCAAGAGATGGGCAACGAACTGCTCCAACTGCGCCAACAACAGCGCGGCCTTAACCAATGGACCAATCGCCACACGCCAGCCGAGCCTCGCGTCCCCCAGAATGATAGTGAGCGCATGAGGGACAAGACCGATAACGCGCCCGCCGTGGAATCGAATTGGAGCTTGCCACCGCTGGATCTGCCCAAACGCACGCCAGGAGTCCCCTTAGCCAGCGAAGCAGATATTCGGGCCGCCATGCGCCGTGATGCCCTCTCTGTTTCCCTTGATGCGCGCCCCGTGGGCATCCCCGTGCTGGGATGGATGTTGTATAAAATTCGCATGGCGTTGCACAATCTCGCCTTCTTTTACAGCCAACGCCTGGCCGAACGCCAAACCGAAATCAATCGGCTCTATGGCGAACAACTATTGGCGCTCATGCGCAGCAACGAAGAGTATCGCCGCCAATTAGCCGCGCCACAATCCGACCGTCCCCAGCAACGTTAATCCAATCATCCCCACCCACAAGGAGATCGATCATGCATATCGACGAACTGGACACACCCGTCCTGATCGTGGATTTAGACAAGTTGGACGCCAACATGGCGCGCTATCAGGACTATTTTGACAGCCACGGCATCGGTCTGCGCCCGCATATCAAGACTCACAAAACACTGGCGATTGCCCACCGGCAGATGCAAGCGGGTGCGATTGGGCTGACCTGTCAGAAGATTGGCGAGGCCGAAGTGATGGTGGGGGCGGGCATTGCCGACGATGTGCTGATCCCCTTTAACATTATCGGCCAGCAAAAGCTCGACCGTTTAATGGCGTTGACCCGACAGGCCAATATTACAGTGGCCGCTGATTCCGAGTACACAGTGCGCGGGCTTTCCGAGGCAGCCACGGCGGCGGATACAAAGGTGGGAGTCGTGATCGAAGTGGAGACTGGGGCCAACCGCACCGGCACGCCTACGGCGCAACACGCGCTGGCCCTGGCGCAGATCATCGACCGCTTGCCCGGCCTGGAACTGCGCGGCATTATGGGCTTTCCCACGGGGCCAGATGCCCGACCCATGATTCAAGAGGTGTTGGCACTTTTCGATCAACACGGCCTGCCCCACCCTATTGTCAGCGGGGGCAGCACACGCCACGCCTTCGAGGCCCATCTGATCCCCGAATTGACTGAGTATCGTGTGGGCGAACATATTGTAGGCGGCGTGGGACACATTTTGGCCGGGCGGCATACCGTCGAGCAGTGCGCTCTGCGCGTGATTGCCACCGTGGTCAGCCGCCCTGTGGATGGGCGCGCCATTTTGGACAGCGGCAGCAAGACCATGAGCGCCTCCACGCTGGAAACGCCCCAGGGCACAAGCATCGGTCACATTGTCGAATATCCCGACGCGCGCTTTTACGGCTTTTCCGAGGAACACGGCCATGTCGATCTCTCGGCCTGTGATCGCAAACCGCAGATCGGCGAACGCGTACAAGTGATTCCGGTGCATCCCTGCCCGTGTGTCAATGAACATGATACGTTGGTGGCTGTGCGCAACGGCCAGGTCGAGGCAGTGTGGCCGATCTATGCGCGTGGGAAGATTCGTTGAGAAATTAAGCTTGGGAGACTGAGAGATTGGTGATTTCCCGGATTGCCTCCCTCAATCTCCCAATCGCTTAATCCCCTCCTGTACTCTCGCGCCGTTTGAAGTAGCGCGAGAGGCCAATGCTGACGAGGAAGATCGCGACGCTGGCGGCCAGCGCACGCGGATCCAAGCTGGGCAGCCCGCCGCCGAAATCGCCTTCAATCGACGCCCCAAAGAGCACAAACGAAATCGTGCCGGGGATGGAGCCAAGCATCGTTGCCAGCAAAAAGGCTTTCCAGTCGATGCGCAAAAAACCGGCCAGATAGTTGACCAAATCATAGGGCAAAAAGATAAAGCGCATGATCAACACGGTCTCAAAACTGTTGCGCCGCATCCGGTTGGCATAGCGCTGCACAATGCCCTCGGATTCACCCTCTCCGATGACATCACTGCCGAAGAAGCGGCCAATCATATACGCTACCATGGCCGAGGTGTTGCCTGCAATTACGGTGTAGATAATTCCCCACACTGGCCCAAACAGAAAGCCGCCCAACAGCGTCAACAAAATCGCCGAAAAGAAGATGAGCGGGCGCGCCGCATAGACGCCAATATAGATCAGCGGGCCGTAGGCGCTGTTTTGCATGATCTCCACCAACTGGCGCAACGCATCAAACGGCCCCAAATTGTTGGTGCTGGTATACCAATAGTAGCTTGCCAACAGGATAACCCATAAAAAGACGGCTACCGCTTGTTGCCAATGGCGCGCCAGAAAGGAGCCTGGGGGTTTTTGATTCGCAGGTGTGAGGTCCGCCGGTTGTGTCATGTGATTCCTATCCACGCTAATATCTTTACAGGAAAGAGGCTCCACACATGGTTGTACCACACCCAGCCCTGGCGTCACCGTAATAACACCTACCCCATGAGCGCCGCCGTTTGCATAGATTTTAGACACCCGCTACAGTGAAGCCGTTGAACTGTGCCACTGTCCAACCCTGGGAAATCGAACTACTATGATTGAAACTCTCTTGCCGCCCAGCGCGCGCCGTAACGCCATGCTTGGCTATCTTTTGCTCTTTTTGGTGATCCCCGTGGGGTTCGCGCTAGGGGGCGAAGCAGCCTCGTTTGCCAATATCGGCCTCAGCACCTATGTCCCCCTGCTTCTAATTGCCACTTTAGCCTATCTTGGCGAACGCTATCCCGTTGCCAAAGGGTTAACCGTGGCCTGGGTCCTGTTGCTCTTTCTGGCGCTGACGCTCGTTCTGGCCGGCGTCACTATTATTTCGATGGTTGGAATCTCCTCAGAGGAGTTGACCAATCCCGATGCCGCCGCTCGGATCGTTGCCAGGCTTGGGCCTGTCCTCGGCCTTTCGCTGATTGGCGTTCTCATCGCCTGCCTGGGTTTCATTCCCGGAGTGCGCCGCGCCCTCAGCCGTCTGCTCCCCCTTGATCCAACCTCGTTTGTGCATACGATTGCCCTGGTCTCGGTGACGGGGATCTCGATTCTGGCCTGTGTGCCGCTGATTATTACCGGCCACCCGCCGCTGCTTTCCGACGCCATGTTGGATTTGGTGGCGCAGAACAATACCAACGAACTCAGTATGCTTCTCTCGTTGACTGTTTACAGCCTGGCCTGGTCCGTGCCAGCCGCAGTCTTTGCTGTGGGCTATGGGCTGCGCCGCACCTTTCCCGATGCACTCCAACGGCTAGGGTTGGTGCGTCCCACATGGCGGCAAATTGCAATTGGCGTGGGGGTGGGTATTCTGCTTGTCTTTGTTTCAACGTTTCTACAGGCTGGCGTCAACTGGCTCTGGGAACAGATGGGCTGGCCGTTGACCGATGCCGAGGCATTCAACGAGTTGTTGGCCTTTGCCTACACGCCGCTGGGGGCCATTCTGGTGGGGATCAGCGCTGGCGTGGGCGAAGAATTAGCCGTGCGCGGTGTTTTGCAACCACGACTGGGTATCTTTGTTTCCAATCTCTTCTTTGCCAGTGCCCATGCCCTCCAATATAACTGGGACGCGCTGAATCGCCATCATCGTCTTGGGCACGATCTTTGGCATTCTGCGCAAATATACCAACACCTCCACCAGCGCCATCGCCCACGGACTTTATGACATTCTCGTTATTATGATGACCATCTACGGCATCGGCTGGTTTTAAGGTGACGGGGCTGATAGGCACAAAAAAGCGGTGCAATGGATATCCATTGCACCGCTTTGCTTTCAGCATCAGCCGCTAAAGCGGAGTCGACATCAACGCCTGCAACAATTCGTCTAAGGAGCAGCCTTTTACAAGAAAAGCCTCCGCCCCAGCCTGGCGCGCCTCTTGCCGATACGAATCGTACATGCTTAACAAGACCACCCGAATCTGCGGCCACTTTTGCTTAATCATGCGCGTGGCAGCCAGCCCATCCATACCGGGCATACGCACATCCATCAAAATTACATCGGGGCAGCACTGCTCGGCCTGCTCCACAGCTTCACCGCCTGTACAAGCCTCGCCAATCACGGTGACCTCTGGACTTGTGGTGAGCAAGGCGCGGCAGACCTGCACGGGAATGGGCACTATCGTCTACAATGAGGGTTTGCACGGTCATCGCATGGCTGTTTAGTTTCATGGGCTGGTGGGATAGGAGTGGTACTGATGACACTCTACTTACCTGCGCCGAGCCTGTCATCGGTATAGAGCGGACGCACGTCATAGAAAAAATCATCGTTTTATGAAGTTATATCAACGTTTGGCGTAGGACAGACTACGCCAAACAGATGACCGCGCTTGACTAGGAGCGAACCACAGCGAAAAAGCCGATTAAGAGCAACAACAGGGGCAACAACGGGCCAACTTCTAACAGAATACTTAGCCCCACGCCCAGCGCCACTACGCCGCTAATCAACGAGGCCCGCCCTGGCGCAATATCGGCCAACGCCCGTGCCACATTCAGCCCCAACAAAACAATTCCTGTTGCCAAAAACCAAAGACTATAGCCAACCACCCCGTCTACATACAGCCAGACCAGAAAGGTCATGAGTGTAAAGATCCCCCAAGCCGTCACGCGCCATCTACGGTTCAAGGCTTTGCGATCCAGGGGCGGAAGGGATGTCCTGAGTATGGTTTGGTTCATCATGCTACGTTTCCAATCAGCTAGACAAGAATCACAGATGGTTCTATTCTACGCATAAATCATTTCAACCCAATCAGTCTGGTGTGGAATTGGCTGTCCGCCAAAAGAGGGAAAGCAGTCTGCTGCCCTCATCATGCTTGTGAAAAAATGTACGACAAATAAGGTAGATCGCCTGTATCCATTTATGTCTAGGGTGCGTCGCACCTGTATAGTTACGAGCGAGCTACCGAAACAAGCCATTATTACAGGAGGGTTTTTCATGAATTTGTTTCAAAAAGTGTTTGATACAGGTTTTATTGCAGTGACGATTTTGGTGATTATCTGTGCATTTGTGCTCGTGGGATTTGCTGTGATGGAACTCTGGCACATCGTGCTCCCATCGGAAGAGATTGCGGTTCATCTACGCTTTGGGGCCGTACTCGAAACGATTGGTCTGTTAACGATTGCCATGGCGACGTTGGAGTTGGGACAGACTATCTATGAAGAGGAAGTAAAACGACACACCCAGGTCAGCCTGCCCACCCGTGTCCGTCGTTTTCTATCGCGCTTTATGATTGTGGTGATTGTGTCATTGTCAATTGAATTTTTGGTGGCGATTTTCCGCTTTTTACACGACGAAGCCACCACACTTTCCGAAGTCTCCAGTGTGGGGCTGGCAACCGCCGGGCTTTTGGTTGCGTGGGGAGCCTTTATCTGGTTCAACTTAGGCGCAGAACGATTAGAGCCGGAAGCCATCGAACAGGTAAAGCGCGAAGATGCATCTATTGATAATCGATGAGGATGAGGCAGGAGGGCGTGCTGCGGGCCTTCAAGCTCCACAGCACGTCATAAAACTCTAAAGCTTACATTGCCGAAATATTAGCATCGTCCAGCGAGGCCAGCCCCTCTTTAAGCGCATAGAGCGCAGCCTGGGTGCGGCTGGCAAGGTGCAGTTTGCCCAAAATATTGCTGACGTGGGTCCGCACTGTGGCTTCGCTAATCACCAACTTGTCGGCGATCTCCTGGTTACTTTTGCCCTGGGCCACCAGTTTTAACACCTCCACCTCGCGTTCGGTCAGTGGATCTTCGGTGGGCGGCTTCTGTGAAGGCCGCGACATCTCTAGCAAGAGTTTGCGCGCAATCGTGGGATGCAGCGACGACTCGCCCCGGTAGACCTGGCGAATGGCGCGCACCAATTCGTCTGGGCTGGAATCCTTGAGCAAATAGCCCAGCGCTCCTGCTTTAATGGCCGGGAAGACCTTGTCGTCGGTGGCAAAGCTGGTAAGCACAAGAATACGGGCGTCGGGTTGGCTGCTGGTAATGCGACGGATGGCCTCGATGCCATCCATCACGGGCATTTCCAGATCCATCAAAATTACATCTGGGCGGATCTGACTGGCCTTGGCAACTGCTTCTTCGCCATTTTTGGCCTCGCCCACCACTTCAATTTCAGCTTCGGTTGCCAACAACGCTTGGGTGCCGCGGCGCACAATCACATGATCATCAGTAATTAAAATACGAATCGGACCACTCATACACTGCCCTGCCTTTTCTATATGCGTAAACTCAATCCTGTTCGCTATTATACCTATATCGGGACATGAACTGTAATTGTGGTTCCATTACCCGGCGAACTTTCCACCTGCCATGTGCCATCCATGAGCACCACCCGCTCGGCAATCCCGCGCAGGCCCCAGCCGCCGCTACGGTGGGCAGTGGCGGTGTCAAACCCCGCGCCATTGTCGTGGATGCGCAGACAGACGCCGGGATGGTCAGTCATTGGCTCGACATGCAACGAAACTTGGCTGGCTTTGGCGTGTTTCAGCGTGTTGTTCAATACCTCTTGCGAGATCCAATACAACCCTTCTTCCACATCGGGGGGTAACTTCTGAATAGTATCAACCTGGAGCTGCGTCTGCAAGCCTGTGCGCCCCTCCACCGCTTCTAGGCGGGCGTGGAGCGCCGCCGCTAGCCCTTCGGCCTCCAGCACAGAGGGACGCAGCTCAAAGATGAGCAGTCGCATTTCGCCCAATGCTTCGTGGGCCGTGTCGCGCAGAGTACGCATGTGCTCGGCAGCCACTTTGGTGTTGCCGCTATCTAGCAGACGCGCCGCCGCCTCGGCATAGAGTGTGGCCCCATAGAGCGACTGGGTAACCGAGTCGTGTAGATCGCGCGCCAGACGTTGGCGCTCTTCCAAAACGGCCAGTTGTTGCGCCTGTTCATAGAGCCGGGCATTTTCAATGGCGACCCCAGCCTGATTTGCCAGCGATTGCAGCACAGTCATTTCCACCTCGTCAAAGGCACTGGGAAAATTTTGCTGCACATCCAAAATACCAATAACCTGCCCTTTGGTCTTAATCGGCAACACTAATTCTGATTGTGTGTTGCTCCCCGCCAGCCGTACATAGCGCGGATCTACATGAATATCGGCCACCATCAGCGGTTCGCCCGTGGCCGCTACCCAGCCCGATAGCCCCTCTTTGCCGATTTTCAAACGGCTTGGTGAAAAGGTATGGTTAATCTCGGCCAACATCGGTCCCGCGCCGACTTGATAGACGACTTCGTCGTCAATGATCAGCCCAATGCCCACATGATAGTAATCAAATGTAGATTGGATCAAGTGGGTCATTTGGTGAAGCAGATCGTCAACGTTGAGGATGGACGTGATGCTGCGCCCCATTTCGCCGATAACCCGGAACTGTTCGGAGCGGCGCTGTTCGGTTTCATAGAGCCTTGCATTCTCGATGGCGACCCCGATCTGGCGACCAACTGAAGTAAGCAGAGCAATATCCTGGGCCTGGAAGGTGCGAATCTGATAGCTGGCTAGGCTGAGGACGCCTTGTACTTGATGTTTGGAAATTAACGGAATGCTGGCCGAGGATTGAAAGCCTGCGGCTATTAGATCCGTGGGCGGATCTTCTAATAGCACCAAGTTGTTAATAATCAGTGGCGTGCCGATCTCGGCGGCCCGTGCCGAGAGCGTGCCGCGTGAGGCCACATACCGATAGCTTTCGGGCACGCCGATCTCATGCACTGGCTCCAACTTGCCTGTGCGTGGATGTTTGAGATAGAGCACGCCCAGGTCGAAATCCAGCACATCAAGGATGCGTTCCAGTGCGGTGTTGAGCACAGTATTAAGATCCAACGACTGGCTGGTGGCCTGGGCCAGTTCATACAGCGTGGAAAGCTCTTTCGTGCGGCTGCTCACGCGGCCTTCCATCTCGGCATAGGATGCGCGCAATTGGGCTGACATATGGTTAAACTGGCGGGCCAGTTCGGCGATCTCGTCGTCGGTAGTCACCTGAATTTGCTGTTCAAAGTTACCCGCGGCCACCTTTTGGGCGGCGTCAATCAGCTCTTCAATGGGCCGGGTAATACGGCGCACGCCAAAGGCCACAAAGAGCGAAGGTAAGACAAAACCCAGGATTAACAAGAGCACCAAAAATTGTCGATAGCCCTGACTAGAGCGATTTAAGGCATCCCAGCTCTCTTCAATGATCAACCCCCACGGCGTACCAGGAATCGGTGCATAGGCTGCCACAATCTCTTGCCCTGCCCTGTTGGTGGCGCGCAGCGCCGTGCTTTTGCCTTGTTGCACACTTTGCACCGCTTCCTGGTCCGAAAAATCCTCACCAATCCGGGCCGAGTTGGTATGGTAGATCACGTGGCCTTTGCTATCCACCACATAGGCCACACCACCTTTGTTGAGCCGTAGTTTGACGATGTCGCCATAGAAACTGCTGACATTGTTGGGGCTAATCTTGAAAAGGCCGGCCATGATGCCGCGAAATTCGCGCTGCGAACCATAGATAGGCACAGCCACTACAATTACATCGCTGTTGTTGGGTCCATCGTTGACAATGTCCGAATAAACCGTGCGCGAAGAAAGCAACATCTCTCGAATATAGGAGCGGTTGGCCCAACTCTGCCCCTGAATTTCTGCCGCGCAGCGGTTGGCTGGCAACCACCGTTCCAAAATTATCCAGCACCACCACGCCGCCATCAAAGACCACCAGCCGGTTGCCAGCATTCTGGAGCGCAGATTGGAGATCCGTCGGGCCTTTGCTGTCGTAGATGGCGGCGGTGCGCGCCTCGTCGTTGAGCCGTTCGCTATATTCAGTCAGCTCAGATATTAACTGATCGGCGGAAAGGCGGATCACTTCCTGGTCACTGCGGATCACCAGTTCCTCGGTAACTTGCCGATAGGCCATGAAGGTGGCAATCGCCACCGCCAACAAAATCAACGCCGTGGGAATAAAAGCCCAGGCGATGATCTCGGCGCGCAGGCCGCGCAGATTTAGGGTGGGGTCAAAATAGGACTTTAGCCCAGCGGAGAGTTGAAAACGTTTCATTGGGTGTGCCATCGGGCGGTGTCCCGGAACGATTACGCCTGAGATTCGATGGGGCGGCAAACGTCGATGATCTCGTCTACCGGCGCTTCGCCCAGTGTAAAAATACGATCCCAGGCCGCTGTTGCCAGCCGTGAGACTTCTCCCATGTTGGCGGCGATTTCTGCCGTCACTGAATAGCCGTTGAGATGTCCATGGGCAAAGGCGGCAATATCCATGCCCTGGGTCTGCTCAGGATACTCATCGCGGATAAAACCTACCCACTCTTCCACCAAAGATGCCCGCGCCGGTTGCAGAAAATTTGCCTTTGCCATGGCCCGCCCATAGTCTGCGCCGGTTAAAAACTGGAGCAGATCCCAGGCTGCCTCGGGGTGCGTCGTGCCGCGATAGATGCCAAACCCGTCGGTGGTGGCAAGCGTCACACGGCGGCTGGGGCCAGCCGGAAAAGGAGCCACCCCCACCTGAAAGGGGGCGTTCGCCAGAATATCTTTGAGCGCCCACGATCCATCTTCCACCATGCCGATCTGGCCGCTGGTAAAGGCATGGCGTGTTTCTCGGTTTTCTACATCTAAAAACGAGGCCATCACATGATCATCCCACATGCGGGCGCGGATCCATTCCAACGCAGCCAGTGCGGCGGTTTCGTCCATGCGGCAGCGTGTGGGATCGATGGGATCAATCAGATGACCGCCCCAGCCGTTGACATGAATCTGAAGGCGCTCCCAGGAAATGTCCACCATGCTCCCCCACTGGTCGATCTCTCCGTCTCCGTCCAAATCTTTGGAGATCAGAATCATGGCATCCAGGTAATCATCGTGATTCCAATCGGCGTGTGGATAGGTCACCCCATATTGGTCAAAGAGATCGCGATTATAGTAGAGAGCCAGCCCGCCGTGATATTTGGGCAGCCCGAATTGGTGGCCGTCGGCCAGGAAAAAAGCGCTGTATTGGGCGGGTGACCAATCATTGATGGTGGCGTTGTCCAGGTCCCGTTCGACAAAAGGGCGTAGATCGAGGGTCTGCTCCTGTTGCGCCCAGGTGGGAAAGAAATCGCAACAGCCCTGAAAGACATCGGGCGCTGTGCCAGCCTGCATATCGGCCAACATCACCTCGGCCACATTGTCGGGGTCTGACGTGTAAAAAACCTGGATGTCGGGGTGATTTTGGTGAAATTCGCCCAACATCTGCTGTGCCATGACGGGAAACCAGTCGGTGCGCCAGTCCTGATAGACCAGTTGCACAGGCTCGCTGCTGATGCCTTCGCCTGCCGCGCTGCCCAGCGAGGCCGATGCACAGCCCGAAAGCGCCGTTCCCGTCAGCACCACACCGCTCCATTGCAAAAAATTCAGCGCGAGACTGCTGCGCCGAAACGAGATTTCTGATTTTTTTTCAGGCTTCTCTCTCTATTTGGTTTCATCTTCCCCCGCCTATCCCTATTTCAACATCTAATATCTATTCAGGTCCAGGGTGCGACGCACTCGCTATACAATCTTTCACACCCATTCTACTGCTGGCGAGTGCGTCGTACCTGTATAGGTATGCTCTGGTTTCTATCCCAGAACGGATGTCTATTTTGTAACCTTACGGCAAGGTAGTATAGCCGATTTCTAGAAAAAGTCACGTTCTGGTAGGATGGAAAGGCCTCATTGTCAGCTATCATCCACCGCTCCACACCCGCCCGGAGATGACCATGCCACCCAACATTCTTTGGATCTGCACCGATCAACAGCGTTACGATACCATCGGCGCGCTGAACAATCCGCATGTTTCCACGCCCCACATTGACCAGCTTGTGCGCCAAGCGGTCGCCTTTACCCACGCCTATTGCCAAAGCCCGATTTGCACGCCCAGCCGCGCCAGTTTCCTCACGGGCATGTATCCCAGCCGCGTACACCTCACCCGCAACGGCAACGAATCTGTGCCGGTTGAACATCCGCCACTGGTGACCAAGCTACTTTCGGATCGGGGCTACGACTGTGGTCTCATCGGCAAGCTGCACCTGTCCAGCGCCTATGGCCGCATCGAAGCGCGTACAGACGACGGCTACACCTTTTGGGAATATAGCCACGCCCCTCGCGACGACTGGCCCCACGGTCATGGGTACGCCGATTGGGTGCGCGCCCAGGGGCATAGCTTGGCGGAGTTGAGCAAAAGCCCCGAGGGTCTGCCTGCGGAGCTACACCAAACCACATGGTGTGCCGAAAAAGCCATTGAGTTT
Organism: uncultured Chloroflexia bacterium; assembly: GCA_963721725.1. Taxonomy (GTDB): domain Bacteria; phylum Chloroflexota; class Anaerolineae; order Caldilineales; family Caldilineaceae; genus RI-153. The sequence continues at coordinate 255,506 of CAVRLX010000010.1, forward strand.
ATACAGCAGTCCCACGTTGGCCCCTGGCTTGCCAGCGTCAACTTCTATGATCCGCACCCACCGTTTAACCCGCCCCAACAGTACAGGGAGATGTTCGATCCGGCGGCCATGCCCGGCCCGCGCTTCCGCGAGAGCGATCTGGCGCAACAACAGAAACTGGCCGCAGTGGATTTTCAGTCAAAAGTGCGCACGCCCGATCAACTGGACATCCACAACCGCTTTGGCCCCGAAGCCGGCCGACAGGATGCGCGCACGCTGCAAGCCGCCTATTACGCCATGATCAAGCTGATTGATGACAACGTGGGGCGGATGTTGGCTGCGCTGGACGAGAGCGGCCAGCGCGAGAATACGCTGATCCTCTTTACCAGTGATCACGGCGAGATGTTGGGCGATCATGGCTTGATCGAAAAGGGCGCGCGCTTTTATGAGGGGCTGGTACGTGTGCCGCTGATCATTTCGTGGCCGGGCCACTTTAGCGCGGGCGTGGTCAGCGACGCGTTGGTGGAGCTAACCGATCTGGCCCCCACGCTGTTGGAGATTGCCGGGATGCGCGTGCCGGAATCCATGCAAGGGCGTTCATTGCTGCCCATCCTCCGCGGGGATGCGCCGCCCGATCATCATCGCGACTTTGTGCGCAGCGAGTATTTCGATGCCCTGGCCGAGCCAGATGGCACTTTCGCCACTATGTACCGGGATCGCCGCTACAAATTGGTGGTCTATCACGGTCACCGCCTGGGCGAACTCTACGACCTGCAGACCGATCCCGATGAATTTAATAACTTGTGGGATAGCCCCGCCCATGTCGAGATCAAACTCGATCTGCTCTGGCGCAGTTTTGATGCGTCCATGTTCGGCGGGATCGATGTGGGGACGCGGCGCATGGGGCCGATGTAATCCATAGGTGACGATTCAGGTGCGACGCACTCGCCAAGAGTAGAACGGTTGTGAAACGCGCCTGTGGCGAGTGCGTCGCACCCTAGACCTGAATCGTTACATCGATAGAACGGATGGAGCAAAAAAGGGTGGCTCTTCGGCAAAGAAGAGCCACCCTTTTTTAATCAAGCCGAGCAGGAAAAGCAACGCCCTATCCCTTAACACTACCGGCTGTCAGGCCCGCCACCATGAAGCGCTGCCCCCACATGTAGAAGATCACCACGGGGATGGAGATGAGCAGCGAAGCGGCCATCAACATGCCCCAGGGGTAGATATCGCCAAAGATGGTTTGGGCCAGCCCCACAGGCAGCGTCATCAACTTGTCGCTGTTGATGAAGACAAAGGCAAACAAAAATTCCTTCCAGGCATTGGTGAAGGCAAAGAGTGTCACCGCCAACAGCGCCGGTGTGGTCAAGGGCAGCGTGACCAACAAGAAGGATTGCAGCCGGTTGGCTCCGTCCACCATGGCGGCTTCTTCTAGCTCCTCTGGAATCGAGCGGTAATAGCCCATGAGCAGCCAAGTGGCAAAGGGAACCATGCCGGTGGGATAGGTGAGAATCAGCGCCCAGCGTGTGTTGATCACGCCCAGGTCGGCCAAGATGCCATAGAGCGGGATGAACAGCAGCGCCCCCGGCAAGAGATAAGTGATCAACAGTGCCGTGGTCATGGTCTCGGCCCCGCGGAAGCGCAGGCGGGCCAGGGCATAGCCACCCAGGCTGGCAAAGACAACCGCCAGCACCGTAGTGGTAACGCTCACAATGACCGAATTCTGGAACCAGAGAAAGAAGGGTTCGCGGAAGAAGAGGCGATCAAATTGTTCGTTGGTCCACGGATTGGGCCAGAACATGTCGGCGCGAGCGCCGATTTGGGCATTGCCCTTAAAGGCCGTGATCAAGATCCGATCGAAGGGGAAGAGGATAAAGACCAGCATCACCAGCAACGCCACCGAGCGGGCAATGGTGCCCAGCATTTCGTTGCGCTGTCTGCTGGGGCCGCCCAACGTACGCTTGGGCATCACCGCCGTCAACAGGCGAATAATCAAGAAGATTGGGAAGGAGACGACGGCTCCCACCAAGCCAAACAGCCAGCCAATGCCGCTGATCACGTTATCTTGCCAGGTGGGTTTTTCGTCGTCCAGGGCCACGTCCCGGCGCATGAAGCGCGAGAGCAGCAAAATAAAGAAGACAAGCACAGGCAACAAGCTAAAGGCCACGGCTGTACCAGGGCCAAATTGCAGCGAGCTAATCGCCTTTTCATAGGCCAAAATCGAATAGACTTTGGTTACATTGCCGGGGCCGCCACCGGTGAGCAAAAAGATAGTCTCAAAGCCGTTAAATGTCCACACTGTAGAAAGCAGGGCCGCCACAGCGATGACATAGCGCAGACCGGGCAGGGTAATGTTGAGGAATTTCTCCCAGGCATTGGCCCCGTCGATCTCCGCCGCTTCATAGAGATCTTTGCCGATTGAACTGAGGCCAGCCAGAATGTTGACAGTGAAAAAGGGAATGCCCGCCCACACGTTGACGGCAATTACACTCATCATGGCGAGCTTTGGATCCGAAAGCCACGCAATCGGTCTGTCGATCAGCCCGATATTCATTAAGAGCGGATTCAGCCCGCCAAACAGCGGATCATAGATCGAGCGCCAAGCCAATGCCTGGACCACAGACGGAATAATCCAGGGCAGCAGCACTAAGCCCGTCAGCAGATTACGCAATCGCTTTTGAGCATGTAACAAGAGCGCCGCGATCATGCCAAAGATCAGCTTGAATAAAATTGAGCCGGACGTAAAGATCACCGTTGCCCGCACGGCGTCCCAATAAAAGGGATCACTGTAGAGGCGCGCGTAGTTGTCGAACCAGACAAAGCGTGTCTCGCGTGCCAGCGTGCGGATGGTCATGCTGGTATAGCCCGCTTTGATAAAGGGCCAAGCGATGAGCACGGTCATGACGACAACGATGGGGGCAATAAAGACATAAGCGATTTTCCAGATCGCGCCCAAGCCGATCGCGTAAAACGTCGCGTCGCGGGCGAGATCCGTAACTCGTGGTGAGAGGGGCTGCTTGTTCTGCCATGGTATCTCCTGGGAGAGTCAATCTACAGTAACATCAACCTAAACTCAACTGGGTTGTGTCACTTTAATTCACAACAAGAGGACCCAATCGTGCGATTGGGTCCTCTTTTACTAACAACAAACTTAGCTAAACGCCACGCCCATTTCTTCACCGATTTGGACCATGCGATCTTGTGCCTGCGCCACAGCATCTTCCGGGCTGACACCCTGCGTAATCGTCTGGGCCATCATGTCGTTGAGGACAGATTGGGCTTGATGGCATCGAAGTAGGGGCTGGGACTGGCGGGCCAGGAGATGCCGGGGTGCTTACCCTGGGTCTGCTCGCCCATACGCGCCAGATGTTTCGTCGGCTTCAAAGCGATGCAACCACTTCGTCCATTTCATAGTAGCGGTCGTAGGCAGGCAGGAAGAGACCGGCCGACACCAACGAAATGGGCAGGAAGACAGCGGGATCCAGTAGACAGAGTGACAATGCTTTTGCTCCCTCTAGGTTTTGGGCCCCACGTGGGATCTGCAACTGTCCGTTGCCACCGCCGCCGATCAGTTTTCACCAGTGGGCCAATCGGTGTCTTCAGCACCACCGTATCCTCAAAGACGGGGTTGCCGTCGGCTTTGGCTTTGGCATAGACACTGGCCGCGTTGCCCGTATAGCCGATGTTGCCAGCCAAGTAGGCTTCGTTGTTGCTGGAATCGGTCCAGCTCATAATGCCAGGCGGCAGGGCCGGGGCATAGGTGGGAGAGGTGAAAAGCTCGGTCAGCCATTCCACCGCGGCCACGGTTTCTGGCGAATTGAAGGTGAGTTGGGTCATCTCTGCGTTGGTGATCTGACCGCCCCAGTTCTGAATAATATCCAGCACTGTGCCGTGGCCGTCACCGCCGCGGTTGACCGTGCGTCCCCAACCATAGAACTCATTGGCCGGATCGGAGATTGCCAGTGCCGCTTCGCGGATCTGGTCATAGGTTTCCAGATCAGCCAGTGGGTCAATGCCGATCGCTTCAAAAGCGCTGCGGCGGGCGAATTGTCCACCACCACCGTTAATGTAGGGGATGCCGTACCATTCGCCATCAATCTGGTTGTTCAAGATGTGGCCGTACGAAGGATCGCCGTACATCTCTATGGCCTGGGCTACTGTATCCGAAACAGGTTCCAGGGCGTCAAAGGCGTAGAGTTGCTGCACCAAACGCACATGATAGACCAGATCTGGCGGGTTGCCCGCTTCGACCTGCGCCAGCAGTTTGGGCACAAAGTCTTCGTTGGCTTCGGCAGCCACGGTGGAGGTCTCCACTTCTACATTATTTTCGGTGGCCCAATTTTGTACAGCTTGGGCAAACAGATCTTCCATCTCCTTGAAATACTCGCGGCGATGGTTCACGACCAGGGTGGTGGGGGCAGCAGCCGGAGCGGCTACCTCACCCGAAGAGGCGGCTGGCGCTGCACCAGGGGACGCCACAGGCGCACAAGCGGCCAACACGGCGACGCCGGCTGTGCTCCCCATTAAGCGCAGCATTTGCCGCCGAGATAACCCACGATTTGTATCTCTCTCTTGCATCTTTGGTTCCTTTCTAAAATTGTCCAATGGTGAAAACAAGATAGCTCTAGGAGCTGATGGGTCAGTCCAGACCAGGGAGGGGTCCACTTTTCTGGCCGACAATATCCACATAGGCTACAGTTCGGACTTTTCCGGGCCAGTAAAAGCATAAGAATGCAACTGGGTGTCGTACTGGTGGGTTGGACAAGTCCTGAGAGTGTTACGGCTTCGTCAGCCGCAAGGGGCGATTACAGTGTAGCACATGTTATGCGTATCTCAAAAACCTCTAAAAATCATGCTTATACAGGTGCGACGCACTCGCCAGGGCTAGAGTAGTTGAAAAGCTTGTTGGCGAGTGCGTCGCACCCTAGACCTGTCTAAAAATCATGCCCGTGTCCCGCTGTGTTCAAGAGGAGCAGGACTTACGCAGTTGCCCCAGAAGTTGAACTTTTCTGAAAAGTTCAACTTCTCCTATTCTATTGCAACTGCTTGGTGCGTAGGTCTTGAGGAGCATATCGCTAGTCCTGAATTTACTTTAGGCTGCACTGCGGGCTTGGAGCCATGTCTGAAAATCGGCTTCAATGGCCTCGCTCCAGGTGCGATCAATTTCACCGGGCGTGTACTTGCCATTCGCCAGGCAGAGTTTGCCAAACTCATCGCGCACGCGGATATCTTCCGAGCGCTCCACCACCTCTTGGATCAGGTGCGGCGGGATGAAAATAATGCCGGTGGCCGTGCCCAGCACAGCATCGCCCGGCATTACCGTGGCGTCGCCAATGCGCACGGGCGTGTTCACAGCCGCCAGTGTCACATCTTTAATCGCCGTCGGATCCATGCCACGATGGAAGAAATTTACATCGGTGAGTTCGCGGATGCCCTGAAAATCGCGAATGCCGCCGTGGATCACCGCACCGGCGCGGGTGCGCGTGCGCACCGACGTCGAAAGGTTGTCACCCACAAATGTGCCATATTTAATCTTGCCAAAGAGATCGACCACAAGCACATCACCCATTTGCAATTCATCGATGACCCATGAGTTCTGCCCACCGATGCGCCCCTCGGCTTTGCCCTGCGCCTCCACCACGGCTTGCAGATCCGGGCGAGCGGGAACCATGAGGCAAGGCAGAGCGCGCCCCACGAGGACTTGATCGGGGTGGGTCTGCATCCAGTTGCCTTCAAACTGGTCGTTATAGCCATGTTTACGCATCGTGCCCCAGGCTTCTTCCGTGGTGACCAGTTTCAGCCGTTCAATCAGATCGTCGGGGATGCGCGGGCGGCCATCGGCATAGCGATCAAAGGGGTTTTCAGGCGTGAGCGCGATCACATCTTCGGGACGAGGAAAAATCTTCATGCAGTTGGTTCCTTTCAGGGAAAAATTATGTGGATGACGACAGTGTACCCGAACGGTATGTGAAGGGCAACTCTTTATCGGTTTTCTACCCCCTCTGCTATACTCCGGTCATTCGCCATTCACCATTCACACTTCATCCTTCCTTTATGGCCTACACATTCACCGATCATTACCGGGCAGTACGCACTGTCCTGCGCATGGATGGCCTGCTTGTGGGCGTCGGTTTGGGCACGCTCTTGCTCATCTATCCCACACAGTGGTTTGCTGCGCTCGGGTTTGCCGTAGACGGGGCCACGTGGGCGATCCGGATGGGCGGCGGTGGGTTAGTGGGGCTGGGCGTGGGGTTGATCATGGCATCGAGCGAGCGCGAATTGCGCATTGGTTCGCTAATGGCGGCCATTGTGGGCAATGGCGCCATGGCTGGCGCCATTCTAGTCTCCTATCTGCGTAGCGATCTGGCCGACTTGACAGCCTGGGGACAGGCACTGCTGCTGATTTTTTTTGTGATCTGTCTGCTCTCCACCGTCTTGCCCATCCCCTATGTACGCGGTATTCAGCGCCTTGAGTAAATTTGTAACTATACGGGTGCGACGCACTCACCACACAATTTTTCGCAACCAATCTGCACTTGGCGAGTGCGTCGCACCCTAGACTTCAATATCTACAATTTGTTCATGGATGACCATAGATTGGAACGAGAATCACTGTAGGATTTGTGCGTCTGGCGCTAAAATACAGCCATTCTTCCTCCTCCTTTGTGTGTGGGGAACGGCGAGCCGGAATCTCTGGCTCGCCGTTCTCATTGGTGGGCCTCCTGCATTTCGAGTGCATTTCCCATCTGTGCTAAAATCTTCTCGACACCCACTATTCATCAACATCTTAGCCGAAAGAATGCCCAATGAGTTTTCTCAAAAAACTCTTTGCCTCCCCCAAACTGGATGGCGAGGCCCTGGCTCAGTCCACCCACCCCGAGGAATACGCCCAGATTGATCTATTGGGGCAATTTGCCCAGCCGCGGCCTCGTCACGATGAGCGCGAAACGCGCCTGTGGGATCGGGTGTTGCCGCGCCCCTATGCCGAGCAGATCGCGTTGTTTCAAAAACAGGGCTGGCTGCAAGCCGAGGGCGACCGTCTTTGCGCCACAACCGTCGCTCAGCCCGCATTGGCAAGCTATGGCGCTCGCCAACAGCGCCAGAAAGCCCAGGCCATGCAAGGCGTCCACAAGGCGCTCCAGGCCCGCGACAGCAGCGAAGCGCTCTCGATTCGCCGTCGCTATGAGAGCGCACAGCCGCTGGGCAAGGCCGACTGGACAGGACCAGAGCCGCAAATGAGCCACAGCGCCCTCACCCGCCGCATTCTCTTTTTGCAACACTGGCTGCTAGACGGCATCTCGCCCGCCACGCAGGAATGGCTGAAACTCTATGCTGCCGAACAACATCTGTGGGGGGCCCACTGGCGCTTGCCTGTCGCCGAGATCCCGTCTGCCGTGGCCGCAGAATTACAAACGCCACAGCTTGACAGTGTAGAAGCCGCCTATTGGAAAGCCTATGGGTTGGCGCTGCATGTGGATAATCAGGAGACGTGGCAGCGCTGTAAAGGCGGCGATCATGTGCGCCGCCTTGAGATCGGTGGCCCTGATGACGACGCCGTCTGTGACCATTGCCGCCAATTTCGCGGCGAACAATATTTGGTGGTGCGTGTGCCGGAACTCCCCCACCGTGAATGCACATCGCCGCGCGGCTGCCGCTGCGAATATAGTCCTGTGTTGGACATGTACGAAGATCTGGCCGAATAGCTGCATGGGCTGCTCTGGCAGACGCCTTTTGTAAATTTGCGACCGCCGCTCTGTTTTTCTCTCCTCCGCACCTGTGATATAATTCTGTGTGTTTTGGGTCCATTGCGTGTATGGGACCCTCGTTCACAATTTCCGGTGTCATAAAGGAGCCGTGTGTCATGAGCTATGATGGCCGAACATACCCTGTCCAAATCGGCAAGTTAACCCGTGAGTTGCCCCTGTTTGCCGTCGCTCCCAATGTCAAGATCGCCATCTTCAACATGTTGGGCGACACGGCGGTGGTGGAAGAGGCCGTCACTTTGCTGGCTCAGCGGATTCCCAAAGACGCCGACGTGATTTTGGTGCCAGAGGTCAAAGCTGTGCCGTTGGGCCATGCGCTCTCTGTGCGCTGCGGGCTGCCCTATATTGTGGTGCGCAAGATCCGCAAACCCTACATGATCGACTGTTTAGAAGTCGAAGTTGTTAGCATCACAACAGGGGTTCCCCAAACCTTATACATTGATGGCAAAGATCGACCGCTCTTGCAAGGCAAGCGAGCGCTTCTGGTGGATGATGTGATCAGCACTGGCAGCACGCTCAAGGGCATGCGCCAACTGGTGACCGCCGCCCAAGCCCAAGTGGCGGGCGAAGTGGCTGTCTTTACCGAAGGGGCCGAAGGCCAATGGCCGCATATTATCGCCTTGGGCAATCTGCCCATTTTCACCGATTGAACCTACCCTATGAGCCTAGCTGACCAACTCAATAAAATTGAAGAACGCTTTGACGAGATCAGCAATTTGCTGGCTGATCCGGCTGTAATCGCCGATTACGAACGCATGAACGAGCTTGCCCAAGAGCGCAGCAACGTAGAGAGCTTGATCACCACCTATCGCAGCTACAAAGATGTGCGTCGCCAACTGGTAGACAGCCGCCTTTTGTTGGATGAGAGCGACGATCCGGAGATGGCCGAACTGGCGCGCATGGAAGTCGACGCGCTGGCCGCGGACGAAGAACGCCTGGAAGCCGAGCTAAAACGGCTGCTCTTGCCACAAGATCCCAACGATGAGAAAGATGTGATCGTCGAAATCCGCGCGGGCGCGGGCGGCGACGAAGCTGGGCTGTTTGCCGCCGAGTTACTGCGTATGTACATGCGCTGGTCCGAAGAACACCGCTTCAAAACCGAGGTGATGAGTTCCAACGAAACCGGCGTGGGCGGCATCAAAGAAGCGATTCTCAACGTGCGCGGGCGAGGCGCGTATAGCAAACTCAAGTATGAATCGGGCGTGCATCGGGTGCAGCGTGTGCCCAGCACCGAAAGTCAGGGGCGCATTCACACCAGCACCGCCACTGTGGCTGTTTTGCCCGAAGCCGAAGAAGTTGAGATCGATGTCAATCTCAACGACATTAAAATTGACGTTTTCCGCAGCAGCGGCCCCGGCGGCCAGAGCGTCAACACCACCGACTCGGCGGTGCGCCTCACCCATCTGCCCAGCGGTATTGTGATCAGTTGTCAGGATGAAAAGAGCCAACTTCAGAATCGGATCAAGGCCATGCGTATCCTGCGCACCAAGCTTTACGACATGGAAATGCAGCGCCAGATGGACGAAGTAGGATCGGCGCGCAAAAGCCAGATCGGCTCTGGCGACCGCAGCGAGAAGATCCGCACCTATAATTTTCCGCAAAGTCGCGTCACCGATCACCGCATCAACAAGACGCTCTATCGGCTGGATTCTGTGCTCAATGGCGATCTGGATGAATTTATCGAGGAGCTTTCCACCCAGGCCCAGGCCGAACTCTTGCAGGAAATGGGCGAAGAGGCATAAAAGCGGTTTCTCTGGCGAGGTTGTGCAAGTTGCCGAAACATTGGCTGCAAAGTTAGGGGAAATCTCTATTGGTTGGCCTAATTGATTCGCTATAATAAATGCAATGCGCTCCTATTAGTCCCTACTCTACAGCGATATTTCTGTATGTTTGATGTAAGATCTAGGCAGCGCCCCAAAGGAAAATTTTTGCTCTTTGAAAAATCTCCTTGTGTGCTGCTGCGGAGTATAAAGATGGAACCCGTTGATTGAAGGGCACGTTACCATGCCGAACACTTGGATCAAAGAGGATTCGAGTGGTGAAAGGGGGTGAAGATGTGACAAAGAGGTTGCACTTCCCCTCTCTTCCCTCTTTCGTTTCGGCAGAGCGCTGCCCGCTGAATTAGTTGCAATTGTGTTACAACATCTTATAAGGAGGTAGCCTTGGCTATTTTGCAGGTCAACGTTCGACCAGCAGCACGTACTCGTCGTACTCTACGATCCCAATGGGGGGAAAAAGAGCCAGCCCTTACGGCCAGCACAGATCCCGCAGCGCTGACGGGGGCTAAATCCACAGAACAATTTCGATCTCCCACGGAGGTCCATCCATTACCCTCTATGCAATCACACCCAAGCGTCAACAGCCCGGTTCGACCCATCGCACCCTTTCCGAGCGACAGTAGCCAGCAAATCAACTGGACGCTAATGCCCTCGATTACCATCGGGCGCGCGCTTGTCTCCGTGGTCCAGCGGCTCAATGAATCGAACTGTGAGAACGCTCGTTTGGACGCCCAGGTGCTTTTGGCCCATGTCTTGGGGCAAGAACGAAGCTGGCTCTTTGCCCATCACGATTATCAACTGACCAAAGAAGAGGCCGACGCCTACGCCGAATTGGTGGCGCGGCGCGCTCGCCATGAACCCGTGGCCTATTTGATTGGGCGCAAAGAATTTTATGGGCTGGAATTTGCCGTGGATCAACGAGTTTTGATTCCTCGGCCCGAAACTGAACTGCTCGTCGATCTGACGTTGGCCCAACTGCGCGACCGCAAACATCATCGTGTGGTAGTGGCGGATGTGGGCACAGGCAGCGGCGCTATTGCGGTGACTGTGGCCGTCCATGCCCCAGAGGCACGGGTCTATGCGCTGGATCTCAGCGAGGATGCCCTGGCGGTGGCGCTGCATAATCAAACCCGGTTGGCCCCAGCGGCCACCATTACCTTTGCCCAAAGCGATCTGTTGGCAGCGCTGCCGGAGCCGGTGGATATTATTGTGGCGAATCTGCCCTATGTCACGGCGGAAGAATACCGGGGATTAGCGCCTGATGTGCGCGATTACGAACCCCGCTTGGCGCTGGAAGCAGGCGTGGAAGGGCTGGATGTGATCGAACGGCTTTTGAAACAGGCCAAAGATCACCTGAAACCCAACGGTGCAATTTTGCTGGAGATTGGGGCCTATCAGGGTGATGCCGTGGCGGCGCTGGCGAAATCCATGAAGCCGAAACCCTCGTATGTGGGGCTGCGGCGCGACTATAGCGGCCACATTCGTATGGTAACGCTGGAGTTTTAGGGGAGTGTAGCAAGTCCCATACAATCAAAAAGGCGGATGGGATACCGTATCCCATCCGCCTTTTTCTTGCAGTCGAATATGTCCAACATGTTCGACTGCTCGGTGAAATCACGTACTATGATGCAATGCTGGTTCCCCGTTGCTGTTCCACAATCTCCTTCATTTGAGCGCTATATTCCGAGAGCAATTCGGTGGCACGCTCAATATCCCCGGCTTCGGCGCGTAGCTCAAAATAGGGTCGTTCGGGATTTGGACCAATGTGAACCCATTCACCCTGGTCCAAATGAATTTTGATGCCGTCAAGGGTCTCTACATGGTCGCCGCGGAAACGGCTGTTAAGCGTCCGCATCACCGCACCTTTGCTTTCCCACGGACATTGGATGCGATCTTGGGCGATATGAAAGGGTGGGAGATAGTTGACGATTTCGCTGACGGGCATCCCCCGTATCGCCAAATATTCCAACAGGCGCACCGTTGCCATCAAGCCATCCACGGCTGGCTGGAAGTCGGGAAAGATAAAGTTGCCCGTGCCATCCAGTGCCAAGCGCACATTAGAGGCGGTGGAACTAGACATAAGGTGGTGGAAATCGCTCTTGGCGTGGATGACGCGCGTCCCGTGCCAGCCAGCCACCGTGGCAAACGCATTAGGCAACGTCACGGGGATGACCAGCGCTTGATCAGGATGGGCATAAAAAGTTAGCTCCGCCATCAACAGCGAAGCGACGGTATTGTCGAGCACTTGGCCGCGCTCATCCACCAAAAAGATCTTTTCGCCACCCACATCCAGTTTGATGCCGATATCTGCGTTCAAGACGTTCATAATCTTCGCCATGCGACGCAGATGGTTGTTAAACTGATCGCGCAGCACGGCCAGTTTGTTTTCATCCATTAAGGCGTTGAGGGGCAGATAATCCAGGTTGAGATCGTTGAGAATATCCGAAAGCGGTTCCACAGCCAGCCCATATGAATAGTCCACCACCACATGCAAATTTGCACTGCGGATGCGCTCGCTGTTGATATGGCGCAAAAAGGCAGCTTGGTAACGCTCAATGGGCTTGGGCGCATATTCAATCCGACCTATCTCATTAAGATAGGCGCGGCGGAAATCTTCGCGAAAGAAGATCCGCTCAATCGAGCGCTCGCTGTTGCGGCTCTGGTTCATGCCCTCGGCGTCCATAAAACGGATGTCCACCACGCGCTGATCGAAAGGGCTGAGGCGAACATGCACGCCCGCTGAGGTCGAGGGATCTGTGCGGATCCAATGGCGGGCCACAGGAATCGGCACGCTGCCCAGATCCGACACGTGAACGCCGGCGCTGGGCAGGCCGCTAATCATGGCCCGCTTGAGCATACGCGAGCTGCGATGGGCATCTCGGTTGACGGCGACATAGCTCCCTTTGGGCAGGGCTGCGCCCAGCGCACTGCCCAGTTTGGCGGCAAATTCCGGCGTCAGATCCACATTCACAACCCCCGTGACGCCAAACTTGCTAAAGAGCGAACGCCGCCCCTGGCTGCCCCAAATAATGCTGCGGCGGATCGTGGCCCCCGGTTCAATCTCTTTGTTGGGCCAGAGCTTCACATCGGCGTGGATCACGCTGTTTTCGTCCAGCACACAATTGTCGCCGATGACCGCGCCTTCATAGGCAATCGCCCCGCTTTTGATGCTACACTGCCGCCCCACGATTACCCCGCGCAGTTCGCAAGCTTCGCCCACATAGGTGTTGCGCCAGAGGATGCTGCGCTCGATGCGGCTATAATTGTCGATGACGGTGTAATCACGGATCACGGCGGGTCCGTGGATGGAAACGCCACCCTTGATCTTGACCGAATCGCCCAAGTAGACCGGCCCGTAAATTTGAGCATCGGGCGCAATCTCGACATTTTGCCCCGTCCACACGCCGCCCCAGATCTGATGTCCAATGGGGTCAGGCAGGTTGACGTTGCCACTGAGCAGATCGGCGTTGGCGCGCATATATTCTTGAATGGTCCCTACATCGCACCAATAGCCCGGCGAGACATAGCCAAAGAGCGGCGCACCCTCTGCCAGCATTTCGGGGAAAAGCTGGGTGGCAAAATCATAGGGCGCGTCGTCGGGGATGCGGTCCAATACCTCGGGTTCCAGCACATAGATGCCCGTATTGACCGTGTCGGAGATGACGTTGCTCCAGTCGGGCTTTTCCAAAAACTGGGTGACGCGCCCCTCCTCGTTGGTGATGATGACACCGTATTCAAGCGGGTTGGCAATGTGATAGAGGGTGAGGGTGGCTTGGGCCTTTTGGGCACAGTGATAGTCAATAATCGTGCGCAGGTTGAAATCGGTGAGGGCGTCGCCGCTGATTACGAGAAAGGTTTCATCCAGTAAACTGGCGGCGTTTTTGACACTGCCGGCTGTGCCCAGCGGCGATTCTTCCACGGTGTAGGTGATCTTCATGCCCAGGCTGCTGCCATCCCCAAAGTAATCCTGGATGGCGGTGGGCATATATTGCAACGTAATGATCACCTCGGTGATGCCGTGATGTTTAAGCAGATCAAGAATGTGGCCCAACACAGGCCGATTGACCAACGGAACCATAGGCTTGGGGCGTCCGACTGTGAGCGGGCGCAAACGGGACCCTTCCCCACCGGCCATAACCACTGCTTTCACAGGCTGCTCCTTTGGTGATCTTGGTTAAAGGTTAGATGGGGGGCCAGGGATGATTGCGCTGATAGGGCAGTGGGGAAGGATACGCGCCGGTTTCAATCAGCGTGTTTAATCGACTGCACAGAGCGGCGCGCTCGCCAGTGTTGATGAAAGTATCTAACTTGCGGTTAAGGCGATGTTTGGGTCTGCCCAGCATCTGTTGCAGTTCTTGCAGGTCTGCCATCAACTGCGGGGAAATTTCTTGGGCGCTAAATTCCCAGACCACCGTTCGCAGTTTGTATTCATGGTGAAAGCAGATCCCGTGATCTATTGCCCACATGCGCTCGTCATAGCCAAAGAGACAGTGGCCGCTCTTGCGGTCGGCGTTGTTGATGACATAGTCGAAAAGGGCCATCTGGCGCAGCGCCGAAGCATAGCGTGCATCTTCGCGCATGGTGAAGTAGTGGACATTGGGGTCGCAGTCAATGAAAAACTGTACACTGCCCACCCCCCGTGTTCCCTCACGCAGAACGGTGGGGGGAACCAGATCCCAGCCCAGCGCTTGGCTGATCTCAAAGGCCGCCGCCTCGCGCAGGCAGAGCGTCCCCGACGGGAAATCCCACAGCGGATTTTCGCCCCGCCGTGGTTTATAGACCGCCGGGAGCTGAATCTCGCCGTCGTCCACCGTAACCAGAAAGCTATAGTTAGAACTATAGGGGAGCAGCCCTTTTTCCTCTAACGTACCTTTGGTCAATGCCGTCAAGACTCTAGGCATGGAAAGCAGGATTGGCTCATCCTGCGTTTCCCCGTTGTCTACGCCCTGGGCATCTTCATCAAATGGATCAGTTAAATCGTTTTCGTGCATAGGTATGATCTGTCCCGTCAATCTTGAGATTGACGTCAATATCCTGGGTCATGATCTACAGTCCGCAATCCCCACAGATGAGACGAGCTATACAGCAAGGGGGTAGGCGTGTCCATTTGTGCGCGGGCAGAAGTGTCCTTGAGGATCGATTGGACGTCCACACAGAGGGCAGTCAGGTCGCCCAGAGGCTACGGCTTCCAATGCGTGTTCGCTCAGCGCGCGCATTTGTGTGCGGGTTGCATAGAAGCGGGCTTTGGGCGCGCGGTTGCCGGCGTCGGGTTCCTCATCGGCCACCAACGCTTGGGCAACAATCACCATCATATCCTGATCTTCATCGTAGCCAAGCCCCATTTGCCCCACCCGAAACGCTGGCGTCAGGGGTTCTTGCAAGGACAATCCGCGAATATCCAGATCGGGCGGCGGCAGATCGGGGTTTTTCTCTTCTAACTCTTCCAGCAATTGCAGAATCGAGGCGGCCAATGCTGCCACCTGTTGCTTTTCCATAACCAGGGTGGCAATCTGGCGGCCCTGGCGTGCTTGCAGGAAAAATGTACGCTCGCCGGGGTTGCCCACGGCATCGGCGACAATCGTGTTCACATGTTCAAAATCAAATGTAAATTGTGTAGACATAAAAGTAGGTTCACCCTCTTCGATAAATAGACGGCCCTGGGTGTGAAAAGGGGATAGCTCTAGGCGCTAGATGCACTTTTGTCCGCGGTGGACGAATTTTCTTGGGCTTCCGGCTTGCTCTCTTCCCAACGGATCACGGGCAGATCGCCGGTATCGTTCATGCGTAAAATCTGGGGGCCAAAGTGGTGAAAGCCAATCACACTCACCGAGGCAGTGTTGATGTGAATGCGCTGAAAGAGATCCAATGGCACGCCCAAATAATAGGCCAAGGTGGTGCGCAAAACATCGCCGTGAGCAAAGAGTGCAATCGCCTCGCCTTCATGGCGCAAACGCAACTCCTCCAATGTAGTGACAACCCGGTTTTGGACTTCGCGTAGCGTCTCGCCCTCAGGAAAGCGGAACCCTCCCGGGTAGATCTGCACAAGTTGCCACTCTGGCTTCTGTGACAGATCCTTCAAGGCTGCCCCGCGCCACTGTCCATAGTCAACCTCAATTACACCCGGTTCGTCTATCACGGTAAGTCCCAACGCCGCTGCCAACGGCTCGGCCGTCTCAATACAGCGCTCCAGCGGGCTGGAATAGATGGCCGAGATCGGCTGGTGCTTGAGCCGCTCTGCCAACGCCAATGCTTGAGTTCGCCCTTTCTCGTTCAGATGAACATCGGGGGTACGCCCGGCTAGTTTGCCAGTATCCACCCAATCGTTCTCGCCGTGGCGAATCAGAAAAAGATAGGTCATCCGCGCGAGGTGTACGTTCTTCTTTGGCAACTTGTTCATCCTTGGAGCCATTTTCATTGGTCGTAATCAAAATTTTGCTCTTTCCACTTGGCGAATCAGCTACGCCCAGCCATTGATGTATCTTCTGACACTGGCGTCTGCTCATATTGTACCGAACCAATTTACCGTTGTAAATCTCCAGCTTTGTAGAGATAACTCACTCTACCACAGGCGGGCTTGATTCATTGCTAGATTGATTACGCTTTTCCATGACAATGGCTTCACAGCGACGTATGCCAGAAGTAGGAGAGCTGTTGGGGAAGGAAGGGGCAAACTCCTTGCGCAAAGTCATAAACGCGGCTAAAATGCAATCGCTTACCACCATTCACAGAATTTTTCCCAGGCAATAGCGCCTACTTTATTGAATACTTTCTAGAAAAGGAATCGTGTCGATGATTGATTTCCCCGCCCGTCACCGTTTGTTGATGTTGATGGGCTTGATCTGTAGCCTTCTATTGGTGGCTGCCTGCACGGTTGAGCCTGTGCCTGCATCCAATACCGCTGCTCCGACTATAGAGGTGACCGCCCCGGTTCCTGCTGCCCCGAAAACAACCGTGGAAGCCACCGCCTCTGTCGCTACCACAGTTGTGGCTACCACAGTGCCAACCAGTGCCCAGGTTGCGGCCCCGCCGGTTTCGTTGCGTATCGCCGAAATCGAGATGGAAGTTGAAATTTCACCGCTGACATGGCGTGTCTCCGAAGTAGAGGGCAAGCGCACCACGATTTGGGTATTGCCCAGTGAAGGCGCTGGCTGGCATCCCAACAGTGCAGGCGTTGGGGCGGTTGGCAACATGATCATCTCTGGCAACCAACTGCTTGGCGATGCTGCTTTCGCACCCATTGCTCTGGGCGATGTTGAAGTGGGACAAGAGATCGAAGTCACCGATAGCAATGGCAATGTCTTTGTCTACACTGTGATCAACGTGACCGAACCTCTGCCGCTCACCAACAATCTACAAGAGGAAGAGTCTCTGGCCGAAACCTATCTAGGCCAGGGTAATCAGTCCTTATTGACCCTCGTCACTGGCTGGCCCGATTTTTCTTCCACGGCTCGCGTTATCGTCATAGCAGAACTCACCGCAGCGGAATAACGCGGCGCTCCATTGGCGGCGAACTCGCACCTTATGCAACCCGACTACCTCTCTTCGTTCGCAGCCAAACTATGCTGCACAGTTATCATCCCGGTCTATAACGGAGAGCGCAGCATTCTGCGCTGTTTAGATGCACTCGTGCAACAGACGATCCCGGTTGACCAGTTTGAGGTGATCGTGGTTGATGATGGCTCCACCGATGCGACGTTGGCCTTGGTCGAAACGTGGCTTTCCACCCATGCCCTGCTGCATTGGCGGGTAATTCATCAGCCTAATGCTGGCCCAGCCAGTGCCCGCAACACAGGAGCCGCCGCCGCCAAGTCTGATTTACTGCTCTTTACCGATGGTGATTGTGCACCTGTACCGCACTGGGCAGAGAGCTTGCTGGCCGTTTTTCAGACTGCACAAATTGCCGGGGCCAAAGGGACCTATCTCACGGACCAACGGCAACTGGTGCCGCGGTTTGTGCAGTCCGAATATGAAGATCGCTATGACCGCATGGCGGGGCAAGATCGTATCGACTTTATCGACACCTATTCCGCCGCCTATCGACGATCTATCTTTTTGGAAAATGGCGGCTTTGATCCGCTTCTCAAGATCAACGAAGATCAAGAACTAAGCTTTCGACTGGCGGCCAAAGGCTATCATCTGGTTTTTGTGCCGACAGCCCAAGTTCGCCATATCCACGACGAAAGCATTGCGGATTATTTTCATCGCAAATTTTCCATCGGCTTCTGGAAATCGCTGTTGACGCGCTGGCATCCAGAGCGTGTGGTGCAGGACAGTCACACGCCGCAGGTGCTGAAAATTCAGATGTTGCTCTGGGCGGCGATGATCGGGCTGTTGCCCGTGGCCCTGGTTGGCGTGTGGTGGACCCCGGTGCGGATGGTTTGGTGGGGGATGGGTTTGCTCTTGGGTGTCTTTCTAATGACCGCACTCCCCTTTCTTGCCAAACTCGCGCAGCGTTCCTGGGGACTTGTTCTGATCGGCCCTTTAATGCTTTCGATTCGTTCGCTGGCGCTGGGGCTGGGTTACGTTATGGGGACCATTCACTTTGCCGGAATCCAGCCGGGCACTCGTCAGCCTGTGATCTCTGGCTGGAAGCGCTTTCTGAAGCGGGGGATGGACATCTGTGGCGCACTCGTGGGGTTGGGTCTGTCTGCGCCGTTGATTCTAATCGCGGCGATTGCCATTAAACTTGATTCGCCAGGGCCGATCTTCTATCTGCAAACCCGTATCGGTGAACATGGTCGCCCGTTTCGAATTGTGAAATTGCGCAGTATGTATCTGGACGCCGAGCGCCAATTGGAAGCATTAGTCAATTTAACCACCCTGGCCGAGCCGGTCTACAAGATTCCCAACGACCCGCGCATCACCCGCACAGGCCGCTGGCTGCGCCGGAGCAGTCTGGACGAAATGCCTCAATTTTGGAATGTGTTACGCGGCGAAATGAGTCTGGTTGGCCCCCGCCCGGAAGAAGCGCGTGTTGTGGCGCTGTATGATGATTATCAACGACGGCGATTGGCCGTCAAACCCGGTATCACCGGGCCGATGCAGATCAACGGGCGCGGCGATCTGCCGTTTGCCGAGCGGCTGCGCCTTGAACTAGATTATATTGAGCATTATAGCCTGCGCCGGGATGTTGTAATTTTGGTGCAGACGTTGCCCGCAGTGTTAGCGGGTCGTGGTGCCCATTAGCAAGCCGGCCCCGATCTCATCGAACTTGTAATTGTTACCCACCTAGGGAAATTTCATTCAATGTCCTCTTCTTTGCGCTTTCTATCTCGCTTTCTTTCGCTGACAATTTTCGGCGTGTTGCTGTTTTTGGCCGCTATGCTGCTGATGCCGACAACAGTCTGGACAGCGCTTGGGCTGGCTTCCACTCCGCTTAATACTCTGCGCAATGAGTGGCAACAAGCGCTGGCCCAGCCAAAAGCCGTGTCGGCTCGACCAGAGGAAATGACTCTTCGCATCTCAATTGATAACTGTACACTCACGGTGGATATTGCTGCTCAGGATGCAAGCGTGCCGCTGACCCGGCTACACGTATTGGCAGGCGAAGCCACGGTTTATGACAGCGGTGAGGTAACTGTAGCTGCTCTAGCCGAGATCATCCCTTTGGGGCTGCCAGCCGGCATCCATCAGATTATCATCCAGGTGTGGAATGCAGGACGTTATCAGACCGAACCCTATAGCCAGCAACACCGCCTCGCCTGTCAAGCATCAACAGCCACGGCAACACTGACTGCCGTGGTTTCCACCGACACGCCTGTCCCCACCGACACGCCTGTCCCTGCCACGACGACTTCAACGCAGACGGCAACCCTCTCCACGACACCCACAACAGCTGCCGCCATCGTTGCAGACACAGCGACGCCGCTGCCGCCCACTGATACACCCATGCCTACGGCCACACCACTGCCACCCACCAATACACCCATACCTACAGACACCCCGACCCCCGTGTCCACAGCGACAGCGTTGCCCACAAATACACCTACCATGACGCCGCCGCTGCCTACGAATACGCCGACGCCCACGCATACACCAACGCCCACTGATACGCCAGTCTTTGTGCCGTGGGCGCTCTCGCCACCCACAGAGACACCTTTGCCCACAGCAACGTTGCCCTCCATCCCGGCTGTGTTGCGCGGCAAGATTCTCTTCCGCTCAGACAGAGACGCCTGGATGGCAAAAACCGACCGGGATCGACAGCGCATTAAACTCGAGGGCGAGATATTTGTGATGAATATAGACGGCAGCGAAGTGGGCAAATTGACCAACTTCTGGCCCTATGCCAAATCTCAACGGGCCGAACTCTGGTCAAACGATGGTCAGTTTGAACTTTTTGTGCGCCGCGATCCAAACGGGCCGCAGATTAACTATCATAACCATCTCTATGGCAATGACCAACAGGTCAGCCGTCAGGGATCCGGCGCGGCGTTTGAGCCTGCCTTTGCCCCCGATGGATGGCGCATTGCCTTTGTCTCCAGTGAATCGGGCAACGATGAGATCTGGACGATTCTGCGTGACGGCAGCGAGGCCCGTAAGCTCACAGTGAACGATTGGGAATGGGATAAGCACCCCAGTTGGTCGCCAGACGGCACACAGATTATTTTTTACTCTAACCGCACGGGAACCCGCCAGCTTTATATCATGGATGCCGATGGTGGCAATGTACGACCTCTGGGCGAGAGCCACGGCGAAAATTGGGATCCCATTTGGGTGAAGTAGATCGACGTTTTTAGAAAAGAAGAAATTCTCAGCTAAGGAGATTAACGATGAAAATTCAATTTAAGACCCCCCAGCTACGGTCTATCTGGCTTTGGGCGATCGCTGCCCTTGTGCTATGGTTCGCCATGACGGCCACATCACCTGCCCAGGCAGGTCGTCAAAATCAGACTGTGCCGCCGCCCACGCCCACGCCAACCTATACACCTGTTCCCAGCAGCACGCCCACCAACGTGCCGCCGCCCTCCACCGATGTGCCAGTGCCGACGAGTGTGCCGTCTACCAACACGCCAGTACCGCGGCCCACCAACACCCTGGCCCCAGGCGTGACACCGCCCACCAACACGCCCACTGTGCCCGTTAACACGCCAACGGCAACGCTGACGAGGCTACCCGTCAACACGCCGACGGTAACCCCCACCCCGGCCTTTGCACTACTACTTGAAATGGAAGGCCCGGAGATTGCCCTGCCTGGGCAGCAGGTGGAAATTATCTTTACAGTTAGCAACGCTTCCGCCCTCACTGCCACCAACGTGCGTGTGCGCGATCTGTTGCCGCCAGCTCTAATCTTGATCACCAGCGAGATCGAGTCTGGCGAGATGTTGCTCGAAACTGAGGAAAACGGCGATACAGTTGTGATCTTTGAATGGGAGACTGTGGCCCCTGGTGAATCTGTGCAGGCCATCTTGTTAGCGGTGGTGGATCCAGAAACGACCATCGGCACAGTGATAGATAACCTGGCGATTGTCTTTGCCGACAATGCCTCTGGCAATACGGCGGGTATTAGCATTGGGCTACCACCCTCGATTCTGCCCTTGTTTGACTGATTAGGGAGACGATGAGACTATCTTCACTTCCCTTTTTCAAAAAGTGAGCGCGTTCAATTTCATTCGTCAGTACCCCCGCCCCGTCGTCATTTTTCTGACGACGGGGTTGGCTTTGGCTCTCTATATTTGGACCCTCTCCCCTGGCCTCACCTGGGCCAACTTTGGCGCAGATGGTGGGGACCTGATCAGCGCCGCTGTGACTAACGGCGTGCCGCATCCTCCCGGCTACCCACTCTATACCCTGCTGCTTCAGGCATGGCTTTGGGGATTGGGGGTCATTGCACCTGCCAGTGAGTTAGCTTGGCGGAGCAACCTGTTGAGCGCAACAGCGGCAGCGGCAGCGGTGGGCATCACCACCCATCTGGCCTATACTATGCGTGCAGGTACAACCCTGCACAAAGCACTGTCGGCGGCGCTTGTGGGGCTGGCGTGGGCGATTTCACCGCTCCTGTGGGGGCAGGCGATCATCACCGAAGTCTACGCGCTTCATGCCCTGCTCTTTGTAATGCTCGTTTGGATAGCATGGGGAGGTATGCCCTATGCAACCCTCCGCCGCCCGTTGCTATTAGGATTTGTCATTGGATTGGGACTTGCCCACCATCTAACGATTGTGTTGTTGCTTCCAGCCCTGCTCTATTGGCTGTGGAGTGCCCCAGATCAACCGTTGAGACGGCGCTCATTTTGGGCATGGGGCGTGGTCGGCGCGTTGCCAGGACTTCTGCTCTACGCGCGCATTTTGGCCGTGGCGTCCAGCCCTGCGCCTGTCCATTGGGGATATCCCCAAACGTGGGCGGATCTTTGGTGGCTGGTCAGCGGAACTGCATATCAGGGATATCTTTTGGGGCCGAGCCAGATAGACCTACTCTGGCCTCGGCTGAGCCATTGGGCGCTTGTAATCTCCTCCCAATGGACACCTGTAGGCTTCGTCGTCGTGGTGGCCGGACTCTATGCTTTGGATGAATACTGGCCGCGCCTGCGTACGTTCAGCCTGCTTTGGATTTTGCCTGTGAGTCTCTATGCTATCATGTATAATACCCTGGACAGTGAAGTCTACCTCTTGCCAGTGGTCTGGATCATGGCCCTGTGGTTGCCCGATGGTCTCTTGATTTTAAGCCGCCCATTGGCACAGGTGCGTCACTGGAAATCAGAATGGGCCTTTGCCATTGCTGCGGTGCTGTTGATTGTGCTGACGGGTATACGTCTGCCTGCCCAGTCACTGCGTAATGATGACAAAGTCACCCAATATCTCGATCAAATGTCAACAATTTTGGAACCCAATAGCCTGGTTTTTAGCAGCGCCGACGCCGAAACGTTTACTCTGTGGTATGGAACCTATGCCACCCGGCAGTTATCCCAGGCCGCGCCCGGTTTGACGTTGGTCAATGTGGCTCTCTATCAATTTGCATGGTATCGTAGACTGTTAACTGAACTTTACCCTGACCTGTTAGGGGTAGGCACAACTCAGGTTACCGACATTTTAGCAGCCAATCAACAGTACCGTCCCATCTATTTCACCGAAC
This sequence comes from uncultured Chloroflexia bacterium, assembly GCA_963721725.1. GTDB lineage: Bacteria > Chloroflexota > Anaerolineae > Caldilineales > Caldilineaceae > RI-153. The sequence continues at coordinate 278,092 of CAVRLX010000010.1, forward strand.
GCATTGATACCGCCCCGCGGGATCATCTTGTCCCTATCGGCCCCATTTGGCGCTATCAGCCAACGGCCTCTGAATGAAGGATTTCACAATGCTACAGACAACCTACGCCTCGCCTCGCGCTCATCAATCGGTCACCTTTGCACGTCTGCAACACATTGGTATTTGGCTATTAGCAGCCCTACTTTTCGTAGGTACAGGCGTTGTAGCCTATAAACTTATGGACGTAGGCCGGGCACTTTGGGCGGGTGGCAATCTACCCGCATCGGTTCAGGCGGCCACAGGCTTCCCCGATCTCTTTGGAATGCGCAAGCCCGTCACCTATTTGCTCCTCTTCCAAAACAACCACGAACTGCGTGGTACAGGCGGCTTTATCAGCGCCGTGGGCGAGCTTCAGATCTCGCGCGGAAAAATTGAATCTCTCACCAGTGCAGATAGTTACACAGTTTTTGACGAACGGGTAATCTATCCGCCCGCGCCTGCGCCCATTCAACGCTACCTTAAAGCTGAAATTCTAGTTTTCCGGGATGCCAATTGGTCGCCTGATCTGCCCACCAGCGCCCGCACTGCGTTGCAACTTTACGAACTCAGCAACGACAGTGACATCGACGGCGTTGTCACCATCGATCTTGATGCGGTGCGCATTCTGATTGACGCGCTGGACGGCATCCAGATCGAAGGGGTAGAGACCACCATCACCGGCGACAACGTGGTAGAGATCATCAAACAGCTTTGGGGCAACCCGCTGGGCACAGAGCAAACCTTGCAAAGTAATCAGGGCGAGTGGTGGCGTGAGCGCAAAGATTTCATCCCCGTGCTGGCCGAAGCCATGCTCGAACGCATCAAGTCTGGCAAGTTTAACCCGCTCGCCATTGTCACCGCTGGCACTACTGCGTTGAAACAACGCTCGGTTCAGATCTGGCTCAAGGACCCCGCCGGGTCCAAGCAACTGGCGGAATTGGGCTGGGATGGCAGCCTGCACACCGTCAGCGGCTCCGATTTTGTGGGGTTGGTGGATGCCAATGTAGGCTTCAACAAAGTCAACGCCGCAGTCACGCGCACGCTTGACTATGCCGTCACTTGGCCGGACAGCGGACCCGGCGTGGCTGTAGCGACTGTCACCTATACCCATCCCGTGGACAAGCCAGAGGTCATTTGCGACCCATCGCCCCGCTATGGCAGCGGCTATGATGACATGATTGCACGCTGCTTTTTTAACTATGTACGTCTCTATGTGCCGCGTGGCAGCAAGTTGATCAGCATCGAAGGCGTGGACGAAAGCTCCATCACCAGCCAGCGCGGCGAAGCGCGCACCCAGGTGCTAGCGGCGTTTTTTAGTATGAACGCTGGCGAAACCCACACGGTCCGTTTCACCTATGAACTGCCGGCCTCGCTTCAAGCCGAAGGCTATCAACTGATTCTGCAACGCCAAGCGGGTACTGGCCCCTTGCCTATTACCCTCACTGTGGGCGACGCTGCCGCCTATAGCGAAACCTTCACCGACAACTGGCTGGAGTGGTCGCCGAAAAACTGAGCCACAGTAAAAAGTAGCGGCGAGGTAACACCTCGCCGCTACTTTTTTGCCATGCGTTCTCTGCGCCGAAACCGCTATGCCCCAAAGCGTTTAAGCCGCCCGGCGTGGGCCATGGCCTGGGGCAGCAGATTCGTGGCGTGGAAGATGCCCAACCCGCCGCCGGCACAGGCCCGCTCGCCAAAGCTTTGGGCTGTGTCGGGCATCGCGTTGGGACTCCACAACAGCGTGGGCACAGGATGCCAGCTATGGCTGCGTAGCTTGGCTGGCGTGCTATGATCGCCCGTCACAATCAGCGCGCCCGGCTTGAGGGCAAGAATGCGCGGGATCACGGCGTCCACTGCTTCAATTTCGTGAACTTTGGCCTCAAAATTGCCATCTTCTCCGTAGCTGTCAGTCTTTTTTACATGAATGAAAAAGAAGTCGTATTCATTCCATGCTTGTTCCAGCGCGGCAATTTCGTGTTCAGGGCGGTCGCCCTCAAACTCGATAATCTCCATTCCCACGAGGCTGGCAACTCCTTTGTACATGGGATAGACAGCAATCGCCGCCGACTTGAGACCATAGATCTCCGACAGCACAGGTAACCCCGGATCTTTGGCAATGCCGCGCAGGTTGAGGCTATTGGCCCGCGCTTCGTCGGCTAGTACCGCGCGGGCAGCCGCAGTCCAGCGGTTGAGCATATCGGCTGTCTTCGCCCCCGCCTGGGTGCCGCTTCCATCGGTGACGGGCAGGGGCGGCTTGCCTGTCTCCAGCGGATCGGTCTCCGACAGATCGCCGCCCAGCCCCGCGCCGCGCAGCACAAAGACAAAACGATGTTCCTTCACTGGCTCCACAAAAACTTGGTAGCCATCAAACATATCGCCCGTAGCGGCTTGCAACTTTGCACACAGCCGCACACACTCTTCGCTAGAGATGCGCCCGGCGCGGCGGTCGATGATCAGCCCGTTGGCGTCCACCGTAGCAAAATTGCCGCGCGCCGCCAGATCGTGATTGGTCATCTGAAAGCCGATGCCCAATGCCTCCAATACGCCACGCCCGATCTGATATTTCACCGGATCATAGCTAAACAAACTCAGATGGGCGGGGCCACTGCCGGGTTCGATCCCCGCGCGGATGGGGATACTCAGCCCGGTCGTGCCTTCGGTTGCCAGCCGATCCAGATTGGGCGTCTGCGCTGTTTCCAACTCGGTCTTGCCATCGGGCTGCATGGGCAACCCGCCCAGGCCATCCATGACCAAAAGGACGATCTTCTCGCCGTTTTGATAGTGGTCTTTCATTATGTCAAATTCAGTAAATACAGACATAACCGACTCCTTTGGTCTGTGTTGCTTCATATGCGTATCTATGGATAGTCGATATGATGAAGGTCTACTACCCAATCTCTATTATCCAATCCCCTTGCTGTTATTTCAGCCAGTATAGCACTGAAGCAGCAAAAACCCAGGGCAAAAAAAAGAGTCGAGAGAGCATGTGCCCTCCCGACTCTTTTGGTTCAAGCGAACAACCTAGACAGCCAGCGCTTGCTCTGTCTTCGGATCAAAGATGTGAGCGTTCGCCATGTTGGCGGCTAGTTTAATCGTGTCACCAGTGGAAACCCGCACCCGGGGATCGACACGGGCGATGAACTGCTTGTTGTCTTTGGTGAGGCAGTAGAGGAAGATCTCATTGCCCATCAACTCGGTCACGTCAACTTTGGCTTCCAGGTCGGCTTCCAAAATGCCGGGGGGCGCGTATTCTTTGGCGTGGATGTCTTCGGGGCGAATGCCAAAGATGATCTGTTTGCCCTTGTGGGCGCGCCATTCTTTGGCCAGCTCGGCGGGCACTTCCAGACGGAAGCCACTGGTGTTGATCTCCAACTTGCCATCGCTCTCCACCAACGTTGCATCAAAGAAGTTGGTGCTGGGGCTGCCGATGAACCCGGCGACAAAGACATTCTTGGGGTTGTCATACAGGTTCTGCGGCGTGTCGATCTGCTGTAACAGGCCATCCTTCATAACGGCGATGCGCGAAGCCATGGTCATGGCTTCCACCTGATCGTGGGTCACATAGATAAAGGTGGTGGCAAGGCGCTTGTGCAGTTTGGAAATCTCCGCACGGGTCTGCACACGCAACTTCGCATCGAGGTTGGACAGCGGTTCGTCAAACAAGAAGACGGCAGGCTCGCGCACAATGGCACGGCCTACGGCGACGCGCTGGCGCTGACCACCGGAAAGCTGCTTGGGCTTGCGATCCAACAGGTGCTCGATGCCCAGGATCTGACCGGCTTCGCGCACGCGGTTGTCGATCTCGGCCTTGGGGGTCTTGCGCAACTTCAGGCCAAAGGCCATGTTGTCATAGACACTCATGTGCGGGTAGAGCGCGTAGCTCTGGAAGACCATCGCAATATCGCGATCCTTGGGCGGCACATCGTTGACCACACGGTCACCGATCAAAATCTGGCCGTCGCTGATCTCTTCCAGACCGGCCAACAGGCGCAGACTTGTGGTTTTGCCACAGCCTGAGGGGCCAACGAAAACCAGAAATTCCTTGTCTTCGACGTGAATGCTCAAGTCGTTGACCGCAATGACATCGCCAAAGCGTTTGTAGACATGTTCGTAGGTTACACTTGCCATTGTTGCTTGTTGCTCCTTTGAGAGTGGGTGTACGCGGCTCAACCGGCAGAAATTTTCGGTCACCAGAGGTTAGGGCGAGCAAGCCTCCAAACCAACATGATGGGGCACAATGCCAATACCGCCCAGGTGAGAAGCGCAATGTGAAGAAAAAGGGTTACAAAAAAGAAACACGTAGACCCGCGTAGCTGTGAGCGGTCACCTCCTTTACCCATATCCAATTGTTCGACACAGTCGGAATTGGTGCAGGAATGGTTGGTGCGTCCACAAGGGGAATTGAACGTGGTGCACCGTCCTGACTGGCGTAAAGTATAGCACGGCTATTTTCCCCTGTGCAAATCACGATTTTGTAAACATGGTCTGGTTGACGCACTTTCCGCCTTGCGGGTATGCTATGGGCAGCCAACCCAGCCGCTGCCCTTTCCCATGTCGGGGCAGCCTATCCCACCGCCTTTTCAAAGGAGCCAGAACATGGATACCTTGCCCCTCTTGATTGAAAACGAAATTGCCACCATCACCATCAACCGACCTGCCCAACGCAACGCCATCACTCTGGAAATGTGGATCCACTTTACCGAACTGTGCAGCCGTTTGAACGAGGAGTCCGGTGTCCGCGTGGTGATCATCCGCGGTGCGGGCGAAGATGCCTTTAGCGCTGGCGGCGACATTAGTGAATTCCCCCAACGGCGCAGTGATCCCTGGCAGGCCACGATCTATAACGGCAAGGTGGAATTGGCGTTGAAAAACCTGCAACGGCTGCGCAAACCCACGATTGCCCTGATCAAAGGCTATTGTATCGGCGGCGGGTTTACGCTGGCCGCCCATTGTGATCTGCGTGTGGTGGCAGACAACGCCCACTTGGGCTTTCCGGTGGGCAAACTGGGCGCGTTGATCAACTACTTCGAGCTAGAGCGCTTGATCCCGCTCATCGGCCTGGGGGCGACCCAGGATTTACTCTTGACGGCGCGCACGGTGGACGCTATCGAAGGCAAGCAAATGGGATACTGTACGCGTGTCTTTCCGTTGCGCAGCATCGATGGCGAGACTCTGCGCCTGGCTGCCGACATAATCAACCTGGCACCCCTCAGCCAAACCTGGCACAAACAAATGATCAAGGCCGTGTTAACCAAACCCGATCTGCTGGATTTAGATCCCGAAGAGGCGGCTTTGCCTGATATTTGCTTTGATACCGATGATTACGCAGAGGGGGTGAATGCCTTTTTACAAAAGCGCAGCCCTATCTTCCGCGGACGCTGACGCCATGCGCGGGCGTCTTCAGGCCAGCGTCAATCGACTGATTCATGGCAGCGTTGCCAGCCCCGCAGGCAGATGGCTCATGCAGCATGGCATGATAGCGCCCACACAGCGACGCTTTCACCGCTCTCTAGCCGAACCCATCGCCGCCCAACGCCAGATTTTCGCGTACCTGCTGCGTCGCGGCGCGCACACCGTCTTTGGCCGAGATCATAGACTGCGTCCCGGTCTCACGCTCGGCGATCTTCAAGCCCGCGTGCCCGTGCGCCGCTACGAAGCGCTCAAGCCCTACGTGGATCGCGCCATCGCCGGGGAACGCGATCTACTTTGGCCGGGGCACACCCACTGGTTTTTGGAATCATCGGGAACCAGCGGCGACAAGAAGCAGATTCCCCTAACGCTGGAAGGCTGGACGACAGCCTATCAAGCCACGGCGCAGACCTATGTGGCAATGTTAGCGGCGCGGGTGGGGGTGCGTCAGTTTTTACAGGGCAAAACTCTCTTTTTTGTGGGCAATGTGCGCCCCGACGCTGCGGACCGGCGGCGCATCTTCGGCGATGTCACCGGCTTCGGTGTCTATCTCATGCCCTGGTATCTGCAATTTGCGCGCGCCCCGGACAAAGCCACCACACTCCTGCCCAACTGGGAAGAGCGGCTGCACCGCATAGCCGCCGCCACGCTCAACGAGCCGATTGTCCATCTGGCGGGGCTGCCCACTTGGCTGCGTGCTTTCGGCGAGATTGTCCTCACCCTGACTGGCAAGCGCACCCTGCGCGAGATCTGGCCCTGTCTGCGCGTTGCCACACTAGGCGGCGTTAATCCTGCGCTTTATCAGCGTGAACTCTGCCATTTGATTCTGGGACAGCCCGACACAGCCGGGAGCGACTTCTTTTTCAGCGAGGTCTATAACGGGACCGAAGGCTTTTACGCCATGCAAATTGACGCCGGCGACATGGTGTTAATGCCCGCGGCCCAGATTTTCTATGAGTTTGTGCCACGCGCCCATGCCGAGCAGGGGGATTTTAGCCGGGCTGTGCCACTGGATGCTGTCGAGGTGGGCGTGGACTATGCGCCGGTTATCTCCACAGTGAGCGGACTGTGGCGCTATCTCATCGGCGACACTGTGCGCTTCACGGCCACGCACCCCTATCGACTTCAGGTCAGCGGGCGCGTCTCACAATATCTCAACATCGCCGGGGAAGAACTGCTGATGGATAGCTGTGACCGTGCTTTGCAAACCATCTGCACGGCCCAGGACTATCACTTGGTGGATTACATGGTGGTGGCGCTCAAATTGGATACTATAGGCCAGAATGCACTGCATCTGTGGCTGGTGGAGGTGGCCGACGGTGAGGTCGATCCAAACCGTTTTGCCCACAGTTTGGATGCCGAGCTACGCGCCCAGCATTACGATTATGCCAAAGCTCGCGCTGCCGGGAACCGCACGGGGGCAAGCTTGGGGCTAGCTGCGCCTGTGGTGATGGCGCTGCCACCGGGGAGCTTCTATCGCTGGCTGGCACGCCGCCTAGGTGGGCAGATTAGCGCGCAGAGCAAAGTCCCCCGTCTTACCCATGATCTCGCCCTAGCCGTGGGTCTGCTGACCGAGTTACCGAATGCAGACGAATCTGTGGCGGGTGAAATCTTCAGAGTAATGAGTAGCGCCTAACTACTCATTACTCATTACTCTTTCGCCTACTCCTCCAGCCGATTATACACACCCTCCGCCCAGGCTGTGACGATCTCCACCTCGTCGGCGCTTAATTCGCCCTGGCCCTGGCCCGCCACGTAATTGTCATCCACGTAACTCTCGCCCCGGTTATAGAGCAGATCGTCGAAGAAGTCCATCTCGGCGTCGCTGAGCCAGCCGCCCACGCTGCTGATATTCTCGCCGCCCTGGCATGGATCCACGTTGGCATAAGCATAGCCATAGTTGAGCACCACCAAATGGCGACACTGGCCCGGTTGGCCGTCCACCTCGCCCAGCCACCAACTCAGCGCCGTGCGCCCTGCCGCGCTCACCCGCCCGCTGGAGAGTTCGCCATAGCTGTCACGTGTCCAGGCCAACACGGCCCGCTGCCAAGCTTCCCCGCTGATCTCGCCCTGGCCTGCCAACGTGAGCTTTTCGCTGTCGCTTTCCACGCTGAACGGCGCAAAGCGAGTCAGAATTTCATCCCACTGGGCCGCGGCCGCGGCGACGGTTTGGGCGGCATCACACGTGCCAACCGTGGCCTCACCTGCGGTTGTCAGCGCCAAACGGCCACAACTCGTGCCCCCTTCACTGGGGATGGGACCTTCCCAAAGCAGCGCCGCATTTTCGGGATAGTCAACGGCTGCCTGATCTGCGGGCAGGGGCAGACCGGTGGGGGCTGTGGGCACGAAAAAGCTCAACGAACCCAGCACCATTTCCAGCAATGCTTCCATTTCTGCATAGCGCTCGCCCAGGTTGGGTTCATCGGGCGAAAAGAAGAGGCGATAGACGCGGCCATCGCGCACAACCAGCACCATCCGGTTAAGATCTTGGCCGGGCAGTTGATGCAACATCACCGCTGCCTCGCCGCCCACCCACAGACCATCGCTCACGGTGATGTCGAACCCAGCCGCCTTGAATTCATCCAAACTGGCCGCGGCCACCTCCGCCACGCTCTGCCCCAAAGCGTCTTCAACCTCAATTTGCAGACGAGGATGCTCTACATCCATCAAATTGTTGACGAACAGCCCGCTGCTGCCTTGATCCGACAAAATCGGGGTGTACATCTCAGGGTAAAGTAGACAGTAACCGTCGCGCTCATTGATCATCTGTGCTTGCCCCGCCGCTGCGGCTGGACAGGTGTCCACAGCCTCGCCAGCGGGCAACTGGATCACCGACATGGGCAGCGCACAGCCTGCCAACGTCATCATTGTCAATAACAAAAAGAAAAATATCCGCATCTTTGAACCGTACATAAACCTCTCCCTTGCCATGATTTATTTTGAGGACAACTCGTTTTCACAAATCCCGTGCCCACAGCATAGCCTGCGCTGCGTTTGGGCAACGTTTGAAAGGGCGTTATGGCAGAGTGAGTGTTATCAAACGGGTGTGGGAAGAGGCGGTCCGGGGAAATTTCAAGGCAGAGATTGCCGTGGGCGCAGAGAAGCAGGGGGCAAATCATCTCTCTGCGCCCACCGGCTCATGAGGGAGATGCCGCTACAAACCCCGCCAAAAATGCTTCATCATCCACGACAGTCTGCTGCCCCAGGTGCAGATCCAGATCCCAGCGCACAGTTTCGCCGGGTTGCAGACGCGTGAAGCGCTTCCAATCTTGCACGGCCAGCGCCAGCGGATCCGGTGCGCCGTTGCCCGGTTCCAGCGCTACATGCTGATAACCATTCCAGCCGCCCCGGTTGATCCAGATCCCCAGCGTATTGTTAATGGCCGCATCAAACGCAAAGACGAGATAATCTCCGCTCTCCTCGTTGTGAATGGCCGCTAGGCCTTGCTTCAGCGGTTCCGTAAATAGCTTCATAGATCGACCTTCACCGCCCAAATCCAGCCGCGACAGATCCAAGCCGTGGCCCGGCTGCGGCCATTCGACAACCACGCCGCGGCCCCGCCACGGCGGCAGATCCACAGCATCGGTGCGCAGCGTCTTCACCTCGGCGGGCAGCAAAAGACGATCACCGGGGTGGATGTTCATCAACGGGTGCAGCGCCCAAATGTAATCGGTCGGCTCGTCGGCCAGGTTGGTCAGCCGATAGCGCAACCGCACCGTAGACCCCTCCAGCGTTACGGCGCGCACCATCTCCAACGGCGAAACCGGAAAACGCAGATAGGTCACAATCGCGCCGCGGTCAAACGCATCGTCATCCACCGACCACGCCTCGCTCCACGCCTCGCCGTGATCTGGCAGATCGCGCCCTTGCCAATGGCTGGGCGCAATTGTGGGGATGCATTCGTCCGCCCCAATAATGGTGCTATCCTGAAACGGATCGCCTGTGCGGTTGCGGAAGAGATCGCCTCGATCCGGCGGCGTCCACATCCATTCGCGCCCGCTGGCAAGATCGGTTAATCCCACGATTTTCGCGCCCAGTTCCGGGCAGATTTCAATACGCACACGCTCATTTTGAAGTTGATAGAGTGTAAATCCTTGCCGTATTTCGGTGGCACCCTGTGTCATGGTCTAGCCTCTTTTCATCGATGAAGAGTGACTTCCCCGCAAAAGCCTAGTGATCTTCAGCTCCCAAAGATGCTTCTAAGGGCGTGGTCTCTGTGGTTTTGCGGGAAAGTCATGCCGGTATCCCGATTGTATCACACGCAGACTGCTGCCTCTTGAGACAAAAACCGCTGTTTTACAAGTCTGCCCCGTCGTCAGACGCTGACCGCAGCCGCGCAATTTGCAATTCGCACCCAGCCTGTATACGCTGGACAACAAACATTCACACACTCAGGGGGAACTATGGAGATTGCCAGACTATTGACCGAGTTTGATCCCGGCGGCGACTTTTTGCACGGGGCGGTGTGGAACGAACGCCGCCTGAGCGGGCTGGCAGGTGCATTTGCCGACGAAGCCGCCTTCGCCACGGTGCTGGCCGCGGGTGATCCTGTGATCTACGCCGTGGCGATGCTCTCGCCGGCGCACGGGCGAAGGCGCGCTCGAACATGGCGCTGAACCGCATTGAGCCGGGGCGCATCGGGCGCGAATATCACCTGACCAAGGGCCATTTTCACGCCTGGGCCGCCGCCGGGGAATACTATATCGGGTTGCAAGGTGAAGGGATGATGCTATTGGAAAGCGCAAATCGCGCCGAAAGCCACCTGTTGCCATTGCGCCCCCACGGTGCGGTCTATGTGCCGGGACACACCGCCCACCGCACCCTTAACGTGGGTGACGAACCGCTGGTCTATCTCACCGTCTTTCCCGCCGAGGCTGGGCATGACTACGGGTCGATTGCAGAAAATAATTTTCGCAGCGTGGTGGTGGATGTAGACGGCGTGCCCACGGAGCAAACACGGGCGCACTTCCTCGCCACATTGGGCGGCGTGCATGGCTGATTATGCTGCGCTACGCCGCCAACTACAGATCGATCTGATCCGGCTTTACAGCAAAGTCATGGCGCGCCCCTGGGGCGTGCTGCTCTACAACGTGGACAACCCGGCCTATTACGAAGCCAACGGCGCGCGCCAGATCCGCACCGATGACCCCGCCGCTGCCATCGCCGAGATTGTGCGTTTCTATCACAGCCGCCGCCTGCTGCCGCGGGTGATTGTGGATGAAGCCAGCCAGCCGCCGGATCTGTTGGCGCGTCTGGAAGCCAGCGGCTTTGAAGCGGGCGAATCGACTTTCCACATACTGGTCTGGTCGCCGCAAGAGATCTCCCCGCCTTCTCTGCCCGATGATCTGCATGTTGGCGTGGCCCACCGCCGAGATCTCGACGCGCTGGTTGCCATCGCCGCCGAAGATGATCCGTGGGCCAACCCTGATTGGATCCGCCGCCGCACGCGCGATCTCGTCAGCGCAAAGCCTGTGCGCTACTATCTGGCCTGGCACGGTGAAACACCGGTTGCCGCGGCCATGCTCTTTCAAGGCGCAGAGATGGGACTCATCGAAAGCGTGGTCACCCGCCCAGCCTATCGCCGCCAGGGGATCGCCTCGGCGCTGTTGCGGCAGATGCAAGCCGATGCGCGCACCCCGCTGCTGTTGGAGATTGAAGAAGAAGCCACTGCGCCGCTCTATACGCGGCTGGGCTTTGAGATGGCTGCCACCGCCACCGAATGGCAGTGTTGGCTGCCGGCAGATTGAGATAGACGATGGACCGAGGACGATAGACGAACGTGTTGTAGGAGGCGGTTCAAAAGATTCGTCCCTCGTCCCCCGTCCATCGTCCCCGTCTATCTTATAATCCCCGGTAGATAAAGATAGCTCCGTTCCGTTTCGCGCACCCCAAACATTCCCACTTCGGCCAGCGTTGTCACCAACATCCGCTCTCCTTGCAGCGTTCGTTCCACCTGTCGCCACTGCCGCAGCTCGCCGCGCCATTGGTACAACTGCCAGAGGGCATCGGTTTCCAAAGGGACCGTCTCGTCATAGCGCACGATCAGCGTATAGGCTCGCTCAACCGTGGTTACCGGTGTGCCATCTGCCAGCCAGGCGCGCAGGGCAAAACTTTCGCCCAGTGTGCGCGCACCCCCCAACAACAGATCCGCATTGCCAAACTGTAACTCGGCCATAAACGGAAGTGACAGCGAACCCGGCGGGAAAACCGCCGAAACCGTCATGCCGCTAAGGTGGCCGCTCACAAGGCCGCCCCCCTGCGCATCGATCTGGGCAACCACCGGGGTTGTGGTCGCTGTGGCCGTGGGCGTCTCTGTCGGCGTCTCTGTGGTCGGCGTCTCTGTCGGCGTCTCTGTTAACGTTGGGTTTGCGGTCGCTGTTGAGGTTGCTGTGGCCGTCGGCGATTCCGTCACTGTGGGGCTGGGCGACGGAGTTGGTATGGGCGAGGCCGTGCCCGTCACCGTTGGGGTTGGCGTCATGGTTGGAACCGCTGTGGCAATTGGCGTGGCACTCTCCGTGGGCGTGGCGCTGGCGGTGACTGTCCATATCGGGGTGGCGACGGGCGTCTCGGTTGGCGGTCTGCTGTCTGGGGTTGATGTCGCCGTGGGTGCAACGCCGCCATCATTCAAGAGATAGGTAAAGGGGTTCTTGACCACGCCGCCGCGTGAGATCGATCCCGTGGCATAGCCACCGTTGCCTACGTTTACCTGCCAGCCGGAGAACTTCACGCCGTCCAGATCTACATAGGCGCCGTTGTAGAGCAAGCTCAAATGCACATGTGGCGACGAGGCAAAGCCGCCCACACACGCCTCGCACGAAATGGTCCCCACGCCTGTGTTGGCGCTGAGACTACCATCGGCGCGGCCATTTTGCAGGTGATAATAGCTGGTCATCCAGCCGTTGCCGTGAGCAATGCGAAACCAACAGCTGCGCCCATTGGGATGATAGCCATTGCCGCCCGCCGCCGCCACTGCCCAAGCGTTGGCTGGCGCCTGACACGAATTGTTGGCGATGCCAAAATCAATGGAAGAATAGGGCCGCCCATAGCCGCCGTCGTTCTCCATGCCGCCGCCCACCCAGTTGTGCGCGCCGTTAAACCACCACATCTGCCCAATGGGGAAGGGCAGTTGAAAGAAATCGTCGGGTGGCAACGCCTGGGGGGTAATCGAATTGCTGTTGTCCAACGGATCATCGGCGGGGAAGAGGCGACGATAGGTTTCGGCAAATTGGGCGCGCTTCTCGTCCAGCGCGGCAGCGGAGCGGCTTAGGGGAGCCAGCGTCGCCAGGATTGCATAATCACCCGCCCCGCCCCCGACCGGCACGGCCAACGACGAGCCATCAAGCGTGGCAACGCTGGGTAGAGCCGCCGCCCGCGGGCCTTGGCTGCGCTCGCCATAGGTGTAGAGATAATCGTAAAAATTGTGGGCCAGCGCCGTGGTCAGCCCTTCGATCTGGGCCGCAAAGCCATCAATGGGATAGCCCACGGCATTTGACATGGCCGTTATGCCGTTGCCCGTGACCAGTCCGCTCTGGAGTTCGATGATCGTCAACACCAGCCGCGGGTTGACGCTGGCATGGGCAGACCATGTTTCCAGCACGTCGGCCTTTTCCGCCAGCGGGCTGCCTTGCTGACGTAAATAGTCACTGAGATCAAAGTCCCCCACGTTGGGGCCATAGACAAACTGACCGGGCGCCAGCAGCGTCGGCATCCCCGCCACATCTTGGGCCAGCGCGCCCTGCCCCAGCAATGCCAAACCCCAAATGAACCCCATCCACCACCCTATACGCCATCTCATTCGTGTTTTCCCCACCCATCTCAACTGTATAATTTTCTTCTAATGGTAAGAAAAACGCTCCAATGCGTCTATGGGTAAGATGACGGAAACGATGGTGGCCGATAGACAGCGCGAAATTAAACGCGCTATACGCTATCTCGCCCAACCCAGATGTATAATAGATCTTCATCGATTACGGAACGGATCTGTACCTATCGGTGCAATGCACTCGCCAGGGGTAGATCGGGTGTGAAAGCTTGTGGGCGAGTGCATCGCACCCCAGATCTGTATGGTTACTCGGATCTGTGTCATGGATGCGGAAGGCGTCCTATTGAACACAGCAGCCACTATGGAGAATCACGATTGATCTCACCACAGCTATTGGGCGCGCTCTTCGCGCTGACCTCCGCCGTGATTTGGGGGAGTGGCGATTTCAGCGGCGGCATGGCGGCGCGGCGCAACCATCCTGTCCAGGTGTTGACGCTGGCCTCGGCGTCAGGGTTGCTCGGGCTGGCCGTGTTGGCTGTGATGCGCGGCGAAGGCTTTCCCAGCGCGACGGGCATAGCCTGGGCGGCGGCGGCGGGCGCGGCGGGCGCGCTGGGCATCGCCTCGCTCTATCGAGGGCTGGCAATCGGGAACGCCGCTATTGTTGCGCCCACAGCGGCGGTGATCGGTGCATTCGTTCCCGTGCTGTTTGATGCCGTTGCCACGGGTCTGCCTGGACTCTCTCAGCAACTTGGCTTTTTATTGGGGCTGGTGGGCATCTGGCTGGTAACGCAAACGTCGTCCACGGATCAGGGGCGGCGTGTTGGGATCGGCGCAGCCGTGCTGGCCGGGATCGGCTTTGGGGCGTTTTTTGTGCTCATTGCCCAGGTGGAAAATGGTATTTTCTTTACACCGTTGGTGATTGCCAAAGGCATGTCGTTGCTGCTGGCGCTGCTTTTGTTGGCGGCGCGTCGATTTTCTTTCCCCACGCCGACGGCCAATCCACTGGCGCTGTTGGCGGGCATTTTGGACGCTGGCGGCAACGTTTTCTACTTAATTGCACGCGAGTATACACGCATGGACGTGGCGGCTGTGCTATCGTCCATGTATCCTGCGACCACGGTGATCCTGGCTGCCCTGCTGCTCCACGAGCGCATTACCCGCGCCCAGGGAATTGGGGTTGGGATCTGTGTGGGCGCGATTGCGCTGATTGTTTTATAAAGCTTACTACTGTTTCAATTGGGAGGAACTATGTCTACCGTTATTCATGGATTTGAAATGCAACGGGAAGAGGCCATCCCGGAAATCAACGCCACGGCGCGCATCTTTCACCATCACGCCACCGGGGCCGAGTTGTTGGCGCTGGAAACAGCCGACGAAAACAAGACCTTTGGGGTTACCTTTCGCACCTTGCCCCAGGATCACACGGGCGTGGCCCACATTTTAGAGCATGTGGTTTTGGGCGGCTCGAAGAAGTATCCGGTGAAAGAGCCGTTTCAGGAATTGATCAAAGGTTCGCTGGCAACTTTTATCAATGCCATGACTTATCCGGATCAGACGGTCTATCCGGTGGCAAGTCAGAACGTGCAAGATCTGTATAACCTGATGGATGTCTATCTTGATGCGGTGTTTCACCCGCGCTTGGCCCGGCACAGTCTGGATCAAGAAGGGTGGCACTATGAGTTGGAAGATATCGACGCCCCGCTGGTCTATCGCGGCATCGTCTACAACGAGATGAAAGGCCAGTACGCCAACACCGATTACACCCTCATGCGCGAAAGCCTGTATGCGCTCTTCCCCGATACGATCTATGGGCTGCATTCTGGCGGCTACCCGCGCCACATCCCCGACCTGACTTATGAGCAGTTTGTCGAGTTTTACGAAACTCACTATCACCCGGCCAATGCGCGCTTTTTCCTCTCTGGCGACCTGCCGCTGGACGAGAGCCTGCGCCGCATTGATGAAGTGATTGCGCCCTTTGGCAAGGCCCCGCACAGCGCCGCGGTTCCGCTGCAAGCGCGGTTTGGCGCGCCCACCCAGGTGGAAGTAGCCTATGCCGCCGGTGAGACCAACGAAGACAAAGCCTATGTCACCGTACAGTGGCTGCTGGATGAACGGGTCGATCCGGTGCAGGTGATGGCGATTACCATGCTCAACGAAGTGCTGCTTGGCTCGCCTGCCGCGCCGCTACGCAAAGCCTTAATGGACTCGGATCTGGGCGAAGATCTGGCCGGTCTGCCCGATTGGGGCACACGCCAGATGATCTTTTCCACGGGCCTAAAAGGGGTGGCGCTGGACGATGTGGACAAGGTGCA
Organism: uncultured Chloroflexia bacterium; assembly: GCA_963721725.1. Classification (GTDB taxonomy): domain Bacteria; phylum Chloroflexota; class Anaerolineae; order Caldilineales; family Caldilineaceae; genus RI-153. The sequence goes on from CAVRLX010000010.1 coordinate 293,590, forward strand.
ACCCCTGATTTTGGAGACGCTGGCCGGGTTGGTGGACGAGGGCATTGATCCCAATACCGTTGAGGCGGCCATCAACACCGTGGAATTTGCCCTCCGCGAAAACAGCGCCTATGGCGGGCAGCGCGGCATTGGCATGATGCTCAATGCCCTTACCACGTGGCTGCATGAGGGCGATCCGCTGGCGATGCTCTTTTTTGAAGCGCCCTTGAGCGAACTCAAGGCGCGCATTGCGGCCAGCCCGCGCTACTTTGAAGAGATGATCCAACACGATCTACTCGACAACGCGCACCGGGCTACAGTAATCATGAAACCGGATACCGGTCTGCGCCAGCGCCAGGATGCCGAAGAAGAAGCGCGGCTGGCCCAGGCACGCGCCGCCATGAGCGCAGCCGATCTTCAGGCCATTGTTGAGAACACACAGACGTTGCGGCAGCTTCAAGACGAGACCAACTCGCCCGAAGCGCTGGCAACGTTGCCCGTCCTCACCCGTGACGATCTGGTGCGCGAGATCAACACCATCCCCTGTGCGGTCGAGGAGATTGACGGCACGCCTGTGCTTGTTCATCCGCTGGACACCAACGGCATTGTCTATCTCGATCTGGGCTTCGACATGCGCGTATTACCGCAAGATCTGCTGCCCTCCATGGCGCTGTTTGGCCGTGCCCTGCTAGAGATGGGCACCGAGCGCGAGGACTTTGTCAAACTTTCGCAGCGCATTGGGCGCAGCACTGGCGGTATTGATGCTGATACGCTCATTTCGGCGGCGCGTAACGCTCAGCCTGGCCCGGCTTGGTTCTTCCTGCGTGGCAAGGCCACAGGCGATAAAACCGATGAACTGCTCGCCATCCTGCGCGATGTGTTGCTCACGGTGAATCTGGACAACCGCGGCCGTTTCCGCCAGATGGTCTCTGAGGAAAAAGCCCGCAGCGAATCGAGCCTGATCGGCCAGGGCCATCTGGTGGTCAACCGGCGGCTGGGCGCACACTTTACCGAGGAATCGTGGGTGGACGAGGAGATCAACTCACTGAGCAGTATCTTCTTTTTGCGGCGGCTGGCCCAGGATGTGGAAAATGATTGGCCGGGTGTGTTGCAAAAGCTGGAGCGCATCCGCTCGCTGTTGATCAACCGCGCCGCCCTGCTTGCCAATGTTACGCTTGGTGCAGATCAGTGGCCGCACTTCCGCGGGCAACTGGGTGATTTCTTGGGACAGTTGCCGGCACAGCCTGTTAACCGGGTGGCGTGGCAGATGCCCACACTGCCCACCAATGAAGGCTTGACCATTCCCGCCCAAGTGAACTATGTGGGCAAAGGGGCAAACCTCTATGCCCACGGCTATGCGCTGCACGGCTCGGCGCTGGTGGTCAACCACTACTTGAGCAATACGTGGCTTTTTGACAAGATCCGCGCCCAGGGGGGGGCGTATGGGGGCTTTTCGCTCTTTAATCGCCTATCGGGTGTCTTTACGTATATCTCCTATCGCGATCCCGATCTGGAGGGCACGCTGCGCAACTATGACGGCGCAGTCGATTTTCTGCGCGGGTTGGATCTCAGCCATGACGAACTGACCAAAGGCATCATCGGCGTGGTGGGGCGGCTGGAACCATACGAACTGCCCGATGCTCGCGGCTTCACGTCGCTGCGGCGCTATCTGATTGGCGAAGATGATGAGTATCGCCAGCAACTGCGCGACGAAGTGCTCTCTACTACCCAGGCGGATTTCAAGACCTTTGCCGACGTGTTAGAGGTGGTTCGCCGTGAAGGACATGTGGTGGTGCTGGGGGCGGGGGAGCGGCTGCGGGCGCTCAACGAGGCCCAGGGCGGGGATTGGATGGCGATTACGCAGGTGTTGTAGAGAGAAAAAGAGTAATGAGTAACAGTAGATATCACCGTACTCATTACTCATTACTCGTTACTCTTTTCTCAGCCTCTCGGAATCCCTTCTCTGTTAGCAAGCCCACGAGCCAGCGCTGCTCTTCTTCGCTGAGGGAAACCGGCGGCGGCTGGCGATAGTCGATCATCAGATCGTAACTGCCCACGTCGTAGCAGCGAGTGAACACGGCGGGCAGATCCAACACGACATCGGCATCTGGCGGGCGCAGCGGAATGCTACAGCGGGGCAGCCGGTTCCGCAGCGGGGTGGGGTACGCTTCCAAACTGCCGCTGCGTTCCGCCCGCCAGATGCTGACCATGTAGCGGATATCGGCTGGGCTGGCAAGGCTGGCATTGTTGGCTAATGTGATCCCGCCCTCTTTGCTGAGCAGATCGATCTCTACAAAGTTGACCTGTGCTTGCAAAATATCCTTCTGTTTTTGGCGGTAGTGCATTCTCCCCTCGCCCACTTTATGAGAAGGGCTAATCACCTCGATGAGCGTCACCACGTCCCCGCTCCGCCGATAGACAATCTCAATATAGGGCACACGGCGCTCTTCCTCGAGCAACTTCATGCGTGTCGGTTCATCCGCCACCATCTCCAGCGTGGCGACCCCGCCGCCGGGCTGTGGCACGGGGGGTTGCACCACCAGCACATCGGGAATATAGCCCTGGCCCAGATCGGTTAGCGTCACACGTTCGCCGATACGCGCAACGTAATTGGGCCGCAGTCGCGGTTGCAGTACTTCGCGAATATAGGTGATGAGAGACGAATGGACATCCGGCCAGAGCGTCGGCTCTTCGAGATAGGGATCCATACCAGGAAATGGGCTGGGCATCGGGCGCTCCTTTGACAGCATTACAGCACAATCAACCAAAGCGATCCTAACCAGGGCTGGCAGAGAAGTCAAGAGACCCTAATATCCACCGGCCCGCTCAGCGCGTTGACCAGCAGACGCACCGTCGCCTGCACGTCGTCATAGTCCACCATTTGCGAGGGCTGATGCACATAGCGGCTGGGGATGGAGATCGCGCCGGCGGGCACACCGGTACGGCTGGTCTGCACGGCGGCGGCGTCGGTGGATCCAAGTTCCAGCACTTCCAGTTGATAGGGGATCTCGTAGGCTTCGGCTGTGTTGACCAGCCAGCGGCGCACGCCGGGATGGGCCAACATGCGCGTATCTTTGATCTTAATCGCCGGTCCTTTGCCCAAGGCAACTGGCATGGATTTGACCTCTGGCACGTCGCCTGTGGGCGTCACATCCAGGGCGATGACAATGTCTGGATCGATGCCAAAGCCAGCCGTGGCCGCCCCGCGCAGCCCCACTTCCTCTTGCACAGTGAAAACCGCCACGATTTCGTTGGAGACAGATTTTAGCTCGCGCAGCGCTTGAATCAGCACGGCGCAGCCGATCCGATCATCGAAATTGGGAGCCAAGAGCCGCTTACCACCGTCCACAAACTCCGTGCGAAAGACCGCCTGATCGCCAACTTGCACGGTCAGATCGGCTTTGGACGTTGCCCCCACGTCGAGATAGAGTTTGCCCATTTCGGGCTTGGTACGCACCAACACTTCGCCTTCGGTTCCAAAGACGCCGCGCCGACCATCGGCAAACATGGCTTGTGTCCCCAGCACCGCCGCGCTCAGCACACCGCCCACACTAGAGACGCGCAGGAAGCCGTTCTCGTCGGCATGGCTGACCATAACGCCGATTTCGTCCATGTGGGCAGCCAGCATGATTTTTTTGGCAACCTGCTCGCCAATTGCCTCTGGGCGTTTCACCGCGATTAAGTTGCCCAGGGCATCGGTGCGCATCTCGTCTACAAAGTCGGCAATCTCGGCGCGGATCAGATCGCGCACGGCTTCTTCTTGGCCGGTGGGTCCATAGACAGCGCACAATTTACGAATTAGTTCTTTCATCAGGCTTGCTCATTTTCAAGTAAACTCATCCCGGAAGCTCGCGCCTCCGGGATGATAAGAGTTAAGAATTCTATTTTACACCAAAGGCCAGGCTTAGGCTTGCACAGCCTTGAGGTTATGCAAGAGCAGACCAATCGTCATGGTCCAGAATGCACCGTTGACGTAGGGGTTATCCTGGGTGGGCCAGTTGGTCCAATAGGTTGTGTTCATGGGGATACGGTGCAACCACTGCTGAATCGGGCAATCGACAAGATTATCCAGCCAGATTTCCAGCGCGCTCAGGTAGAGATCCATGTAGGCCGGATCATCGGGCGAGGGCGACATGGAGGCCATTTCGTTGAGGATGGTGTCATATTCCTCGTTGCGCCAGCGCAGAAATAGACCGCCGGTTCGCCCGTGGGCCGATAATATTTGCTCGTGTACATATCCAACGTGGGGAAAGGATCGCGGATGCTGGCCCCATGCCCGGAGAAGAAAATTTTGGCGACGCCGGTTGAGATGCGGGTATTGCTGTCGGCAGGGGTGACATAATCAGCTTCGAAACCGGCGCGCCGTAACTGCTCGGCCAGCACAGGGCCGATGTCGTTGAAGACAGCCCAGCCGTGTAACGGTAAATTCAGGCGTTCGCCCCCTTTGGCCCAGAAGCCCCCACCATCTTTGGCAAAGCCCGCAGTTGCCATGCGTTCGGCGGCCTTATCCAGGTTGAACTCGTTGGTGGGGAACTTTTGCAGCAATGGTTTGGCTGCCTCGACATAGGGCATCAGCGGATCATAATAGGGGAAAGGCAGCTCGGTTAACAGCCCCGATCCTTCCAGCGCCACGTCCAGCATTTGCTGGCGATCCAGGCTATAGCTCACCGCCCAGCGCACATTTTTGTCGTTAAAGGGCGCTTCGTCACAGTTAAACCAGATCGATGTCGGCCACCAATCCACATAGCCATAGGGCGGCTCTTTATAAGTGTGGGTGATCACCGCCGGCGCGGCTTCCAGCACCTGTTTGATGGTGGTGGCGCGCAAATCGAGACAGGAATCGATCTCGCCGCGAATGGCAAGCTGGGCGGCGCGCTCCTCGCTGGACCAGGGCAGTTTGATAATGCGCTCGACTTCGGGCATGTCAGTGAAGCCCGTCTTGACTCCCCACCAATCGTCGCGACGGTCGATGATCTGCTGTTCCGGTCGCCGATCCACTGATTGGTACGGCCCCGTGTGAACAGGCCAGCCCTTTGCCGGATCGTAAAAGATAAACGTGGTCACATCCTCCACGGTGCTGTAAATATGTTCGGGAACCCACCAGATGCCTGTGCCAAACTTGGCGGCCAGATGGGTGAACCAGAACCGCGGGCGTGGTTCGTTGAAGACAATGTGACAGGTCTGATCGTCCACTACATGGACTTCTTTGATCCATGATTTCAACTCGGCGGAGTTGCGCAAGAGCGGGGCGTTTTGGATGAGCATGTTAATCGTAAAAGCCACGTCGTTGGCATCAAAAGCCTCGCCGTCGCTCCATTCTGCGCCCTCACGAGTGCTAATCGTCAGCTCAGTAAAGTCGTCGTTATACTCGTAGCCGGTTGCCAGCCAAGGGATGATTTCCCCATCGAACGCGCCGTAATAAAAGAGCGGCTCCATTGCCCCAAAGACCAGCCGCCACCCGGCTGTGGATGTACCGGCCAGGTATGGGTTTCCCAGACCCACATCGGAAAATTGCCCCTGGTTGCCATCAAACATGACGATCAACGTGCGTTCGCGCGGGATATCGCGCACACCCGTGGCGGGCGCTGCGGCAACGCCTTCGCTGGCTGCGGGCACTTCTGTGGCGGCGGGCGGCGCGCCAGCGGGGGTGGGCGCACACGACGAGAGCAAGACGCCGGCTGTTGCCAGGCCGCTCAGCCGCAAAAAGTCGCGCCGGTTTACGTCTGCGTTTAATTTTTTCTGCATGGGTTTCTCCTTATGATGTAAGGTTGCGTTGGTGCAGAGAGACGATTCGATTGTGGAACACCGGATGGAGGCAAAGGCAGTGTAACACCGAGCGCAAAAAGGGACAATCGCGCAATGGGTGTTCCCGTGCTTGGCGTGGATTGCCTGAGGTTTGACATGTGGAATGCATCAACATACACTCGAACAAGTACACCGTTGATCCATGTTCTACCCATGCAAGGACTCATCCAATGAAAATTGAACGAATTGAACTGCGCCGCGTCGCCCTGCCCTATGTCACCCGCTTCGAGACCAGCGGTTGGTCGGAAGAAGGCAGCGACGCCATTATTGTGCGCGTCGAGGCCGACGGGGTGGTGGGCTGGGGCGAAGCGCCTGTGGGCAGTGGCCCCTGGTATAACGAAGAGACCTATGACACGGCCTGGGTGATGCAGCAAAAATTTCTGGGGCCAATGTTGCTGGCAGCGGAGATCGAGCGGCCCGAAGATGTGGTGAAGGTTTTTGCGCGTGTGCGCGCCAACCGTATGGCAAAGTCTGGGCTGGAATTTGCCGTCTGGGATCTCTTTGCACGCATGAAAAATGTGAGCCTGGCTAACCTGTTGGGCGGCACTCGCGACAAAGTGGCCGTGGGCGTCAGCGTGCCGATTCACAGGGATATCCCCGCGCTGCTGAAAACCGTGGAAAATTATCTGGCCGACGGCTACAAACGCATCAAAATCAAGATCAAACCGGGGTGGGATGTGGAGCCAACCCGCGCCATCCGCGAACGCTGGCCCGATCTGCTGCTACAAGTAGACGGCAACAGCATCTACAGGCTGGAAGACGCCGAACACCTCCAAGAACTGGATCAGTTCGATCTGTTGCTCAACGAGCAGCCGCTGGATCACGACGATATTTTTGACCATGCCAAGCTGGCAAAGATGCTCAAGACGCCCATCTGTCTGGACGAAAGCATCGTCTCGCCGGGTCATCCGCGCTGGGCCATCGAGATGAACGCCTGTGGTGTGATCAACATCAAACCCACACGCATTGGTGGGCTGGCCGATTCTATCAAAGTGCATGACATGGCCCAGGCTGCGGGCATTCCCGTCTGGCATGGCGGCATGTTAGAAACAGGGATTGGGCGCGCCACCAATGTTGCCCTTGCCAGCCTGCCCAACTTCAAACTGCCCGGCGACATTAGCGCCAACGCCCGCTACTTCCGCCGCGACATTGTCACGAATCCCTTTACCCTGAACGAAGACAGCACGCTGACCGTGCCGCAGGGAGCGGGCAATGGCGCGATTGTGGATGAAGAGTATCTCGACGCCGTGACGCAGGAACGGCTGGAGATGCGGCCTGAGTAAAATGGGGTTTCCCGCGTGAGCCGTACTGCGTATTCTGTATTTTGAAATACGCAGTACGGCTCTTATTCCTCAAGAGTGAGGGTCGTCAGATATGGGCAACCGCAAAGCGGAAACTACATTTATTGGGATTGATCTGGCATGGGGCGAGCGTAACCCTACGGCCGTGGCTTCTCTGAAAGCCGGGCGTTTGCAAGATTATCGCAGCGGTCTTTTGAGCCTAGATGCGATTGTCGATTTTGTGGGTGAAAATCTTTCCCCCGATACCGGTACCATTGTGGCCGTGGATGCCCCATTGCGTGTGCCCGATCAGCATGGTACGCGTCCCTGTGAACGTGAACTCAACGCAGAATGGCGGCGGTTCGAGGCGGGGACGCACCCATCCAATCGGACATTGGTGGGACACAATGGAACCGTGCGCGGCGAAATGCTCGTCGAAATGCTCACACAGCGCTATCGCTTTGCCGAAGCCACTACGATTCCGCGCCGATCCTCGGCTCGCCTTGTCTGCGAAGTCTATCCACACCCGGCCCATGTGGGGTTGTTCGGGCTGGAAAAGACGCTGAAGTACAAACGCGGGCCAGTTGCAGCACGACGTCTTGTCCTCGCCCATTATCAAACGCTCTTACGTGATCTGCGTAAAGCCAAGCCGCCCCTCAAAAAGACTAAAGACTTGCTTAAACAGACCGCCGTGGCCGAGCTGCGTGGACGGGCGCTGAAATCGTACGAAGATACGTTGGACGCCCTGACCTGTGCCTATGTTGCCTATTATCTTTGGTGGCACGGTCCCAGCCGGGCGCGTAGCTATGGCACGCTCACCGAGGGCCATATTATTGTGCCCATGCCACAAAAAATGGCCCGGCAATTTGCCGGGCCATCAGTATCATTTTCGTAGAGCCGTAGAATGAAGCTAGCGGCGAGAGGCATAGGGACGTTCGTGGCCGTTGGTAGCATAGACAGGGTAATTCTGCCACACTTGGCGTGTCTGCGGCATGGGGCGAGCCGAGATGTCGATAAACTGACGGGCAAGCATGGCGGCCCGTTTGCGGCTGTCCACGTTTAATTTTTTTAAAATGCTATGGACGTGATTTTTTACGGTTCCCACTTCAATCGTCAGTGCTTCGGCAATATCCTGATTGCTGCTACCTTGCTCCAAATGGCCTAACACCTCACGTTCCGCGGGGTCAAGTCGGAGCAAAGCAATTGCAGGTCATCACCCTCCAGATCACAGTCCATGTTGACACACTGGCTCAGTTCTGCTATACGCGAGACCAGCGCACAGGCAATCTGTGGCGAAAGCAGCGTCTTGCCCTCTGCGACAGCGCGCATCTTGTTGACCAACTCTTCAATTGAATCGGTGCGCAGGGCATAGCCGCTGGCCCCAGCTTGGAAACATTGCAGAATAAACTCTTCGGCCTCAATAAGACCCATCACAATATATCTTGTATGTTTAACTTCGCGTTCCAGCCGTTGTAAAAAGTGCAGAACCTCTGGTCCAGGACGGCTCGCGTTGATTAAGAGAATATCTGAGGGAGTAGAGTGTAAAAGTGGAACAACTTCTTCAAAGGTGGAGGCCATGCCAACAACATTAATATCTTCTTCGTTGCCGAGAACACTTGCCATGGCATTACACACAAGGTTTGCTTCATGTAGAATCGAGACCCGAATCATAGAACTCCTCCATATTTTTCTAAGTGTTGCTTTTTTATCCGTGTAGGAAAACAGGTGTAAGCAAGAGTAGTTATCAACACTATAGATTGTGAACCAGCATGTCACAATGGGGGTTTGCACCCTTCTCCTGTGGGGGAGACCCCCCATTGGCGGGACATAGTGGCACTCTTTGCTGTAAAGGATGGTAAGTTAGATTTAGTTTAGAGGATTTATCGGTGGAACTAACGAAACAAATCAACAAGGAGATGGATCATTGAGTTTTATAGCTACTGAAGGCCCTTTGGCACTGCTTGCCCAACAATATCTCAACGCGCTCTTACGTATGGAACGCCATGCTGCCAGCCAACTCGTTTTGGAGGCTGTCGCGTCGGGTGTGAGCGTGCGCGATATCTATCTTTCGGTCTTTCAGCCTGTGCAGTATGAGATTGGCAGGCTCTGGCAGATCAACAAGATGAGTGTGGCCCAAGAACATTACTGTACAGCAACCACACAATTGGTCATGTCCCAACTTTATCCCTATATTTTTACAGGCCAGGCCGAGAAAAGGGTGGTGGTTGCCACATGTGTGGGCAACGAACTGCACGAAATTGGCGTCCGTATGGTGGCCGATTTCTTTGAAATGGATGGATGGAATAGTATTTATTTGGGGGCTAATGTACCGACAGACGCGCTGTTGACTACGCTTTATAGCCAACAGGCCGATCTAGTCTGTCTTGCTGTCACGATGACTTATCACCTCCGCTCTGCACAAGAGATTATCGCTACCATGCGCAGCCATGCCGAGTTGAGCCATGTTAAGATTCTGGTCGGGGGCTATCCCTTTAAGGCGGATCCTGATCTGTGGAAAGAGCTAGGGGCAGACGGTTATGGGGAGGATGCCCTGGCTGCATTATCTATCGCTAATCAACTGTTTGGGTATTAAACGCCTATGTCATCATCGCCTATGTCATCATCGCCGCTGCTCAGCAGACTTGCATTGCTTTGTGATTCACGTGGGTTTATTCTAAAGGTTTTAGAGGATGAACTTGGCCTGATTGAACCTCATCTGATCGGAGGCCCTTTCACCCAAATTTTAGATGCTGGCAGTGTGGATAAAGGGCTAGATTTTTTTGCCGCTATTCAGCAAGATACCCTCTTTCATGCCTGGGAACTGATTGTAACTGAGCAGGGGCGACCCCTCTTGATGTATGCAGTGGGCGCGCTACGGCAAGATGGCATCCTGATTGTGGCAATGACAGATAGCTCTCAATTGCTGCGCTACTATGAGGAACTGGCACAGATTAACAGCGAACAGACTAATTCTATGCGTATGCTTCTCAAACAACAGGCCATGCAGACCCGGCAACAAACGACTAGTGACGCGGCTTTGTATGAAGAAATTAGCCGGTTGAACAACGAACTAGTGACGACCCAGCGCGAAATGGTCAAAAAGAACGCGCAGTTGGAACACCTTAACGAACAAAAAAATGAATTTCTGGGCATGGCTGCCCATGATCTGCGCAACCCACTCGGGGCCATTGCCATGTTCAGCAAATACATGTTAGAAGAAGGGGAGCTGACTTCACAGCAGCGCGATTTGGTCAACATTATCTATGAAAACAGCCAATTTACCTTTCTGCTGCTCAACGATTTGTTGGACATCTCGCAGATTGAAGCGGGCAAATTGGAACTTGTCCTGAGACCGGCCTCGTTGGTAGCGATTTTACAGCGCAACATCACCCTGAACCGTCTCATTGCCCATCGCAAACAAATTGACATCACGTTTACCCTAGCCGCTGAATTGCCAGAGATGCTGTTCGACGCGCCCAAACTTCAGCAAGTATTTGATAACCTGTTGAGTAATGCCATTAAGTTTTCCCATCCAGGCACAACTATTCAAGTGTCAATGGCGTTGCTTGAGGAGGAAGTGCTGGTTGCCGTGAAGGATCAGGGGCAGGGCATTCCGCCCCATGAAGTGACAAGCCTTTTTCGCCCCTTTTCGCGCAGCAGTGTACAGCCAACGGCTGGCGAAAAGAGTACGGGCCTGGGGCTGGCGATTGTACGCCGTATTGTCGAAGGGCATGGTGGGAAAGTTTGGGTGGAGAGTGTTGTCAACGAAGGCTCCACCTTTTTTGTGCGGCTTCCCGTCCGCCTGCCCGCCGCAGAGTCCATGAGGCAGTCAGGCAATGGATAGCGCCATCACCACTTCGTCTTCATCTACCTCGCCTGTGGGCCGAAAGCCCAGTTTGCGATAGAATGCCTCTGGGTTGCCCTGAATTTCGGGTACATAGCTGAGGGTAAGTGTGCGTGCGCCAGGGCGAGTTTTCACGTGCTCGATTAGGATCTCCAAAGCGCGGCGGCCAAAGCCCTTGCCCTGATAGCGCGGCATCAATCATAAAGCGCCACAGATAGTATCTATGCGCTCCCGGATCATCCAAAAGCATCAAAAAGCCAACGGCTGTCTCGTCGGCATAGATCGCTCGTGTCCACGCTTTTGGCTCCAAATACGCTTCTGCCAGCGAATACGCATTGGGGGCCACAAATTGGTTTTGATGCTCGCTAACCTTTAGCCGTAAAACTGCATAGCCAACTTCCTGGGTTAGCTCGCGCAGCGAAACGGTGGCATCGCTGCTCACCTCATCCACTGGGTGTATATCTGCCATTCAATATCTCCCTTTGATAACCATTGCTTTGGGTGGGCCTCAGCGTTAAAACCCTGCTTTTGTAGCGATGCCAAATTGATCCAAGATTTTCTTGACCGTCCGCATGTCGCCGTTGACCACCGCCAATGCCCGTTCACCGGCAGCAAAGGGGGTGAGATGTTCGGCCACTTCCGGGTGCGTGAGCAACTCTTCCAGAATGGGCTTGCTCTGAAATTCAATCAACGTCACTTTGCCCATGTGGGCGTTGCCATAGTAGTTTCCCCACGCTTTGATCTGGCGCACAACCGAAACCGGCAAAGGCTTGTGGTTAAGCGCAGTCAGATCCTCAATCATCGCCTGCACTTTAGAACGGCTGCCCCCCCGGCGTATCACCGACTCCGCGGTGAGTCGCCAAATCCCATCTTCACCGCCTTCGGCCATCCTCGCCAACCGCCCTTTGGTATAGAGATGGGGCAGGGGATGCAGCGCGCGAATGGTGCCATCGTCGGCCACGCTGATGCTGCGGTTGGCGGCCTCTGGCGTAATCCGCGACACTGCACTGAGATGTCCATGTTGGCGCAGGGCTGCCGTTAGCTTTTTCATCTCTCCATTTTGGATCAACGCCACCGTGGGCAGCAGCATATGATCGATCTGGCGCGCGATTTCCGGGGTTTGCCGCAGCGCCTCCATCATCTCGGCATCCAGCGTTTGCAACAGATCCACACCAGAGCGGAAAATAATGCGTTCGTGGCGTGCCCCCCATTCTTCCAACGAACGGCGCACGTTTTGCGGCAGACTCTGTGCCGGAATGTCTGCTGAGGAACGCCATTAGCGCCGGCAATTCCAGCCCGGCCTGGAGACCTTGATAGACCGATTCGCGCGAGAGTTGATACTCAAAAACGCCACGATCTACACGGGTGCGCTCGGCAAAGAGATCCAATTGTGCGAACCAAGCAAGCGGCACCGGTCCCATGCCCAGCACATGGAAATTGGGCTGCACAATCAGCCGCCCCTCTATGGGTGGGATTACCGCATCGTCGGGCAGGCTTGGCTTTTTCAGATGGGCGAGACTATGACGTCCGCGCTCGCTTACCCGGCAGACGAACCAGCGATCTTTCGCGGGGGCAAAGCCCAATTCAATTATCCCCAGATTAAACAGGAACCCATCCAAACAGCGCCGGAGAAATTCGCTCTGACTATCCTGAATCTGCTTGAGGAGACCGCTTATATCGTTGTAATAATACGCGCCGCCAAAACTCATGCTAAAGTAGCGCGTCTGTGTATTCTCAATCTGGTCGCGCTGGGGATAGAGAAAATCAAGCTTTCGTATCTCCAAGCTATCTACAAGGTCAGCCACATCAATCCACTGACCGGCTGGCTGCTCTTCCAGGAGAGTCAAGAGCAACGCTCGCGCTTGGTTTGGGGTTGCGCTGCTCTCTTTCAACACAGCGAGTTCCGGTCCGCCGTTCAGTCTACTCCAGGCACGCAGGCAGGCGTGGATCTGGGCATCCAGCGGCAGTCGCCAAAATTCGGGGATGGCGATGGGATCGCTCTCGGCGCTGACAAGCCGCCCTCCGTGTACGCGCACAAGAGTAAGCGCCTGGAGCAAAAGACGCAATTGGTGTAGCTTGGGGGCGTCGGTCTCGCTGCGGGCCTCTTCAAAGGCCGGATCAGGCTGCAAAAGCACGCTGTTCAAAGCGCGCAGAGAGCGCTTGCCCACCAGCCCGCTTTGGATCAGATCCGCCCCGTGGCGGCGCACAAAATCCCGATAGAGATAGAGATCGCGCAAAAGGAGCGCGGGATCGCCCAGCGTACTCGTGTCTGGCTCCGCCCCGGTTCTGGTGATAGGCGTGGGCGGCGGCAGCGCGTCGCGGTACGCGTTGCGGTATAAAAATGGGATCGCCTGGGCCAAAACGCAATTTATGGCTATAGCCACTATAGAGCTGGGAAGGATGGCTAAACAGCAGTCCATGATAGGTCAGGCGGGCCAGGATGTCTTCGAAAATTAGAGAATCATGGCGATGGGGGCTGGCCTCATACTCTTGTGATTGACCATAGCCTCTTTTGTTCTTCTCCACGGGCGCTTCCTGGGCAAGGTTGGCACGCACCAACTGCCGTTTGAAGATGGCGTGCGAAATGTTCCCCGGTTGCAACAAGGCGCGGTTGAACACAGCTTTATCGGATTCACGCAGTTTGGCATACGACGCGCGAATGCGTTCAGGCGTAAAGTAATCCCTCTTCATGCGCTCCAGCAAATCCCCTTTACGCAGGGCTTTGCCTTGGTCATCTTTCGCCATATCGGCGGCCTCTGCCATGGCTTTGACGACGTCGACGTGATAGTTGTCCAGTAGATCGTAGATTTCGTTTTTGCTTACCATCTTAGACTACCTGCTTGGGGGTATACCCGGCTTTTTCCAATTGGGCTACCAGATCGTTTACGGCGTTTTGCGGGATCAACACCAGCCGCGGCGATAGTTCGGCAATCATCACTACATCCAGCGCGGTCACAGCTTTCAACTCGGCCAACGCAAAATCATCGCTTAATTCAATCAACGTCACCCCTGTGTAGATGCGTGTGCGCCCATAGGCCAGCCCCCACGCCTGGAGTTGGGTTTGCACCGAAGCGGGCATGGGGATTGCTATCACCTCTTGCCAGAGCGCTTCCAGATCGTGCAAGGTGTTGCCATCCTCAAAGGCGTGGTGGACTGCCTCCACGTCCAGAGTATAGACAAACTGTGTCGGTTCGGTCGAGGTCAGGCGTGCGATCTTGTCGAGCAGGGCATGGCCGCGCGCGCTCATGGAGGCGGGATCGACAATCAGCCGACCCTCTGCGTCCACCTCTAGCATGGCCTTTTTGGCGGCGGCGTTTTTGGCGGTGGCCTTTTTATCAGAGGCGTTTGGCGGCGGCTTTCGCGGTGCGAGGGTCTCAGCGGGGAGGGCGGGACGCTCCACGGGGTCGCTCTGGCTGCGTTCCCAATAAAGATCGGCAAGGCCACGCAGCCGGATCTCCACGATCTCGTCGTCTTGCATGCTGAGATCGACCAGGCCCAGCCAGTGCAGGGGACCCGTGAGCATGGTACGCACAAAATTCCACTGGGCAATCTGCCAATCCAGTGCATTCTCGCCTAATTTTCGGTTTTCCCAGGTCAAGAACCAATCATCCCCCACCGCGAGCTGAATGAATAGTAAGGAGACGTTTGTATACTGACGTGAAATTGGGGCCAGAATATCTGTAGCCAAGTGCGCAGATTTGCGGTTTGAATCCAGCGATTGTCGGGTAGCATCGCCAGCATCCGGATCACCAGATCACGCCGATTGGCGAGAACAGCGAGCAGACTCTCGTAGTTTGTCCCCCCCATCCGCCACAGCCGCTTCAGCGCGAGGCGCGGCTCCTGGCGCTGCATCGCCCACAATTCACTCCAGTTGGTCATCTGGAAATAGGCTTGCGCCAAAATAGCGAGTTGTGACGCCTCGGAGCGCTGAAAAAATTCAGCTTTGCCCTCGTCCCACGCTGTCACTGGGCTGCCCGATTGCAAAATTCCTGCCGCCACTAAAAGCCTGTAAAAGAATTCAACCTGGCTGGGATCGCTGTTTGGCGAGAGCCAGGCCAGAGTCTCATCTGAAAAAGATAGCGGCGGCGCGGGAACTGTCAAGGCTAGGTCCGCGCTTGGGCGATTGAGCGATTCTTTGCCTTTGAGCGCGACCACCTCTTCCCAGACAAACGGCCATGCCTCCAGTTGGTGTGGGTAATAGGACTCTAAACGGTGACGGGGCGGCAAAGGCCGCAGCGCGGTTGATTGCTGATCCAAGAGAATCAAGAGGCGGGTCACCTCGCGCACACCGAATTCTGGATTGCCCAAGACCAATCTGCTCTCTGGGTTCTCCTTTTCGGGCAGCGCCGTGGAGGGGATGACGGTTTCGAGCATTGGCGGGAAGTTGCGGACCAACACCCACGGCACGACATCCACAGGCGGATATTGGTGGATAGCCTCGCCCGAAATCGCCAGCCCCCTTTCCCACAGATGCCGGGTATAGGTGTCCACACGGGCATGTTGTTTCAGCTCGCCCAGTTGCATCACCACTTTTTGGAGAGTTTCAAGGCGATACTCTGGCATACCGCCTAAGAGCGTCATCACGCGCAGCACGCGCTGATGTTCTTCATTTTGAGAGTAGATCCCTTTGGCCGCCTCGCCGCGGTTTTGCATCAAAACCACCAGTTGCTCAATAATATCGGCTTTGCGTGTGCCGCGTACCGTCCACCCGCGCGCCGAGGCAATGCCACGCAAACTTTGCATGGTATAAGGCTCTAGATAGTCGGCGAGCACCAGGGCGTGAGATTCTTCCTGTTCAGCGGGCGTGGCGACAAGCCAAGCCGGTTTACTCGCAGGCGGTTGCGGCGTGGGCAGCGCCACATCCACCACATCGGGATCCCCCACAACGTCATGGTGGGTAAACTTTTGGGGGTCTCGAACCCAGGCCAGAAGGAGCGCAACCATGTGTTTACAATGGCCGCCCCAACTATAGTGGCACGTACACGTCGCCAGGATGCTCTGTGGCTCAACCTCAACCGAAACTTCGTACAGGCGCGTTCCCTGCACCTGTGCCCACAATCGATTGCCCATCCGTTGCGCGTTGCGGATGCGCCCCAGATAAGGAATCGCCTTGGTATAGGTATTTTTTTTGACAAGCTCGAGGACAGCTTTATCGGTAAGGGTCTCTAGCGACAGCATGGGATTCCACCGTTTCCGGTTCGTAGGCGGCGATTTCGTCGTCGTACAGGATGGTATATTGATAGCCCTGCTCGGTGAGGAAGAGCTGGCGATTGGCGCTAAACTCCTGATCCACCGTTTCGCGCGTCACCACCGTATAAAAATGGGCCAGACTGCCATCATCTTTAGGGCGCAAAATTCGGCCCAGCCGTTGCGCTTCTTCCTGGCGGCTGCCAAACGTGCCGCTGACCTGGATCATCACCGAGGCGTTGGGCAGATCCACGGCAAAGTTGCCCACCTTCGAGACGATGAGGCGGCGCAGTTCGCCACTTTTGAACTGCTCGTACAGCAGACGGCGTTCGCGGATGGGGGTGTCGCCTGTGATCAACGGGAACCCTGTATGACGTTGGACCTCGTTGAGCTGGTCAATATACATGCCGATGATCAGCACATGATCGGCTGGGTGTTTGCCCAGCAGTTGATCCAACACCGTGAGCTTGGCGGGGTTCTCGGCGGCAATGCGGTATTTGTGGCGCTGCTCGGCCACCGCGTATTCCAAGCGCCGCTCATCTTCCAGCGACACGCGAATCTCTGCCACATCGGCCTGGGCGATCCACCCCTGCCGTTCCAGATCCTTCCAGGGCACGTCATATTTCTTGGGGCCGATCAGCGAAAAAACATCCTCCTCGCGGCCATCCTCACGCACCAGCGTGGCCGTCAGCCCCAGGCGGCGGCGCGCCTGCAACTCCGCCGTAATGCGAAAGACCGGTGCCGGCAAGAGGTGCACCTCGTCATAGATCACCAGCCCCCAGTTGCGCTCATTAAAGAGCGAAAAGTGCGGATACTGCTCATCCAGCGGGGTTTCGGCTTTGGCGCCCCGTTTGCGATAGGTGATGGTCTGATAGGTGGAGATGGTCACCGGGCGGATCTCTTTGCGTTCGCCCGAATATTCGCCCACTTGGTCTTCCGTCAAAGTGGTTTTGTCCAACAATTCGTCGATCCACTGGCGCACAGAAAC
Organism: uncultured Chloroflexia bacterium; assembly: GCA_963721725.1. Lineage (GTDB taxonomy): Bacteria > Chloroflexota > Anaerolineae > Caldilineales > Caldilineaceae > RI-153. The sequence continues at coordinate 310,673 of CAVRLX010000010.1, forward strand.
TGTGTTGGGTGTCAAAATCAATGTATTCGCCCCCACCAGATCCATAGCCGCCATGCCTACCACCGTTTTGCCCGCACCACACGGCAAGACAATTACACCGGATCCGCCGTGATCCGCACCCCCGGCATGGAAGATCTCGGCTGCCTCTTTCTGATAACGGCGCAGGGAAAAATCTCCGCCTTTTTGCGTCTGGTTTCGCAGCGCATAGCGCAGCGATTCCCCGGTAACATAGCCTGCCAGATCCTCGGCAGGGTAGCCGATCTTGACCAGCGCCTGTTTAATATGGCCGCGCAGCGCCGCGTTGACGCGCACGGTACAGGCGTCGATCTGCTCCAAAATATAGCTTTTTATCTCTTTGTGGCGGTTCAGTTCCACCATCAAAATCGGATCTTCGGTCACCATTAACAGATCATCATCACGGCGGCGCAATTTTACACGACCATAGCGCGCGATGTATTCGGTGATCTCCGTGCGGACGTTGTCGGGCAAAGGATATTTGCTGAAGCGGCTAAGCCCGCCTACGATTTCCGAGGCGTGGAGACCGGCGGCGGCGGCATTCCAGAGTGAAAGCGGCGTAATTCGATAGGTGTGAACATATTCGGGGCTTTTTTCCAACTCGGCAAAACGCGCCAGCACATCGCGCGCGTCCTGATAGTGTTCGTTGTCCACTTCCAACAAGATCGTTTTATCGCCCTGAACGATCAGCGGATTGCGAGGGTTATAGGTCATAATCGTCGTTTTCTACTCCATTTTTCGTCACAGCCTTGCAATAAGTACAGACCGGCTGAATTGGCTCAAGAGCCGATCAAGGTGCGGCTCTGTTCACGCATGTAAAGCGGCAGTGTATAGCGTGCGCCGATGCCCTTGCCGCTTGATCCGCTGCCCTTCCAGCCGCCAAACGCTTGGATGCCGGGCCAGGCCCCTGTGGTTGCGCCCGCCTGTCGGTTAACATAAACAGTGCCAGCCTCAATGTGCGTAAGAAACCATTCAATTTCTCGCTCATCTTCGCCAAAGAATCCCGCCGTCAGCCCATAGTCCGTATCATTGGCCTTTTCCATCGCCTCCTGTAGCGAATCAACGGAGGCAAGGGAGAGGATCGGCACAAAAAGCTCTTGGCGCACCAACGGGTGATCGTCAGGCAGATTTTCCACAATCGTGGGCGTCACATAAAAGCCTTTGCCCAACTCTCCCTCTGTTAAAATTTCGCCGCCGCAGAGCAAATTGCCGTCACGCTTGGCCTGGGCCACATAGCCTTGAAATTTCTCATAGGCTTCCCGGTTGATCAGCGTGCCCATAAAGGATTCGCGCGCCGTGGGGTCGCCCACAACAATCGCCTGCGTAAGCGCAAGCAGCTTTGCCTTCAATGGTTCGTAGACTGCCGCCTCCACATAGACCCGTGAGCAGGCCGAACATTTCTGCCCGTCCAGCCCAAAAGCTGCGCGCATGACGCCCAGTGCCGCTTTATCCAGATCGGCGCTTTGCGAGACAATGGCCGGGTTTTTGCCACCCATCTCTACAATGGCTGGGCGCGGCGTCTTGCCCGATGCCGCCACCTTCAGCACTTTCATGCCCACCGCGTGGGAGCCAGTAAAAGTGAATCCACTCACATCGGCGTTGTCGAGTAACTCCTGCCCTGTGGAATCGTCGGGGCCGACCACGCTGTTAAAGACGCCTGCGGGCAGCCCCGCATTGGCGAAAAGTTCGGCAGTCTTCCACACGGTAAACGGCGTGGAGAGCGCGCCCTTAAAAACAACGGTGTTGCCCGTCACCAATGCCGCTGCAATCGGCGCGCCGGAAAGCGCCATGGGGAAATTAAACGGCGCAATCACCGCCCACACGCCATAGGGTTGCAACACAGTATAATTATTCTCGTCGGGGGTGAGCTTGCCCATGCGCGTTACATAGCCATTGTTTTTCTGCATGTCGTCGGCATACCAGCGCAACAGATCGGCGGTCTCTTCCACCTCGCCCAACGCTTCCAGCCTGCTCTTGCCCACTTCCAGGCTCATCAGCGCGCTGAGATCAAAAAGGTTACGGCTGATCTCCTCGGCAACGGACCGCATAATGGCTACGCGCCGGCCACGGGGTGGCGCGCCACGCCGGAAAGCTCCGCTTGGCCGCTGCAATGGCCTGCTGCGTATGGCTGCGGTCGCCGTTTTGGCGCGTACAGAGCAGCATCTCTTGGTTGATCGGGCTATACGTTTCCACTTTATCGGCGGTGTAGACCCGCTCCCCATCGATAAACATGGGCACATCCGCGCCCAGCCAATCCGCTTTGACGGTTGCCAGTGCCCTGTCATAGGCAGACTGGAGATCCTCATTATCTGCGGAAAGTGTAGCATAGGTAATCTTCATGGGTTCGGCCATCATGAGCCTCCTCATTGAGATAACAATCCAATAAGAATAACGAAGCACGCCCTGTGCACTATACCGTTCCCATAAAATCGTGTCAATCAAAACCTTAATGGGTGCGGCTCAACCTGGGGGCGAAAATTCCAAGAATGGACGAGAACTGCACGCTGTAAACTCTCATCGCCCAGTCCATTCCCAGAATTATGACCTTAATCCAATACAAAAAAAGGACCGGCATTCGCCGGTCCTTTTTGATTCCTAGATTACCGCAAGTGCGGGACTGTCTAGATCTTCTGGACGTTCACAGCCGAAGGGCCTTTGGCGCCCTTTTCAACCGAGAACTCAACGCGCTCGCCCTCAGTCAGGCTGCGGAAGCCATTGGAGACAATGGCCGAGTGGTGGACAAAGACATCATCGCCGCCTTCGCGAGCGAGAAAACCGTAACCTTTTTGGTCATTGAACCACTTCACTGTGCCTTGAATACGTTCACTCATTGTTGGAAACCTCCTACAGTTTCTGGGTACTACAAAAAAATTGTGCTCAAAACGTCGTTAATTTCCAACAGTTCAAAAAAGGCGCTACCCGGATTTGTTCGTTCGGGTAGCGCCTTTACGCAACTTCATCGGAACTTACAACATCTTGCACTTGTATTAAACCACGAATTACTTTCCTTGTCAAATCGAAAAGGATATAGATTTCATTGAATTAGAGTAATTGTTCAGGTGCGTCACACCCGGTAGGACCACAGAAAAACGTGGTTCAAACGAAAGCACAGGAACATTAAGTTTTGGTGGCCTACCTCGCCGTTTAGGCGGTTGGTAGATGGATGGCACCTTGAACAACAAAAGCTCGTGGACAGTCCACCGATGATGGGTCAAACCAGCAGCCATGGCAGGCGTGCGCGGTTGCCAGCGACGGCGACTACAAAAGTCGTTCGAAGCAGAGAGACGCAAACTCTCGTGCCAGGTGCAGAAGTTGTAGACGCAGCCTGTCAAGTACATGCCGGCTGTGAGTGACGCAGCAGTGCGCGTCAGTGCACGAGAGCGACGGGCGAGAGAGCACAACGCTGACGGAAAGTGGCATTGAGCCTTTCGATATAGGCAGTGTTGATGCCACCTTCTCCTTGACTGGCTGTGAGCAGTCGCTGGACCAGTGCTTCTGAGCCTTGCACGATGCGCCGCTGAATGGAGAAGTCGCCGTTCTTGCGCTGCTTGACGACCTGCGTGATGGCGAGGTCAGACCAAGCAACCAAGCGAGGGCGTCCGCCTTTTGTGGTGTGCACTGGAGAGCGAAAGCTCAGGCGAGTGGCCTTGATGTAGCTGACCAGACCGTCCACCGCAATCAGAAGCGGACGGCGTAAGGCCACTTGGCGCACCTGTTGCATCAAGGTCCGAATCAGACGCAGGTCTCGTTTTGGACTGATGACGCCACCCAGCCACAAGCGTGTCGAGACCATAATCGCTAGCGCCATCCACAGGGTGCGGTCTGGCTCTTGACCTTAATCTCATCCGCTTGCACCTGTTGCAAGTCCAGAGGCTGCTGTGCCAGCACATGGTCGTGCACCCCTTGACAATGCAGACCCGCCTTTTGCTGCCACTCTGCCACCGTTCGTTCGTCGAGTCCAAGGAGCGGCCACGATCGCTTGGATGGGACAGCCGTGCGCCAACAGCGTCGTCACCTGCACGAAACAGCTCCACCGGCTTCTTGATGCCGATAAGACTGCTGTGCCTACCCGTTCGCTGAAGGTCTTGCCACAGCATCTACACTTGTAGCGCTTCTCTTGGCGGCTGTGAACCATTATGTTGCCGCCACCCACTTTCCCGCTGGCGTGACAGCCAGAGTTCGGGCAGAATTGTTCCTGAGGGTTCATCTGTCCACTCCTTTTGTTTGGCAACAAAAGTGTGTCTGTGAACCCTCTTTTTTATCAAATCACGCTATCCTGCGGTGCTACCAGTATCGACAAAAGCTCTGTGCCTATTTTTCTGTTGCGCCATCTTTTTGGTGGGGACTATAAGCCACCCGACACCTACAGCGGGGTCTTTGTAGATCTGCCCAGAAAGTTCGCCAACAATGATCGCTCCCTATGGGCAGAAGCGCTTCACCGTCTTGGCGTGGATCTGACCAGCGATCGCTGTGCACCGCCCGACGCTACGCAGCCCTATTTCTGCCCTCTCGACACCGTCACCCGGGCCGAATTGCTCTGGTATCTGGCTCAGGTGCAGATGTGGGAATTAAAATCTGTTGAGGGAGATCACTTTTTGGACGTTCACACAGATACGCCTGCCCACCGTGCTGTCGAGTATGCGGCACGCCATGGCTTTTTGGCTGAAGCTGATCCGCATTGTCCTGCTTTACCCACTGGCCCCCGCTTCTGCCCCGACGACCCAGCCCGACGTGCTTTCGCAGCGGTCGTCATGGTGCGAGCATTTGGACAAACTCACGAATAGCTCTGCATGGTTGGTCGGTCTCCTCTTCGCTTACGCCTGATACTTCCTCCCGCACCTGGAACACTACCGTCATCTCAGCCCCGTCTACAGCGCAGGTTTCCATCCTCTGCATAACCCACAGGTCCGGTCTTTGCTCAGATGACGTCATCAGAGTCGCAACACTGCCTATCTCCATTCATGGTATACTCTTTCCACACAGTGAACGCCCTTCTGTTCAGGAGAATCCACAATCTTTAACGCCACTCAGGAAATCGTGCCTACGCTTACCCAGTCCATTGACCGTGAATCTGCTCAGGGATCCGCCACTCATTTTCTGATGGACCACATGGGCAATCAGGTCGTGGCAGGGCAGCCCATGCTGATGATCTCCGCCCTGCGTGCGCTCTGGATTGTTCCGGTGCAACTGACCTATCTGCACACAGGTTCGCTTGGCGATGTGGGAGTGGTGGCTGTGGACGGCGAAACGGGACAGGTAGTGGGGTGGACGCCCCTGGCTGACATGAAACGCGCCTGCCGCGCCCTGCGTCAAGCGCACAAGCCTGAAATCACTGAGCAGTTTGCTACTTTCCTGACCTCGCAAAAGGAAACGCCCCCTTCATAATTCCCTCTCTTTTCTTTGTCCAACGCAGATGCGATAATTTGTGCTATAATCCCCAACAAACGTCCCCCTCTATTTCGAGAGAGAAGAGCCATGCCAGCCACACAGTCGATAACCGTTGAATTGCCCGAAGCGCTCTATCTTCAGGTTGAAGAGCGCGCCCGTCGTTTGCAACATTCAATTGAAGGGGAAGTGGTCGGTGTTGGCGGTATCCCTGCCCACGCTTGAGGATCTGTCCGCTGACATTGCTGACGACTTGGAACAGTTGAAATTTCTCTCCGACGATGAACTATGGCGAGTTGCCGGGCGCAAACTTTCTGCAGAGGATGCCGGGCGAATCGAAACGCTGTGTTCAAACGCCAGCAGCGGGGACTATCCTCTCAGGAAGAGAGCGTGCCACAGCGCTGTTACATCGCTATGACCACAATATGCTGTTGCGGGCACAGGCGATGGCCCTGCTGGCCGAACGAGGCCACGACGTCTCCCCCTACTTTCGCCTACATCATCCGCATGAGCAGCACCTACATCCACCGACCATTGCGCCAGTCTGTAGCAGATCGAGATCATCATCGCTGTAGCTACTGCCAAACTGCTGAACACATTGTCGGAGCCGACTTTACCATCGATCATATTATTCCCGAATCACTTGGCGGGGAAACCACGCTTGCCAATCTGTGCCTGGCCTGCTGGAGTTGTAACCTGATCAAACCAAGAGATCGGATCGCGTCTCTAGATCCGGGAACAGGCTCAGCATGGCTCGTTTGTTTAACCCTAATACCCAAAGTTTGGCAGAGAACACTTTGTACTGAGCAGGAAAATGGTCTGTTCATTGCTGGGTTAACTGCGACAGGGCGGCGCCACGGTAGATACACTTGGACTCAACCGTAGCTCGCTGGTTCATGCTCGCCGCTTCTGGATCAACGCCGGTTGGCATCCCCCGACAGCGTAAAATTCGCTGAATCGTGTCCCCGCACCTGAAACACCACCACCGTCATCTCCGTCCCGTCTTCACGCCCAGGTCTCCATCCTTGGCACAACGCGCAGATCCATGCCGTCTTTGCTCAGGCATTGACGGCGGCGATGGTGGCTTCGCGGCATTGGAGACAGCTTTGACGCGGGGGCGGGGCGCGGCCAGGGCGACGAATAGCCCCTTGGCTGTGCTGTGCGTGGGGAGAAGTAAACCGGAGGACGCCACTTCCCCCTGCATCTCGGCACAAGTGGGCTACAGATTTCAGCCGGTCTGAAGGGGTCAATCTTACCCGTCAAACCCGTCATTCCTTCGCATTACTGTTACTTCATGTTGAATCACGCTGGATGCCCATGTTCACTCCTCAGGTACTGTACGGTGTATGTTTTCGTGACCGTGGGCAAAGGCGTTTCCTCAATCTGTACGAATCCCTAATCGAACCGCC
>CAVRLX010000011.1:0-17660 GCA_963721725.1 uncultured Chloroflexia bacterium
CTTTCGCTCAGGAAGGAGAAAGAGCGGGAATGGTGGGATTACGTAACTGGGCTCTGGAGATAGTCTCAGAATAAGTCGGACTTGACGTGATAGATGGTCTTACCTAGGTGTCGGGCGTGGGCTTTCATGATCAACCAAGCATGATAACAACAAGCGAGATGATTGCGCTCGACGCGTTGCTTGCGGCACTGGCATCGTTGGCTGCCGGTAAGTTGCTTGAGTTCACGATGAAACTGCTCGATTTCCCAGCGGACGTCGTTCGCTCTTGAGCGACCTGGCCGGGGTTGACGAGGCTGGGGTCATATCCGACTGATTGGTAATTACCAGTCAATGTCGCCGTTGTGGCAACGAGCTTGAACAGTCTGACCGAGAAGGGCACTTTTCAGTTTGACGAGAAGGCCGTGGGTCAATTGCTCTGATGTCCATTTGATTCATCCAGATGCAGATAGCCTTCTTCTGGGCTGGGCTGACGAGACGATTGGATTCAGCGTGGTGTAAAAGAGTAGTCCGAGCCGATGCAGATGCTTTAGGTTTTGCCACGAACTGTACCAGCTATCGAACAAGACCGTCTTGGCTTTTATCTCTTTTCCCGCTATAGCAGCGGTGAGCATCTCTAGAAAATGGTCATTCTTGGTCTTGCCATCATGCTCTTTAGCATAAATGCGAAAATCTATCGGCGTGAAGTGCCCTTGACCATCCGTATGCACCAAATTCACTATCCCGATGCCATCGACCAGCCCACCTTCCGCACCACTATACTGGCGCTTCACCATCTGGATGACTCGTGAGTACTCTTTGTTTTGCACGCTGTCATCCACAATCAGATAGCTTGCGCACCATCTTTGATGAAGCCACGGGCTATCTCCCATAGATGATTCCCACTTAGCCTTTCCCGTGATAAATAATCACTCACGATGTCATGGCTTGTCTTTTCCAGATGCGCTGCCAGGTTGCTACATGTGTAGTTCACTGGCGTACTTATCAAATATTCAACGTACTTTTGTTTGCTTATCATTCGTCTTATTCTCGCCTATTTTCACCCCAAGCGAAAGTCCTAATCTTTTGTTTCTATGGAGAGCAATGACAGGGAACGATCAGCGTGGGAGAGAATAGGCAAGCCCCAGAGCCAAGCTTCGGGGCTTTCAACCTAAAAAATCTTGTGGGGTAGGTTGGCGGGCTGGCAAGAGAGAAACTCTCTTCAGCCAAGAATGGCGGGAAACCATTCTCCAGTGGGCGGGACGTCTTTTTCATGCCAGGGAGTGTAGACGGCCACAAAAATGCAGACCTTTATCCGCTAGACCGATTGATCACCGATTTGATCTCTGTATGCAAACTTTCTCTGCATGTGAACAAAAATGTGCCATCAAGGGTGCTGACAAAAAGACGAGGACGATTTTAGTATAAACCCCTCTATAGCAATCGTCAACTGCCCCAAAAGTGGTTGCTCTCAACGGGTGGTATGCAAGGTGGAGGCAACAGAAGTGCTGGGAACTTTTCGACGATTCGCCCCATTCTGAATTACACCCGATCTTAACTGTGCCCTTGTAAAGTTCTCGAAAAAGAAATACACTTTATCTGAAATGCTGTAATCTCTTTGACAGCCACAAATTTTAATTTTTGCTATATGATTTGGTCACGAAGCAAAACGCACAGAAATCCAGGCCAAGCGCCTTACACCATAAGGAACCAAAATCATGAAGACTCAAAAATTCGCCGCCACTTTCTCCATCGCCCTGATTGTCGCCTCGATTTTTGTTCTGTTTGGTCTCTCGGCTGTGCAAGCCAGTGGTGATATTGCAACGGGTCGCATCAGTGGCACGGTCTGGCAAGACAGCAACAACAATGGTGTCCGTGAACCGCAGGAACTGGCCCTGGTTGGTCACATGGTCTACCTGCAACGCACCGGTGAGGAAGTGGTTGGGGCCATGGTGGCTGTGGTCGAGACCGATGAGAATGGCGACTTTGTCTTCGCAAACCTGGAAGAGGGCCAATACAATGTCTTCGCCGAGGATGGCGAATACAGCCTGGTGGAAGTGGTGGGCGTGAATGCCTCTGCCTCGATTGAACTGTCCGTCCCCGCCAAAGTCATGAAAATCTTCCTGCCCCTGACGGTGCGCTAATCCTGACGCTTGAGTCTGCTGCTTAAAACGTTTACATCTCTAAAAGAGTGATAATCTGACAAAAATTCCACGGAGCCAACCGTGGAATTTTTGTTTTCCGCGGGAAGTTCAACGCAGAGAGCGCTGAGATCGTAGAGAATTCAGAAGGGGAAATCTGCGGAATCTGCGGATCAAACTCAGCGGGGCAGCAGTGTCAGCGGATCGACACGCTGGCCGAAGTCGCGGATCGTGCGATCTCGAAATTGGGGAGATGGGGGCCGGTGCTGTTGCCAGTGGAGCCGACCGTGCCGAGCAACTGACCTTTGCCCACAATCTGCCCTTCCTGGATGGTAATTGTTCCCAGATGGGCGTAGAGCGTAAGATAGTCGATGTTGTGGTCGACTGCCCACAAACTGACCGTAGCCAACACTGCTCCACCCGGCGCGGATCACTCTGCCCCGATCTGCCGCTGTGACAGGCGAACCAGCGGGAGCGGCAATATCCACCGCGCTCCGCTGTGGCCGCTGTGGCCCTGGGTCAGCCAGCCATAGGTGGGCCAGGCAAAACGCCCGCTGCCATAGGGCCAATCGGCGGGGATGGCGGGATCTTCCGCGCCGAGGTTGACCACCGTTCGATGCTCGCCACTGGCAATGGTCCATTGGTTGACAAAGGGCTGCGGCTGGAGCGACGACTGCGGTTGCCACAATGGCACGCGGCAGATTCTGGCCCGCGACGCGCAGTTCGCCAGAGCGCAGGCCATTCCTGACCAATACGATCGAGTCAGCTAAGCATTGGCTCGACAGACGACTCAATTCGCATTCAGCGATATTGAGCCAACTGCCATGTTTGGGCGTGTAGACCAAGTCAATGCGTTTGATGTAAGTACGTGTGACATCTAGTGCGAAAGCCTGTAGAAAGCGCCTTTGGTATGGGTGTTAAGGTTATCCATCAGCAGCGTGATCTTGTCACAGTCTGCGTAGCGAGTATCAAGCAGATGGGCAACTTCAAGCGCCCGATCCGCTTTCGTGCGCTTCGGCCGTCGTTTGCTGAAAGCCTGGCTGAAAGCCGGATAGTGGCGTCGGCCAAAGACAGGCGCAAAACTAAGCCAGGTTAACCTGGCTTCCTGTTCAACCTAGCCCTGCGCCTTTAGGCCAGGGCGGACAATGCGACCTTTGACAGTTTCTAAGGGTTCGGCAAACATGAAAATGCTTGCGGTGCCGTTGCGTTCATACTCGTAGTCGACCCGCTGTCCATGCGCTTTGGTCGCCGGGAGCGGCACTTTTGTTTCCAGGAGCAACTGAATAGGTTGTTCGTCCATGCAAACCAGCGGCTGGTTTGGGTCATACGGCTTGGCGTATGTTGCCAAGACTTCTTCCATACCAGCCACAAACTCGGCGTCCTGCGCTGGTGGAATGACCCAGTACTCGACCATGCGTTTGGTCATCCCGTTTTTTTTAACGTTTTGCGCACCGTCTCCGGGCAAATCCTGTCAACAATTTCCAAAGTGACGAGCTGATCCGCCAGCAGTTGGAGTGTCCATCGACCATAGCCCACAGGCGGTTCGCTTAACCGCAGGGCAATCAACTTCGCTTCACCCTCCCCATCAAGCTTAGGCGGTGTCGGGGGATGGTCACGTTTTTTACCCTGGAGGGCAACATCAAATCCGCCCTCAACCACGCGCTGACGAAGCTTCTCTACCGTCCGTATTCGGCAATTGAACGCATCGGCTATTTTATGGTCCGTCCATGCCGGGCCATCCACATCGGCTTTCAATAAGATCTGCGCCCGACGCACTTGGCTCGCACTGCCTTTCAGTTTCTTGATGACTTGTTCGCATTCACTTCGTTCTTCATCCGACAGCCGCACGATATACTTCTTCTGCATGGGAAACCTCCTTGATTCTCAGATAGTTTCCCACATCTTTTCTCATTCGCACAATCCGAAGTTTTTGCGTGGATGATGCACTAGTACAGTTGGGCGTAAATAGAGCAATGGTTAGACCTGCAAGGGCTTGCCCTGGTAGGTCCACTTGAAGGGTTTAGCCATGGTGTCGTTGTAGTAGCTAATGAAGGAGAGCACCTGTGCTTTCAGTTGCTCAAGAGAGGAGAACGAGCCTCGATTGAGCAGTTTGCGCACGAGAATGCTGAGCCAGATTTCGATCTGATTGAGCCAGGAGCAGTGCTTGGGCGTGTAATGAAAGACGATGCGATGACTGGGGTCACTGAGAAAGGCGGCCCGGCTATGCTTGTTGTGCAAGATACCCGACTTACCTTTCACGCCCAGGTCGATGTTGAGGTCCGATTCAGCGGCGAGATAGCGCACCAGCGATTCGGACTGATGGATGTTGAGGTTGTCAACGATCAGATGCCAACGAGTGGCAGTGGGGTCGGTGGCAACAACAGCCTGCACATGCGCCAGAAAGTCGGCTTCGGTGCGGGTGGGGCCTGCATGGGGGGCAATCACTTTGCCCGTCACCACATCGCGACTGAGAATGAAGGAGAGCGTGCCGTGGCGAATGTACTCAAACTCACGTCGCTCCACCTTGCCTGGGGCCATGGGCAGACCCGGATGCTTGCGCTCGAGCGCCTGTACGCCCGTCAGTTCATCCGTACTGATTGTACGTTCGCCCTGCTCATGTCGGTGGGGCGCTTGCTGATAGACGTCACACACGTTCGCCACCTTGACATCAAACTCTGGGTCGTCTGGTGGTGTCAACCAGTAGCGGATGCGGTGGGGTTGAAGGTCCCCTTTTTTAGCAGACGACTCGCATGGCGAGGCGAAATCTGCTTGAGGATGCCACGTCGTTGGATTTCATCTGCGATCTCTCGCCCGGTCCACTGACTGATGGGACGCTCGGATTGGGCGGGCGCTTCACAGGCAAGCGCCACAATCTGGCAAACCTGCTCTGCTGTGATCGTCGGTGGCTTGCCAGGACGGGGTGCATCCTCCAGCCGCTCGCTCACGCTCAGTTCCTCGAGGGGAATCGGCTGCCGGTCCAACCAGCGGCTGCGCCACAAGCGCACTGTATCGGCATGCACCTCTTCGTCTCGAGCAATCTGGCTGTTGGACTGACCAGCGGCTGCCGCCAAGACGAGCCCGCGCTCGCAACGCTATCTGCTGTTGGGTGCTATGGCGGCACACAAGTCGCTGAAGCTCTTGGCTCTCTATATCTGTCAACTCTATCACGGGGGCTTTGGGTCCAGGCATCTCTCGCTTCTTTCTTTACTCATGAGCTCAGGAAGAAAATCAGAATGCTATCCAACTCCACCCATTCTATCAACTTCTACACCATCCCTTGAACTATTTACGCCCAACTGTACTAGATTACTGCACGAGATCTGTCGTCCTCTTCCGCAAGGTGGAAGAGATGTTACCGACAGACCTTGTTTTCCGCTCCCCTCGCCTTACTGAATAGAATGAATTTGTTGTAACCCTTCCCCCAATCCCCTTCCCTACTCCCCACCCACCACAAACAGTGTCATCGACAACGGCGGCAGCGTAATCGCGCGCCGTCTTCAAACGTGGTTGGCTCCACCAGACTCGGCCCGATGCTCGGCGTCGAAACGCAGCGTTTCGGCGGGGGCGGACGGCGTGAATCCGTGCAATTGCAGCGGCAGCGTGGTTTCAGTTTCGGTGCGGTTGATGGCGATGACGGTGAGCGCGCCGTCGGCGCGGCGGGCGGCATAGAGCGAGATGCCCGGTGCGTCGGCGCTGGCGTAGAGTAGCTCTTGGCCGAACGCTTTGTAGAGCAGATAGACGGCATAGGCCGGGCGGGCCTCGAAGCGGCCCAGGATGCCAAAGCCGTTTTCGCCGCTGGCAATGGCAAACTGGTTGACCAGATCCACACGCTCTTGAATCAGCCGCCCCAACACATCGCCCAGCCAGAGCGCGCTGAGGAACGAATCCGGCGTGGTTTCGCCGCTAATGGCGTTGGTCCAGTGCGAGTTCCATTCGGTGATGGCGATGGGCAGATCGCGGCCTGTGCTCTCGCGCACGGCGGCGCGCAGATTGCGGATTAGCCCGTTCCAGTTTTCGCTTTCGGCCAGGATTTCGGCAGGCTTGGCCGAGGTGCGCTCAGCGTTGTTGGGGAAGGGATAGCGATGCACCGAGACAATGTCCACCAGATCAGCGTTGGCGCTGAGGAAGGTACGCAGCCAATCGCGCCCGCGGCTGTCTTTGGGATCGACATTGGGCGTGCCGTTAAATTGATGAATCTCTGGCCCGACGAGCAGAATCGTGGGATCGACAGCGCGCATGGCCTCGGCAAATTTGCGCCATTCGGCGGCGTAGCTCTCGGCGTCCCACGGTTCGCCGGCATTTTCGTAGAGGCTTGGCTCGTTGCCGATCGACCAATAACGGATCTGGTAATCCTTGTCGATGTTGGCATATTTCACCAGCGCAGCCGCCTTTTCAGGCGTGCTGTTGGGGAAGCGCACATGAATATAGCCCTCGGCCCCGATGAGGCGAGCAATGGTCATCAACTGGTCGATCTGATAGGGCTGCACATCATTTTGATCGCCCCAGTTGCCGCCCGGCCAGCGCAAAATCGTGATCCCCGACGCTTCGGCCAGGGGCAATGTTTCTGGGCGCAGGGGAACCCACGGCCCATAGTTGCTGCCATAGACCAACGGACTGATCGGTCCCAACGATTGGGCCGCATCTACAAAAAGCACATTGGGCACAGCCGTGGGAATCGGCGTCACCGTGGGCAGCGGTGTGGGCGCGGGTGTCGCCGTGGAGGGCACTGGCGTCTCCGTGGGGATCACCGCCACCGCCGTGGGCGTGGCATCGTCTGCACAGCCGCCGAGCAAGAGTGTAACGAGCAGAAGCATGACCATGAAAATCTTGTGCGTGTATGTCATGATGAATTCTCCGAGGGTTAGACGAAAGACGAACGTACTGCCCGAACTGGTGCTAAACGTTCGTCCATCGTCTTTCGTCCATCGTCAATTTTGTAGAACAGCCCCGCAAGATAGACACCCCCCCCTTATTTCTCAACCCCCGTCACGACCACGCCCTGCATAAAGGCGCTCTGGCTGACGAAAAAGAGCAAGACCGGCAGTATGGTTGCCATAAGCGCGGCGGCTTGGATCAACGGCGGCTGCGAGCCGTAGATGCCGTTGAAGCGCGAGAGACCCACGGCGATGGGTTGCAGATCCGGTTTGGTGGAGAGATAGATCAGCGGGCCGAAGAAATCGTTCCAGGCAAAGACGAGGTGAAAGAGCGTCACGGCCACGATGACGGGCGTGGACATGGGCACGAGAATGCTGAGAAGGATGCGAAACGGGCTGGCCCCGTCAATGGCCGCGGCTTCGTCGATCTCGCGGGGAATCGTCATAAAATATTGGCGCAGTAAAAAGACGTTGTAGGCGTTGGCGAAAAAGTGTGGCGCGGTGATGGGCAGCCAAGTTCCCACCCAGCCAATCGCCACAAAGAAGGCATAGGTTGGCACAATCGTCACGGCGGAGGGCAGGAAGATCGTAGAGATGAGCAGGGTGAAGAGCAGATCGCGCCCACGGAAGCGGAAGCGCGAGAAGCCGTAGGCCACGATGATACACGAGAGCAGCGTGCCGATGATGCCGATGAGGGCAATTGCCAGTGTGTTAAAAAAGAGGCGGGGAAAGTTGATCTGCCGCCACGCCGCCGGATAGTTGTCCCAGGTGGGCGCCCATTCCCAGGGCCGGGTCAGCGCCCGCCACGAGCCTTCCCACGCAATCGGGCCGGCATCGGGGTTTTCGGGATCGACGAATTCGCTGGCCCGGCGGCCCGGTGTGATCAAAGCCAGGGCGGTGAAACTAAAAATTAGGGTTGCCAGAGTGGGCAACAGGGTGAAGAACAAAAACCCCACAATCCAGGGCGAAATAAAGAGCCAGCCCCAGGTGGCCTCACGGCGGGCAATCGGCGACTTGCGGCGGTCGCGGCTGGCAGGGATGCGTCCCGCCGGTGAAACAGGTGCGCTCATGGAGGATGCTCCTTACAGGGTGGTGTTGGGGATTGGGGATTGGGTATTGGATATTGGGTATTAGATATTGGAGAGAAAAGCCCATCCAATATCTAATATCCAATACCTCCCTTAACCCTACTGAGCGGCCTTGTCGAAGATGATTTGCAGATCGCTGCGAAGCTTTTCGATCTCGGCATCCATATCCAACCCGGCTTCGGTTCGCATCAAGTTGCCGAAGGTATCCACACGGCTAAAGGCTTCGTTGAAGTTGGGCATATAGGCTTCGGCGCTGGGGGTGTCGGGATAGTCCAGCCCTACTTTCATCACATCCCAGTTCTCCACCCAGGGGTATTGCTGGGCTTTGGCATCAAAGAACGCTTGTTGATCTTCAGCACGGGCGGGCATACCACCGTAGGTTTCCAGCAGTTCCAGTGAGGCCGGCCCGATTAAATAGGCCAACACAGTAAAGGCTTCTTCGGGGTGTTGCGTCGTCTTGAGGACGCGATAGGTATCGGCATCCACACGGCCATGCACTGCGCCGTCATAGGTGGGCAGAATCCCTAGATCCCAATCTTCGCCCGCACTGCCGATGCAGCAGGTGTACCACATTTGGGTTACGGCCATCGCCACTTTGCCGCTGTTAAAGGGATTGCCAGCGCCATATTCCGGGCTTTGCACCACGGCTTCGGTGGGGATGAAGGGTTGTTCGCCCCACATGCCATCGTACCACCACTTCCAGGCGGTGGCCCAGTGCTCAGGAATTTGAGCGGTTTTGCCATCATCTGCCAGCAGGCTACCCGCCCCCAGGAAGGAGCCAACGGAGTTGGGGTGCTGATACTGCGGCACATAGCCATATTGCACGATCTGGGTCGGATCGAATTCGCTCATGGTGGCATCGTTGCCGTTGACATCCACAGTCAGGATCTTGGCAAGCTCGGTCAGCACATCCCAACTCCACTCAACCTCGGTCCCATCGGGCATCACATAGGGCTGGCCGTATTCTGTGGGCGGATAGGCCAGGCCAGCTTCGTCGAACATGGATTTCTTGAAGAAGACAGCGCCAGGGAAGACGGCGAAGGGCAGACCCACTTGGCCTTCTTCGGTCTGATAGAACTTGATCAGCGCTTCGTTAAACTGGCCGGTGTCATAGCCAGCGCCCTCGATTAGCGGTTCCAGATCCAACCATTGCCCATAGAAGGCGTTGGAGCCACCCCAACCCACGGGGCCGACAATGTCGGGGCCAGCGCCAGAGGCGATCTGCGTCGCCAGTGTGTCGCGGGCGGCATTGTAGGGGACCACTTCCAAGATCAGTTGAATCTCTTCCTGCGAGTTGTTGAATTCGTCCACAACGCGCTGTTGAACTTCAATCTGCGCAGGATCAGTGCCCGTGCCCAGGCCCACAAACCAGCGGATCTGGGTGCGGCCTTCCATGATCACCACAGTGGGGGTGGGTTCCGGTTCCTCGGCGGCGGGTTCCTCGGCGGCGGGTTCCTCGGCAGCCGGAGCTTCGGCGGCAGGGGCTTCGGCTGCGGGTTCATTGCCACCACAAGCGGCCAACATCAGGCTGGCAATCACCAACATCACAAACCAGATAGAAATCTTCTTACTCATGCTTTCCTCCGTGAACTATCGATTTTATTAACCAGTACAACCTATCCAAACAATCGATCAAAACAATCGAGCGGATCAATCCTTGCATCCACACGATTGGCGGATCACCAATTCAACGGGCAACGATGCGCTGGCAGAGACAGAAGTGCCATCCAAAATCTGAAAGAGCATCATTGCCGCCTGGTAGCCTGTTTCTTCAATGGGCGCGCGCACGGTGGTGAGCGGCGGGTTCAGGTGTCGGGCAAAGGGAATGTCATCAAAGCCCACCACAGAAACATCTTGCGGCACACGCAGCCCGGCTTGGCGCAAGGCTACCAAAACTCCGGCAGCTGCTTCGTCGTCGCCGGTGAAAATAGCGTCAAACGATTTGCCCTTTGTCCATAATTCTTGCACCGCTGCCTCGCCCTCGGCCTCCTTAAATCCACCATGCGCCACCAATTCCGGGTCAAACGGGATGCCGTGGCTAGAGAGTGCCTCTCGGAACGCTAACTCGCGCTGATGGGAATCTTCGTTGCCGGTCGTGCCGCGCAAAAAGGCAATGTGGCGACGACCATGCACCTGCACCAGATGATCTACCACTTGAACCATCCCAGATCGATTATCGAACATTACATGGGGAACATTCACATCACGCGGCGGGCTGTGATAGAGCAGTACCAGCGGGAAATGGCGAATGGCATGCTGGCGAATCTCGTCGTCGGTTAAAATTGTGGTGAATACGATCATGCCGTCGGCGTTGTGTTCGCCAATGGGCTGGCGGCGTCTTGCCCCATTGCTGCTCAGCGGCTGGGCATTGGCATAGACCAGCAGATCATAGTCTGTTTGGCGCAAGGCGTTTTCAATGCCCCGCAACAGTGGACCAAAGAAAGAGCTGCTCAGTTCGGGAAGGAGCAGGCCGATGGTATTGGTTTTTTTGACAGCCAGATTGCGCGCTGCCACATGAGGGGTATAGTTCAGCATTTCAATGGCCGAACGCACGCGCTCGTTCACCTCTCCAGAGACAGGAACCGTATCATTAACAACACGGCTCACTGTGGAGATAGAAACCCCGGCTAGTTTCGCCACATCCGAGATCGTGGCGCGCTGTTTAGGATGTCTGTCCGGCATGGGGAAATCCAGGAGCTATGAAAGCGCTTTCTTACTTGCAGATATGCGCTGCCAACTTCGTGATGAAAGCACAAAATATACAAGATGAGCCAGAAATTTAGTGAAAGATCAGATTATTGTAGGGATACTTCAGAAAAAAAACCTGTTTCCCCCAATGGAGTATGGGTAAAAAGGCAATAGAGGGAGGGAAAAAAACAGCGCATTTCTCTGTTTTCTGAAAGCGTTTTCATAAATGAAAAATTTTCATCTGTCAAGAGCAAATTTCCTATAGCCGTATCTCTGTGACCCTCCCTACAGACAACAGGGCTAGCCAACGGGAACGTATCTTTATAAACTGTACTATAATTTTTTCAGGAGACTCCTCAATGAACAAGCCACTGCGTTGGCAAATGCTTTTGCTTATTTCTCTGCTAATTACAGCCTGTACCCCGGGGAGCTTACCTATGAGTTCAGTGCCCACAGCTTCCACGCCAACGCCATTTGTGCTGGCTATAGAGGCTCCTGACATAGCGGTGACGCCCGTGATGGCGACAACCACCCTGGCTGCGAATCTCTACACAGGGCCAGCGCGCTATTACGAAGCAGCGGGCAGCCTGCCGCCAGGGCAGCCCGTAGAGGTGGTGGGGCGCAATGAGCGAGGCGACTGGTATCAACTGCGCGACGGGCGCTGGCTCGGCTCGTTGGCGGTGCGGGGTGGGGTAAATGTACCGGTGACTACTCAGGTCAGCGGGAGAATTGTGGCGGAGGTTTTGGAGGTCTTAGACGGGGATACTCTATTGGTGGAATATGACAGCCGCACCTATGAAGTGCGGTATTTGATCAGCAACGCACCCCAAGCCGAACAGGCGTTTGGTCGTGAGGCGTATGAGCAAAATTTAGCCCTGACCGACGGCGAGACTGTATTATTGGAGATAGACACCACCGAGCGCGATGTCTATCAACGGTTGCTGCGTTACGTCTATCGGGCGTCGGATAATTTATTGATCAATGAGGAAATGGTGCGTAGTGGCTTTGCCCAAGTGGTCATTTTTGAGCCAGATGTCCGCTATGAGGAACGTCTGCGCTCCGCCCAAGCCGAAGCACAATCTACAAACCGGGGGCTATGGGCAGACGCAACTGCACCCCTCATCGAGACTGAGGCTGGTTGTCTTTACATTGTTAAGCCTGGGGAGACCTTTTTTATTATTGCCAAACGCTTTGGTCTTTCTATCGAGTCTTTCACCGCTGCCAACAAAATTGAGGACATCAACCTTATGCGCGATGGCACAGAGTTAATGCTGCCGGGCTGCCGCGGCGAAAAAGAGTAAGGGTTATGGGAAAGGTGTAACGATTGCCGAGTGCGTCGCACCCTAGAGCTGTATAGGTACGGAAACGGCATCGGCAATCGTTATACAAATTCATCTGCGGCCTTTTCCGCAAAGGACTTCACGCCTTTTTCCTGGGGCGTGTCGGCGCTGGCGCGCGTGCGGCGCTGACCTTTGCGGCCTCGTCGTGAACGCTGAGCCTTTTCTGCGGAGATCTCCGCTTGGCTAATCTCCCGATAGTGGGCAAAAATTGCTACATCTTCCTCTCGATCCTCAAAGTAGATGCGATCTCGGCGCAGGGTGCGCGCCAAATTGTCAAAGCCCAAGGCATCAGTCACCTCGTCGGGGCGGCCGGTGGCCCCGGCGCGCATCTGCACACGCACGAAGATGCGGTGCTCCTCGCTGGCATCATCATAACCATCATAGCGCAGTTCAAAGATCAGTGGGCGCAGGTTGTATCGGTAGGTTTCGCTGTGGCGTTCGCGCTCGCGCCAGATTTCGCTTTTCGTCCAAAATTCGGCAATGCGCTGCTCAATCAGTGCTGCGGGGATCTCGTCCGCTTCGGCATAGAGCACAATCGTGTAATCGGCCCCGATGGTAAGGGATTGCAACGCTTTGGTGTGGAGCGGCACTTCGGCCAGCGTGTGGAGCGTGGCGCCCGGCGGCAGTTTGGCCCGTACACGGGCTGCCAGGTCATCCAACGGCACGGGCGGGCTGAAGGTAATATCCAAAAACTCGTCTGTGCCGGTCATGCCCAGTCCCAGCGGCGCGGCAAATTGAATGTGTGGCTGCGGGTTGAAGCCCTGTTTATAGAGCAGCGGCAGATCGGCGCGGCGCAGTGTGCGCTCCCACAGGCGGAACTCGTCTTGATGCGAGATAAACTTAATCGCCTCGCCCTTTTCATAGGTAAAGCGCACGCGCTGTCGGTCTATTTCTAGCTCATTCATCGAAACCCCCATCAAAAATCGTCAATCAAAAATCCTCAATCCCAGCCGTTCCGCTGCAACCATCCCCACAAAGACAGGCAAGCGCGCCATGCGCCGCCAACGCCAGGGCTGGGTCCACAGGCGATAGAGCCACTCTAGCCCGCCGTCGTGCATCCACTGGGGCGGGCGCGGCGTCTGCCCGGCGATCACATCCAACGTGCCGCCGATGCCGATCTGCACAGCCACGCCGGCTTCGCATTTGTGGCGGGCGATCCAGAGATCCTGTTTGGGCGCGCCATAGGCCACCAGCAAAATATCGGGGCGGGCGCTGTGAATGTGGGCCAGCGCTGCTGCCGTTCCCGCAGGGGTGGGATCAGCTTCGTTGACGTCGATCTGAATGCCCGGATGTTGGGCGCGTACCTGATTGGCGGCAGCGGCAGCCACACCCGGCGCCGCCCCCAAAAAGAAGAGCCGCCAGCCCTGCTCCGCCGCCAGTGGCATCAGTTTATAGACCAACTGACTGCCCGCCACCCGCGACACAAAACGCTGCCCCTGCATCCGCGCCGCCACTTGCAGCCCGATGCCATCTGCCAGCGCCAAATCCACACCTTGCAACACCCGGCGAAACTCTCCATTGTGCTGTGCCATCACCAAAAATTCGGGGTTAACCGTCGCCAGTTGATGCGGCTGGCCGCGCTCGATCATGGCGGCCATGTGGGCAAAGGTCTCGGCGTAGGTCAGATTGTGGATGGGCATGCCCAGGATGGTGATGGGGAGATGGGACATGATTTACGCCTGCGCCAGTCTCATACGCGCAAAGCTCAGAAATTCGCGCAGTGCCGTTTGCGGTTCATCGCTGATGTGGCTCTCGGTGACATTGTCCTGACTGCCATTGTGGAAATGCTTCGGCCAAGTCGATACGTTCTGCCAATCTATGGGGTGCATTGTCGTGGCGATAGAGCGTGTCGTCGATGGTCGCCGCTCCCAATGATAGCTGTATCGATTTGCAATGTCAACGGAAAACCAGACGTCAATGAAAACTCCCATTGTCGCATAAAAATGATCCGTAGCTATTGACCTGAGAATCGATGTAGATGCCATGTTGCGAATTCAAAACGGCCAGATTTCGTAATGCGCCATATCATGTATGGCTCTCGTAACTTGGAATCCGTTATCGGACTGGGCGACTATAATGAAGTTGTAGCACCTTATCTCGGTCATATTCCAGGTGATCCAGTCGCTGAAAATCATCGCCAGGATCCGGATCTCAGCTCAACGTTCCATCTTGATAGCGTGGTCCATCTCTTCCACCGATGAGATGTTATACCGTTGGTAATTTCAAGGATCTCGTCTTTGATCTCCCGCAATCTTTGCTCCAGTAGTACGCAGCATTACCGTTCACCAACAGTTGCTCTTCTGCAAGGGCAAGGGTTCTTGTTGCCTCGAACGCAGATGATCGGTCTTTGTTACCGGACTATCCATCACTTATCTTTCCTCCTCTAATCATCCCCCACTTCCAACTCGATCTGCTGGCTGACCGTGCCCGCTCGACGCTGGGGCACACGGTGATCGAACTGGCCCACTTTATCCGGCGACATTGTGTCGTTGAAATAGAGCGGCACGGGTACAATGTCCACGGGCTGACGATCTTTGTCCCGGCCCAGCGGCGGGCAACACCACGCTTCGTCTGGCGCGGCACGGCGCTGCTCTTTGAAGGCGCCCAAGATCCCGCAGGAGAAGCAGTGCTCGCGGCAGTCGTCCACCACGCCGCCCTGATAGGTGTGCCGGTATTCGTCAGCCAGGAATTGCTTCTTCAGCCCGGCAGAGATGTGATCCCAGGGCAGGGTTTCGTCCAGGCTGCGCGCTCGCCGTGCATACCAGTTCATATCCAGCCCCAGATCATCAAACGCACGCTGCCATAGGTCGAATTTGAACTGATCTCCCCACGCATCCAGCTTTGCGCCCAATTGCCAGGCCCGCTCGATGACGTCGGAAAGCCGCCGATCCCCACGCGTCAAAAATGCTTCCACCAGCGTCTCTTCGGGGTAGTTCCATGTGAAGTGAATACCCGGCCCGCGCAGTTCACGCTGGAGCAGTTCAATCTGCGCTTGGATCACGCTTTCGTCTTCCATGGGAACCCATTGGAAGGGCGTGTGCGGTTTGGGGACCAGCGTGCTGACGCCGATCCGCACGTTGGCCTTGCGCCCCAACACGCGCTGCCCCACGGCCAACACCGCTTTGGAAAGGTCGGCAATGGCCTGCACATCTTCCAATGTCTGCGTGGGGTGGCCGATCATAAAGTACATCTTAATCGTGGTCCAGCCGCGCTTGTAGACCTCTTCGGCGGTTTGCAGCAGATCAGCCGAGGCAATCGGCTTGTTGATCACATCGCGCAGCCGATCCGTAGCGGCTTCGGGGGCAAAGGTGAAGCCAGAGCGACGGCGGCCTTTCTCCAAAAGCTCCATTAAGCCCACACTGAAACTCTCGATACGCAGGCTGGGTAGGCCCACGGAAAGACGCTTGTCGCCGTGGCGCTCCATTGTGCGCCGCACCAATTCCTCCACATAGTCGTAGTCGCTGCTGCTCAGGCTGAGGAAGCTGACTTCCTCAAAGCCACAGTTTTCGATCATGGCATCCACGGCGGCCAACACCTCTTCCACCGGACGCTGACGCACAGGCCGGAAGATCATGCCCGCTTGGCAGAAGCGGCAACCGCGTGTACAGCCGCGCATAATCTCAATCGCTGCCCGGTTATGGACCACGTCAATAAAAGGCACAATGAACTTGGTCACCGGCTCTGGCAAGACGGTCACGACCCGTTTCATCACCTCTTTGGGCGCAACGGGATCGACCGATTTCGTCTCCAACAGCGTGCCATCGGCGGCATAGACCGGCTCGTACAGCCCTGGCACATAGACGCCGGGGATGCGGGCGAGGCGTTGCCAGAGGGATTGACGATTGACGATTGACGATTGACGATTACCAGACGCAGAGTCTGCACCGTCAAATCGTAAATCGTCAATCTCTAATCGAAAATCGTTATACGCTTCAATTACCTCGAAGATCACTTCTTCGCCTTCGCCGATGACCATGGCGTCGAAGAAGGCGCTCATGGGTTCGGGGTTGTAGCAGCCGGAGCCGCCCGCAATGACCAACGGGTGATCCACCGTACGGTCAGCGGCGCGCAGGGGTAGCCCGGCCAGATCGAGCATGGTGAGCACGTTGGTGTAGAGTTGCTCATAGGGGAGGCTGAAGGCAAGGATGTCGAAATCCTGTACAGCGTGGCGTGTCTCCAGCCCATAGAGCGGGAGACCCTCGCGACGCATAATTTCTTCAAAATCGATCCACGGGCAATAGACGCGTTCGGCCAGCAGGTCAGGGCGAGCGTTGATCAAGTTGTACAAAATCGCCAGCCCCAGGTTGGAGCCGCCAAGTTCGTAAATATCGGGGAAAGCCAGCGCCACCTTTGCGCGAATGGCGGGATTGGTCCAATCCTTCACCACCGAGTTCAACTCGCCTCCGGTGTAGCGGGCGGGCTGAACCACTTTGTGCAGCACCCTGTCTAGGGCGCGGGAAATCTGTTTGGGCGTCTGTCGCATCTGCCTCTGCTCTTTCTCGTCTGCCGATTTTCAATCACAAGGCGAAGGGATGACAAAGGGAAGTCACTCATTCGCCTTATCATCCGCCAGCCGGGCGGGATTTGAACCCACACTGTCAGGGCGAATCATTCAAGATGTTCATCTTACCGGAGGATAGGGTGTGGATCAAAAATTGCCCCCACCGGACGCTTTGCGCAGGTGATCGATCAGCGCCTCGGTGCCGATGATCTGCGCCAGCGCCAGCAGTGGATCAGGCAATGGATCTTGTGCCAGCCAGGCGGGGCGAATCCAAAAATTGGGAAGTATGTGCGATTCCACGCGGTCTTCGTCTTCGGTGGCAAAAAGCATATACCGCCCGCTCTCATTGAGGCGGTAGAAGTCAGTGCGATGATAGCCCGGGCGCGAGTCGATAATCCAATACTCAGGCACGCCCGCTGCTTCATATTCACGAAATTTTTCATCGCGATCGCGCGTCACGCTGCTGGGCGAGATCACCTCAACGACGAGGTCAGGCGGCCCATTGAGCCGCTTGGCCTCAAGCCGATCTGCATGTTCCGTAGCAACGAAAAAGATATCTGGTTCACGAGAGGACCCGCCTGGTTGTATTTTCACCTCAAAGGGGGGCATCATAGCCCGCCCGTAGTCACCAATGCGTACAAATTGATCTATGAGCTGAAAAAGAAACTGAAGTAGTTGCTGATGTCTCCTACTCGGCGGCATATGGATAATCGCCTCCCCGTCTACCCATTCCACGATTTTACCGTCTGTGTCCCAGGCAAGATACGCTTCATAGCGCATGGGAATCTGGATCTCTTCACTTGTCATCTCAATTGCGTGCATTATCACCGTATACGCTCCTTTCACACATGTTCTGCCTATTATACGCCAACCACAATCGTTCAAGAAAGGGGGCGATATTTGACAGTCTCTCACTCCTCATCTATACTCACGCCTGTCTAGGTCGCAGCAGTGTAACTGTTTGAAATCTGCCTTGTGGCGCATTCGTCTAGAGGCCTAGGACACGGCCCTCTCAAGGCCGAGACACGGGTTCGAATCCCGTATGCGCTACC
>CAVRLX010000012.1:0-61337 GCA_963721725.1 uncultured Chloroflexia bacterium
ACGATCTGGCTCTTGTCAATTTACGATGGGAGAAGCACTAGCAGGCGACAGCCATTCTGGCAGAATGGCTACGATTCTTTTTTGTCCCGCCCCACGAAATCACCGCCCACCCGCAGATTGCCGCCGATATAGGCCCCGCCGCCGGTGTTGGTGTGTCGATCCCCGATCTGGCCGATGTTGACCGCTGTAGACCGGCCCGTGAACGTCGCCGGCAATATTGGTCTGCGGCCCGTGGACGGTCTGGCCGCGCTGATCGAACGCACTGCGAAAAGCGCCCGGCTCCGGTTCGATTGCCACGCTTTCCACGGCAAAGGGCAGCCCCTTGGGATTGGCATCCCCCCCGGCATAATAAGCAACCACAAAGTTATCGGCCTGATCAAAGTTCAAAATGGGATGCTGGCGATCTTTGGTGCGCAGGGGGACGGTCTGGCGGGCGTGCAGGGCAAGGTCGGCGGCGCGCACGTAGCCATCCTGTTCCGACGCGCCCTCGCCGCACAGCGCCTCGGCCACGGCCAGGGTAAAGGCGCTGTAGGGCCTGCCCGCGTACGAAAGTTCCCCGGCTTTGGACGAAGCAATGGCGATGCGCCCCTGCCCGGCGGCCAGCAGAGCGGCGGCCTCTGGCGGCAACGGCGCTTTGCTCAACTGCGCCCCGCCGGGGGCTTTGGTTTCGTCCAGCCCGCCAGCGTGGCAGCAATCCAGCAGCAGCAACAGCTTGCGCGCCGTTAACGCCCGCAGCTTCTCCACAAACTCGGCCCCGCTAATGGCCGTGCGTGGCAGTGCCTTGACGTCATAGCCATAGGGCATCAGATAATACAATTCGCCGTAGGGCGTCTCCACACGGTAGCCGTGGCCGGAGAAGTAGACGATCACGGTGTCGTCGGGCCGCTGCGCCGCGGCGAGATCGTCCAGGGCGGCGAGGACGGCTGCCCGCGTCGCCCCTTCGCCGGTGAGGACCGTCACCTGCCCCGGTGGATAGGCGCAGCGACCGGGATCGAGCAGCAAGTCGGCGATGCCGTTGGCGTCCGCTACGGTGTTGGGCAGGTCCGCGCCGACGCCGACGAGCAGGGCGTGGCCGTCGGTGAATTGGGTGGGCATGGTGGGTGCTCCTTTGGCTAGACGTGACAGGTTTCAGAAAACCTGTCACGTCTGCGGTTTTGCGTAGGGGGTCTGCTTGCCGACCCCGCTCCGGGCGCAGCCAGCAGCGCCCCTACGGATTGTCTCGACGCTATGGCTTGAAGCTGCGCCAGAAAATCCCGGTGCTGCTCGACCGTCCGCCCTGCGGCATCCTGGGGAAGGCCCAGCCCGGTGAGGAGGGCCAGCGAGCGCTCGACGTGGGCGATGGCGGCGTCCAGTTGACCCAGGTGGGCCTGCACGAAGGCCAGGTTCAGGCGGATGGCGGCTTCTTCGGAAAGAGCACCAATTTGGGCAAAAATGGCAACCACACCGGCGAGCATTTCGGCGGCTCCGGTCCAGATCCCCCTCCTCAAAGTAGATGCAGCCCATGTTGTTGAGGGTGGCGGCTTCGCCGGAGCGGTCGCCCACGGCCCGCCTCAGGGGCAGGGCCTGCTCGTAGTACTCCAGCGCCTGCCGCTTCTCCCCCAACGCATCGTAGACCCCGCCCATGTTGTTGAGGGTGGCCGCTTCGCCTGCGCGGTCGCCCACGGCCCGCTGAAGGGGCAGCGCCTGCTCGTAGTAGTCCAGCGCCTGCCGCTTCTCCCCCAACGCATCGTAGACCACGCCCATGTTGTTGAGGGTGACCGCTTCGCCGCCGCGGTCGCCGACCGCCCGCCTGAAGGGGCAGCGCCTGCTCGTAGTAGTCCAGCGCCTGCCGCTTCTCCCCCAAATCATCGTAGACCCCACCCATGTTGTTGAGGGTGGTGGCTTCGCCGCTGCGGTCGCCCACGGCCCGCTGAAGGGGCAGGGCCTGCTCGAAGTAGTCCAGCGCCTGCCGCTTCTCCCCCAACGCATGCGTAGACCATGCCCATGTTGTTGAGGGTGGTGGCTTCGCCGCTGCGGTCGCCCACGTGCCCGCCGAAGGGGCAGGGCCTGCTCGAAGTAGTCCAGCGCCTGCCGCTTCTCCCCCAACGCATCGTAGACCATGCCCATGTTGTTGAGGGTGGCGGCTTCGCCGCGCGGTCGCCCACGGCCCGCCTCAGGGGCAGCGCCTGCTCGTAGTAGTCCAGCGCCTGCCGCTTCTCCCCCAACGCATCGTAGACCCCACCCATGTTGTTGAGGGTGGTGGCTTCGCCGTGAGCGGTCGCCGACCGCCCGCTACAGGGGCAGGGCCTGCTCGTAGTACTCAAGCGCCCGCCGCTTCTCCCCCAACGCATCGTAGACCAGCCCATGTTGTTGAGGATCGTCGCCGTATCTGCGTGATTCACGGCTCTGGCAAAGTCCAGTGCGGCGCTGTACCACTCAAGTTGTTCACGCCATAGCCCACGCCGTTCGTGGTAGAGTCGCAACGACCAGACAAGCTGAAGCAACGCCTCCTCTTGCGGAGTTTGCCTCGTTTTGCCATTGCCACGCCCGGCTGATCTGCGGGTAGATGGCTTCAATCGCCTGCCAGTTCTGCCGATCCTCGTTGACCTGAGCCAGATAGTGTTCTCGTGGGCAACGTGCGCTGCCTCGGCTGTCCCCGTCGCGGGCCACGTCGGCCAGGGTCTGGTGCAGGGCCAGGGTTTCGTCCTCGTCGATCTCCAGCAGGTTGCGGTCGGCGAGCAGGGCCAGGGTCTCGGCGTCGCCACTCTCGCCCAGCACGGCCAGGGCCGCGGCCAGGTCAAAGGTGGCGGGTTTGGGGGCAAAGGCCCCCAGGCTGTAGAAGGCATCCACAGCCAGCGGCGCTTCCTCCCGCAGCCCTTCCAGGCTGAGGGCGATGGTGTCGTGCAGGGTCACGGCGGCGCTTTCGTGGCTGCCCAGGCGGCGTGTCGCCAGGTGCAACCGGCGCGCCGGGTCGGTGAGGTCGGCCAGGGCGCTGCCGCTGTGGGCGGCAAAGCGCCCGGCGGCGCCGGCGTTCAAGTAGCCGCCCAGGAGTTCAATCGCCAGGGGCAGATAGCCCACGGCCGCCAGCAGCGCCTCGGCGGCTTTGGGATCCGCTTCCCAGGCTTTGGGGGCCAGGGTTTGTAGCAGTTCCTGGGCGGCGGCCGGCGTCAGTTCCTCCACCCGTTCCACGGCCCCGGCAAAACCGGTCGCCAGCCGCGTGTCGCGTGTGGTGAGCAGGTGGGCGCAGTGCGGTCCGCCACAGCGCAGCAACGCGGCGTGCTGCCTCGTGCCAGACGTCGTCGATCACAAGCAGCAGCCGCCGTCCGCCGATGCGCGCGGTGATGGCGGCGGCGCGTGCCGCGGGCGTCGGCTTTGTCACTCACATCAATGTGCAGCGCCCCCGCCCAGCGTCCCAGCGCCTCCACCGGGTCGCCGTTCGGTCCCAGCCCGGCCCAGAGCACGCCGTCGGCAAAGTGGGCGAGGATGCGCGGGTCGTGGGCCAGGGCCACGGCCAGCGTGGTCTTGCCCACGCCGGGCAGCCCCTCGGCGCTGAGCGCAGTGCTGGTCCCGGCGCAGAGGCGCGCCACCAGCCGATCCATCACCGCTTCGCGGCCCACAACGAGGCGGGGCTTGGGCGGCACGTTGACGAAGAGCGGCCAGTCGGGGCCAGCCGCGCCGAAGTAATTGTCGCCAATCTGGCCGATGTTGCCAGAGTAGACGGGGCCGTGGACGTCGCCGCTGATGTTGGTTTGGGCAGAAGGCTGGTCGCTCATTGGGCAGTTCCGGGGCGTGGGTTGGGCGTTGCGTGCAGTATAGCATGGGCGGGGCGGGCGGGGAAACGCGATCAAAAAAGGGGGGAGGCCATTGCCAACGGGGTCAGCGGGCGATTCGCACGGGAACACGGGCACGGGGATCAATCCCCGTGCTACAAAGCAGCGCCCCATGAATGGGGCTTGGGCCGTCCGTCCCAAGCCCCATTCATGGGGCGCTGCTCTTAGCCGGGGGTCTTCAGCCCCCGGCATCCCAGGCGTGCGCCCCCTGCAGGACTCGAACCTGCGACCAACGGTTTAGCTCACCACTACAGTTTTCACTGCCAGCCAGGCTGTTTGTGGTCCGGACCATATCTTCGCCATCTCAGGCGGGATGCGTATGGCCTCTACGGAACCCTGCGATACAGGTTTCCTCGGTATTGCCATTTGACAGGTTTCACCGATACAGCACCCTCCACTCTGTAAGTTCTCTTTTCCTACAGAGGCTCCTTTGTTGAAGACCGTTGCTCTATCCACTGAGCTAAGGGGGCAGGAGAATACGGCTATTGTACCCAACGGATGGAAGGGAAGTCAAAGGGAGTTGCGGCGGGATATTGGATATTGGGTAGTGGATATTGCAATATCCACTACCCAATATCCCTCTACTCCCCCGGCGTGGCCTCGGGGGAGATCTGGAAGCCAGCGCCGCTTTGCAGCAGCGTGCCCAGGCGCACACGGCTGATCACCGGCCAGTTGTGGGTTGGAATCGGCGGCGAGTTCAAAGGTACGCTCGTAATTGTCAATCGCCCCGCGGACGTCGCCGCGGCTTTCGGCGACACCGCCCAGCAGAAAGTAGGCTTGCGCTTCGCTTTCGTCAATCACCAACGCCTGCTCCGCCGCGGCCTGAGCCTTATCCAGATCGTTGCTCATCAGGCGCACATTGCCCAGGTTCACCCAAAAGAGCGCTTCGTTGGCCGCCCCCACCAGATCCCGCGCCGCATCCAGAGCCGCCGCCGAGCGCTCGGCCAGCCCCAGGTGATCGGCCACCACGCCCTCCCAGATCAGGATTTCGGCGTCGGGCACGGTGATGGTAGCTTTAGTCTCGTCGATTAGGACCAGCGCCGCTTCCCATTCGCCGTTGATTGCCAGATCGGTGAGGCTGCCCGTGGCCGCGCTCACCGCCACCACGTTGGGATCCGGCGGGAAGAAGGTTTCCACGACAAAGTAGAGTCCCCCCAGCACCAACACCAGCACCCCCACGGTTGTCAACAGGCGGCGCAGTTGCTGCCGCCGTCGTTCGGCCACCACAGCATCCAAATGCCACCAAAAGCCTGTGGCCGGGGGATGGCGCTGGCGCAAGGTTGCCAACCCGCCCACGCCGCGCGCCGCCGACACAAGATCATTGGGGCGGCGTTCCAGGCGGCTGTGCAGGCTGAGCAGGCGCGTACGCTCCGGGCGCAGATCCAGCCCACTGGTGGCGGTCTGGTCGAATTGCGTATCAAGCGTATCCAATAGACGTAGAAATTCTTCCACATTGATCTTGGTCAATTGGGGAACCAATCGTTCGGCGCGGTCCAAGTTGGCACGCAGATCGATAATCGGGCTTTGTAACTGTTCTTTAATCGAGTGAGCCATGAATCCTAATCATCCTCTTCGTCGTCATCGTCATCGTCGCGGGCACGCGCGGGCAGACCGTTGGCCTGGGCTGTCGCCATCTCTTCTTCGCGCTGAATCTCTCGATAGACGCGGTTCAGCCCGGATTTGATCTGGCTTTCGATCTTGGCTTTGCGTTCGGGCGGCACGGGGAACCATTCGAGCATTTCGCCCACCAGCCCGCTTTTGGTCTCGTTCTTGGTCTTGCCCAGACGATAGTAATCGCGCACGCGCTCGCGCATGAAGCGAATATACTCTTCCACGCGCTCGGTTTTGTCGGGTTCGCACACAGGCCCATGCCCCGGCACAAGCAACTCTGCGCCCAGGTTGCGGATGAATTGAAGTGCCGCGATCCATTGCAGGGTATCAGCCTGGGCCATGTAGGGATGCTGATCCACCCAGAGCACATCGCCCACAAAGCAGACACGCTCTTCGGGCAGCCAGGCGACGCTGGTGGCCGGTGTATGCCCGCCCAGGAAGATCAGATCCACCTCGCGCCCGCCATAGAGCAACTTGACCCGCTCGGTAAAGGTCATATGTGGCGGCACAATCTCAATCGCGGTCAACTGCTCTTGAATGTCCGGCTCGCGTTTGAAACTGTTGAAGACACGCTCTTTGAAATTCTCCGTATACCCAGCCATCTCTTTGTGGGCGCGCTCGTGAGAGATTACCTTGCTGGGCATAAAATATTGGTTGCCCAGTGCGTGCCCGCGGTGATGATCGGTGTTGAATACATACAAAAAGGGCAGATCGGGGCACTCTTCTTCGATCTGGCCGCGCCAATCCATCGCCTGTTCGGGGATCAGCGGCGTGTCCACCAAGATCACCCCCTCGTCGGTGCGTACAAAACCAGGGGTGCATCCCCGGTAAAAGGTGTTGATGAACACTCCCTGTGCGATCTCCTGGCGCTGCCCCAGTCCCGTGACCCCAATTTTGACACTTGCTCTGCGTCTGGCTGCCATGCGTCCTCCTTGCCCCCTAAAATAAGCGCTGCTGCATCAATATAAGCTGGTGTTTACTGTAGCGCGGTGTTGGGTGGCTGTCAAAACGACGAATATTATGTAAAGCAGATAATGACTTGGCCCGTTCGTCTCCGCGACCGGGCCGCGGGCGATTCGAGGAGACGGTGGGATCGTCCTTGCCGGGTGCAATTCAAGTTGGGGGCAATCATTCCGGGATTCGCCCGCAGATTGAGCGTTATCTGCGGGCGAATCCCGGAATGGTTTAAGTCTTGCCCCAATTATGGATAGCGCTGCGTATCTTTTGTATAATGAGCCTCTGTTCACACGCCCATCTTGTTTTTGGCAGCAATTCTCCCATCCATAAGGAGTGATGATGACACACGACGCTTCCCCCAACCATACAAACCGCCTGGCCCAAGAGACGTCGCCCTATTTGCTGCAACACGCCCACAATCCGGTGGATTGGTATCCGTGGGGCGAGGAAGCGCTGAACAAAGCCAAGTCCGAAGATAAGCCGATCTTTCTCAGCATCGGCTATAGCGCCTGTCATTGGTGTCATGTGATGGAGCGGGAAAGCTTTGAAAACGAACAGACCGCCGCGCCTCATGAACGAACGCTTTGTCAACATCAAAGTGGACCGCGAAGAGCGGCCCGATCTCGACTCGATCTACATGGAGGCGGTGCAGGCCATGACCGGCCACGGCGGCTGGCCGATGAGCGTCTTTCTGACACCGGAAGGGCAGCCCTTTTACGGCGGCACTTATTATCCGCCCGAACCGCGCTATGGCATGCCCGGCTTTGGGCAGGTTGTCATCGCCGTCTCGGATGCCTATCAAAACCGCCGCACCGACATTGAAGGGCAGGCCCAACGTCTCACCGATGCCCTGCAACCGGTCCGGCACGTTGGAAAGCAGCGAAAGCGACTTGGGCACGGAGACCCTAGACCGAGGCCGTTCAGCAGTTGCAACACTATTTCGACGAAGAGGATGGCGGCTTTGGCAATCAGCCCAAGTTCCCCCAGCCCATGACGCTGGATTTCGCCATGAGCCAGTATCACCGCATCGGCGACTTGGATGCGCTCTACATGGCCGAATTTACACTGGAGAAGATGGCGCACGGCGGCATCTACGATCAGCTGGGCGGCGGCTTTCACCGCTACAGCGTCGATGCGATCTGGCTGGTGCCGCACTTCGAGAAGATGCTCTACGACAACGCCCAACTGCTGCGCAGCCTATCTGCACGCCTGGCAGATCACACGGGCGAGCGCTTTATCGCCAAGTGGTGGAAGAGACGATCGACTATGTGCTGCGCGAAATGACCGCACCCGACGGCGGCTTTTACAGCACACAGGACGCCGACAGCGAAGGCGAAGAGGGCAAGTTCTTTGTCTGGACGCCCGCCGAGATCGAAGCGGTCTTGGGCGCGCAAGATGCCGCGATCCTGAACAGCGTCTATGGTGTGACGGCACGCGGCAATTTTGAAGGGCAGAGATTTTGCACAGTGCGCACGCTGGAAGATGTGGCTAGCGCAGCGCGTCTCGCTGTGGAAGAGGTGGAAACGCGGCTGGCGGCGATGCGCGAAAAGCTCTTTGACCGTGCGCGAAAATCGCATCAAACCTGGTCGCGACGAAAAAATTCTCACCGAGTGGAACGGGTTGATGATCCATGCTTTGGCCGAGGTGGGCGTTGTGCTTGATCATCAGCAAGCGCTGGATGCTGCGATTGCCGCCGCTAACTTTGTCCTCGGCACACATGAGCCAGCCCGACGGCAAACTCTATCGCCGCTACAAGGATGGTCAGGCGAGGTTCAACGCCTATCTGGAAGATTATGCGGCCTTTGTGCGCGCCCTGATTGCGCTCTACGAAGCTACCTTTGAGCCTGCGTTGGCTGGGCGAAGCAAGTCGCCTCACCAAGATTATGCTGGCCCAGTTTCATGATGACGAATGGTGGCTTCTTCCAGACGGGGCTAGATCACGAACAATTGGTGGTGCGGCGCAAAGACTTTATCGACAATGCCATCCCCAGCGGCAATTCACTGGCCGCCGAGAGTCTGATTCGGCTGGCAAAGCTGACCGGCAATGAAGAATATCGTCGCCAGGCCACGCGGATTTTTACGCTAATGAAGTCGGCCATGGCCCAACAGCCCACTGGCTTTGGCCGCCTCTTGGGCGCGCTCAATGAATTTCTCAGCCCCAGCCAGGAGATCGCGATGGTGGGCGATCCTGCGGATGCTGCGACGCAAGCGCTCTTAGCCGAAGTCCGCAGCCACTATCTGCCTACCACGGTGCTGGCGCTCAAACAACCGGGTGAAGAAAGCTATTTACCCTTGCTTGAAGGCCGCGGCCTCGTGGACGGCAAACCGGCAGCCTACGTCTGCGAAAACTACGCGTGCAAGCTGCCGGTGACCGATGTGGAGGCGTTAGGCAAATTGTTGGAAAAATGAAATGGGCGGTTCAAGGCATTGAACATGGTGCGTGTTGAAGACGCACCATGTTCAATGTTAAGTGATTCCAAGAAAGTTTTTGTGCACAGATTGTATGGATGCCACGAATTTACTCTGTAAAATCTGTGTACAAAGACTTCTTTGGTTTTATTTAGTGTGAAAATGCAACCTCAACATATTCACCGCTAGAAGAAGGCTGGGGAACGAAAGATCCTTCTTCCTGGAGTCCCTCTACGTGAAAGACAATCGCTTCCTGAATTAAATCGAGAACCTCATCTTTTGTCTCGGCTACAGCAAAACAGCCAGGGAGATCGGGTACATAAGCTCCGTAACTAGTTTCTCCATGTTCTACAACAATAAGGTAGCGCAATTTCTTCCTCCATATTCGCCAACAGACGAGCACAATATCGATCTATTCCTTAAGTCCAGCCTGCTTCAAAATCCGACTCAGTGTACCTGTGGGCACATCAACACTTGGCTTCCCTGCAACCGTCACCGTACCTGGTTTGGTGGGATGAGGAAACTGTTGATGGCTTCCTTTCTGTCGTACTTGAACCCAACCGTCCTCTTTCAACAGTTGTAAAACCTCTCAAACTTTCATAAGTTTACCCCAATGCCGCCACCGGATCGGTATAGGGAAGCCCGAACTCTTCGGCCACGGCTTTGTAGGTGAGTTGCCCGCCGCGTGTGTTGAGACCACTTTGCAGTGGCTTGCTCTCGCGGATGGCCTCAATGCCCCGGTCGGCCAAGTGCAGCGCATAGGGCAACGTCTGATTGGTGAGGGCAAAGGTGCTGGTGCGCGGCACCGCACCGGGCATGTTTGCCACACAGTAATGGACCACGCTATCAACCACAAACGTAGGATTGGTGTGGGTGGTGGGGCGGCTGGTTTCCACACAGCCCCCTTGATCCACCGACACGTCCACAATAACCGACCCACTTTGCATCTCGCTCAACATCTCCCGCGTCACCAGCCAGGGTGCGCGCCCACCGGGGATCAACACCGCGCCAATGACAAGATCCGCCGCAAAGACGGCTTCTTCAATATCGGCCTCGTTACTCGTACGTGTCTGCAACTGCCCGCGGAAAATGTCGTCCAAATATTGCAGCCGATTGTGGCCCAGATCCAACACCGTCACCTGTGCGCCCAGGCCCAACGCCACTTTGGCGGCATTCGTGCCCACAATGCCGCCGCCCAAAATCGCCACCCGGCCCGGTGCCACCCCCGGCACGCCGCCCAACAGCACACCGCGCCCGCCGTTGTTGCGCTGGAGATAGGCCGCGCCCACCTGTGTAGCCATGCGCCCCGCCACCTCGCTCATGGGCGTCAGCAGCGGCAGCCGACCGTCGGCGGTCTGCACGGTTTCATAGGCCACTGCTGTGGTTCCCGCCGCCAGCAGCCGTTCGGTAAGTGTTCGATCCGCCGCCAGGTGCAAATAGGTGAAGAGCAACAAATCCTCGCGCAGAAAGGCATATTCGGCGGCTACCGGCTCTTTGACCTTCACCACCATCTGGGCGGACCAGGCATCCGCTGCCGTCGGCACAATCTCTGCCCCCGACGCTACATATTCGCCGTCGGTGATGCTGCTGCCCTCTCCAGCGCCTTGTTGCACCAGCACCCGATGGCCGCGCCGGGTCAGATTACGTACTGCGCCGGCGGTCAACCCGACGCGGCTTTCACTATCTTTCACTTCTTTTGGAAGGCCAATGATCATCTCTGTGCTCCTTTGAACAATACGGGACGCAGCGACCCCGCCCCTGTGGATGAAAGAACGTGGGGTACATGCAACATCCCACAACGCGGTTTACGTTTTTAACAGTGTATCAACAAGGCTTTCGTTCTCGCAACAGGAATTTTTGTGCCGGGCAGAGCCAACTTGCAAGAAAACTTTTTGCGATTCTTTGGGATGCTTGTCATGCAAGAAAGTGTAGGCTATACTGCACTTGATGATCAACCAAACGGTAAGTTTCTTACCACCCAACTGCTCAGGCAGTTTTTGAAAGGGCTATCCCTATGCACAATCTGGAATTTCGTGGCCGCTGGCTCGACATTTTCGGCAATGTGCTGCTCATCGCAGTCCTGACGATAATTACACTCGGCATCTATGCGCCGTGGGGCTATGCGCGCTTCAAGCGCGTGATTGCCAGTCACACCTATTATCAGGACAAGCCTTTGCAGTTTGACGGCTCAGGCATACAGGCGTTGGTAGAATTTTTAATCATTGCACTCTATAGCCTGATTACGCTGGGGCTGTATGCAATTTTGGGGTTTGCCAGCACACGGCTGTTGCGCTGGGAATATGCCCACACGATTCTACCCACCGGCCAACGGCTGGACTATCGCGGTGATGCCATTGATCTCTTCTTTGAAAATTTCTTGATGATCTTTTTCTCGATTTTAACACTGGGTATCTTTGCCTTTTGGGGATACGTCAATGTGCGTCGCTATATTTTGTCGCACACCTATCTGGAAGGGAAACCCTTCGCGTTTGAGGGCACTGGCGGTCAATTCTTTGTGATCTGGCTGGTGAACACGCTTCTCACTATCATCACCCTGGGATTTTATCAACTGCTGGGGTTTGCGTTGGTCCGCCAGTTGCAGTGGGAAGCGCGCAGCACCCTGGTTCCCTCCCCAGAGCGAGCCACCCGCCCCATGCCGGTCCATTCGCCCACGGTGAACGCGCTTACCGGCGGACCCATGGTGGAACGATCACGCACTCTGTCGCAACCACGCGATCTCTTCCCCACGCCTCCTCCCCAACGGTACGAAGAAGAAAGCGATTATACCACCCGCCCGGATGTCTATGGTGCTGGCGAGGAGCGCGGCTATAGCCCACAGGGGGGCTACGCGGAGCAGCCCGACACTCCTTATGACCCCCGTTACGATACACAATATCGCGATCAGTACGGCCAGCCCTACAATCCACCCTATGAAGGGCAGACGGATGACCGCTATCGTGACCAATATGGCAATCGCTATCGACCCCAGGACGAACAATACAGCGAACCAGAACAAGATCGCTATACTCCAACTGATCGCTATCCGACCAATCAGACGCAACCCGATCCCTATCGGCGCTACAACCCGGACGAATACAACGAATCCGAGCAGTATCCCACCGACTATCGCCGTCCGCGTGGCGATGCTGATGACCGAGACGAAAAAGGGTATCGACCGCGCTGAGCGCGGTCGATACCCTTTGAATAACCAATCACTTTAGACGAACAGTTACGGCACAACCACTATTCCGTTGCCCTCAACTACCTCCCCAATCCGCCAATAGTCCTGATCGGCCTCCTGGCAGACCGTCTGGAAACGCTCCTCTGTCGCCTGAGGGACAGCCAGCAGCAGCCCGCCACTGGTTTCGGCTTCCCACAGCAGCGTGCGTAGCGTGGCGGAAACGTCGCTCCCCATTTGTACATACTCCCCATAATGGGCTGGGTTTCGTGTGCTGCCGCGGGTCAGATAGCCCGCCTCCGACATAGCTTTCGGCCCCCGGCAAGAGCGGAGCCATTTCGGCGTAAATGCGAAAGCCCACACCCTGATCGCGGCCACTGGCAATCGCCATTTCGCTGGCATGGCCCAACAGCCCAAACCCCGTAATATCCGTGGCACAGCGCACATGGGCAGCCCTGGCGGCCTGGGCCGCGTTGCTATTCAAACGCGTCATGGAGCGGATCGCCCCTGCCAAATGCACAGGGTCGAGATCCGGCTTCCCGCTGGCACGGCGCGCCAAGCGATGCACCCGGCTCTCGCCGCTGCCCGTCAATTTGGCGGCAGTGGTGATTACGCCTGTACCCAGGGGTTTGGTAATGTATAGCTGATCGCCCGCCCGCGCACCGCCCTTACGCATAATCTGGTCCGGGTGAATGATGCCGGTGACACTCAAGCCGTAAAATGGCTCCGGGTTGGTCACCGTATGGCCGCCAGCAATGGCCGCCCCGGCCTCGCGCACCTTGGCGGCCCCGCCGGCGAAGATCTGCGCCACAATCTCCATGGGAAGTTCCTCTGGGAAGCCAGCAATGTTCAAGCAGACCACGACATCGCCCCCCATGGCATAGACATCGCTCATGGCGTTTGTGGCCGCAATCGCCCCATAGAGCCAGGGATCGTCTACAATGGGCGTGAAGAAATCCGTGGTCTTGATCAGCGCGCGCTCAGCATCCAACCGAAAGACGGCGGCATCGTCTGGATCGCCTAATCCCACCAGCACATCAGGATATTCAGCTGCCGGGAAAATCCCAGCGAGTTGTCGCACGACCTGCGACAGCGCCCCTGGCGCGAGCTTGGACGCTCAACCAGCGCACGCCACCAGAGAGGTCAACGGACGAATTTCAGTTGCCATGAGTTAGGATCCTGCTTTGTTGAGTCAATGAGCCTCATTTTATCACAACCCTGCTGCGCTTGATATTTTGTGCAAAGAAAAACCCCGATTTGACCGGGGTCTCTTGAGCTATGCAATTTTCGGTTGTACCTATACAGGTGCGACGCACTCGCCACCCAAGCGTTTCACAACCGATTGTGAACTCTTGGGTGGCGAGTGCGTCGCACCTTAGACCTGTATAGATACTTTCGATTTTTCCAAAACCGGAGACGTTTTTGCGCCTTCCGATCGCCTGTGTGTATGGTAATTGCTCACCTGATAGACAATCGCCCAACAATCACAGTTTGACCCACAGGTCGTCATCCGCTTTGGTTGATTGCCTTGAGTCAACCCCATTGGGCACTCTTGCTGCTGTTCGAGTTCAAAATAATTGTGCATTTTCATCAATTCACCTCACCTCTAGTATGCAGAGAAAGCATGTGGCTCTGAAAGATACAAACTATCAGAGCCATCCTCTACTAAGTTTGTACAACATGCACAATGTGCCCTGCCGCCCCCCGTGATAAAGTATCACTCAATAGGTTGGGAATGCGGAATCTCGTGGGGTAGGTTTCGCAGTGGGAATTCCCCCCTATTCCTCTTTCTTCTCTCCTTGTACCATCCTCCGAGAGCCCGTTGCCGACTTGTCGGCAGCGGGCAACTCCTTTTTAGGATCTATTCAAAACGCTAGGGTCAATGACATAGTTCCATCACTAAAAAATCCCGCCATCTTAAGATGGCGGGATGAATTCGTCTATTTTTTGTGCAAGTTGCCGAACTAGGCGTTGACAACGTCTCCATTATGACTACGAACGGAAATCTTACGCGGTTTGGTCTCTTCAGCTTTGGGCAATGTAAGCACAAGCACCCCATTTTCATACTGGGCATCAATATCATCCGCTTTCACACCCACAGGCAGATTCACACTACGGGTAAAGTGACCAAAACGGCGTTCGCGCAGGTGGAAACGATCACTTGCGTTTGTCGTCTCCTCACGGATTTCGCCCTGGACGGTAAGTGTGTTCTCGGCAAAGCTAATATCCAGATCCTCAGGATTTAGCCCAGGCACAGAAGCTTTTACCACAAAGGCATTCTCATTCTCAACAATATCCAACGCCAATCGCATGGCGCTGGCATGATCACCATTCTCCATTGTCCCCGATGCTTTGAGCCATTCGTTCATCACCTGATCCATTTGATTACGCATGGCAACCATATCACGGAATGGATCCCATCGTACAATCCTGCTCATAATCGTTACCTCCTTCAAATGTTCTCAGATTACACAAATTATGGTCCTGTTGTTCACGGTTAGCTCACGATCTTGCTGTTATTTACCGTGTACATTTTCAGAATAGCAGGGGTATGTTAGATAGGTGTCAACCTAAAATTAGTAAAACGTAAGAGGAATGCAAACACGCGCAAACATAACCATTTAGCGATGGATGGTTAGATCACGATGGCCGTAGATGATCTGGCGGCTGCCAGTAATGCGCGGATTTTCGTCGCCGTTGGGGCTGTTCGGCCAGAGAAGTTTGCCAGCTTTTAGCGCCCAAGTGTGGCTATCAGTCACAGCCTGACTATATGGAGCGCCGCCAAGCCAGCTTTTCAAAAACAGCGTAAGGCTAGGTTCAGGCAACCAGTTAACGCCCACCGCCCCGTTGACCACAGTCGCGCCCAAATCCAGCCAAGTGGGGGCAAGCGATGCCCCATAGCAGTTCACTCCATAGATCATGCGCAGATCAAGGCAGGTGGGATCGTGGGCATAAATTTGGCGGAGCGAGTCAAAGACTGTGTGATCGATGTGGTGGTTTCCACGATGTCCGACCAGCGCACCTACCTGCCCATGAACCAGCAAAAGCTGATCAACGCGGTGGGTACGGCTGAGATCAAGTAAGGCTGTCACCAGTTGGTCACCCGTGGCCTGGGCATCCTCTAAAATTACCACATGGTCATAGTGACGATAGGCCCCCAGTTGCCAGAGGCGAGCTTTGGCATATTCTTCTGTCACAAAGTCGATGGTGTTCATGGCCCACTGTGGCAGATTCAGGCCTGCAATATGACCGACATTTTCAAGCAGGACGAGCAAGGCAAGGGGTTTGGGGAGGGGCATTAAAGAAAGTGTGTGCGTCATCAAGGCTTGATCCGGGCTAGACTAAAACTGAATGCGCCCGCTGGCCTCCACCACACGTACATGAAAGTTCTCTACAAAAGGCTCCATGCCTTCCACCAGGGTTTCCCAGTCTGAAGAGTGAATCAGCTTAGAGGCATCTCGCTCGTTTTCCATGAGGCCGCCGCCTAAAATTTGCGGGGTATCTTCGCCCCACAGCGTGTACCAAGCATCACTGATCTGCAAGCCCAGTTTGGCAAGCCCCGGCACCAATGTTTGCATTACATAGCGCTGGCAATCTTCTTCTCGCCCCTGCACCATATCGTAGCTGAAAAGCAACTTAACCATGAACATCCCTTTTTATACGTGAAATTCCATCTGAACCCATCATCCCAGATGATTTTAGTATAGCATAGCCGTGTGACAGAGACCGCAAGTTCACTTCCGAAACTCGGCTATCTTTACAAACAAAAACCCCACCAGCGCAACCGGTGGGGTTGATCTTACACAGAAGTCAGGGCTACCCCTTGAGCGAGCCTGCCAAGAGACCCCGCATGAAGAGTTTACCCAGAGCAAGATAGACGATGATCGTGGGGGAGGCCGCAATCAGGGCGGCGGCCATCTGTACATTCCACTCGGTGGTAAAACTACCTGTGATGTTTTGAACGGCCACGTTGACCGGGGCCAATCGCGGGCTGCTGAGAACCACGAGACCGATCAGGTAATCATTCCAAATGCTAGTGAATTGCCAGAGGAGAACGACAGCAAACGCAGGCATAGAGATAGGTAACAAAATCCAGCGATAGATGCCGAAAAAGGTGCAGCCGTCCATCTTCGAAGCATCGATGAGTTCGCCAGGAATTCCGGCATAGTAGCCACGGAAGAGCAACGCCGTAATAGGAATGCCAAAAATACAGTGGACAAGAATCAGGCCGGGTATGGTTCCATAAAGCCCGACGGCCTGGAGTGTCTGCACCAGAGGAATCAGGATGCCCTGATAGGGCAGAAACATGCCGACGAGAAAGAGGATAAAGAGCGTGTCTGCCCCGCGGAAGCGCCACTTGGCAAAGATATAGCCGTTGATGGAGCCGATCATCGACGAGATCAGCGCGGCAGGTATGGTGACGATCAAGCTGTTGCGAAAGTTGGGCCAAACCAGACTCCATGCCTGTAGTATTCCTTCCGAGTAGAGTCCGCGCGGTAGCTCCCACATCCGGGTGACGCTGACATCGGTATAGGGCTTCAGGCTGGTAATGATCATCACATAGAAGGGCATCAAGTAGAAGGCGGCAAACGACAGCAGCACCAGATAGATGGCCCCGCGGGTCCATAGACGTTGGAATGTCATTGTTCTACCTCATCACGCATGCTGCGCAGATAGGGCACGACCAGAAAAGCGGAGAGAAGAATCATAAAGAAGCCAATGGCAGCCCCCAGCGATAAGCGATAGGCTCCAAACGAAGTCTGGAACATATTCAGCGCTAGTGTATCCGTAGCAAAACCCGGGCCGCTGCCCCCGATTGCGGCCACCAGATCGAAGACCCGGATAGAATTCATGCCGGTGAGCACAATGGCCGTAAAGGTGACCGGCATAAGCAGGGGAATGATCACATGGCGGTAGGTGGCGTAGGTGCCCGCACCGTCGATAGCCGCCGCCTCGCGCAGTTCGTTGGGAATGCCGCGCAGGCCAGCCAGATAAAGTGCCATAACATAGCCGGTAAACTGCCAGGCTGCGGCAATGGTAATCGCCCACATGCCAGTTTTGGGGTTGGAATACCAGACAGGCTGAAAGTTCTCCAGACCGATAGCGGCAAAAATAAGGTTGATGCCCGTGCTAGGCTGCATCAACCAGCGCCACGCCACACCTGTGACAATGCCAGAGACGGCAAATGGAAAGATAAAGATCGTGCGAAAAATGGTCTCGCCTTTGATATGCTGATCCAACAACGAGGCCAAAAGAAAACCAATTAAGATACATTGGGTCATGAAGCCCACAGCGTAGTAGACCAAGTTGCGCATGTCAGCATGAAAGCGGCGATCGTTGAACAGACGTATCCAGTTCTTCAAGCCGACAAAAGTGTAGTCTGGCACAACGCTGTTCCAATCTACCGTAGAGATGTAGAAGGTCCAGCCGATGAAGCCATAGATGAAGATTGCCACTGCAATAATCGAGGGGCTAAGCACCAACATGGCGAGCAACATGTCTCCCCGCAATTTAATGCCGCGCTTATGGGGTTGAGTGGTGGGGGGGGCGGCAGAGCCGTCCCCCCCGAAACCGAAAATGTTCTATTCGCCAAAACCTGCGTCCTCCGCTGCCTGAACCAGGAGGGCCTGGGTGCTGGCTACGTCCCGGTTTGCCAACAGATCGCTAAGCGCCAGGTCGTAGTCAAGCAGGAAACTCTGCTTGGCAGCGGCGCCGTGTTGCAGGCTGGGTACGATAATATCCTGGGCAAAGTCATCGATGGCCGAAAGCTGATACTCGTCATAAACGCTGGGGTCAGCATCGGTACGGGCTGGGATGGATCCCTTGGGCGGATTGAAGGCATCCTGGCCCTCTTTGGAACCAGCCACACGCAAGAAGTTGAGCGCACCTTCACGGTTCGGCGCATTCTTGGGCAGACCAAACGAGTCTGAAAGTACTAGAAAATGACCATCCGTGCCCGGGGCCGGTGCCCAGCGGAAATCTTCGAAGCCCATGGTTTTAAGCGCGCCGTTGGTCCAGTCCCCCATGATCATCATGGCAGCCCCATCATCGGCGGCAAAGTAGTCGTTAATTTCTCCCCAGCCCACGCTCAGGTAGTTCTCGGAGGTATAGTCATAGAGCCGGTTAAGGATCTCCAGAGACTGAGTTACTCCTTCGTCTTCCCAACTGGTCTCGCCGGTGAAGAGACCGCGATATTTATCCGGCCCCAGCACAGACAATAAAATGCTCTCCAGGACATGACCATTGAAGTTGGGATCGGAACCGGCAATCTGGAAGGCGGGAATGCCAGCCTCTTTAAGTTGATCGGCAACCTGGAAGAATTCGTCCCAGGTGGTTGGCGCTGCGTCTATACCAATTTCAGCCAATTTCGATGGGCGGTACCAGAGCACGTTGGAGCGGTGGATGTTCACTGGCACCGACCATGGATGCCCATCATTGGA
This sequence comes from uncultured Chloroflexia bacterium, assembly GCA_963721725.1. Taxonomy (GTDB): domain Bacteria; phylum Chloroflexota; class Anaerolineae; order Caldilineales; family Caldilineaceae; genus RI-153. The sequence goes on from CAVRLX010000012.1 coordinate 18,405, forward strand.
GGCAATGTCGATGAGATCTTGCGGGAAGACATCGTAGTAGCCTTCCTCAGCATAGAGATCGTCCAGCGGCTCCATGCGGTCGGCAACCACGTGGCTGTCGATCAACTCACGACCCAGGTGTACCTGGAAGGAATCTGGCGGCTGCCCACCCATCATGCGGGTTTCAAGCAGCGCCTTCATGTTACCACCCTGGCCTGCGCCACCAGATAGCGCTGCATTTTGGATCTCTACATCCGGGTACTTCTCTTTGAAGACCGCGTAGAGAGCGTCCAACGCTTCTACTTCACCGCCAGAAGTCCACCACGAAAAGATCTCCAACTCGCTTGCGTCCGCTGCCGCCGGGGCTGCAACTTCACCGCCTGTAGAGGCGGCTGGGGCTGCGCCTGGCGCAGCAGGGGCTGCACAAGCGGCCAACAACGTACCGCTGGCGGCAAAGCCCATCATTTTCAAAAACTGTCGACGATCCATGCTACTAAGTGACATTCTTTTCTCCTTTAAAAGGTGGAAACGCTAATACTTGTTCAAGTTGAACACTTATATTTCAGATCACCAAAGATGAATTGGGGCATCTCGGTAAACTGGCAAGATTGAAAAACTGTAAATCTGGAAGGATTGGAGCAATAGCCGGAGGCGAATACCAATATACCATACCCCAAAATCAAGATCAAAGCGCTTTTTTCTTTGTCAGGCAGCTTGCCCAAAGAGAGAATTTCTTTGGGCATTTCTGACCAGTTGATTTGACAACTCGCCTTTCTTTCCTTATGCTTTGCCATGGCATTTTGAGAATAAATCTCAATTAACGAGAGATCTATGTTTACACAATTCCAACGTATGACCCCCCACCCACAAAACGCGCCGACAGTCACGCTTAAGAATGTCTCGGTTGCCTACAAGGGGAGCCTTGCCCTGGATAATATTTCGTTTCGGCTGCAACAGGGCGAACAGGTGGCCGTGGTGGGGCCTAATGGAGCGGGCAAAAGCACGCTCTTTAACGTGATGGTGGGCAAAATCAAACCGACGCGTGGAGAGGTCGCTGTGTATGGCAGCGGGCCCAACGGCCATGTTTGTATTGGCTATGTGCCGCAGCGCAACGCCATTGACTGGCGTTTTCCCGTCACCGTGCGCGATGTGGTGATGATGGGGCGTGTGGCGAAGATTGGCTTCTTTCGCTGGGCGCGCCGCCGTGATCACGAAATCGTTGAGCAGGCTATGGCCGATGTTCAGATTGCCGATCTGGCGGCCCGGCAGATCGGCGAACTTTCCGGCGGACAGCAACAGCGCGTCTTTTTGGCGCGGGCGCTGGCCCAGGAAGCCGAACTCATGCTCTTGGATGAGCCATTTACAGGCTTGGATCTGCCTAGCCAGCAAATTTTACTCGACATTTTACAAACGCTCCATCAGCGGAAAATGACCATCCTTGTCGCCACCCATGATCTCAATCAGGCCGGGGAGCTTTTCCAGCGTGTTTTGCTGCTCAACCGGCGGCTTGTGGCCGATGGTCCCCCTGCCGCCGTACTGACCGCGGACCGCCTGCGCCAAGCCTATGGCAGCCATTTACATGTGATCCAAAACGGAGCGCAGACTCTTCTTCTCACCGATACCTGCTGCGAGGGCGAGAGCATTCCCTTAGAAGTTGAGCGCGTCTAATGGACTTCCTCAGCGTACTTTTGGAGCCGTTACAATATCCCTTTATGGCACGTGGGCTGGTAGCCGCGCTGCTGGTGGGCATCCTCTGCCCAGTGGTGGGCAGCTACATTATTTTGCAGGGCATGGCCTTTTTTGGGGATGCGCTTTCCCATGCCATTCTGCCCGGCGTGGTGGCGGCCTTCCTGCTCAGTTGGCCGCTGGCCGTGGGCGCGTTGATCGTGGGCGTCCTGGCTGCGATTGGGATTGGGCTACTCAGCGAGCGCGGCGAGATCCGCGAGGACACGGCGATTGGTGTAGTCTTTGCCGGCAGCTTTGCCCTGGGCATTGCCATGATCAGCACGGTACGCAGCTATGCTGTGGATCTGACTCATATTCTGTTTGGCAATGTGTTGGGCATTTCCACCTCTGATCTGTGGCTGGTGGCTGGGCTGGGCGCGCTGATTTTGCTAATTGTTGTGTTGCTCTACAAAGAGTTTTTGGTGATGACCTTTGACCCCATGCTGGCGGTGGTGTTGCGCTTGCCCGCGCGTTTTCTGCGCTATCTGCTCCTGATTTTGGTGGCGCTGACCATTGTCGTCTCGTTGCAAACCGTGGGCATTGCCCTGATGCTGGCGATGTTGGTGACGCCCGCCACCTCGGCGCAACTGCTGACACGGCGACTGCCCAGCATGATGGCGGTGGCAGCGCTCATCGGCGCGCTCTCGAATGTGACGGGGCTTTATCTCAGCTTCTATTTTGATGTAGCATCAGGGCCAGCCATGGTACTGGTTGCCACGGCCATTTTCATTGGCGTCTTCCTCTTTCGCCCCAACAGTGGCTATTTCTGGCAGAGATTACAGAGGCCATCTGCCGATACAGTAGCTCTCCCCCCGGCTCACTAAATAGCCATTCATCCCACAATTATCTCCAAAATTAGCTGACTAGGCCTGTTGGTTGAAGGTCAGTTAAATTGTTGATAGAATGTCAGGTAGTGATGACAAAAAAAGTCATACTCAAGATGTGTGCATCATTTAACGACAGCACACTTTTATCCAACTTTCCCCCCTGAGAGGATCTTCGTTTTATGAGCATACATAAGCGACGTTTGCTCTTCCCTCTGGTTTTGCTGCTGTTCACGTTAACAGCCTTGATGCCGGTACACCTGCGCGCCCAAGAGAAAACGCTGGTCTGGGATCGCTTTGATACAGACATTCAGGTCCACGAAGATGGCACGTTTGATGTGGACGAACATCAGCGCATTCGTTTTACAGAAGGAAGTTTCACCTTTGGCTATCGGGAAATTCCTGTTGATAATTTCAACTTTATTGACAACTGGGCGGTGACTGACGCCAGTGGCAACCGCTATGCGCAGGTCTCCGGTGGGTCGGCTCCCTACTCCTTCACCGTGGAAGAGAACGGTTACAATTATGTAATCCGTTGGTATTTCCCGCCCATGAATGATGCCACTGAAACCTACACACTGAGCTATACGGTTCACGGTGGGCTGCGCTATTATGAAGGCGGCGATCAGCTTTGGTGGAAAGCTATCTACGGTGACCGCAGCTTCCCAGTGCTGGAAGGGAGGGTCACTGTACGTGTGCCGGCGGCAGTTCAGGAATGGGCCGCCTATATTAACGAATTTGACGCGCGTGATTCGGCCACAGCCACCGTCATGGAGAATGAAAACACGGTTCTCTTTGATCTGGATCGGCGTCTCCAAAGCGGCGAGGAATTCGAGGTGCGTGTTCAGTTTACCCCTGGCGTGGTGGCAGGGGCTGCCCAGCCCTGGCAAGACGCCGCCGATGCCGAAGTGGCCGCACGCGAGGCAGAAGACGTGTATCGCCAAACCTGGGGGCCGATTGCCACATTGGGACTGGGGGCGTTGGGGGCGCTCTTTTTGCTGGGCGGGCCAGCGCTGCTCTATCTGCTCTGGTATCGATTGGGACGCGACAAACCTGTGGAAATGGTGGCCGACTATTTACCAGAGCCGCCCGACGATCTGCCGCCGGGGATGGTGGGCACGCTGCTGGATGAACAAGCCGATATGGAAGATATTATCGCCACCATGGTGGACTTGGCACGGCGCAAAGCGATTAGCATTACCGAGGTCAAAAAGAGCGGCTTTCTGATTAGCTCCACCGATTTCATCTATCGCCGTGAGCGCGAAGATGTGCCGTTGCGCCCGTATGAAGCGTTATTGCTGAAAAGCGTTTTTGGAGCCAAAGACGAGATCGAACTTTCCGAGCTAAAAAACAATTTCTACAACAAAATCCCCAAGATTAAAACGGCCCTGTATGACGAGGTGACAGCCCAGAATTATTTTGCGGGCAGCCCCGAAAGTGTGCGCAACCGTTACGGATGTTTGGGCGTACTGTTATTGGCTCTGGCTGGCATTGTCGGATTCGTGCTGTTGGGCGTCTTTGGGGATCTGTCGGCGGCGGCGATCTTGCCTGGCTTTGGCTTGGGCGTCACGGCGTTGGGCTTCCTCATGTTATCGCGCTGACATGCCGCGCAAGACCGATGCCGGGGCCGAAGTGGCCGCCCGCTGGGAGGCGTTTAAGCGCTATCTCAAAGATATTGATAAATATAGCGATCTGGAACAACAAAAAACGATTTGGGATCGCTGGCTGCCCTATGCCATTGCCTTTGGGCTGGACAAAGAGTATATTCGCAAGTTTGAACGCATCGATGCGCCGGCCCCCGGTTGGTACATCCCCGACCCCACGCTCTACGGCCCCTATCGCCGCCGCTATTACGGCTCAGGATCGGGTCCCATCATCGGTGGAACCGGCGGCGGTCTGGGGGATTTCAGCGGCGGCAGCAAAGAAGGTGGCAGCTTTGGCGGAAGCCTGGGCGATGCCAGCCGTGGCATGGGGGCCAGCCTCACCAGTATGAGCGCTGGCCTGGGAGCTTTGCTATCCAGCGCGGGCAGCACCATGACCAGCCGTCCCGCCAGCACCTCGTCCAGCGGTGGCGGCTGGAGCGGTGGCGGTGGCTTCTCCGGCGGCGGCGGTGGTGGCGGTGGCGGCGGCGGCGGTGGTGGCGGCGGATTTGGCTAAAAATTAGGTACTTGGGTGATTAGGTGATTGTAGAAATTCTATCCAATCACCTGACTACCACTCTCTTTTCAACAAGGAGTATTCTATGCGTGGTGGTGGCCGAATTGTTGGGCTGGCGATGATGATTGGCGGCATGGTGGTGCTGTTGGGATTCCTTGTGTGGGGATTTACCGCACTGGGGAGCGATGTGAGCGCCCAGGGTCTATCAATCGGATTCTTCTTGGCGCTGCTGATTATCGCGCCGTTAATTGGCGTTGGTTTCTATCTCTTCCGCAAAGGTCAACAGGAGCAAAGTGACTTTGTACAAGCGGGCAAAGAAAAGAAAATTCTTAACATGGTGCTGACGCAGGGACAGGTTACCATCCAAGAAATGATGGTGGCGCTGAGCGAACCCCGCGAAGTTATTGAAGACGCCATCCGCCATGTCGTGGGCAAACAATTGTTTAGCGGCGCGATCAATTGGGACAAGGGCGTGTTGTATAGTGTAGAGAGTCAACAACTCACCGATGGCCGCAAATGTCCTAACTGTGGCGGCGAACTGGAGTTTGCGGGCAAGGGATTGATTCGTTGCCCCTGGTGTGGTAGCGAGGTCTTTTTGACCAAACGGGCCGCAGCCAGCACAGCCACACCGGCCTAATCTTTCATCAATGATTCATCGGGCGTTTTACCGCCCTTTGCCATCCCATTTGTTCTATCTTGGAGGAGAAAAATTTCATGTCTGATCATCTGTTTGTTGATAAGGCCAAATCTGAAATGGGGACCATTGAGCGCTTGCTCAAAGGCTTGCCGATTATTCGCGGCTATGTAGACAAAGAACTGCGCCGCGATGCTGATTACCGTGTTCGCCAGACCATTGCCAACGCGCTCAGAGGCCGAAAAGCAACGGCTTTATAGCGTACAACAAAAGCTGATCAGCGGGGCAGGTCTGCGCTATGTAGACGATGTGGATGTGGCCGTGCAAAAGCTGCAAATGCTGATTGACCGCATCCGCACAGCCAGCTATGGCTATGCCGGGCTTTTTAACGCGGTGCGCATTCAAGAGGAGCAGTTGGATGCGCTGCACCGTTTTGACGTGGCATTGGCCGCGCGCACCTATGAGATCAAAGAGGCGATTGACGGGCTGGGCAAGGCCATTGGCGAGAATGATGGGCTGGTTGATGCCATTGATGCGTTGGTTGCCAAAACGGGGGAACTTAACCGCCTCTTTGATGATCGTCACCGCGTGGTAGAGAATCCAGAGATGCTCACCCCAGAGAGTGCGCCCGCCGTGGAGAGTGATTGGATGAAAGCCGCCGAACAATACGGCAGCAACGCTGAGGAAAAATAAGCCCATTAGTTGCTACCTCCCGGACAAAGGGTCGGGACAAAGATTTGCCTATTCATTTTTTAACTATACAGGTGCGACGCACTCGCCAGGGGTAGAATGGTTGTGAAAAGCGTTTGTGACGAGTGCGTCGCACCCTTGACCTGTATAGATAATTCTTTTTTGCATCACCAGAACGTCTATTACGTTCTCTAAAGACAAAAGGAGTCTCCACGATGCCTCGATTTATTGATGTTGTTGAAGCGCCCGATATGGGAACAAGCGATCTGGTGCTGCGTCGCCCAGAAGTGGGTTCCGGCGATTTTCGCATGGGCAGCCAAGTTATTGTGCGCGAAAGCCAGCGGGCCATTTTCTACCGTGATGGACGCTCGTTGGATCTATTCGAGCCGGGTCGTCATACCATCAGCACAGCTAACCTGCCTATCCTCTCGACCTTGATGCGCTTTGTCACCGGCGGCGACAATGTCTTTACGGCAGAGGTCTACTTTGTGAATATGCGCGAGTTTACCGACCTAAAATGGGGCACACCCGAACCCATCAGCCTGCGCGATACGGATCTGGGGCTGGTGCGGCTGCGCGGCTTTGGGCAATATACCATGCAGGTGGCCGACCCCAAGCGCTTTGTCGATCAGTTTGTGGGGACGCAGGGACTATATCGCACGGAGCAGATCACTGACTATCTGCGCGGTGTGATCATCAGCAAAATGACCGACGTGCTGGGCGAAAACATGACCAGTATTCTCGATCTGCCCAAGATGTTCAATGAGCTAAGCGCGGCCATGCGCGCCATTTTGCAGGACGATTTCTTGGCGATGGGGCTGAGTTTGAAGCAGTTCCGCATGGTCTCCATTAGCCCCACGGAAGATACGCAAAAGGCCATCGACGAGCGGGCCAGCATGGGCGCAATTGGCGATATGAACGCCTATATGCAGTTCAAGGCGGCGCGAGCCATGGGCGACGCCGCGCAGAACACCAGCGGCGGTGGGGCCAGCGACGGTGTGGGCCTGGGCGCGGGCATTGGCATGGGCGCGGGCATGGCCGGCATGATCGCCAATGCGTTCAACACATCGCAGCAGCCACAGGCACAGCCCGCCGCCAGCGCTGCCTCTGCCGCCTCTGAGGTGATGACGTTGGACGAAGCCGCCAGCTATTTGAAGGTGTCCAGCAGCGATTTCCAATCGTTAATTGACGAAGGGCAGATCGCCGCCAAGAAGATCGGTAGCCAATACCGCATTAGCAAAAGCGCCATCGATTCGTTCCTGGCAAGCTAACCATCCCTCTTTATGCAAACAGCGCAGATAGGTGTACTATCTGCGCTGTTTTGTTTGGGCGAATCTTTGTCCCGCATTCCGCCGCACAGTAAAATGACGGCGACACTCACCCATCGCCAAGAATTCCACCGATAGAACGCTGATGAGCGGGCAGGGCAGAGCAAAATCTGTGAAAATCCGCCAAATCCGTTTTATCTGCGTTCTATTTTGGAATCTCTGATCATCGCCACACACACGGAGGAACTGTGAAAGCACTGGTCGAACGCATCCGCACAGAGGGCCGCAACCTGGGCCGCGGGATTCTCAAAGTTGATGGCTTTATCAACCATCAGCTTGATCCAAACCTGACCATGCAGATGGGGCGTGAATTTGCGCGGCGCTTTGCCGATGCCGGGATCACAGGTGTCACCAAAGTAATCACTGCCGAGGTGAGCGGCATTGCCCCGGCCTTGACGACGAGCTTTGTGTTGGGTGTGCCTGTGGTCTATGCGCGCAAGCACCGTCCCATTACCATGCCAGAGGGGTTCTACGCCGCCGAAGCGCCCAGCCATACCAAGGGAGGCATTGTGCGCCTCATGATCTCGCCCGAATATTTACATGCCGGGGATCGGGTGTTGTTAATCGACGACTTTTTGGCCTCTGGCAAGACCATTAACGCGCTGGCACAGTTGATCGCGGACTGTGGAGCCACGCTGTGTGGGATAGGTTGTCTGGTGGAGAAATCCTTTGAGGGCGGGCGAGAGGCATTGCTACATCTGGGCGTGCCAATTGTAACGCTGGCGATTGTGGAGAGCATGGAGAACGATACGATCCTTGTGAGCGATCCGTCAGCACCCTAATATACTGAACGAAAGTATCTATACAGGTCTAGGGTGCGAAGCACTCACCACACAAGCTTTCACAACCCATCTACTCCTGGCGAGTGCGTCGCATCTGTTAGTTGCGAAAGAAATACCCTTAACAGAAAAAAGGAACCGGCATATGCACCGGTTCCTTTTTTATACGCCTGATTGGGCAGCACAACAATGGCTATTCGCGGCCCATGTCCAGAACCAACGCGTCCGCGGTCATCATAATACTCTTCACCGTGAGGCCCGTGGCGTCGGTGACACCCTGGAGCGCCCCGGCGATCTGCGTGCGGATGGTCTCCTGTGCGCCCACTAGTTGATCCTGCACCGCATCCAACGGAAACTGCACATCGCCCAGACTGACACCAGCCACGGACACATCAATTTGCCCATCCATAACCGCCAGTTTCAACGAAATGGTGGGCCGCAAGGCTGCCTCAATGCCATAGACATCCGCGTTGATGGTTGTCGTCACGCGCAGCATGTCTGCGGGAACCAGGGCGAAATCGGTCTCTTGCAACAAGATCTGTGCGCCGGGCTGCCCTGGCACATCAATGGGGGCGGCCAGTTGATCCGCCAAGATGGCGGCGATAAAATCCGCATCCACTTCGATACGCAGATCGACCCCTGTGGCCTCGTCAACTGGCACAGGGGTAGCGGCCGCTACTGGCTCCGCTTCAGACTGAATGGTGGGCGCACAAGCCGCCAGGGAAAGAACCAGAATTACCAAAAAGAGCGTCTTCAGGACTCGCATTGAGGACTCCTTTATCAGTGGGTGTGCCGGGTTACGACAAAGGATAATAGAGCTATTGGAAACCGTTGCCGTGAACCTTGGCGACGATTTTCATTCTTCATCTGGATCCGATATAACTTCTACGCTGGCTCCGGGGGCGGGGCCGTGATATTCGCCTAGGTGACCACGAGCAGCTTGGGGCGGCGGCTCTTTGCCTGTGCGCTTTGCCGTTGAGTGGCGAGATAAATTAGGTGCGCTGTTGACGGCTAGTTTGTGAGCAACGGGGCGACGGTAGGCCAGCCACCCCATAAAGATCCCCAACAGAATCAGCAGTACCGGCCAAAACCGTATAAAGTTGTTTTGCTCACTTCGATCAACTGAAAAAAGAAAGAGACCAAATACTACCAATACTGAACCTGGAATCAACGCCCACCAGAGTTGGCGCTGTCCACCCACTGGGTAGAGTAAGAGAAAAACTATGCCCATTCCCACAAACAAGAATGTCCCCAAAATATCCGGGTCTGTAACCTGGCTGCTCAGGGCAATTGCGCCGCCCAATACAAGCATAAACCCGCCGGGGATCACAGCCCACCATCGATTGGGGCGGTCGAGCAAAAAGATGTGTCCAAAGGCCAGCGCCTGCCCCACAAACAACAACGAAGATGTAATACGTTGGTCGAGCGTCTCAATTGTGGTCAAGTAGACCATACCCGCCAGCGCAACCAATGTCCATCCCGGGATCAGACGCCACCAATGGCTGCGATTGGAGAGATAGCTAATAAAAAAAGCGATACCAGCAATCCCCATCAGGGCAGAAAAACCATATTGAAGAAAAGGTTCGTACGCAGCGAATGCACCCAAATTGAACAAGAGGATGGCAATCCCGCCGAACACAAAAACCAGCGCCCACCCCAGCCGTCCCGTTCGTGGATCGTCAGCCCCTATGCTCCGCACCAACCTCCTCCTTTATGTCTGTCTGCGTCGAACCCTCAGGCGTGGCCGCAGAGTCTTCGATTGGGTTGCTCCACCCCTGCTTTATGCCGATGCGGCTATACAACACCGATTGCCAGCCGAAGAGCAGGGTCATGGTCGCCCAGATCAGCGTCTGCCACCAGGGGTCCGGCTGATACGCCGTTGCACCACTGAGCGCCAGTCCCAGGCTAAAGACCGTTAAACTCACACTGAGCGGCGTCAACATGAGCGGACGCTGCCAGACTTCACGCCAGCGCCAGTGGCGTAGATGACGATAATAGTCCATATAGCTAAAGGTTGCAAAGACCCCAGCCAGCCCCAAAATCCAGAGCGCATCAATTAGAACATCGGTCAGTGTAAACATGCCATCCGCCTTGTCGTGAATTCACGATCTATCATAGACCAATGCGCCAAAAATTGCGAAGTTGATAAAAAGACGATGGACGATGGACGACCCGCCACCGACAATCGCTCAATGCCCAGACCCTAATCACCACAACCCACATCCCTTATGCCCCGCCAAACTCGCTCTGGCGTCAGCGGCAACTCGTCGTACCAAACGCCCACAGCATCGTGAATGGCGGCGGCAATGGCGGGCGCGGTGGGAATAAAGGGCATTTCGGCCATGCCGCGCAGCCCCAACGGCCCTTGGGGATCGGGCAATTCCAAGATCACCGGCACAATCTCTTCAACAACATCAGCAATGCCAGGAATCAGATAGTTGCTCAGGTGTGGCGTCAGGGTGCGTCCCTCTTGTTGGATGTAGTTCTCCAACAGCGTCCACCCCACCGATTGAGCTACCGCGCCCTCGATCTGCCCCTCAACTTGCTGAGGGTTCACGGCCTTACCCACATCGTTGACGCTAATCAGCCGTTTGACGGTGACGTGGCCGGTCTCCAGATCAACCTCCACATCGGCCACCTGCGCACAATAGCCATAGGTGATATTGGGGTCACTCTCACCTGTGGCGTGATCATAGCCTGTGGTGGGCCGGGGATGAAAGACAAAGTCAGCGCGGGCGGGTCGCTCTTCGGCCTGCCATTGGGCAAGCGCCTGTTCCGCCGCGCCTTTGATGGCGTTGCCCGCCATAAAGGTCATACGGCTGGCCGAACTGCTGCCGCTGGAGCCAGTGACGTCGGTGTTGTCGGCCACCAATTCAACTTGCGCTGGTGAAAGGTCGAGTAGTTCCGCCGCAATCTGCACAAAAGCGGTGTGCGCGCCCTGGCCCACATCCGCGCCGACGCAGCCCACCCGCGCCCGTTCGATCTGTGCGCCGCCGTGGAGTTCCACCCAGGCGTGGCAATGTTCCGGGAAGCCTAGGCTGAATCCCACATTCTTGAAACAGATGGCGATGCCGCGACCGCGGGCAGTGCGGGTGCGGGAGGAGTCGAGGGAATTGCCGATTGTGAAGGGTGAATGGCGAACTGCGAGTTGCGAATTGCCCTTTTCTGTCTGCCGCGCTGCCTCTTCGAGCACCGCCAATGCTGTACAACCTGGCGGAACGGGGCTTCGTGTGGCGAGGAGCGAGCCATCGCGCAGCACATTACGGCGGCGTATTTCCACGGGATCCATGCCCAGGGCGGCGGCCAGTTTGGTCACCTGCAGTTCGGCGGCAAAGTGGCCCTGGGGTGCGCCAAAGCCACGGAACGCGCCGCTGGGGCAGTTGTTGGTATAGACTGTGCGCGCATCCACATGCACATTGGGAATCTCATACGGTCCCAGGCACATGAGCGTGGCGTTGCCCAGCACTTTGGTGCTGGTGTAGGCATAGGCCCCGGCATCACTGGTGACGTCCATCTGCGCCGCCACGATTTTACCGTCATGGGTTGCGCCCCATTTGGCTTTAAGGATAAACGGATGGCGCTTGTGGTGGCCGATAATCGACTCTTCGCGGCTCCACACAGTCTTCACCGGACGTCCAGTTTTTTGTGCAGCCAACGCCAACACAATCTGAATCGACAGATCCTCGCGCCCGCCAAACGCGCCGCCAATCGCCGGATAGCGCACCACGATCTGATCCACGGGCAAGCCCAGTGCATGGGCGATCTGGGCCTGATCTTCGTGCATCCACTGCCCAGCCACAATCACCTCGATACGACCATCGGAGCGCACAAAGGCAAGCCCTGCCTCGGGCTGCAAATAAGCGTGTTCCTGGGCATGGGTGCGGTAGGTGCTCTCGACAATCACGGCAGCGGCAGCAAAGCCAGCCTCAACATCCCCGTGGCGCAGGTGATATTCCAGCAGCACGTTGGAGCGCAGATCGCGCTTGCCATAGGGAAATGTGAAGTCGTTGGGGTGCAGGATCGGCGCGTCCGCCTGCATCGCCGCCAGCGGATCACTGATCACCGGCAGCGGCGCGTAGTCAATTTCGATAAGCTTGGCGGCGACCTCAGCCTGGGCTGCGCTCTCCGCCACCACCACCGCCACCTGATCCGCCTCCCAGCGCACGATCTCGGCCTGGGGCGTGCTGCCCAGACCACACAGCACAGGTTGGTCAGGCATGATCAGCCCATACTCATTCACCGGCACATCATGGGCTGTCAGCACGGTGATCACCCCAGGCGCGGCAGTGGCTACGCTTGTATCCACACGCGTGATGCGGGCATGGGGAACGCCGGCGAAAACGATCTTGGCCCAAAGCTGATTGGGCATGGAGAGATCGCCGGGATAGGCGGCCACGCCGGTGACTTTGTCGATGGCATCAATACGTTGAAGACTGCTGCCGACTGCGCGCATGGGGTTTACCTCCTTTCCGGGTGACGGGGCGTCACGGTGGCGAAAAAGTCTATCATGGTTTTGAGATCACCTTCTAGATCGCCCGACGGGTAAACCACAGGGCCGATGCCCACTTCACGTTTGGCAAAATCGGCATAGACCAACACAATGGGCACGCCCGCGCCCAGCGCAATCCGGTAAAAGCCCGTCTTCCAGCGTTCCACGCGGCGGCGCGTCCCCTCTGGCGTGATAGCCAATAAGAATTGGGGACGGCTGGTAAATTGCTCAACAGCCTGTTCCACAATGCCCACAGGCGATTTGCGATCCACAGGCACGCCGCCCATCCAGCGCAAAATCGGCGCAGCAATGGGCACAAAAATGTCGCTTTTGACCATCCACTTGAAATCCAGCCCCGTGGCGAAAAGATAGAGCACGGCCAGCACGCCGTCCCAATTGGAGGTGTGCGGCCCGCCCACAATCACAAACTTGGGCAGGTTGGGCAACTGCCCTGCCGCCGTCCACCCAGCCAGGCGCAGCAATCCGCGGGCGAGGCTACGCGTCAACCAGTTTCCACGGCGGGGCAGCGCTTGGCCGCGGGCCAGGTGTTCAAAAGGATTGCTCAAGATACCATCTCCGGCCGCGCCACAGTCTGGAGGTGGCGTTTCTCATCATAGAGGCGAAAGCCGCGGGCTTGATAGTTGTGCAACGCCGCCGGGTGATCGAGGCTACACGTGTGCACCCAGACGCGCTGTGCATCCATCGCCCATGCCCGTTCAATGGCATTGGTGAGCAACAGCCCCCCCAATCCCTTGCCCACAAATGGCGGCAACAGCCCAAAATAGGCCAGTTCAACATTGCCTTCAGGCTGGGCTTCTAGCTCAACATAGCCGGCGGGCGTGCCGCGTACATAGCCAAGCCAAGTTTGCAGCGCCGGGCGATCCAGCCATGCCAGCCAGCGCTCTTCGCTCCAACTCAGCCGATCCGTCCATGTATACGCTGCGCCCACTTGTTGATAGAGAAAGCGGTTAAGGGCGGGATAGGGAATTTCGGCGCGCTGTACGGTAAACGGCAGATCAACGGATTTGGCAGAGCGCAACTGATCCCGACTCACCATTTCCAAATAATAGGTTGTCACTTCGACTTGCATTTAATTGACTCCCACAATGGTGCTGCGCCGCTCCAAGAGCAGCACATCACGCCACGTTCCATGATAACGACCGATGCGTTGGCGACGACCCACCATGCGAAATCCGCCGCGCTGGTGCAGGGCAAGGCTGGCGACATTTTCGGGGAAAATACCCGCCTGTAGCGTCCAGATTCCTGCGGCTTCGGCTGCCGTAATCATCGCATTAAGCAACGCCCGTCCGACGCCTTGCCCTCGCGCATGTTCGGCCACGTAAATGCTGATCTCCGCCACGCCGGCGTAGACAGCCCGGCTGGAAATGGGGCTGAGGGCCGCCCAGCCCAGCAGCGTTCCCTCTCGGCGAACAGCCAACCGCGGCGTCGCCAAATGGCCGCCATCCCAGCCTTCCCACGTGGGGGCTTCGGTCTGAAAAGTGGCGTTGCCCGTGGCGATGCCTTCAAGATAGATGGCACGCACGGCTTCCCAATCGCGCAGCGTCAAACGGTGAAATCTCGAACATAGTCTACTCTGGCATAAAGCGGTGGATCACCTGTTGCCATTGGCGGCTGTTGATGCGGGCCAGGATCAAACGATTGAACGGCTCCAACAGTTCGCTCTCTTCGGCCAGGGCAAAGGTGTAGGCGTGCGGTTGTTCACCGGTGGTCTGGATATTCAGATCTAGAAACGTGCTGGATTGGCTGCGTAAATAGCGCAGCACCGCCACATTATCCACAAAAACGTCGATCTCACCTTTGTGTAGCACCTTGATGCCGCTTTCCGCGCTTTCAAAAGAGCGATAGGAAATTGACTCGATATCTAAAAACTGCGCCGCCGCCGAATCAGCGATAACGCCAACGTGCAGACCGTCCAGCCCGGCGGGGAACTCCACCGGACGATACCCAGCGTTAAGCGTGATTACACTGGTAATCGTGGCGGTCAAGCTGGCCGTGATCACCATTGCCAGCAACATCCAGAGCAGTGCAATCACGCGCCCCATTGTGCTGCGCGGCACGATATCCCCATAGCCCGTGGTGGAAAGGGTAACAGCTGCCCACCAGAAACCAGCCCACAGTCCAGAGTGGACCCGTTCGCCATACATATCTTGATGCTGACGCCCCTCGAAAAACCAGAGAAGCGCACCGGCAATCGCAATCATTACACCGACCCAAAACGTGGTGGAAAGGAAACGGGGCGAAAGGATGGCGCGGGCGACCTCGTAAATGGTCTGATTCCGCAATTCGGCAGTGCCCAACTGGGTGGTTAGATAGCTCTGGGTAAAGTCAACCACTTCCTCGCCTTCAACCGTTGCCACGGCTGCAATTGCTAGATCCAGCGTGCCGTCGGCCACCTGGGCAAACACATCGTTCCGCTCCACGCTGACAAATTGATAGGACAGCCCCAGTTCTTCGGCCATCTCGCGCCAGAGTTGCACGCTCAGACCATCCCACGTGTTCCCGTCGGCGACAATCACAAAAGGCGGATCTTCGTAAATGCCGACAAGCAAAGGACGATCGAGAAAGGTTAATGGCAGGGTGGGCGTCTTTTCCTGGGCGTGGGCAACGCCCGACCACGCCAACGCAATCAACCCAATGAGGATGCTCACATACCGCCGTGGGAGGTTAGGCTGCATGAGTTACTTTCTGGTAAGGGTCAGATGTATCATCGATTGCTCAAGCCTAAATGGCGCTGCATGGCGGCGTCAAAATCGCCGATGAAGGTCCACCAATTGTGCAACGGCTGCCCGCGATAGGTGAGGCCATTGCCCGCGCCAGGCACATTTTGCATCCAATAGATGAACCAGGTCAGGCTATCACAGTTCCAGCGCGTGCAGTTCATGCGCGTTTTTTCGCCGCCACCATCGGGCCGCCGATCCTCAAGATCGGTCAAAACATACGAGCGGTTGGCCCAGTCATAATCGCGCTCGCCGTTGGGCGGAAAGTGTGCCCAGCCGCAACGCCCTTCGCCGGGCTTGCCCACAAATTTGTCCCAAAAGAGATCGGCGTCAATGTAGCGTAGCACGGCTTCGATCTGATGCATGTGGTCTTCCACCGCTTCAGACGGGCCGCGACCATAGTTGTAATGATAAACGGTGTAGGTGCGATCCAACACGGGCAGATCGTGAAAATCGCGGTCGCTGTTGCTGATGTCGCCCCACGGCCCCGCCATGTTCGATTCCCACAGGTCGACGACGCCGCCATGATAGCCCCACAGCCAGACTTCTTTAACGCCGCGCGCCATCACCCACTGCTCGATGCCCACACGCGCCATAATGGCGTTGTAATCAGTCATGGGCACGCCATGGCCGCGCTTAGCATAGGTCGGCAGTGGCTCTAAAAATTCCAGCGTCTCCACAATCCGATAGCGCAAGCTGGGCTGCGCCGCCGGATCTTTGTAGCCGTGATAGGTGCTGCCGCGTTCCAGCGCGTTGATAACGGTCTGCGTAGTGCGCGCCACATGCTGGCGGATCGCCTCCACCGGGCCAGCCACATCCCCGGTCACGGCGCGGTCGATCTGCTCGTTGCGGGCAGGATAGTAGGCAATTTGCAACACAGGGATTTCCCATGCAACGGTGGATGACGTGGGAAGCGCGCGCGTGTCCACAGGCGGGGCAGGTTCTGCCGCCACTGGCACGGATTCGGTTGGGGGGTGGCCGCGCAGCCACGCAGACATTCTATCGACCCACGATTTCATCCATCACCCTCGACGTTCTGGCCGCGCTGACGCCCGTGCTGGGGCATTTGCCGCTGCCCAAAAGTTCATCCACAATTGTCGTAATCAGCGGCTGCTGCACATGGTCAGGATAGCGGATCTCCCAAGTCTGTACCTCGTCGTTGCGCTCCAAGCGGACAGGGTCGGGGCTGAAGGTGGAAAAGCTGATCTTGCCCTCGCTGCCATAGATCTCAATCCGATCTGTGCGCTGTTCCGGTGCAACAGTGAAGCACCAGATCCCGCTGCCCATTGCGCCAGACGCAAAGCGGAAGTTGGCACAGACCACGTCTTCGGCGGGGTATAGCCCCGCCTGATTGGCGCTTTGCCCCTGTGCCCAAGCTATCGGCCCCAAAAGATAATCAAGAAAATCCAATTGGTGCGAAGCCAGATCAAAAAAGTGTCCGCCCCCGGCAATTTCAGGCATCACACGCCAGGGCAGCGTTTCTGGGCTGCGCTCGGCCTCGCGGATTGACTGCAAGAGTTGAATCGAAACAAAGCGCACATCGCCCACCACGCCGCTCTTCACCAGTTCTTTGACCTTGACAAAGGTGGGCAACTGCCGCCGATAGTAGGCGACATAGAGCGGCACGCCTGCTGCTTCGCAGGCGTTGATCATGCGCAGACATTCGGCATAGGTGCGCGCCATAGGCTTTTCCACATAGACCGGCTTGCCCGCCGCCGCCACCCGCTCGGTATAGTCGGCGTGGCTGTCTGGCGGCGTGGCAATGTAGACGGCGTCCACCTGCGGCGCGTTGATTAACTCATCGGCATCGGTTGTCCAGCGTGGAACCAAGTGACGGCGGGCGTAATCCTCGGCTTTGGCCGCGTCCCGGCGCATGACCATGGAGAGCGCCGAACCGGGGATCTTTTGAAAGGCCGGTCCGCTCTTCATTTCGGTCACATTGCCACAGCCGATAATGCCCCAGCGAATAGGTGTGGAGATAGACATCTGGTTTTATCCATTCTTGGGAGGGCGGATCTGGCGATCGGAGATTAAGCGATTGGGGTATTGGAGTTTCGAGCCTAATCGCCAGTCTCCAATCGCCAAGTCGTAGTTACCGAATCACTGACTTTGGCGTTGGGTTGAGCCGCGTGATCACCATCTGCTCGCGAATGTTCATGCCCGCGGTTTTGGGCGCGATCTCGTTTTTCCACACGTCGCTTTGATAGACAGCGTCGTAGAGTTCCTTGCGCTCTTCTTCGCTCTCAAAGCGGCGAATCCAGACGTAGAGATCCGGCTCTTCCTCGGCTGTGAAGCTCCCCACCACCACCATGCCCTTGGATGCCTGGAACGGGATGATCACCTCTTCCATAAATTTCACCCACTCGTCGCGCCGCCCCGGTTGGATGCGGTACTGCCGTAACTCGAAAAGCATTCAAAAACTCCTTTGGGAAATTGGGATGGATAATGCAGTTCATTCGATAATGGCACACGCATAGTCGCAATTGAGCCATGCCAGCAGAAATTCATCGTGTGAAACTGATTGTAAGCCTGTGGCAAATGCTGGGTCATGAACGATTACTGTTCCGTATATTTGATTTCATAGCCCCGCATAAGCAAGCACCATAGACGCACAAGCTGCTAAGCAATCAGCCAGATCTTTTTGTTCAAGGTGCGGAACGGCCAGCGGTGGAATAATGGGCAGCTTGTTGATTGGCATTATGCATTATATCCTGAATTTGTTCTGGCGATATCTGAAACTCACCCGTCTCTACAGCCACATCAACACTGCCCACCACCCCTATCTCACCATGGTGTGGCAAGGCCAGAGAAAGGGGAACACGCCAACAAACCTGTTCACTGATCAAAAGTGACGGCGTATCGGCACGCAACAGATAGGATATTTCATTCGCCGCAAACCGCCCCACGATCTTGCGAGCTGCCTCGGCGGAATAGTTCATGGTTGCCGAAACATGAATCGTCAGGTCTATCTGCCCACGTTGCGGAATCTGGTCAATCTGCGCTTCCATTTGTCAATCTCCCTTTGGACTGTGAGGTCACAATCCTTGCTCTCCAGCCGCCACCACCGCATCAATGATCTTTCGATAGCCCGTGCAGCGGCACAGGTTGCCAGCCAGTGCTTCCATGGCTTCTGTGCGGCGTGGGCTGGGGACGTTCCTCCAGCAGTTTGGCCGCAGACATGACAAAGCCCGGCGTGCAGTACCCACATTGTACACCGCCACTGCCCACAAGGGCTGCCTGCACTGGGTGCAGTTGCGCGGGATTGCCCAGCCCCTCCGCCGTAACGACTTCGCTGCCCGCCGCCCGTTCTGCCGGAACCAGGCAGGCCATCACCGCCATGTCATCCAGAAAGACCGTACACGCGCCACATTCGCCCTCGGCGCAGCCCTCTTTGACGCTCACAAAACCCGCTTCGCGCAGGCTATCAAGCAGCGTCATGCCAGAGGAAAGCGCTACCATGGTTGCGTTGACAGTGGCGTGTTGCGTGCTACGTGCTGCGTGGTCTGTGGTCTGCGGTCCGCCGTCTGTCGTCTGCCGTCCCTGCGCCACCGGCCACTTCCCGCCCGTCTCCCCCCAGAGCATGACCGGGGCATCCAGCCAACCGTCACGCGCCCGCCCGTCGCGGATCTGGCGTAGGATGCGCAGCGGTCAACGTCTCCACCATTGCACGCCGATAGTCCGCACTGCTGCGAATGTCGTCAATCGGGCTGGCGGCGTTCACGGCCAGCCGCGCCGCCTCGGCAATGACCTGTCTCTGTCAGCGGTTTACCCACCAAAAACACTTCGGCTTCCGTCGCCCGCACCACCAGTCGGCGCCACCGCGCCCAAGGCAATGTGTGCATTCTCGACAACATTCTCACGGCCAGAGCCATTACCCGAAGTGAACTCCACCACGGCGGCCACGCTCAGCACGCTAATCGCCTGTGCCCGGCGCAGCCCCAGTTTGATAAAGTTGCCGTGGGCATTTGCCCCCAGCGGACGCAGCGAAATGCGCGTCAAAATTTCATCGGCGGCCAGATCGACCTTGCGAAAGCCAGTCATAAATTGTGCAAGCGGCAGCGTGCGTTCGCCGCGGGCCGCGCTCTGCACCGTCACCGTGGCATCCAACGCCAACAGCGGCACAATTGTATCGTTGGCCGGGCTGGCGGTGATAATGTTGCCGGCCACCGTGGCGCGGTTGCGGATCTGCGGCGCGCCCACTTCCCAGCAGGCCCGCGCCAGCGGGAAAGCCTTTTCCACAATCAGCGCGCTCGCCACACATTGGTTATGCGTCACCAGCGGCCCCAGATGAATCCATCCGCCCATCTCCCCCATGTCTGCCAGACCGGAGATGCGGGTCAGGTCGATGAGGCCCAGTTCGCGTCCATCCGGCGCAGAACGCACCCCGCGATCCAGTTCAATCAGCAGATCCGTTCCCCCGGCGAGGATGCGCGCCCGTTGGCCGTATTCGGCTTTCAGCGCCAACGCCTCGGCCAGAGTATGGGGAGAGAAATAAAAACTGTACACAGATGGAACTCCTCAGGGGTAAAAGATAATGAGTAAGGCGTAGGTCAAGATAAAGCTACTCCTTACGCATTACTCTCCAGATCTTTCGATAAAACGGGGCATCGGCCAACGCCTGCTGATACGCCGCTTCGCTGGCAAAGTGAGTTTGCTCGACGAGATAGCCTTCCATGCTGACCTCAAAGTGGTCAACGCTGTAGGGCCAGGGATCAAAAAAGATGCGTTCGTCGTCAAAACGCATGACGATCTCCGTGGTTGCGCCGCTGTAATCCAGCGGGCAGTCGGAGAGCGTCGTCTGCGCCGCCCAGGGGATGCTAACCTGTAGGCTGGCATGATCGCCAAATTGAAGCAGGCGCGTATCGGTCTCAATCACCTCGGGCTGAAGCAAAAGCACAAATTCGGGATCAGCGCCCAAGATGCGGTGCGCTTTTTCCAATAACGCCCGCTGATCGGCCAAAAAACGGCTCACCTCGCGGTCGTTGGCTACATCATACGCGCCCTGACTTTGAAACTTTTCATAGAGAATGCTGGCGTGGCGGCTAATGATCAGCGCGGCGTAGGGATGCTGTGCCCAGACCCGCTCGATGCCGCGCTGCCAGAGGTGGGTCTTTTCAGCCTGATCCGTGTAGGTGATAAAGTCCATGGGAAAGCCATCGGGGCGCAGGCGCGGGGCCAATTCCCACTCTACCCAGCCATTGTCGTGTTGACCAATTGCCATCATCACCGGGGCATAGGGCCGCGGCGGAGCAAACTCCCCATTGCCCCAAAAACGACAGAACTGCCCGGCCATGAGCGCATGGGTGGTTTGGTGAATACAAAGCAGCCGCCCATCGCCCACTTCACGTACAATCATCGATTAGCCCTTCCGCTGATGCCAGAAGAGACCCGCGGCACTGCCCAGCATCAGGCTCACCCAGCTTTGCCAGCCGGGCAGCCCCAGCAGTTTACCCAGGGCTAAATGCCCCAGCAACAGCCCCAGCGCGCCCACAATCACATCGGCGGGCACAGGGGCCTCGGCTCCCGGCGAGCTAAAGGCAGCTTCCTGCATTTTGTCGAGCTGGCCCTCGGCGCGGCGGTTGGCCCAGCGCGCAAAGCGTTCCACACCGATGGCTATCACAGCAGCACTGGCTAAAAATCGTATCATGGCTCGCTCCAATCGTAGTGGACTAAAATCCGCCGGCAAAGGTATCAATCATCAATTTCACATCGCCCAGCGGGTAGAGGATGGGGCAGGTTGCCCCGTTTGCCATATACTCGCGCACCTTCTTCTTTACATCGTCTGGCGTGCCGCTGGCCGTGATGCGCTCCACCAGATCATCGGGGACAAAGTGCATGGCCTGGCGCACCTGTTCGTGGGTGGCAGGCCAGCCCAGGATCGACTGGATCTGGGCCACGGTCTCTTTTTTGACACCGCTGGCCTGGGCAATGTGCGGCTGTTGGGCCAAGTATTGAGTGAGCAACTCACGTGCGCCGTCCAGCGCGATCTGGCGATCTTCATGCACGGAGCAGACGATTAACTGCGGGCGGTCGATATCGTCCAGGCTGCGCCCGGCCTTCTTTGCGCCCGCCTCCAGCCGTTCCAACGCCATGTGGTTATAGTCCGGCGGCACACAATAATTGAGCACGCAGCCGTCGCTGATCTCGCCGGTCATCTCCAACATTTGTGGCCCCGTGGCCCCGATCATCATCGGCACGTTGCGCGGCTCGCGCCGCCCGTGTACCACGTCCAACTCCACGCCCTTGACCTGATGAAATTCGCCCTCGAAGGTCACATTCTCCATTGCCAGCAGCCGCCGCATTACTTCAATCGTCTCGCGCATGGCGGTGAGCGGTTTGCGCCGGTCGATGCCCACATTCTTCGCCAGCGGATCCCACCACGCGCCAATGCCGCAGATAATGCGGTCCGGGGCGAGATCGTCCAGGGTCAAAAAAGTGGCCGCCAGCAAGCCAATGTTGCGCGTCCAGTTGTTGATCACGCCGGAGCCGATCTTGATGCGGCTGGTAACGGCGGCAAAGGCGGCCATAGGGCACAATCGCATCGCGCACAAGGCGGCTTTCGGCCTGCCACACGGCCTCAAAGCCCTTTTCCTCGGCATAACGTGCATACTCCATCCCCTCGCGGATGGGGTGTTTGTCCTGTAAATAAAGGGCTACACGGGTATAGGTTGGCTCAGCCATGAACGAACTCCTTTGTGCGGGCGGGTATGAAATACAAAACGTGAAGCGTGAAACGTGAAGATTCCGGGAAGGGCGTCACGTTTTACGTTTCACGTGCAGGGCAGATGTCTGACAAATCAATTTGAGGCTATTGTACATGGCACACCAGACTCCGTCAAGGAAAGTTTTTGCGTACTGGGTTGCGTGTTATAATCCCGGCAATGAACACTGCACCCCTTTGGACAGACCTCCCTTCGTCACTCTCTACGCCGCTGGCAGAGGATACTTTTTGGCATCTGATCCGCTCGCGCCGCTCGATTCGCCGCTATCAGCCGCGGCCGATTGCGCCGGAGATTTTGCAGCGCATCCTAGAGGCGGCGACATGGGCACCGTCGGCGCACAATCGCCAACCGTGGCGCTTTTGTGTGATCAGCAGCGACGACGCCAAGACCAATCTTAGCGCACACATGGGCGAACGCTGGCGGCGCGATCTGGGCGGCGATGGCGCCGATCCTGCCTTCATTGAGAAGCGGGTGGCAATCAGCCATGCGCGCATCACCGGGGCGGCGGCGCTGGTGGTGACTGCGGTCTGTATGGACGACATGGACGTCTATCCCGACGCCAAGCGCGCCGATGCTGAATGGTTGATGGCGGTGCAAAGCGTTGCCCTGGCCTGCCAGAATTTGCTGCTGGCGGCGCACCATTATGGCTTGGGCGCATGTTGGATGTGCGCCCCGCTCTTTGTGCCGGAGCTGGTGACGGCGGTACTCGATCTGCCCCAAAGCTGGCATCCTCAGGCATTGATTACCCTGGGCTATCCGGCGGAGAGCAAAGAACGCGAACGCGCGCCTATGGAGAGCCGTGTGGTCTGGCGCTGAACGTAAACCAGACGAGAAGACTGATTTTCCGGCTGAAACGGATTTATCGGATTTCAGAAAAGATAGACTGAACCACTTTTGCCTTTTGCACTTGTACCTATAGAGATCCTGGGTACGACGCACTCGCCACCCAAGCTTTCACAACCCGTCTACTCCTGGCGAGTGCGTCGCACCTGGAATTATTTACACTTTACCTTTTGCCTTTAGGAATGGGTAGCTTATGTCTCAAGCACAAGAGAACTTTGTCGGAATCAACGTGGTTGCCCTGGCCGGCGGGGTGGGCGGGGCCAAACTCGCCACGGGTCTGCAAGCCGTTCTGCCCGCCGGCGCGCTTACCGTCATCGTCAACACAGGCGACGATTTTGAACATTGGGGATTGAGCATCTGCCCCGATTTGGACACTGTGCTCTATAATCTGGCCGCCATTAACAACCCGGAAACAGGCTGGGGACGGCTTGACGAAAGCTTTGTGACGCTGACCGAGATGGAGCGCTTTGGAGGCGAAAGCTGGTTCCGCATCGGCGACAAAGATTTAGCACTGCATCTGCGCCGCACCGAATGGCTGCGCCAGGGCATTCCGCTCAGCGAAGTCACCGACCGCCTGCGCCGTATGCTGGGCGTACCCTCCACCATCTTGCCCATGTGCAACGAACCAGTGCGCACGCTGGTGCATACGGACGAGGGCGATCTGCCCTTTCAACACTATTTTGTGCGCCTCCGCTGCGAACCCACACTCATCGACTTTTCATTCCTGGGCGCGGATCGGGCGCGCGTCTCGGTGGAAGTGAAACGGGCGCTGGATCGAGCAGATATTATCGTTTTTTGCCCCAGCAATCCCTATGTCAGCATCGATCCCATTCTGGCGGTGCCGGGACTACGCGAACGTCTGCGCCACAGCAAAGCCTGCAAAGTCGCCGTCAGCCCCATTGTCAACGGTGCGGCCATCAAAGGCCCCGCCGCCAAGATGATGCAGGAGTTGGGCGAGATGATCAGCCCACTCACCGTGGTGGATCACTTGGGCGATGTGCTGGATGGCTTTGTGATTGACGAGCGCGACGCCGAACTTGCCGAGGCGGTGATCCTGCCGGCACTAGTAACTCAGACGCTGATGACCAACATTGAAAGCAAAGCCGCGCTGGCCCGCGCTGTGCTGGACTTTGGCCTATCCCTGCCACGCAACCACATGACCACCGCTGCGGCTCCCCGCTCGCAACGCGCCGATTAGCCCTATGCATCTCTGGCTCATCGTGCCTGTGAAGCCCCTGGCCCAAAGTAAAAGCCGCCTCTCCCCAGTGTTGGGTGGGGAAGAGCGCCAACGGCTGAGCCAACAACTGCTGGTGCAGACATTAGCCGTGGCCGGGGAAGTGGCGGAGCTGGCGGGCACGCTGGTGATCAGCCGAGACCCCGTGGTCCACGCGCTGGCACAGGCCGCCGGGGTGCAAGTTGTGCGTGAGGGCGATCCGCTCAACGGCGAGAATGCCGATCTGCTGCTCAACCGGGCGCTGACGGCGGCGCGTGCCGAAGCCCTGGCCTGTGGGGCCGATGCGCTTTTGATTTTGCCCGCCGATCTCCCTTTGCTCACCGCTGCGGATATGCGCGCGCTGGCGCAACGGGGGCGTGCCCTGGGCCGTGGCGTGGTGATTGCCCCCAGCGGCGACGGCGGCACGAATGCGCTGTTGCTTATCCCGCCCGATGCGCTGACCTTCGCCTATGGCCCCGACAGTTTCGCCCGCCATGTGCAACAGGCCCACGCCGCGGACTGACCGTGGAGGTGGTCCATTCCCCGCAACTGGCGCTGGATCTGGATACGCCACACGATCTACAACGCTGGCAAAGCGCCTGCCCCACTTAAACCGCGCCAGCATTTAACGCAGAGAGGCAGAGATGCTTTTACTCCAATGCGCCACTTTTGCCTTTTACGTTCCATCGTCTACTCCAGCGCTTCTTTGCCACAAGCCCCGCGATAGCCACACGGGCGGCAGCGTTGGGGTTCGGCGTGTTGTCTGTGAACCGTGCTGGCTGTGCGCGCAGCGCGGATAGCGTCGGCGGTGGCAAGCACACGCTGGCGCAGATCATCGGTATAGGGAATGCACAGCGTGGCGTTGGCATAGCGCAAAAGGCCGTGGGGCGGGCGAACGCCCATTGTATCTTCGATCAACAGACAATAGGTCGCCAGTTGTAAAATGTGGCCTTCGTAGGGCTGTTTGGGCCGAGCGTGGCTCTTCACCTCCACTGGGATCACCTGTTCCACGCCTGCTTTTCGCACCCGTACCAGATAATCAGGCCGCCCCACCAGCCCATAGCGGCGACTGAGCAAAGGCTTTTGCACGGTCTCCCACTCGCCTGTGTCACTGTAGATCACCTCGCCCACAGGCACACCTGTTGCCAGCCGTTGGCGTCGTCCCCAAAGCCACAACCCCACGCCCAAGAGAATCAGCAAGAGGGCGAGCGTTAATACCATTTCCATGATCGATTCCATTTCCTGGATTATTCACTCAGGCTATTTTAGCGCACGCCAGCGAGATCTTGCCTACGGGTATCCTGTCAACGCCAGCGCCGAGAGTGTATCCTGTTTCAAGCTATCGGCAAGATTTGTAATAGCACGCAGCAGAATGGCACGTAACTCTGCATTCTGCTGTGCTCTGGCTTCCCATCGCCAGGGCTTCCCAATCACCATCATCAAGAACCGGGCTGGCAATCAGGCGCATGCGCCCTGCATTGGCGGCAAATTCCACCAGTCCTTCTGCCACCAGCCGTAGCCAGCCCGAACTGAAATAGCCCACGCCGCGATCATAGCGCGCAGAGTTCTTCAGCGCAGGCACAAAGAAATCCTGAACTGGATTGTTGTCCGACGAGTTGAGGACAAAAGGTAGGGCAAGGCTTTTCAGCGACATGTGGAAACAACAAGGGTCTGGTGTGGGCAGGGGCGTGATGAAATTTCGATGCTTCTCACGGTGGCTTAGGTTAAGAATAGTATAGACAAAGCTACGCTTTCACACAACTGAGCGAAATATTTAGTGCTTATGCACTTGGTAAGTTTTCAGGAGACCTGCCAAGTTTCAGAAACCTAGCAGGTCTGGATCAACTGCACAACTTCTACTATCATAGTGCACCTGGCTGAAGCAGGTTTTTCATCTCAGCAGTGTATTTCAATCCGGCTGCGGTTCTGCCCGCCGCAACGACAGCACCCGCTCCACATCCCGCCAGATCTCCTGTCCTTCGGGCGCGTCGTCCCAGAGGAGGAAGTGGGGAAACATGGTCCCATGCCAGTCGTCGGGGGTGTGGTGTGTGGTGAGTTTGCCTGTGCGCGGCGGGGATTCCAACTCGTTGGGGAATTCTTGATAGAAGAAGAGCAGGTTTTCGTGCAGGCTGATCAGGCAGTATTTGTCGAAACTGCCCGGCTTTTCTTCCTGTAATTGGTAGTGATAGAAAATGTAGCTGCTCAGCATGTGCGGCTGCAAGTGCGTGATGCGGGCGCGGATCTCCTCAATGGGCGAGCGGCGCTGCCATTGCTCCAGGCTGATCGGCTCGCCACAGTGGAAGATGTCCATCATGGGCACAAACGCGCGCGGCTCCCCTTTCCCCGGCCATAGGCGCAGCAAATCGGCCCCATGCCCGAATAGCTCATCCGGGACGGCGTCTGTACCCACCGCTTCGTAATAAACAAAGAAAGTCGTCTCCCAGCGGAAGACACTGACGGTCAACAGCCGTTGGTCGGCAATGACCTCTTGGAGCGCCGTGCGTTGTGCTTCAAAATAGGCAGCCGTAGCTGCTTCCGCCCCTGGTTGACACTGG
This sequence comes from uncultured Chloroflexia bacterium, assembly GCA_963721725.1. Lineage (GTDB taxonomy): Bacteria > Chloroflexota > Anaerolineae > Caldilineales > Caldilineaceae > RI-153. The sequence goes on from CAVRLX010000012.1 coordinate 45,081, forward strand.
GCACGGTAGACTCTGCGATAGATGGCATTCATGCGGGTTCCTTCACGAGAAAATTAAGGTAGGTCCCATCGGGACATTCATTTTATGCTACAATAAACAGCAGATATCGGCAGAACTTGAAAGGATGTATCTATTATGCAGATCACCCCAGCTATGCAAGAAGTTGTCACTGCGATTGGCTTATTACCACCAACGGAGCAGGATAAGGTAGCAGCATGGATTAAGGCGGAACTGGAGGCAGAACAGCGCTGGGAAGAACTCTTCTCGGATCCCCGATCGGAAGATATCTTCGCCGAACTGGCGGCAGAGGCACGCAATGCCCAGGAAAATGATCTATGGGATCTGAAAACCAGTGGACTATAAGATCCAGGACAACGCCCAGCTTCCGTCATCTACTTGCCCAATTGCCCGCTGATGTACAACGGCAAGCCCGTGAAGCCTATCGTTACTTTCGTAATGATCCAACACACCCAGGGCTACAATTCAAACGTGTAAGCCAACGCGAACCGATCTATTCTGTTCGCGTTGGCAGAAGCTATCGCGCTGTTGGATTGTGGGAAGGGGCCGAAATTCGCTGGGTTTGGATCGGTAGCCACGCCGAGTACGATAAGCTCCTCCAACGGCGTTAGAATCCATCCACCGCACATCCATGACCCCTACCCCTCAAACAACTTCTCTCCGCGATGCAGCCGTCGGGCAATGCCATAGGTCTGGCCCTGGGCGCGCATGGTGGGCGCGTGCGCAGCCAAATAGCGGGCAGCGGCGATTAGCACATGGACGCCTTCGGGCGTGTCGCCCAGCAGATCATGTTGGTTGAACGCCGCCTCTACACATTGGATGGTGTGGAAATTTCGATCCTCGCGCAGGAGCAATTCGCCTAACTCGGCCCGCAACGTCGCCGCATCCCCTTGATGAAAGAGATAGTCGGCCACGGCGCGCCCGGCCTGGTTCACCTGCTGTTGTTGATCGAGCAGATCGTCCAACGCAGGCAGCGCGGGTGTGCCGTGACCGTTGCTGCTGGCCTCGGGTAGCCGCGGGGGGGATGTTGAGGAAGCGGTCGAGATAGATGCTCATGGCCGCATCAAAAACGCCGCGCAGCAACAGCGGATAGCCGCCATCGGCAGGGGTGAAGCCCGCCAGCCGCCGCAAGCCGCCGTGTACGGCATTGGCAAAGGTAAAGGTGTGCAGCGCCGTGTCCCAGTCGCCAAATTCGTTGCTGGTGTGGAAGCGGGCAATGCGCAGCGCCGCGGCATAGGTCACTGTCGCGGCCAGATCAACCGCGGAAACGCCTGCCGCCAATGCGCCCAACAATGCCTCGGCAATCGCCGCCGGATCTTCGCTTAAGAGCGTGGAAACGAGAGAGGCACGGTCGCTTTTCTGCGTTTGGCTTTGCTGACCCTCTGCCAATACTGCGGGAATGCGCGCAAACGCGCCGTGCAGAATAGCGACCAGATCAATTGGATGCCGCCAAGCATTGGATTCTTCCATGCGGGTGGCGTTGGCATAGCCAGCCACAAGACTGGTGAGCACCTCGGCGGCGTGTTCCCAGCCCACAGCATCCAGCGCGTCAAAGGCTTTGTTGGTAAAGTCGAGGGGATGGCCGGCGCTAATATAGCGGTGATCAGTCACAGCGGCAAAAAGCATATCCGCCATCTCTTGGGCGGTGGCTCCACCCCGAATGGCGCTGACAATACAGCGCTCGGCCCCGTCGCTGTCGCGCACTTCGATGAACTGGCGGAACCAGCGTTTGAGCGTGGGCAGATCGCGCTCGTTGCCGGGCAGCGGCTGCACGAGAAAGCGCGGGGGATGGCCGGCGGTGTCGTTGGCCGTGGCAGCAAGGCCATGATAGAGCGCCCGTGCCCGCTCTTTGGGTTTGAGGCTGGGCAACATGTTCATAAAGCAGGTAAGCATGGTCAGCCCCTGCCCCCAGCCATCCATGCGATAGCGCGTGCCAAAGTCCAGCCCGGCAGCAAAGGGCGCAGCCGTATCATTGGCATCGTCCACGAGGGTGATCACCGCTTTGGCGATCACCAGCGACAGGTTGCGCTCCAGCCCATCGGTCAGCCGTTGCCGCTGATGGGCTACCGGATCATGCGGCGGCGTGAGATCAACATAGACATCGCCCTCGCGAATCTCCACAGGATAGCTGGGCACATCGTCGGCCCAGAGATCAAAACTGCCGCCGGTGCACAGATCAAAGCGGGCGTGATGCCAATGACAGGTGAGAATACCGCCGTGGACGCTGCCCTTGTCCAGTGGGAAGCCCATGTGCGGACAGCGATTGTCTACGGCGTAGATTTGCCCCTCGTGGGCAACCAACACCAACACATGATGATCTACGGTGACGGTGTGCAGACCGATCTTTTCGACTTCGGCCTGAGAAGCGACACGGTGAAACGCGGTGGTTGTTGCGGTAGTCATAGCGGACTCCTTTCGTGAAAAATGGCGAATGGCGAATGGGCGAACATTCCAGGAATGAACCGGGCGCTGAGGGTCTACACTGTGCAGTTTTGGTTCATTCCCGGAATGTTGATCCTCGCCCCCAAACGGAGATGCCACTCTACGGCTCTTTAGAATTTGCAAATTGCAATTTGCCCCTTGCCTCAATCCCCCACTGGCTCGGCGATGACAACCGGCGCTGGCACGGTGAGGCGGGCCGAGCGCAGCGCGGAACGGGAAAGCGCGTAGAACGATGTGAGGAAGTAGAGGGCGGCCCCAATCAGATAGACCTGACGCACGGGCATCACATCGGCGAGATAGGCCAGCCCCAGGCCAGACAACATAAAGGAAAAATTTGCCAGGGTTTGCCGCGTGGCATAGACTCGGCCCAGCACAGCCCCGTCCACCGTGGATTGGAGCAGCGAATCCTGGGCCACGTCACGGATCGCCATAGGCGGGCCAAAGACGATACAGATCACGAGCACCACCCACACGTTGGGACCAAGCGCATAGGCGGCGGTGAGCAACGCCATGAGAAATGCGTTGATGATAATCACCCAGCCGGGACGTTGCCCCAGCCGCGCCGCAAAGGCGACGGCCAGGGTTGCACCCAGCAGGCTGCCGCCAAAATAGAGCGCGCTTTGATAGCCCCAGTATTCTTCGCCCACGCCCAATGCCTCAATGGTAAAGGCCAGCATCATGGCCGAGGTCCACAGGCCATGCGGCCAATGTTCCAAGAATTCCATGGTGATCAACGAGCGCGCCAGATCGTGATCGCGCAAATAGGCCAGACCGTCGGCAATCGAACGCGCCAGGGAGACAGGCTGCTGTTGGCCGCGTTCGTCTTGGGGGCGGCGCGCCACGGCGATACCTGTTACCAACGCGGCGGCCAAAAGATAGAGGATGAGGTTGATGCCGATGATGGTGGTCAGCCCCAGATAGAGGATCATCAGCCCGCCGATGGCGTAGCCAATCCCCATCACGCCATAGTTGGTGCTGTTAACCAGACTGTTGGCGTGGACAATCTCCTCACGCGCCGCCAACGCTGGGATCAGGGACATCTGCGCCGGTTTATAGAGCGCGTCGGCAATGGTCAACCCGGCCACCACGGCATAGATGGCCCAGACGTTGGGCGCGCCGTTCCCGACCAAAAAGAAAGCAATCCCCACGAGCAGGGCACGCAACAGTTCCATTGCCATGAGCACGCGCTTGCGCGGATAGCGATCCACCAGCGCGCCGGCCACAGGCCCCAACAACACATGGGGCAGCGTACGGCTCACCAACACACCCGCCGCCTGGAGCGCCGAGCCGGTCTGTTCAAAGATCACCACCATCACCCCAATGTTGAAGAGGTGGGTTGCCAGCGTCGAGCTAATTTGGGCCAGCCAGAGCAGCAAGAAACTGCGGCGGCGGAGCAGGGTTAGGTACATGAGCTATCCTGGGATATACGTTGCGAATTGCAAGTTGCATGGCACGTCATCGATCATGTTTGCCATTCACCATTCACTATTTCTTCCCCGCCACAATCACATACCAATGATTGATGTGATCCACGCCGTCGATCTGGGCATAGTTCATCTTGGCGCGCTCGTCGTCGTTCCACCGGGCAAGCGTTTGGTGGACCAACGCCACGTCTTCGGCCACCACGTCTTTGGTGAGATCGCTGATGGGACGGTGGCGCGTGTACGGTTCCACCGCATCCACGGTAATGCCAGCAGTTTCGAGCATGGCGCGCCACTCGCTGGGCCGATATTGGCGCACGTGCGAACGGTCATGATAAAGGTCGAGTTCGTTCATGGTGGCGTCGACAAAGTCATCTTCGGCCACGCTACGGTCGTCGATTACAATGCGCCCGCCCGGCTTGAGCACCCGCACCATCTCGGCCACGGCCTTGTCAATGTCGGAAAAATGGTGGGCAGCGCGCCGACAGGCCACCAGATCAAAGGTGGCATCGCCAAAGGGCAGGCTATGCACATCGGCCTCGCGGAAGCTGACATTGCTCAGGCCATTTTGTTCTTGCAGCCGTTCGCCCTGGGCCAGCATTTCCGGGGTAATGTCGGTGGCGATGACACGGGCCACCTGGGAGGCCAGCGCAAAGGCCGTGTGGCCTGTGCCCGTGCCAATGTCCAGCGCCCGCCAATTGGCGCGCGGCTGGGCCAGTTCCACCACGCGCCCCAACACTTCGGGATCGGTGTGGCACTTGCTTGTGGCGTAAAATGCGGCCCGTTCACCAAAAATCTCGCGGGCTTTCTCTTCAGGCGTACTCATGGGTGCTCCTCTGCGGTTGTGCATGGTGGGGTGAATGTGCTAAGGTGCAGTATACCCGAAGCCAAGATAGCCTGACAATGCCCCGGTAGAGATGGCATACACGCTGAGCCGAAGTATACTTACGGCTCTGGCGTTATCCTCGACGCATGACACTGTTCCGCTCCAGGGTTTACCGTTCGTACCTATACAGGTGCGACGCACTCGCCAGAGGATCTTCTTGCCGACGATTGCGCGGTGATGCGTAATGCGTAAAAAGCAAGGCTCGGCGAGAACCTATTCGCCGAGCCTTGCTTTTCTTAATCCCCAATCCCTGATGCCCCAATCACGTGCGCAGCGTCTCCGTGTGACCGTCCACTGCCAGCGCCTGCCCAGAGATTTTGGCCCCGGCAGGCGACGTGAGGAATTGCACCATGTTGGCAATATCCTGGCGGTCGATGAACGTGTGCAGCGAAAGCGTGTTGAGATAGGTCTCGCTCATTTCGCCAAAGGGGACGCCACGCGCCTCGGCTTTGGCTGCAATCACGCCATCAATACGCGGGCCGGCCACAGGTCCCGGACAAATGGCATTCACGCGGATGCCAAACGCGCCCAGTTCCATTGCCAGCGTTTTGGTCAACCCAATCAGCGCCCATTTTGACGCCGCATAAGGTGCGCGCAGCGGATAGCCAAACAGCCCCGCCGCCGATGACATGATCACAATCGAGCCGCCGCCCGCGGCTTTGATCAGCGGCACAGCGCGGCGAATCGTATAAAACGCGCCGTTCAAGTTCACGTCCACCGTGCGTTGCCAATCCTGCACCGAGATCTCCTCCACCGGCGCGGTGGGGCCAGCAATGCCCGCATTCGCCACCAACACATCCAGCCCGCCCAGATGGGCCACGGCTTCCGCGAAAAGGCGATCCACCGCCGCCGGGTCCGAGACGTCGGCCAGCGTTGCGCCCACATCGGGGTGATTGTGTTGGAAAGCGGCCAACGCTTCGGCGTTCACATCGCAAATGTGCGCCTGTGCGCCGTCAGCCAGCAAAGTTTCTACAATCGTGCGGCCAATGCCGCTGGCGGCGGCGGTGACGAGTACGCGTAAAGGGGACATGATTTTATTCTACTTTGCTAGGCTGTGGTGAGTGAGTCGGCGCTTAGGATACTTGCAATTTCAACACGAGAAGCACCCAAAGCAATCAAGGTTTTTAGAAGTAAATCAATGGAAACCGAGGGATCACCAGCTTCCATCTTGGCAACGCGCGATTGGCTCGAGCCAACAACCTGCGCAACCTCGACTTGTGTCAGCCCCTGCCGTTGGCGCTGTTCACGAACTTGATGGCTTAAGACCAGTTTCATTTCTATATATTCTATCTCTTGCTTGCTCAGCCCAAGAAACTCTTCAACACTGCCCACCTTCCAACCAGCGGCTTCAAGTCTTTCCTGTTTAGACTGTTCCATTTATTCCCCTCCCACAATCGCATCGTATCGAGACAAACGCTCCTGGCAGAGATCGATCACCCGCTTTGGGGTGGTGCGCGTCTTTTTGCTAAACACATCAACAATGATGATTACATCGTTGTCGATTCGATAAACGATGCGCCATATGTCGCATTCCGATCGTTCACACGCAATTCATGCACCCGTGCCCCAATCGATGGCATTGGTCGCGAGTAGGGCATGGATAGAATTGCTCCACCTTGGAGCTGTCGCAACAAAAATCCAGCCTCGACCCGTGCCGCAGAAGAAAAAGGCGGAGTTTGAATCTCACCATACAGCCAAATCAAGGGTTTATTCTCTATCGACATAGGCACATTTTATGTCAAATTCGACATCATGTCAACCTATCCAAATCGTTTAAATATACGAATGCAGTCCTTTCAAAGCAGTGACTGAGCAAGCATTTTTCACCCCACAAACTGCTTCAACACCTGAAAATCGTCTATCAACGTCTGTTTTTGGCTCTGGTTATAGAGCGCCACAGCGGGGTGAAAGAGCGGCACAACCGAGATCTCGCCGTAGGGCGTGTGGGCCGTGAGGGACTTGCCGTGCATGTCGCTGATCTTCTGCCCTTGTTCGGCCATGTCAAAGGTCTCGAAAATAAAGTCCATGGCAAAGCGGCCCAGTGTAGCGATCACCCGCGGCTGGATCACTTCGATCTGGCGAAGTAAAAAGGGTGTGTACAGCGCGATCTCCCCCTTTTGCGGATCGCGATTGTTGGGCGGGCGGTCCTTAACCACGTTGGTAATGTAAATATCCGGTCGCGCCAAGCCAATGCCTTCAAGCAGTTCGTTGAGCATCCGCCCCGAAGCACCCACGAAAGGCTGCCCCTTTTTGGCTTCCCATTCGCCGGGAGCCTCCCCAATCAAAAGAATATCGGCATCGGCATCACCATCGCCAAAGACCATGTGATATTTGTTGGCGGTGCGATATTCATAGAGCGGCGAGTCAGTCAGGGTGCGAACTTCCTCGGCGATGGCGTCTAGTTGTGCTTGTTTGTCATTCATTCAATTTCCCCAAACATGCTAAGTGAGAACCTTGGCTACAATCAAGCCGAATACCCCAAGCGTATCTTACTCTGTGCAAAGAGGCCATATACCCGGACATAAGCCGCGCTACAAAGCATTTCACATATTAGGGATTGGGTATTTGTGTCATCTGCAATATCCAATCCCTAATCTCCAATCCCTAATATCCGATCCCAATCCCCACCCTAATTAAAAAAGTCTTTATCCTCGTCGGACAAATATTTTGCGGCGGCTTTGGCGTTGATAGTAATGCCCAGACCGGGAGTATCCCACACGTCGATGAAGCCATCTTTGACAATGGGATCGGGCAGACCCTCCACAATGTCATACCACCACTCTGGGCGACCGACGGGATATTCAAAGGCGATGTAGTTCTGCGGCAACGTGGCCGAGACCTGCACCAGTGCGGCCAGCCCAATCACGCCGTCGCCGGTTCCGTGCGGGGCCATGAGGATGCCATGCAAATCGGCGTATTCGGCCACCCACTTCAGTTCGGCAATGCCGCCAATGTCACACGGATCAGGGCCGATAATGTTCACCGCCTGCTTTTCGATGAGATCCATAAAATTCTGGCGCAGGTAGATCTGCTCGCCGGTGTGGATGGGCGTGGAGGTTTTCATGGTCACGTCGCGGTAGAGATCGGCCAGCACATAGGGCGTGTAATCGCCGGTAATCATATCCTCCAGCCACATGAGATTGAACGGCTCCATCGCCTTCGCCAACCGCGTAGCATCGGGAACCATCATACCGGGGCCACAATCCAGCGCCAGTCCGATCTCGTCGCCCAGCACCTCTTTCATGGCCTCCACACAGGCAATCGTGTGCTTCATGCCCTTCTCGGTCATCAAGCCGCGGTTGGGGTGACGGCCCTTGCTCTCAATGTCGCCGTAGAAATAGCCGGGGATCTCGCGCACCATGCCGCTGTGGAACGAGACACCCTGTTTGACAATCGTGAAGCCCTCTTTGGCTTCCTTCATCTTCGCCACATTCTCGGCATAATCCTGGGGCGACTGGCCCTGCATGGGTTCGCGCACAGCGCCGTTGTAGACGCGCACTTTGTCGCGCACCTTGCCGCCCAGCAGTCTTGTAAATCGGCAGACCGGCGGCCTTGCCCGCAATGTCCCACAGCGCCATCTCAATCGCGCTCACGGCACTGCCCCACGGCTTGAAGCTGCCCATGCGCCGGATCTTGAGCATCACCCGCTCCACATCGGTGGGGTCTTCGCCCAGGATCAGATCTTTGTAGAACATCACATGCGGGCGGATGTAGGGCTTGTACGACTCCACCGGCCCCAAACCGTCAATGCCTTCGTCGGTGCAAATGCGCAGAATGGGGTTGGTCCCCAGCGTGGTGCATTTCAAATCGGTGATCTTCATGGGATTTCCTTTGGTGTGTGGTGTAGGTGATGGCTAGAGGATAAATCGGTTTAGATAAGATGAATTAGGACCTACTCAGTTGAGAAAAACCTTCCGGGAAGGGTCCAACCCAGAGTGCAACCCCATCCCTATTCGTGGCCCCTTCCCGGAAGGTGAACGGCGTAAGTCCTAGAGTGTCACTTTGAGGTGCATCTCAAACGGGGTGACCATTCCGGGAATGGACCACAATTCAGTCACCCCTCCCTAGCCCTCCCCAGGTTGGGGAGGGCTAGGGAGGGGTGAATAGCTACCTTCGTTTTTGTTCACCATCATAGACCCAGGTGCAATCTGTACGACGCAAGCCCCGATCTATCCAGCGCTGAAATTGCTGTCGCCATTCAGAAAAAAGAGTTGCCCCATATAGCGCTTTACCATCTTTGAGCGCCTCTAGCACAGTCACATGTTTACCCTTGATCATGGCTTCCCATTCAACCCGTGTGAAGGATTGAAGCTCAATGGGAGCCAGAGGCGGACGCAAACGCATGAGTTGGCGAAACCGATCTCGATGATTGGAGGGCAGGTTGCCCCCAATTACGAGAATATCAATATCGCTGTGTGGTTTCTGTGCATTACGCGCCACCGAACCAAATAGAATGATTGCATCGGGATCATAAGCTGACACCACGGACTCGGCATATTCCTCAGCCCAAATCGGCAGTTGTGCTATCGTCAGTTGCGCTTCCACCATGAGCCATACCTCTTCTGACAAAAGACAAGATAGTGTGTGCCTGTGCTAAAGCTTCACGCGCGGTTTCATCATCATAGTCAGCATCATCTCTGACATCGGGGTAACGTGGTCGTATGTAGTGCTCATCCAATGACAATGCTTCTGTCTGTGGGGCGTCCAAGGGATCGATCTTCAATCCCACACAAAGCTGATCAAGCAAAGAGGAAACACTGTGCCCCCAGGGACGTTCACCCGCTTGGTAAAGCGCGGCTTTTAGCCCTTTCTCGGCAGCTTGCTGGCAAAAGAAAGCACAGGGACCATATCGCTGTGAATCCAAAAGAATTTGGGCCGTGTTGAGATCTTCGGTTGCCTGCGTCAGCCAGCGTGTCGCTGCTTCGTTCACTGCACATCCTTAAGTTGTTGGAGGGGACATGATTGTGATCGAATTATAGCCTACGAAATTCGCAGAGACAAAGGAGCGTTTATCATCGCAGTCCAACATTTCTTCAAAATGAAGGCCAGTCTCGCGTGAGATTGGCCTTCATTTTGCATTTCTGCTCTTTTGCTACCGCTGTATTCCTGGAAGATAAACCTTCATGCCAGCCGATTCTCGCACCGTCACCGGCGGGGACTGACCGTAGACGTAGGTCCAGTGCCAGGAGCCGTCACAGTTGCGTTCGCCATAGGCCGCCGCATTCAGCGTAGCCGTTCCTGACGATATGGCCTTCAGCGCAAAAAACTCGGTGGCGGCAAAGGGCGGGCCGATCTTCTGCGGCGAAAGAAACTCAAAGAGCGCGCTATCCTGTGAAAGGGTCAGATCATACTTGGCAAACTGACAGCCGACATTGATATTGTTTGTATTCACCGTCACCGTGAACGTATCGCCCACAGCTATGCTGGGCGCACCGGGGATGACGGCGACCTCGACCCGAAAAAGTGGGGTTGATGTGGAAGTCGGTGTTGCCGTCATTGAAGTGTTTGTGGCAGAGGGCGTGGCAGTTGCCGTACGAGAGGCAGCATTTGTTGAAGTTGGCGTGACGGTAGCCGTTGACGTTGGTGTGGACGTTGGTGTGTTGGACGGCGTAGGTATTGGTGTTGGTGTTTCCGTTACGGTCGGCGCTGGTGTGGACGTATCTGTAGGTAATAAGGTAGGTGTAGCCGTTACTGTTTCAGTCGATGATGGTGTTAGTGTGGGTGTGAATTTCGGATCCGCAAATACCGTGACTTGTGATTCGGCATAGACATAAGTCCAATGCCAGGAGCCGTCACAGTTGCGTTCACCGTAGGCCGTTGCTTTCAGCATAGCTGTGCCCGGCGTTGTTGCTTTCAACACAAATTGTTCAATAGCGGCAAAGGGAGGGCCAATTTTTTCTGGCGAGATAAACTCGAAGATGGCTGGTTCCTGCGATAGGGTTAGCTCATATTGCCCAAACTGGCAACCTGTGCTCGTATTCTGCGTATTCACGGTCACGGTCAGTGTATCGCCCACGGCCACGCTTGGTACATCAGGGATCACGGAGACGTCGACCTGGAAGAAAGGCGTAGGTATTAGTGTGGGAGTAGACGTTGCTGTAGAGGTATTGGTCGGTGTATCAGTGATCGTCGGTGTTTCTGTGGGTGTAGCAGTATCAGCCGGTGTATGGGTTCCCGTCGGTGTGGCTGTAAATGGCGCAGTTGCGGTACCAGTATCAGTCGCCGTATGAGTCACCGTGGACATAGATGTCGACGTGGCCGTGGATGTGGACGTGGATGTAACAGTATTTGTCGGCGATGCCGTGGGGGCATGAGTGGGGGCATGAGTAGGTGTTGATGTACTGGGAGGCGTGTTTGTCGGCGTATAGGACGCGGTGTTTGTCGCGGTAGGTGTCGGTGTATAAGACGGCGTTGGCGTAAAGATTGGCGTATGCGACGGAGTGTTTGTCGGGGTTGGTGTGGATGTTGGTGTGTGTGTACTGGTTAGTGTTTTCGTCAACGTCGGCGTGTGGGTCGGTGTACGAGTATGTGTTGGTGTATTCGTCGGTGTCTTGGTCAGCATGCGCGTGGATGTTGGCGTGTGCGTCGATGAAGGTGTCCAGGTTGGTGTATAAGTATTAGAGGGTGTATACGTTGGTGTTTGCGTCTTGGTCGGTGTGCGCGAAGGGGTATGTGTAAACGTCGACGTTTTTGTCGGTGTAAATGTCGACGTTGGCGTTTTCGTGGGCGTATGGGTTTGCGTCGGCGTGTGGGTTTGCGTCGGCGTGGGCGTTGATGGAGGCGTCCGGGTCGGTGTATAGGTGCTAGACGGCGTGTATGTTGGTGTCTGCGTCTTGGTTGATGTGTGTGTGACTGTCGGTGTATGGGTCGGCGTGTTGGTCGCGGTCGGCGTGCGGGTAGGCGTTGGCGGTGTATTCGTAGGCGTGTTGGTCGGTGTCGGTGTGATGGTCGACGTATTGGTCGGCGTCGGCGTATTTGTTGGCGTATGAATAGGTGCGCCGGGCGTCACCGGTGTATTCGTCGGCGTGGACGTCGCCGTTGGCGTCACCGTGGGCGTGTTGGTTGGCGTCGGTGTGACCGTCGGCGTATGAGTAGGTGCGCCGGGCGTCACCGGTGTATTCGTCGGCGTGGACGTCGCCGTTGGCGTCACCGTGGGCGTATTGGTTGGTGTCGGCGTGACCGTCGGCGTGTGAGTCGGCGTCGGAGTAACCGTTGGCGTATGGGTCGGTGTCGGAGTAACCGTTGGCGTATGGGTCGGTGTCGGAGTAACCGTTGACGTATTGGTCGGTGTCGGAGTAACCGTTGACGTATTGGTCGGTGTCGGAGTAACCGTTGGCGTATGGGTCGGTGTCGGAGTAACCGTTGGCGTATGGGTCGGTGTCGGAGTAACCGTTGGCGTATTGGTTGGTGTCGGAGTGACCGTCGGCGTATTGGTCGCTGTCGGTGTGACCGTCGGTGTATTGGTCGTTGTTGGTGTAAGCGAGGGCGTGGGCGTACGCGTCGCTGGAAAATCCAGAATACCGGAGGGCGTAAGTCTAGTTGTGAGTGTACCGTCCCCCAGTTCGCCGCTAGTGTTTTGACCCCAACAGAGGGCAGTTCCCCCACCGGTTAATGCGCATGTATGCCAACTTCCCAAGGCCAAAGTCTCCACACCACTATTGAGGCTGGAGACCGGGACCGGACGATACCGATCAGTTCTCGTACCGTCTCCCAGTTGGCCAGAACCATTATCCCCCCAGCACTTGACCCCACCCCCACTGGTCAGCACACAGGTGTGGTTGCTCCCGGCGGCGATGGCAGCCACACCGCTGCCCAAGTCAGGAACCGGGAACGGCATTAACCGAAGGGTAGTCGTGCCATCTCCAAGTTGGCCGGAACCGTTATACCCCCAACAGAGAACAGCACCTCCATTCGTCAACGCGCAGGTGTAGCTCCCGCCCACAGCGACGGCGACCACACCGCTACCAAGGCCAGAAACTGGGACGGGTTCATACTGATTAGTTCTCGTCCCGTCTCCCAGTTGGCAGGAACCGCCAGCCCCCCAGCAGAGAACAGCCCCTTCGCCGGTCAAGGCACACGTATGAGCCCCCCCCGCTGCGATGGCGACCACACCGATATTAAGGCCAGAGAGCGGGACCGGCTCATACCGATTGGTGCCCGTACCATCCCCCAGTTGGCCAGGGAATCATTATTCCCCCAGCAGAGAACAGTCCCTTCCGTGGTCAATGCACAAGTGTGTGCACCGCCCGCAGAAATGGCAACCACACCGCTACCCAAACCAGGAACCGGAAACGGCCTGGACCTCAGGATGGTTGTCCCGTCCCCCAGTTGGCCTGAACTATTATCCCCCCAGCAGAGGACAGCACCTGCACTAGTCAGTGCACAGGTATGGTATCCGCCCGCAGCGATGGCGACCACACCACTGCCCAGGCCATAGACCGGGTACGGTCTAGAAAAACTACTGTAAATATTATCATTTCCTAGTTGGCCGGACATGTTATCCCCCCAGCATTGGACTCCACCAACTGAGTTTAGTCCGCACGTATGTTTGTATCCCGCCGCAAGTGTTCTTGGAAAAATCGGGGAGTGGTGTTGACGTCGGTGTAACCGTCTTCGTAGGCGTCACAGTGAATGTGAGGGTCGCTGTTGGCGTCAATGTCGGTGTTGGCGTGCGAGTCGGCGTACGGGTTGGCGTGGGCGTGATCGTTGGCGTACGGGTCGGCGTTGATGTTGGCGTTGGTGTGTTGGTCGGCGTATTGGTCGGCGTGCGGGTTGGAGTCAATGTCGCCGTAGGCGTAGGCGTGCGCGTTGCCGGGAAATCCAGAACAGCGAAGGGCGTCAATAGATTGGCGGTGCTGCCATTACCTAATTGGCCGAAACCGTTATGCCCCCAGCAGAGGACGGCGCCTTCGCTGGTCAGTGCGCAGGTGTGGCTGCGTGCAGCGGCGTAGGAAAACTGGTCACCGCCCGGCAGTGAGGGCGACCACATTGCTGCCCAGGCCATAGACTGGTACCGGTGTGAGCCGCTGGGCGGTCGTGCCATCTCCCAGTTGGCCAGAATAGTTATACCCCCAGCAGAGGACAGCTCCCCCACTGGTCATTGCGCAGGTGTGGCTACTACCCGCAGCCAAAGCGACCACGCCGCTGCCCAGGCCGGAAACTGACACCGGTGTGAGCCGCTGGGTGGTCGTGCCATCCCCGAGCGCGCCATAGGAGTTAAGCCCCCAACAGAGGGCCGCCCCCCCACTGGTCAATGCGCAGGTGTGAATACTACCCGCAGCCAGAGCGACCACACCACTGCTCAGGCTTGTGACCGGGACCGGCGTATACCGTTTGGAGGTGGTGCCGTCCCCCAGTTCGGCCAAAGCTGTTCTCTCCCCAACAGTGGACAGCCCCTCCATTGGTCAACGCGGCAGGTGTGATCTCCTCCCGCAGCGATGGCAACCACACCGCTGCTCAGGCCGGAGACCGGGACCGGCATGAGCCGAGTTGTGGTCGTGCCGTCCCCCAGTTGGCCGGAACTGTTCAGTCCCCAGCAGCGGACCGCCCCGCCACTGGTCAATGCGCAGGTGTGAATACTACCCGCAGCTAGAGCGACCACACCGCCGGGAAGCCCCCATACGCCTCTGGGTATGGGCCGATCTATGGTCGTGCTGTCCCCTAATTGGCCGTAATTGTTCATGCCCCAACAAAGGACCGTGCCTGCACTGGTCAAGGCGCAGGTGTGGAACTCACCCGCAGCCAAAGAAGACACACCGCTGCCCAGCCCCGAGACCGCAACCGGTCTCAATCGATTGGTGGCCGTGCCGTCCCCCAGTTGGCCGTAATCGTTCCTCCCCCAGCATTCGAGTCCACCAACCGAATTGAGTCCGCATGTATGGAAGCCTCCCGCCATAAGAACGGGGGGCGGCGTGCCGGTTGGCACAATCGTAGAAGTTGGTGTAGGCGTTCGCGTGGGTGTAGGAGTTAGCGTTGTAGGCGGATAGATGGCCTGCAAAACATTCACCGGCGTGGTCCGACCTGTGGTCGTGCCATCGCCGAGTTGGCCATAACTGTTCCCTCCCCAGCAGAGGACAGCCCCTCCACTAATCAGGGCGCACGTGTGACCGCCGCCCGCAGCGATGGCGACCACACCGCTGCCCAGGCCGGAAACCGGGACTGGTGTGTACCTCCATGTTGTGGTCGTGCCGTCCCCCAGTTGGCCGGAACTGTTCAGTCCCCAGCAGCGGACCGCCCCCCCACTGGTCAATGCGCAGGTGTGGCTGTTGCCCGCAGCGATGGCGGCCACACCGCTGCCCAGACCGGAGACTAGAACCCACGTGTTCCGGTTGCTGGTCGAGCCGTCGCCCAGTTGGCCGGAACTGTTCAGTCCCCAGCAGCGGACCGCCCCCCCACTGGTCAATGCGCAGGTGTGGGCGTTGCCCACAGCGATGGCGACCACGCCGCTGCCCAGGCCGGAGACCGGAACCGGCGTGTACCGATGTGTGGTCGTGCCGTCCCCCAGTTGGCCGGTACCGTTGAAGCCCCAGCAGAGGACCGCCCCCCCACTGGTCAATGCGCAGGTGTAGCTATTGCCCGCAGCGATGGCGACCACACCGCTGCCCAGGCCAGAGACCGGGACCGGTGTGTACCGATGTGTGGTCGTGCCGTCCCCCAGTTGGCCGGAATAGTTGTTGCCCCAGCAGAGGACCGCCCCCCCACTGGTCAATGCGCAGGTGTGGCTGTCGCCCGCAGCGATGGCGACCACACCGCTGCCCAGGCCGGAGACCGGAACCGGCGTAAGACGCTGGGTGGTCGTGCCATCCCCTAGTTGGCCGGTACCGTTGAAGCCCCAGCAGAGAACAGCCCCACCAATGGTCAATGCGCAGGTGTGGATCCCACCCGCAGCCAGCGGACCCCACTTGTCCAGGCCATAGACCGGGACAGGCGTAGTCCGCTTTGTGGTCGTGCTATCCCCCAGTTGGCCGTAATCGTTCCACCCCCAGCAAAGGAGATCCCCCTCACTGGTTAAGGCGCAGGTGTGGCTGTTGCCCGCAGCGATCTGGCTGATTCCATGCAATGGCGTCAGGGTTGCAACGGGCGTCCGTGTAGCCGTTGGTGTTGGTGTGGGGGTATGGGTTGGGCGCGGCGTAGGGCGGATGCTGCCGTCGTTGAATTCGGTGTGTGAATAGGCCTGGGTGGTATAGGCGGCGGGCCGCTGGTATAGAGGAGCGTTGCCCCATCCGTCCCGGATGATGATCATATCATCGACAGTGTATGGCCCATCCAGACCCACAGCAGCTATCTGCGGTCCAGAGAAGATCAGTGTGATCGGATAGACTCCGGGGCCATAGACAGTTATGTCGGCAATGGTTGATGCGATCAGTGTGGTTCCCCGTTTGAGCTTTCCCAGAACCTGATAGGTACCGGCTTTGTCCAATTCTACCTGGGCATCAATGACCAGGGAGCCGGCGCTAAGCGATCGTTCATTACGCCGGTAAAGCGGGCAAC
>CAVRLX010000013.1:0-155115 GCA_963721725.1 uncultured Chloroflexia bacterium
TCGCCAGCGCTACCACAGGCGTCAGCGAGGGCAGGTAGTATAGGGCACGGTAAAAGGCCCGGCCTTTGATCTTCTGGTTGAGCAAAATAGCAGCCACTAGCGAGAGCGAGACGCCAAGCACCACAAGGGCAATCGAGTAATAGGCGGTGCGCTGTAGCGACGGCCAGAATTGCTTGTCAATGGTAAATGCCTGTCGATAATTTTCGATACCGATCCAGACAGGGGTGCCGGCAATTTTGTATTCGGTGAAACTCAGATAGGCCGAGGCGATAATCGGCCCCAGCGAGAAGACGAGAAAGCCGATGAGCCAGGGCGATATCCAGAGATACCCTTCGAGGGCTTCGCGTCGTTGGAGGGGGGAGCCAAGCCACCCCCGGCGTGTTGGTGTTGCATTGGTCATAGGAAGATCCTCTTCATTATAACGAGTAATGAGTAATGAGTAGCAGGCGGCGGCACATGGCGCACAATCGGGTTACTCATTACTCATTACTCATTATCCTGCGATGTTACGGGCGCGGTTTGTCCAGCACATCTTGCACGGCGGTAGCAATGGAACTCATGTATTCATCGGTGGGCTGTTCCGTGCCTGCCCACAGGGGCTGGCTCATTTGCGCCAGGACGGTTTCGGCCTCGGCCTGCCGCCAGTTGCCCACGACGCGACTGGCCTGGGCATTGTCCATCAGATCCTTGAAGACGCGGCGGAAGGGGAATTCCAACAGCCGTTCGTCACCATAGACATCGGGGCGACCGCCGACCGTGCCGCCGATTAGGCCCAACTGCACGCCGCTTTCATGGCTGCACAGGTACTTCACCCATTCGAAGGCTTCCGCTTGATGATCCGAGGTGCTGGTGACACAATAGGCATCCACCTCGTAGTCGGACCCGCCGACGCCGGCTGGGCCTTTGGCGTTGCCTACGGCCATCCAATCAAAGGTGTCGCCAATGGCCGCATCCGCAACCGAGCGGAAGGTACCGGCTGTGTTCATCGCCAGCGCACCGGCGATCCACATCTCGTTGACCGTGCCCAGAATCTGGTCGGGCTTCGGGGCCACGTTGTGAACATTGTGCATGTCCCATGTATATTGCACAGCCTGGCGTGCAGGCTCTTCCATCAACAAGAACTGCGTGCCATCTTCGTTCAACAACTGGCCGCCATAGGCACGGGTGAGACAGAGCAGCGCCTTCCAGGCATTCTCCAACGCCGCCGGGCAGATAGCCATAGCGGACGACTTGGTCGCCTTCTACTTTGTGCAAGGCCAGAGCATTTTCGACTTGGTCGTCCAGCGTCCAATCGGCGGTGGGTACTTCCAAGCCAACCTCTTCGTAGGCTGTGGCGTTGTAATAGGTGACAGACCAGCCTGGGTGCGCCTTGAAGGGCAGGCCCAGCAGGTTGCCTTCCATAGTGATGGCGTTGATGCAGCCTTCATACCATTCGCTCAGATCCGTGCCTGAAGCCTGGACCAACTCGTCAATGGGGGCGATGGTGCCCTGTGCCCATTGGAAGTAGATGGTGGCCCCGCCCAGCGCGCTCCAAATGGCGTCGCCCAGCGTGCCGCCCGCCAGCATTGTGGAGACTTTCGTCTGGAACTCGGCCCCAGGGAAGGATTCCCGCACAATTTCAATATTGGGGTTTTCTTCCATGAACTTCGGCATCATCATGTCATAGAGGGTATCCTCTTGCTGACCGATGCGGGCGTGGAAGCGGACAGTGGTCTTTTCGCCAGCGGGGGCGGCGACTTCGCCCGATGCGCTGGGTTGTGCGCCAGGGGCAGCCGGGGCGGCACAGGCCGCCAAGGCCAGACCCATGGTGCCAAAGGCGGTGGTACGTAGAAAATCACGGCGACTAATCATCAATTTGTTGCTCATCTTTCCTCTTTCTTCAGTGTGGAATAAACAAACAGTAACGCTGTTTCAAAACACGATTGAACGGGGGCTGGCAAGGATAGTCTTTGAAGATAACCTCTCCTTTCGGCAGCACAGCAAACACAAAATCAACGAACTGCCAAGCGATCAATGATCAATGGCAGCGCCGTCGTCGGGATGGAAAAGGCCGGGGTGATGCCAATTGTGGCCGAGCTTGGTAGCGAGAAACTCCTCGTCGATCTCGATGCCCAAGCCGGGAGCGGTGGGCAGCTCCACATAGCCATCCTTGACCACAAAGGGCTGTTTGAGGTAGCCCTCGCCCAGCGAGACCTGCTCTTGCGCCAAGAAATTGGGGATCGATGCATCTAATTGAATCCCCGCCGCCAGCGAAATCGGCCCTAGCGGGCAGTGCGGCGCAACTGCGGCATAGTACGCTTTCGGCCATGCCCGCAATCAGCCGCCCCTCAAAGATGCCCCCGGCATGGGAAATATCGGGCTGCAAGATCACCGCCGCTTTTTTCTCCAACACTTCGCGGAAGCCCCACTTGGTGAAGAGACGTTCGCCAGTGGCAATAGGCAGGTGCGTTTTGCGGGCGATGTCGGCCAGCACATCCACATTCTGGCACTGCACCGGCTCCTCAATAAACATGGGCTGATACGGTTCCAGCGCTTTGATCAGCACCATTGCCGTCTGCGGGCTAATAGCTCCGTGAAAGTCGATGGCAATGTCCACCTCTCTGCCCACGGCCTCGCGCAGCGCCGCAAAGGCATGTACGACCCGGTCGATGAATGCGGGCGTTTCGATAATACGTGCCGGGCGTTCGCCGCCAAAGACACCGGTTTTAAGGGCGATAAAGCCGTCGGCGACGCTGGCTTTGGCGTGGGCAATGCGCTCGTCCAGCGTGGAACCGCGTACATGGGCGTAAACTTTGATACGGTCGCGCAGGGGGCCGCCGAAAAGCTGATAGATCGGCACGCCCAATGCTTTGCCCGTAATGTCCCACAGGGCATGTTCAATGCCCGACAGCGCGCTGGTCAGCACTGGCCCGCCGCGATAAAACGCATGTTTATAGATGGCCTGCCAGTGGTGCATAACTCGTGTGGGATCTTTGCCCAGCAGATATGGCTCTACCTCGCGGATGGCCGTGGCGACGGTTTCGGCGCGATTTTCCAGTGATGGTTCGCCCCAGCCGATAAGACCTTCGTCGGTATGGATCTTGAGAAACAGCCAGCGCGGCTGGACCAATAGTGTCTCTAATTGTGTAATCCGCATAGTACCCTAAACTGGTTTTGGTGAATACAGTGACAGCGCGGTCGTAGATACAGGCTTCATGGATCGTACATGGGAAGGAAGAGCGGTTGCCGTGGAATGGAGGGATAGGCACGGCAATAGTTTACTATGGGCAAACTACCATGCCTTGAAAGAGATGTCAATTTCAAAATGGATTTCTGAGATGGGTGCTGCTACAATTTGAGCTTTCATCAATGACAACGATCCACAAGATAGCAACGGTCAGGTCGATCACGAACTGAACGCTGTTTTTGACCAGTCTATCGCCCTTCTATGGTTGGGGCTGTTAACCACGTTATGTAGGTGTTAAAGATGCGCAAAGATCGACCTGCTACGCTCCATCGAACAAGTTTATTGGTAATGCTGCTGATTTTGATTTTGACCGCAAAGGGCACCGCTCAGGATCGCGCAGCAGCCCAGTCCCAATCATCGGCGGTTCCGCCACCGGCCTTTGGGTTGGCCTTTGTCAACTCTGCCGAGACGCCCAGCAGCCCGCAGCGCATCCGGCGCGGTGTGGACGCCGGCGCAGGCATGGATCGCTTTCCGCTCTATTGGGATCGCATCGAAACCGGCTACGGCCAGTTTGATTGGGCGGCCCAAGACAACGCCTTGCGTGCCAATCAATCGCAAGGGCTACCCACGCTGGCAGTGCTGCTGGGAACGCCCGGCCACTATTTCCCGCGCACCCGAAGCTACCGCCCCATGCCCGCTCTGGGCGGCAGTTTTGTGCACATGATAGGGCAGGTGCAAAGCCAAGCAACTTGCCAATCCTGGCAGGGGCCGCCGCCACCGTCTGGTCTCTATAACCCAATTTTTGTTGACGGCACAGATATGCCTGCGCCGGGCAAGGCTATCAATGCAGATAATTACTGGGCGCGTTTTGTCAATCGCGCCGTCAACCGCTATCGACCCGGCGGGGACGCGGGTCTGGCTGTGCGCCATTGGGAAATCTGGAACGAGCCGGATCTCTGCCACTTTTGGTCGGGCACAGTGGCGGATTATGCACGGCTGCTCAAAGTGGCCTATCTTGTGATCAAACAGAGTGACCCAGAGGCGACAGTGATCTGGGGCGGGCTGGCGCATTTTGCCAACGCTCGCTTTCTCGCGGAGTTGATCGCAGCACTTCGGGCCGATCCATTGGCGGCCCAGTTTGCTGGGTTTTTCGATGCTGCGGGCAGCCATCACTATTCGCTTTCATGGCACAGCTATGACTATACATTGAAAGTGCGCAATGCCCTGAACGCGGCAGGCTGGGCTGCCAAGCCTATTTGGATCACCGAGAGCGGGGTTCCCGTTTGCAATGATTACCCAGGGCCAGCCTGCCCCAGTGATTGGCGCGCTTCGCCCACAGAGCAGGCTGCCTACATCTGGCAGAATGTGGCCTATACACGGCTGGCCGGCGGCGGGCCGATTTTTCACTTTATGCTACACGACGATTGTGGCAATGTGGTGGCGGTCAATTCGCCCGATGGCTTTGGGCTGAGCAGAAACGAGTCGTCCAGCTATTGTTCCCCGGCCAACGCTGAAACGCGCTTGGCCTACACCGCTTATCAATTGGCAACACGCTATTTAAGCGATGTCGATCTGCTGTGGGGAGATGTGCAAATGAACCGTACCGCGCGGCGCGTCGCCTTCTACCACCCGGCCAGCGGCGAACGGCGCACGTTGGTTTGGTCGATTGTTGGCGCAGATACCACGGTTGACTTGGCCGCCACGGGCAATCAATTGCGCCAAATTGCGTTGGACGGCAGCGCAATCGATCTGACGCCGACGAATGGCAGCTACACGATTGCCCTGCCTGCGGCCACCGATCGCAACTGGCCTAGCGATGGCGGTTATGACATTGGCATCTACGGCGCGCCTTATCTGTTGATTGAACGCGATAGCGTGCCGCCAGTGACGACCATAACGCTGCCGCCGCTTTCGCCGTCCACCTTTGGCGTGGGCTGGCAGGCCAGCGATGCCGGATCAGGGGTGGTGAGGGTGGACCTATGGGTGCGCGTTGACGGGGGGGCATGGCAACTGTGGGCCGCCGATCAATCGGCAGTAGGCACTCTCTCCTTTAAGGGTGAGGTGGGGCGTCGCTATGAATTTGCGGCCTTATCCACGGATAGGGCGGGCAATGTCCAGACCGAGTTGGTGGCGGGCGCGCAGACCACGGTTGCTGTGGATGTCCAGGCCAGCGGGCGCGTGATCGACACGCGGGGGATGCCGGTGATTGATGTTGCGGTGCATATTGGAGCGGCGCAGACCCAGACCGACGAAACAGGGGCTTTTGCCATGCAGGTTCCCGTGGGCAACTGGGATATTGGCGTGGGGGAGCAAATTGTGCACCGGGCGCGCACCTTTGCGGATTCGACACAGTTGCTCCTGCTCTATGCCAGCGCGCCCGAATGGAGTCCGCAATGGAGATTTTGAAGCAGGGCTGAACGAATGGCAGTCAACGGGTACATCGCCGCTGGCTGTGGAACAGCAGGCCAATACCGGCGATCACGCGCTGCGGCTGGCAACGGAATTTGTGCCCGATCAGGGCGTGCCAGGGGAAGAGGGCAGCGCAGGCAGCAATAGCACACTTTCCCAACGCGTTGTCGTCCCCAACGGCCAACCCTATTTGGCCTTTGCCTACAGAGTGGAGAGTGGCGAGAGCCAGCCCGGTCATGACAAATTTGAGGTGATTTTGGCTGGGGATGGGCAAGCGCCAACGTATCTCTATACACAAGAAATCGGCAGCGATTGGCGCTACCGATTCATTGATTTGCAAGCCTTTGCCGGACAAGAAGCCAGCCTGATTTTTAATGTTTATCAGTCATCGCCCCAACGCCCCACCAGCGCCTTGTTGGATGTTGTCACCCTGAGCGACACAGCCAGAGAGATGCCGCTTGGCTTTGCGCTGCTCTATTTACCATTGTTAGAGCGATGAGCGGTCGCGCCCGGAGAATACCTTTAGATCGGGCAACACACGTTGGCGCATGCGTTGGGTATCTGGCTGCTGTGGGCGGCCCAAGAAACGTTGAAAGACAAAATAGCGCAAAAAGTAGCGCACAATATCCAACCACATTTGGGCATGGGACCAATATCCCGCAATGCCTTTCATCTTCTCGGCGCGCATGGCATGGGTCATGCCAGACGCAATGAATGCGCCCAACCCGCAGTCCATAACGCCACGCATAGAGACTTAAGGCGACTTCCACCCCCCAGCGCGCCTGCCCAATTTCCGGTGCATCGCGAAAGAGCGACCAACGCAGACAGCGTTGCCCGCTGAGAAAAGGGGTTAACTTATGCGAAGCGTCGGTCTGAACACGGCCCCCGGTAAATAGCCCCAGGGTCATGTCACAGTCTCCACGCACCACAGGCCCAATCAAAGACCGTATGTGATCGGGGCGCAAACCCAGCAGATCAGCGTCTAAAAAGAGAATCAAATCCTGGGCCACATAGTCCGCCCCGGCCACCATTGCCCCGCCTTTGCCCAGGTTATGTTCCAGACTTAGTAAGCGTACCCGCGCATCTCTGGCGGCGAAACGCTGGACAACGGCCACCGTGCTGTCGGTGGAGCCATCATCCACCACCAAGATTGAAGCGACTTCATCGACACCGCACAATACATCTAGAACGTTCCCAATATAATCTTCTTCATTGTAGGCAGGAATCACGACCGATACAGGTGAGTGAGCAGGTGTCATAAGGAGCCTCATTCCGGTGAGCGGTGGATATCAAACGGGTTGGGAAAGGACAGGTTGGCTTTTATCCTATGATTCGTTCTACCATATATTCGGCAGCACACAAGGAGATTTTTCAAAAAGCAGAAACTATCCTTTGGGGCGCTGCTTCGTCCAGTCATCATAGTAGTTGCAGAATAGGCATACTATAGGCAGGTCTATAAAAATAAGTTATACGTTGAGGTATAGTCTAGCTGTGCCGCGTGCCTAATTTTCTCTCTAAAGATATATTTTTTGCAAGATAACACAAACAGGCCGCGTTACAACCGCCTTTCAGATGATTAAGGTATGATTCTGCTACCTGTGTTTACGTTTCAATGCGTGGAAAAGTTGCAGCGTGGGGCAACTACCAATGAGGGATTAGCAGCGGCACAGGCTCGCCCAGAAAGGTGGGCGGTTTGCGCCAGATGACGTCGAGCAGCGCAACCATCAGGGCAGGAATCTCGCGCATTTCGGACCAAGCCAGCGAGCGGGGACTATAGAGGCGCTGATCGGCGATAACACCGCGTACATCAATGCCCAGCGAACGACAGGTGAAGATGGCACGGGGCAGATGAAATTCTTGGGTTACAAGAATGGCGCGCTCCACGCCGAAAATGGCGTTGGCGCGATAACAGGTATCATAAGTACGCAGACCTGCATAGTCCGCTTGCAGGTCGTCCGCAGGCACGCCCTGCGCCAGGGCATAGGCCAGCATGGCGCCCGGTTCGTTGTAATATTGCGTGCTATTGTCTCCGCTGAGCAGCAGCTTTTGGACCTTTCCCTGGCGGTAAAGTTCAATCGCCGTGTCCACACGGTCACGGAGCATGGAACTGAGGCGACCATCAGGATAGACGCGTGCGCCAAAAACCACGGCAACTTGGCTGGCGGGGGCAGCGTCGAGCGAATCAATGAAGGAACGGCTGCGAAAGTCGATCCATGAACGCCACATAAACGGAAATGCGGCCAGAAAAATAAGCCCGGCTAACAGCCCCAAGGCGATGGAAGTTTTGCGCTTCAGTCTAAACATCAGTCTAAACATACGATCTCTTTGCTGATTCATCCTGTTGGGCGACAGGCCCACTTTGGGAATCTTATCGGGACAGTGTACGATCTGTCTTACGCCAAAACCGTGGCATTGGTTCCACACACAGAAATCGAGAAAGGAAGTCTATGCCTGATCAACCTGTAATTGTCTTTGATTTGGGGGGCGTGCTGCTTGAATGGAATCCACGCTATTTGTACCGCAAAATTTTTCAAGAGGAAGGAGTAATGGAGCGTTTTCTGACCGAGGTCTGCACACAAGATTGGAATGTACAGCAGGATGCTGGTCGCCCGTTTGCCGAAGCGGTGGCCTTGTTGGTGGCACAGCATCCGCACCATGCCGCCGAGATCAGCGCCTATTATGAGCGTTGGGACGAAATGGTGCCGTGGGCGATTGAGGGAACCGTGGAAATCCTGGCTGCGGTGCGGCGGGCGGGCTATCCGCTGGCGGCACTGAGCAATTGGTCGGCAGAGACCTTTCCGCTGATGCAGGATCGCTTTGAGTTTTTGGGCTGGTTCGATACCATCGTTCTCTCGGGTGAAGAGCGTTGTGTCAAGCCCGATCCGCAGATTTACCGCATCTTGCTTCAACGCCTGAATCGGCCTGCGGATGCGTGCATTTTCATCGACGACAGCGAGAAAAATGTTGTGGCCGCTCGTCAGCTTGGCATCCAGGCTATTCACTTTCAGTCGCCGGCCCATCTGCGCGATTCTCTATTGGAAATGGGCATTCAGCTTTGACATCTCTACTCTGAAACAGTATACTGTTGGGCACGCCAGACCGCTTGGTGAATGGCGCACTGAAAGCACAATAACATTGCACCGGAGGAGTACCCGTTTGCCGATGCCAGAGAGAGAATCCCACGGCTGCAAGGATTCTTCATCGAAAGGGCGGGGAAGGTCGCCGGGAAGGTTGGTGGGGTGAACAGAGTAACCTCATCCGGGCACGCCCGTTACAGCGCAAGAGAGCAGGTGGCAGGGAGCAAATAGCAGAGCTATTGGCTGTCGGCTATTGGCTAACAAAGGTGGTACCACGGAGTCGCTTCGTCCTTTACAGGATGGGCGGCTTTTTTTATTGGGGCGCGTATTCGGTGTTGCCTATTAACCTCGTTAATGCCCAACACGCACCCCGTATTAGCAACCGAGGGAAATCCATGACACAAAAACACGAAATGCCCAAAACCTACAACCCATTGGAATGGGAAGAAGATCTCTACCGCTGGTGGGAGCGGCGCGGTTTCTTCCAACCCGAACAGCAAGAAGAGAGCGGACTGGCCGATCCCGACGCCGAGTCGTTTGTGGTCCCCATGCCGCCGCCCAATGTGACCGGCGCGCTGCACCTGGGGCACGCCATTACCAGCAGTGTGGAAGATATGCTGACACGCTATCATCGCATGGGTGGGCGTCCCACGCTCTGGGTTCCCGGCACGGATCATGCGGGGATCGCCACCCAAAATGTGGTGGAGCGCAAACTGGCCGAAGCGGGCATCACCCGGCAGAAATTGGGGCGCGACCGCTTTGTGCAAGAGGTATGGGATTGGAAAGACGAATATCATGGCCGCATCAGCGCCCAACAACGGCGCATGGGCATCTCGTGTGATTGGACGCGCGAGCGCTTTACGCTGGACGATGGCCTGAGCGATGCCGTGTTGGAAGCGTTTATTCATCTCTACAACGAGGGGCTGATCTACCGGGGCAACTATCTTGTCAACTGGTGTCCGCGCTGCGAAAGCGCCATTAGCGATCTGGAAGTGGAGCATAAAGAGGTGGAGGGCAAACTCTACACTTTCCACTATCGGCTGCTGAACGGCGAGTCTATTGATGTCAGCACCACGCGCCCGGAGACGATCCTGGGCGACACTGCCGTGGCTGTGCATCCCGACGACGAGCGCTATCACCATCTGATCGGGCAAAAAGTGCTGGTCCCTATTTTGGAGCGACAGATCCCCATCATCGCCGACGCACACGTGGACCCAGCCTTTGGCACGGGCGCGCTCAAAGTGACGCCCGGCCACGATCCCAACGACTATGAGATCGGCCAGCGTCACAATCTGCCCATGATCAACATTATGAACCGGGATGGCTCGCTCAACGCCGAGGCTGGCCCCTACATGGGCATCAATCGTTTCGAGGCGCGCCGCAAATTGTGGGAAGATATGCGCGCCGCCGGGCTGGTGGAGGGCGAAAAAGTTCATACGCATCAGGTGGGCCACTGTGAGCGTTGTGGCACGGTAGTGGAGCCGCTGCTCAGCACGCAGTGGTTTGTGAAGATGCAACCGTTGGCCGAGCCAGCCATTGAAGCCGTGCGCGATGGACGCATTCAGATCGTGCCGGAACGCTTTGAAAAGATTTATTTTAACTGGATGGAAAATATTCGCGATTGGTGTATCAGTCGTCAACTCTGGTGGGGACACCGCATTCCCATCTGGTATGGCCCCGACGGCCATCAGTTTGCGGCGCGCAGCGAAAGCGAAGCATTGGAGAGCGCCATCCTGCATTACGGTGACGCCGTGGAGTTGAAACAGGATGAGGATGTGCTTGATACCTGGTTTAGCAGTGGACTTTGGCCTTTTAGCACGCTGGGCTGGCCGCACCAGACCTCCGATCTGGCAAGATTCTATCCGGCCACAGTGCTGGAGACAGGCTACGACATCATCTTCTTTTGGGTGGCGCGCATGATCATGATGGGGCTAAAGTTTACCGGCGAAGTGCCCTTCCGCTACGTCTATCTGCACGGGTTGGTGCGCGATGAGAGCGGGCGCAAAATGAGCAAAAGTTTGGGCAACGTACTTGATCCGCTTGATCTGATCAAAGAATATGGCACCGATGCCCTGCGCTTTAGCCTGCTCACCGGCGGCACACCGGGCAACGATATGAAGCTGAGCCTGACGCGCATGGAGGCCAACCGCAACTTTGCCAACAAGATCTGGAATGCTGCCCGTTTTGTGGTCATGAACCTGGGTGACGCCGATCTGCGCTTCATCCATGAGGACGACAGCCACAGTGTCACCTATGCGCTGCCCGATACCGCAGAAATGACGCTGGCGGATCGCTGGATTCTGAGCCGCCTTGCCAGTTTGCGCGCCGAGGTCACGCGGCTGGTGGGCGATTGGCAACTAGGCGAAGCGGGCCGCCAGATCTACGAATTTCTGTGGAACGAGTACTGCGACTGGTACATTGAGGCCACCAAGACCCGGCTCTATGGTGATGACGCCGTGGCCGCGGGGGCAGCGCGCCAAACCCTGGCCCATGTGCTGGAACAGAGCCTGCGCCTGCTGCATCCCTTCATGCCCTTTGTCACCGAGGCGATCTGGCGGCATCTGCCGGGCATGGCCGAGCGCGGCGAAGCGTTGATGACCAGTCGCTGGCCTGTGTCGTCGGCGTGGGAAGATGCCGAGGTGGAAGAGTCGTTCGCTCGATTGCAGGAGATCATCCGTGCCATTCGCAACGCCCGCAGCGAGTATAACGTGGAGCCGGGCCGCCGCATCCAGGCCATGATCAGCGCCGAGGGGCATGTTGATCTGCTGCGCCACAACGCCGATCTGTTGATCAGCCAGGCCAAGCTCGCCGACGATCTGGTGATCGAACCGGGCATGACCACGCCAGAAAAGGTGGTTGCGCTGGCCGCGGGCGGGGCAAATGTCTATCTGCCCCTGTCGGGGATGGTGGATCTGGCCGCCGAGCGCACGCGGCTGGAGAAGGAATTGGAGAATGTAGTGGGGCAGATCAGCCGGGCCGAGAAGTTGCTGGGCAATCCTGGCTTTACGGCCAAAGCCCCGGCAGAAGTGGTGGATCGGGAGCGCGAAAAGATCGGCGAACTTCAGAAGCGGCGCACGCAGATTCAGGCGAATCTGTCCGAGTTGGAGGGCTAACTCGGACAGCACGGCGGCGACTAAGTTCACAGGAATTGCATACGAAATGAGTAAGGAGTAAACGACGACGATCCGTTTACTCCTTACTCATTAGAGTTAACGCAACATCATCCTCTTTACCCCTCCGCCATCTCACCCCGCGCAAACTCTCCATGCCACAGCCGTTGCATCTCTGCGCTCTCTACCAGCAGATCATCCAACCTGCCCTGAGCAACGATGCGCCCGGCTTTGAGAACAATCACCTGATCGGCCTGGCGCAGCACCCGCCGCCTGTGTGAAACCACCAAACAGGTGGGGGCATCTTCCTGAGAAAATACCCGCTCCCAAAGCAGACGCTCAGTTTCCACATCCAGCGCGCTGGAGAGGTCGTCAAAGACGAGCAATTCCGCATTGCGTACAAACATGCGCGCCGCGGCGGTGCGCTGGATCTGCCCACCGGACAGCCGCACACCACGCGCACCGACCATCGTCTCCAGCGCGTCGGGCATGGCCGCCACATCGCGTTCCAGCACTGCCCGCTGGATCGCCCCCGGCAGATCAACGTGCGCTTCGGGCACTCCCATCAGGATGTTGTTGCGCAGGGTTTCGCTAAACAGGCGCGGAACCTGGCCGGTATAGGCACAGCGCGGCGGCACAAAGAAGGTGGCTGGATCATCAACTGCTTCCCCATTCCAAACGATCTGCCCCGATTGGCGCGGGAGAAGGCCCAAGAGGGTTTTGAGCAGTGTGGTTTTGCCCGAACCGATCTGCCCGGTGATAACCGTAAACGAGCCGCGTGTCAGTTCCAGGGTGATATCGGTGATGCCGCCCGCCTGTGGTGGTGGGCAACCGAGCCGTTCCCGCCCACGAGCGCAGGGACGGCTGCCATCGCCTGTGGCGTATTCACCTCACCCCCAACCGGGTAGTGATACGTGAGATCGACGACACGCACCTCTTCTAGCCGGTCCGTGTGATTCTCCGGCTGGGGAGCCGCCGCAACCGAGCTGCCTTCTCCATAGAGCGGATGCGGGGCCGTCACGGTGCTGGGCGGCGCGCCCTGGGTGAGGGCTTCCATACGCTGAAACGAAATCCCCACCTGATGCGAATAGGTGATCACGTTGCCGATCGATGCGCATCCACACGGTGACAGTCCAGATATTGGTGGTAAAGAGGGCAAAATCGCCAATGGTAAAAGTGTTGTCAATCATGGTCTGCGCCGCCAACAGCAGAATTAGCCCCGTGCCGATGGCGGTGGTGCTGCTGCCCAGCATGTCCACCATCTGGGTCAGCAGCCGATCTTTGACCATTACGGCGCGCCGTTGATCGTTCAGATCGGCAAAGTAGTCGACAATCCGCTCTTCGGCGTGGGCCACTTTGATCGCCTGTGTGTTGTTGAACATGTCGCCGATCAGACCGGTGACACGGCTGGTGGCCTCACGGCTCAGGGTGCGTGTCTGCTTGATCACGCGACTTAACCACTGCACCGCCACCACGATGAGGGCCAGGGGGGCAAAGGTCCCCACGGTAATCCACGGGTTGATCTGCCACATGATTGTCAGCGAGATAATCGAGGCAACCCCAAAGGCAACCATGTCTAGCACCCGAATCATCATTTCGGTGACTTCGTGGGTGTCGTCGCGCAATGTGCTGATCACCTGACCAGTGGATTGGGGTCGCCCTGTCACAGCCAGCGGCAGGGCCACCGCGCCCGGCAGATCGAGAATGCGGCTGAACAGGTTGCGGATCATCACGGCCATGCTGTGATAGCGATAGGCAAAGTTGCCGTAAAATGCAATGACGATCCCAGACAGGGCCAGCGTGCCAATCAGCAATTGCCAGAGCGCCGCCGCCACCACCCCAATTTGGGAGCCAGGTTCGCCGGTCAAGTAATTGTAGAAGCCGCGTAAGACCAGCCCCCCCATGGGGATCATCGCCAGGCGGAAGCCAAAGCCGCCCATGTCCAGCAGCCAGTTGAGCCATTGAAACCGGATCAGGCGGAAGAGGTGACGGTAGGTATCGATTATGTTCATGCGAAGACTTCTTCCAATCCGGTTTGCAGCAGATGGACAAAATGGCTGTCAGGGTCAGCGGCCAGATCCGTGCGCTTGCCATATTCAAGGATGCGCCCGTCCTCCAAAATCATGATGTCATCGGCACGCTGGATCGTCGCCAGCCGGTGGGCAATAATGATGCAGGTGCGCGCCCCGTGATCGCCAGCCAGCAGCCGGTTGAGTGCCGCTTCAATGCGCTGTTCGGTGGCAGGGTCCAGCCGCGACGACGCTTCGTCGAGAATGACCAGACCGGGATCGGCCAGAAAGACGCGTGTGAAGGCCAGCAGTTGTGCCTCCCCTGCCGAGAGGTTGCTGTCATCGCCGCTCAGTTCACTGTCCAAGCCGTTGGGCAGGCTTTGTAGCCACGTCGATAACCCCACTTCGTCCAACATCGCCAGGATGCGTGCGTCGGGGATGCGCCGATCGAAAAAGGTCAAGTTGTCGCGCACACTGGCATGGAAGAGTTGGACATCCTGGGTCACCATGCCAATGCGACCTTGAAGATCGCTGCGCCGCGCCTGGCGCAGATCGAACATAGCGTCTGGCGTGCCCAGGCAGATGCTGCCACGGGTGGGGTCATAGAAGCGAAAGAGCAGCTTACTCAGGGTCGATTTGCCACTGCCTGTGCGCCCAAGCAGCCCCAAAATCGCTCCCGGCTCCAGATCGAACGAGAGATCATGGATAACCACCTCTTCTTGCGTCTTCTCCTCCGCTTCTGTGCCATCGCTTGCGCCATTTTGCAGAGCTTCGGCCAGCGGGGCCGAGAGCGGCACGGCATCGTCGTATTGAAACGAGACCTGCTTAAAGGTGACAGCCAGAGCACCTGTGGGCAGTGTCACCCCGTCGCCGTCGTGTAGCGTCGGCTGGATCTGGCGCAGTTTGACAATGCGGTTGAGCGCGGCGGTGGCGCGCTGAAGTTGGTCCACCATGTCCATCGTCTGCCACAGCGGCCCTTCCACCATTCCGATATAGTAAAAGATCACATAAACCGCGCCAATGGTCAGGTTCCCTGCCAGAAAGAGCCGTCCGCCGATCAAATGCGCGGCGGCATAGGCCAGGGCAAAGACCCAAATCGGCGTGGGGATGATCCAGGCGTCCAGGCGAAGCGCGCCCTGTGCCGCCCGCCAGCGACGGGCCAACATCTGATCCAGCCCGCGCAGCATGTACGTTTTGGCCCCATTGGTTTGGATATCTTCGGTGCCATTAAGACGTTCTTCCAAAAAGCCAAAGAGATCGGCATCGGCCGCGCGCAGGGCCTCCCAGCGCGGCGTAATGCGTTTGCGCAATTGGTTGACGATCCCCACGCTGATCAGCGCCACGATTGTAATGGTCACGCCGATCTGCCAGCTTTCGCGCCAGAGCATAACGACCACGCCCACCAGCAGCAGTCCATTGCCTACCAACGTCAGGATCATGCGCGAGAAGAAGTTGGCGAGTTCGTTGACATCGCCATCGACGCGCTCGATGAGTTCGCCCGGCGTGTGGGCTTTGTGAAACGACATATCCAGCCGCAGACAATGGCGCGCCAGATCGACGCGCAGCGCGTTGGTGGCCGTCCAGCCCACGACTTCGCCTATATAGGTGGCCGCCAACAAGGTGAGCTGTTGGACAATGGTAATCGCCATATAGAGCGCAGCCGCGCCCAACAAGGTCCGCAGTTGCCCCGTCTTTTGCAGACTGTCGAGAAAGAAGCGGATGATCTGCGGATTAATTAGTTGCAACGTAATTGTCAGCAGAACCAGGCCAGCCAGCCCGGCAACGCGCTGCCATTGTGGACCAAGATAGGCGGCCAGTAACCGTCCATAGCCACCTGTGGTATTGTTCATCTTTGGTTTGCTCTCGTGCAATAGCCGGACGGTACAACCCGGCAAAGTGGGCATTTGACGAACGGGCAGTATACCACATTGGGTCTGATTTTGAGGGCCGCAGGGCAATTGGTATCCTCGTCCCCGATGCTTGGCTTTTCTTCCCTTATACTTTGTGATAATTTTGACAATCCAAGATCGCTATGCTAGGATTCAGGAAAGATTATCCTCAAACAAATCCATATTCGTGGCTTCCAAAAGGCAAACACGCTTGCCAAAAATTGACCCTTTTCTGTTTGTTGCACATGACATTTTGACCCAGGTAGGCTAGAATAGCCAGAGATTTTTGAAACTCGTGCAGACTTTCCCTCTGCACACATCAATTTGACTGTTTATTTTGACTGTTTATTTTCATCTGTTTATACAACAGACGGGTGAGTATCCAGCATGGTTATCCAAAGCAGAGTTCGACACCAGGTACGGGATACTGGCAGAAAGGAGGCCAGATAGCAATGGCGAATGAACAATGGCAGGCACGTGTAGACCGTGCACAACAAATGGCCGCCGAGCGTCTTGGGGTAGATGTAGCCATCATGCAACCCCCTCGGCAACCGGGGGCTGGTGGCGCGGCTGCCCCTGAAGCCGCCGAACCGGTGGCCGCTGCGCAACCAGTAATAGCGCAAACTGCTGCCCACCCTGTTGCAGCCGCCCCTGTGGCCGCGGCCGCCGCACCAAGCAACGCCGCAGCCCAACGCATTGCCGAGGCCAAAGCCAGAGCCGCTGCCACCAATGGGGGCGCAACCTCTGTTGCCGCACCCGCTGCCGCGCCGGCTGCTCGACCAGCCGCACCCAAGCCTGTGGCTGCGCCCGTTGCCGCCGCAGAACCGCAAGAAGTGGGTCAACCTGGCATCAACCGCCGTGAGTTTATGACCTATGCCTGGGGGGCCGCGTTGGGGCTGTTGACTTTGGAAATTGGGGTTACAACCTACGCCTTTATGTACCCGCGTTTCCGGGCGGGCGAGTTTGGCGGTGCTTTTCAGCTCTCAGCCAGCGAAATACCGGCGGCAGATGCTCCCCCCAGTGGCAAAACGGCGGGCAAATTCTGGCTGGTGGACACAGAAACAGGTCCCAAAGCCCTGTATATGGTTTGTACACATCTAGGCTGTCTGTACAAGTGGGAGCCATCGAATTTTCGCTTTGAATGTCCCTGTCACGGCTCCAAATTTAGCCACGACGGCCATTATATTGAGGGGCCAGCCCCACGTTCCCTTGATCAATTTGTGATTGACGTGGTCGAAAATGGACAAGTAGTTTCCAGCACCGAAAGTACGCCTGACGCCATTGTTCCTCCCACTCTGCCAGGACCTGATGCCCAGATTCTTGTACAGACAGGGCGTCGTATTGTGGGCAAGCCGGCGGCGACATCACCTGCGCGTGCCGAAGCCTAACCCAGTTATATAGCCGCACGCCCTTGTTGGCAGTGTGGTTTGTCGGAGCAGTGTCTAACCAAAGGGTATTTGTTCAGTAGGAGAAAGACAAAGCCATGAGTGTCACACAAGACATTCGCGAGAAGGGTCTAATCGGCGCCACCACAGCCGCCCTGGATGATGTCTTCACCCGCATCACAGCGGGCATCAGCCCCGGCGAGTTTCGCAAAATGTTGCGTGGCGAGCCGGCGGGTCGTCCCAATCCTCGCCTCAAGCCACACAGTGAAGCCTTTTTACTCCACATTAAGCCAACCTATTACCACGAGAGCGTGACCCGTTTTAACCATACTTTCCGGTTGGGGCTGCTCTCTACTTACCTTTTCTTTTTTGAATTGATCACGGGCCTCGTGCTCATGATCTGGTATGCCCCTTCGCCAGAACGGGCCTATGTAGACATGATCCGGCTGTTGACCAATGTCCCGTTTGGTCAATTTCTGCGCGATCTGCATCGGCTGGGGGCAGAGGCCATGGTGGTTTTTGTCACGGCCCACATGGTACGCACCTATCTCACGGGCAGTTACAAAGCGCCGCGCCAGTTTACGTGGTTCACCGGTGTCATCTTGCTGGTTCTCACCCTTTTCCTGAGCTTTTCCGGCTATCTGCTCCCCTGGGATCAGTTGGCTTTCTGGGCGGTGACCATCGGCACGTCTATGGCTGAAGCTGTGCCGCCCGCTGTTGTGGGCGAGACTGTGAACTTACTGGCCCGCGGTGCGCCTGATATTGGAGCCAACGGCCTGCTGCGCTTCTATCTGTTGCATGTGATCTTCCTGCCGCTGATTCTGTTGCTCTTCTTCTTTGTCCACTACTACAAAGTGGTCCACTTTGGCATCAGCCTGCCCGCCGACGAAGAAGAAGTGGGCGAAGATACCGCCAACCGTGTTCCCGCCGACAAACGGGTCTACTTCTTGCCCGATGTCATGGTGGACGAGTTGAGTTTATTGACGGCTTTCACGACGCTGACTATCTTCGTCACCGTCTTTTATTTCCAAGCGCCGTTAGAGAATATCGCCAATCCGCAGTCAACGCCGCTACACACGGTTGCGCCGTGGTATTTCTATTGGCTGCAAGGGTTGCTCAAAATTGCCGATAAGTTCATTGCAGGCGTGCTGATTCCAGGCGTGCTGCTTGTGTTGCTCATGGCAATTCCGTATATCGACTTCAACCCCAGCCGTCGTGCGCGTGATCGCCGTGTTGCCATTGTCAGCGGCATTGTGGCCGGCGCGGTGATGATTGTTCTCAGTTGGATGGGAACGCCTGATTATGCGGTCAAGGGTGCGCCCTCGGTGGAAGTTGTGCAGGAGTTGATGCCCGAAGAGGGCGCTGGCCTTGTGCGCGAAATCGGCTATGCCCATCTGCCCCTCGGAACCTATCGCAGCGATGAGCATTATGAAGTCGAAGATGAAGAGTTCGCCGAATTGCTGCACGAATTCAGCGAAGGGGTCCGCTTCTATGAAGAAAGCGACCGGGATTTCAACGATGCTTATGCTGAGCTAACCATCACGCAGGATCAGCCATCGTTGAAAAAGCTTAACTGGCAGGTACACTGGTACGATTCTCAGGGCATTGAAGGCCGCTTCGAGCGCAGTTTCTGGCTGCACGAAAGCTCGCTCTACTGGGAGCAGTATGGCTGGAAGGCCGAGTTTGCCAAGTACCTATCCAAAATGCGAATGCTAAACTTCTAAGCCGAGGAGCAACGAACGACATGCAGGGTCTATTTATCAAGTCTCCTATCCTGAAAATTGTTCTGGGCATCCTCGCCTCGCTGATTGCGATTGCCCTGGTTCTGGTGGTGCTCCTCACCGAGGAGACCCGTATGGAAGCCCAGACCGGCAGTTGGCAAGGGCGCGAGATCGAAAACGGCGCAGCTCTTTTCGCCAACAATTGTGCAAGCTGTCATGGGCCGGATGGTAGAGGCGGTGCCGGGCCAGCCTTACGAAGTCATTACTTTTTCACGGATACGGGTCGTCTGGCTGATGTTGGCTGGGCAGGCACGCTTTATGACTACGTCGAACTGACGGTGGCCGCAGGTCGCCCCAGCAAGACAAGTGGTCAGTGGTCTGTGATTATGCCTACGTGGGGTCAAGCCTATGGCGGGCCGATGCGCGATGATCAAGTCCGTGCTGTGACTGCCTATGTAGTCAATTGGCAAAATGATGCGCTGGCCCAAACCGCCGAGGAAGATCCGTGGATTCCCTTCCAGGATGTACGCAAGCCTGTTTCGCAACAGAGCATCGATCCACCACCGCTGGAAGAAGGGACAGCCGCTGTTAGTGAGGGTCCGCTCGAGCCTGACGCGCTTTTTACCAGCATGGGCTGTGTTGCCTGCCACAATCTGACCGAGCCACAGACCGCCGATAACCGTGGTCCCGTCGGTCCCAACATGGGCAACTTGGCCGAAAATGCCGCTACCCGTGTCGAGGGCCTGAGCGCTGCCGAATATGTTCACCAGAGCATTGTAGAACCGAGTGCCTACTTGGTGGATGGCTATATGGATGGCCTGATGCCCAAGACGTTTGCTGAAACCATGAGCGAAGACGAAATCAACGCTTTGGTTGAGTGGCTCTTGGTCCAAAGCGGCGGCTGATTCTAAATTTTCGTATCTATGCAGGTCCAGGGTGCGACGCACTCGCCACGCAGAACTTCTAGCCCGATCCTGTTCTGGCGAGTGCGTCGCACCTGAACAGTTACAAATTTTCTATGTAAAAAGGGTCGTACCACAGGTGCGACCCTTTTTTATTTCAACCGCACGCTATAACGTCTCAATCCATGTCCGTACGGAGAACAGAGACAGCATCAGATTCGAGTGCATCAATCTTGTACACCGCTATATTGAATATCTTCTATATTGACAAATTTCAATTTATGAATTACACTCTCGTTATCGGTTCGAGGGGATTCTCACTTGAAAGAGTTCGTCGCATGACCATTACCATCCAAGAAAACTGCTGTGCGCCCATTCAGCCGTTGCGTTTAGACGAAGCCCACGCCATCGATCTGGCCGCGGTCTTCAAGGCCATAGGCAATCCCGTACGGCTGCAAATGCTGGACATTCTCAGTCGCCAAAGCGGGCAAGTATGTGTCTGTGATATTGAATCACACTTTGATCTCTCGCAGCCCACAATTTCCCATCATCTGCGCGTATTGCGCCAAGTTGGCTTGGTGGATAGCGAACAGCGGGGCACGTGGGTCTACTACTTTGTGCGCGCCGACACCATGAACACGCTGCGTGCATTTCTGCGTGATTTCTGTTGTTAGGATTTTTTTTGTTTCATATATTGACATTTTTCAATATAACGACTCAACAAGAGAGGAAACCATATGTCACAGACTGCCACCATTGCCATTGAACAGGCCACAGCGACCGATCTTTCTGCAATTCTGCGGTTGCTAGGCGATCACCACTTGCCATTGGATGGCATAGCCGATCATCTCGCCAACGCGCTGATCTTGCGGGCTGGCAACGATGTAGTGGGCAGTGTCGCCCTGGAAATGTACGGCTCATCTGCGCTGCTGCGCTCGCTGGCGGTTGCGCCCGGCTTATCAAGGGCAGCAATTGGGGCAAAAGTTGACTGAA
The DNA here is from genome assembly GCA_963721725.1 of uncultured Chloroflexia bacterium. GTDB lineage: Bacteria > Chloroflexota > Anaerolineae > Caldilineales > Caldilineaceae > RI-153. The sequence goes on from CAVRLX010000013.1 coordinate 20,662, forward strand.
GCCATGCTGGCCGCAGCCGCCAACCGTGGCGTCCAACAGGTCTATTTACTCACCGAGACTGCCGCTGACTTTTTCCCACGCTTTGGTTTTCAGCCGATTGCGCGCTCCGCTGTGGATCCGGCGGTGCAAACCTCCATCGAATTTACCAGCGCCTGCCCGGCCAGCGCCGTGGCAATGGTTGTTATGTTGAAGTAACCCTATGCAGGAGACCGTTTTCAATCTTCATTACTCTCTATCCAAAAGGAAAATCACCATGCAAGCGCAAGCAGAACAGATCAAAGAAGAAGTACGCCAGCACTACACCAAAGTTGCTGTGGAGAGCAAAAGTTGTTGTAGCACGTCATGTTGCGGCGGCGAACAGGACGAGATGATTGGCAGTAAACTCTATAGCCAGGCCGAAGTGGCCCTTGTGCCTGTGGAAGCCGCCAACAGCAGCCGCGGCTGTGGCAATCCCCAAGAGATTGCAAACCTTAAAGCCGGCGAGGTTGTGCTCGATCTCGGCTCCGGCGGCGGGTTGGATGTCCTGTTAGCGGCCCGCCAAGTGGGCGAAACCGGCTTTGTCTACGGCGTGGACATGACCGATGAGATGCTGGCCCTGGCTCGGCGCAACGCTGCCAAAATGGGCGCAACCAATGTGGAGTTTCGCAAAGGCGATCTGGAAGCACTGCCCCTTCCCGACAACACCGTGGATGTCATCATCTCCAACTGTGTTGTGAACCTCTCGCCGGAAAAAGGCGCAGCGCTGCGCGAGGCGTTCCGCGTCCTCAAGCCAGGCGGACGGCTGGCGATCTCGGATATTGTCATTGATGGCGATCTCAACGGCTTACCGGTCAACGATACGCAGATCCGCGCCGGACTGAGTTGGGCTGGCTGTATCGCTGGCGCGCTAACCGCCAAGGAGTTTACACAGTTCTTGGCCGAGGCCGGTTTCAGCGAGATCAACATCACCTTCGAGAACCATTACCAAAGCGCCGACTTTTTCGGCGACATGCCTGCGGAGTTACAATCACTGCCCCGCCCGATTTTGGACGATCTGGTGAGCCGCTTCGGCAGTGCCTCGGTGCGGGCGGTCAAGCAATTGGCGTAATAGAAATTGGCTATTAGATAATAGAGGTTGGGTATTGGTATGAAGTCAGATTCGTAACGATACAGGTCTAGGGTGCGACGCACTCGCCACACACGCTTTTCACAACCGTTCTACTCCTGGCGAGTGCGTCGCACCTGAATCGTTACTCAGATTCTTTCATATCCAATACCCAATATCTATTTTCCAGTCCTTCCCGGAGCCACTGTACAATGTCCACCGCAACCACCCCCTACTCCCGCTCCTATTGGGCCACTTGGTCTGCCACGCTGCTCTTTTTTGTTGGATTTTACACACTGGTCGTCCCCCTGCCGCTCTACCTCACCGGGTTGGCGATCCCCGACACCCAGATCGGACTGATTATGGGTGCGTTTGGCATTGCCTCGCTCATCGGGCGGCCCCTGGCTGGCGCGTTGAGCGACAGCATCGGCTACCGCCCCGTGATCCTGTTTGGCACAGTGGCCCTGGCCGTGGGGGCCGTGGGTGTCAGCTTTACCGGCTGGGTGCCAGCGCTCTTTGGCTTACGCATTTTACAGGCAGCGGGCTATGTCGCCTTCACCACAGCCGCCACTTCACTGATCTCGGATTTAGCGCCCAGCACCCGCCGCGGCTCGGCACTGGCCCTCTTCGGCGCTGCGGCCAATGTAGCCATTTCGCTAGTGCCAGCCGCTGTCAGCACTGCCCTGCCCTGGTTGACCCTGCGCGGCGCGTTCTGGCTGTGCGGCGGCTTTGCCGTGATGGGCGGTCTACTGGTCTGGTGGGTGATCCCACCACGTGGCACAGAACGGCGTACCTTTCGCCTGCAATCCCTCAGTCAGATCCCGGCTGTGCTGCGTGTACCCATGCTCACCACGTGGATGTTCGGCGTGGGTTTTGGCGTCTTTTTCCAATTTTTGCCCCTCCTGACCGAGCGCCGCAGCTTGCAACCTGAAGGGCTGGCCTTTACCGTTTATGGGCTGTGTATTATTCTCACCCGGCTCAGCACAGGACGGCTGCTAGATCGACCAGATCGGCGGCGGGTGTTGCCAGCGGCGGCGCTGGCAATGGCTGCCGGGCTAACTCTGTTTGCCATTGCGGATACCTGGCCCCTGCTCCTGGCTGGCGCTGCCCTAACAGCCATTGGCGGGGGTATCTTTCACCCGGCCCTCATCGCCATCCACGTGGACAGCATCCCCGAACGCGGGCGCGCCACCGCCAGTTTTTATCTTGCCTTTGATCTGGGCATCGGCTTGGGGGCGTGGCTGTTAGCCCCGGTGCTGGACATATTCGGCGTCACCGGTCTCTTCCTGGCCGGCGCGCTGATCAGCCTGTTCGCCATCATCCCCGCCCGTCAGATTACGGTGCGGGAAGGGATGACAAGATGACAATCTGAAGAGATGGCGGAAATTAGACATTCTTCTCACCTTGTCACCCTGTCACTCTGCCCCGGTTGTCGCCCCGTGTAGCGCGCACGCGGGCGGATCAGATAATCGCCCGCGTACTGCTCCAACGCGTGGCCGATCCAGCCCACAGCGCGGCCCAGGGCAAAGAGCGCCAACGCTGCGCCATCGGGCAGCGAGAGCGTACGCGCCAGCACGGCCAACGCGAAATCCACCGTAGGCAACAGATCGACCAGATCAGCAGCGGCGGCGATAACCGCATCGGCCAGGATCACGGCGTCACTGTTCGGCGCAAAATCCCGGACTTGGCTTAACAAGATCGCCGCGCGCGGATCCCCCGCCGGATAGAGGCGATGACCGAAGCCAGGGATCTCCTCGCCGCGCCGCAGCCGATCCGCCAACACGCCGCCACTGCGCGCCGGTTCACCGATCTCGCGCAGCAACGCCTCCACCCGTTCGGTATGCCCCCCGTGCTTCACCCCTTGCAGCGCAGATAGACCAGCGATTACTGTGGCATAGGGGTTCGACCCCGCCGAGGCCACACAGCGCGCTGTAAAAGCCGACACGTTGAGTTCGTGGTCAGCACAGAGGATCAGCGCCGCATTCAACAGCGGAACCGCGCCCCCATCAGCAGGAATCCAAGCCCGCTGTAGCGCCTCGGCTATCTGAAAATTGGCGACGGGTTCGCCAATCGCCCCACACGTCATCAAGCGCACAATACGCGCCCCCGTGCGGCACACCGCTTGTGGGCGCAAGTCAAAGGCGCTGTCATCCTCACCCGTCGCCACAATCAACATGCCCTGCATGCGCTCCACGGCGCGCAGATCGGCCACGCGCACCAACACGCCGCGCAGCCGTTCGGATAGCGCAAACGGCTCCCCGAAGAAATCGGCGTTCAGATTATCCGCCCACAGCAGCCCCGCCACATTTTCCAAAGCCGTTTGGCGGGCCAAATCCACGGCATCATAGCCGCGATAATAAAGCTGCCCTTCGGCAATCAAGGTCAGCCCCGATTCTAGGATCGGCGCGCCCCATTGCAACGCATGTTCCATCAACGCCATAGGATTTTCTTTGCGTGCCTTGAGCCGTTGTACATCTTCGGCATTGTAACGGCGCGCACGGCTGTGTTCGCTTCCCTCTTCAGAGCGGATCAACCCGCGGCTGACATAGGCATAGAGCGTAGCCCGCGTAATGCTCAGTTGGTCGGCAGCTTCCTGCGCCGAATAATATCGTGTTGACATAATGCCTCCATATATTGATTTTTTAATCAATATTGACAATATACATCAATTTCATCCATAATGGCAACTACGAATTTTTAATAACAGTTCACCGCAAAGATCAAAGGCTTTTGCGCAAAGTCCAGAATAGAACGCAGATGACGCAGATTAGGCGGATTTACGCAGATTTCAGACCAGTTGCGCAATCATCTCTACACTTTGCCGTTTGCCTTCTTTGCGCTCTTTGTGTCTTTGCGGTAAATCCTCTCTGCGCTGGGAGCATTTGAAAAGGAGCAATGAATGAGTGATGGAAGCCTGCGGGCGGGGCTGGAGGGCGTGGTGGCGGCGGAGACGCGGCTAAGCAGCGTGGACGGGCAGAAGGGCGAGTTGATCATTGCCGGGTTCCCTGTGGAGGTGCTGGCGAGTCAGGCCAGTTTCGAGGAGACGGTCTATTTGCTCTGGCATGATCGGCTGCCTACATCCCCTGAATTGGCTGCGTTTCAGGCGGATCTGTCGCGCTGGCGCACACTGCCAGCGGCTACGCTCGATCTGTTGCGGGCGGCGGCACAGGCGCAAATTGCACCGATGGACGCGCTGCGCATGGGCGCGGGTACACTTTCGCTGGATGCGCCAGATGATGCGAGCGAGGAAGCCACGGCGCTGCTGGCCCGCTTTCCCTCATTGGTGGCGGCCTACTGGCGGCTATTGGGCGGCCAACCAATCGTAGAGCCTGATCCAAACCTGGGCCATGCCGCCAACTATTTGTACATGCTCAACGGAGAAAAAGCCTCGGATGCGGCGGTGCGCGGGCTGGAAACCTACCTTAACACCGTGGTGGATCATGGCCTCAACGCATCGACATTCACGGCGCGGGTGATTATCTCCACCGGCTCGGATCTGGTCTCGGCGATTGTGGGCGCAGTGGGCGCGCTGAAAGGGCCGCTGCACGGCGGCGCACCTGGCCCGGCGTTGGACATGGTCTTTGAGATCGGCGAAGCGGCGCGGGCTGAAGATTACCTGCGCGCCAAGTTGGATCGGGGCGAACGGCTGATGGGCTTTGGACATCGCGTCTACAAAGTACGCGATCCACGGGCGGAGGTGCTGTCGGCGGCGGCGGCGCGCATGTTTGCCGATGACGGCGACCGCGCGCTCTATGATCTGGCGCGACATGTGGAAGAGACGGCGGTGCGGCTGCTGGCCGAGTATAAACCGGGGCGCAATTTGCAGACCAACGTAGAATTTTACACGGCGCTCTTGCTGCATGGGCTGGGGCTGGAGACCGAGCTTTTCACGCCCACCTTTGCCGTTGGGCGGCTGGGCGGCTGGCTGGCCCACTGCTTTGAACAGACCGCGGCGGGGCGGATCATCCGCCCGCAGTCGGTCTACGTGGGCGAAATCAACCGAGACTGGATTCCAATTGTAGGGCGGACTGACAGTCCGTCGCTCGGAGCGGACTAACAGTCCGCCCTAGACGGCTAAACTCAGATTTTTCACAACAAGTTTAGAGGATAAACGATGGATGCTTTTGAATGGTCTAATCTACAACAGCAACGCCACGACAAAGGCCGCGCCTATCTTGAATTTCTGCGGGTTCCCTCCATGAGTGCCGGGCTGTATGAGCTGCCCGCTGATGCCGTTGACCCGCAGCAGCCGCACAGCGAAGACGAGATTTATTACGTGGTCAGCGGGCGCGCCCAGATTCACGTGGACGGCGAAGATCGGCCCGTCGGTCCCGGCTCGGTGATCTTTGTGGCGGCGGGCATCGAACATCGATTTCACAGCATCGAGGAAAATCTCAGCGTGTTGGTTGTCTTTGCGCCGGCGGAGCGTGCGTAGGACGGACTGTCAGTCCGTCCTACGCTACAATAGAATAACTTAACATTTCACAGGAGCACAGGAAGGATCCCCATGACCCGATTCGCGTTTTTCAACAATTCCATCGTCCCCATTGGCGAGGCCCATGTTAGCGTGATGACACATGGTCTCAACTACGGCACGGGCTGTTTTGGCGGCATCCGTGGCTATTGGAACACCGATCAGCAACAGATGTACGTCTTTCGCATCCTCGACCACTACCGGCGTTTTCTGCACAGCAGCAAACTGCTCATGATGGATCTGGACTATAGTGCCGAGGAATTGGTGCAGATTACGCTGGATCTGCTGGCACGGGAAGGTTGGCAACAGGATTGCTACATTCGCCCGCTGGCCTACAAAGCTACCGAGGGCATTGGTGTGAAATTGCACGGGTTGGAAGACGCACTGACGATTTTCAGCGTGCCTATGGGCGAATATCTGCCCATCAGCCGCGGCATTCACCTGGGCACAAGTAGCTGGCGGCGCGTAGACGACACCATGATCCCGGCACGCGGCAAGATCACCGGCAGCTATGCCAACAGCGCGCTGATCAAAACGGAGGCGCAACTCAACGGCTTCGACGATGCGCTGGTGCTGAATCAGGACGGGCACGTCTCCGAGGCCAGCGCCGCCAACTTTATGATGGTGCGCAGCGGCAAACTAATCAGCCCGTCGATTTCGGACAACGTGCTGGAAGGAATCACACGCAGCGCGGTGCTGCACCTAGCGCAGGAGCGGCTGGGGCTGGCGGTCGAGGAGCGTCCCATTGACCGTTCCGAAGTGTACGCCGCCGACGAGGTGCTGCTCTGTGGCACGGGTGTGCAGATCTCGCCGGTGGTGCGCGTGGATCACCGCCCGATTGGCGACGGCAACGTTGGCCCCGTGGTGACGCAACTTCAGCAGATTTTCTTCGGTGTCGTGCGCGGCGACGATCCTACTTATCGCCACTGGCTGACGCCGGTCCCCGTGCTGGAGTTGGCGTAAGATTCTTCACCACAAAGAATTTTCACCGCAAAGATGCCAAGATCGCAAAGAGCAGAATAGAACGCAGATGACGCAGATTGGGCGGATTTGCGCAGATTTCAGATACGCTACTCAACCACTTTTGCGTTTTGCACTTTGCCTTCTCTGCGCTCTCGGCGACTTTGCGGTCAATTCGCTTCCTCGCATCCCGGCAAACTGTGTGGTTGGGTGTATACTAGCTCCACGAGTTTATTCAATTTTCGTAACGATGCAGGTGTGACGCACTCGTCAGGAGTAGAACGGTTGTTAAGCGCGTGTGTGGCGAGTGCGTCGCACCCTAGACCTGTATCGTTACCATTTTTCGCCAAGGAGCGCTGGTATGACCAAGTTTGCCTATTTTCGCGGGGAGATTGTCCCGATTGAAGATGCCAAAGTCAGTATCATGACCAACACATTTAACTATGGAACCGGCTGTTTTGGCGGCATCCGTGGCTATTGGAATGCGGATCAGGGGCAGTTGTATATCTTCCGCATTCTCGACCACTACCGCCGCTTTTTGGACAGCGCATCTATGTTGCTGGCAAAACTTGACCATACGCCAGAGTCGTTGGCCGAGATCACTGTGCAGTTGATGGCGCGGGAGGGCTGGACGGAAAACTGCTACATCCGCCCGATTGCCTATAAGGCCGATGAGTCAATGGCCGTGCGGCTGCACAATCTGGAAGATGAAGTGGCGATCTTCAGCCGCCCCGTGGGTAATTATTTGCCCATTCAGGGTATCAAGGTGGGCACGAGCAGTTGGCGGCGTGTGGACGACACGGCCATTCCGGCACGCGGCAAGATTATCGGGGCCTATGCCAATAGCGCGCTGATCAAAAGCGAGGCCGAGCTTAATGGCTTTGACGATGCCATTGTACTGAACAACGATGGACATGTTTCGGAGGGCAGCGCCGCCAATTTTATGATGATCCGCCACGGCAAGCTAGTTACGCCGCCCACGAGCAGCAACATTTTGGAGGGCATCACGCGCCGCACGATTTTGCAGTTGGCCGAGGCGGAACTGGGGCTGCCCATTGAGATCCGTGAGATCGACCGCACCGAGGTCTATCTGGCCGAGGAGGCCTTCTTCTGTGGCACAGGCGCGCAGGTTTCGCCGATTGTCTCGGTGGATCACCGCCCGATTGGCAACGGCGACGTGGGGCCAGTGGTGCGCGATCTGCAAGCACTCTATTTCCGTGTGGTGAAGGGCGAAATGTCGAAATATGCCGAGTGGCTGACACCTGTACCGCAGTTGGAAGCGGTGGCGTAGATCGTGAGATCTATAATCCGTGATGCGTAAGTTTCATCACGCATCACGGATTACGCTTTTACGGCCGTGAAATGCGCGTGGCTGCCGGCGTCATGGGCGAGGGCGGCAAGAGACCGGCGCGCATGGTTTCGGCGTTGGTGATGGTGACAGTGCGCGTGGCCGTGCGGCTGACGTAGGGCGGAAGCGTATAGTCCGCCGGGTTGAGATAGGGCAGCGGGTCGGAGAAGCCGCCCCAGCCATCGGCCCGGTTGTAGGGAATGATGCGGATGCCAAAATGCAGGTGCGGCCCTGTGCTGGCTCCCGTATTCCCTGATGTGCCAATGGCCTGTCCGCGCGCAATGCTCTGCCCCACCCGCACCGAAACGTTGTTCATGTGGGCGTAGATCGATTCTCCCCAGGCATGGCGCAGCAGCACATAGTTCCCAAACCCCGTCAGATCGTTGGCAACCTGGGCCACTGCGCCATTTTCGGTTGCCAGCACGTCAACCCCAATCGGCATGGCAAAGTCAATCGCATTGTGTCCGCGCAGGGCAGCGCCATCATAGACGTACTGTCCATATAGCCCCGGACTTTCCCCAAAAAGCTGTGAGATCGACTGGCGACTGCGGAAGGGTGCGCCCAAATAGAGATTCGTAGCCGGGGTGGGGATGGCTGTGCCGGGTAGTTTTGGCGGAAAAATCAGCAGATCGGTGCTGCTGGCGAGTTGTTGCGCTGCCCATCCGGTCACCGCTTCGCCGTTACCGGTTATGCCATTGACCAGCCACCAGATTAGACCATCCGCGTTTTGCGGTCCACTGCGTACAAACAGGCTTATCTTCGGCCAAAATCCCCCCAATACGTCGCCGGGCTGTTCGTTGAGATGGCCGGGCGCACGCCGCACGCGTACACTGGTAGCGGTGATAATCAGCTCGCCGATCTGAAAGGCATTTACAGGCGCGGGCGTGGGATCGCCACTGGCCGGTCGCAACAAGATCGCGCCGCCTGGCGCAGTCTCCGCCATCCACCCGCGCTGTGTCCCTGTGCCAATCGGCGCAGCCACCAGCCACCACGTTAGACCGTCGTTGGCTTGCGGGCCGTCAATAATGCTCACGCGGGTATTGGCAGGCACATCGCCGATGACATCACTGGCCGGTCGGTTGACATAGCCTGCCGAGCGGCGCAGGCGCACGACGGTGGCGGTGACGGCGTCGCTGCCAGGACGCAACCCTGTGGAGGGTGGGGGGGGCGGTGGCACCTCGCCTACAGGCTCCAATAACATGACGCCAGCCGGCGTAGCTTCGGCCAGCCAACCGTTAATGGCGCGCCCTTCAAGCGTTGTTGTTATGCGCCACCATGTTAACGAATCGGCCAAGCGCGGCCCTTCGGCAATGGAGACGCCGGCACCCTGGGGCAAAATGGCGACAACATCGCCAGCGGGTTTACCAACATAGCCCTGTGATTGGCGCACGTTGACCGAGGCCAGCGTGCGCGCGCCCTGACCCACCGCCAGCCCGCTTTGTACGGGCGAGGAGGCCGCTTCGATGAGCGGAATATTACTGCCAGGGGCGGTGCTGGCGATCCAGCCTGAGGCGCTGCTGGTCACCACTTGCACATTCCACCAAGTCAGTCCGTCGTTCTGGCGCGGCGTGCCATCGAGGACGCGCAACAGATCGGCAGGGGTGACACGCGCCACAATGTCACTGGCGGGCTGATTGACATAGCCCGGCGAGCGGCGCAGGTTGACAGTAGTGGTGGGGCGGGCATAATCACCCTGGTTAAAGGACTGGGCCATAGTCTCCTGCCATTGGTAGTTGGACTTGAGCGCTTCACGAAAATCGGATACGACGCCACCCTTGCCAAAGATGTACCATTTGTCGAGTTGCGGCCAGCGATAGAGCAACAGGGCGCGGATCTGTTGGTTGCCGGGGCGTTGGTTCCAGGCGTTGATCTCGCTATAGGCCTGCTGCACCCAAGCGTTGTTGGCATCCTGCCACGGGGTATCCTGATTGCTTTCGGTAATATAGACAGGCCGTTGGCGCAAGGCAGCGGGAATGGCCGCCATGAAATCCTGATAAGCGCGGAACTCGTATTGGCGATTCTGAAAAGGCGGGTTCATCTTGCGGTCGGCGCTGATCAGATTAGGGTCGGCGCCGTGGGTGTAGGTGTGCAGACTGATGCCGTCGCAACGGTCGCCCAGCAGGGCGAGAATGTCGGCAAAGTAGCGCACCCAATCGCCGGTTGGGTTGCCGGGATACTGGGTTTGGTTGTTCCACGGGGCCACCGCGCCCACCAACACTTGATCGTCGGCGTGGCCCGGCACGCTTTGGATGGCGGCGCGGCAGAGGCGATAGCAACGGGCATAGAGATCCGGCGTGATCGTCTCGCCCAATTGATCGGCGCGCAGCGTCAACCGGCTCGCCACGGGGTTGAGCGCGCTGAAACGCAACGGTGATCCATAGCCATAGGGATCGGCGTTGCGTGTGCCCGCTTCGGCGCTGCCCACGAGCGAGCGCAGCGCAGCCCCGGTGCTCGGATCTGCATAGGGGCGCTCGATGATGTAGTTCATCTCGTTGCCGATGATCCAAATGTTGCAGCCCTGGCTGGCGCGTACAAAGTTGGCACAGCGCGCCGCGAAGTTATTGTATTGGCTGCTGACGGGAATCGTGCCTTGCGGAAAGTAGCCGTGATTCAGGCGGCTGATAATGCCCAGGCCGCGGCTGCTCCACGGGCGATAGTCTGCGCCGCTGCGGTTGGCCGGATCTGCGCCCAGCGCTTCGGTAAAGAGCAGCCAGCCTGGCTTGCCCACGGAGAGCATCGCCTCTTCGCCGCCGGGGTCATGCAGACCGTAGATATAGGGAGGACCAAAGGATTTTGCCATCAAAAGTTCCTGTGAGAAACGCTGTGGGGATTGGGTATGGGATATTAGGTATTGGGGGTCCGACGTAAATCTCTAATATCCAATCCCCCTTTTTACCCCCAGCCCAGCAGTTGGGCCAGATTATCGCCCTTGACGCGTTCGCGCTCGGCGGGGCTGAAGTGGGCAAGGTGGATGTCAACAATCTTGGGCGATCCACTGCCCCAGACCATGCGTTGCGGACCAAAGGCATTCGCTACCCAGCGAGTAAACGACAGCGCGCTTTCATAAAAGGGCGCATCATGGGCAAAGTGGCTGAGGCCGGAAAGTTTCATATAGACGTTGTCATACTGCGCCAAATCCAGCACATCGGCAAATTCCGGCGCTGTGCCCAGATGCGGCTCGGCCAGATGATCAATAAGCACGGGTGTGGTTGGGTGGGCGCGGATCAGATCCACAATCTGGCGCGCATAGTTTGGGCCGATGTGCAGTTCCACAATTAGCCCCAGATCCGCGGCGGTCTCCCACAAGGCCACGACGCCGGGTTCGGAAAAGCTCTCCAAATAGACCGACTTGCCCCGGTGTGCATGAAAACGGGTGGAAATGATCTTGGGTTCCTGTGCCACCAAATCGCGCAGTTTTTGCGGGGCGTCGGCATCTCTGGGGTAAAAGAGCGACGTGCCGCGAAAGCGATCCGGCTCTTTCGCCAGCACTTCCAAAATCAGCCGATGATCGTCGCCGTAGGGTTCGGGGTGGACGATCACCGCGCGGTCGATGCCCTGCTCTGCCATGTGGGCCAGATAGTCGGCCAGGGGATCGGCGGAAAGCATGGCAGCATTGGGCGCGTAGGCCGCCCGTGGGTGAAAGGGATAGCGGTCGGTATCACTGCTAAAAAGATGGACATTCCATTCGATAATCATGCGTCGCCTTCCATGAGATCGCGGCTGAGTAATAACGCTACGGGGGAGAGGGAACTAAGCGAATAGGTGTGGGCCTCCCGGATCTGCTTGCCGATTTTGGCGGCGTCGCGGGCGTAGTCGAAGGGGATGCCCAGCCCGCGCAGCACTGGCTCGGTGACGATGCCGCCACGGGTGTGCCAGGGATAAGGCTCGCCCATGTGGCCGCGGTGGGCAATCAGCATACAAAGCGGCACGTTATAGAGCATTGCCAGCGAGACAATGCCGTTGATCGCGCCCAGGAAGCCGTGGTTTTGCATGAGCAGCAAGTTGGGCGTCCCGGCAAAGTAGGCACCAGCGGCGACGCCCACGGCTTCTTCTTCTTTGGCAACCTCCACCAGCGTCATCTCCGGGTCGCTCTCCGCCATTTGCAATAGATAGACCAGCCACGTCTCGGGCAGCGCGGTGATGAAGCGGATGTTGGCGTCTTTGATGCCTTGATAGAGCAGTTTCGAGTTAACACGCGGAGACGGTCATGCCGCTTCTTTCTCTTTCAAGTAGGCCAGCACCTTTTCCAGCGTCACCTGCCAGACGGTTTCGGCCAGATAAGGGCGAAACCCCAGTTCGTTGTTGATGCGCAACATAGGTGCGTTGGAGTTGGCGTTGCCGGTGCGCACAAATTGCACAGCGGGCAACTCGGCGAGGATTTTCTCCAACATGGCAGCCTTGAGCCAGCGCCCCAATCGACGTCCGCGGAAGCGTTCGGCCACCCCGGTCAACCCCTGATTGGCGAATTGGGGCCGGTTGGGATGATAGAAAATTTCAGTTATGCCCGCCAGTTCACCGCTCTGCCGATGACACGCATAGATCGTCCACCGCTGTGTGTTGGTGGCACGCATACGATCCCTCGTGTTCGCGGAGCAAGCGCCGCCGTGATGTGATGATCTTCTAGCTGTAGATCATCCAAGGGTACATCATTTTCGATTTCGTTAAAGAGCGCAACCAGCGACTCTATGATCTCTTCCGCGTAATTTTCATCGGTAAAGACCAGATCGAAGTCATCTGTGGGGGCGTCTGCCAACCAACGGGAGACCAGATCCCGATCCAAATCCGCCATCACCAACTGATTTCTGCCGCTTTCCAGACCGCGGGTTGCCCCGATCCGCTCGGCAAAGCGTTCACCGGCGGGAATGCGGGCATTGGTGTCATTGATGATCGACGTGCGCTTGCGTTGCTGGGCCTCTTGCGCCAGCCAGCGCAGCAACGCTGTGCCGATACCCTGTCTGCGCAACGCAACGTTGACGCCCAAATTCACAAAGAGCACATGGGGGTTATCGTCGCCGGACGGGTTAAATGCATCGGCACTCCCCACCACGCGACCATCTTCCAGGCGAGCCAGCACAAAGCGCGCTTTGGCACTGTGCGGTATGGCGCGGATGCGCGCCATGAATTCATCCAATGGCACGGGTGGATCATCGGGCAGCCGCTCTGCCGCGCCACTGCTCTGCGTGGAGCATGAAACGCCGCCAGATCTTCATCGCTGACAGTGGCGGGATCGAATGGTGAAAGGGTCCATTGGTAAAGCATAAACCTTCTCCTGTGTCCAAGTTAACGAGCGAGTATCGTACTCTTTTCCTCATTTTCCGCCAACGCGCGCTTGCCCGCTTCCAACAGTTCAATAATCCGATCCACGTCATAGACGCAGCCGCCCCAGGTGCCGCCGCTGACATTTTGCAGCGCCGCCCACAGCCGCGTATCGTCGGGCAGGCGCGGATCGGGGGCCAACGAGGGATAGAAATCGCGCTGGTTTAAGATGTCAATGGCCTGCTCGGGCGAGAAGTACTCGTCGCCATGCCCCACCAGATCCACGGTGCCTTCCAGTTTTACCGTATCCACCACAATCTGGATCAGGTCACCATCGCGCACCTTGCCAATCGGCCCTCCCGCCAGCGCTTCAGGCCCCATGTGGCCGATACACGCGCCGGTGCTGACGCCGCTAAAGCGGGCATCGGTGATCAGCGCCACTTCTTTGCCAAAGGGCAGATATTTCAGCGCCGAGGTGATCTGATAGGTCTCCTCCATGCCCGACCCGCTGGGGCCGCGCCCGATGATCGCCATAATGTCACCGGCTTTGATAGGACGCGCATGGTTGCCCTTGACGGCGGCGATGGCCTCGCGCTCGCTGGTGAAGACACGAGCCGGGCCGATTTTGCGGTAGACGCCATCTGCACCCACCATCGAGGGGTCAATCGCCGTGCTTTTGACCACCGATCCCTGGGGGGCCAGATTGCCCACGGGAAAGGTGACGGTGCTGGTGAGGCCGCGGGCTTTGGCCTTGGCCGGGTCCATGATCACGTTGTCGGGGTCGATGCCGTCCTGTTCTTGCAGCCGCGCCCGCACCATCTGGCGGCGTTCGCTGCCTTCCCACTCGTCCAACATGTCGCCCAGCGAGACGCCATGCACAGTGAGGGCGTTAAGTTTCAACAGCCCCAGGCCGCGCAGATGCAACATGACTTCGGGCACGCCACCGGCCAAAAAGACCTGCACCGTGGGGTGTCCCACGGGGCCATTGGGCAGCACGTCTACCAGACGCGGCGTGTTGGCGTTAAGGTGATGCCAGTCGGCCACGGTGGGACGGGGCAGCCCGGCGGCATAGGCCACGGCGGGGATATGCAGCAGCAGGTTGGTGGACCCCCCAAAGGCGGCGTGGACCACCATGGCGTTGTGCAGCGCGTCGGCGGTGAGAATGTCGGCGTTGGTGATGCCCTGCTTTTCCATTGCCACCAGCGCCTGCGCCGAGCGGCGCGCCATCTCCAGCCAGATGGGCTGACCCGACGGAGCCAGAGCAGCGTGAATTAACGTCATCCCCAGCGCTTCGGCCACCACTTGACTGGTGGCGGCGGTCCCCAAGAACTGGCAGCCGCCGCCGGGCGACGCACAGGCGCGGCAGCCCAGTTCGGCGGCTTCTTCCATGCTGATCTCACCGTAGGCGAAGCGCGCGCCCACAGTCTGCACCTTACCGGCATCCTCGCCGTGGGTGGGCGACAAGGTGACACCACCGGGGACGAGGATCACGGGCATCTCGCGCTGAGCAGCCAGGGCCACCATCATGGCGGGCAACCCTTTGTCACAGGTCGCCACGCCCATCACCCCTTTGCGCGTGGGCAGCGAACGGATCAGGCGGCGCAGCACAATGGCGGCGTCGTTGCGATAGGGCAGGCTGTCGAACATGCCGGTTGTGCCCTGGGTGCGTCCGTCACACGGGTCGGTGACGAAACCGGCGAAGGGGATCGATTCAAGCTCGGTAAAAGTTTCGGCAGCGGCCTGCATGAGCAGCCCGACTTCCCAGTGGCCGGTGTGGTAGCCCAAGGCGATGGGCGAGCCATCTTCAGCGCGGATGCCGCCCTGGGTGCTCAGGATCAGAAACTCTTTGCGGCGCAGATGGCGCGGCTGCCAGCCCATGCCAGCGTCCTGGCTGAGGCCGAAGATGTCGCCGCTGGGGGCGTCGCGCAAAAAGTCTTCGTCCAGCGGCAGCACGCCAATCGGGCCGGTGGCGTGGGTGATGACGTCGTAGAGGCTGCGGTCGGCGGAATCGATGGGAATATGGCCGTTCGGGTGTGGCATTGGATCTCCTCAGGAGGCTATATGTATTGGATACTGGGGAATGGCGAGCGGGTAACGAATGATCAATACCCAATACCTAATCCCCAGTCACTACACGGCTGATCTACAGTTTACGGTTCCATCGCCTCGGGATAGAGCACTACTTGAATGTAGCGATCCGGGCGCAGGATTTCCGTGGCGAGGGTTTGGAGTTCGTCGGCGCTGAGGGCGTTAACCTCTTCTGCAAACTCCAGCACCGTGCGCGGATCGGCTTCATTGTCCAGGGCGTAGTCGGCGAGGATGCCCAGCCAGAAGAAGTTGTCTTCCAGCGCTTCTTCACGGTTGCGCACAATCTGGGCTTTGGCTTTGCCCAGCAGCGATTCCGAGGGGCCGTTCTCTTTGATCTCCTCAATAATCGCAAACGTGGCATCCACCAATTCATCCACGCGGTTGGGATCGGTGACGAAGTAGATGGAGGCGTCGTAGTGGTTGTCGGGTTCGCCGCTGAGCGCCGCCGAAACCCCTGTGCCATAGACGCCGCCGCGCTTCTCGCGCAGTTCCTCGCGCAGCAAAATATCCAACATGCCTTCCAGCGCGCTCATGCGTAGCGTTGTGTCTGGGCTGCTCTCGGCGGGGCCGCTGAAGAGGATCTGCACAATGCTGCGCTCCTCCTGGCCTTTGTAAACGGCTTCCTCTATCATGCCGTCTGGGCGATCCGGCGTGCGATCTTGCCAGCTTTCCGAGCCGGGCAAAGCGGGCAGTGTGCCCAAATAGATCTGGGCATACTCTTTGACCACGTCTACATCGAAATCACCCACAAAGATAAAAGTGAAATCATCGGCATCAGCGAAGCGTGCTTGGTAGATAGCCAGCGCACGCTCAGGATCGATGGATTCAATATCGGCCACCGTGGGGGTGCGGAAGCGCACCGAGTCGCCATAGAGGATACGATTCAACGCATCTTGCAGCGCCGACGACGGGGTGAGATCTCGGTTACGCAGATAGGCGATGATTTCGCCCTGGAAGGTGTTCACCGCGGCCTCGTCAATGTGCGGGGCGGTGAAATAGAGATAGATTAACTGGAAAAGCGAGTCGAGTTCATCCGGCGGAGACGCCCCGCCCAAGGTATCAGTGAGGGTGTCGATGCTGGGCGAAACCACCACGCCTTTGCCTGTAAGCAGCCGGATAATCTCGTTGCGCGACAGATCCCCCAGCGCACTCTGCCCCACTAGATCGCCTGCAAAGGCAGCGTTGAGATAATCTGCATCCTCCACCAGCGATGTACCGCCAGGGCTGACGGCTGCGAAGACTACCTGTTGGGTAAAGTCGGTGGGCTTCATAATCACGCGCACCCCGTTTGCCAGGGTAAGCTCGGTGATTTCCAGTTCCGGGATGGTGATTTCGTTGACGATCTCGGCGGCGGCGGGGATGTCGGTCAGCAGTTCGTCGCTGCCTTCAATGTCCACATAGGGGTCAAGCGTTTGTGCCGAAACCGTCGCGATTACCTCAGCCAGATCGGCCTCGCTGGGCAAGGGGAGATCGGGCTTTTGCGGGGCGGTGACTATCACAAAGCGGTTGTCCTCGCCTACCAGCGAATCCACCAGCCGATTGACCTCGGTCAGGGAAATTTCCGGCAGCAGACCTTCGGCCAGTTGCACCTCAACCTCCATGCCAGGGATGGTTTCGCCTGTGAGGAAGTTGCGTAGATACTCGGCGGCATACGATTGGCTGTCGCGGTTGTCGCGGTTGTTGTACATGCGCCGATAGGAACTCAGCACAGCCTCTTTGGCGCGGTCCAGTTCTGATCGGGTAAAGCCATGCTGCCGGATGCGCTCGACCTCGGTCAAGACGCCTTCCATCCCAGAGAGGATATTTTCGTCCTGCACCTGCGCGCCAATGTCGATGGTGTCCACAGATCGCACAAGATTGCCCTGTTGGTAATAGGCGTTGATAAAGGGCGAATCGGCCTCCCGGCTGATCTCTTGCAGGCGGAAATTAAAGAGATAATCGAAGACGAGATTGACCAGCAGATCGCGATAGTAGCCCACGGTGTCACCCTCGAAGGCTGCTTTTTTGTACGAAACCTCCACGGTGGTGACGGGATGTTCGGGGTCGCTGACCACAAGATAGCGTGTGCCTGTGTGGTCGGGCACCGAGTAGCTGGGGCGCGGCAAGCGGCTCGGCGGGCACAGCCAGACCGGCGAAGTGCTCTTCGATCTGGGCCACAACTTCATCCGGGTCAAAGTCGCCCACGGCAATCACCGCCATCAGATCCGGGCGATACCACGTTTCGTAAAAGCGACGCAGGGTCTCGGCGGGGGCGGTGCGGATGATCTCTAAATCGCCGATGGGCAGCCGTTCGGCATAGAGCGAATCTTGCAGCAACACGGGCAAAAGCTGATCACGGATGCGACCGCTGGCGGTTTTGTCGCGCACGCGCTCTTCTTCCACAATGATACCGCGCTCGGCGTCCACTTCTGCCGGATCGAGGGTGGCCTGGCTGGCCCAATCGTCCAAGACCTGAAACGCAGTCTTCACGATGTCGGCGTCATCGGTGGGGAAGCGTAGTTGATAGACCGTTTCGTCAAAGCTGGTATAGGCGTTGATGTCGGGGCCAAAGGTCATGCCGATGGTCTCGAAAAAGTTGATGAGCGCCTGTTCGGGGAAGTTTTCCGTGCCGTTAAAGAGCATGTGTTCCAGAAAATGGGCCAGCCCTTGCTGGTCGTCATCTTCCATCACCGAGCCAGCATTGATCGCCAGCCAGAGTTCGGCACGGTTGGCGGGTTCGCTGTTGCGGCGCACGTAATAGGTGAGTCCGTTGTCGAGCTTGCCATAGCGCAGGGTAGGATCGACCACCAGTTTGGTGTCGGGGGCAAGATCAATGGATGGACTGGGCAACGCGGGCAAGAGCGACTGGCAGCCGCTCAACAAAAGTACAAAAACCAGGGTCAATAACCGTAAACGGTTGCGCATAAGGATCTCCTACGGTTGGCAGGCTGTGTCAACAAAGGCTATCCACCCTTGCTGATAGAAGGTGGGGGCGGTGAGGATCATCTGTTGCCATTATGCTTGAAAATCACGAATATCGCAATCAAAACAGCGCCCTACCAAGAGGGCGCTGTTGGATCCAGCGTACAAGTTATTATGCAGCGTAGTTGCCCTGCCCAGGTCAGGTTGTGCGGCGCATCCACCATTTTTCAGTTTCAATGGCGAGAAAGACCACCAGTCCCAGCCCAAGACTGATGAGCCAATCTTGCCATTGCAACGGCTCGGTCTGAAAGAACCGTTCCAGTGCAGGCAGAAGTAGCACGGCCGCTTGGGCAATCACCACGACTGCCATCAAGCCCAACAGCGGTTTGTTGGTCCACCACCCGATCTGAACAATCGATTCCCGATTGGATCGGGAAGCCAATGCCTGGGCCACTTGGGCAAAGGCTAGAGTGGTAAAGATCATCATCTGCCAGGCGTGTTCGCCGTTGCGCCAATAGAGATAGCCAATGCCCAGCGCCAATGCGCCAATCAGCAGCCCCACCCAGACCATGTGTCGCCCCAAGCCGTCGCTAAAGATCCCGGCTGTGGGCGCAACCGGCGGGCGCTTCATTACCGTGCGCTCGGCAGGCTCGAAGCCCATGCCCAGCCCCAGCAGCCCGTCGGTCATCAAATTCAGCCAGAGCAACTGCAACGGCAGCAGCGCAATCGGCATCCCGATGAAAGGCGCCAGCAGCATAACCAGCACCTTGCCAATGTTGCCCGCCACGGAGAATTTGATAAAGCGGCGCACGTTGTCATAGATGGTTCGGCCTTCTTCGACGGCGGCGACAATGGTGGCGAAATTGTCGTCGCGCAGCACCATGTCGGCGGCCTCTTTGCTCACGTCTGTGCCGGTGATGCCCATGGCGACGCCAATGTCAGCCTGTTTGAGGGCAGGCGCATCGTTGACGCCGTCACCGGTCATGGCGGTGACATGGCCTTTGCTTTGCAGGGCGCGTACAATGCGCAGCTTATGCTCCGGCGACACACGGGCATAGACCGAGACAAACTCCACCACTTCGCCCAGTCGCTCTTCGCTCATCCCCTCCAGTTCCACACCAGTGATCACCTGGGGCTGCGGCGTGCCGTTGTGGAGGCTCACCGTCTGCTCTTCCAAAATCCCCAAATCGTGGGCAATGTAGCGCGCCGTCAGCGGATGATCGCCGGTGATCATCATCGGGCGGATACCCGCCATTTTGCACACGCGCACGGCATCGCGCACTTCGGCGCGGGGCGGGTCGATGATGCCGAAGAAACCCACGAAGATCAGCGCCTGCTCTAGCTGCTTGCGGTGGATTGGATCATCGGCGAAATCATCCAACGGCTGAAAGGCGACGCCCAACACACGCATGCCGTTTTCTGCCAACTCGGCATTAGACGCCTCAATGCGTTGACGTGCCTCGGCGGTGAGCGGCTGCACACGGTCCTCGGTCCAGACCTGCGTAGAAATGTCGAGTAGCCCATCCACCGCGCCTTTGGTGAAGGCAACGAAGCGGGCTTGTAACGCTGCCCGCCCCGGCAGGGTGACGGGCAGTTCCCCTGTCACCGCGTGGACGGTAGTCATGCGCTTGCGCTCGGAATCGAAGGGCAGTTCGCCCACACGAGGCAGCACTCGCTCCACTTGTGCCCGCTCGATACCGGCTTTGCCGCCTGCCACCAGCAGCGCCCCTTCCGTGGGATCCCCAATGGTCTGCACACGGTTGCTGTTCGGTTCCAATTCGATTTGAGCGTCGTTACAGAGCGCACCGCCCAACAGCAGCAGCCCCAACGGGCGCGCCGACTCCGTTAATTGATGATCGGCGGTAAGCAAAGGACGGTCGCCCTGGTCCAGCACTGGCGCGCTGTGGCGCACGCTCTCGTCCACGAGCACGCGGTGGCCTGCCACATCCAGCACCACAACGGTCATACGATTTTCGGTGAGGGTTCCTGTCTTATCCGAGCAGATCGTGGTGACTGCGCCGAGGGTTTCCACGGCAGGCAGTTTGCGGATCAGGGCATTGCGCTGCAACATGCGGCGCGCGCCCAGGGCCAGCGTAAAGGTGACCACGGCGGGCAGCCCTTCGGGGATAATGGCAACGGCCACGCTGACGGCTGTGAGAAACATTTCCTCCCATTCGCCGCCACGCAGCAACCCGATCCCCAAGATGATTAGGGCAATCAGCACGCCTGCCAGCGCCAACCCTTTGCCCAGCCGATCAAGGCGCTGTTGCAGCGGGGTCTCTTCACTTTTGACTGACTGCAACATAGTGGCAATTTTGCCCAACTCGGCGTTCATGCCCACGCCAATCACCACGCCTGTGCCGCGCCCATAGGTGACGGTAGTACCCATGTAGGCCATGTTACGCCGGTCGCCCAGCGGCGCATTCTCCTGTGCCAGCGCTTTGGTTGTCTTTTCCACGGCTTCAGCTTCGCCGGTGAGTGCAGCTTCTTGAATGCGCAGATTGACCGCCTCGAACAAGCGCAGATCGGCGGGGACAACGCTACCTGCTTCCAGCAACACAATGTCGCCGATGGTGAGGTCACGCGCAGAGATCATCTGTGTTGTACCGTTGCGGCGCACACGCACCTGTGGCACCGACATCTGCTTGAGTGCGGCCATAGCCCGCTCGGCGCGGTATTCTTGCACAAAGCCCAGCAGCCCAAAGAGGATCACAATGGCAAAGATCGAGATCGATTCGTTGGCTTTGCCCAGAAGAATGGAGATGACGCCAGCCCCAATGAGAATCAGCACCATTGTGGCGGAGAATTGCTCCCAAAGAATACGCCAGGGAGATTTGCCCCCTTTTTCCAACAATTCGTTAGGGCCGTGGGTCTGCTGGCGGGTCGTGGCTTCGGCGGCATCCAGCCCGCGGGCAGGATCTACGGCGAGAGTTTGCAGCATGTCGGCAAGGTCACGGGAATGCCACTGGTTCATAAAGAGATTGCTCCTCGGTTTCTATGATAAAAGTCTGGTTGGCAGGGTAGTAACAAAAAAGCGAGACCACCCCGACATAAATTGTCGTGATGGTCTCGCCAAAGCCTTGCGGCTGCAATCAACCGAGTGAGGTTATCCCACTGTAATGACGATTGGTGCCCCGTTTGCACGGGAGGCTACTCCCCAAAAACTTGTACCACTATACTGGGCTAATCTGTCATTCCCCTGTTATCAGGCTGACAATTGGCCGACAAAGCGCTTAATCCGCCGCCATTGGGATCTTGTTAATGGTTTCCAATGCGGAGAAAAGCTGACCCACGTCGGCATTGGGGAGCGTGGGGCTTTTTTCGTAGAGATAACAGGCCGCCACACGCGTATCGCCGTCGGGGAGATAGAGCGGGGGGCGGGCTTCGCGGCAGATGGACATGACGTGCGGGCAACGATTGGCAAATTTGCAGCCCTGGCCCATGCGCTCTGTGCCGTCGGG
Source organism: uncultured Chloroflexia bacterium (assembly GCA_963721725.1). GTDB lineage: Bacteria > Chloroflexota > Anaerolineae > Caldilineales > Caldilineaceae > RI-153. The sequence continues at coordinate 42,234 of CAVRLX010000013.1, forward strand.
GATGATGATCTCCTGTTCGCCCCAGGTTCGTTGCAGATCCGGCCAAGGGATGGAGTCAATCAGCAGTTGGGTATAGGGGTGCTTGGGATTGCGAATCACCGAATCCACATCGCCAGCTTCCATAATCGAGCCTTTGTAGAGGATGATGATGTAGTCGCTAATGTGATAGGCCGTGGTGAGATCGTGGGTAATGTAGAGAATGGTAATCTTGAAGTCCTGATTAAGCTTGCGCAGACTCTTCAAGATCGTGGCTCGCAACGACGCATCCACCATAGAGACCGGTTCATCGGCCACAAGCAGTTGCGGCTGTAAAAGCAACGCCCGCGCCACCACCAGACGTTGGCGCTGTCCACCGCTTAACTGGTGTGGAAAACGGCCCAGCGTTTCGTCGGGGCGCAGGCCCACACTGGTCAGGGCTTCTTCGATCATACGGCGCGCTTCTTGCTTGGAATTCGCAAGATTGAAATTCTTCACCGCTTCATCAAAGAGATGATCGACCTTGTAAAACGGGTTATAGACCGCAAAGGGATCTTGGAAGATGGCTTGTACCTCTTTGCGAAAGATGAAGCGGTCTTTGCCTTTTACTTTGCTCAGGTCATGCCCTTTATAGACCACGGTTCCGTCGCTGGGTTCCAGAAAACCCAGGGTAATCAAGCCCAATGTGGACTTGCCGCTACCGCTTTCGCCGGCCACCGAGATCACGCTGGGCGACTCTGAATCTACGGTAAAGGAAATATTATCGAGGGCTAGCGTGCCCCCTTTGAAGGCTTTAGTTACGTTCTGAAGTTCTAACAGCTTTGTCATGGCGTTTATCTGTCTCTGGTTTATCCGCGTGGCCGTCTTCATAGAGATGGCAAGCGGCCAAGTGAGTGGGCTTGTGTTCACGGAAGGGCGGGACAACATCCTGGCAAACGGGCATTACATAGGGGCAGCGGTTGCTGAACACACAGCCAGCCGGCAACGCTGTCAGCGGCGGCGTGATGCCGGGAATGCCAGTGAAATCACCTTTGTTGCTGAGGCCGGGCAGGCTGCTGATCAGCAACTGCGTATATGGGTGCAGGGCATCGGTGAAAATGTCCTCCACGCGCCCCAGTTCCATCATACGACCGGCATACATCACAGCAATGCGATCCACAAACTGGGCCATCAAGCCCATGTCGTGGCCGATGAGGATAATGGCGCTGCCCAGTTGTTCTTGCAACGTGCCCAAGGTCTGCATCACCTGCCGTTGGGTAATCACGTCCAGCGCGCTGGTCGGCTCGTCGGCGATGATCAGCTTGGGATTCATGGCAACGCTGATGGCAATACAGGCCCGCTGTTTCATGCCCCCGCTCAACTCGTGCGGATACATGTTGCCCACCGACGGATCGAGATCCACCGAACGTAGCGCATCGGCGGCCATGCCTTCCATCTCGGCTTTGGAAAGGCGCAGATTGTGATCCTTCATGCTATCGATGAGTTGATCACGAATGCGCATGACTGGGTTAAGCGAGTTCATCGCCCCCTGGGGAACCATGCTAATTTCATTGCCGCGCACTTGGCGCATCTGCTCTTCGGTGAGACCGGTCAGTTCGGTGTTGTCCAGCCAGACTTCGCCACCGGCAATGCGACCTGGCTTTTTGATCATGCGCAAAATGCCCAGGGCCAGTGTCGATTTGCCCGACCCCGATTCGCCCACCAATCCCAACCGTTCGCCTGGGCGTAGCTCCAGATTGATGTTGTTGGCCGCCTTGACCACCCCGGCGTCTGTGTAGTAGTGAATGTCTAAATTCTTCACGCGCAAGACAGGATCTTTTTGCGCGTATGCGCCATTCTTTCTCACTCCGACCTCCGTACTCGAGGATCGGCTAGTTCATCCAGACCAATGGAAATCATAAATAACATGACAAAAACCAGCGCCACAATCACAATGGGCACGGCTCCCCACCACCACAGCCCCCGTAAAAACGCGCTCTGGTTGATCACCCAATAAATGGTGACGCCCAATGTGGGTTCACGCAGTGGCCCCAGGCCCAGCGCTGCCAGACCCATGGAAGCAAAGATCGCGCCCGTCACCGAGCCAACCAGCCCCGCACCCAAGTAGGGCAACAGATTGGGGATCATCTCTTTGAAGATGATGCTGAGGTTGGACATGCCGTTGAGCCGGGACATCATGACATAGGGCTGCTCGCGCATACTGAGCACTTGCGAGCGGATGGTGCGCGTTGGCCCCATCCAGGCTAGCATGGCGATGATCAGCGCCATCCCATCCAGACTCATGGTCTTTTCGCCCAACGAAGAGGCAATGACCACCAGAATCAACAGGCCCGGCACGGTGAGCAGCACATCCACCGCCCAACGCACCACAAGGTCATACGTGCCGCCATAGAAAGCCGAGGTAAAGCCAAAGATGGTGCCAATGACCACACCGATCACACCGGCCAACACGCCAATGCGGATGGTCATCCAGGTGCCGGCCACGGCCACGGCAAACATATCACGGCCCTGACCGTCGGTGCCAAAGGGATAGGCCACAGGGTTGGCACAATCAGGGTCCGATTTGGGGCAATAGGAGAGCGTAGGGGCCACACTGCCCGGACCTGCCAGCGGATAGGCATCGGCATACTCTGTAAAGAGCGAGCCAATCCCTGTAAAGAGGATCAGGAAAAGCAAAATTCCCAGCCCTGCCGCCAGGGTTTTGTTGCGACGCAAATAGCGCAACGAGGATTTGAGCCTGTAGAACGAATCCCCTTGCTTGAGGGTAGCTCTCGTGGACGTAGAAGGTGCCGAATTGGACGTATTATTCGCTATCATTGAGGTTCTCCACTCTAGACATCAGGAAATAGTGAGCCATCAATCTTCTTAGCCTTTTTCATAACGGATGCGCGGATCCAGCAGCGGATAGACCATATCCATAATAAACATGGAGATCCCCAGCGAGACGATAATGACAAAGACAATGCCGTAGATGGTGAAATAGTCGAGTTGGTTAATCGACCGGGCCAGCAGTGTCCCCAGCCCAGGGAAGCCAAAAACGAGTTCCACCAGCACTGCGCCAGAGACAATGTGACTCAGCGCCAGCGCCAGCCCGGTGACCTGGGGCAGCAGGGCGTTGCGCACCCCGTAGCGGTAGAAAAGTCGCCAATCTTTCAACCCTTTTGCCTCGCCAAAGGTCATATAATCTTCGCCCTGTACCGTCACCATCATGCCGCGCATCCCGATCGCCCAGCCGCCTGCACTTGCCAAGACTAGCGCCAAGGCAGGCAAAAGAGAGTGTTTAAGGATCTCCAACACGAAACTAACGTCAAGGCTGGGGATCGTACCGATGCCATAGCCACCGCCAATCGGCAAAAGCTTCCAGCGGAAGGCGATAAAATAGATCAGCGTGAGCGCAATCACATAGGCAGGAATAGCTCCGAAGAGCAGAAATGAGGGCAAGATATAGCGGAAAAAGTTCGAGGCTTTGGGCCACGACATCAGCGCGCCCATGAACGTGCCGATTAAAAAGGCCAGCAACGTGGTCGTCACAAGCAGACCCACCGTCCACGGCAGCCCTTCCATAATCAGCTCCCACACCGTCTTGGGATAGTTCGAGATGGAATAGCCCAGATCACCCTGAAGCATATCGCCTATATAGCTTACATATTGTTGCCAGAGGGGTCTGTCTAGGCCAAATTTCACTTCGTAGGCCTGCACCATTTCCTCGAAGCCAGGGGGGACATAGCCTGTGCGTGTTGCCTCCATTAATAGCTTTTCGCGAAGGGGGTTACGCGGGGTTAGCTTGGGAATGAAGAAGTTCAGCGTTGCCGCAGACCAAATGATCAGCAACAGAAGGCCAAACCGCTTTAAGACAAAAAACCACGAGTATTTCATCTGTTTTCTCCGTTTTTACTCAGTTTAGCCATTCGGTTCACAGGCAGTCAGGAGGATGGACGCATTGTGTAGATTTTTTCGCCATCTTTTCCATGGGTAGTACAGTCAATTCGAGGGTTCCCAGAGGTAGACAGAGTGGTGGCCCCATGAGGCCACCACTCTGTAACAATTGTCAGACGATTACGCCTGGGTAGCTTGCAGCCGGTTGAAGAGCAAGCCCACCGTCTGGTGCCAGAAGGCGCCGTTGAGGTAGGGGTTTTCTTCCGTGGGCCAGTTGGTCCAGTATGTGGTGTTCATCGGGATGCGGTGCAGCCACTGCTGAATTGGAGCATCGATCAAATCGCGCAGATAGATCTCCACTGCCGCCAGATAGAGTTCCATATAGGCGGGATCGTCTGGCGAGGCTGGCATGGTTGCCATCTCGGCCAGAATGGCATCATACTCTGGATTCTGATAGCGCGAGTAGTACTGCGCCGGTTCACCCGTAGGCACGTAGAATTGGCTGGTGTACATGTTCAATGTATCGAATGGGTCGGCAATGCTGCCGCCGTGGCCAAAGAGCAGGATCTTGGCCGTACCGTCGACATCTTGGTGCCAGAGTCGGGCGGGGCGGCGTATTCCATTTGGAAGCCACCCTTGACCAACTGCTCGGCCAAGACGGGGCCGATATCGTTGAAGATGCCAAAACCGTGAATCACGGCCTCGATAATTTGACCATCTTTTTCCCACATGCCGTTGCTGTTTTTGGCGTAGCCAGCGGCTTCCATGCGCTCGGCCGCCTTCTCCAGGCTGTGCTCGTTGGTGTTGTACTTTTCGAGCAACGGGGCAGCCGCCTCAATGTAGGGCATGAGCGGGGCATAGTAGGGGAAGGGCAGTTGTGTCAAGATACCGGAGCCTTCCAATGCCACGTCCAACATCTGTTCGCGGTCGATGGTATAGCTGACGGCCCAACGCACATCGGCGCTGTTGAACGGCTCTTCCGAAGTGTTGAACCAGAACGAGGTCGGCCACCAGTCAATGTAGCCCAAGGGCAGTTCGCGCCCGGTGTGGGTGATGACGGCGGGGTTTTGGGCCACTACTTGCGAAATCGTGCTGGCACGCAGATCCAGGCTGGAATCGATCTCGTTGTTGATCATCAACTGTGACATGCGCTCTTCACCAGACACAGGGATTTTGATAATGCGCTCGATTTGGGGCAGTTCGGCAAAGCCACTCTTGGCACCCCACCAGTCATCACGGCGATCCAGGATCTGTTGTTGCGGACTCCAGTCCACCACATTGAAGGGGCCAGTCACCACAGGCCAGCCCTTTTCAAGATCGTAGAAGGTGAAGCCTTGGATCTCGCCTTCCACATCTTTGTAGACATGGGCGGGGACCCACCAGATGCCTGTATCGAACTTGCCGTAGATGCGGTCGAACAGGAAGCGGGGGCGTGGCTCGAAGAAGTTGAGGACAACCGTCTGGTCGTCAATCACTTCGGCGGATTCGATGGTGTTGTTCACCAGCGTCGAATTGTTCAGCAGGGGCGCATTGGCCTTGAGCATGTCAATGGTAAAGGCCACATCGTTGGCCGTAAAGGGCGTGCCATCGCTCCACTCTGCACCTTCGCGAATGCTGATGGTCAGTTGGGTGAAATCATCATTGTATTCAGCACCCGTCGCCAACCACGGCACTACTTCGTCGGCAAAGGCCGAGTAGTAGAAGAGCGGCTCAAACGACCCTACTGTGGCACGGTGACCACCTTGACCACCGGTGGCATAGGCATTAGCCAAGCCCACATCGGTGTACTGGCCCTCAGCCCCACCCGACATGATGATCATGGTACGATTACGAGCAACTTCCTTGAGGCCACTGGCCGGCGCGGCGGCCGGGGCGGCTGCTGGCGCGGCTGGGGCGGCGGCACCATCACCTGCAGGGGCTGCGGGGGCGGCAGTATCACCACCACAAGCTGCCAATACGACACCAGCCGTCGTCAGACCGCTGAGACGCAAAAAGTCACGTCGATTCATTTTGTTGTTCACAGACTCTCCTCCACCTTGTTTGTATGAATGGTTGAAAAACGGAAACATAGGGATACAGAACGGTCTACCAGGAACAGGTAGATATCTCCGCACTGTGGGGTTGACACATTCTAGGCCGCGCTTTTTCCTCTTTATATACTTCGTAGCAGCACACAAGGACATTTTTCAAAGAGCAGAAAATGATCCTTTGTGGCGCTGCTGAGTATAGATAGAGAATCTACCTACGGAGAACACGGTTGAAAACCTATAAATTAACGGACTGCCCTGGGGGAAGGCGGATAGATTACATGGGACCAAACGGGCTGCCAATAAACAGCTCTTGCATTCAAGTTTCTTCAATTTTCCCGACGAGACATTGGGATACGAATGAGGTTATCTATCCGATAGTGTGAGTATATGATAGGTACACAACAGTGTCAAACAAGGTTTGTAGAAGAAATACGGATATAATCAACGGATATAATCAGACGAAGCGAATTGCCTTGAATGCCTCAGTCTGTTCACGAATCGCAACCTCTGTGGGCAACCGTTCCATGCTGGATGCCCCGTAAAAGCCATGCACGCCCTGGGTACGATGCAACACAAACGCAGCATCTTCAGGCATGGCAATCGGTCCGCCGTGGCAAAGAATGATTACATTGGGGTTGATCTCGCGGGCCGCATCGGCGATCTCCTGCACGCGTTGCACCGAATCTTCCAACGTCAGCGCTGTGCTGGCCCCAATCGAGCCTTTGGTGGTCAGCCCCATGTGCGCCACCACAATATCGGCCCCAACAGCGGCCATTTGGCGGGCTTCCTCGGCGTTGAACGCATAGGGCGTGGTTAACAGATCCATTTCATGGGCCGATCCGATCATCTCCACTTCAGGGCCATAGCCCATGCCCGTCTCTTCTAAATTTTGGCGAAAAAGCCCGTCAATTAGCCCCACGGTGGGGAAATTTTGCACGCCAGCAAAGCCGATCTCCTTGACCTGTTTGAGGAAATAGTCCATTTTGCGAAAAGGATCGGTGCCGCATACGCCCGCCAGCACCGGTGTATGTTTCACCACCGGCAAGACCTCGTTTGCCATCTCCATGACAATGGCGTTGGCGTCGCCATAGGGCATCATGCCTGCCATAGAGCCACGCCCGGCCATGCGAAAGCGCCCAGAGTTGTAGATTACGATGAGATCAATACCGCCGGCCTCCTCAAATTTGGCACTGATCCCCGTCCCTGCGCCGCCGCCGATGATCGGGATACCGCGCGCAATGTGGCCGCGCAACCGTTCCAAAATGGCCTGTCGGGTCAACGTCATACTCTTTTCCTCACATAGTTGGTTTGATAGATTGTTATACTGATTGTTAGATGAAGCCTGGCCGTGGTAGGGGTTCAGCTTGCTGAACCCGTCGGGCGCATGCAAGCAGCGCCCGTACTCAGAAATCGAACGCAGATAACGCAGACATAATCTGCTGTTATCTGCGTTCGATTAAATCGAGCATCATCGCCACGGCTTTGGCGGCAAAGGCTGGATCGTTGATGTTGGCGTCGATCTCCACCACAGGGATCTCGCTGCGCAGGTTGGCGCGGATGGCGTCAAACAGGGCCCGATCCGCCGCCCGATCTTCAAAGATCTGCCCGTCGCCATCCAAAATAGAGACGCCGCGCAAGTGGGAATAAAAAAGCCACTGGCCCACGCGCCGCGTTGGCTTTCTGGGCGAAGATCTCGCCCATGCGCCGGTTTTCGTCGGCATTGGTACGCATCAGCGTCACTTGGGGATTCCATTCATAAAAGAGTCGGCCCGCCTCTTTGTAATGCTGTGGCACCGTTGCCATGCCGCCAAAGTTTGCCATGTCCACACAGCCCGGCACGATCAGATGGGGGATTCCCACCTCGCCAGGCGCGCTCAGCCGTTCCGGACCAGCACTGAAAACACCGCCACAGAGCGTATCCGCCCATTCCGTGGTAGTAATGTCCAACACAGCATCCACCATCCCTTCATGCACCAACGATTCCATCGTCTTGCCGCCCGTGCCGGTGGCATGAAAAACAAGTACCTCGTAGCCCTGGTCGGTAAGGGCTTGGCGCGCCCTGTCGACACATTCGGTCGTGTTGCCAAACATCGAAGCCGCAATAATCGGCTTTTCATTAGCGACAGGGGGCATCTCCACGCTTACCATGCCAGAGATCGCGCCCGCAGCCAAGGTAATGATCCGGCGTGAGATGCGGTTAATACCGGCAATATCGACAATGGAGGGGACCAGCACAATATCTTTGCTGCCCACATAGGAACTGGTATCCCCAGCCGCCACCGTAGAAACACAGACTTTGGGCAGGCCCACGGGCAACGCGCGCATGGCCGCCGTGATCACACTGGTGCCGCCGCCGCCGCCCATGCCGATGATGCCGTGGAACGGCTCCGCAGCATAACGCGCAGAAACCAGCGCGGCGGCACCTGCCCCCATCAGTTTCATCGCTGCACCGCGATCTCGTTGTTGGCGCACTTGAGCCAGATCGCCGCCCGCCGCCGCCGCCACCTCCTCGGCGGCGATCTCCACGGGAAAGCGATCTGTGGATCCAAGCACGCCGATGTTCATGGGTTTGACCAAGTGGCCCTGGCGCAAGATCTGCTCGCGTAAAAAGGCATGTTCTTCGCCTTTGGTATCAAACGCCCCCACCATCAAGATAGTCTTTGGCATTGTCGCTTTCCTGGAAGAGGTGAGACTCAAACGCAGATCAACCGGATGGGGCGGATCTGTCAAAACCCGCCCCATCCACCTTGGAGACTGTTTGAAAAGCCCGGTTAACGCCACATTCCGGGAAAGGGCCAGATGATGATCGGTACAAAGTCAGCGTGTGGCCCATTCCCGGAATGTTCCAATCTCTTAGGATTTAAGACACGGTCTTCAGCCGATGCAGTACCAAGGGGAAGGTAAGATGCCAGAATGCGCCGTTGACGTAGGGATCGTCCACCGTAGGCCAGCCGGTCCAATAGGTCTGGTTATAGGGAATCCGGTGCAGGAACTGTTGCAGCGGTGCGTCCACCAGATTGTCTAGCCAGATCTCCAGGGCTGCCAGGTAAAGTTCCATATAGCGGGCATCATCGGGCGAGGGGGCCAGGGTGGCTAACTCTTCCAAAATGGCGTCATATTCGGGGTTCTGCCAGCGCGAGAAGTAGGGAGCCGGTTCGCCCACGGGCCGGTAATATTTGCTTGTGTAGAAATCCAGCGTGTGGAAGGGATCGGCCACGCTGCCGCCATGCCCATAGAGCATAAGCTTGGCTGTGCCGTCGGCCATCTTCGTGCCCGAATCGGCGGGGGTGGTATATTCCGCTTCAAACCCGCCCCGGCGCAGCTGTTCGGCCAGAATTGGGCCGATGTCGTTGAAGATGGCAAAGCCGTGAATATTAGCCTGCACGCGCTCGCCCTCTTTGGCCCAAAAGCCCCCGCTATCTTTGGCATAGCCCGCGGCTTCCATGCGTTCGGCGGCCTTGTCCAGGTTATGCTCGTTGGTGGGGTATTTTTCCAAGAGCGGCGCGGCGGCTTCGATGTAGGGGCGCAGAGGCAGATAGTCGGGGAAGGGCAGCGGGTTGGCAATGCCAGACCCTTCTAGCCCCACGTCGATCATCTGTTGGCGATCCACGGTGTAGCTGACGGCCCAGCGCACATTTTTGTCGTTGAACGGCTCTACATCGCAATTGAACCAGAACGACGTGGGCCACCAGTCAATATAGCCCAGGGGCAAGTCTTTATAGGTGTGGGTGATAATGTTGGGGTTTTGGGCCACGGTCTGGCCGATGGTGGAGGCGAGCAAACTAATGCAAGAATCGATCTCGTTGTTGATCACGAGTTGGGCGGCGCGGCTCTCTTCCGTCCACGGGATCATCAAAATGCGTTCTACTTCGGGCATCTCGGCGAAGCCCGTTTTGGCTGCCCACCAATCATCGCGCCGATCAATAAACTTTTGTGAAGACGACCACTCTACAATTTGATACGGCCCCGTGGAAAGCGGCCACTGTTTGGCCGGATCATAAAATTCAAAGCCTTCGATCTCTTCCACATCTTTAAAGACATGCTCCGGCACGATATAGAGACCCGTGTCGAACTTGAAGGAAAGATGGGTGAAAACGAAGCGCGGCCGCGGTTCATAGAAGGTGATCTGTGCGGTGAGATCATCCACGGCCACGGCGTCTTCGACCCAGGCGTTGATCTCGGTGGAGTTCCGCAACAGCGGCGCGTTGTCGCGCAGCATAGTCAGGGTAAACGCCACATCGCGAGCCGTGAAGGGCGTGCCATCGCTCCACTCCACGCCGTCGCGAATTTTAATCGTTAGCTCAGTGTAATCGTCGTTGTATTGATAGCTTTCACCCAGCCACGGGATCTCTTCATTGGCAAAGGCCGAGAAGAAAAAGAGCGGTTCCCACATGGCCGCGCTGCCGATTTGATGGGTGGCCCCTGTGGCATAGGGGTTGCCCAGCCCCACATCGGCAAATTGACCGCTGCTGCCGCCAAACATCAAAATCAAGGTGCGCTCACGCGGTACATCCTTGACTGTGCTGGCCGGTGCGGGTGCTGCCTGCGGTGCGCTTTGGTCGCCGGTCTCCACAGCGGACTGCGGCTGTGTTGCACAGGCCGAGGCCAGCACACCCGCTGTTGCTAGGCCACTTAACCGCAAGAAATCGCGGCGATTCATCTTCCCGTTCATGGGTACTTTTTTCCTTTGGTGGGTCAGGGTGTTGGAGGGTTGAGGAAATCTCTCACAGGTGAAGTTTTCAAGATAAAAGCGCAAAATCTCTTTGCGGCTTGTATCTTTGGCATAATGACATTAATAATTGCAACGGGCATTGGAGAATGGGAAGCATCCACAGAGAGGAGATAGATCCCCTAAATGTTAGACTGTGACGCGAGTATATGCTATAGTGCCAGCCGTGTCAAAGCACTTTTCCCATCCCACTTTTTCCCAATCGGCGAACATACAGCGGACGAAATTGATCCGCTTGTGCGCTCTTGCATCTCTGCCTTCACGAGAAATCTTAATACGCCACCTATGACGACATCAGCGAACACCCCCCAGCGCTCGGTCCCATCGGCTGCCATTCACAGCGTGCTCCCTGACAATCCATCATTACACGTCCCCGACTGGCGCACCAGCAACCCAATCATGCGCTCGCTCAACCGCACCTGGAGCCTCCTGCGTCTTGCCTTGCGCCGCCTGCGCCACCAACTTGGCCTGAGCCTGCTGGCGCTGATTGGCGTGGTGCTGGCTGTGGGGTTGGTGACGAGCGCGGGCTTCTTCTCCCAGGCGGTGGATACGGTGATCATGCGCCAGGAATTGGCGGAATATACGCGGATTACCGGACGCCCCCCCTTTTCGGCGCGCATCTTTGCCATCCACTCCGAGACCGTTCCCCTCTCGGTAGAGAATGCCGAAGAACTGGGCCAGCGCATGGCCCGCACCCTCGCCAGCACAGTGGGGTTGCCGGTCAAAGAGGTTGCGCTCCAACTCAACAGTGATATTGTGCGACTGCAAGCGCAATTACCCACAGGCAATTCACCCAGTCAATCCCGCGCCGTCAACACCAACGTCTACTACGTCCAGGGGATTGTGCCCTTTATCGAGATGGTGGAGGGTACACCGCCCGCCGAAGATGGCACAAGCGTGGGCGACAATGTGGATGTGTGGATGCAGAGCGCGCTGGCCGCTAAAGTGGGGGCAGACATTGGTGATATCTTTTACATTGCCACCAACGAAGCCGCCCTGCCTGTGCGTGTGGCGGGAATCTGGCAGCCGCTAGATCCCAAAGACGGCTTCTGGTTCAACGATCCCGTGCAGGCGCTGGGTGACAAACTGCTGGTGCAGCGCGCCGACTATCTCAACCGTATCCAGGCTTTGTTGCCCGTGCAAGTGCGGGCTGTCAACTGGCGTGTGGTGTTGGACGAACGCCGCGCCAACCCTGCCGATGGCCGCCAATACATGAACGGATTTGATCGGGTCAGCCTCTTGATCAACCGCTTTTTGCCCGAAGCCCGCGTCACAACCCCCGCTCTGCCCCTGGAAAAATTCGTCAATCGGCAGACCACCTTGACCACCCTGCTGCTGGGTTTTAACGTGCCGGGCATGGGATTCCTGCTCTATTTTCTGGTGCTCACCTCCGCCGTCATCGCCTATTGGCAACGGCGCGAGATCGCCATTTTGGTCAGCCGCGGCATGGGACGCCTCACTGTGCTTAACTTTACCTTGATTGAAACGCTGCTTCTCTTTTTGCTGGGGCTGCCGTTGGGGCTAGGATTCGGCATTTTGCTGGCGCGCATCATGGGCTATGCCGCCAGCTTCCTCTCGTTTCAATCGCGCGAGGCGCTGCCCGTTTCGCTCGAAGGCATCAACTGGCGGCTAATTCTGCTCACCCTGGGCATCGTCTTGGCGGCGCGGCTGTGGGCGGCGATCCTCGCCAGCCGCCAGAGCGTGGCCCAACAATCGCGCGAACATAGCCGCCCCCAACAAGGCCCCTTCTGGTATCGGGCCTATCTCGACATTTTGCTCATTATCCCCACAGTCTATGCCTATGATCGGCTGCTATCGCAAGGCTCCCTTGCCATGCTCGTGCGCGATCGCCCTGAAGATCTCTACAGCGATCCGCTCTTGATCTTGGTCCCCGCCCTCTTCATCGTCAGCCTTTCGCTGGTCGCCATGCGCCCTTTCCCCTGGATAATGCGCCTGCTCGATTGGCTGGCGAACCGCTCGCCGTGGTTGCCGCTGCACATGGCGCTGCGCCAGTTGGGTCGCCAAAGCCACACCTACATCAACCCGCTGTTGTTGGTAATCGTCTCGTTGGCGCTGGGCGTCTATACTTTCTCCATGGCCGAAAGCCTGGACCAATGGCTGCTGGACCGCATCTACTATCGGGCCGGGGCTGATCTGGCCTTTGAACCTTATAGCGAATCCGTGGCGATGAATCCCGGCCTCGTGGGCGGCGATTGGATCCCCCCCGTGGCCGCCTATACAAATCTCGCAGGCGTGGCCGCCGCCACGCGTGTGGGCGATTACAACAGTCAGATTCGCTTATCCAATACTCGGATTCGCAGTCGCTTTTTGGCAATTGACCGGTTGGATTTTCCCAGCGTGGCTTGGTTTCGTGGGGACTTTGCGCGAGAATCGCTGGGCGGGTTGATGAACCGGCTGGCCTCTTCACCGGATAATATATTGGTTTCGCAGCGCTTTTTAGAGGCGCATACCCTCACCATCGGCGACCGTGTCTCCATGCTCGTCCTCACCGACGTAGGAACCAGCGTAGACGCACTCTTTACCATTGCCGGAACATACACCTATTTTCCCACGGTTTATGACGAAGACGTGACCGTGGTGGGCAATCTGGACTATCTCTTCTCGTTTTTTGGCGTCTCCATGCCCCACAACATCTGGCTGCGGCTGGAGCCAGGCGCAGACAGCAACGTCATCCTCGACGAGATCCCCGCCGAAACGCGCGTGGGGACGATCCGCACCTTGAATGTCAATGCCATGATGAAAGTAGAGCAGGCAAAGATGGAGCGGGTGGGCGTCTTTGGCACGCTCTCGGTCAGCTTTCTCATGTCTGCATTAATGGCGGCGTTGGGGCTGCTCACCTATAGCTATGCCTCGTTACACGAGCGCATGTTCCAGTTTTCGGTGCTACGGGCCGTGGGCATGAGGCGAGTACAATTGGTGGTGCAAGTCTTGCTGGAATATGCCACGCTGACTGCGTATGGGGCAATCGTGGGCGTCCTGTTGGGGTCACTGGCGGCAGAGCTTTTTGTGCCCCTCTTCCGTGTCTCCGGCGAAGCGCAGATGCCGCTGCCGCCGTTGCTTCCCGTCGTGGCCCACGACGAAATTTTACCGTTGGTCCTGGCCTTTGCCGGCATCATGCTGGCGCTGGAACTGGTGGTGCTTTCATCGGCCCTTTATCAGCGTATCTTTGTGGCCCTGCGCATGGGCAATCAGGCGTAAGAGCGGAGGGAATAATGGCGAAACGCAGCCGTAACGAAAATGGCAATGGCAACAACGACGCCGTGAAGATCGCGCTGATTGGGGCAGCGGCGACGGTATTGGTCGCGATTATCTCTGGCATCTTTGCGCGCCTAGAACGCATGCCAGACCCCACGCCGACGGCAGTGGCCGTTGTGCTTGCCACGGTTGCGTCCACCGCTACGCCCATTTCCCCGCCCACGGATACACCCGTGCCCACCGCCACTCCACAGCCAGCAGACACCGCTACGCCCACGCCGATCACCCCGCGCCCGCTGCTTTTCGCCTCGCAGATCGCGCCAGATGGCCGCGCCCTGGATGCTGGCGCGTCGTTCGCCGCTGATGTGCACGACATCTACGCCGTCTTTCAACCCGGCCAAACGCCACCGGGGATCACCATTGCCGCCGAAAACCCCGACCCGCAGGCGTACTATGCCTTTCTCCAGCCTACGGGTCGTCCTGCCCTGCAAACCATCGGCTGGCGTTGGATCAAAGACGATCAGGTTGTCAACGAATACAGCGGCGAGGCCAGCGGCGAGATCATCTGGCTGCAAAGTTTCGATCCAAATGGAGGGCCGCTCTTTAATCTCTTGGGCGGGCCAGGGCGCTACCGCGTAGTACTCTTGTTAGACGGCAATCCCTCGCTGAGCACGGCACTAGAGATTGTTGTGACTGGTGAGTAAAATAAGACCGTTGGACCATTCTTCTTGCCCTCATTGCAAACTTACATTAGTTCAAAAATGGGCATTGTAAGTATAAATGGTTTTTGTAAGCTTATCTTTAGGTTCTGATAGGAGTGGATTCCCTTTGTCTGTTAAATAGAATGTAAGGCTGCCTGTGGATTTATAGTAAAAATACGCTTCAGTAACGCCAACTTTACATATGACTTTTAGAATTCTGGTAACCTTTGAATACAGAAATCCTCCACAGAGCGCATTGTAGTGATCGCTCGCACTATGACAGGAAGCTTTTATGGCGACTCTATCCTTAGATCCAATTTTGGTGGCAAAGATCAATGCGCTACTGGCCTCTTTCGCCAACCACGACGCAGAGGCCACTCTGTCAAATGAGGATATTGTGGAGTTATTTGAATCGTTCATTATGGAACGATCGCGTAGCGTAGAGGCTCCTCGGCGCACCCCTGGCTTTGGAGGATCGGCAATCAAACTGAGTTCATAAGCGAGGGGATGAGGCGATTCCGAACAGAAGGCTGACCGCAGACTCTGTGGACAATTTGCGCAGAGAAGTTAACGGTGTAGATCTAGAGGCGATAGAATTTTCAGGGCTGACACACTTCCCGGATCTTCCTTCCAAGAAGTGCGTCAGCCCTGATTTAGATAACTATCCAAGTGCGACGCACTCGCCAGAGGTAGAGTGGTGCGAAAAAACTGTGTGGCGAGTGCGTCGCACCCTAGACCCGAATCGATGAGATTTTATAACCCAATCGAATGCAGATAGTCTCGATTACGCTGGGCGCTGGCTTTGGGGGTCCCCATGCCTGGCAAGATATCCTGCTCAACGGTGATGTAGCCACTATACTTACGTTCGCGTAGCCACGTAAGTACCTCAGGGAAATCGACACACCCGCGCCCCAGTTCACAAAAAGCCCCATGCCGGATCGCATCAAAATAGTCCCATTCCTCCTGAGCAGCGCGTAATCCCACCGCAGGATCATAATCCTTGAAATGAATATAGTCGATGCGGCTGGCAAAGCGATTGAGCGCGCCGAGGATGCTGCCGCAGTGGGCCGCGCCAAAGGCAAAGTGACCCGTATCGAAGACTAGCCCTAGCAGGTTTGGATCAGTTTTGTCCAACAACAGGGCGATCTCTTCCTCGGTTTCAATGTAGCCTGCACAATGATGATGAAAAACCGTACGCAGCCCGCTTGCTTCCTGTACCGCCTGGGCAATGCGATTTGCTCCCCGGGCACAGCTTTCCCAATCAGTCTCGCTCAACATCATCGCTGGCGTGACCCGCCCGGCGTTTTGGACACGCATCGGCTCGCTGCCGGCATCATCGGCCAATACCAAAAACGGGCGGATGCTCTGCCCCAACTGGTCCGCGGTGGCAGCCAACAATTTGGCCGTGCGTACAGCGGCTTCTTCCCCGGCGGCATGTGCCCCGGCGTCGCGCAATTTCACGCCCACGTAAGCCCCGGTCATGGTTAGCCCACGCTGGCGATAGACCGCAGCCACATCGGTGGGATCCGTGGGCATAAAGCCCCAATCGCCCAATTCGCTGCCGGTGTAGCCCGTCTCGGTCAATTCGTCGAGCATCTGGGTATAGTCAAAACGCCCGCCCTGCGTTCCCTCAAATTCCAGCGTTCCCCAAGAGCAGGGGGCGTTGCCGATGTGGATGGTCATGGTGTTGTCCGTTTTGGTGATGGTGAATGGTGATCTTTGGCAATTAACCATTGATCATTGGCAATTTTCTGTAAATGTACCGGAATGGTGAATGGTGAATGGCGAATGGTGTGATTGCCTCGTTATTCCTCCTTCTTGATCTTTTCCCACGCACCGCTTTTCCATGAAGCGATCATTGCTTCCTGCACCTGTGCCAGCCGCAGCGCATCAGCAAAACTGGGGGCGCGCTGCTTGCCCTCGGCTACGGAAAGCAGGAACTGCGCGGCTTCGATGACTTTGAGATCTTCATAGCCAATACCGATGCCGTCACCGGGGTTGAAACGTCCGTGGAATGGGTATTTTGGTCCGCCTAATAATGTCGTGTAGCCATCATGGAACCCCGCTTCGCCGGGGAGATAGACATCGAGTTCGTTCATACGCTCGAAATTCCATTTCAGCGCGCCTGCGGTCCCATTCACCTCAAACGACATTTCACATTTGGGACCGTAGATGGCGCGACAGGTTTCGAAACTGCCCTGCACGCCATTTTCAAATGTCACCAGCGTGCCCACGTAATCTTCATTTTCCACCGGCCCTGTGGGATCCCCAGGTTTGCCCAGCGAAAAATGTGTGCCTTGCCCGCGGGTGCCCTTTGGGCGCGGCAGGGGGCGTTCGCGAATGAAGGTGTGGCGGTTGCTGGTGACCTGTTTGATCGGACCCACCAGCATGTGGGCCATGTCCACCACGTGCGACATAATATCGCCCAGCACGCCCATGCCCGCCTGGTCCTCTTTGAAGCGCCACGTGAGCAACCCTTGGGGGTTGCTGCCATACATGGAAAAGAAGCGCCCGCGATAGTGGGTGAGCGTGCCCAGCCGGCCCTCTTCAATTAACTGTCTTGCATACTGCACCATGGGCGCCCAGCGGTAGTTGAAGCCCACAAAGCTCATGACCCCGGCTTCGCGCGCCAGCCGCTCGATTTCGGCGGTCTCCTGGGGAGAACGGCCCACGGGCTTTTCGCAAAAGACGTGCTTGCCCGCGGCGGTGGCGGCACGCACCATCTCCAGGTGCAGAAAGTTGGGCGAGGCGATGTTGACGATCTGCACGGCGGGGTGATCGATGACCTGCCGCCAGTCGGTCGTCCACTCTTCAAAGCCGAGGCGCGTCTGGGCCTCACGGGCCCGACTCTCCACATCATCGGCACAGATCACCAGCCGCGCCGATACACCGCTGTCATAAAAACGATCATTTGCCTGGCGATAGGCTCGGCTGTGGGTCATGCCCATCCAGCCCATGCCGATGACGCCGATACCGAGGGGTTGAGTCATGGGTAGCTCGCTTGCTCCTGATCAAACTCTGATGTTGTTTGCCCGTCCGCTCCTTGACAAGGGGACAAGGTGAAAGGGTGACAAGGGGACTATGGCTATCGGCTTGATGATCCAGATGTAAAGCACATCCTCGGACTTTTCATAGACAACAGTATGTTGGGCGATATCCCAGATGCACCAAGTTTCTAATACTTGATAGAGACCTTCGGCGGGAAATCCTTCAACAGTTAGTGCTAATTTTTCAATGCAACCAAACATCTTCAGTTATAGGGACTAGGCAATCAACTGCGTAGTCGTTGGCTTCCTGGCTGAACGTCAAGAGTCACATGCGCTGGCTTCGCCATTTTTGCACCAACGCGGCGTTTGACTTCGGCAAAGGGAATGGTGGGTTCACCTTTGGCCTTTATCTGGGTAAAGGCATCCAAAAGCAGTTGTAACCGACGGATTTCTGCCTGCTGCGCATCCCACTGATCCGCGTTCACCAGGACCGCTCTGCCAACTCTCGGTGAGTCAGCATGACAGGCGACTTTTGGATCTGGTCGAGAATCCTGATTGCCGATCTGTAATTCGCTTAGTGGCAGTATGGGTAGTGCAGTTCTCATAAAATGTTCCTCACCTCGTCATCTTGTCATCCGGTCATCCCCTAAAACTGCCGACTCCACTCCTTCGGCCAGCGCTCCACCACCACCTTGGTCTGTGTGTAAAACTCGACGCCGTGGTGCGATTGGGCATGGAGATCGCCGAAGAAGCTCTCATTCCAGCCGCTGAAGGGGAAGAAGGCCATCGGCGCGGCCACGCCGATATTGATGCCCACATTGCCCGCATCGGCGGCGTAGCGGAACTGACGTGCCGTGGCCCCGCTGGCGGTGAAAATACAGGCCATGTTGCCAAAGGCGCGGTTGTTGACCATCTCAATCGCTTCGTCTACGTTACTGGCGTGCATCAGGCTCAGCACTGGCCCAAAAACCTCGGTGCGGGCCAGGGTGCTGTCCGGGTGGACGTTGTCGAGAGATGGTGGGGAAGACCCAGTAGCCGTCGTCGTAGCCCTGCGCTTTTTTCTGGCGACCATCCACCACCACTTCGGCCCCTTCGGAGATGCCTTTTGCAATCAACCCTTCAATACGCTCTTTGCTGGCGGCGTTGATCACTGGCCCCATTTCGGTACCATCGTCCAGCCCATAGCCGACCTTGCGGTTGCTGGCAACATCGGACATGTATTCAATGAAGCTATCCGCGCTTTGCCCACAGTAATCGCCACCGACGAGGCCAGACAGCGTTGACCGGCGCAGCCAAAGGCCGAATCGGCCATAATGCGCGTGCTGGTCTCCATGTCGGCGTCGGGCATAATCACCGTGGGATTCTTGGCCCCGCCCTGACATTGGGCACGCTTGCCGTTAGCCGTAGCGCGCTGATAAACATACTTTGCCACGGGCGTCGATCCCACAAAGCTAATGGCACGCACGCCGGGGTGATCGAGCAGCGCGTTGACCGTTTCCGCAGCGCCGTTGATTAACTGCAACACGCCCTTGGGAAAGCCCGCCTGCTCAATTAACTCGAACAATTTCTGCGTGGTCATGGGCACTTTTTCGCTGGGCTTGAGGATGAAACAGTTCTGAAACAGTTCCCCGTCGCCACGGCATAGGGCAAGAACCAGAGCGGGATCATGCCGGGGAAGTTAAAGGGCGTAATCGCTGCCACCACGCCTAGCGGCTGGCGGATCATGTGCTCGTCGATGCCGCTGGCGATATCTTCGTTGTTCCAGCCCTGCATCAAAATCGGCGCGCCACAGGCTACTTCCACATTTTCAATGCCGCGGCGCAGTTCGCCCACGCTCTCTTTGTAGGTCTTGCCGCACTCCTCGGTGATGGTGCGGGCCAGGGCGTCCAGGTTTTCTTCCAACAGCATCTTGAGCCGAAACATGGGCTGGATGCGGTCCACAACGGGCGTGGCGCGCCACTCTTTGAAGGCGGTTTGTGCCCGCTGCACCGCTTCGTCCACCTCGGCGGCGGGCGAAAGCACCACCGTGGCAATGGCCTGCGCCGTGGCCGGATTGATCACATCCAACGATTGTCCTGCGCTGCTGCGCTTCCATTCGCCGTTGACGTAGTTGAGGAGTTGTTTGCTTGGGGACATGATGACCATCTTTCAGTTTTATTGGAAAATTTCTTCAATCGTTACGCTTAGGTTTGTTGCAGGGTCAATCACCGCACCCTGTGTAAATATCTGGGCTTCAGCATCTGGCGTATGAACAGCTATCAGCTTATGCGTAGGCAGCACCAGCCAACACGATTGAACGCCAGCTTCAAAGTAGAGTTGCGTCTTATCAACCAATTCATTCAGGCTCTGGCTTGGCGACAGAATTTTCACAACCATCAGAGGCGGTGTGGAGACGCGCACTTCATCTTGCGTCCAATTTAACTTTATCTTTGGATAGAGCACTGTAACATCTGGGGTAAGTGGCGGCATGGTGTCGAGTGTTACCTCTGTAAAAACGCTATGGGTGGCTCCATACTTGATCAGTAGCTGGCTGCCAATCAACAACTCAAGTGCTCCGTGATTCCGGCTTGGCATCGGCTTCCCTCGTTCCTGCTCGTACTCTGAGATCGCCTCTGGGGCTGTAAGTGTCATCTTGTCACTCCTGACTCAAATCAATCGCCACGCGCACAAGCATTATACATCACGGATGAGCGCTCTGCGGTCTCTGGAACACCCGCATTCCCGGAATGCTCGCCAGCCTCCGTGCCCTCTGTGGTTTATAAAAAGTAGCGTTCCTTCGCCCGCATCTCGGACCACTCCTCACGCGCCGCGTTGACAGCGTCGATCTCGCTGGTCTCGGCAATGGGCACATCCCACCAGCTATCATAGCCGGGCACGCCGGTGTAGCGGTCGTTGCGCACATAGATCACTGTGGTGCGATCGGCCTTGTGCGCCTCTTCCAGGGCACTGAGCACCTCATCAAAATTCTCCGCCTCGATGACATTTGCCCCCAACGAACGCGCATTCATCGCCAGATCCACGGGCAGCGGCTGTGCCGAGTCAAACTCATCCCCCGGCAAGCGCTCGTTGATCTGCCCTTCGTCCTGATAATTGGGTGCATCCTTGGGGAAGACATAGCGTGTGCCAAAGCCCGACGACCCCACCGAACGGCTCAGCGCGCCGATGCTCTTGTAGCCGCTGTTGTCCATGAGCACAATCGTCAGCTTGTAGCCCTCTTGAATCGACGTGACAATCTCCGCCGACATCATCAAATAGCTGCCATCGCCCACCAGCACGTAGACCTCGCGCTCGGGCGCGGCCATTTTGATGCCCAGCCCACCGGCGATCTCGTAGCCCATACACGAGTAGCCATACTCCAGGTGATACTGCTTGGGATGGCGCGCCCGCCACAGCTTGTGCAGATCCCCCGGCAGGCTGCCCGCCGCGCAGACCATGATGGCGTCCTCGCTCGCCGTGGTCGTTGACCGCGCCGATCAGCTCGCCCTGGCTCATCAACGGGTTGCCCTGCTCCTGCAAGCGGATGTCGTAGATGCGTTGCACCTCGGCCTCCCACTCATCGTGCAGCGACTGCGCCCGCTGACGATAGCTCTCCTCCACCCGATGGCCGGCCAGCAGCTTCGCTCAGCTCCTCCAAGGGTCGCCCGCGCATCGCCGATGACTGGCAGGGCGTGGTGTTTGAAGGCGTCAAATTCGGCCACGTTGATATTGATGAATCGCACATCGGGGTTCTCGAACTGGGTTTTGCTGGCGGTGGTGAAGTCGCTGTAGCGCGTGCCGATCCCGATAATCAGATCGGCCTCTTGGGCGATACGGTTGGCGGCCAGCGTGCCCGTCGCCCCAATCGCCCCCAGGCAGAGCGGATGGTCGTAGCGCAGACTGCCCTTGCCGGCCATGGTCTCGCCCACGGGGATGCCGGTCGCGTCGACAAACTGGCGCAGCGCCTCGGTGGCCTCGCTGTAGATCACGCCGCCGCCCGCCACGATCAGCGGCTTTTGCGCGGCGCGAATCCAGTCCGCTGCCTGTTGCAGCGTGGCACGGTCGGGCCGATTGCGCGGGATGCGCCAGACCCGCTTGCGGAAAAGTTCGACCGGGTAGTCGTACGCCTCGGCCTGCACATCCTGCGGCAGTGAAAGCGTCACCGCGCCGGTCTCCGCCGGGCTGGTCAGCACGCGCATGGCCTCGGGCAGCGCCGTGAGGATCTGATCGGGGCGGTTGATCCGATCCCAGTAGCGGCAAATCGGGCGGAAGCAGTCGTTCACCGACACATCCTGCGAGTGCTCCGACTCCAACTGTTGCAGCACCGGGGCCACATTGCGCCGGGCGAAGATATCGCCCGGCAGCAGCAGGACCGGCAGCCGGTTGATGGTCGCCCCCGCCGCCGCCGTGAGCATATTGGTCGCGCCCGGGCCGATCGACGAGGTACAGGCAAAGGTCTGCAGGCGGTTCTTGGTCTTGGCATAGGCCGCGGCGGTGTGGACCATGGCCTGCTCGTTGCGCGTCTGGTAGTAGCGGAAGTCGGGATATTGTTGCAGCGCCTGGCCGATGCCCGCCACGTTGCCGTGCCCGAAGATGCCAAAGCAGCCGGCAAAAAAGGGCTGTTCCACGCCGTCGCGCTCGACGTATTGATTTTTGAGAAATTGAATCATCGCCTGGGCCATGGTCAGGCGGAGGGTGGCGTTTGTGTTCATGGTGGCGCACCTCTCGTTCGTGTGGGGCGTGGCTGAAGGTGGTGGGACCGATTGTCAGGATTATAGCATAGCGAGGGGATTCTGATTTGTTGGACAAAAAGCGGGGAGGGTCAGCTATCCAGGGGACTGTGCACCCTCAGCGGGCCTTTCTGCATGACATGGGTAAAGATCAAGTGGTCTTGACGTCTTGTGGCCGAGGCGTTCTTAGACGGTGCGGATGTCGTAGCCATTTTCGAGAAGATGGGTGGCAAAGCAGAACAATAGATAATTATTTACGCATGTGCTCGATATTACTTCTATTCCTGTGTTCGCGCAATGTATTGACGAATAACACATCTGAGAAGTACAATATCGCCATATGTGCAGGATAATAAGTAGTTCGGCAGCTACAGTGACCGCACGGGGAGTTCAACGAACAACAGCAATATTTAGGAATAATCGCAACTTGTGTGAAAAACAAAGCAATTTCTCTGTTGAATTATGAATTTACAAGAAATATCTCAATCCACTATGCAGGAATTACAGTCGTGTGACCAAAGTGATTCAGAAATACAGATAGTACTTGCAGAGTACGAACGACAACAACAGAAGTTTCAGACCTCATTAGAAACAGTAAAGGTTCTATAGGATCTCAGGGGGTTGACAAGAAGAAGTCTCTTCTACCGAAAGTATCGAGCCAGATGCGCTGGAATATGGTTGTCGTAGAACTGATACCATAGCAACGGCGCTTGATGGTTTTGAGTTTGTTGTTGAGACCTTCTGCAAAGCCGCTAGAGACCCGTTGGTTGAAATAGTTAAGAATGTAGGTCCAGTATCGGTTTAGGGTCTTGATGAATCTGTCGAAACAGGTGACCGAACTAGCATGGACCTTCTGGCACCAGGCCTGAAGCGCTTTTTCCGCTTGTGGACGGCTATCGACGCGGTTGAAGATGGCTGTGAGTTCTTGCCGAAAGGTATAGGCCTGATGGAGGCAAGGCGTCAGTTGGAAAAGCTGGCGGAGTCGAAGTCGCTCAGCCGGTGAGAGGGAATCATGGTCTTTGCGTAAAATCCAGAGCATGCCATGAGAGATCTCTTTGTAATCGCTCTCGTCCAACTCTTTCTTGAGCCGCTTGCACTCCTGTTTGCGCAAGGTGTCAAACGAGTCACGATAGTTACAGGCAACATGGAAACGGTCTACGACAATCTCAGCGGTGACATCCGCTTTTTCTTCGACAAACTCTGCGGCAGACTCAAGATAGCCATCCCACATATCCGTGGTGAACGCCGTGATGGTCTGGCGCAACGCCGGCGGAATCTGGTCAAGAAACGCCTTCACTGTCGTTTTTTTCGATCGGCAAGCACGGCCAGCACCTGGGTTTGTCCATCGTTGTGACGAGAGGTGATGATGGCCGCATAGTTCTTGCGTCCCTTGGTCAGGGCGATCTCATCAATCCCTATCGTGCCCAGCTCGTCAATGCGTGACCAGTCTATCTGGGTATCCACCTGACGTCCGATAGCACCGAGCACGGCATCATAGCCGATGGCCTCTCGCAGGCTGACGTCGGCTACCGTGGAATTGACCAACTGTTTCATCAACCATTCGTCGTACGCTTTCGTGTGGGGACTGCGCTCTTCATACCAAGCAACCTTCTGGGTGGTTGTCGGCCAACTCTCACACGAGCGACATTGACCCCGTCGGGGCCGAAATTTGATGAACGTTCGCATCGCCAGAACCGGCAGATGACGGAGCAACCGTTCCTGTCCATGACCATATGTACATGAAATCTCCTGATGGCACAGGCCACACTTCGTTGTCTTCGCCGTGCTTTTAACTTCGACGATGAGCCGACCATCTTTTGTGATTTCAGTTGACACAACCTCAACATCCGGTATATCTAGGGGTATCTTCAGCTCCGCTGTCATACAATTGCTCCTCTCTTGACACTCCATAGAGCTAAAATTCTATGTCAACCCCCTGTATTCCCAAAGAACCATTTATGTTGCAGTTTTAGCTATTCTGATACCAGTCAGCGTCGGCGCAGTTTCATTTTGGCCACAGAATCGTATGTTGCTCAGTCTTGCTTTAGCTGGTTTCTCTGCCATTGCAGCAGCAGCAAGTTTATTCACTTTAGGACGCAGCTTTCAATCGAGAATAGATCAGACAGACGTGGTAAGCACTTTGTAGGCTCAGAAACTACTTTATCGCTTACTACCCCAATCTTAGTACCTATATTTCTGATCCAATTCATGATGATTTGGCGTACACCTTATACACATCGATGGCAGAGCACCACTTTTTATGGATGGATTGCACTGACTATTGCGACAGGTATTTTCGTAGGAATTTCAATGTTTTGCTTGTTGCTCATACCGCAAATCAAGTGGGCGAACTGGCTTGTTTTGGGGAGCTGCACTTTGGTTGGATCCGTAGCATTCATCCTATGCTATCTGTTGGTAGACACAAGATTGAAAGATAAAAAGCGGCGAGATTTGCCACGTTTTCCAAAGGGAAGCAGTTATCTGTAAGGTCAACGATGTCTTGACCTTTTTGCAATTTCAGAGTTAGCGATCACTTACTGCCGCCGAACATTAGTTGGAGCAGAGGGTGGGGGATCACGGCTTTTTTATGCTTGTCGCCCGCACGTTCTGGTTGGGTATAGGTTGTTTCGTGCCCGCCACCTCCACCCCTGCTCAACACAGTGTTAGGCCGACGAGGTGGGTATAGGCAAGTATTGATCAAAAGCCGAGCAGATCAAGCTCGGCTTTTCTGGTATAATGGATCCGGGATGAGAGGGCAATCCTTGAGGAAATGTTGGAATAAGCAGCAGTAAGATAAAGAGGGTTTCACTGCCATGAATACGTATTCTAAAATGACAATATGAAAATTTATCTGGATGTCTGTTGCTTAAACCGACCATTTGACGATCAATCGCAGACACGAATTGATCTCGAAGCTGAAGCTGTCTTGTCGATCATACAATCTGTCGAAGACAACGAATGGGAATGGATAAGCAGCGATGCGGTTGCTTATGAAATCAGTAAGACCCCCAATGAAGAACGTCAGGAACGGCTTTGGGCCTTAGAATCACGTTCAACAGAACGGGTAAAACTGATAGATTCTATCTTGCAAGAGGCGGAACAACTTCGGCATCTTGGTTTCACGAGTTATGATGCTTTGCATCTAACGTTTGCTGCATCGGCGGATGTAGATGTCTTTCTCACGACGGATGACAAGCTGTTGAAGCGTGCTCAGCGATATCGAAAAGAGATAAAGATTTCCGTAGCCAACCCACTATCTTGGCTACAAGAGGTGATGATATGAATACAAAAGGGATGACGATGAATGAAATTCGCCGTACCGGTATCCAGTTGCTTACCCAAAACCTTGGCGCAGTTGGCATGGTGCGTTTCTTGCAACAAAGCGATTTGGGGGTGGGGCGATTACACCAAAGAGCGTAGTCAGTGGCTTGGCAACCCGACCTTAGATGAAATTGCGGCTGAGATTGAAGCAATGCGGAAAAGCTGGCCGCAATCCAAGTGATCATAGAGTCGGAGCTTCTATCGCTTGGAACCCGCGGCGTTGTGGGTGTATTGGTCACCGAACACCTATTGCAGTTGACTCCAGAACCTGTAGCACTAGTTCTGCTTTCTACGGGTAGCAGACCGATGCTATTGCTGTTCCCGATCCGCCCAACATCCCGTGCCGCCGACCGGGGGCGAATTTGGTTCGTTGGACGTTGACGCACATCCCTGGCGGCTGACAGAGGACGTTAGGCTGCCGTGTTACGCACATAAATGGAGTTTCAGTGAAGATTGTTTACCTAAACCAGCTACACTGGAGCAAAATAGCCAAGGCAATGAATGGGAAGACCGTTGTCATCGAATTGGCACAGCCAGATATATTGCATTGGTTGGAATTAAGCAGGATTTGGAAGAGGTCCTGAAGCGTTTGGGGCGTTGCGCGGTGTACGGCGTGGCGCGTGCATACACTTGTGTTGCTTCTGTCTAGCCTGACAGCCTGCTGTCGGCGCGGCAGTCAACAATATATTGTGGCAAGGCTTTGTAGTAGATGTACTGCGTGCTGGTGTAGGATCGATTTGTGAATTGGACTACAATTTCACTCAAAGTGTCGGAACTCAAAGGAGACTGAAAAATGGAAACACGGGTTGTGAATCGTCGTGATTTTCTAAGATTGAGTGGTATCGCCGGAGCCGGGCTTATGGCCGTGGCTTGTGGCGCAACACCGCCCGCACCCGCGGCAGCCGAACCAGGCGCGCCGGCTGCCGCGCCGGTCGTCGAAAGTGTGCCGAGTGTCCGCCAGGTTCCGCGTGAAAAGACGTTGATCTACTTGCAGCAGTCGCAAGACAACCAGTTATTGAATTCTGGACTGGGCAATCCCTATACGCCGGGATCCCAGGGGCATCGAGCGGTCACAGGGGCGCATGAGCCTCTCTTCTTCTACTCGGCCTTTGCGGATGAGTTTATCCCGTGGATCGCCACAGGCTATGAGTATAACGAAGATTTTACGGAATTAGTCGTGACTATCCGCGAGGGGGTGGAGTGGAGCGACGGCCATCCGTTTACAGCGAATGATGTGGCGTTTATGCTCAACGCTTTGATCGCACAGGCACCGATCTTGCGCAATTCGACCGAAGTGAAGGCGTGGGTCAGCGAAGCAGAAGCGGTCAATGATTTGACGGTGCGCATCGCGTTCTATGAACCGCGTCCGCGCTTTGTCTTTAGCCATTTGACCGGCAAGTTTGACACAGGGATTTATTGGCTTCCGGAACATGTCTTCCGCGATGTGGAGGATATTGCCAGCTTTACGTTCTATGATCCGGAGAAGGGCTGGCCGCTCTATACGGGTCCATACAATGTCACATACTGGTCGCCGCAGCAGCAGATGGTCGATCGCCGTGACGACTGGTGGGCGGCCAAGATCGGCTTCGCCGAACTGCCTGAGGTGGAACGCATACTCAACTTGCCTACGGCGACTGACGAGCGCGCAGCCCAACTTGTGATCAACAACGAAGCGGATACGACGTTCCATTTGCAGGTGTCAACGGTCGAGCAGTCGGTAATGCAAAACCCGAATGTGATTACCCATTCGGGACGGCAATCACCCTTTGGCTATCTGGACTGGTGGCCGGTCTCCCTGTGGTTCAATTGTGAGGAGCCGCCCTTTAATACAAAGGAGATGCGCTGGGCGATCAGCTATGCCATCGACCGGGAGCAAATGATCGAGGTCGGTCTGGGTGGGGCCGGGATGACGACATCCTTGCCTTTCCCCGAATATCAGCCGTTGTTGCCCTATTTCGAGGCGACGGCGCCGTTGCTGGAAAGGTATCCGACGAACGAGTTTAATCTGGAGAAGTCCGCGGCACTCATGGAGGGACAGGGTTTCACCAAGGATAGCGAGGGCTTCTGGGTGCGCGATGGCGCAAGGGTCGATGCGACGATTACCACGTTCTCGATCTTTAATGATGTTGGGCCGGTTCTGGCCGAACAACTGCGGCGTGGGGGCTTTGAATCGGAATATACCACGCCGGCTGATGCGGGCACAAGGCGGGCTGAGGGCGTGGCCAAGCTCACACTGTGGGGCCATGGCGGCAGCATCAACGATCCCTTCGATACCCTGGATTTCTTCACCAGTAAGTATTATCTGCCCATGGGCGAGCCGGCGACCTACCCGGCCCGCTGGCGCAATGAGGAGTTTGATGCGATTCTGGAGGAGATGGCGCTGATCGCGCCGGATCCCAACAATCCAGCGTATATGGATTTGTACCTGGCAGCGATTGAAATCTGGCTGGAGAATCTAGTGGATGCGCCGGTGATGCACTTGTTGCATCGAATTCCCTACAACACGACCTATTGGGAGAATTGGCCGACGGCGGACAATGCGTATGTCAATGGGGCACTGTGGCATCAGACCGCCAATCTGGTCATTCAAGGGTTGCGGGCCAAATCGTAGGGTTTTATCTTTGCGTCAACGACACAGATGGGTACGGGGCGGAATCATCTGCTGCCTACCAGAGGCTGGCCTTATAGAGAAGCCAAGTAAAGTTCGCACAATCGCGGAGTGAGCACGCCCACGTGCCGGTCTGCTCGCACGTAGGCGTGCTCACTCCGCAAAGTACAAAGTTTATCTGGGTTGTCTATTAGATGAAATTGCGGCTGAGATGAAGCGATGCGGAAAAGCTGGCCGCAATCCAAGTGATTATAGAGTCGGATCTTCTATCGCTTGGAACCCGCGGCGTTGTGGGTGTATTGGTCACCGAACCCCTATTGTAGTTGACTCCAGAACTTGTAGCGCTAGTTCTGCTTTCTACGGGGAGCAGACCGATGCTATTGCTGTTCCCGATCCGCCCAATATCCCGTGCAGCCGACCGGGGACGAACTTGGTTCGTACTGAATGTTGACCATCCCTGGCGGCTGACAGATGCCGTTGGCCGGCATCCAATTGCAGCTTGTGCTGTGATGTCGCTCCAGAATCCCTCCTATACTCGTCGAGGTGATGGCTTGCTTGACCACAACAATCTTGACGCGTTCTCTGATGCCGTCAATTATGACAGGGAAGACCCGAGCGATACTGGTGTCGCTTTCTACACTGCCTTGGCGCAAGAGGCGGGCGGTCCCGTGCTTGAGATTGCTTGTGGCACGGGTCGTGTTACCATTCCAATCGCCAAACAGGGTTTTCCTGCCACTGGCTTGGATATCGTTCCAGCAATGCTAGAGCAAGCCAAGCGCAAGTCTGCTGGTTTGCCTATTCGCTGGGTACAAGGCGATGCGCGCACGTTTGAGCTTGGCGAGCAATTTCGCTTGATCTTCCTGACCGGGAATGCGTTTCAAGCTTTTGTGAGCAATGCCGACCAAGAGGCGTTGCTAGAGCGGGTGCGGGCACACCTACACGACCAGGGTTTGTTTGCTTTCGAGACACGCAACCCGCTATTTCCCACCACCAAAGCGCCAGCCGGGCTCTTTCCGTTGCTCGAAAGCCGCCCCAAGGAAGAAGACAGATATTCGTTTATCAACGCCACTGGGCACGAAGTGCGAGTGTCAACCACGCAAGCGTATGATCACATCACCCAAATTTTGCATGTGACAGGCTATAAACGTTGGCACGATGGCGAGGAGGAACATACCAGTGTGACTCGAACGGCGTTGCGCTATACATTTCCGCAAGAACTTCTGGCGCTACTGCATCACACGGGGTTCATCACTCTACGCCAGTATGGTGATTGGAACGGGGAAGCGCTCAGTGCAACGAGTCCGAGTATCATTTCTGTGTGCCGCAAGCGTACGGCGTAACGGTGTTGCCGCCGCACAAGCGCTTGCCATTCTAACCCCTTGGGCGCGCAAGATCAGTGCCATTCTGAAGCCGTGCTATGCTGCGCGCCTCGGCGGCGGCTGAAGCGCAGAGCGTTAGACGGTTCATTTCTTAGCAGGGCAGTAGCCAATGAAACAGTCAATTGTACACGTCGCAGTGGTCGTCAAAGACTATGATGAAGCGATAGCGTTTTATACAAAGAAGCTCCATTTCACATTGGTCGAAGATACTTACCAGCCGGAGCAAGATAAGCGTTGGGTAGTAGTTGCGCCTCCCGGCTCGGTTGGAACTACGTTGTTGCTGGCTAAAGCTTCGAAATCCGAGCAAGAACCTTTTATTGGCAATCAGGCTGGCGGTCGAGTATTTCTATTTCTCAATACCGATGATTTCTGGAGGGACTACAACGAGATGGTGTCTCAGGGGATAAAGTTTGTGAGAGAACCAAAGAAAGAGGGCTATGGAATGGTAGCGGTCTTTGAAGACTTGTATGGAAATTTATGGGATTTACTAGAGCTTGATGAAAATCATCCCATTTCCAGACGCGCCGTCTAACCATGGTATGCACCCGACTGCGAATCATCTTGGCTTTTATCGAAAACTTGTCCGTACCGACGTTGAGGGCGCGGCGGATGATGCCGGGCGTTGAGTCGTATACCAAACTCAGAGGCAAGTCTGATTATCAAATCATAGGTATGCGAAAGATGGGTGGAGGTCTGTCATGCAGTGGTTGAGTTCGCCTTCTGGCGTCACCGTCTCCTATGAAAAATACGGCAGTGGCCCGTCTCTGGTTCTTGTACACGGCAGTTTCAGTGACCATCGCACAAACTGGGAGTTCATCAAGCCGCTGCTTGCTGAGCGGTTTACTGTCTATGCCATCGCTCGGCGTGGTCGGGGCAAAACGGACGCAACCGAGTGGCACAGTGTCATGGATGAAGCTGAGGATGTTTCGACAGTAGTGAAGGCAATCCCCGAACCTGTGTTTCTGTTGGGCCATTCTTATGGCGCACACGTGGCTTTGGCCGCAGCCATGAAGATGTCGGATCACATTACCAAACTCGTTCTCTATGAGCCACCGAGGACGGATCTTCCAGGGGTGGAGGCATTGTCGCAACTGGAAGAATTGGCCCGGGCGGGGGAATGGGCACAGTTCGCCCGAACATTTTTCCGCGATACACTGCTCGTCCCGACCGTGGAATTGAAGGAGTTAGAGACAACGGAGCTGTGGCCGCCTATCGTTGCTGACGCCAGGGCATCTCTCGGCGATATGCGAGCGCTGACCAGCTACACCCTCGACCTGGATAAGGTCAGCAAAATACAATTCCCCCTTGTGCTTCAATATGGAAGTGAAAGCCCACGCGATCTGTTTCTGACCGACATCCTGGTCTCCGTGCTCATGAACGCACAGACTGAGGAATTACTCGGTCAGGGGCACGAGGGAATGACCACTGCGCCTGAACAGTATGTGGCGTCATTATTTCGACACCTGCTTTCATAGGGAAGGATTCGCTGACACACTCGATGAAGTGGACCCCAAGAACCGCACGCAATTTCGACGTTCGTTGCCCGCTTGGCGATGATTTGGGGCGTTGTCGGTCACGTTGACCTGGGGCAATTGAATGTGGCGTTGGGTGGATTGTGTCGCAACATAAGGAATTTGAAAGTCGGGCAGAACTGCCCGGCTTTTCTGTTATAATTGACGAAGGACAAACCCCCTGATTCATGCAATTCGGGTCCTACGAACATAGAAGACTGAGCGAGTGCTGCGGTCGGGTGACATGTATCGCCAGGCATTATTGTGGCACAAATGTTCTACCCCGTGCTATAATGGCGAGCGTTGATGATACGAGGGAAGACGAAGATGCAGGTGCAGATTCCTTTCCCACCACTTCCATCACCGAAATCGAAATCATCATGCTTCAACCCTGAGGGGGGATTATGAGCCAGACTGCCGTGAAGCGTCTTTATCTGATGCAGGTTGGGTCCGTGCCGGAATACCAGATTCCGATTGTTTGCTATCTGGTGCAAACGAGTGATGGCAAGAATATTCTGATAGACAGTGGCCTCCCGGAGATGATTCCTGAAGACGCATCGGGGTTCGAGAATGGGCAGGACGTGATCGCACAGTTGGCGAGCCTTGGCTTGCAACCAGACGAGATTGATACCGTCATTTCGACGCATTATGATGGCGACCATGCCGGACGACATGCAGCCTTCACAAAGGCGCACTATGTGGTGCAGCGTGTGCATCATCTGGATGCGGCGAGCAACCCACGATATGCCTCCATTCGACCCCAATGGGATCAGCCAATGGCGCGCATTCGGCTGGTGGACGGGGACACGGAACTGCTGCCAGGGCTGGAGCTGATCGAGACGAGCGGGCATGTGCCGGGCCATCAATCGGTGCTGGTGCGGCTGCCCAAAACCGGAACGATTCTGTTGACGATTGACGCTGTCCCCTTTGCCGAGGGCTTTACCCGTGACGCGCCGGACGACGGGAGCAACCCGGACGCCGCAGCGATCCGCGCCAGTACGATTAAACTGCTGGATCTGGTCGAACGGGAGCAGGTCGGGCTGGTCATATTCGGTCATGACACGGAGCAGTGGCAAAGCCTCAACTCCGCGCCAGCGTTTTATGAGTGAGAATGCAAACCAAAAGTTGACTATCTGCTTACGCTGCACTTGAACCGGCTGTGGCATGAGGCTAATCTTATGACAGTATTTACTTTCCATTTTGCTCGGTATGCCACCGGCACTTGGCAAGGAGAGAAATGATGAAATTGCTGCTTACGTCCGGCGGGCGTCACGAACCCCAGCATCCGCAACGCCCTGGTCGACCTGCTGGGCAAGCCTATCTCCGAGTCCAGCGCGCTCTGCATCCCGACGGCGCAATGGGGCCATCCCATGTGCGGGCCAGCCTCGGCACGGGGCTTCGTCGTCGGCGGGCCTCCGTGGCACACGATGAGCGGCCTGGGCTGGAAGTCAGTGGGCCTCCTCGAACTGACCACACTGCCCACCATCGGCGCGGAGCGCTGGGTTCCCTGGGTGCGCGAGGCCGACGTCCTGCTCGTGGATGGTGGCGACGCCACCTACCTGTGCCACTGGATGCGGGCGTCCGGGTTGGCGGATCTTCTGCCATCGCTCTCCGAGACCGTCTGGGTGGGTGTGAGCGCCGGCAGCATGGTGATGACGCCCCGCATCGGTGCCTATTTCGTAGAGTGGCGATCCGCGCCGGACGACAGAACCCTGGGGATCGTCGACTTTTCAATCTTCCCGCACCTGGACTACCCCGGCTTTGAGGGGAACACCCTGGCCCACGCCGAGCGGTGGGCAGCCGACATTGCGGGCCCAGCGTACGCGATTGACGACGAGACTGCCTTCAAAGTGGTCGATGGCGTTGTCGAAGTTGTCTCTGAGGGTCAGTGGAAACGGTTGGGACTCCATTATTGCTAACCAGCGCTTCAAATGTGGAAAATAGGAACGACCCCACAAGGCGAGACGGTTGAAGAAGCCTTAGCAAATCTGCGTGAGGCTACCGAATTGTATTTCGAAAAGTTTCCGTTGACCGTTTCAGTTTGACCATTGCTCACCACCTTCCACCTGGCTGAACATGCCTAAGCTGAGGTGAGATTATAAAAAGGACCATCAACATGCAACAGATAACGTCGAAGGATGGCACGACCATTGCGTTCGATCAATCAGGTACAGGCCCCGCGATCATCTTGGTGGTTGGCGCATTCAACGATCGGGCGACCACGGCACCTCTGGCTCGAGTCCTTGAACGGCATTTCACCGTGTTCAACTATGACCGCCGGGGACGAGGCGAGAGTGGCGATACTGAACCATATGCCATCGAGCGCGAGATCGAGGATATTGACGCCCTGATCGCCCAATCCGGTGGAGCAGCGTCCATATTCGGATATTCGTCTGGTGCAATCCTCGCTCTGAGAGCGGCGGCCCACGGCCTCAATATTCCGCGGCTGGCGTTATACGAACCGCCACCGACAGGCGCTAGGGCGGGACAGCTTGCTCCCCAGCTCACCGAGCTAATCGCGGCGGGTCGGCGGGGCGATGCCGTAGAGACTGTTCCAGACCGAGGCAGTCGGCATACCGCCCGCCGTCGTTGCCCAGCTACGGAATGCGCCTTTCCGGCCAGCGCTGGAAAAAGTGGCACACACTCTGGCCTATGACTCGATGATTCTCGGCGCGTTGCCCACTGGACTGATTGGCTCCATCCGAATCCCCACGCTCGTCATAGACGGCGAGGAAAGTCCTGAGGTGATGAGGGACGCGGCGCACTCCTTGGCAGAAGCTCTGCCGGATGGTCGATATCATACCTTGAAAAACCAGGGCCATGATATTGTCCCGGCTGTCGTAGCCCCGCTGTTGGAAGAGTTCTTTCTGGCACCATTACGTCACTCCTCGTCGTAAAGCAGTAGGGCCGAATCATTGCACAAAGCACTGGTCTTTTGGTTTAGTTGATGCTTCAGTATAAAGCGAAAAAAATTCTAGTGAAGCGCCTTCAGCAAAAGTCTCACTGTTTCTTGCGCAGATGCTCTATCTGCACCAGCCTTGATCATCGTGCGTAGTCCGCTTACGCCAACATGCAGATATTGGATCTAATTCAACGTTGTTGGTACGCTCAACTGATCGAGTACGCTGAATGGTCTACCCGTCTTCCGTCTCGGCAACTGATTCAGGCGTTAGATAAAGTAACCCCAAGAGGAGAAACCGAAGATGGAACCGGTTAAACTTAGCATTGAAGAGATGTACGACGGCAGCTATGAGGGCTATGAGGCCCTATTGGACCAAAGCCTGAATCCTCGATCCCCAGATATTCTGTATGAGAAATTCAATGCGTTGGGGCCAACGCATGAAAGCATAGTTCTGGATGCTGGCTGTCGCGATGCAACTCAGGCTTGTGAACTGCATCGCCGCTTTGGGTGCCGGGTTGAGGGAATCGATTTAGTCAATTCAAACATCCAAGCGGCCCAGAAACATATCAAAGACAAGGGTCTAACCGACGCTGTTCAAGTGATTCAGGGAGACATTCATGAGATGGCTTACCCTGACAATCGGTTCGACTTTATCTGGTGTCGGGATGTTCTGGGGCATATGCGGGATCTTCAACAAGCTTTTGAATCCTGTGCACGGGTATTGAAACCGAACGGGAAAATGTTGATTTTCGAGGTTTTCGCAACCGATCTCTTAACGGAGGAAGAAGCCGATCATCTCTGGTTACCGACGGCATCAAATCCTGAGAATGCTTCGCGCCCTTACTTTGAACGTGCCTTCACCGTAGCGGGATTTTCTGTACTTGAAGCCGATGTGATCAGTAGTGAATGGCGGGAGTACCAAGAGGAAACCGATTCCAAGAGAACCTCACAACAGTTGCTTCGCATTGCACGGTTGAGACGCCATCGCGAACGGTTTATTGCCGAATTCGGAGCCAAGGATTATGCGGCTGAGTTGGCGAACGCTCACTATGGCGTCTACCAGATGCTGGGGAAACTGAGTCCTGTCATTTATTCACTAACGAGGAGCCACTGAATGAATGCCCAGAAACTACAGCTTTACTACGGCGGTCGCGTCGCTCTCGCTAGCGGGGATGAGGTTCCGACACACGATGGCTTTGTTTACTTCACCCCGAACCTCGACGCGGCGATCTGGGCCGCGGAGCTATCCGAGGGCGACGAAGAACCGCGGGTCTACACAGTTGCGGTCACCGGCCCCCCCGAGAACGCTGCGGAACAGCCCGACTACAAGGTGCCACCATATCCGGCGATGTCTTGGCGCTCTCCAAACCCTTTGACCGTGCTCAATGAGGTCACAGAGTGGAGCCATTACCACGGTACACGCGCTGACCTAAAGCCAGGCGACCTGATTAGGCCGGGGCTTACCCCTAACTTCGGAGACAAGGCTAGAACAACAACCTACGTCTATCTGAGCCGCACTTTGGATGCAGCCACGTGGGGGGCGGAGCTTGCCGTCGGTGAAGGGGCTGGCAGAATTTACATCGTGGAGCCGACTGGCCCGATTGAAGATGATCCCGATCTGACGAATAAGAGGTTTCGGGGTAATCCGACGAAGGCATTCCGGTCTCGTGAGCCTCTGCGGGTTATGGGTGAAATCACGGATTGGCAGGGGCACTCGCCTGAAGCACTGAAAGCCATGAAGGACGGCCTCGAACGACTTGAGCGAATTGGTGTTGAGCCACTCGACGACTGAAGGAAGACCGCGGCGTTGTCGTGTGCGATAAACTATCGCGAAAGAGAAAAAACAGAG
Source organism: uncultured Chloroflexia bacterium (assembly GCA_963721725.1). GTDB lineage: Bacteria > Chloroflexota > Anaerolineae > Caldilineales > Caldilineaceae > RI-153. Next base: position 78,025 of record CAVRLX010000013.1, read on the forward strand.
AGAAAAATGAGCGAAACAAAAAAATTGACTGTCCTGCAAATTAACGATACCCACGGCTATTTGGACGAGCATCAGGAAATGTTTTGGGACGCAGGCGGCGCCAGACATGAAAAAGTCGGCGGTTACGCCCGCATCAAAGGCTATTTCAATCAGGTGCGCGCAGAACGTGGCGCGGATGCGGTCCTCGCGTTTGACAACGGCGATACGCTGCACGGGACTTTCCCGGCGGTTCACTCCAAAGGCGAAGCGTTGATTGAGCCGCTCAATCGTCTCGGACTCGATGCGTGGACGGTGCATTGGGATTTCGTTTATGGTCCTGAAAAAATGCAGGAACTTGCTGCGAAATTGAATCACCCGCTGCTCGCCATAAACTGTCATCGCGAAGGAACCGACGAACTGCCGTTCCCCCCGACGATAACCATCGAGCGCGGCGGCATCAAAGTCGGCATTATCGGCATCGCCGCCTACATTATTGATAAATCTTTTCCCGAACGGGTGAGCGAAGGTGTCTATTTCACGCTGGGCAAAGACGAATTGCCGCGCCACATCAAGCACCTGCGCGAGGAGGAAGGCGCGGACCTCATCATTGTTCTGTCGCACCTGGGATTCCCGCAGGATTGCAAGCTGGCTTCGGAAGTTCCGGGCATTGATATTCTTTTGAGCGGACATACGCACAACCGCATGGATCAGCCGCTGGTTGTGAACGGTGCGACGATCATTCAATCGGGCTGTCACGGATCGTTCGTCGGACGGCTCGATGTCGAGATGGACGGCGATAAAGTTTCAGAAATCAAACATCAACTTGTCACCCTCGACGAATCTGTTCAACCGGATACGGCGATGCAAGCGCTGGTTGATGAGATCTACGCGCCGCACCGGGAAATGCTGTCGCAAAAAGTCGGCGAAACGGCGACCGATTTGAACCGCTACACGACTCTGGAAGCGACAATGGACAATCTTCTGCTTGACGCGATTGCCGATGCCGCCGGAACGAAAATCGCCTTTTCCAACGGCTGGCGATACGGTGCACCGATTCCTGCCGGGCCTGTAACGATGAACGATCTGTGGAATATCATTCCCACCGACCCGCCGGTGGAAACCGTCGAGATGACCGGGGCGGAATTATGGGAAATGATGGAAGAGAATCTCGAAAAAACTTTTTCCGACGATGCTTATCAACAGATGGGCGGCTATGTCAAGCGCTGTCGCGGCTTGAATATCTACTTCAAAATCGAAAACCCGGCAGGCGCGCGGATTCAGGAGTTTTTCGCCGAAGGGGAGCGGCTCGCCAAAGATAAAGTTTATACCGTCGCCTTTGTCACCGTGCAGGGCGTGCCGAAACAATATGGACAAAATCGTCGCGAGGTCGGCATCAAGGCCATTGAGGCGCTCAAACAATACGTTCAAAAACAGGGCACAGTCTCGGCAGAACGGCGGAACGCTGTTGTCGCCGTCTGAGCATTGCGGAGTAAGGGCGACTTATTATCATTGAACCCAAGAGAGTAAAATCAACCCATAAGGAGAAAGTAATGCAGATTCAGTATCTCGAAATTGTGACACCGGATGTCGATGCCATCTGTACGACTTATTCGCAGATGCATGGCGTGACATTCAGCGACGGCGATGCCAATTTGGGTGGTGCCCGCACTGCAAAGCTCGCCAGCGGCGGATTGCTCGGTATTCGTGGGCCACTGCGCGAGACAGAGGAGCCAGTCGTACGGCCCTATATACTCGTTGAAGACATCGCGGCGGCGGTCGCAGCGGCGGCGGACGCCGGGGCGGTGGTGGCACTTCCACCCATGGAAATTGCCGGCCACGGTACATGCGCCATTGTCATTCAGGGCGGGATCGAATCCGGACTCTGGCAGCTCTGATTTCCGCAAAATTGTTACATAATATGAGGTTGCACCCGAGCAGCGAACTGCACGGCTTTGAAATCAAAGTTGTTCGCCGCCCGGTGAACGTAGACGTTCGACGGCATGTGACATCAATAACACCTAATCACCCTAAAAGGTATAAACATTATGCACTTAGAACGCTCGGCGGTGCCATTTTCGCGGACCGCCGCTACGACACTGTCTTCGTCTATCACAACGGCGCTGAGTCGTATTATGCTGACAGGGGTGTCCGTGGTTCGCTCAGGGTCTGACATTTGCACAGACTGAAGAATTTGGCAGGCCAGTGTTGTCGAGTTGTACAAATGTGTAATGGCCGCAAACATTGGATAGTGTGAGGGGATGACTCAAATGCACATCGAGTTTGACGGGGAAATCTGGTTCTGGAAAGGGCCAGCGCCCTGGCACTTCGTGACCGTCCCGGCGCAGGAGAGCCACGATCTGAAAGCCCTCTCCGGCTTTGTGACCTATGGGTGGGGCATGATTCCGGTACGTGTTCGGATCGGCAACACCAAGTGGACCACTTCCTTGTTTCCCCAAGATGATCGCTACATTGTGCCGATTAAAGCCAGCGTCCGCAAAGCAGAAAAGCTTGCAGAAGGCGACAATGTGACGGTGCGCCTCGAGGTCGGTTGAAATAGATCGCTTCACTTAGTCCGGCACCACCATTACCTTCACCGCTTCGCCGCTGCGCGCTGCCGCCACGCCACGCTCGATTTCACGCAGGGAAACGGTCAGCCCGTTGAGCACCGAAGGGCGGATGGCGCCGCTCTCCAACATCTGAATCGCCCGCGGAAAAGTGTGTGCGCCCACAAACGTGCCGTAGACTGTCAACTCGTTGCGCGTAATCTCATATTGCGAGACAGCCGGACGGGCGTGTTCATTCATGCCAAAAAGCGAGATCTTACCCCCTTTGGCCGCCAACGTCACCGCTGTGGCAAACTGGCTGCCCACGGCATCCACCACCACATCCGCCCCCAGCCCGTCGGTCTGCGCCATCACTACATCCGCCAGATTTTCCGTGCGCACGTTGACCGTTACATCTAGCCCAGCCGCACGGGCAGATTCGAGCCGGGCTGGGGCCAGATCGGAGATAATCACGGTTGCCCCCGCCGCCTTGAAAACCAGCCCATGCAGCGCCCCAATCGGCCCTGCACCGATAATTGCCACCGTCTGCCCCGGCTGCACCCGCAATAGATCCGTGCCGTTGACCACACACGAAAGCGGCTCAATCCAAACAGCTTCATCCAGCGGCAGGCTTTCGGTGATCTTGTGTACGGATCGCTCTGGGGCCACCACAAAGTGGGCAAAGCCACCGTCGCGGTGAATCCCAATCGTGGTCCAGCGCTCGCAATGGTTGCTGCGCCCGGCCTTGCACTGTCGGCACTTGCCACACGTCAGATTGGGCGCAACCGTCACCCGATCCCCCACTCGGATCTCGTCAACGCCCTCGCCAATTTCCACGACGCGCCCGATGAACTCGTGACCCAGCACGGTGTTCTCCACTGCCGGATGGCCCATGGGCACGCTTAAAATGTGCAGATCGGTGCCGCAGACGCCGCAGCCTTCCACTTCAATGCGTACCCGATCCACGCTAGGCAACGCTGGCACAGCGCGCGCTTGCACCGCAAACGCACCCTCTTTCAAAAAGACACCGGCCCACATGGTTTCGCTCATTGTATTTTGGTCCTCTCGGAAAGTTCTGAAGCATTTCAACGCAAAGACGCAAAGGTGCAGAGATTCCCTTTGCATCTCTGCGCCTTTGCGCCTTTGCGTTAAATTATTTCAAGTCTACGTTCGATCATACAGCGGGGGCCGCGCTATGCTCGAAACGGGCTGTGGGCTGTTCATCAGCGCCGATTGAATACAGGCGTCGGCGATGACCATGGAGATATAGCCATCCCACGCCGAGGGGCCGGTGGGCGCGCCCACGCGTATGGCTGCTGTCCAGGCGCGTACTTCTTCCAGATAGGCCACGTCAAAACGCTTGAGCCAGATCATAGTCGATGGTTTGCGCAAGCGTTTGCTCACGACGCACCAGCGGCCCAGCCAATCCATTGGAGCCAACTGTACCTAGCTCGCCCACCATTTCTACCGCCACCTCATAGCCATAGCCAGCGTCGGCGTTCATCTCGATTACAGCGATGCTGCCGTTCTGGCCGGTCAATTGCAGCAGCGCCAGCCGGCATGTACGCGGTTGCTCTGCCGTGACCGGAATATGCTCCACATAGACACTGCTGATCTCGTCATTGAGCAGCCAGCGCGCCGAGTGGATATCGTGAATGGCCGAGTTGATGATTACATCTTCAATGCTGCGCGCCACGCCATTGCGGTTGACGTTGGTATGCAGCCCGCGGAAGAGCAGCGGACGCCCCACACTGCCTTCGGTTACGGCCTCTTTCACGGCTCGGTGCGCTGGATCGTATTCGCGCATGAAGCCCAGTTGTAACAGCCGCCGCCCGGTCGCTAATTCCGCCTGCAATACATTTTCGGCGTCTGCCACGCTGGAAGCCAGTGGCTTTTCGCACAGCGCTGGCTTGCCCGCTTCGATACAGGCCAATGCCAGCGCAGCGTGGGTGCTGTCAGGCGAGGCGATCACCACCGCCTGCACGTCTGGATCAGCGATCAGCGCTTTGCCGTCGGTATAAATCGTGGCGCCGCCGCAGATCGCGGCGACCTCGGCAGCGCGCACTTCATCAATGTCCATCAGCGCCACCACGCGCACGCCAGGGGTGCGCAGTGCCAGATTGCGGGCGTGGCGTCCGCCCATGCCCCCAGTGCCGATGACGCCGATAGAGAGGATGCTATCACTCATGGTTAGGTATCTTTCGTAGTGCGTGATGCGTGAAACGTGATTGCAGTCACGTTTCACGGAACTATCTTTAGTAACAACCGCCCGCTTCACGCACCATCTCTTGCAGCCAGCAGGGCAGCGCCGAGAGAATACGTTCACGCCGCAGTGTCGCCGCATCTGCGCCTGTGCCCGGCAGTTCACCCGGCGGCACAGGCGTCATCGTCGCTGTGGGCAGCGGGGTTGGCGTGTCCGTGGGCATGGGCGTGTCCGTGGGCATGGGGGTGTTGGCGTCGGCGTGTCCGTTGGCGTCGGCGTGTCCGTTGGCGTCGGCGTGTTAGTTGCCGTCGGGGTATTCGTGGGTGTATAGGTCGGCGTATGGGTTGCCGTGGGTGTATGGGTCGGCGTCGGCGTGTGGGTGGAGGTAGGCGTATTCGTCGGCGCGGGCGTATCCGTTGGCGTGTTCGTGGGCATCGGCGTGTTAGTTGCCGTTGGCGGAACTGGTGTATTCGTGGCTGTGGGCGGAACTGCCGTGGCCGTGTTGGTGGGGCGCGGGGTATTGGTCGCCGTCGGCGGCACAGTTGTATTCGTAGCTGTCGGCGGGACCGATGTATCGGTAGCCGTTGGCGGCACAGCAGTGTCCGTCGCTGTGGGCGGCACACGCGTGGCTGTCACTGTGGACGTGGGCGTGCGTGTGGGCGTTGCCAGTGGCGAAACTGGTGTGGCCGTGTTCGTCACTGTGGGCGTGCGCGTCGGTGTGTTAATTGGGGATTGTTGCTGGTTTGCGCCCGTCAGTGCTTGGCTTGCCACAGAGGCGTTCAATTGGAAGATAGCCCCAACCAGCCGGTTGACCGCCGCGCCCGTGGAGCTATCAATGCCGATATAGACGGCGATGGCAATCGCCAAAATAAGAAATAAACCGCGTATACTGTTTTTCATGGCTCGGTCTCGTTTGGTGGTGGGTGGGCGAACTATGTCTAATTATCTAGGCGTGAAAGGGTTTTTACTGGCTATAGGCTGAGAGACGGCAGCGCCACAAGCTGATGTCGCTTCTCGTTGCCGATCTATTCTAGCATAATGGCAGGTCATAACCATATGTCAATATTTAATGCCAAAGTTTTTCTTCGTCCGCTTAAAATCCCCCCCGGCTTTCCACAAACGCCATCACTTCTTCATACGTCGGCATAAAGTTGGCACAACCGTGTTTCGTCACCACAATCGCGCCGCACGCATTGCCCAGCCGGGCGGCTTTGCGCCGATCCCAGCCGTTGACATAGCCATAAATAAAGCCTGCCCCGAACGCATCCCCCGCGCCGAGAACGTTGTAGATATCGACGGGGAAGCCGGGCGCTTCGATGACGCTGCCGTCCTGTAAATGGACTCGCGCCCCCAGCGCCCCCACTTTTTCAATCACAGCTTTGGGACCCAGCGAAAGCAGCGTTGCAATCGCCGCGTTGACATCACCCGCCACTTTGGTATCCGAAATTTGCGAATGCGTCAACGTCATCTGGGCCGGATCTTTCAGCATCGCCGCGTTGATCTCGTCGTGCGTGCCGATCACCACATCCACAGCATGCAACACCGAGCGCGTGACCACCCCAAACGCACGCGGATCGTGCCACTGATCTGGGCGAAAGTCCAGATCGAAAACGACATCTGTGCCAGACTGTTTGGCGATCTCCGCGCCGAACATCGTCGCGCTGCGACTCGGTTCTTTGCTCAGATTGGTCCCCGCAAACTGGAAGACCTTGCTGTCGGCAATCGGCGCGGCCAGCACATCGTCAATGCTCAACTGAATATCGGCGCAGTTCTCGCGGTAATAGACCAGCGGAAACTTGTCCGGCGGCTCGATGCCCAGCACTACGGCGCTGGTGCGATGACCCGGTTTGCGCGGGCTGAACTTGGTCTCCACGCCCTCTTTCACCAAAAAAGCGTGGATAAAATCGCCTACGGGGTCCACGCCCAGCCCCGTGACAAGCGCCGTTTTTAGCCCAAGCCGATGTGCGCCTACGCTAATATTGGTGGGAGATCCGCCCACATAGGCGGCAAAGCTGGTGATCTGGTCAAACGGCGCGCCCACATCATTGCTATAAAGATCAATTGACGAGCGGCCCATGTGCAGGGAATCGTAGGTGCGGGAAGGTGAATTGCTCATGTTTTCTCTCTGTGTGGTGAATGAGTAATGAGTAAGGAATCAAGACTGACAATGCCTTGACTCCTTACTCATTGTTTAATACAACGGCAGCCGATCATCGATCTTTGTGTATCCCTGCTTCACCCACGTGTATTGCGGGTCATCCTGATTGGCGAGGCTTTGGGCGCTGCCCGCCAGCACGTTGAGGTAATAGGTGGTGTAGCCCGGCGCGCTGACCACAGGGTGATAGCCTTCGGGCACAAGCACGGCGCTGTTATGCGTGGCGCGCACGAGCGCATCAATGGGGTGTCCGGCTTGGTGCAGCGGGCAGTTTTCATCCGTATAAACACGCTGATAGGCATAGCCTTCGGGCTTATCGATCTGGTAAAAATAGACCTCTTCCAGATCCGACTCCACTAGATTACCCGCTTCATCTTCAATATGAACATCGTGCTTGTGAGGGGGGTAACTGCTCCAGTTGCCGCTGGGCGTATAGACCTCGACCAGTACAAGCCGATGCACCGGCGACCCTGGCGGAAGCAGATCGTTGATCTGGCGGCTGACGTTGTCACCGCCGCGGATGCCGGTTGTCACATCTTCCGGCTTGATCAGCCATGGATCGTGATCTTCGTCGGTGGCAACCCAGGTTACGGCGAACTCGCCCGCTTCCTGCGCCGTGACGGTAAGCTGGCTATGGCGTGGCAAATAGAGGGCATGGGCGGCGCTTTCAAAGACCGATTTTCGCCCGCCAATCCCTGTCCACTCGCCGCGGTTGCTTGTAATCGAATAGCGCCCTGTTAGGTTGACAAAGGCAAACTCATGCTCGCCTGTGTCAAAAGACCAAGTTTCACCTTGCCCCAGACGCCGTGCCTGAAAATAGATATAGTCCCAGCCCGCACGTTCTGGCGTGATAGACAAAATCAGGTTTGGATCGTCAGGATGCTGCTGGGGCTGTACGAGGAGGGTTTCAGTGGTGTAATTCATGCAATTCCTTACGTTGTGAGGATGTGTAAGCGGGTCTGGAGCAAGATAGCATGATAGCTTCCTAATCAACCACAAGACTGAGTAACGCTTGCTCACCGCTCGAAATTTTGAGGACGATTGATGGCGCTGTAGGGAATAATGGCAATGCCTTCTTCCTTTCCCACTGTTTGCGCAGTAGGATGGACATTCATGGCTACCACTGCAAGGAAAATATCGGCTTCATCCAGATTTGCACCCATCTTTTTTAATTTTGCTGACAGCTTGCGCATTTGCCCGCCGCCGAGGGTAGTTCGGACCTCGGCCAATACACTCACAGGCCGATCATGACGACGGCCCACGCCATAGAGATCAATTTCATCCATCCACCCGTCCTCTGGCTCGGAGAAATAGCGTGCCAGTGTCAGATCCGTGATCTGATGATGACGTTCAAGATAGGGGGGGAGCAACGCTGCCACAAATTCTTCCAAGCTAAAGCCAAACGTATTCGCCAGCGAGCCGACAGAAGTGGATAACTGCTGTATGGCTGACAACATCCCTGTTGTGCCTCTGCGAGTTGTTCCATGCGCTGTTCTGTGCGTTGTTGTGCCTCTGCGAGTTGTTCCATGCGCTGTTCTGTGCGTTGTTGTGCCTCTGCGAGTTGTTCCATGCTCTGTTCTGTGCGTTGTTGTGCCTCTGCGAGTTGTTCCATGCGCTGTTCTGTGCGCTGTTGTGCTTCTGCGAGTTGTTCGACACGCTGTTCTGTGCGGTCCTGAGCAGCGACTAACCGATCTACATTTTTAGTCAGACCGCTAATCGCTTGCTTCAATTCATGTGTATCTGCGGCGCGTTGTACCTCAATCTGTCGAATCGTATCGAAAAGATCAGTTAATATCTCTGTTTGTTCAGTGGAAAAGCCGTGAACCAGTCGCTCTATAATTTGCTCTCGCGTCCAGGAAATCGTCACCGTGCCCTCCAGCAATGGTAATGTAGAAACGCCTATAGTATACCAGAAGCATTGCCGTTGGTCATGCAGCGCCTATCATATATTGTTTCAGCCCTGAAACAGTGAACAGTCAACCCGTTCTATCCGACCGCTTGCCCCACAAAGGCGATTCGCTCCCACTTGCCCACCTCCACATAATAGACGCGTACTTCGCCGCTGGCGAGATGTTCGGCCTGTTGACCGATGTACGCCACTCCGCCCATAGACAGGTTGAACTCAGTGGAATTGGGCACAAAGCCGTCGCTGAAGATACGCTTCTGCAAGGCTGCATTGGGATTAAAATGAAGTACTTGGCAGGCTTGCCCTTTGGCGAGCAGCGCCGAGCGCAGCGGGGAACTCCCCGGAATGTGAACAGTGGCGGGGGGGGTGGGGGCGGGCTGGGTTGTGGAGATCGGTGTGGTCTGTACGGGCTTGGCAACGGGCGTCTGTACCCCCAGCACTGGCTGCGGGATGGGCTGATCGGGTCCGCTGCGATCCAGCTTTTCTAACCGGTTCATAATGCCGCCCAGATGCTCGAAACTGTGCCACGGACTCACCGCCCCGACGACGAAAAGACAGGCCGCCATTACATACTCGTCGCGCATCAACTCGTTGTTGTACCAGAGCAGCGACTTCCAATATTGCTCTTCAGGAATCGGGCGGCTCTCGTGCCAGGGGCCAACATCATGCTGACCCTGGACGCCCTGGGTCATGCCGCATTCTGTGATCACGGCAATGTGTTTGTTGCCATATTTGGCGCGCACGCCGTCCACTTCAAGAACGCGCCGATAGCGCAGACAGAGGAACATGCCGCCCTCGTTTTTCTGTTCGATGTTCTCCTTGTGCATCCGCCACATGTCGGGCCAGTCATATTCGTGAAAGCCAAGATAGGTATAGGTCTCCAACGTGCCGGGGAAAAATTTAAGAAAATCGTCCCCGCGCATGTTGCCCGTGGCGAAGTTCATGGCAATGGGATCAAACCCACCTGCTTTGAGCCGCTCGCCAAAGGCTACCTGAAATTCGTCATATTTGCGCTTCTTGTCATCGTCCACATGGCCGGGCATGACCTCGTTGTATGACTCCCAGGCGTCAAAAAGTCGCCGTCCGTTGACCTGTTGGCTGTTCACCGGCAGCGCCAGAATGCGCTCGGCAAAGCCTCGGCCAATCCCGCGCGGATCGTTGACAAACTGATCTTGCTCGGCGTTGGGCACAAACTGTCGCCCGATCAAAAAGACATCTGGGTGCATCTCGCGCACGCGCCGCCAAAAGCCGGCGTCGTGCTCCAACGTTTTGATCACCCGCGGCTTCAAGCGGCGGATCGCCTCAAACACATCGTCGCCCGTGCGGTTGACGTGAAAGCCGTATTTGTGAAAGGTGGGCATAGGGTAGCTCCTGAAGGAAGTCGCAAATTGCAAATTGCAGGTGGCAGCACTGAGGTCTGCCGTCCGCCGTCCCCTACGGCAACGGACGTCCCGGCTCTTCAATCGGCGGGGCGGATGGCGGCATGGCGTCGGCGGCGTTGCCATCGCGCACGCCGGGCGGGATGGTGAGATTGTTGAAATCCATAAAGGGCAGCGGATCACAGAAGCCGCCCCAGCCGTCGGCGCGGAAGTAGGGATTGATGCGAATGCTATAGTGCAGATGCGGGCCAGTACTTGTGCCTGTGTTACCCGACTCGCCCAGCCCATCCCCCCGGTTAACCGCCTGCCCCTCGCCCACGGTGACCCGGTTCATGTGGGCATAGATTGAGTGTCCCCAGCGGTGGTTAACAATCACATAATTACCAAAGCCAGTGGTTCCCGCGCCCACGGTGGTGATGGTGCCATTGTCGCTGGCGAGCAGAGGCGTGCCAATCGGCATGGCAAAGTCGATGCCATTGTGGCCGCGCAAGGCGACGTTATCATAGGTGAACTGTTTGTAGAAATCGGCGTTGCTGCCCCATAGTTGCGAAACGGGTTGATTACCCGCAAAGGGATTGCTCAGGCGGATGGCATCGCGGAAAAGCGCCGGCGCCAGCAGCCGAATCCCGCGCGTCGATACCTCGGCCATCCAGCCATTCATCCCCTGCCCGTTGATAGTCCCCTCGACGCGCCACCAAAACAGCCCATCCACGTCACGTGGCCCCTCAGCCAGTCGCAACAGCGCCTTGCTGGGCAACAGCGCCACCACATCATCGGCGGGCTTGCCCACAAATCCGGGCGTCTTGCGCAGATTTACTTCGGCCAGCGAGATGTTACAGACGGCATCGCCCACGCTGTAGGTTTTGAACGGCGGCGTCGTAATCGGCGGTGCGGGCGGGGGCTGTGTGCGGACCAGCAATTCTTGTCCACTTGGCGAGCTTTCCGCGGTCCAGCCTTGCACCGGGCCACTTCCCGCAGGGGTATAGCGTACATTCCACCACGCCAGACTATCGGCAGGTTCCGGCCCGCCGCCGATGGCGATCCCCGCAGCGTGGGGGATTTCCGTCACAATGTCCTCGGCGGTCTTGCCCACATAGCCGGGACTGCGGCGTAGGTTGACGAAGGTCGAGGTAAAGATCGTCTGCCCTGGGCTGAATTTGCCTGTGGGCGGCGGCAGTGACGGGCGCAGTCGCTTTGGCAATTAAGTCTTGTCCACCAAAGGCAGACTGTGCCAGCCAGCCCAGCAACTCGCCATCCAGTGTGCGGGCGCGTACCTGCCACCATGTTAGGCCGTCTAAACTTTGCGGACCGCTCACGACGTTGGCGCGTCCATCCATCGGCAACTCGCCCAACACGTCATCGGCGGGCTTGTTCTGAAAACCAGGCGTGCGGCGCAGGCGAATCGTTGTCAGCGTGGAGATGGTATCGCCAGCCGCAAACGCACCCACTGGCGCAGCCGGCCGCGTAAGCAGTGGGGCATTTGCCGCCACCGACTGGGCTGACCAGCCCTCGACTCTAAGACCGTTAAGCTCACCGCTCACTTGCCACCAGACCAGATTGTCCACCGTGCGTGGGCCATCGCTAAGCGTGACGCGGCTCTCTTTGGGCAACTGCGCCACCACATCGTCGGCGGGTTTGCCCGCCACGCCGGGCGTGCGCCGCAGGTTCACCACCGTGGCGGTGATCAGGGTCTCGCCGCGCTTGAAATCGGCGGGCGTCAGCGGTTGGGGTGGCAAGACTGGCTCCGGGCGCGGGGCGGACACGGCCCTGGGATCCCAGCGATAGTCGTTTTGCAATGCCTCGCGAAAGTCGGCGATCACGCCGTTTTTGCCTTCGATCACCCAGCGGTCAATGCGCGGCCAGCGATAGAGAATCGCCGCACGGATCTGCTGCTTGCCCGGCTGTTGGTTCCACCAATGCAACTCGCCATAGGCACGCTTGATCCAGCCGTTGTTGCCATCATGCCAGGGATCATTTTGGTCCATTTCGGTAAGATAGACAGGCAGATGGCGCATGGTGGCGGGGATGCCCTCCATCAAATCGCGATAGGTGAGGAACTGGTAATAGCGATTTTGGAAGGGCGGATTCATGCGCGAAGCATCGTGGATCAGGTTGGGATCGGTGCCGTGCGTATAGGTGTGGATGGTGATGCCGTCACAGCCGTTCGGCCCCAGCGCCTGCAAAATGTCGGTCTGGTACTGCACCCAATCGCCGTTGGGATTTCCGGGATATTTAGCGTTGTCGTTCCAGGGGGCCACTGCGCCGATGAGCACTTGATCGTTTTCATGGCCGGGCACGCTCTTAATGGACTGGCGGCAGAGCGTATAACAGCGCGCATACTTTTGCGGCGTGATCATGTCGCCCAGTTCGCCGCGCGGCAGAGGCAGATCGGGATGCAGCGCGCTGAAACGTTGTGGCAGCGCGCGCAGCCTATCGTAAATCGTCTCTGGGTTGAGATCGCGCACGCCGGGGAGGTCGCCGCGTGCCCCCGATGCCCCCGGCCACTCAACGGTATAGTTCATCTCGTTGCCGATGATCCAAATGTTGGCTCCGCGGCTGGCACGCACAAAGTTGCCACAGCGCCGGGCAAAGTTCTCGTAGTGGTCCGGGTGCGGAATCGTCCCCGCTGGGTTGTAGCCGTTGTTCAGGCGTACGATCACCCCGTAGCCGTCGTTGCCCCAGCGCGAATAATCGCGGCTGCTATTGTTATTAGGATCGCTGCCCAGACCTTCGGTAAAAAGAATCCAGCCTTTGCGCCCCATCTCGGCCATGTGGCGTTCGCCACCTTCCTCGTGGATGCCAAAAATAAACGAAGATTCAGAAATCGCCATGCTTCCTCCTTTTTCATCGGGCCAATCATTGCGGATCAATCATTGCGAATATGGCTGCTGCCGGTTCCGGGAATCGGTGGCAGTGGATGGTCGGCGTGTGGAATCAAAGTCGTCTGTAGAAACTCAAGTACGTGTGCCGCTGTTTCGGCGGGGGCCGATCCCCGTGTATCCACAAAGAGATCGGCGTAGCGGCGGGCATGGTGCAGGCGTGCTTCCTCTGTGTCGAACCAGTCTTCGCTCCAAGAGACGTCGGGCCGCCGCTCGCGCTGGGTTGCCAGGTCAGCGTGAAGATAGATCAAATAGGCGGGCGGGCGGATGCGCTGCCACATGTCGGGCGTCTGGCTATGTTCCTGGCTGGCCGGGCGGGCGTTATAGCCACGCTGGCGCAGCGTGGAAACCAGCGTAGATTTCCCCGATGCACTAATGCCCACCACTTTAATCAACGGCAATGGATCATCTGACATGGGCTAAATTGGAAAGGTAATGGTCATACGGCGCACTTCGCTGCGGGCCGATTGCGCAAGCACCTTGACCACGAGCACAGTGGAATCGTCTTGGGGCCGGTTGCGATCGCGCAGCAGTGCAGCGTCGAGCAGATCGTCGGCCAACTGGCGAGCGGGCAGCGTGCCATCGGGATCAAGCTGGGAAACCATGGTCAGCACGTCCAATGGGTCGTTGTAGCGTGTGCCGGCGTGCAAAATGCCGTCGGTGAAGACGATCACCGTTGTGTCGAGCTGAATCGCAACCTCAGTAATGGCGGGTTTGGTGTTGGGATGAATGCCCACCGCTTCCGTCTCCTCTAGCAGCCATTGCACAGTCTCGCCCTGGCGCACCAATACTGGGCAGCGGCTGTTGCGGCTGATCACAATCGTGTTGGTGACGAGATCGATGCTGACAATATTCAACTCAGCGCTGACTTGGCCGCGGCGGTGGGTGCGTAGATAGTCATGGGTGGCGCGAGCCACCGCGCCATCGCGCACGCCCTCGGCCAGCAAACTCATGGCCTTGCGCGCCACCAAGTTGCTAATCGTCTTGGCGCTGCGCCCGCTGCGCTGCCCGTCCACCACAATCATGCTGATGCCGCCGTGGGGGCGCTCGACAACTTCAACTGTATCGCCACTTTCGCCGCTGGCATACTTCCCGATCTTGGCAACTGCCGTCTGAATTTCTAGATTTTCCATACACGCTGAAAGGCAATTGGGGCAGGGTCACGCGTCTTGTGAGCGCTGCGGGTCTTGTTTATACTAAGCAGCGCCACAAAGGACCGTTTTCTGCTCTTTGAAAAATGTCCTTGTGTACTGCTGCGGAGTATAAGTCAATGGAGGGGATGAGGTTGATGCCGAGCCAGCCCTGAGTTGATCAAATCACCGATGGCCCGCTTTGTCAACCAGTTATTGCACAGTCAGCGTTACCAGCGCCGGAGCCGAGCGCACCGTGCGGTTGGAATTGCCACTGGCCCCGATGATCTGAAAGGTGTATGACTGTCCCTGGGCATCGCCGGGGATGGTGGCGCGCAGGGTAACCGGGATCTGGCCGCCGGGACCAATGCCCACGGAGATGCTAGTTTCGCCGCATGAATTGTCGGGACGGCAGATTACCACGCCCCACGGTCCTTGTTTCGCCATGTCGATAAAAATCTCGTCGGCCAGATTGCCAATATTGTTCACCTGAAGTACTACTTGGCAAAGCTGCCCCACTGTACACTGCTGCTGATTGCCGCCATCCACCGAAAGTTGCACACCCTGGCGGGGTGGTTCACCGGCGGGCGTGGCTGCACTGCCATTAGGTGTCCAGGTGGGGGTGGGCGTCAGCACCGGCGTGGGCGTGGGCGTCAGTGTGGGCGTGGGCGAATAGGGGATCACCTGCACGGTGACGGGATAGCTCTTTTCGCTGCCGTCGAGATTGAGTACCGAGAGCATAAACGTGCCCGTGGCGTTGAGCAAACAGACGCGCTTTTCGCCTTTGCCGTTCACGCCTTGATTGTCCAAAAAGACGGCGCGTACATGCTCCACTTCCCGATCAAGCGTGGTGCAGCTTTCCGGCGGCAACGATTGATGCGCCGAGCGGAAATCCACAACCGGTTCGGGGAAACCGGGCGTGGGCGTGGCTGTGACCACAATCACCTGGGGTTCGCCCGGCGTGCTGGTGGGGATGATCACCTCTGGCGTGGGGCGGCGTGTGGGGGCCAAGATGCCGCCCGGTGTGGTAATGATCACGGCCCCGGCCACCGCCGTTGCCAACGATGGGTCCGCCGGTGCACTGCCATCGGCGCCCGGCTCTTTGGGCGTGGGCGTTGTGATCACCACGGCTCCCGGCGGCGGCGGTTCCTCCGTGGGCGTGGGCGTCACCGCTTTGGGGAAGGCAAACGTTGGCGTGTTTGTGGGCGTGGCCGCCGGTGAGATCAGACTCAGCGCAGCGGACGTGGGCGTCACCAAAAGGAAGATCTGCTCAGGCGGCGGCGTGTTTTCCGCCAACGGGCGGCCCAGGCTGATCACCCCGCGCCCCACCAATTGCCAGCCTGTATAGGCCGCCACCGAGCCGCCACAGAGCAGAAAGAGCAAAAAGAGCGAGGCCAGCCCGATCCAAAACCCAGGCCGCGGCCCCCCCTCGGCATAGTCATCCTCGGCGATGAAGTCGTCCAATGCCGATGGTTCCCCGTAAGGGGCGTCGGCATCCACTGTGTAAAGGGGCGAAGCTGTATGTGCCGTCAGCCGATAGCGCGGGCAGAGCTGATGCCCTTGCCCCAAACAATAGGTGGCTTGATCAATGAGCAACAATTGATCGTCACTTTCCAGCCCATCGGCAAAAGGATCGACGAGAGCGGTGGCAAAGCAGCAGTTTTCAAAGCTGGGGTATTCCTGGGCTGGGCCACGCCTGTCGTCTTTGCCACGCGTGCCCAGATAGGAACAGAAGTTGTCTCTCATGAAGAGCGTGCGCGCTCCGCTTGGGGCGGGGATAAATCCAAAAGTTGCGCCGCCAAGGCCAGCGCCTCGTCGGTGTTTCCAATTTCGCCGACAGCCTGGGCCTCGCTGAGTTGTTCGAGCAACTCCCCGATTTGCCGGCCCGGTTTCAGATTAAAGTGTTGGATCAAGGTGCTGCCGGTGATCAGCGGTGGCCGTGTAGCTGCGACATTTGCAAAAGTAAACGCCAGCAGCCCATTCACCTGTTCCACATAGCGCGCCCACACCTCGCCCAAATTTTTGCCGATGGCGTGGCGGTCGGCCAGGGCCAGCAACAGCACATCCACACCTGTGCGCGGGCCAGTGAGGCCGCTGCCTGTGTCGCGGAAAAAGCGATGGGCAGAGCGGCGATTGATGGCGCGAACGCCGAAACTGCTCACCAGATTGTGCGGGCGCATGTGATCGGCCAGTACACTTTTACAGACCATCACTTCACGGCGGCTGAAGCGCAACTGGCTGAGGCGCGCCTCGGCCAGATCCGCGCTCACAGTTTCGTGATCGAGAAAGCGATAGCGTAGCGTGCCTTCCTCGCTGATCTCCTCGGTACGTGTGGCCGGTTTGCCCGTGTCATGAAAAAGCGCATGCCAGACCAGCCAATCGGCGCGGCTGTGACCCGTGGTCAGTGCTTCGGCAAAGTGGGCGCTTAATTCTGCGCGCCAATGAACCAACATCTCGGCCAGGCTTGGCTCAAGCGGCACAGACGCATCGATCAGCCAATCGCGCAGGTGGGCGGCGTTGTCCATCACCAGCCGCGTGTGATCGTAGACGTCGAGGTGATGCGGTGGCGACTGTGTCACGCCCACGGTCCCGGCCAGTTCGGGCAGCACTTGGACTAGCAGCCCCAGTTCGCGCAGTGTCTCCATCACGGCGCCGGGCTGTGTTGCGCTGAGCATCTTCCATAGTTCATCGCGCACGCGTTCATGGCTCACGCCGCGGATGCTCTCGGTGCGGGCGTGGATCTGCTCGCGCAGTTCTGGCGCAATGGTTAGCCCCAACTTATGGGACAGCCGTACAGCCCGCAACATCCGCACCGGGTCCTGATCAAGATTGGCGGGATCGAGCGTACGCAGCCTGTGCGCGGCCAGATCATCCACACCCCCGCTGAGATCGATTAAGCGGGGCGGGTGATCGCGGTAGAGTTCCAGCGCCAGCGAGTTCAGCGTAAAATCCCGGCTTTGCAGATCGTGGGTCAGATCCCCGCGCAGGGCGGAGATGTCACATTCCAGCCGGGTCCCGTTGTCGTTGATCTTCACCAGCCGTGCTACATCGCGGCTCTCATCCAGCGGATAGTAGGCCCAGCCGATCTGGTCTGCCACGCGCCGCGCCAGATTCAGCACCGGCCCCGCCATCACCAGATCAAGATCGGTTACCGCGCCAGCGCGCCCCATGAGATAGTCGCGCACGTTGCCGCCTACGATATAGACAGTGCGCTCACTTAGCAGCCCCGCCAGCACGCTTTCAAAGCCGGGAGCCTGCCACGCTTCAATTGTGGGATCGTGTGAATTGGTCATCGGTGTGCCGCCTCTACCAGACCTTGTTTCCCCGGCCTCTGCGCAGAGGCCGGGGAAACAAGGTCTTCGTTGCCAGAAAGTGAATTGCGCACATTATACCAGAAGGCCCGACAATCAACGGGACGGCGGCCCCGTGGGAATTCAACGCAGGGCAAGGTAGACGAAGAGGGCCGCCAGGAGCGCGGCTAGCAGTGTCAGCAGCAGCAGGCGATTGCGGAGTTTTTGCGCGAACTGATCATTGGCGCGGATGCGCGCCGACCATTGGATCATCCATCCAGCCACGGCATTGATGCCAGCCAGCAAACTCACGAACAAAATGCCTACTTCCAGCCCCCAGATCAGGCGGATCAGCGACCAAACGCAGTAACCCACCAGCAGTCCGTTGAGGAGTGCCCAGAGCAGACGCAATGTGGCTACCACTGGATGCTGGCTTGACCATTGGCGGAACTCGCGCCAGCTTTCCCAGAACCAGCCTTCGCCAATCGGCTCGGAGCCGTGGGCCACGTAGGCGTGGGCACGCGGCAGACAGAGATCGCCGGTGCGCTCGGCGGCGATGACCACTGTCAGCGCCGGTAAACGTGTGGCGGCGGGCAGCGCTTCGTGGTTGCCGTTGGCCCCGCCGCGCAGTTCCAGGCGTGTCGGGATGTCGCTGATCGCGATCCCTTCCCACAGGGCGGCGGGCAGCGGGCCAGTGTGGATGGTATGCTGTTGGCCGGGCGCAACGGGTGCATTCACCTGCACTTCCACGCCCTCGCCTGTCAGCCGCACAACAGTCACGGCCACATTGCCATGATTTTCAACGGTGATGGTCAACTCTTGCGCATCCCCTGGCTGGCGCTCAATCATAAAGTCGATCTGTTTGTTCAACCGCAACTGTTCTGGATGCGAGAGATGAAAGTTAAACTCTTGATGGAAGCGACAGTCCAACAGTTCCAACCAATCGGCGGTGTAGTCTTTGAGAATGCCGCCATGTTCGCGGATGGATTTATCGGTGCGCAATTCCTGGGCCACGACGCGCCGCCCGATGTATAGCTCCAAAATCGGCTCGAAGGACTGACGCGCTGTTGTGTCCAGCACGGTCTGGCCGATTTTGGTAATGCGCGCGTCCTGGGTCTGCACCACCTGGCTGCCGCCCGTCTCTTTGAAGCGCGAGACCACAAAGCCAATCGACTCGCCAATGGCATCGCGGAAGGTGTTGAAAAAGTTGCGTAGCGCCCGCCAAAGCTGGTGATGCAGGCCGGGGTGATAACTGCGCTCGATCTCCTCGGCCCGGCGGCGCTGTTCGTCTGCGCTCAGTTCATCGTGGAAGCGATAGAGCGCCTGCATGTTGCCCATGCGATCCTTGAGAAAGAGGATGCTGCTCTCTACATGCCCGGTTTTGTCATGGACGGGGTGGGCATAGCGAACTTCGAGTCCGCTGGAAAAGACCTGGAGTTGCCCCCAATAGGTGGGCTTGTCCTTAAGTTCCAACGTAACATGAAAATTCTGAAAGTCCTTCAGACAGCGGTCGCGCACCAGCCGGGCCAGATAGGTGCTGGCAAAGGTGGTGAAAAAGATGAAAAAGAGGGTGAGAAGGAAAATGTTGTCCATGAGATCTCAGAATGCGATTGGGTGATTAGGAGATTGGGTAGAGTTTTTCAATTATCGTATCTATAGGTCCAGGGTGCGACGCACTCGCCACACAGAATTTCTAGCCAAGTCTTGTCCTGGCGAGTGCGTCGCACCAGAACAATTACCAGTTAAATAGTTAATCTCCAATCGCCAATATCTAATCGCTAATTCCCCCAGTGTACCCGCACGTTGGGATCGGCGTAAAGCGTATAGGCCAGCCAGGTGGAGTTGCCCGGTTGCAGCGCGCGCACATGCTGGCGAGCGGCGTGGAAAGCCTGTCCCAGCGTGTCACCAGTCCAAAGCGCCCGGTAAAACTCTGCCGACACTGCCGCCGCCAGCTTGTCGTTGACCTCCCACAGCGTGCCGATAAAGGCACTGGCGCGCACGTCGACGATCATGCGCTCGGCCCAGCCGCCCAGCCCGGTAAAGGCAAAGCCGATTTGCGCCGTGTGGCAGGCGTTGAGAAAGACAATCGGGCGCGCTTTGCGCAGGCCGCGCACACGGCTGCCGCGCAGATCACGCGGGTAGAGTTCGCTCTGCTCGGCCAAGCGAATTGCCGATTTGTCTGGGTCTGTGCCCGTGAAGTTGCCGTGGGTGGCAAAGTGAAGCAATTCAATGCCGCCCTGCTCAGAGACGCTCTGCACCTCTTGCAGCTTTTGCAGCGGAGCCGGGCCAATGTCCACGCCCCACCGGGCGATCTCGGCAAACGAGGCGATCTCCTGCTCCACGAAATCCAGATCCAAGGCGGGGGCAACCAGCCGCGCCGCCACAATCTGCACCCGATCCGCCGGGCCAGAGGTCGAGAGCCAGCGGCAGAGTTGCCAGCCCCCGGCCAGGAAATCGTCGCTATGGTCGTTATCAGCATCATAGGGCTTTGCCAGCTCCCACGGAATCCACGGCTCGTCGCTGACGATTAAAAATGATGCAAGTTTGCCTGCCTGACGCAACTCGACCAGTTGCCGATCGGCGGCTTGCAGCGCTGCGGGAAAGAGATCGAGATAGAGATTTTCACCGCTGGCTTCGAGTTGCGCCAGCGCGCCGGCTTCGTTGGCGCTGCCCTGGGCCAGGCTGCTCAACTCGGCAAACAGTCCGGCCAGATAGCTCTGCGGATTGGCGGTTTTGAGTTGAACCTCGCCCATGTTGGCGCTATCAAGGTTGGCGGTGGGGCAGTGGAGTTCATAGTGCAAGGTGTTCCCGCTGAGATGTACACGCAGTTCCACATCGGCGGGTGGCGGCGGATCGGCGCTGATCGCCAGCGCGATGGGGAGCGTGTCGCTGTCAGCCGCCGGCGTGAGCTTGCTCAAAGGCATGGCTGGGGCGGGCGCGCTTGTCACGTTTGTTTCTAGCTTGAAACTGCCCACCAGCCGCCCTTTGTGGCGAAAATCCACGTTGACGGTGTAAGTGCCCTCAACGGTACTGGCGGTGAGAAAGAAGATCGCCGGGGTAGATTCGGTGAAACTGTAGACGTCAATCGTCTGCCGCCACTTGTCGGTTCGTTCGTTAAAAGCCGGGGCGTGGATGATCACGTCTACTTTTTCCGGCGTGTGTGGGTCGGCAAAGTCAACGGGAACGCTGCTGTCAATACGCGTGGATTGCGGTGCGACGGGGGTAAGTTTTACCACCAGCGGTGCCTCGCTGCCAGGGGCCATGTGTTCGGGGAAATCTACATCGGTGAAAAGGTCCACGGTGAGCGGGGCGGGCGGCGGTGGCATGGCGGATCGGTGCTGTTCCCCGCCGTTCGCCATTGCCATTTCTCGTTGATCCAGACTATGGAAGAGTTCGAGAATCGAGGGCTGAATCTCTTTGGGGCGTGCATCGAGTTTGTAAACAGCCCGGCGCAGGTGTCGCCATCTACGATAACCACCGTGGCGAGAAAATTCTCTTCTAACCACGCCTGAATCTCGGCGACAGTTTCAGCCGTGTCGGTGGGGATCACGCGGTCGGCGGCGGGCAGGGGCAGCATTTCCAGCGTATCGTAGAGAATTTCGTCATCCCCGCTTTGCAGCAGCGGAACCAGCGCCGTAAAGGTGCTCACCCGATAGCTGCCATCGGCCAATTGCACCACCAGCCACGCCGTCGCCTCGTTAAAGTCCGATTGCGCCAACTCCCACAACGCCCGGCCCAGCGGTGCATCCCCCGGCAGGATGATCACTTCTTTTTCGCACAAGGCATAGAGATCCGCAGGATCGATGGGCATGGTGGGCTTCCTTTCGTTTCAGACCTTTAGGATTCTAGCGCGCTGACTAAAGTATCAAAGATTTTATGATTGATACGACCCGCCTTCAGAAGCGCCTGCAATTTTAGAGCGGCCTCTTGTGTATCGATTAATTCTAGGCGATGGGCTTTAAGAATTTGTCCGGCAATACCAGAAATGGACATTCCCATCTCCAGTGAAATCTGGCGACCGATTGTTTCTTCAATCAGAAGCGGGAGATTTAACTGAAGTGCCAGTTGAATGGCCTGAATTTCACCTTTGTGCAACCGTTCACCATGCGAAATTAATGTGTTGGCATAGGGCTGCTGGACTGTAATCAAGCTTTCTATCTGGTAATAGGTCAGGTACGCTTGGGGAGAATCGAATTCACCCTGACTGAGTTCGTCGAGAACCGCAGGTGGAACGATGATTTGACTATATAACTGTTTGATAAAGCCAAAGCCTCAGCCATTTTCTCCAGTGTACTCAATGGCCCGTATCACTAACAATGCTTGATTCTCTCATGCACGAAGTTCAATCATTACATTTTCATCTTGATCCGACAGAACAGCGAAGCCGAATTCAGGCAACATCTCCTCAAATCGGCGGCGAGAAATTCCCAGAGACTCACAGGCCTCTCGCTCGGAAAGTTTGCCCAGATTATACAATGTTACGACCAACGTCTGTTTCAAATACAGATGGTTAAAGTGATGCAGAGGTGCTGTTTCTGGAAATTCAAGTGAAATCAACATAGGAAATTCTCTACCTCCCCTTGCAATGACCCGTTTCTGGGCTGTGACTGCTTTTACTCTTCACGCTTCATTTCCGCCATCTGCCGCCATGCCTCTTCCACCGCTGCCGCCATCTGCGGCGAGGGCGGCGTATCCGCGTAACGCGCTTCTACATACCCCCGTGTGATTGTATCGAGTTGGGCAGCGGCTGACAAGTGCCTTTGCAGATCCCGTTGATATTCTAGGGGCGTCTGGGCCGCTGCCCGCACCGATCCCGCTTCGGCGGCACGCAACAGGAGCCGTTGATAGACAGCGCGGATGGCGCTGCGGCTGTCCGTTTCGCCGCTAAGATCATAAAAAAGCGGGGCTGTGGCCCGGCTAAAGCCGCCGCGCAGCCGTGACCAGAGCGCCGCCAGTTGATCTTGCAGCAGATCGGCGCTGTAGATCGACTCACGGGTTTCGTCGGCCTCGCCGGGGCTTTCGCTGCGCAGACGGCGCAAGACCAGTACGAAGATTACAAAAATCACCACCAACACTAGTACCAGCGCCACCCAGCGGAAAGGTTCGGGCACGCCTGCCGCAGCGTCGGTAACCTCTTGCATGGCTTCTTGGGTGGGGAAGGGCTGTGGCGCTTGAATCTGGACCTGGCTTTCTTCGCCATTGTTCTGCAACAGCGGCTCGATGAGCCGATAGATGGCATAGAAAGCCATAAAGATCACATAGCTTACCCCCAGAATCACCCAGGAGAAGACCTGCCAGATCAGCGAAAAGAGGAAGCCCACGCCCCTGAGCAGCCAGGCGACATCGTCGGGGGCCAACAGCCAGCCGATGATCAACCCCAACGCCAGCAGCGCCAAAATCGTGAGACCAATGCTCAGCAGCCAATAGCGATTCGCCCAGATCCGCCCGGTATTCTTGCCAAACAAACTCCAACCACTGGCCGTTTTGAGATTGGTGGTTGCCAGCGCCGCCATGCCACTGGCAAAGAAAAGGAAGATTGGACCGGTGATGCCCGTCACAGATGAACCCGTGGCGCTGTTGAGCCAGAGATGCAGGGCCAGCGCCGCCGCCCCCACTACAAAGGCCCGCCAGATGTCCTCGTGGTGCAGCGGATCCCGCGCATCAAAAAGGCCGCGCAGCCAGAGATAGACACCTGCAATCAGCGCTATCCCCACCACAGGCAGTTCATTCCACCAATGGGTGAGTTGATAGCCAATCTCATAGAGCCAGCCCGGCGACCAGAGCGCATAGAGATCACGGGCAAAGTGCCACCAGAGCAGGAGCAACAACAGGAGCAGCCCACTGGCGGCAATGATCACCCGCTGCGTCATGCTAACATTCTGTACGTTACCCTGTGTGGGGCGCGGCACCAGCCGCCGGGTCAGGGTAAAAACAATGAACGGCAACGCGACCAGCGCCCAGAATGGCAGCACGGGCGCAATCTGGCTGGGCGAAAACCAGGCGTGTAAGAGGGCCAGCCACGGCCAAAGCCAGGCAGCGCGCAGCGTTGCCGATAGGAGGGGCACAATCCCTTCGTCAAGCCAGTTCCAGCGTTCGCTTTGCATGGTCGCCCTCTGCCTCGCTATGGTTGCCATTGACCTGTTTGCCATTGCCAATCGAATAGATTCGCACGCCGGGGATAACATACTCTGGTGGCTGGCTGCCCCCGTGGACAACGCTCACGGCGTGGCCGCGCCGTCCCAGATCCACCAGCGGCGCGGCCAGCGGCTGATCCACAAAGCCCGTCACCACCACCACCGTGGAGCCAAAACGCAACGATTCAGTCTCGACGCTAATCACCCGCTCAATTGGCGATTGGCTCACCGGTCGCATCCACGCCAGCCCCTCCAACACACGCAACACCTGATCCGAGCGGCTCCCCGGCGGCACACGCAGCCGCATTCCGCTGGGCAGCAGCCCGTTGGCATAAAGCCCCACGGTTTCGCCGCCCTCCCAGGCATAGCGCGCAATCGACGCCGCCGCCGAGATCAGGTATTCACGCAATTCGGGATCACTGCCTTGCAGCCGATTGCGCACCGTGTCCACGTTGAGAAAGATCAGCAGTAGGCGGCTGGCCGATGGCTCGAAGACTTTGGTTTGCAGATCTTGGCGGCGGGCGCTGGCCTTCCAGTGGATGGTGCGAAAGTTGTCGCCGGGCTGATAATCGCGCACGCCCATCAGGCGCATGGGATCATCCACCACACGGCGATGGGCACGCCTGTTGCCAAAGGGGTGTTGGGCCGGTAGCCCCAGCGCTTTGAGCGGGAAAAGTTGGGGATAGACCAGCAGCGTGTCCGTGCCTTCCATCACCTCGCGCTTCAGCGAAAAACCGAAAATGTCGCCAGAGATCAGGCGCACGGGGCCAAAATGCCACGCGCCGCGGGCCGTGCCGGTAATGTGATAGCGGCGGGTGACGCGCTCGTACCAGCGCAACGAAAAGAGGTTGATCAATAGACGGCGGCCTGTGTGATAGCGGCTGAACTGTTGCTCTGGCGACATCTCCAGCGCCGCGGGGACTTCATCCTCGGTGCGCAGCCAGGCCAGCGGCAACGGCTTGGCGTTGGTGACTTCGATCCAGAGATCCGTCTGTTCGCCGTAAAAAAGCCGGGTCGTGCCCAGCCGCCGCCGATAGCGCACCTCGACGAGGCAATAGCGGCTCCACAGCGCCGAGGCCAGCCCCAGCAATCCCAAGAGAAGCCCCAGTGTAAAGAGCAGCGTGTTGCTTAGCACTACGGCGAAAAAGATCAGCCCGCCCACCATTACCCAGCCCAGGCGACCCATTACCGTGCCTCCAGCGGGCGGATCTCTTCCACAGGCACGGGGATGCTGTTGAGGATGCGCACCAGCACATCGGCGGTGGTCTGCCCGCGCAGACGAGCGTCGGCGTTGAGGATCAGGCGGTGACCGGCCACGTTGGGGATCAGCGTTTTAATGTCGTCGGGCAGCACATAGCCGCGCCCACGGATGGCAGCCAGCGCTTGGGCTGTGCGATAGAGGGCCAGCGTGCCACGCGGGCTAATGCCCAATTCCAGCGCCTCGTCTTTGCGCGTCGCCGCCACAAAATCAAGCAGATAATCTTCCAGTGCCGTATGGACATGCACTTCGCGACAGATGCTGACGGCTTCGCCGATCTCGGCAATGGTGACCTGGGCTTCCACGGCGTTGAGCGGATTCCCGGCCCGGAAACGCTGCAAAATCTGGCGCTCTTCCTCGCGCTGCGGGTAGCCCATGCCCACCTGCATTAAGAAGCGGTCCATCTGCGCTTCGGGCAAGGGAAACGTCCCTTCCAACTCCACAGGGTTCTGGGTCGCCATCAAAAAGAAGGGATAGGGCAGGGCATGGGTAGTGCCGTCCACGGTGACTTGGCGCTCTTCCATGGCTTCGAGCAGCGCCGATTGGGTGCGCGGTCCGGCCCGGTTGATCTCGTCGGCCAGCACCACACCGGCCATAATGGGGCCAGGCCGAAACTCGAAGTCGTCATTTTTACGGTTATAGACGCTGACGCCGGTAATGTCCGAGGGCAGCAGATCGGGGGTGAACTGGATGCGCTGAAAGGCGCAGCCCAGCGAGCGGGCCATGGTTTTCGCCAGTGTGGTCTTGCCAATGCCGGGCACGTCCTCTAGCAGCACATGGCCTTCGCAAAAGAGCGCCACCAGCAATTGCTCGACTACACCGGTTTTGCCGACAATCACCCGTGCCACGTTATCCTCGACGCGGCGGGCGATTTTCTGTACAATTTCGACTTGGGCCAATGGGTTACTCCTTGGGTTGAGAGATTAAGCGATTGGGGGATTAGGCGATTGGACAGTCGAGTAAACTATAATCTCCCCATCTCCCAATCACCTAATTCCAAGGCAGAAGATAGACAACCATTGCATAAAATCGGGGGGAATCTTGAACACACCGTCGCATTATTTGATGACGTGGGCTTTGAAAAAAAGGCGAGAAAATCAGGGGAAACCTGTAAACGGGGCGGGCTTTTTGCTCGGCTCTTTCCTGCCAGATATGCCGCTTTATATTCTTACCTTTGGCTACATGGGTTATCGGCGCTGGGTTGCGCCCATTGACGAATTTATCTTCGGCCCCAGCTATGATGCTCTTTACTTTACAAATCCGTGGTGGATCGTCAGCCACAATCTCTTTCACGCGCCGCTGGTGATCTTGGCAATGGGGCTGGCGGGCTGGTGGGGCCAGCGCACCGAAAAGCGCTGGGGCGCGTGGCTTTTCTGGCTGGCGCTGGGCTGTGGTTTTCACAGTGTGGTGGACATCTTGACCCATCACAACGATGGGCCATTGCTGCTTTTCCCCTTCAACTGGACGTTGCGCTTCATCAGCCCGGTGAGCTACTGGGACTCGGCCCATTACGGTAATATCTTCGCCCCGCTGGAGGGGCTGCTCGATCTGGCGATCCTTGTCTGGATGGGGATGAACTGGCGGCGCAAGCGGCGCGGCTTGCAAACGCAAGCGATCTAAAAAACAGAACGCAGATGACGCAGATCTGCGAAAATCCGTTTAATCTGCGTCATCTGCGTGCCATTCTCACGCCGGCAGCACCGCAGCAATGGCTTCCACGGCCAAGTCGATCTCCGCTTCGCTGATGATCAGCGGCGGCAGCAGGCGCAGCACAGTGGTCCCCGCGGGGAGGGCGATGACGTGGTGCTCTTCCATTAAGGTTTTGAGGAAGGGGATCGCCTTTGTGCGCAGATCGATGCCGATCATCAGCCCCAGCCCACGGATCTCGCGCACAACGCGCCGTCCGCCGATGGCTTCTTCCAACTTCTCGCGCAAGCGTTGCCCCATCTGCTCTGCGCGCGCCATGAGATTCTCGCGTTGGTAAGTTTCCAGTGTGGCAAGCCCAGCGGCACACGCCAACGGATTGCCACCAAACGTGCTGCCATGTGCGCCGCTAAAAAGCGCTTCTTGCACCCGGTCGGTGTAGACAATCGCGCCCATGGGGAAGCCCGCGCCCAGCCCCTTTGCCAGCGTCATCATGTCGGGCTGAAGGCCAAAGTGCTGGTGGGCGAACCACTTGCCTGTGCGGAAGCCGGTCTGAATTTCATCGAAAACCAGCAGCGCGCCGCGTTCCCGGCAGATGCGCTCGACGCCCGCCCAGTACGCCGGCGAGGCCATGTTGACTCCCCCCTCGCCTTGCACCGCCTCAATGAAAACGGCGGCGGTCTGCTCGTCCACGGCAGCGTCGAGTTCGTCCAAGTTGTCGTAGCTCACATGCGTCACACCGGGGATCAGCGGATCGAATTTCTCGCGATATTTGGGGTTCCATGTCAACGAGAGCGCGCCCAGCGTGCGCCCGTGGAAGCCGTTCTTGGTGGCGACAATGCCCGTGCGTCCCGTGGCAAGGCGGGCAAACTTAATCGCCCCGTCAATCGCCTCCGCGCCGCTATTGCCCAAAAAGGCATGGGTCATGTGACCGGGCGAAATTTCGATCAACTTCTGCAAAAAGCGCGCCCGCATGTCGTTGTAGAAAAAGCTGGGACAGGCGTGCAGCCGTCCTGCCTGTTCGGCAATCGCCACGGTCAGCGCCGGATGACCATAGCCCAGCATTGCCACCCCTTGCCCCGCCGTCAGGTCCAAATAGCGCGTCCCCTCGCTGTCGATCATCCAACAGCCCTCGCCCGCCACCATCACCGTCTCGCCGCGCCGGGGCACGACGCCGGATTCGTGGGCGGATTCGATTTGAGCAATGGTGACGGGGTCTTGGGGCGCGTAGTGCGTAGTGCGTAGTGCGTCAGCGTCCGGGTTGGCATCTTGGGTTAATGTGTAGTATTGCTCGGACATTTCTTTTAGTTTCTCCCCTCGATATTTGGGAACCATTCGCAGCAATTGTTTGATGATTTCTGCCAGGATCTGGATGCGGTGGATAAACACTTCTGGCTTCAATACGTGGCGTGCTTTGAAGTACCAATCTCTCAACTCTCTGGCCGATCCAAGTGCGTATTCGTAGAAACGAGCCTGATCTCGACCGGAGGCACGGCTGTAGCCCTCGCTGATATTGGCGCTGATGCTGCCTGCTGCTCGGTAGAGTTGGTCACAGAGCGAAATCAACCTTCTGTCTTTGCCGATACCCTCAATGTCGTACCAGGCCAGGTCACCGATAAACAGAGCCTGCCGATACACTGCCGTCTGCCAAAGGGGATCTTGTGTAATTTCTGGCGGAATTGTCTCTATCCAATCCAGATATTTCATCGCTGAACCTTTCTCCACGCACTACGCACCACGCACTACCCGATCTGCGTCCCTTCCCCCGCCAACGCCCGCGTCACCGGCTTCTCCACGCGGCCGTCGGCGAAGATCACCTTTTGCACGCCCTCGGCGATGGCCTCCACCGCGCCCATGACTTTTTTCTTCATGCGGCCCTCGGCGTACTGCATAAAACTGTCTGCCCGTGCGCGCGGGGAATCTCGCGGATCAGGCTCGCTTCGTCGGGATAGTTTGCCAGCAGTCCCGGCACATTGGAGAGAATCACCAGGGCGTCGGCATTGAAGGCCGCCGCCACCATAGCGGCGGCGCGGTCGCCGTCCACGTTAATGGCCTCGCCTTTGTCCGACGAAGCGGGCGGCGTGAGGATGGGCAGGTAGCCGTTGTCCAGCAGCAAGCGCAGCAGATCCGTGTTAATCCGCTCCACCGTGCCGGTCCAGTCATCACGCAGCACCAGCCGCCGCCCGTTGACGCGCACCCGGATCGTATCTTTACGTGTGCCCTCAAAAATGCGGCCATCCAGCCCGCTCAGCCCCACGGCGTTAATGCCCGCCGTCTGGAATTTTTCCACCCACATTTTGTTGAGTTGGCCGCAATAGACCATCTCGAAAATTTCCAACGTGCGTCGATCCGTGCGGCGGCTGACGTAGCCGCTCTCACTGGTGACAAATTCCGGCGGGTGACCCAGCGCCTCGGCCACCTCGTTGGTGGTCTCTGCCCCTCCGTGGACAAGGATCAGCGGTTGTCCGCTGCGCACAAGGTCCGCAATATCCGCAACGACGGCGTCAATGTTGAGATCTTTGCCGCCGCCGACTTTGATGACGAGCATGAAGTTTACTCCTGTTTGCTGTTTTTCAAAGACGTAGTGCGTAGTGCGTTAAGAAACAGATCGGCTATGCAACACGCACTACGCACTACGCACTATGTTCTCCACCCACGCCCGCATTGCCCGCTCATCTGCCCGTCCCCGCCCCTGTTGCCAGCGCAGGAGCAGCCAGCCGAGCAGAGGCAACAGCGCGGGAAGCAGGAAGGGCAGCGCATCGCGGGCAGTGGCATCCGCTGTGGCGTTGAGGAAACCTGTGATAATCAGGCCCAGTGCCAGCAGTGACGTGACCACAAACCAGACGATTAGAAAGAGTCGCATCACTGGATTAAGCTGGAAATGGCCGATCATCAGACTGCCGCCCTCATCGGGAACGATGACGCCGTAAAGGATCGGCGCAAAGGTATTGCGGCTGTGGGCATAGCGGCGAGCGCGCCAAAGCTTGAAGGCACGCTGATTCACTTTCCCCAAAAATTCGCCATTTTCTGCCAGCGCTGCTGTCAATCGGCCCAATGCCGTGTCGGGCGCAAGCGCCGAGGGGATTACTAGCCGGTTGTGGCTGGGCGTCCACAGCAAACGAGTAAGGCTATTCATCGGTGCGTCGATATTCGGCGCGGTAGCGGAAAATCGGCGCAATAGCGGCATCGTCTTTGCGATCAAACTGAACGGGTGTTAACCCATGTGCCTCAAAAAGCGTCAGTTCTGCGGGGAAGAGCGCCCATGGGGGACCGCCACGATTGGTGCACTCTTCCATGCCGCGGCCCACAGCCAGCAGCGTGCCACCCTGCGCGACAAATTGGGCCACGGCCGCAACGGATTCATGGCGCATCTCCGGCGGCAGCGCCTGCACAATGTAGACCTCCACCACCAGATCAAACGCCTCCACCCACGCCGACGGCGGCGCGAACATATCCGCCACCACGTAATGGACTTTGCTGTTGGGAAAGCGCTGTTTGCACCAGTCAATCGCCGTCTGGCTAATGTCAAACGCCGTCACAACATAGTTCAGGCCCGCCAGCAGTTCGGCGTCATCGCCCAGTCCACAACCGATCACCAGCGCAGATTTATCCTTGCCGTCGGGCTGTCGCTCAAAAACCCATTCCACCATCTCTTTGCGCGGGGCCATGTGCGCCCAGGGAACCTTGCGCGTATCGCCATCTGCACTGGCATAAAGTTCCTCGAACCAACCGAGGGCGTCGCCGCGATCTAGATAATCATCGATCATGTGAAGCGGGTCGGATGGGGTTTCAGACATAGCTATTTCTCACCGGTTAAATAGAATTGTTTCAATTTCGCGGATTGGCTGCTGCGGATGGATTTCAATCAAGGTTATAGCGTCAAAGCGACCCGCCAGCGGCAACGGAGTTTCCATACAGATCGCCACCGCCGCTGTGATCTCTTCCCGGCTCAACCCTGTGGCGGCGGTGCAGTGGGGAACCCAACGTCCTGGCAGATAGTATGGACGCAGATCGCGCCAGCTTGGCGGCTGTGCCTCGTGAAAGCCGCGATGAATATCGAGCAGCGTCTGCGTCACCGTGGGCGCAAAGTAGACCACCCCTTCCGCCGTGGGAAACAGCCCAATGGATTGCAGTAGCACATCAAACGGGCGAATCTGCACGGCGAACGTGCGCAGCCAGCTTTGGAATTCCTCCACCTGCACCATATCGGCCACGGAGAGCGTCACATGTGGGCGCACACCGCTCCCCGGCATGCTCGTGCTGATCCCTCGCTGCGATAACCGTTGCCAGCATTCCCGAACTGTAGCCTCGGTTTTCGGATCAAAGTCAAGGATAACGGCGAAGGGCATAGGAGTTTTCCGTCTACCAGACTATCTGAATTAAGTTACTCATACGGATGTTTTCATCTCGCGTGAGACAGGCAACATTCAACCGTCGCGCCACCCCTACAATAAATCTGTCGTGCATTTCTGCCACAACATTGTTCTCGGCAAGATCAAGGATATCTTGCGGTTGGATTCCTACGAAGATAAACTGGCCGCTCTGCTCTAAACGCGCATACTCTTGCTTAAAGTCCAGTGGACGCCCCATCTTTTCGTTGAGAAAGAATAACTCGGCTAGAACAATTACTGGCACGTAGAGAATGGCTTCTCCCCGTGCGCCTTTGTCAAAAGCCTGTTTCGCCTGTTGGCCAAGGCGAGGAGAAGCAGTTAGATACCAAAAGAGTGCATGGGTGTCTGTGACGTAGCTTAAGGTCTCAGTTCTTGCCATTCTTCTTCCCATTCATGCCGAACCTCAAACAGTTCTGCGTCCAAATCAAAATCAGGCGGAAAGATATCACGCCAGACTCCATATAAATCTTGACCTTGCTTTTGGTGTTGACTTGTATGTTTGAATCGTTGGAGTAGACGCTCCAGCACCAACCACTGTTCATCAAGGGTAAGCTGATCGAGAGCTTCCTCGACTTTTGTTAAAATTTCATCGCTCACCGGATCGCTCCTTTTTTAACTCAGACTATACACGCAATCCGTATCAAATCGGATGCAGCCCCGCAAACCCCAACGCTGTCGTCTCGTCCCAGCCCATCATCAGGTTCATGCACTGCACTGCGCTGCCCGCTGCACCCTTCATCAGGTTGTCAATGGCGGCGATGGCGACCCACGCGCCCGGTACTTTCATCAAACTCAAAACCCACGTCGGCGTAGTTGCTGCCAGAGAGGATCTTGGGTTCGGGATAGCGATAGATGCCGGTCTTCTCTTTGACAATGCGTACAAACGGCTCGTCTTTGTAGACCCGCCGATAGGCCCGCCACAGATCCTTCTCGGTGACGCCCGCTTTGACGAAAAGATGGGCCGTCGCCAGCACGCCGCGCACGTTATCAATCGCCGTGGCGCTCAGGTGAACGTCGGCTGTGCTACCCGTGCGGCGGATGGCCTGCAACACTTCTGCTGTGTGGCGGTGACCAGTGGGGGCGAAGCTGCGCATGACCCCGGAACGCTCCGGGTGATGGGTGGAATCGTTGGAACTGTTGCCGCCCTCGCTGCTGCCCACTTTCAGTTCGCAGATCACGCCGCGGCTGTCGTCGATTAGACCTTCGGCGAAGAGCGGATAGATCGCCAGATTGGTGGCCGTGGCGTTACAGCCCACGCCGCTGACATAACGGGTTTGGCGAATT
This sequence comes from uncultured Chloroflexia bacterium, assembly GCA_963721725.1. Classification (GTDB taxonomy): domain Bacteria; phylum Chloroflexota; class Anaerolineae; order Caldilineales; family Caldilineaceae; genus RI-153. The sequence continues at coordinate 110,200 of CAVRLX010000013.1, forward strand.
TCATCCCGGTGTAGTTCGGGCAGGCCGTAGACGAACTTATCCAGCCAAGCTGGGTTGCTGTGCGGCTTGCCATACCAGCGGTCATAGTCGGTAGCATCACGCAGTCGAAAATCGGCGCTCAAGTCGATGACTCGCTCGGCCAGTGCCGCGAACTCTTCGATACGCTCCATGGCGCCGCCGTGGGGCAGCCCTGTGAACAGAATATCACACGGCGCCAACTCGCTGGCGCTGACAAATTGCAACTTTGTGCGCCCGCGCAAGTTGGGATGGGTAAAATGGACATACGAGCCGGCGTTGCGCTCGCTGGTCGCCTGGGCAATCTCCACATGCGGATGATCCAGCAACAGCCGCAACAATTCGCCGCCAGCATAGCCAGACGCGCCGAGGACAGAAACAGAAATTTTATCGCTCATGAATTAACCTTTACGTGAAAATGAGTAAGGAGTAATGAGTAAGGTTTTGCTACCCTAATTGGATCTCAACGTGACGCCACTATGTCAGCGAGATTTACTCATTACTCCTTATTCATTACTCCTAATCTTCCCCAACCAACGTCACCCGACTGACCGGGCGCTGATGCGCGGCATCCCAGCCATTGGCCTCTTCCCAACCATCATGGGCAACCTTGAGCGCAAAGTCGGCCATGCGTCCGGGGATGTCCACACCTGTGGGCATCACGCTGTTGCGGAATTCCATGGTGTAGTTGACCTCGTTGATCAGCAGCCCGCGGTCCGGATCTTCCAACACGTCAATGGCAACCACGCCACCGCCGCAGGCTTGCGCCGCCCGCACACACAGATCGTTCAACTCTGGCGTCACTTCGCAGACTGTGGCCTTGCCCCCGCGCGCCGTGTTGGTGATCCAGTGCGGCGAGGCGCGATAGATAGCGCAGATTGTCTCGTTGCCGATCACAAAGGCGCGGATGTCGCGCATGGGCTTGGCGATGTATTCCTGGATGTAGTGGATCGAGTGGTGATAGGTCCCCAACACCTCTTTGTGCTCCAGGATGGCCTCGGCGGCCTCGCGGTCGTTGATCTTGCTGAGCAGCCGTCCCCACGAACCGACAGCCGGTTTCAAGTACCACGGGGTAGCCTAATTCTTCAATCGCTTCCAACGCACTCTCGGCGGTGAAAGCCACCAGCGTGCGCGGGGAAGGTACACCCGCCGCCGCCAGCGCACTGGTCGTCTGCAATTTGTTGCCGCAGATGTCGGCCACACGCGCCGTGTTCACCGTGCGGATGCCGCGGTCGTTCAAAATGCGCAGGCTGTAAAGCGCCCGCCCGTGGCTGATGCAGCGTTCCATAATCACATCATAATTTTCGTACTGGCGGATCTTGTCGTTGCCGCCAGCAATGTCAAAGACCAGTTTGCCGTCATCGAGCAAATCAAGATCAACCCCTCGTTTTTCAAACGCCTCAAAGAGTAATTTCTCTTCGGCGCGCACCCGGCTGTATAGAATGCCAACTTTTGTCATCGTAGATCCGCTCCTTGTGTGGGGACTGGTGACTAGGGACTGCGGACTGGGTTCTGCCTCATCCCCAATCCTACCAATCCCTACTCGCCCCAGTCTTCTTCTTCTTCCGGGGCCACTTCCAGCGCAACGGGATCAATGCTGACCACTTCCAGATCCGCGCCACACTCGGCACACTGCACAATCTCGTGTTGCATCACATTGACTAGTTCCACATCGGCGAAACATTCCGGGCATTCAGCCGTAGCGGTTACAGTTTGAAGAGCCATAATGATTTTCCTTTCGATAACGATTCAATAGCGATAGAGTGAACTCTGATTTATATACTTGAGATTAGGAGATTGAGAGATAGGTGCAGGGCATTAATCTCCTAATCACTTCTGCCGTCACCTCTTCCGTCGTCGACATGCCGCCTAGATCTGGCGTGCGCGGACCGTCTGCGAGTGTACCCTGCACCGCCTCGCGGATGGATTGGGCACTGTCCCCTTCGCCCAAATGATCAAGCAGCATGGCCGCAGCACGGATGGCCGCAATCGGATTGGCGATACCCTGGCCGGCAATATCCGGCGCGCTGCCGTGGACCGGCTCGACCAGCACGAAATTATCCCCCACATTAGCGCTGGGGGCCAATCCCAACCCGCCCACAAGCGCGGCGGCAGCGTCGCTGAGCAGATCCCCGTATAAGTTGGGGGCCACTATCACGTCGTAGCGTTCCGGCTCGCGGATCAGCCGATAGAGCATAGAATCCACCAATTGCTCCTCCACCGCCACGTCGGGATAGGCCGCAGCCACGGCCAGCGCTGCTTCGCGGAAGAGTCCATCACTCACCGAGAGCACATTGGCTTTGTGGACAATTGTGACTAATCCCTTTTGCCCTTTTGCCTTTTGCCTTGCCATCTCAAAAGCAATGCGGGCAATGCGCTCGGAGGCACCACGCGTGATCACCCGCTCGGCAATCGCCGTGTCGCCGCCATCTTCCAGCCGTTCGCGCTTGACGTAAAGGCATTCGGTGTTTTCGCGCACAATCAGCAGATCCACACCAGAGCGGCTCCCCGGCACAGGATCAGAGACCGACGGACGCAGGTTGGCGTAAAGGTCCATCTCCTTGCGCAGCGCCACAATGGGGCTGGTATAGCCCGGCACTTTGTGGCTGGGCGAACTCACCGCGCCGAAGATCGCGCCGTCACAACTGTGGAGCGCGGTCACCGTTTCACGGGGCAACGCTGTCGCCGTGCGCTGAAAGGTTTCCCAGCCCGCTTCCAAATCTACAAAATCAAACAAAAGTCCCGTTTCCGCCAACACGCGCCGCGCCGCCGGCACCACCTCTTTGCCGATCCCGTCGCCGGGAATCAACGCGATTTTGTACACTTTCCCATGGTTCATTTCAACCATCCCACTTTTGCCCTTTGCCTTTTGCGTTCTTGGCGTCTTTGCGGTGAACTTCTTCATTCTTTGCTCCACGCCACCAGATTCGCCACATGTTTATACCCCACCCGTCCATAGACCCGGCTGGCCTGTGGCGAGGCTGCGACTAAAAACGCCAGATCAGCGCCGTTCTCAAAGGCCAACTCGGTCAGGTATGCCGTCACCGCAGCGCCGATGCCGCGCCCGCGCATTGGCTGTACTGTGGTGATCCCCACCAACTCTGTCACGCCCTCGTGCAGTTCCGTGAACATGCCCGCGCCCACGGCCTCGCCATCCAGTTTCGCCGTTATCGCCCGACTGCTGATCAACGTCTGCCGGAACGCTTCGGCCTCTTTCAGCGTGGCGGCTGCCGCTCCCGCATCAAAGCCCTGTGCGTTGACCGTCCACCCTTCGGCCACGTCGTCCAGATCCGAGTCCGCCGAAATCACCACCATTGACAACGGCGGCGCGTTGTTGGGCAGGCGGAGCCACTCCTTGGTACAAATCAGCACGGGCTGCTGAGTGACCACACCATAGCCCGCCGCATTCATGGCCGTACCCAGCAGCGGCGCGAAGGTATCCAACGATTGAAACTGGGGTGTGCGTGCGCGCCGTTCAAAAAAACGTGCTGTCGCCTCTACGGTGTCCAGCGGGATCCATTCTGCCGCCTCATGAGGCATGGCCCAATTTTCACTCACATGGTCACGGCTTACGTGCAAATAGAGCGTAAACGGCCCCACCACGATCACCTCGCGCTGCGCCCTTGCCTTTTCGTGTAAATAGCCCTGCACCCGGTCGAGAAAGCTCATGTCAAAAATTTCCACAGCAGAGGCTAGAACGCGGGATTGCGCGGCTCGGACGGATTTCCACGGATGTCAAACCGCCCAATCTGCGTTCTATTCCGCCGCCAGCTTTTGCTTCACATATTCGATGATCCCACCCGCCTCTAAAATTTGGCGCACGCTGCCGGTCATGGGCGGGAAGGGGAAGACGCCGGCTGGGCAGGTGATGGTATGGCTTTCCAGATCCACCGTCACGGGGTCGCCAGGCTGGATGGCTCGCGCCGCCTCCGGCGCGGTGATCACCAGCAGCCCGAAGTTAATGGCATTGCGATAAAAAATGCGCCCGATGCTCTCGGCGATCACCGCGCCCACGCCCTTATAGGCCAGACAGGCCGCTGCCTGTTCCCGGCTCGATCCACAGCCCCAGTTGCGCCCCGCCACGATCACATCGCCCGGTTGCACCTTGCCCGCAAAGGTGGGGTCCAGATCCTCCAGCGCGTGGCGGGCGATCTCCTCGCGTCCCGTAGCGGTGTAGGTGTACTTGCCGGGGAAGATCACATCAGTATTCACATTGTCGCCATATTTCCATGCGTGGCCGGTAGTGGGCATGGGGTTGAGAATCCTTCGGGATTAAGAATAACGCGATGTTTAGATAGTGCGTAGTGCGTAGTCGGTTGAGTTGGTTGTCGTTACCAATGGATGGTCCGTATATTTCCAAATGAGTGGCTAAAAAATATGATCACCTTGAAGCACTACGCACTACGCACTACGCAACACGCACTACGCAACACGCACTACGTCTCTCGGATCCGCAATCACACCCGCCACGGCGCTGGCTGCCACGACTGCCGGGCTGCTCAGATAGATTTCTGAATTGCGCGTGCCCATGCGCCCCTGAAAGTTGCGATTGGCGCTGGAAATCGTCACCTCGCCCGGCGCAGGTACGCCCATGTGATTGCCCATACACGGTCCACAACCTGGCGTGCCGATATGCGCGCCGGCTTCCACCAGCGTCTCGATATAGCCCAGGCGCAGCGCTTCTTGTAACACTTGGCTGGAGTTCGGGATCACCAACAGGCGTGTCCCCGCCGCCACCCGCTTGCCGCGGATCACCTCGACGGCGGCGGCAATGTCCTCTAGCCGTCCGTTGGTGCAAGTGCCAATAAACGCCTGATCTACCCGTGTCCCCACGATCTGCGACAGCGGCACCACGTTGTCCATGGAGTGCGGACAGGCCACATAGGGTTCCAGATCAGCGGCGTTGTAGCGATGAACAGCGGCGTATTCGGCGTCGGGATCGGGGAAGATGGCCTCATGGACGATGGACGAGGGACGAGGGACGAATGTTCCGTGAGGTTCAGCGTTCGTCTTTCGTCTTTCGTCTTTCGTCCGTCTTTCCAATCTTTTCTCCAAATACTCAATCACCCGCTCATCCGGCGCGATATAGGCCGTCTTCGCCCCAAACTCGGCCATCATGTTGGGCAGCACCATGCGCGAATCCAGCGAAAGCGCATCGATGCCGGAGCCGCTGAACTCCATCGACATGTAAAGCCCACCATCCGCGCCCAGGTCACCGAGGATACGCAGGGCGAAATCTTTGGCGGTGACCCCCGGCGGCAGATCGCCTTCCAAGATAATGTGCATGGATTCGGGCACACGCAGCCAGAGTTCGCCGGTGGCCCACAGCGTCGCCACTTCGCTGCGCCCGATGCCCGCGCCGAACGCGCCCAGCCAGCCAAAGTGCGTCGTGTGCGAATCCGCGCCCAGGATCATCTGTCCGGGCAGCACCAGCGCCTCTTCGCTGAGCACCTGATGGCAGATGCCGCGGCCCACCTCGAAAAAGTGGCGAATGCCCTGCTCCTTCACAAAGCGGCGGATCTCGGCGTGATTTTGCGCGTGTTTCGTCGTCGGCGCAGGCACAGCATGGTCCAGCGTAATCGCCAGCTTTTCAGGGATTAGCACGCGATCCTGGCCGAATTCCAGCCACGTCTCGCGGATCGCCGCCGTGTTGTCGTGGCTCAGCACCACATCTGGGCGCACGTCCACCACCTGGCCCACCTCGACGAAATCGAGACCGGCGGCGCGGGCGATGGCTTTTTGGGCGAAGGTTTGGGATTGACGATTGACAATTGACAATTGACGATTGTCTGCTGGTTCAGGCTGTTTGTTGGGCTGCATAGACCGTTCCTGGGTTCAAGCGGATGATCTGCTAAAAGATAAAGTCTCGTCGAATACTCCGAAAGCGTAAATCTAAAATCGTAAATCCTCACAGCCATCCATTTAGCATCAACTGCGCCACGGCAGCGACAACCACGCGATCTTTGATCTCGCCGCTGCGCACGCCTTCTTTGAGCCACTCTTGTGAAACCCAATGCAGCGCGACATCCTCCGCATGATCCTGGTGCGTGTCGCCAACTTTCTCCAATCCCCACGCCGCGTAAATATGGCTGATCGTGGGGCCAAAGGCGGGGTTATCCCATACGCTGCCCAGGTAGCGTACCGTCTCGTCGTTGACCGTGGCGGGCGCGTAGCCGGTCTCTTCGGCCAACTCGCGCAGCCCCGCCGCCCGCAGATCTTCGTTCTCATCCGCCAGCCCGCCGGGGATCTGCCAGATCACCTGCCCCACGCCGTGCCGGTATTCGCGCTCCAGCAAAATTTCGCCCGCCGCGTTGAAGCCAATCACCCCCACGCCCGGCGCAGCGGGGACAAGGCGGGTATATTCGTAATTTTGACCACTGGACAATTCGACATCATCGATTTCCACGCTGATCCAACGGTTGCCAAAGGCGCGCCGGGTCGAGCGTGTGGTCCAGGGCTGCGGATCGGAGACGTGGATGCGCGGATGCGCGGATGCGGGGGTGGGCGTGACGATGGCGGCCAGAGAATCAGTTTCGGTTGCGTAATGCATAGCGGATTCAGATGTGGCGCTGTTCTTTTGGATGAGACCGAGCAGCATCGCTGAAATCCGCGTGGCGCGATTGTACATGCGTGTGTGGTGATCGTCGGAAAGGTACTGGCGGCGCTGCGCAAGGGCAAGCAGCGCCACCGTTTCCGCCACAGAGCCGCGCGGAATATCATAAAAGTTGCGCTCAGATCGCTGTGTGGATTTGGCTGAGCCTTCGGCGATATTGGCGGTCACCGAAGTTGCAGCCCGCCGCAGTTGCTCACCCAGCGAAAACTGCATTCGCTGCGGAAACTTGTCTGCGACGATATAACAGGCATCCACATACTCCAGTGCCAGCGACCAAACCTCTAGCGACTCAAATCGAAACATTCACCCTGCCCCTCTACCTGCACTATCCTAATATCTCCACGCATCCACGCATCCACGAATCCCGTCTCGCCTTAATCCGCCGCCACGCCTTCCACCCCGACTTCCTCCTGCACCGCCGCGCTGTGATACTCGCGCAGCATCACATCCACATCATCCAAACTAAGCGGACGCTGATCGGCCAGGGCTTTGACCTGCGCCGTCACCTCTTTGATCACGTCGTCGGACATGACCAACTGAAGCTGTTCGGCGCGGCTTTTAATGGCGTTCCAGCCAGTCAAACGGTGGGCAATGTGCAAATAGCGGGTCAGGCCAAAATCCGCCGGGTCAAGAATTTCATAGGTGCTGGGGTTGTTGAGAATAGCCTTGGCGTGGATGCCCGCTTTGTGGGTAAAGGCCGTATAACCAGTAATGTAGTTGTTGAATGGCACATCCACGCTGACCAATTTTGCGACGTAATTTTCCACTTCGCGCAGCATGGGAAGGTTATATTTCGTGCGCACTAGTTGCGGATTGTAGGCATACATGCGCGCAATAAAGCCACTCAGCGGGGTGATGCCGTTGCGCTCGCCAATGCCCAACACCGAGGTATCAATGTGAGTGGCGCCGGCTTCCAGCGCACAATAGGCGTTGGCAATGGCGCAGCCTGTGTCGTTATGACCGTGAAACTCAATGTCACAGTGCACTACGCCGCGCAGTGTCTTGATCAGATCGAAGACCTGGCGCGGATTGGCGACGCCCACGGTGTCGGCGATGCCCACGCGGTTGACGCCAATCTGATCCACCGCCCGATAGACGGTGAGCAGATCGACCAGATCGCTGCGGAAGCTGTCTTCGCTGCTAAAGCGCACCTCCAGCCCCTGGCTTTTGATGTACTCGATGACGGTAATGGCGTTTTCAATAATCTGTGGGATGCTCTTGCCGTGGGAAAATTCGCGCAGATAGCTGCTCGTGCCAAAGAGCACGTCAATGCCATCCACGCCAGTGTCGATGGCAAGTTTAGCATCGTCCATGTGACAGCGCGTGTGGGTGAGGATCTTGGCTTTGAGACCGAGGCGGGCAATCCGTTCACAGTCGGCGCGGCTTTGCGGGCTGGCCGCGGGCGAGGTGAGTTCTAAATATTCGACGCCAAAAGCATCAAGCAACTGCGCGATCTCGGCTTTTTGGTCGCTGCTAAAAAAGGCATTGGCGAATTGTTCGCCCTCGCGCAGTGTAGATTCAATAATCGAAAAATTGTCGAGAGACATGGGTGGTTGTAGCCTCCTGGAAAATAGACGGCGGACGACAGACCGCCGACCGCCGAGCGGGTAATGCTGTACTTGTTTTGAACCGAACAAAAGCGTAACTCTCAACATCCATCATCTTCAACCGCCCAATCTCTGCGGTCGGCGGTCCGTCGTCAGCCGTCTGCTTTCTGGACAACAAAAAACCGGCCCACCCTGTCTGGATGGCCGGCGCTTCGCTTCCGTGAATGGAGCAAGCACAAAATCCCAGACAGATCAGTCCGGCGTTTGCTTCTTGCTCTTTTTCTTGGTGTCTGCGGAAAGCGGGCGGTGGAGCATTGGGACATTCCCTGGCAACTTGTGAGCTTTGTCTGCGAAGAGCATAGCAAGGGCAGGGGTGAAAGTCAAATCAGCCGCACAATTTTTTGAACCTGCTTGCATCAACTTGCAAAATTACATAGACTATAGAACATGTGTTGCACGGATTGACGATTTGTATCAGCCAACAGGGGGCATGCAATGGCAGAATTGAAAACCAAAGCGAACAGCAGTGATGTGAATACCTTTCTCAACGCCGTGGACGACGAGCAGAAGCGCGCAGATAGCTTTGCTCTTTGTGCGCTCATGGAAGAAGTCACCGGGGATACAGGGAAAATGTGGGGCGATAGTATTGTCGGCTTCGGCCAGTATCACTATCGCTATGCCAGCGGGCGCGAGGGCGAATGGATGCTCACCGGCTTTTCGCCGCGCAAGGCCAATCTCACGCTCTACATTATGGCCGGCTTCGACCAATACGACGAACTCATGGCGAAACTGGGCAAGTACAAGACCGGCAAATCGTGTCTCTATATCAAGCGCCTCAGCGACATCAACACCGACGTTCTGCGCGAACTGGTGCAAAAGTCGGTGGATCACATGCGGGCGACCGATCCATGAAAAGAGACGACGGACGATAGACGAACGAAAAGCACGCTGATAGTGCTCACCCGTCGTCTATCGTCCGTCGTCTGTCGTCCTCTGCTACCAATTCGTATACGATCCATCACGCCGTTTCAGGTGCGGCGCTTCCCACATGCGGAACTCGTTGCCTTTGGCCCGCTCCTCGTTGAACTCCACACCCAGCCCCGGCGCGTCGGGCACGACAATGCGATACTCGTCTAATTGCGGCTGTGTGGGGAACCAATCGGCGTCGTAGAAACTGCCCTTCTCCGTGGGCGAAACGCGCACTTCCAGCCACGCGAAGTTCGCCACCGCCGCCGCCATGTGCACCGTGGCCGCCGTGCAGATCGGACCCAGCGGGTTGTGCGGCATGAGGTCGATATAGTGCGCCTCGGCCATGGCCGCCACTTTCATCGACTCGGTGATGCCACCCACGTTGCAGACGTCGATGCGCGCAAACTGGGTGATCCCCCGCTCGATATAGGGCAGGAATTGCCACTTGCTGGCGAACTCCTCGCCAATCGCAAACGGGATGTCGGTCATGGTGCGCAGCGATTCGTAGGCTTCGGGCGCTTCGTCGCGGATCGGCTCTTCGAAGAAATCCAGCGTGCCCGACGGCATACGCTGGCAGAACGACGCCGCCTCGGCCACGCTCAGCCGGTGGTGATAGTCGATGCCCAGCACAGGGCCAGGACCGACCTCCTCGCGGCACTTTGGTCAGCCATTTGGCCGTCTCGCCGATCGACTCGCGTGGCTCAAAGATATGGTCTGGCGTCGCCCTTGCGCGCCCCGGATGCATACCCGTGCGGATAACAGGCCAGCCGCGCTCCACCAATAGTTTGACCTGTTCGACCAGTTCCGGCCCCATGCCCGCCGTAGTTGTGGCGAAACAGGGGATCCAATCGCGCTGTTTGCCGCCCAACAGTTGATAGACCGGCACGCCCAGCGCCTTGCCCGCGATGTCATAGAGCGCGATGTCGATCGCCGAAATCGCGGCGGTGAGCACGCGCCCGCCCTCAAAATATTGGCTGCGATACATCTCTTGCCAGAGCGCGCCCAGGCGCATCGGATCGCGGCCAATCAGAAACTCGCGATAATGGTTCACTGCGCCAATAACGGCCAGTTCGCGGCCCGAAAGCCCCGATTCGCCCCAGCCATAGATGCCCTCGTCGGTTTCCACTTTGACAATTAATTGGTTGCGCGAGCCGATCCAGACGGGGTATGTTTTGATGTCGGTGATTTTCATGGGATGACTTTCTGTGGATGGATGAAACTTGTTGCGTGATTTGTGTTGCGTTGTCTGCGGTCCGCCGTCTGCCGTCTGCCGTCAGCCCACCGCTTCCACCAGCCGCGCTCGTTCGTCACTGCTGAGCGCACGTTCCCCGGCGGCGGCGTTCATGGCGGCTTGCTCGGCTGATTTGGCACCGGGAATGGTAATCGAGACGGCGGAATGGCTGAAGGTATAGCGGATGGCAGCGTTGACCATCTCCGTGCCCGGCGCAACGACCTGCGCCAGCTTTTCCACCTGTGCCACCTGCGCTTCAAACTTCTGGCGCTGACCGGGATCGTTGCTCCACCCGGCGCGCACACTGTCTGTGAAGGTGCTCTCCCGCGTGTAGCGCCCCGAGAGCAGCCCTTTCGCCAGCGGTCCGCGCACCATCACGGCGATGCCATTCTCCTCACAATAGGGCAAGAATTCGTCTTCTGGCGTACGATTGAGCAGCGAATAGTCCACCTGCACCACGCTACACGTGCCGTTGGCGTTAAAGCGCTTCAGAACGTCCAGGCTGTTGGTGGAGATGCCATAGGCGCGCAGACAGCCTTCAGCTTTTAGCGCCTCGAAGCCTTCCAAATAGACTGTGGGATCGCCCAGATCGCCTTCGTGGCAGAGGATCACGTCCACATAATCGGTGCGCAGCCGCCCCAGAATGGCGTGGCCGCTGACCCGGATCGAATCGACGCCGGTCTTGGGGATCTCGCCATTGGTGCGCTTGCCCCAGTTGCCGATCTTGCTGACGATGTAGACGTTGTGGCGGATGCCGGAGAGTGCCTGTCCCAGTCGCATCTCGGAAAGGCCGTTGGGGATGCCATACGATTCTGCGGTATCGAAGAGGTTCATGCCGTGCTCATAGGCGGCGCGCACCGTGGCCCAGGCGGTGGCGTTGTCGATCTCGCCCCACTGGTTGCCAATGTTCCACGTGCCCAGGCCCACCGCCGAGACGTTCCAGCCCAGCTTGCCGAATGGTTTGTGTTGCATGGGAAAACTCCTTTGAAGCTGATTGTTGAAAATTGTACAAAGTGCATAAGCCTGTCAACCTGATCTCTGTGAACCTGCCCGCTGCCAGAAACAGGCAAAATCTTCTACCCTGAAAGCTGTTCGGGCAATCTGATTCCCTCAAGACTGTCCTATTGTTAACCTGAGGAGGTTCATTATGTACTGGGATGGCATGTTAAACGGGCGTGCCCGTTTTGAAGAAATGTTACGTGAAGCCGAAATCGAGCGCCGTTCTCGCCAATTACCCCGGCGACCGTCGCCCCTGAGCCAGTGGATCAGCGCACGGTCGTTGCAGGTTGGCCGCTGGCTGGAGGGCCTGGGAAAAACCGTGCAAGAACGGGCCGAAGCGAATCTCATAGTAGGGAGGTCGCCACTGCCCAAGAGCTAACTGAACAAAAGAAAAATGAGTAACGAATAAGGAGTAATGAGTGTGATGCCCGATCACTCATTACTCCTTATTCGTTACTTTTCACTCCTCCAGATGACATACGCTTCCCCCGCCACTGTCTCAAATTCAAGCAGATGCTCACCCATCGCCACCACCGGGAGCGGCTGCCCATCCTGTTGAAGTTCGACCCGGTTCGGCGTCCGCAGGCGCACGGGCTGCCCTTGGTGAGAGCGGATTACGGCCCGTTGCAGTCCGTGATCGGCCCACTCCATGTCGATCTCAAAGCCGCCGCGGGCGCGCAGCCCTGTGACCGTACCTTGTCGCCAATGGGTGGGCAACGCAGGCAACAGATGAATCTCCCCAGCGTGACTTTGCAGTAACATCTCGGCCACGCCCGCGGTGAAGCCAAAATTGCCGTCGATCTGAAAGGGTGGGTGGGCATCAAAGAGATTCGCATAGAGACCACCTGCCTGACTGACGGCGCGCACTTCGGCGGGGACAAGCGTAAAGAGGTTGTGGATCATCAGATAAGCGTGATCACCGTCCAGCAAGCGCGCCCAGAAGTTTATCTTCCATGCCATGGACCAGCCTGTGCCGCCATCGCCGCGCAGTTCCAGTGAGCGCCGCGCCGCCGCAAAGAGATCCGGCGTGCCGTGCGGTGTGATCTGCCGTCCTGGGTGCAGCCCAAAGAGGTGCGAAACGTGGCGATGCGTGTCGTCTGGGTTGTCCCAATCTTGATACCACTCCTGAATCTGCCCATGCTGGCCGATTTGGGGGGGATAGAGCCGATCACGTGCTACGGCCACCTCTGCGGCGAAATCTTCGTCGATCCCCAAAATCACGGATGCTTCTAAACAGTTGGTCAGCAGATCCCAGATAATCGCCATGTCCATGGTGCTGGCGACGCTTACTGTGGCGGTGATCCCGTCGGGCGTGGTGAAGTCGTTTTCGGGTGAGGTGGAGGGCGCGGTGATCAGTCGTCCATTTTTATCTTCAATCAGCCAATCCAGGCAGAAGCGCGCCGCCGCAGCCATCACCGGATAGGCGTGCTGGCGCAAAAATTCCCGATCCCCGCCAAAGGTAAAATGTTCCCACAGGTGTTGGGCCAGCCAAGCCCCACCCATCGGCCACATGGACCAGCGCGGTTGCCCGCCGCCAAAGTTGCCCACCGATGCCGATTGCCGCCATAGGTCGGAGTTATGATGCGCTACCCAGCCGCGGCAACCGTAATTCGTGTGCGCGGTCTCTGCGCCGGTTTGGCTCAACTCGGCCACAAAGCGCAACAGCGGCTCGTGACACTCGGCCAGATTGGTCACCTCGGCGGGCCAGTAGTTCATCTGTGTGTTGATGTTGATGGTGTAGTTACTGCTCCACGGCGGCTGTACCAGATCGTTCCAGATGCCTTGCAGGTTGGCTGGCTGTGTGCCGGGCCTCGAACTGGCAATCAGCAAATAGCGCCCATATTGAAAAAGCAGTGTGATTAGGTGGGGATCATCGCCCTTTTTGAAGCGAGCGATGCGCTGATCCGTGGGCAGATCCGCGGCGGGGGTCTGGCCCAGATCCAGGCGCACTCGTCCGAAAAGGCGCTGGTGATCGGCGATGTGATCGGCGCGCAGCGTCTCGTAGGGCGTCTGCCCAGCACGGGCAAGCGTGGCCGCTGCCAGCTTTTCCGCATCGATGCCGGGGTGCTGCCGAAAGCCGTTGAAGCTTGTGGCGGCAGCCAGAATCAGGGTGACGCTGTTTGCGCCGGTGATATACAGGCTTTCCCCATCACGCTCCACATTCCCACCATCGGGCAGCACGGCCAGTTGCAGACTAAACTTCATGCCTGTGCCGCCGTCGCTATAGCGGATCGGCTGTGGACCGCTGTGATAGCTGGGATCGGCGTGGATGGGCGCTTCGCCGTGGAGGATCAGACGGTTGCCCTGGGTGCGGGTGCTGTGCCGAAGCTGACTGTGGAGCCGCACCCGCAGGCTGAGTTGCCCTGGTTGATCGGCCTCTAGCCGCAGCACGATTACATCGGCGGGGTGGCTGGCAAAGGCTTCCCGGCGAAAGGCGACGCCGCCCACGGTGTAGCGAGTGCTGGCAATGGCACTTTCTAGGTCGAGTGTGCGGCTGTACTGGCTGGCTGGCGCGTCGTGTTCTAAATCCAACAAGAGATCACCAGCGGGCAGATAAGATTGGGTGTAGGGTCCCTGCATCTGGCGGCAAAGTTCTTCTGCGGCCAAATAGTCCCCGGCCAGGAGTAGGCGGCGTACCTCGGGGAGAACTGCCGCTGCGCCGGGATTGTTCCAATCACGTGGCGCACCCGCCCACAACGTATCTTCGTTGAGGGCCAGCCGTTCCGCCTCGACGCCGCCAAATATCATCGCGCCCAAACGACCGTTGCCCACGGGCAGGGCTTCGGGCCAGGCTATGGCGGGCTGCTCATAGCGCAGGATCAACGGCACAGAAGGGTTTGTCATACTGGATTCTTTCAGATGTGAGCGGGGGGATGGACAGGATACGTGGCAGTCTACAACCAGGGGGGCGGATGGTCAATTGTGCGGGGGAAAGATGCGGTGATTGAGGGCATCAATCACCGCATCACCGAATCTCTCTTATTCTGCCGGAATGCTTTCCACCAGTTCGGTGTAGACCACATAGCGGTTGCTATAGGTCTGTCGGCCCCGGTTCCAGGTTCCACGGCAGGTAATCAGGTTCAAATGGCTACCGAGGCTGAAGCCGAAAATTTCAGCAATCGGGGATTTATCATAGGGGTAGCTTTTGCTTTTTGTCACTTGATAATGATGTTCGGTTCCCTGACCATCAATGACGTAGATAGAATCGCCCTCTTGTAAGTCGGTCAGATCCCAAAAGACAGCCGGTGCGCCGGTGACCCGATCCAAATGGCCGGCGATTACAGCGTTGCCAATCTCGCCGGGGAGTGCGCCCAGTTCATACCAAGCCACATTGTCCACCTGGGTGGGGACATCCATTGCGCCGCTGCGCGTCTGCCCCACGGCTTCAATCTCGGCGTCTACACCAATGGCTGGAATGCGCAAGCGCACGGGCAAGAGCAGCGCCTCGTCCACAGCGGGTACAAGGGGGGCGGCAAGCAAGGTGGGCGTCTGTATGGCCTGTGGCGTGTTAACGGCGGTTGTGGTGGCGTTGGCTGCCGTTACAGGCGTCCCCACTACCATCATTCCTAACAAAAGTATTTTAATTACAAAAAGCATAGATTTACTCATGAGGGTATTTGTCCGAACTATAGTGACTTCCACTGGAAAGGGTAAGTTTCTGGGAAGGGAATCATTTCAATTGGCGGTAGAAGAGTCAACAAAATCACAAAGTCATGATTAAACGCTAGTTACGCTAAAAAAACAAGGGGGAAGCAACCTGTATAGTCGCTTCCCCCTGAAAGTTAAACCAAATCATGCACTATTCAGCGAAGCGACGTCCACTGTTGCGGGCGAAACCACCCAAACCAGTGCTGGGCATGGCCTGGGGCATATCGGCCTCAAGGATAGGCTTAATCACAGCCACAACTTGTTCCATGGTCTTGCCTTCGGCAAAGGCCGGGGAGGGCGGCTGGCCGATGAGATCAGCGAGGACAGCGGCGTGCTGGCCCTCTACATTGTGAATGCTGACTGCGGCAGTAAGAATGTCACCATTCTGGATGCGAGTTGCTTGGCCGAGATAGGCAGCAGCGCCCAACTCTTCGACCATGTGGAAGAACACCAATACCTCTTGTTGGGAAGTGAAGGTGGGCCAGCCGTAATTCTGCTGCGCACGCACCGGGGTTCCGCCCAACTGTTGGATGACGCCGGTAAGGGCAACCACGTGGGCGGCTTCCTGGTCGCCAAAGTTGACGAAATAGTCCAGAGCAGCGCCAGAAAGCAGACCGATGCTGGTCACATCTTTATAGGCACGGGATTCCAGGTGTTCCAGGGTGAGGGCGTAGTTAAGAATATCAATGTCGATGTTACCGCTCTGGGCATAGGCGGCGCCTGTTCCCACACGGGTATTAGCAAGTGCGCCCAACATCACGGCAGCGGCGCTGGCTTTCATAAAATCACGGCGGTTGAGTCCACGACGGGGTTGCAGTTTCATAAGTAGAATCTCCTTGATCAAGAGTGTAGTCTGGTTAAAAGATGGGTGGGCATTGTGCCCGCTTGCCTACATGCCCAAAATGGGATTGACAATAGCCAGTACTTCAGGAATCGTCAGGCTGGGGGTAGTGGCGGCTGGCACAGGGTTGCTGCCGAGCAACAGGCGAACAATAGCGGCGTGGCGGGCTTCAACTTGAACAATGCTACCGGCAGCGGCCAGATAATCTTTGTTCTGGATGGCGGCAGCTGCGCCTTGATAAGCGCCAACGCCGGTTTCTTCGGCAATGCGGGCAAAGTCTAAAATGGCGGTGCGGCTATCGAAGGCCGGGAATTTGTAGCTTGCCAGTGGTGTCACGGGGGTGGCGCCAGCTGCGCTCAACCCATCGGTGAGGGCCTTGACATGGGCAGCTTCGTGGCTGCCAAAGGTCTGAAAGTATTGCAACTCTTTGCCGGTGAGAATATTCGCAGCCAGCATATCCTTGTACATGCGATCTTCCAGGTGTTCCAACGTCAGGGCAAACTGCAGAATGTCCACGTCGGTCAAATCCTGGGCGAAGATGCGGCCCAGTCCTGCCGATGTCACTGCAGAGAGGCTACCGCCGCTGCTACCCTTCACATGGTTGCGGCGAGAAAAAGCAAAATCCAGCAAGTCTTGAAAGTTTGTTCCTAAACTCATGGGGTGACTCCTTTGAGACATGGGTTCGCCAGTGGCGACAAATGAATAAAATTGTTTGCTTCAGCGAGACAAACACTCGGTCTCGTATCGGTGAGGCTTTCTCTGGTTTTTGAAAGCTCTACTATACTTGACGCAGCCGTTTGATAAATGGATCTATCGAATTTTGAGTTGGGGCAGATTCACTTTTGCTGATTCAAAGCGCTTGTTACAGGGTATACTGCATACCGTCCACGCTCTATCCGCCTTGATACAGCCAAAAGGTATATTTATGGATACACCATTGCAAATATTGTACAACATTTTGACCAAAAATGTGGATAGAGGAGTATAGAGGGGATGCTGCTCTCGAGAACGTATTACCAAGCACACGCCCCAACATTTCAAAGCCCTGAACCATTATCAAAAAGCGTAGGACGGACTGTCAGTCCGTCCTACGCTTTTTAGGGGGAAAGATTTGTTGCGCGCTGCTTACTGTACAACCACCTGACCCATCATGCTGGGGTGGCGCTGGCAGAAGTAGTCGTAATCGCCCGCCTCGGTGAATGTAAAGCTAAAGGTCTGCCCTTGGCTCAACACACCAGAATCAAAGAGGCCCGTGAGTGCATTGGGAGCACCTGCGGTAACCGTGTGGCCTGCGCCGTCCTGGTTAGTCCAGATCACCGTAGTGCCAACGGCAATCTCCAGAGGGCTGGGCATGAACATAAAGGTCTTGATGTCCACCATGACGGTTTCGCCGGTGGTGGCTTCCTCGGCAACGGGAGCGGCCTCTTCGGCTTCGCTGCTTTCCGTCTCTTCCATCTCGGCGTCATCTGTCATCTCGTCCATCCCCATGCCTTCGTTGGCAAAGTTGTCGGGGAATTGAGCGATAATGGCGTCAGCCAGTGGGTTGGCGATCATGCCCATGTGCGCATAGGCCTCGCGCAGCGCTGTGTAATAGACGGCGGCATCTTCCATGCTCGCAGCATCGATCACCGCCAGCGTAGTACCTGCGTGTGTCCCCACGAGACCGGCTACGGCTTCAATCGGCAGATTTTCGTTGGCCGAGTTCAGGAAAGCGGCAAAGTCGGTGGCGTACTCTTCCAACTTGGTGCGGGCCGCATCCTGCGCATTGGTATCATCGGCGGCAACGGCCAGGCTATAGTCGATGAAGAAACCGATGTGCTTGCGCCACAGGGGCAAGAAGGCTTCGCCAGCGGCATCGCCATAGATGGAACCGATGGCCCCGGCAATGTCCTGGCTGTTGGCATCCAACGCGCCAGCGGCAGCTTCAAACTCAATGGTGCGTGCGCCCACAGAAGCGGTGGCGGAACGGGCTACCAGATGAGTATGCTCGCCCAACAGCGAGATCAACGCTGCACGCAGTCCCGAGCCGTCAGAATCTGCGGCGCCGGGGAAGAGATCGGGGAATTGCGTGCTAATCGCCGCGGACAGTGCGGCAGCACTGCCACCCATGTGAGCGTAGGCATCGCGCAGAGCCATGTAGGCCGTTTGCTGATTGCCCGATTCTTGGGGCGTGGCTTCGGCCTGGGCGTCGATTACAGCCGTGAGCGTGCCCACGTGCATGCGCAGGTTATCGGCAAACGCTGCCGGGTCCACGTTAGGATTGGCCGAGTTCAAGAAAGCGGCGAAGTCGTCGGCATACCCATCTAAATCGGCCAGCGCTTGGGTTTTGCCGTCATCATCACCACTGGCAACCGCCACTGTGTAATCGACAAAGAAGCCGATGTGGGTGCGCCAGAGTTCAAGGAAGGTTTCGCCAGCGGCGTCGCCATAGACCAAGCCAACTGCACCTGCGAGATCCTGGCTGTTGCCATCCAGCGCGCGCCGGCGGCAGCTTCAAACTCAGCTTGGCGACCGCGCAGCGCGGCTTCGGTGGCACTCGAGGCCAGCAGCACGTGCTCGCCTAATAACTGTTGCAGGACACCGCGCAACATGGCGGCGGGCATCACGGCCTCATCGGCCATGTCCATGCTGCTGTGGTCCATTTCTTCATCCATCATCGCCATACCGAAGGTTTCGGGGAACTGGGCGACAATCGAACCGGCCAGCGCATCGGCCACCATTCGCATGTGACCATAGGCTTCGCGCAGGGCGGTGTAGGCTTCCACGGGCATGTCGGCGGCCTGGGCGTCAATCACAGCCGTGAGCGTGCCCACGTGCGGAACCAGCAACCCGACCACGGCCTCAACGGGCAGATCCGGGTTGGCGCTGTTCAGGAAAGCGCCAAAGTCAGTGGCATAGCCAGTGAGGTCATCAATGGCTTTTTGTTTCATGGCTTCGTCGCCGGTGGCGGTTGCCACGGTGTAGTCTACAAAGAAGCCAATGTGGGTGCGCCACAAGGGCAAGAAGGCTTCGCCAGCGGCATCACCATAGACGGAGCCAACGGCCCCGGCAAGGTCCATGCTGTTGCCATCAAGGGCGCCGGCGGCGGCTTCAAACTCAGTCTGACGACCATCCAGCGCGGCGTTGGTTGCCATAGCGGCCAGATAGACATGTTCGGCCAGCAGCGTGTTCAGGGCAGAATAGAGGCCCGCACTGGCACTGTCCACGGAACCGCTGAAGACTTCAGGGAACTGGGCACCGATAGAACCGGCCAAGGCCGATGCAATCATGTCCATGTGCATATAGGATTCGCGCAGAGCGGCAAAGGCGGCTTCGTTATCGCCAGCAGCCTGGGCATCAATCACAGCCGTGAGCGTGCCCACGTGCGGTACGAGCAGGTCAACGACGGCTTGAATGGGCAGATCGGGGTTGGCGCTGTTGAGGAATGCGCCGAAGTCGCTGGCATAGCCAGTCAGGTCGTCAATGGCCTTTTGTTTCATGGCCGCGTCGTCGGTGGCGGTTGCCACGGTGTAATCCACAAAGAAACCAATGTGGGTGCGCCACAGAGGCAGGAAGGCTTCGCCAGCGGCGTCGCCATAGATGGAGCCAATCGCAGTGGCGAGGTCCTGGCTATTGGTATCCAGCGCGCCGGCAGCGGCTTCAAACTCGGCCTGGCGACCGCCCAAGGCAGCCCCGGTGGCACTGGCTGCCAGCAACACGTGTTCGCCGAGCAGTTGATCCAGCGTCACACGCAGGCCAGCGACGTCAACGGTGTCGCTCTCTTCCATGTCCGCCATCTCTTCTTCGGCGGGCATTTCTTCTTCTGCCGTCTCTTCGGCCATAGCCGTCGGTTCTGCCGTCGGTTCTGCCGTGGGCATTGCCTCGGCCATGACCGTAGGTTCCGCGGTTGCTTCCATCTCGGCCATGGGCGCTGTGGGCGCAACAGTGATGGTGCAGGCGGTGAGCACCAGAACGGCGATCATGGCGATTGAAAATAGGGTAGTGATTCTACGCAAAGACTTTTTCATACTTTCCTCTTTGGGGGTGGGGGGTTGAATGCGAAATTTAGCAAATCGATTGCCAACGTGGGTACGATCCATACGAAATCCTTTCATGCAATCCAATGCTGGATGTTGTCACACGGTGGGTGCAGGCCGTAGGTAGATGGATGAGTCGTCTACAATTGCCTGCACCTATCCTGACGCAGCCCTGGGCCGAATGGATTTATTCAATTTGGAGCAAGCACTCACTTTGCATAACAAAAAGGACGGACACCAGAGTGTCCGTCCTGAAATGACGATGGATGTATGGGCAATGGGAGCGTTACCCTTTGACTGTCCCCAGCAGAACAATCGGGCCAGTGGGCTGTTGGCTGCCACTCTCTGGTTCGATGCTGACGCCGATCGCGGCGTAGTTTACCGCAAGATCGGCTGCGGCGAGGGTCGCCGCAGCGTGACCGTCTTCGTCTACCTGTACCAGACCCGCAGGCACAGGCGCTCCCTCTTCTGGAATCAGCCAGAGTTCGTAGATCTGTCCCGCTGGCAAGGGCTGCAAATCATGCAAGACCAGCACATTGGCATCGCGACCAGCATAGAAGACGCCACTGGCTCCGGGCGATTCTTCGGTGCCTTCCAACGCCACCACCTGTGTGGCAGTAGAAAAGAGCGCCAGTTGATTCTCGCGTTCAAACATGCGCTGTTGGAGATCATCGTTCACTGCTTCCAACTGCTCGTTTTGGAGCTGAAGGGCGCTTAGTTCTTGCTGCATTTGGTCCAGTCTGCCGGTTAGCACATTCATGCGCCCACCAGTTTGACCGATATAAATCACCATTAACAGCGCTGCCGTGGCCGTGACCGCCGTCAATCCCGGCCAGATCAGATTGTTGCCAAACCAACGGCGCAGACTGGCGAGCCAATCATCAGCCGGGGCAGCCTTAGACGCGGGAATCGGGCGCATAGCGGGCGTTGCCGGTAACAAGGGTTGTGGCGTAGTCACTGGCCGGGCTGCGGCCACTGACTGCTGCTCCGCTTGATCTTGATGGATGCGCGCCATTAGCTGACTTTTGGCGCGAGGGGGTGGCGCAATTTGGGGAGCAACAAAGGCCAACTGGCCCATAGTCTCCTCCAGCCGCTCCAGTTGGCGCAAGAGAGACTGATGTTGATGGATATAATCATCCACCATTAACATTTCGCTGGCCTCCAGCGCGCCCAGCACATAGGCCGGTAACATCTCTTCAATAGCTGCATAGCCAGGAAAAGAGGCGTTGCGATTATATCTTTCTTCGGAATCTACAGGATATCTTTTCATGCAACTAACCTATAGTCACCCATATGGGTGGATGATCAATCATTTATTTGAATGAAGGGGAGCAGTTAGGCCATATCCTCTTCTCGATAGCCCGCTGCCCGCAACAGTCGCTCCAACTTGTTGAGACCCATACGCACCCTGGTTTTGATCGTGCCCAGAGGCGTCATTGTGTACTCGGCGATCTGCTGCTGGCTCATGCCTTCAAAATAGGCAAGCTCTAAACAGAGCCTTTGCTCGTCGGGTATCTGATCCAACGCCAGCCGAATATGTTGACGATTCCAGATGCGTTCGATCTGCTCCTCGACGCCGTACGGGGCGGGCGAGGTAAGATGTTCCAGCGCCTCTGGCTCGCTATCCACTGTCTGGGGCCGGACCTTCTGCCTGCGTAATTGATCCAGCGCCTTGTTGCGGGCGATCCGGTAAAGCCAAGCGGCCGCAGCGCCGTTTCCGCCAAACTGATCGGCTTTCTTCCAGACCTGCCAGAATGTCTCTTGCAACAGATCTTCGGCAATCGCTTGGTTCGCGACAATGCGCAAGAGCAAGCTGTAGACCGTCTGATTATGCCGATCATAGAATTCTTCCAGCGCGTCAGAATCGCCAGTCACAATGTGGGCGAGCAACATTTCATCAGTCAACAAAGACTCTTTGGTTGCCTGGGTCATTGGATGCCCATTTGTCCTTCTGTCTTGTTAGACGCAGCGAACCGCGTCATGGATGTATAGAATAATCCAAAATAAAAAAAATTGGTAATAATTCCGTTAACTAGCTGCCATTTTCATAAGTGTGTATATATCCAACCCAATCTCCGCCGCTGCCATTCCTAACTGAATGCTCCACTGGTGTTTTGCTAGGCGACGCGTGCCAACTGGCGATCGGGGTTGACGGCTACAGCATGGGCTACGCGCTCCCAAAGCAGGCGATCTGAGATAGGGTCTATGTACAAATAGATGGCCCCAGGTCGATGTTGCGCTAACTGACCCACCGTTTCAGCCGATAGACCTTGCCCGCGCCATAGCTGAGCGGTTGGCCCGATCAAAAAATAGCGGCAATGGTGGCCGTGTTCATGTATATTTTTTGAGGGTACGGGGGCCGACCAGAAGGCGCAGGCTGCCGCTGCCCCAGCGGACCTGTCGCCAGCGGGCCACTTCAAGATGGACCTGCGCCACGCCTGCTGTGGGGAAATGCAGATTGAGACGCGCATCATCACCACTGCATAGTCCAGAGAGCAACATGCTCAGGCCGGGGTTGTGGCCGACAATAATAACATGTTGTGCGCTTTCTGGCTGCTCGCGCACGATCTCCATCAACACGGCTGCCGAGGCTTCATAGATGCGTGGCTCCAGCCCGACTTTGTCTAGGTCAATGCCGCTCTCTGCGAGGAGTATCTCGGCTGTGTGCTGGGCACGCGCCAGCGGGGGAGGAGATGATGCGATCCGGGAGAATTTTGCTGCTTAGCAGGAGCGGCGTAATACGCTCAATCTGTTTGTGCCCTTTGGCCGTCAAAGGTCGTTCAAAATCAGGCTGGGCAGGGTCTGCGGGGGCGGCTTTGGCATGGCGAACAATCGTCAGGTGTTTCATAGGTTTAATGGGAAAGGGTCTTAATGGGAATGGATGATGGCTGAAGTGGCGCGTAGCAACGTATTTGCCAGGCACACAGTAGGTGGCAAGACGAGCACAAATGTAGACACATTATAGGCAAAAGCCAGAGTGTTCGTCAAACAGACGAAAATTTATATCTCAGTCTACGTCTACTTGCACAATGGTGTCGGATTGGCTACACTGCGCACATCACCCACTATGGCGTGATCTGAACTTATCCAAGGAGATGCCTATTTGAATCTACCCGATCTGTTTGAGGGAAGAGCGCATGGCCCGGCATGTTGTATCGCCGGGTGACGAGGAAGGGGTTCCTGGCAGCAGTGTCAGGTTAACCGAATCTCCAGATTCGGGAAAATCGAACGATCAGCGGATGCCCCCAGGTCGCAGTTACTGGCCTGACCCAGCGCCATCTCCGGCGTTGGTTGTATTCCCTCCTAATCTATCCAAAGCAAACGCCCAAAACCGGTGGGTAACCGTCGGTACAACCGCGTTAAGCGGTAACCATCTCAACGTCAGCAGCGCAGATTGGCGCGTGGGGATTGAAAGAGAGGTTTTCTCTTCATCGCCCGATTGCCTATTCCTGCCTGCTTTATACCTGAGGAGGGAAAATAGTATGTGTGGAATTGTTGGCTATATTGGTATGCGTAACGCCACGCCCATTGTGGTGGACGGTCTGCGTCGTTTGGAATATCGTGGCTATGATTCGGCGGGGCTGGCGGTCCTCAACGGCCACGGCATTGAAGTGCGGCGCGAAGTGGGCAAACTAGCCGGGCTGGAAACGCTGCTGGCTGCCGATCCCATTGCCGGTGGGCTGGGCATTGGACACACGCCGCTGGGCCACTCACGGACCGCCCAGCCAGCGCAACGCCCACCCCCACCGCAGCCCCGATGGACAGTTTGCCGTGGTGCAAAACGGGATTGTCGAGAATTTTCAGACGTTGCGCCGCCGCTTACAAGGCGAAGGCTATGACTTTGTCAGCGACACCGACACCGAGGTCATCGTCCATCTGATCCATCACCATTATCACAACGGCAGCGGGCGCGAACTGCTGACCGCCATCCGCGCCGCCGCCGCCGAGATCGAAGGCCCCAGCGCTATTGCTGTCATCGCCGAGGCCCACCCCGGCCAAATTGTGGTGGTGCGATTGGGCAATGCCGGTGGCGTGGTGATCGGCTATGGCGAGGGCGAAACTTACCTTGCCAGCGATATTCCGGCGCTTTTGCCCTATACGCGACGCATGAGTTTTCTGGGTGATCGCCAGATGGCGGTGCTGTCGGCCACGGCGGTGACCCTCACTGATCTTGACGGCAACCCGGTTGAAGTTCCTGTGGTGGAGATTGACTGGGACGCCGACGCCGCCGAAAAGGGCGAATATCGGCATTTTATGCAAAAGGAGATCTTCGAGCAGGCCCAAAGCATTACGCGCACGCTGGCCCATCGCATTAATTTTGAAGAGCAGCGTGTGGAACTGGCCGATCTCAACTTGAGCGACGCTCAGGCCCGGCGGTTGCGCAAGCTGATAATTGTGGCCTGTGGCACGAGCTACTATGCGGGGCTGGTGGGTAAATTTATCATCGAGCGGCTGGCGCGCCTGCCTGTGGAGGTGGACTATGCCAGTGAGTATCGCTATCGACAGCCGGTATTGGGCGACGATGAGATGGTGCTGGCGATTACGCAGAGCGGCGAAACGGTGGATACGCTGGCGGCGCTGGAAGAGGCGCGCCGCCACGGCGCGTTCACGGCGGCGATTGTCAACGCCGTGGGCAGCCAGGCGGCGCGGGTCTGTGATGGGGTAATCTACATGCACGCCGGCCCAGAGATCGGCGTTGCCAGCACCAAAGCCTTTACTACGTCGTTGGTCGATCTGGCGCTATTGGGGCTGACATTAGCCCAAGCCCGCCAGACTATAGGCGCAGACGAGCGCGCAGCGCTGGTGGAGGCGTTGGTCGCTTTGCCGGGATTGGTGGGCAAGGTGCTGGGCGAGGCGCGCACGACGGATCGCTATCAACGGCTGGCCGCCCGCTATGGCGAATGCCGTAATTTCCTCTATTTGGGGCGCGGGGTCAACTACCCCGTGGCGTTGGAGGGGGCGCTCAAGTTGAAGGAGATCAGCTATATCCACGCCGAGGGCTATCCGGCGGGCGAGATGAAACATGGCCCGATTGCGCTGATTGACGAGAGTATGCCCACGGTGGTGGTGGCCCCGCAAGATAGTGTCTATGACAAGATGGTGGGGCAGATCGAACAAGTGAAGGCGCGCAAAGGCGCTGTATTGGCCGTGGCTTGGGCTGATGATGAGTATATTCGCAGCAAGGCCGACGACATGCTGCCGATTCCGCGCAGCCACGAACTGTTGACGCCTGTGCTGGCGGTGATTCCGCTGCAACTGCTGGCCTATGAAATCGCTCTCCTGCGCGGTGCGGATGTGGATCAGCCGCGCAATCTGGCGAAGAGTGTGACCGTGGAATAGCGAGGAAGGAATAGCGAGGAAGCGATTGGCGATTGGAGATTGGGGGCCATCATTAACCCCCACTCTCCCAATCTCCGATCCCTAATCGCCAGTCCCTAATCCCCAGCCCCAATTTGGTTGCCACTCCCCTTTGGGGTACTATACCCATCCGAATCTGTGATGATTTTGGCTCAACTCAGCAAAAGGTATGGATGGGTATGGCGTCAAACAATTGTGCAAAAATTGGGCTGCGGCGAACCTGGATTATGGTTGTAATCGGGATCGGGTTGTTGGCGCTAACCGCGTGTGGTAATGATGCGGAAATTGAACCCACGCGCACCCCTATTCCCACCTATACGCCCACGCCAGCAGGCGCCGCCCCAGTTGCGGCGATTGAACAGCCCCCCACACCAACACCCGCCCCTGTGCTTGAAGTACCGCCCACCTCGACTTCTACGCCAGAGCCAACGGCGATCCCCACAGAGACGCCTCTGCCCACGGAGACGCCCACGCCTGTGCCACCGACGGAAACGCCAACGGCAACCCCGTTGCCCACGGAGACGCCAACGGCAACGCCGACGCCTACGGATACGCCTACGATTACACCTACGATTACGCCCACACCCACGCCTGATTATGCGTTTGTGCTGGAGGCGGCCGAACAGTTTCCCAGCCAGGTCCCCGATGTAGACGAAGTGCGCATTTATCTCTATGTCTATTCTGAAAGTGCCTATGCTTTGGAAAATTACACGTTGCGTGTGGAGAAGGATAACGAGCTACTGCTGGTGCAGGCCCGCTCCACCGGCGGCATACCCGGCGAAACTCGCCCTGGCCCCACCATCTACACCCGCTTCGCCAATCTGGGCGCGGCCTTCTTCCAAGAGCCACTCGGCGCATGGACAGTGCAATTGGTTGATCCCAACGGCAGCTTGGCTGGCCCGCCCACTACGTTTGTACTGGGCGAGAATGACATCAACCGCGAGTTTTATGTGCGCTATAAACGCAAATAGCCCTCATCACAGCGCTGACGCTCACGGTTGCGGATAAGCATACCCTGCCAGGGCTGGAAGCCGGCCTTTTCGTAAAACGGCACAAGGTCGGCGTCACAGATTAGATCGATCATGTAAAGATGGCGGAGCTTCGCTGCCATGCGCTCCACCAACGCCTGCCCAATGCCCCGTTTGCGCCACTCCTCACGCACTTCCAAATGGGGAATGTAGGCTGCCGAGACCCCATCGCTGATCGCCGTGATATACCCGATCACGTATCCTTTTTCATCATCAAAGGCGACGATAAGGTAATCGCTGCCCCGAAAGATACGTAAAATATCTGGGGCGGCTGGCGGTGTTCCCCAATGAGAGAATAGCCCCCCCACGTGCCCTTCATCTAATCCTTGTGCTGTATCCAGATAGGTAATGGTCATAATTGGCTCCCGTTGTGGATGCGTTGGTGACGTTACTTTTTGGGTAACGATTCAGGTGCGACGCACTCGCCAGAGGTAGATGGGTTGTGAAAAGCGTGTGTGGCGAGTGCGTCGCACCCTAGACCTGATAGTTACTTTTTTGCGCAACAAGCGGACTAGACACAAATTTGACAGTTGATTTTCTGTGCAATAGACTAAACTTTCATTTGGGGAGTAGCCTGCCGATTCTGCAAAGAATGGCACGACCAATCGTCAAGACAAGGCATCGAATGTGCCTTCGGTTGGCCGGCAGTAGTGGTTTACTGTAGGCAAGACCAACGGAAACCAAAGCCGTAGGGTCTTGTCTTTTTGTTGCCCTTCGGCCTCTATGTAAAGGAGCGTCTGCCTTGGCAACAAATATTTGGTTTTGGATTATTTTTAACCTCGTCGTCCTCTGTCTGCTTGCACTTGATTTGGGTGTCTTCCACCGCAAAGCCCATTCTGTTTCTATGAAGGAAGCCGCCATTTGGAGCGTCGTCTGGATCTCGCTCTCGCTGCTTTTTAACGCCAGCCTTTTCATATGGGAAGGCCAGCAAATCGGGATGCAGTTTCTGGCGGGCTACCTGATTGAAAAATCCCTCAGCGTTGACAATATTTTCGTCTTTGTCATGCTCTTTAGCTATTTCAAAGTTCCGCTGAACTATCAACATCGGGTGCTCTTTTGGGGCATTCTGGGCGCGCTGCTCATGCGCGGCGCGCTGATTGGCGTGGGCGCGTATTTGATCAGCCAATTTCACTGGGTGCTCTACGTCTTCGGGGCCTTTTTGGTTTTCACGGGTATCCGCATGGCTTTGCAAAAAGAAGATGAACATATTGAAGTTGAAACTAACGGAGTAGTCCGCCTGTTGCGTCGCATCATGCCGATTAGCAATGTCTACCACGGCGAACGCTTCTTTGTGCGCGAAATGGGGCGATTGGTGGCAACGCCGCTCTTTGTGGTCTTGTTGATTGTCGAGACCACGGACCTGCTCTTCGCGTTGGATTCGATTCCGGCCATCTTTGCCGTTACCCAAGATCCCTTTATCGTTTACACATCCAACGTTTGCGCCATTTTGGGGCTACGTGCGCTCTATTTCCTGTTGGCAAATGTGATGGAAAGTTTCCGCTATCTCAAGCTAGGGCTTTCGGCTGTTTTGGTCTTTGTCGGCGTTAAAATGCTGATTGCTGACGTTTACCACATGCCCATTGCACTCTCGTTGGGCGTGATTGCTACTATCTTGACGGTATCGATTGTGGCATCCTTACTCTTCCCTGCACCTAAGCCTATTCTTCCCGTGACCACTGAAAATCCTGTCAAGGTCGATTAACTTATGGCAGTTGAATTTTCTTGATCCATTCCACCCAGCGAAAGCGGAAATGTTGACGCTTTTGTTCTGCACTGGCCCGTTCCATTAGGGCGGCCTGTGTGAGTGGCGCTTGATGCGAGGCAAAGACCACGCAAATAGAGTCATGGATGGGGCAGAGATAGAAACTCCGAAAGTGGCTTTTAATACGCGCTAGCCGTTCTTCATACTCCGGCGCACCCATAAATAAATTCATTGCCAGCACCCCGTCCTCCCTTAACTTTGCCCGACAAAGCTCGAAAAAAGCGTCGTCGGTGAGGTGGGCCGGGGTGCTGCCGTGATCGGTAAAGAGATCCAAAAAGAGGGCGTCATAGTGTGCATCGGGCTGGGCCGCCAAAAACGCTTTGGCATCCGCCACATGGATGATAAAGCGGTCATCTTGCGGCAACGGAAAGTAGGTCGTCGCCGCCCGCACCACCGGCGGTGCAATCTCCACACAGTCAAAGCGCGTGGCGGGCAGATGATGGTGTAGAACCAACGGCAGACAGCCCCCACCCAGCCCTGTCACCAGCACACGTGCCGGGTTTGGTTGCCACGCCAGGGCCAGGACCATAGCTCGTGTATAGCCAAAGCTGAGGTAGAGCGGATCGTCCAGGCGTAGCTCGCTTTGCACCCACTGTGTGTTGCCCTCCGTCTCGTCCATCAACCAAAGACGCACATGGCTTGCGCCTTTGGTCACCACCACAAAATGGCCTGACCACGTCTCCATAAAGAGAGGGCCATCGGGCATCTCCCCAAGTTTTTCCAAATGGGCGTCAATGCGCGCCCGATTCTCTGCCTGCCATGCAGACAACGCTTCGTCGATCATCTATTCGTAGCTCAAATTCCAGGGACCGGTCCCCTCGGCGGGTGGTAAGAATTGTAAAAAGATTTGGCGTGTCATTCCTTCCTCCAAGAAGAATTCGGCATTGCCCGAACTGCCGCGAAAGGGTGAACTGGCCGAAAACTGTACGCGCCCGGCGCGCAGCAAGAATTCGATGCTCTGCCCTGGCTGCAAATCGTATTCAGACGGCGAACCTTCGGGCAGGCCATGTTGGAGCGCAGCCAGCGTAAAGCGTACATCGTGTTCAAAGAAATTACTCACGACCAGCCGCGCTTGCCCGGCGGGGATGCCGTTGACTGTGGGCGGCTCTGGCGTGGCCGCTTCTGCCGTCGGGCTTTCCGCCTCTGTTTCGGCGGGGACTGCCGCGGCCACAGTCGGCGTGGGCGGCGATTCCAACCGTCCATCGGTGATTTGGGCGATGGGCAAAGGCGAGGTGGGGGTTTGGCATACCACAAAATTAGGTGTGTTGATCACCCATCCACCGTCTACCAGCGTGGGATCCACGGCTAACCATTCGTTGGCGGTATCTCGCCCCACGGCGGCGAAGCGTCCACCACCGGCGTCGCTCTGGCGTATCTGATTAATCACCAGATAGGTTAGGCCCGGTCCGCTGCGCACATTGAGCGTGGGCACTTGCGCCTGGCACGAGACTGTACCTGCCGGCGCAACGGCCACGGCAGGGGTGGGTGTGGGCGGCACGGCTGTCGGCGGTGGGGGCGCGGGGGGGGGGTTGGGGGTGGGTATGGGCGTCGGCGTGAGCAGCGCAATCGCTTCGGCCTCGCCCAGCAAAGGCTCCAACCGAATGGTAATGGTGGCGCTATTGGGCAGCAGCCCAGTGCGGGTTTCGTCCAAGAGGGCGTAATAGATCCCGCCGGTGATGCGCTGCGGCAGCCATTCACAGACCGAGCGGCCATCCATGCCCAGGCAACGGCGCAGATAGATTTCGTCGAAAGGCTCCTGGGCCGAGAGCGGCGCAGCCAGTGTAAGCTCCAAAATGCTACTATTGTTCAGTTCGTAGAGCGTGCCCCGATAAAGAAAGCGCTCGCTGTGGCCCGTGCGATTTTGCAGCCGAATCTGATTGAGCGGCGGCGAGGCTGCTTCTTCCAGCAAAAGGTTAATGGGTAGATTTGCCGCTGCGCTGTTAACAATTTCATAAAAGCCTTGTTGGCGCACAGGATAGGCATCCCACAAACAGTCGGTGCGGGTTGTCTCTGGCGTAACCTCACAGGTATAGAGCGTTAGCACGGTAAAGGGGCGCTCCAAAAGCACGCCTGTGGAACGCAGCGGCGGCAGTTCATAGAGTCGCCCTTCCAAAAAGAGCGTTGCTGTCACCGCCGTGCGGTTGGCAAGAATTGTACCCGTCAGCACTTCGGTTTCGGAAAGCTGCATCGGCGTCGGGCCAACTGTGGGCGTAGGCGTAGGCGTGGCGGGGATGGGCGTTGCCGTCACCACCACCACTACCGTCACCGTCACTGGAACCCTGTTGACAACTGGCGTCAGGGTTGGCGTGCGGCGGGGTGTCCGTCGTGTGGCCGTAGGCGATACGACAAGCGACACAGTGGGCGACACAGTGGGTGACACGGTAGCCGTCTCTGAGAGCAGCGCCGTGGGCGAGAGCGTCTGTGTAGGCGAAATGGTCTGTGTAGCGGAAGGCGTCGCCGTCAAACGCATTCGCGTGGGCGTGGGTGAAGGCGTGCGCGTTCGGGTCGCTTGTGCATAGAGATTATCAGCGCCTATGCCCAACAAGGCCCACAGCACGAGCACCGCCAACATGCCTAGTGCTATACTTCCTCCAATTTGTTTGTGCAAATAACGCATTTTCATGCGGATCCCCTCTCCTGATCGACCACACAACCGGGCCATAAGCGGCACTGCGTCGCTTATCTACCGACTGCGTCTAGCCGCTTGTAAACCTGCACAATGCCCTAATCGCCTACCTTCACACCCTTTTTCACTCCGCCTGTGCCCAGAGTTCGCGCACCAGCCGGGCGCTTTCCAAGAGCAGCCGGCGCTCTCCGAACACTTCAATGGTAATCGTGCCATCGTAGTGGAAAGTACGCAGTGTGCGCAAATTTTGCAGCAGATCCAGCCCGCCGTGCATGGGCGCACCAAAGGGCAAATGCAGATCGTCAACGCCGTTATTGTCGCTCATGTGGACATGGGCCAGACGGTCGCTAAGCGAAAAGAGATACTCCCGCGTCATGCTTTTGGCCGTTGCCAGATTGCCATGCCCCACGTCGTAGAGCAGTTTGAGATCGGGCACACGGTTGAAGATCTCGCGGAAATATTTGTGTTGATGACGGTTATGAATCCCGTTCTCCATTGCCACGTCCACGCCCCGGTCCGCCCCATGCTGGGTCAAAATCGTGAGCATCTGCCGATAAAATTCATAGCCTTCGGCGTCGCTAAGATAGTCGGGCCAGCCCATAAAGTGCATGGTACACAGCGTCGCCCCGATGAGCTGGGCGGCATCAATCGAACGGCGCAATTCATCCAACGCAGCTTTGCGCACCAGTGGCGACGGGTTATGGATGGGCAAATAGGGCGCAGTATGGGCGACCACGCCCAATCCGCTGTCCGCCACCGCCGTCGCCACAGCACGCCAATCGGTGGATTCGGTGGCCGTGGCCGGGGCTTCAATGGTCAGATCGATATAGTCGAAGCCATTCTCCGCAAACCAGCCCATCTCGGCAAAGAGATCGCGGCGCGGATTGTTCATTGCACCGAGTTGCATAAAAGATCCTTTATGGATTGGTGTGGCAATCAAGAGCGCGCGGGATTACCCAATCTGAAACCTCGCAATCTCCTAATCACCCAATCTCTTGTTCTGAATTTGTACCCTTCCAAGCGGAACGGCTTCTTGTGCCAGCCACCCACGCCGGGCGGGGATCGTTTGTCCGTCGCTGGCCCGTTCCAGGCCCACCCACAAAGTATACTCGCCCACAGGCAGATCAGGCGAAAGTGGCAATCGCTGCCAATCGCGCACAGGGTAGCCCGCCGCCCACGCTCCGCTTGGATAGCCATCGCCGCCAAGCAGCCGACGCCATTCCTGTGTCTCTCCGTTGCCAGTCAACCGAAAGCGCGCCGCATAGGTATCTCGATACTCGTTGGGGCGCGGTCGCCACAGGGTCGAGATCGCCAACGTCTCACCGGGCCGCGCCTGCCCCGTGCCCCAGTGGACGGAGAGCAACTCAATATAATCGAAGCGGGCCAACGGCGCAGGCGCGGGCGGCGGCATAAGCGGCAGATCGACGGTCAGCGTGCCCAGCCGCAACCGTTGCCCATCGATGATAGACGCGCCTGTGAGCGGCAGTGGCGCACCATCCGCGCCGTTATAAACGATGAGATCAAGCCAATACGTTCCCGGCGGCGTGGCCGCGGGTATGGGGAGGGCGAGCGTGATCCGCTCTCCGTCTATCGGCCCATCGGCCTGGGCAATCAGCGTATCGTCGGTCTGGCGATAGAGGCGCAAACTTGTGCGCAGCCCGGCATTATATCCCGTCAGTGCTTCGGCACACAGCGTAACATAGAGATAGCTCCCCGCCTGTGTCGTGGTTGGCAAATCGAGCGCCGCCCATTGGATGGCTTCCCCCGCCGTTGCCAATAAGGGAGCGGCCTGGCAGGGTGCGCCAGTATCATAGCGTTCAAGCCGCAGAAAATCGCGGCCCGGATAGGGCTGATCCACGGATTTGCCACCCAACTGGGCCAGATCAGCGCGCAACTTGCCGTGGGGATCGCTCACGGTGTCATAGAGGCGATAGTGCCAGATGCGCGCTGCCTGGGCCGCCAGATCGGTGAGCGCTGCCGTTGCACGGGCATAGGTCATGGCGTAAAAGTCGCTTTCGGCCAAGCCCCAACCCAGCGTCTCTGCGCCGTCAACGCTGCCGGTGACGAGCGGCTTTGGGGTGGAAAAGGCTGGATCCGGCATACCCTCGGTTAAACGCAGATGCTCTGTCAACGGCGCAGGCCGGGCATCGTCTGGGCCGCGCAGATGGGTGGGCCAGTAGAGGTCCAAAACAGGATAGACCCAGCCCGCGTTGACCAAAACCGCGTCACCGGGCCGCCAGGCTTCGGCCAGCGCCGAGACCGCGCCGCGATGATCGTCGCTGCGATAGACGGGTGAATACCAAAACTCGCTTAAACTCCACACACTCGCCAAGCTCAACCCCAATAATCCTATCCGTCCCCACAGGCCGCGGGGCAGGGCCACAGCCATCAATAAGGGGAGCGGGGCAGCGTACATGAAAAAGTAGCGGATATGATAGAGCGGTGTCAGTGTGCTGCTGATGAGATAGACCAGCAGCCAGGGAAGCAAGCCATAGAGCGTTAGGATCGATATCCCTTTGTGATGCTGTCTCTTCGTGTAGGCAAGGGCGATCAGCGCTAAGGCCAGCCCTGCCCAGATCCATTCTGTCGGCGGTGGGGATTGTCCCACCAGCAGGGCGGAAAACGTTTCGCGGATCACCGTTAGCGTTTCGATGCTGCCGCGCCAGGGTGGAACCGGCGGCTGTGTCACTTGTCGCCAGACCGTGGGCAGCCAGGGCAGCCAGAGGAGCAGCACGGCGAATTGGGCGAGTAGCCAGACGGTGAAGGGTGAAGGGTGAAGGGCGTGTTGCGTGTTGCGTGTTGCGTATTGCATGAATATCCATACGTTGAGGGCGAGGAGGAGGAAGGCGAAGTAATAGAGTGTGTAGAGTCCGGCGGCGGCGGCGAGGATGTAGAGGAGGGGGGAAGGGCGGTCTGCGGTCCGCCGTCTGTTGTCTGTTGTCATCCCCAGCGTGGCCCACAGGCAGAGCAGACCCAGGAGCGCGCCCAGGGTGTACATGCGGACTTCTTGGCTATACCAGATGTGATAGGGGTGGAGCGCAGTCAGCCAGAGCGCGATCAGGGCAATGTGTCGATCAAAGAGACGGCGGCCCAGCGCATAGATCAGCGGCAAAAGGATCATGCCACAAAGCGCGCTGGGCCACGCCCACAGGAATTCAAAGCCGGTGTTGAGGGTTGGACTGGTGATTATCTGCCAGACGTGCAGGAGCAGATAGTAGCCCGGCGGGTGAATGTCGCGGGCGGTGTGGGCGATGAGGTCGGCGGCAGATTGGCGGGCGAGAAAGGCGCTGACGGCCTCGTCATACCAGAGCGATTCTGCGCCCAGCCGATAGAGACGCAGACCCCATCCCAACAACAAGCCTGCCAAAAGCAAGCTGCGATGCGAGAGGCGAACAATGGGGCGTTGCGGGCGGGCACGGTCAGCAGATGCGGCGTTCATCACTTCGATGCTATCACACTGGGGCAATTTTGCGCGAACCGAGGGCGAGGTTGGCAAACGCAATAGGGCGCATCAAAAACGTAACGCAAAGCGGCAAAGGTTTCTCGCCCTCTTTGCCGCTTTGCGTTGAAATTTCGCAGTCATCATGCCGAGCCGCGGTGGGCTAAATTTTCTGCAACAAGCGTAGCCAATTACCGTGGCAAATCGCGGCAATGTCATCGGCGCTATAGTCCCGCGCGCGCAGGATATCGGGTATCTTTTGCAGATCGGCGATGGTGTCCAGATCCGCCGGCGACTGTTCAGTGCCGAAGCCACCGTCAAGGTCCGTGCCGATGGCAATGTTACTCACCGAGCCGGTCAACTTTCGGATGTGGTCAATGTGATCGACGATATCCGAAAGGTAGACTTTGCGTTTGCCGATGCTCTCAAAGGTCCAGTTGGGGACCACCATCCAGATGTCCATGGCTACGCCAATCACGCCGTCGCGGTCGGCAATGGCGCGGATTTGGTCATCGCTGAACTGGCGCTGGTGCGGAACCAGGGCGCGCGTGTTATTGTGGCTTGCCAACACCGGCCCCTCGTACTGCTCGATTACCTCCCAAAACGACTGATCCGAGCAGTGGGTCATGTCGCAGAGCACACCCAAGCGCGCCATTTCGGGCAAGATGGCGCGGCCCAAATCGGTTAGCCCCTTTTCAGTACCCGTGCCGCCGGCATAGCGCCCCGGCCCGTAGTGGGTTAGCCCCAACGCGCGCAGGCCCAGACTGTGCCATTCTTCCAATTGTTCGGGATCGAGAATAGGATCGGCCCCTTCCATGCTGATTACAAAGCCCAGCGGCGGTTCCTCGCTTGCGGTGGCTCCCGCGCTTTCCCAACTTTCCCACGCCGCCCAATGGGCATTCAGCGCCGCGGCATTTTCAAGCACGCGCACGATACCTTGGCGTTCCAGCGCGCGGTAATAGGCCAGTTGTCCACGTGCCATGCCGTGGGCTTGGGCTGGGGTGTCGAAATCAAAATAGGGGATGGGCACGCCCGTGGAGCGGGAAAGCACGGTGGCAATGCTGAGCGCAATGCGTCCCTGGCGCATTTCAGGATAGGCCACAGTGCCGCCTGCGCGCCCCTTGCCGGGGATCTGTTGCTCGCGCGTGCGGATGGTATAGACCGACGTGAGCAGGTTGCGGTTCCATTGTAGGGCGTTCATGGAGAGATCAAGATGGGCGTCGATAATGAGCATGGGGTCCTCGTTTGGCAAAGGGTGGTTGGTGAGTACGATGCTTCATCAATGGAAAGTTGAGAGTAGGCGGTTGAGAGATTTATAGGTAAGCGAGTGGAACAGAATTGCGGAATGTGCCTGTCAAAAGCCGGAATTTCTCACAGCTTAATTCACGCTATGGAAACCGTCAAAAGAGTATGACAGATGACACTGTGCCCTATTTCACCATTCCCCGCCACGCACAACAATTTTGATCACTGTTTCGTCGCCCAGCCGATAACGCCCGCCCAGCGCATCGAAGCCTTCTTTGAGCCGCTCCAGGGGCAACACATGGCTGACCATCTCGGCGAAGGGGAATTCGTTTTTCTCCAAAATGGGCATGGCACGTACAAAGTGTTCGGTTTGGCTACCCCAGATCGCCTCGACGCGCAGGTTCTTGCGCATGAGCAACTGGTTGATGTTAAAGTCTATTGACCCCATATCGACAAAATGGCCGACCTCGACAAAGGTGCCGCTGCGCCGTACATAGCCCAGCCCTTCTGGCGTGGCAGGCAGAAACCCGGCACACTCAAAGACCACATCAGCCCCGGCCCGGCGCGGCGTTTCATCCAACACCAGTTGCGTGCGTTCCTCGGCAGAGCGCACCTTTTCAATGTCGATAACCACATCCGCGCCCATCCGCTTTGCCAACTCTAGCCGCTCGGCGGGACCGCCCACCATAATCAACTTGCCCGCGCCGCTGATCTTGGCACAAATCAGTGTGACCAGCCCAATCGCGCCCGATCCCTGCACCACCACTGTGTCGCCGATCTGCACCTTGCCACGCATGACGGCATGAACGCCCACGGTGAACGGCTCGGTGAGCACCGCCACCTCCGCCGATGCGCTGGTTTTAATAAAAACCGTGCCGGGCAACCCTAAATAGATGTAATCGGCAAAGCCGCCATAGAAATGGGGCGCTTCGTCGGGGTTGGTCTGAAAGCCATATGCACCCTGACCGCCTGCCGTCCCCGGCTGAAGGATCACCCGGTCGCCCTCGCGCACAGGGTTGCCCACATAATCTGTGGTGACGCCTGCGCCCAGCGCTTCGATGATACCCACATTCTCGTGGCCCAAGATCGTCGGCTTGGGAATGCCATTTTGCCAGTTATGCAGATCCGTCCCGCAGATCCCCGCCAACTCCTGGCGCAGCAAGACCGTCCCCGGCGCGGGGTCCGGCACTTCATATTCACGAATTGCGAAATCTTGACCAAGGGCGACCACAGCGCGACCAATACGAGACATGGGAGTTTCTCCTTTTTAAGCTATGGGGTGGATTGTAGGGGTGATGCATGATGTTGCGTGTTACGTGTTACGGATTACGAAACATGTAACACGCAACACGTAATTCTACCGTGCATAGGCTCGGAACGGATTTTCGGCGGTCAATTGCCAAATTGTGCCATCGTCTACGCCGGCGGTGCGCAACTTGGGCAAAAAGCTCTCCACAAGATAGGTGAAGGGCTTTTGTTCGCCGCCGCCGGGTTTGGACGGATCATACCAGCCGCGGTCGTGGCTGAGCAGCAGTTTGTGGCCGAAGCCAGCATCGAGCAGACGCTGGATGCGCTCGATGTACCATTCATCGGAAAAATTGGGGCTGCCAATCGCGTCGTACTCCAGCCAGCAACCCCGGCGGGCCATTTCCACATGCAGCGCAAAATCCGGCTCGGCCTGAGTGTGAATCCAAATAAATCGTTCGGGGGTGTAGCCGGTGGCCTCGACAATATCCAACTGTTCACGCACGACCCGCCCGCGGATCGTGTGGCTGCCGATGATGGCGTTGGTCTGCTGGCCTGCCTGTGCCGCCGCACGCAGCAATTTTGTCTCCGTCGCCGTAATGCCATCGTCGCCCGCGCTGAGTTTGATCCACGCTGCTTGCACGCCGCTCTCTTCGATCTCGTCGGTAAGTTCGGCCAGCATCCAATCGCGCAAAGCCTCTGCGCTGGCCGCGTGTGCCCATTGGGGAATCCACGGCTCGCGATAGATGCCCGTGGGCACAAGCACAGGCAGATCGACCGCCTCGGAGACGGCGCGGTCAATGTCGGCGCGGCGGCCTACGCCCACCGGGGTACATTCCACGAAAACGGTAATGCCCTGAGCTTTGATCGCTTCCAGATGTGGACGCATCACTGGGATGACGTCAGTAGCAGTGGCGTTGCGCCAGCTTTCCGCCTCTGTCGGCCCCAGATCGACAAAAATGTGCTCGTGGGGCAAGATCATGCCCACGTCTGCGGCACTGCGCGGGCCTAGCGTGGTGATCAGGTGTGGCATGGCTTCTCTTTCTCTATGGATGTCTGGAATAGCGGGTAAGGGATATGCTGATTATAATGCACACTGAAAAACGAGGGAAGCGTAGGTTTGCCACCCCTCCACATCAATCACCCCAACTGAAGTGGAGAATTTAGAATGAAGAAATGGTCACGAATACCGCTCTGGCTGCTAATTGTCGTCATGTTTTTGCTCATGGGTAATTCGCCTGCGCCTTACTGGGCGTGCCAGGGCAAAGCTGTGGGCGACGCCTGCACCTATGGCTACACGTTTGGCTGTTCGGCGCCCAACGGCACGTGCCAACTGGAAAGCCCCGACTGCAAAGACAACCCGGACACTGACGTCAACGAGTGTCTCGTCTGCAACACACGCTAGCGCAGAGAGTTGATTCACCTTGCTGCACTGCTCATCACGCTGATCACCGAAAGCGTGGGCATGATGCTCTACCTCACCCTGCGCCGGGAAAGCCCCTGGCGCGGGTGGGCTGGGGTGATCGGCGTCAATCTGATTACCCACACGCTCTTTTGGTTCAGCTTTCCGCACATTCCACTGCCCTTTCTGCCCCGGCTCTATCTCTATGAACTGCTCATCGCGCTGGTGGAAGGGATCTTCTATCGCCACTGGTTACAATGGCCGTGGCGGCGGGCGCTGGCAATCGGGTTTGCGTTGAACCTGATCTCATACGTAGCGGGGTTGGTCATGTGGCAGATCTGGTTTGCGTAGTCGAATTTCACCGCAAAGATATCAAGCAGAATAGAACGCAGATGACGCAGATTCCAAAAAAGCCATTCAACCACTTTTGCACTTTGCCTTCTCTGAAATCTGCGCAATCTGCGCAATCTGCGGATTAATCGGGAGAACAGTATGGTTTCTACACTCTGGTCACCGGAACAGTACATCGCCGCTGTGGACTTTGCCGCACACGCCCACGCTGGGCAGCAGATCCCCGGCGGCGACCGGCCCTATGTCGTGCATGTGGTCAGCGTAGCCGCCGAAGTGATGGCGGCATTGGCCCAGGGCAGCGCGGTGGGTGATCCCGATCTGGCGGTGCAGTGCGCGTTGTTACACGATACTATCGAAGATACGCCGGTGACGTATGCAGAGGTGGCGGCACGCTTTGGCACAGCGGTGGCCGATGGCGTGCTGGCCTTGACCAAAGATCCCACGCTGCCTAAAGCCGCGCAAATGGCCGACAGTCTGCGTCGCATTCGCCAACAGTCGACTGAGGTGTGGATGGTCAAACTGGCGGATCGCATCACCAACCTGCAAGCGCCGCCCCCTTATTGGACGGCGGAGCGCATCGTTGCCTATCGGGCCGAAGCCGGTGAGATTCTGGCCGCGCTGGGCGAAGCCGATGCCTATCTGGCCGGGCGATTGGCACAGAAGATCGCCGACTATCCGCCGGAGATAGAACGCGCATAAGGCGGATCGAGCGAATCGACACAGTCTGATCTGCGAAAATCCGCTCAATCTGCGTCATCTGCGTTCCATTCTGGACTTTCCTGCCCAAAGCCTTTTGATCCGCAGATTTCGCAGATTCCGCAGATTCTTCTCTCCTGAATCCTCCTGATCTCTGTGAAACCCTCTCTCTCCTCTGTAGTTCTATCTTTAATTCGATCCTCACTTGCAATGGTTTTTCTGCCCGATCTGCATTAAACTTGTACCTATCATTTGCCTTTCGTTGATCCCAAATTGAGGAGAAATTGCATGTCATCTTTGCCGAATTATCAGGTGCGCGCCGTGCATTGCGACCACCTAGCCGACGACGAAACTGTCTATCAAGAACTCAAGCGGGCCACTGAACCGCTCCAGCGCTCGTGGAACAAACTGCGTGCCGCCAAGACCATCGCCATTAAGTTCAACCAGGACAAAGCGCCCCAGAACGTCGTGATGTACGACGAGCGCAACCGCCAACAATTGGTGAGCGACAGCGTTGTGCGCGCCACGTTGCGCTTGCTGCGCGAAAAGACTACGGCTGAACTCGTCTGCGTGGATTGCAGTTTTTACACCATGTACAACGGCGAGACCATTGAAAAGACCACCCAGATTGCACCACTGCTCGAAGAGTTCGGCGTGCGCTATGCCGATGGCACCCGTCCCCCTTATGTGACCGTGGATACCCCCGGCGGCGGGTTGATGTTCCGCCAATATGTGATGATGAAAGATGCCGTTGAGGCCGACGAATTGGTGGATGTGGCCCTGATCAAAAACCACGCCTTCATGGGTGTCACCGGCTGTCTCAAGAATCTTTTCGGGCTGGTTCCGCCCGAATTTCACGGCGGCAAACCGCGCACCTATTACCATCACCTCGTGCGTATGCCCTATCATCTGGCAGACCTGGGCCGCATCTTCAACCCGGCGCTGAACATTGTGGATGCGCTGGTGGGGCAGGCGGGGCAGGAATGGGGTAACGGCGAAGGCATGGGGCGTGTGGTAAATGGCCTCTTGGCGGGCGATCACGTGATCAGCACCGACGCCTGTTTGATGCACGTCATGGGCCACAATCCCCAGGCCGATTGGCCGACGCCGCCCTTTAACCGTGACCGCAACTCGGTAAAAATGGCCGCCGACAACGGCTTTGGCACGGTGAATCTGGACGAGATCGACTTCGTTTCGGAGTTGGAGCCGCAGCCCGAAGGCACCTTCTTCTCCATGATGACCGACTCGGCACAAACCAACTTCTCATGGCTTTATACCATGTGTGAACAGGCCCTTTACTATCGCGACAATATGAAGAAGTTTGTCGATGCCTACGCCGGCGAATACATTTTGCTGCAAGATCGCGAAGTGAAATGGCACAGCCCCGAAGGCACGATCCGGGTCAGCCGCCGCGAACTGGCCGGCGAGAATCCCGACCACGCCATGTGGTATAAATTTGTGGACCCCGCGGAGAGCGAGGGCGAACATTTTGAGATCTATGAAGGCACGCTGCAACGGCTGAACGAGTACGCGCCGGTTCCCGCCTAATCAAGAAAAGATGAGCGATTAGGAGAGTAAGCGTATGCTGCTCTCCTAATCGCTCAATCTCCCTCCTCTTTGTTACACCACCAACGCCATCCCATCCGCGCCGGTATCCGCCGCGCCGCGGAGCGCCCCGCTCTCTGGGTCAATGGCAATGGCATGGACCAACCCCAAATCGCCGTGGCTGTAAGGGATATGCTCAATGGGATGCCGACGCCGCACTTCGTCCAACACATAACTGGGAATGCGACGCTGACAGCGAATCGACGCCACTTGGCAATCAAAGCGTGGCGCGTACACAGCCTCTAAAATATCCATCTCAAAATCCAGCACATTGAGGATCACCTGCAAGATCGACGTGATGATGCGGGTGGCACCCGGCTGCGCCCAGCACCAGCCGCGGATGGCGCATGGCATCGTCTCCCCGTTGATAGACGATGGTGGGGGCCATGCCGGTGGTGCGTCCTTTGCCCGGCGCAATCGAGTTGGCATGTCCCGCCCACGGGTGAAAATTGACCATCGAATTATTGTACATAAAGCCCAGCCCCGGTGTGATCACCCCTGAAGATGAGCCAAGCGAATGGGTCAGCGAAACACAATTTCCCGCCGCATCCACCACCGTAACTTGGGTCGTATGTGGCTTTTCGGCAGGACCAAAGCCCGCATGAATCGGCCCGCCCGCGTCAATAACCTCACGCCATTCGGCCGCCCGCGACTTGGAGATCATCCACGCCACAGGCACATCGACAAAAGCTGCATCGGCCATGCGTTGATTGCGATCCGCAAAGGCTGCCTTCATCGCCATTGCCACGGTGTAGATATAGTCTGGCGAATTGTGGCCCATGGCTGCCAAATCATACCCCTCTAGAATATTGAGGATGGCAAGCAACGTCGGGCCACCGTGGGGCGGCGCTGCACTGCTCAGAGGATAGCCGCGATAGGTTCCTTCCACCGAAGCATTTTCTTGAAGTTGATAGTTCTCAAAATCCTGACGCGTAACGAAGCTGGCATTGGCGGCAAGATCGGCAGTCATCTGTTCCATGAGCGCGCCGTAATAAAAATCATCGGCCCCGTTGCGGGCCAAATGGCGCAACGTTTTGGCCGCATCGGGGTTGCGAATGGTCTGGCCCACGTCATAAGGCTGTCCATCGGCGCGCAAATAGATGCGGCGTGCTTCGGGATTGCGCAGAATATAATCCAACAATGAGCAGGTGTCGGGATAATCGGGCGGTTCTTTCCAGCGGTTGGCGGCGTGTGCGCCGACAACAAAGCCCTCTTCGGCCAGCGCCACCGCCGGTTGGATTGCCTCCTCCCAACTGAGGCTACCCCAGCGTTGCAACATGGCGTCGTACATTTTCACCGCGCCGGGCGTGCAGATCGAAGTATAGCCCGCCTCGTTGAGCTGCCCTTCCAAAAAGAAACCCCATCCACCTGGACTCGGGCGCAGCACTTTGTCTTCCCACATGGCCGCCGACACACCCGCGCCAGCCAGCGCTGGGGCGTCGATCCCCACTGAGCCAGCGTTGCCCGCCCAGTGCAAATTCAGCAACGCATAGCCGCCCAATCCACACATCTGCGGATCAATGACGCCTTGTACCAGCGCGGCGGTAATCGCCGCGTCCACAGCGTTGCCACCCTTGCGCAAAACCAGCGCGCCTGCTTCAACCGCCTCGGGCTGCGGCGCAACAATACAATTCGACATAGAAAGCTCCGATTACAAAAGATGGGTAACGATAGACGATGCAGCGCCCCGAAGGAAGAGTTTCTGCTGCTGCGTATAGATCGTTACAGGGCTGAATCAAAGTTCGCACATTGTATCAAAAATGGGGCGGACTTTATATCTTTTGTTTCTATGGAGAGCAATGACAGGGGAACGATCAGCGTGGGAGGGAATAGGCAAGCCCCAGAGCCAAGCTCTGGGGCTTTCAACCTAAAAAATCTTGTGGGGTAGGTTGGCGGGCTGGCAAGAGAGAAACTCTCTTCAGCCAAGAATGGCGGGAAACCATTCTCCAGTGGGCGGGACGTCTTTTTCATGCCAGGGAGTGTAGACGGCCACAAAAATGCAGACCTTTATCCGCTAGACCGATTGATCACCGATTGATCTCTGTATGCAAACTTTCTCTGCATGTGAACAAAAATGTGCCATCAAGGGTGCTGA
Organism: uncultured Chloroflexia bacterium; assembly: GCA_963721725.1. Lineage (GTDB taxonomy): Bacteria > Chloroflexota > Anaerolineae > Caldilineales > Caldilineaceae > RI-153. The sequence goes on from CAVRLX010000013.1 coordinate 152,931, forward strand.
CAAAAAGACGAGGACGATTTTAGTATAAACCCCTCTATAGCAATCGTCAACTGCCCCAAAAGTGGTTGCTCTCAACGGGTGGTATGCAAGGTGGAGGCAACAGAAGTGCTGGGAACTTTTCGACGATTCGCCCCATTCTGAATTACACCCGATCTTAACTGTGCCCTTGTAAAGTTCTTCAAAAAGAAATACACTTTATCTGAAATGCTGTAATCTCTTTGACAGCCACAAATTTTAATTTTTGCTATATGATTTGGTCACGAAGCAAAACGCACAGGAATCCAGGCCAAGCGCCTTACACCATAAGGAACCAAAATCATGAAGACTCAAAAATTCGCCGCCACTTTCTCCATCGCCCTGATTGTCGCCTCGATTTTTGTTCTGTTTGGTCTCTCGGCTGTGCAAGCCAGTGGTGATATTGCAACGGGTCGCATCAGTGGCACGGTCTGGCAAGACAGCAACAACAATGGTGTCCGTGAACCGCAGGAACTGGCGCTGGTTGGTCACATGGTCTACCTGCAACGCACCGGTGAGGAAGTGGTTGGGGCCATGGTGGCTGTGGTCGAGACCGATGAGAATGGCGACTTTGTCTTCGCAAACCTGGAAGAGGGCCAATACAATGTCTTCGCCGAGGATGGCGAATACAGCCTGGTGGAAGTGGTGGGCGTGAATGCCTCTGCCTCGATTGAACTGTCCGTCCCCGCCAAAGTCATGAAAATCTTCCTGCCCCTGACGGTGCGCTAATCCTGACGCTTGAGTCTGCTGCTTAAAACGTAATCATCTCTAAAAGAGTGATAATCTGACAAAAATTCCACGGAGCCAACCGTGGAATTTTTGTTTTCCGCGGGAAGTTCAACGCAGAGAGCGCTGAGATCGTAGAGAATTCAGAAGGGGAAATCTGCGGAATCTGCGGATCAAACTCAGCGGGGCAGCAGTGTCAGCGGATCGACACGCTGACCGAAGTCACGGATTTCAAAATGGAGATGGGGGCCGGTGCTGTTGCCAGTGGAGCCGACTGTGCCGAGCAACTGACCTTTGCCCACAATCTGCCCTTCCTGGACGGTAATTGTTCCCAGATGGGCGTAGAGCGTAAGATAGTCGATGTTGTGGTCGATGACCACAAACTGACCGTAGCCAACACTGCTCCACCCGGCGCGGATCACTCTGCCCCGATCTGCCGCTGTGACAGGCGAACCGGCGGGAGCGGCAATATCCAGCGCGCTGTGGCCGACGCTGTGGCCCTGGGTCAGCCAGCCATAGGTGGGCCAGACAAAGCGTCCGCTGCCATAGGGCCAATCGGCGGGGATGGCGGGATCTTCCGCGCTGAGGTTGCCCACCGTTCGATGCTCGCCACTGGCAATGGTCCATTGGTTGACAAAGGGCTGCGCTGGAGCCACAACTGCGGTTGCCACCAATGGCACGCGGCAGATTCTGGCCGACGCCTAGTTCGCCAGAGCGCAGGCCATTCCAGACTTCGCTTCGGATGTTTTCGGGATCCACGCCGTAGTTCGCCGCAATCTCCAACAAGGTTTCGCCTGCACTTACTACATGGCAGAAAAACGGATAGTCTGGCACAGTGAGCTGATCGCCAATCACAAGCGGCTCGGCCCAAGTGAAAGTAGGCGAGATCAGACAGTTCATTTCGGCCAGATCCATGCCCATCTCCAGCGCCACGGCAAAGAGCGTATCCTCGGCGCGTACAGTATAGGTGCGACCCGCCGGCCATTCCCCATGCCCGCTAAACGGAACCGGCGGGGCCGATGCTGCGCTGAGATTGGGCAGAAAAATGGTGTGCGAGCCGGTGGCCGGGCTTTCTTCCTGTGCATAGATGGCGGTGCTTACGCCAAGCGAGAGCAACGCGCCAATCAGCCATGCCTGGGCCGTCCAGCAGCCTAGGCGTAGCAGAAAATTTTTTCTCGATTGGAACAGGGGGAGGGGATGAAGGCGGTGGCCCATGCACAGAACCCGGAACAGCGAAAAGTTAGATGACGTGCGCGATAGGATAGCATAGGCAGGGACGAAGAGCAACGACATTCTGCCGCGGGCTACTTGTGAGCCACAGCCACCCTTCACGAAAATGAGTTAGTCTAATAGGTGCAGCAATGAGCCACCACCGTGTAGCCTTATGCCCAGGTGACGGTGACGTCTGAGTCCCGTTTCTAGCCTGGATTCGGGGGCATAACTG
>CAVRLX010000014.1:0-175089 GCA_963721725.1 uncultured Chloroflexia bacterium
GTCTATCGCTCGCCCCGAGAGGCAGCCCGAGAGCGCGATCAGGCCGGGCGCGTGCCGCTCGAGCAGCTCCCAGTCGACGCGCGGGCGGTAGTAGTAGCCCTCGAGGTAGCCGAGCGAGCAGAGCTTGATCAGGTTGGCGTAGCCGGCCGTCGTCTCGGCGAGGAGCGTCAGGTGCGCCGTCCCCTTCGTCTGCACCCGCCGGTCGTCGGCGACGTAGACCTCGCAGCCGAGGATCGGCTTGATTCCCTGCTTGCCCGCTTCCTTGTAGAGGTCGATCGCGCCCGCCAACGAGCCATGGTCGGTGAGGGTGACCGCCGGGCATCTCCAGGCGGGCCGCCTTGTCGACGAGAGCGGGGATTCTGCACGCCCCATCGAGAATCGAGAACTCGGAGTGGACGTGCAGGTGGACGAACGAGGCACTCACGGGAGGGTCATCGTACTGCCTCGATTGGACGACCCCTGTTCGTGCGCTTCGGCACGGAGCGCGGAGCGACCTGTCCCTCAGCCGCCTTGCGGGCGCTCGGCGAGGGCCGCGACGAAGTGGCCCGAGACGCTCCGCGTGGGGAGTCTCCCGAGCCCCTCGCACGCGCGCAACGCGCCCGCGAAGCGCTCCTGGGCCGCGTCGCCGAGCCGCTGTTCGACGACGCTGCCGAGGACGACGGCGGCAAGCCGAGGGGCGTGCATCAGGTGCCCCGTGCGCATCACGGCAAGTCCAGAACTCGAGAGAGCATCGGCGAGTGCTTCGCGGCCGAGCGTCGCGCCAACGTAGTACGGGGCGTCATGCGCACGCGGACCTGATCTGGCTGGAAGAGGCGCACCTGGGGGCTTGTAGTTGCCTGCTTCAAAAATCTTGAGATTAGGCATATCTTTTTGCAGCGTGCCATATTCGCCGTGTGGATCCACTACCAGCACAGCCGCTCGGTTGTAGGGCATCATCAGCTCTTCGAGCAACACGCCGGCCAAATAGCTTTTGCCGCTGCCTGTGCTGGCGATAATGGCAAGATGGGTGCTGGTGAATCCTTTGACGCTCAGCGCCACGGGCACGGCTCCCGGCAGGCGGCGGAGCAAATCACCGATGTAGGCGCTACCGCGTTGGCCTTTGGTCCCCCGGCTGAGGACGGCGGCCAGCAGTTCGTCCTCGGCAATATAGACCGGTGCGCCGCCCTGTGGCGGCACGCGTGGGTTGATGAAATCGCCCAGATTGTCATCGTAAAAGCCCAACACCGTCACTGTGATTTGAAAGAGTTCGCGAGCATCGCTGTCATAGCCCAAGAGCATGGCGACGCTTTCCGGCGATACCGACGGATCGGCCATGAAGCTGTCGGGGAAGAGCTTCACAGGCACGCGGCCCGTCACCCGGCCCAGGATCTGCTTCTCTTCGCCATCCACGGTGGTTTCATAATAGACGAACTCGCCATGCTTCACGCGCCGCTCCGGGTCCGGCGCAATGAAGGTAAATTCGTGGGGCGTTTCGCCCGGTCCTTTGACAGTGCCAACACAGTGTTTTTGGGTCATAAAGCTCAACGAATGGGTAAGATACGAACACGTTGGGCACGTTCATCAACAGAGATCAGTGCACCAGCAATCAATTGCGGTTCATATTGTTTCAAGGTAGATATAACGATTTTTTCAAGATACTCTGGGAATGTATCCTGTGTTCGTATCTGCAAAACACTGGGACCAGTTGCGCGTGTTGCGGCGAGAATTGCCCCAAAGTCCAGATCATGGGTAAAAATCATATAGTGATGATCCTGGGCATACTGCATAATCGTTTCATCAGTTGCGCGTGGATCTCCCAGCGTTGACCAATGAGCGGCTTCATGCCCGTCACGTTGCAAGACAGGTTCCCATTCTGGCGCAAGATTCATATCAATGAGGATTTTCATGCAACAACTGCAAAGGGTAGCTCAACTTCTTCGACACGCCAGGCTGCATAGGCAAGTGCCTGCCGAATATCTTCCGCTTCCAGGTACGGATAGGCTTTCAGCACACCTTCATGGGTATGGCCAGCGGCGAGCAGCCCTAGTATCATCCCCACCGTGACGCGTAAACCACGAATACATGGTTTACCGCCCATCACTTTGGGATCAAATGTAATGCGTTCCAGTCGTTCCATCTCCACTCCTATTCACTACCCTATCCCGCTGGCTGCACAATCGACTTCCACGCCAGGTTATTGCGCATGACGCCCAGTTGCCCGCATTGGTCGGGGAAGATCTGCATGAGGCGGTCGATGCTGTTGATCAGCAATTGGGGAACCAGCGGATTGTTCATGCCCATGAGTACCGGCGCATAGCGCAGAGAGAGCCGCCCGTCCTCGTCCCGGTGAAATTGCTCCAGTTCGGCGCGGGAAAGGCCACGCACGGGGGCGTCGACTTCGGCGGCCAAACTGGGGACACCCTGCCGCCAACGGCCATGTTCGTCGCGCCAGCCCACAGCAATGATGCCCACTAAAATCGCCGTTTCGTTGAGATAATCCGGCGTGAAGATCTCTTGTTCGCCGCGCGGACTAAGACGCGGTCCCAGGCTGCCAAATTCGGGGTTGAGCAGTAGCGTGTTGTAAATAATGCCGATCAGCGTGTGCCCGCTGCGGCCATCGGGCAGCACTGTGCTGGGCAGATCAATTGCCACAAACTCACCAAAGGCATAGTCGGGCGGGCGCGGCTGCGCTACAATCTCGCCTGGCCCGTAGATTTGGCAGACGTAGTCAATGTGGGTATTGGATTTTACGATTTTCCCGATAGCGTTGTTGGTCATGGCCCTATGATGACAGAAAATTTGTTCGAGGGCAAATAGCGATTGGGGATTGGGGACTAGAGATTGGGAATTAGGGATCGAATTCAATCGCTAATCGCCAATCTCTAATCTCTAGCGCCCCCCCATGCCGGAAAGGGTGATGCCTTCGACGAAGCGTTTTTGGGCGAAGATATAAACGAACAGCACAGGCAACATGGCGATTACCGAGCCAGCCATGAGCAGATTCCACTCGGTGTTGTATTCGCCCTGGAACGAGGCCAAGCCCACGGGGATCGTGCGGGTGTTCACCGAGTTGGTGATAATCAGCGGCCACAGGAAGGAATTCCACGAGTTGAGAAAGGTGAAGATGGTCAGCGCCGCCAGCACAGGCCCACTCAGCGGCATGATGATCTGCCACCAGATGCGGAAGCTGTTTGCACCATCCATGCGTGCCGCTTCGTCCAGTTCCAGCGGCATGCCCAAAAAATATTGACGCAATAAAAAGACTGCAAACGCTGAAAAGGCCGTGGGGAAGATCAGCGCCGAGAAGGTATCGAACCAGCCCAGATAGCGCACCAAAATAAAGTTGGGGATCATGGTCACCTGAAACGGGATCATGAGCGTGGTTAGGTAGAGCAAAAAGAGCACGTTGCGCCCTCGAAAACGCAGGCGACCAAAGGCAAAGGCAGCCAGTGAGGAGGTAAGAATTTGTAACACGGTGACCGCCACCGCCACAAATACACTGTTGAAATAGTAGCGGCCAAAAGGAATGGCGCGCATGGTTTTGGCGTAGTTCTCCCACAGAATCGGATCGGGAATCCAGGTGGGGGGATAGGTGAAGATCTCGCGCACGCTTTTGAGCGAGGTCGAGAGCATCCAGGCAAAGGGCAGCAGCATGAAAATGCTGCCGATGATCAGCACCAGATGCAACCACCAGTTTTGCCAGCGCAAGCGGCCTGTTTGTTGCGCTCGCACCTGTCTCACCGGAGCAGCGGGCGTAATGGTTGCCATGGGCTATTCTCCTGCCTCGTAATGGACCCAGCGCTTTTGCAGTTGGGTTTGGATCACGGTGAGGGCAAAGATAAAAAAGAAGAGCACCCAGGCCATGGCCGAAGCTTTGCCCATGCGGTTGCTCAGTTGAAAGGCAATTTGATAAATGTAGTAGACGATAGTCAGCGTGGCTTGGGCCGGACCACCGCGTCATCACAAAGGGTTCGCTGAAAAGCTGGAAGGCACCGATCATCTGGATCACCAAGAGGAAAAAGGTGGTGGGGCTGACCATAGGAAGGGTCACATAGAAAAACTTTTGCAACGGGCTGGCTCCGTCCACCTCGGCGGCATCGTAAAGCTCAGGCGAGATGGCTTGAAGTCCGGCCAAATAGATCACCATGGTGAAGCCGGTGTTCTTCCACAGGGTCAGGATGACCACGGCGGGTTTGGCCCAAAAGCTGCTGTTGAGCCAATCGGGCGGCTGAATGGGCAGCCCGGTCAGGTCGGCCAAGCTCCAGATCCACGCCGACAGAATGCCAAAATCACGGTTAAAAAACCACTGAAAGACCAGTGCCGCCGCCACAATTGTGGTTACCACGGGCATAAAGTAGATGAGCCGATAGACCTGTACACCGCGGATCGACTGATTGAGGGCCACGGCCAAAATCAGCCCCAACGCCAATTGCAGCGGCACAATTACCACCGTGAAATAAAGGGTGTTCGCCAGCACTGTGCGAAAGATCCGGTCCTGCATGATCAACTGGCTATAATTGCTGATGCCCACAAACTGGGGCTGAGAAAGCAAATTCCACTCAAAAAAGCTTAGCACCAAGGCTGCCACTACAGGCAGCGCCACAAACAGAAAAAACCCAACAAAGCTGGGAATCAAAAAGAGATAGGCTTCCCACTGTTGATCGGGCCGATAGCGCTGCCACCAGCGCACGGAAGGTTGGTTTGCAGTTCGTTGAAGGGTTGTCACAGGTGCCAGCTTCTCCCTTACCTAACCTAAGCAGCGCCACAAAGGAAAATTTTGCTCTTGGAAAATGTCCTGGTGTGCTTCTGCGCAGTATAAAAGAAAAGGTGGGGCAACAAGATGCACATCCCATTGCCCCACCCTCGCATCGTCAAATCCTACTGTTTCGGATATCCATGATCGGCCAGGTAAGCGTCCACCTGTTCGCAGATCGCGGCCAGAGCCTCGGCGGGTTCGGCTTCGCCAGCCCAAATGCTATCCAAGCCGGGGTTGATAATTGTGCCACCCAGTTCGTTCCATTCGGCAAAGTAGCCAACACGCCCAATCCCAGCCCCTTCGCCCTCAGTAAGGAAGGCTTGGCGATTGACAGGCGCTTGGTCTTGGCCCAAGAAGGCATCGGAGCGGGCCGTGGACTGCAACGCCGGCAGGATTTCGCCTGATTCGGTGTAGAGACGTTGACCGCCATCGGTGCTTTGCAGCCACTGCAAGAAGGTCCAGGCAGCCTCTTTGTTATCGCTATCCTTGCTCATGACCCAAGCTGCGCCGGCGGCGCTGTTGGTGCGAATACCGCCTTCGGGCAGCGGCAACACCTGAACGTCATAGTTCATCTCGGCTGCGTTAAAGGCCGAAATGCGGCTGGCGTTCTGGATGATCATGGCAGCCTGACCGCTTTGGAAGACGGCCGCATCACCACCGGCCTGGCTCAGATTGGCCGGGCGCATGGCGTAGTTGTTGTCCATCATGTCGGCGAAGAACTGCACAGCCGCAACAGATTCCGGCGAATCCAGGCGGCATTCGGAAGGATTGCGCATATCGTCCAAGATTTGGCCGTTGTTCTGCGTGAGCCACTGGGAATACTTGCCGCCTTCCATAGCCAGGGCATAGCGAGCTACGCGGCCATTGGCTTCCACCACAGTCAGTTGATCGGCAATCGTTAACAGATCGTCCCAAGTCCAGTCCTCTTCGGGATAGGCCACACCGGCTTCGTCAAAGGTGTCGGTGTTGTAATACAGGACTTCCAGACCGATGTCACGCGGGAAGCCATAGACGCTGCCGTCAAGGGTTGCCCATTCCAACAGAGAGGGCCAGTAATCTTGCAGATCATAGCCAGACGCCTCAATGTAGGGATCCAGGTTCTCCAGCACGCCATCAGCGGCATAGTTGATCACCGGGGAGAGGAAGAGAACATCGGGGATCACCGACGAATCGCCGCTGGCCCACAATGTCTGCATTTTGGTGAAATAGTCTGCCCACGGTTCGGCAGCGATCTCTACGTTGATTTCGGGGTGTTCGGCCATGAAAGCATCGGCCACCTTCTGATGGGTTTCCACTTCTGCCGGGCTGCCCCACATGGCCCAGGTGATGGTGGTGGGTTCGTCGCTGCTTTCAGTAGTGGTTGCGCCACTATCGGTCGATTCGCCACCAGCGGGCGGCGGCGTCGGGATCGTACAGGCCGAGATCACAAGGATCAGTGCGGCCAATAGCAGGGTCAAGAACTTTGTTCGATGTCTGAACATCTTGTTTCCTCCAGGGTTGTGAAATGGTTTATGATAGTGAGTGTTGTCCAAAAGATGTCTCCGGCAAGCGGGGATACCGGAATTGTAGCGAATAAAAGCGAAAGTGTACAGACCACGATCCCCGAGAGCCGATAGTGGCTGTGAATCAGATCATAACTTAGCCCGGGGACACAGAAAGGCGCAATATGCCCTCGGATTTGAAGCCACAGGTCTTTGGGTACGCTCAGCACTTGGGGGAAAAAGGTAGCAAATCAAAATGAAGTTAACATTGAAAATTGTACCGCTCTTTGATTAAACTGGCAGCGTCATAACCATCTACAATATAAGCGTGAGTCCTTGTTGATATCTTGCAGATCGGCGTTACGTTATGAGCTAATGCGGCTTCACTTTTTCTAGTGTTAGGTTTAGGTCTACTTGTTTACCAACTGTCATGCACCTTTTGATATGAATCTGTGTATTTACTTCGAAAGTTGCATTAAGAATTCTCTTTGAGTTCCTGAAAATACTACTGATGGATCAAAATTATATGCCTGATCACAAAACTTTTGGCAGATTTGCTTTTTCCGGCTCTCAATGTCGAGCAGAAGTGGTGGCTTATCTGGATTATTCTGATTGCAACAGTCCTCTGCATACTTTAGTATCTGCTTACCGATATATGCAGATTTTGCACGGTTAATAATCTGCACTTTAGTGATTTGTTTATACTTTTCCTGCTTTAAGATGGTATTTATTGTTGATAAGACAAACTGAGGGGGAAGGAAATCCTCTATAGCCCAGTTATCTTTTGATCCTTCCATGTAGACAGCACCATCATGTCTTGGAAGTTCTATCTTAGACTCCCCTGCGACAAGGTCAATTTGCAGGGGAAGCGTTGAGCGAATGCGTGGGGACAGAGAATGCGGCGAATCCGCATTTTTCAGGGCATAAAAACAGGGTGGAACGGTTATGGCTCGACGTTGACGGCAGTGTCAGGCGCTTCAAGAGCCAAAAAAGGGCGATTGCAGCCAGGAGAGAGGGGGTTTCGGCCACTTTGCGCTGAATTCGGCGTACGTTGACCATCATGGCCGATGCGATCATCTGACAGGCCACGCGGAAGAGTCCCCGCACTCTGAGATGGCCCTGATTCAAGGAGTGCTTGACCGAGCGGATGGTGGCCTCGACAGCCGCCCGGGGATTGCCTTGGGTGGGCATGGCCAAGAGGACCTGCCGTTTGAGTGTGACCTTAATCCAGCGCTGCTCCACGTAAAGGGCCGGGGTGCGATTGCCGCCGCGGGGCCGCACGGGACAAATGTCCAGTAGTGGGCAGGCCTGACAGGTTGCCACATCGGGTCGGCCAATGAAACGATCCTCGGTCCGTCCTGGCTCAATCTCAAACCGCTGGCCTTGGGGGCAGGTGGCGGCCAGAGGGATTTCTGCCGAGTCGGTCTCGAACTGAAAATCGACCAGACTCAGGGTGTCTGGGTTGGGTTTGTCGCCTCGAATGGCCGTCTGAACATGCTTGATATGGTGTTCATCCAGAATTTCATCCACACCAGGACTGTTGTAGCCGCCATCGGTGTAGATTTTCTCTACGTCCGTGCGCTCAATGAGAGCGGGCAGTTCATCTTGGAACATGCGGGCATCATCGGCCACATTGGGTTTGGTCTGCACGTTGAGAATCAGCTGTAAATCGTTGTCGGGATGGCAGGTTTCCGTGATGTTGGTCACGAAGCCCTGATACCCCTCCCCATTTTTGCGGCGAAAGGTGGCGTCGGGATCGTCCGGCGCTTGCAGGCTGGTAGCGGCCAGTTCGGCGGGCACTTTGGCCCGCTGTTCACTTTCTTCCCACACAAAGTGCTCGGCGAAGACCCGGGTCAGCAGCTGGTAGGCTGGCTCTTGTGCATAGGCGGCAGCCAATTCTGTCACCAGCTGGGCCATGACGCCCCCCATAGTCTCGATATGGGTGGCGTATTCGTCATTCTTGAGTCGATAGACATAGTGGCCGGACTTGCCTTTCACATAAGAGCTCAGCAGGTCGGCATACGTGGCCTGATCGATTTCTGACAACATGCGTTGCACTCGATGTAAGACTTCGACCAACAGATGAAGCCGACTATATTGGCGAATATGGCTGGCGATTTGGCTAGAATCCGTGCGCAGCTCCTGTGTGCGCACCCCGAAGGCCTCGATCTGCTCATCGGTCACTTGCGCAAAGGCCGCTTCGAACAGGTTCTCGCCTGTCGCCTGCATATGCTCACTCAGGCGACGACGAAATTCATAGACCGTGCGGATGGCAAAGTAGCCTTCACTCAGTTGGGCATAGCCCAGGGCGTAGCGAACCTGTAGATCAAAGGTGAAGTGCTCGTACATCTCCTCGTCGGTCCAGCCAAAGCCGGCCTTGAGAATCTCTAGCCCAATCAGCACGTTCACCGGCACATTGGGGCGAGACGCCTCGGTCGAGTACAGGACCGCAAACGGTTCTTCATCCAGGCGCTCGAACACATCCCGACGGAAGGTGCCAGCCCATGAGGCGTTCAACTTTTCCCGCATCCTGGACGGTAGCTCGTCCAGTGTGCTAAACAAGTGCCCTTGTCGATGCTTTTCGTTCTTTTGAAACATGGCTTTTACTCGCTGGATTAGGGACTACGCCGGTGCCTGACTCTATTCTACCCATTTTCAGAAATATCGCGAGTTTTACCCTTGTTAAGACCTTTTTGCAGTAGAGTCATCTTACTAACAGAAATATATTTATATGAGGATTTTATCTTACGAGATTGCTCCCGACCCTCTGCATCATTATCAAAAATACAAACGAATTCTGGCTTATACGGGAGATCCTTTGCAAAAAGACCACAATAGTGCAAATACCCTGCAAATTTAGATGCTCCGCCAGACCATACAATATTCGGAACAGATAAGTCCAACATTGTAAGCATTGTCGTTATGTACTTTCTATCTTCTTCTCCTTCGACGAGAATATTGTATGGTAGAACTTCCCAGCCATCGTTGTTGCTTATACCAAGTGCTGCTAATGAGTAAAGCCTTTTCAAAGTCAGACTTGCATACAACTGGTGTGGTGCTCACCTCATAAAATTTCTGATTCGGCTTTCTTCTATATTCTCGTTCTGAAACATTGCCTTTGAAAATATGCGTAGATCTTAAATCATTTAGTCTGACAAAATGTTGTGAGTGTGTGGTTAAATCAATGACTGCTTTCTCTCGCTAACTATCTCGTAGAATACCGCAGCAACCTTTTTCTGCAAACGAGGGTGAAGAAAGGCTTCCGGCTCATCAATTCCCCAAATTATGTTGCGCTTTGAATTCTGTGAAATAAACTGCATGAGTGCTAAAAATACAGCACGCTGTGCTCCGCTACCCTTAGATGCAATTCCGTGCGTATTGCCATCATGTAAAGTAATTAAAGTCATTGTTTTTACAACATCTCGGAGCCTCTCAAACTCCGCAAATTTAATACCTATCTTCTTCCCATTGAGAATTCCATCGAAATCGGTTAGCTTTTCAAAATGTTGATTAATATCTTTTTCAATATCATAAATAGCTGTTTGTGATAGTTCTATGACTCTACTGCAAAAAGGTCTTAACAAGGGTAAAACTCGCGATATTTCTGAAAATGGGTAGAATAGAGTCAGGCACCGGCGTAGTCCCTAATCCAGCGAGTAAAAGCCATGTTTCAAAAGAACGAAAAGCATCGACAAGGGCACTTGTTTAGCACACTGGACGAGCTACCGTCCAGGATGCGGGAAAAGTTGAACGCCTCATGGGCTGGCACCTTCCGTCGGGATGTGTTCGAGCGCCTGGATGAAGAACCGTTTGCGGTCCTGTACTCGACCGAGGCGTCTCGCCCCAATGTGCCGGTGAACGTGCTGATTGGGCTAGAGATTCTCAAGGCCGGCTTTGGCTGGACCGACGAGGAGATGTACGAGCACTTCACCTTTGATCTACAGGTTCGCTACGCCCTGGGCTATGCCCAACTGAGTGAAGGCTACTTTGCCATCCGCACGGTCTATGAATTTCGTCGTCGCCTGAGTGAGCATATGCAGGCGACAGGCGAGAACCTGTTCGAAGCGGCCTTTGCGCAAGTGACCGATGAGCAGATCGAGGCCTTCGGGGTGCGCACACAGGAGCTGCGCACGGATTCTAGCCAAATCGCCAGCCATATTCGCCAATATAGTCGGCTTCATCTGTTGGTCGAAGTCTTACATCGAGTGCAACGCATGTTGTCAGAAATCGATCAGGCCACGTTGCCGACCTGCTGAGCTCTTATGTGAAAGGCAAGTCCGGCCACTATGTCTATCGACTCAAGAATGACGAATACGCCACCCATATCGAGACTATGGGGGGCGTCATGGCCCAGCTGGTGACAGAATTGGCTGCCGCCTATGCGCAAGAGCCAGCCTACCAGCTGCTGACCCGGGTCTTCGCCGAGCACTTTGTGTGGGAAGAAAGTGAACAGCGGGCCAAAGTGCCCGCCGAACTGGCCGCTACCAGCCTGCAAGCGCCGGACGATCCCGACGCCACCTTTCGCCGCAAAAATGGGGAGGGGTATCAGGGCTTCGTGACCAACATCACGGAAACCTGCCATCCCGACAACGATTTACAGCTGATTCTCAACGTGCAGACCAAACCCAATGTGGCCGATGATGCCCGCATGTTCCAAGATGAACTGCCCGCTCTCATTGAGCGCACGGACGTAGAGAAAATCTACACCGATGGCGGCTACAACAGTCCTGGTGTGGATGAAATTCTGGATGAACACCATATCAAGCATGTTCAGACGGCCATTCGAGGCGACAAACCCAACCCAGACACCCTGAGTCTGGTCGATTTTCAGTTCGAGACCGACTCGGCAGAAATCCCTCTGGCCGCCACCTGCCCCCAAGGCCAGCGGTTTGAGATTGAGCCAGGACGGACCGAGGCTCGTTTCATTGGCCGACCCGATGTGGCAACCTGTCAGGCCTGCCCACTACTGGACATTTGTCCCGTGCGGCCTCGCGGCGGCAATCGCACCCCGGCCCTTTACGTGGAGCAGCGCTGGATTAAGGTCACACTCAAACCGCCGCTCTTGCCACTCGAGATCTCTGTGAGCGAAGAAGCACTGCAAGCCAAGATCCAGGCGATCCTGGCCTATCGTTCGCAGCTCAGCACCTTTTGGACGGATCAGGCGGATCTGGAATTACAGGTCTTTGGCTACGCGCACCAAGTGGGCGGGGAGAGGATGTGGGTTACACCGGCCCACCCCCAGCGCGGATGATCACATCGTTGACCTCGGCTACGCGTGCGGACTGGGGCTTAGCAGCCAGCAGATCGTCAAACAGGGGCAACTTGCCCGTCTTCACGGCGTTGTAGGCGTAGATGTACATGGCTGCCGACCACGCCTGTTTGCCAAAGCCCATGGGATGTCCGCTTTCGCCGTGCAGCCACTCGTTGAACTCCCACTCGCCGTCGATACCATCGTGGTTGGCCGAGGCCAACTGCGCCAAAAGACGTTCAGCTTCGCTGCGCCAGCCGTGGCGGATTAGCGCCGCCACATGGAAACCGCCGATCATGGGCCAGATGCCACCGTTGTGGTATTGGTGGGGCAGGTTTAAGTTGCGGCTGCGGTAATAGTCGCGCCAGCCGTTTTCGCCGGGATAGATGGGCGGATAGATGGCTTTGGTGGGATAGGGTTCGGCCATGCCCACCTGTTTCATGTAGCGCAAAATGTGCTCGGTGTGGTGACCGTCGGCCACGCCGGTGAGGATCGCAAGCAGGTTGGCGAGGCTGTCGCACCAATCGCCATATTCACGGAAGGCCACCCAGGGCAAATAAAAGGGGCGGCTCGAAATCGTGCCCATGTTGTGATAGAGCATGAACCACTCCAAACGCATGGCTTTGAGCTTTTCCAGATGTTCGGCGAAATGCTCGGCCACCCAACAGCGATCCACCCACATCAGCGCGTTGATACGTTCATGCACGCCGGCGGCGTCAATTTTGGGACGATGGATATCCCCGGCGTTGCCCACTTCCCCGCTCAACTCTTCGTGGGCCAGCAGCGCGCCATAATAGAGCACGTTGTCATAGAGCACGTTGTAGCGCACGGCCATCAGATCCATCCAATCGCCCGCTTCGGGGATCTCCAATAGGCCACATTCGTTCATGTCCTGATAGTCCAGCCAGATCAGCGCACGGTTGATCGAAGCCCAATGCGTCTGCAAAAAAGCCCGGTCGCCGGTGAGTTGAAAGTGCAAATAATGGCCCAGGATATACCAAAGGTTGGAATCCACCGCCCCGGCGTTTTCGGTGCTAATATAGCCGTTATCCGGGTTGACATTCAGTTGAATTAGCCCCAGCCGCGATTGATAAGCGGCCATTGTTTCCAGGGCCGCGCGCCCCGCCGCCAGCAAAATGGCATCTCCTGTGGCGGCCACCCCTGTGAAGATAATCCCACAATCGCGTGACCAGATCTGCGGGTAGCCCGCGGCCAGCGCCGAGGCCCGGAAACCCGTCGAAACCGCACACGCACGGATAATCACCAGCGCGCGTTCGTAGGCTTCGTCGATTCGTTTCTCTTGATCAACCATCATTCTGCTCCTGATTTTCTGGGACCCTAGACCGCCAGCGACGGCCTAGATATCCTCGCCGTTCCCCAGCCGCTTCTGCAAAAATGGATGGGCTGCTGCCAACAACAATACAATTTCACCCGCATTCCACCAAAAATGCACATCAATGCGTGTGGCCGTGGTTAGCCCCGGCAACCGCCCACAAAGCCCGCTCCATGCCAGCCAACCATCGCGTCCCAAGACGCCGGGCAACCCTTGGGCCAGCCCCAAATTGGCAACACCCAACGCTTTTAGTTCCGCCACGGCCTGAAAGTAGCGGATGAGCATATAGGTGTGTTCCAGGCTGTGCGCCACCGACCAAGCCAACAACAGCCATGCTGCCGGGGAACGCAGGCCCCCGCGGATCAGGTAAATGCAGCAGGCTACTACCAGCCAGTTCCATGTGAAGTGAACCCACTCGGCGTTGGCCGCGGAGATCAGCCCGCTGGAGAGAAAAGGCGGCCATTTGAGCAAATGATACTGGACCATCTGTACCGCGTGCTCGATGGTGTGAAAGCCCTGCATCGCCAACAACACGCTCAGCACCATCACCGCCGCGCCCCACCGTCGCAGATCGTCGTGCCATTTTAGCACCGCCACCGGGATCACCACGGCCAGCGCCAGGGTCGTCGCTCCCCAGACCGGCATCGCCGCCCGCCACACGATCATGCTCCACAGCAGCAGCGCCGTCACCAGCGCCGCCATGATCAAGCCGGTTCGTTGGCGCGGATGGAGCAAGGAAAGGATGGGGAATGTGTTTTGTATTATTGAACGAAGCATCATGAGCGGGTCTCAATGACAACATCTCTGGGAAGAAAGCTGGCAATCTCAAGATGTGTAAAAAAGTAGGTTTCTCCAATGGAATCTTCCATCGCTTCCCAATAGGAGTCAATGCCTCGCGGCTGCGGGAAAGATTCCCCATCGAGTTGCAGTCCTTCAAAGTGAAATAAGAGGGCTTCCTTCAAATTGCCCAATGTTTCGTCCAATGTCTCTCCCGTAGCAATACAACCAGGAACATCGGGAGAATATGCCGAGAAATTGCCCTCCCCTTTTTCGATCACAACTAAATATTTCTGATCTAAATTCATAATTGCCTCCCGAATCTACCTTAACCCTGCCTGTCGCAAAATGCTTGCCAGTGTACCTTTACGAATTTCATCACTTGGTTTCCCAGCCACTGTCACAGTTCCGGACTTCTCTTGATGTTTGAACTGTCGGTGGCTGCCTCGTGTGCGCTCCAAATGCCAGCCATCTTCTTCGAGCAACCGAAGCAACTCCCGAACTTTCATGTTTACCTATCCCTTGAAATACGCGTAACCCTATTCTGTGCTAGTCCCTCGACCACAGAAACCGCCCCATCCGGCCAGTGGATCTCCAGTTGGTTTAATGCCGTGTCGGCGGGGATGCCAAAATGCAGCGGACCCGCATTGCTGGAAAGATAGCCGCGCGTCACGGCCACATCACGGCGCAGGCGACCAGCACTGCTCTCAAGATAGACGGTTGCGCCCACGGCGTTGGGATTGGCGCTGCCCGGCCAGTGTAGGTCAACGAGCAGATCATCACCGCCGCAGAGTTGATTCTCGAAAAGCTGGGCTGCCCCGCGCAGGTTATTGACCACACTGTCCAGATCGCCGTCGCCGTCGAGATCGGCCAGCACCATGCCGCGCCCGCTGCGTGTGCTGTTCAATCCCCAGTCCGGGCGGGTAAAATCGCCGCGGCCGGTGTTGCGCAGCACCTGATTTTCTTCGACCAATTCGTGGTTGGGCAAATAGCCGAAAATCTCGCGCTCAATAAAGCCATTGACCACATAGAGATCGAGCCAGCCGTCGCTGTCCAAATCGCCAAAAACGCCCGACCAACTCCAGCCCGTGGCGTCGGCACGCTGGACATAAGCCCGGTTGCGGAAAGTTCCACGGCCATCAGGCACAAGCAGGGCGTTTTCTTGGCGCTGCGGATCATCCTCTTCCGGCGAAAACCAGAGATCGCGCACCAGCGGGGCCCAGCTTGCCAGCACCCGCGGATCTCTGGAATAGGGCTTCATGTCGGTGGCAAAGAGCGCCAGCCTGCCGTCGTTCGCCACGTCGCCCAGATCGTAGCTCATGGTGCTGTAGCTGGTCTCGTCAAAGGGCGCGGCCGGAAGCCAACCGTCGTCCGTTTGCAGCCAGAGATCATCGCGCTGGGCAAAGTCGTTGCCGATCTGAATATCGGGTCGCCCGTCGCCGTCCGCATCCCACAGGGCGATGGCAAGGGCCTGGGCATTCCCGGCCAGCGTTGTCGTCCCAAACGTGCCGTCCCGGTTCTCGTGATAATAGACACCGCCGCCGCCATCCAGCAAAAATGTATTGCCCAAATCGGTGAGCATGGCTGCATCATACGACGCCGTCACCGCGTCCAGATCGCCGTCGCCGTCCATGTCGCGCCAGTCGATGACATAGGCGGGGCGCGCAAAGCCGCGCAGAAATTCCTGTGCAAACGTACCGTCGCCGCGATTGCGCCAGAAGTTGACCGCGCCGCTGGTGCGCGTCAGCACAATATCGAGCCAGCCGTCGGCGTCCACATCCACCAGCGCCACGGCGCGTGTGCCGCCCACAGGCATCTCCTCTTTGCGGAAGCGCAGAGTGCCCTCGTTCCAAAAAATCGAGTTAAGGCCAGTCATAGTTGCCCAGCACCAGATCGAGATCGCCATCGTTGTCAAGGTCACCCACGCCCACGCCCGCGCCGTTGGCCTCGAACATGCGGATCTCGCCGCTGGCTGTGGTAGTGATGTGGTCGAGATTGTGGGCGAGGAAGGTATTGGCGCACACGGACGCGGTCAAGGGGCGGCTCTCGGTGGAGACCGGGATCGAAGCGTGCGGCTGCGATGCCGGCGATAGAGATTGACGGCGCTTAATAGCAGCGCCATGCCCATGAATATCCATTTGCGCCAGCCCAAGAGCCGCATCGAGTTAAGTCCATTCGTCCAGAAGACCTGCCAGGTTTTCAGAAAACCTGGCAGGTCTGGTTCAGCCTGATCCGCCCACACCCACGCCAATACCCACGGCGAAACGTGCAATTATCGCCCCAAGTCTTGAATCGCCCCCTGTCGGCGACGAAACCAACCCTCACACGGCTCATCGGCTACGCCACTCGGTGAATGATCCCCTGTTTGAGCAAGGCCGTGACAATCTCCTCGACGCACTCTTCCACGCTGTGCAGATCGGATTCGACGACGAGTTCGGGATGGGCGGGTTCTTCGTAGGGGGCGGAGACGCCGGTAAATTCCTTGATCTCGCCGCGCAGCGCTTTGGCATACAAGCCTTTGGGATCACGGCGCTTGCAGACTTCGACGTCACACTTGACGAAGATCTCAAAGAAGCGGCCTTCGGGCAGCAACGAACGCACGAAATCTCGGTCCGATTGATAGGGCGAGATGAAGCTGGCAAGCACCAACTGCCCATGCTCAAAGGTGAACTTTGCCACCTCGGCCACCCGGCGAATGTTCTCTTTACGGTCGTCGGCGCTGAAGCCCAGATCACCATTGAGACCGTGGCGCACGTTGTCGCCGTCGAGATAGAGCGTCTGGCAGCCCAGGCCAAAGAGCCGCCGTTCCAGCGCCTTCGCCACCGTGGATTTGCCCGACCCTGACAGCCCGGTGAACCAGAGTACGGCGGCTTTGTGACCATTGCGCGTCTCGCGCATGATGCGGGTAATGGCAGTCTGTTCCCAGACTACGTTGGCCGATTGGGGCCGGGCGGCGCTTTCAGCATCCACCAGATCGCCCACGGCCTGGGTGCTGCCGCGGATCATGCCGGCGGCCACGGTGGTGTGGGTGGCGGCGTCAATCAGGATAAAGTTGCCAGTGGCCCGGTTGACCTGATAGGGATCGAAAAAGAGCGGCTGTGTTGTCGTAATCTGCACCCGCCCGATCTCGTTGAGCATGAGCGTATCGGCATCCTCGCGGTGCATGGTATCCACGTCGATTTTGTAGTTTAGCTCAGAGATGAGGGCGCGCACGGTGCGTGTGTTGTGTTGCAGCCAATAGGTGCCGTTGAGTTGCAGCCCTTCTTCGTTCATCCAACAGAGGATGGCGTCGATGTTGTTGCTCTTTTGGGGCAGGTTGCGCTTACGCACAATCATATCGCCGCGACTGACGTCGATCTCGTCTTCCAACGTCAGCGTGATGGCGTCGCCCACCGTGGCCTCGGTCTGCTCGCCGTCCGCCGTGACCACCTCTTTGACCCGGCTGCTCAGCCCCGACGGCAGCACCACAACATCCTCGCCGGGGGCAATCCGCCCAGAGGCCACCGTCCCCGCAAAGCCGCGAAAATCCTGGTTGGGGCGGATCACCGTCTGCACCGGAAAGCGGAAATCGACGCTGTTGCGGCTGGTTCCCACGTTTACCGTCTCCAAATGGTGCAGCAAGGTCGTGCCGTCATACCAGGGCATGTGGTCACTTTTGTCCACAATGTTGTCGCCCAGCAGTGCCGACACGGGGATAAAGACCATGTCGTGCACGTTGAGGCGAGCGGCGAACTCTTTGTATTCGTTGACAATGCGCCGATAGACCGCCTCGTCGTAGTCCACCAGATCCATCTTGTTGATGGCGATGACCAGATGCGGGATCTGCAACAGAGTGGACAAAAAGCCGTGGCGCTTGGACTGGGTGAGCACCCCTTTGCGGGCGTCGATCAGGATAATCGCCAGCTCTGCCGTGGACGCGCCGGTGACCATGTTGCGCGTGTATTGAATGTGGCCGGGGGTATCGGCAATGATAAATT
Source organism: uncultured Chloroflexia bacterium (assembly GCA_963721725.1). GTDB lineage: Bacteria > Chloroflexota > Anaerolineae > Caldilineales > Caldilineaceae > RI-153. Next base: position 17,552 of record CAVRLX010000014.1, read on the forward strand.
TGCGGCGTGGCGTGGCAAAGTAGCGGTAAGCCACATCGATGGTAATGCCCTGTTCGCGCTCGGCCTTCAGCCCATCAGTGAGTAGCGCCAGATCGGTATAAGCGTCGCCACGGTTACGGCTGGCCTGCTCGACAGCCTCCAACTGATCCTCGAAAATAGCCTTCGAGTCATACAACAGCCGCCCGATCAGCGTGCTCTTGCCATCGTCCACACTGCCCGCCGTGCTAAACCGCAGCATGTCGATCTGCGTCTCCACGGGCGATTGGGGAGCGGCGATTGGCGATTGGGCGATTAGCAATTTGGTCGTGGCTATCAGGGTTATTCGTCATGGTTAAAGTCATAATCTATTGTCTCTTCAGCAATAATACGGGGACCAAATTCTTGCTTCCCCTGTTCTCGGTTTCGGATTGAACGGCAATACCCATCGTTAAGTTCTTTGTCAATTTCATCAACAAGTTGCTGCACCCAGTCAAGTTGTTGTGCGTCACAGTAGCCAAGTTCATTCGCAATGATAAACCGCGGACAGCGTTTCATTCAGAGAACCACGCGCAATGTATAAAAAGCGCAAGCGATCCAGGTAGTGAAATCGCCCATACCCCTCGGCGATATTCAAAAGAATACTGGTTGCAGCACGGCGTAGCTGATCGGCCAGATTATAACGTTGAGATGTCTGGCAGCATAGAAGCCAATTTGTAGGCAGCCCGTAAAAGCTTCGGCTATCCTTATAAAATTCCAGGTTTTCGAAAGCTTCGTTCCACATCCACCTGATCCGCCTACTCTAATCGCCAATCTCTAATCGCCAATCTCTAATCGCCAGATGTAAAAATCCTGTTCATACTCTTGAGCTAGATCGCCAATCCCCACTTGCCCTCCCTTAGAAATAGCCTAGCCGCTTGCGCTCTTCCATGGCCGCCTCGGAGCGTTTGTCGTCGGCGCGGGTGCCGCGCTCGGTAACGCGGGCCGTGGCAACCTCTTGGATGATCTCGTCGAGCGTGCTGGCGACAGATTCGACAGCGCCGGTGCAGGTGGTGTCGCCAATCGTGCGGAAGCGCACAATACGCTGGCGCACTGCCTCGCCGGGCTGGGCACGCACATAGTCGCACTCGGCCAGCAACATACCGTTGCGTTCAAGAATGGGTCGGCGGTGCGAAAAGTAGAGCGAGGGCAGATCAATGCCCTCTGCCGCCACATATTGCCAGACGTCCAGTTCTGTCCAATTGCTAATCGGGAAGATGCGAAAATGTTCGCCGGGCAGTTTGCGCCCGTTGTAGAGATTCCACAGTTCGGGACGCTGGTTTTTGGGATCCCACTGTCCGAAGCGATCCCGGTGCGAAAAGACCCGCTCTTTGGCGCGCGCCTTCTCTTCATCCCGGCGCGCCCCGCCCATGGCGGCGTCCACCTTTAGCTCGGCCAGCGCATCCAACAGGGTCACGGTTTGCAGCGCGTTGCGGCTGGCATTGGGGCCAGTCTCTTCCACCACACGGCCGCGGTCAATCGAATCCTGTACATAGCGCACCACCAAGCGCGCCCCCAGTCGCTGCACCAACGCATCGCGGAAGGTCAACGTTTCGGGGAAGTTGTGGCCGGTGTCAATGTGCAGCAGCGGAAAGGGAATCCGCCCGGGATGGAAGGCTTTGCGGGCCAGATGGGCCATGACAATGGAATCTTTGCCCCCACTAAACAGCAGCACAGGCCGCTCAAACTGTGCCGCCACCTCGCGGATAATATAGATAGATTCCGATTCCAACTGTCTCAAATGGGTGCTCTTCATGGATGAACTTCCTTTGTAGCCAAGAATTCTGAAACTGGAAACCCAATTACTTCGTTAAAAGCCAGACCAGCCTTTTTGCTGGCTTGGCTGTGCAGCATGCCTATCATCGGACAACCTGCCCATAGTATCAACATTTCACGGCAAAGATGCAAAGATATTAGAGAATCTGTGCCCCTTGTGGCGCTGCTGTCGAGTCTATACGGTGACGGATCTTGTCGCACCGATGGCGGGGCTTGCCCCAATGGAGTCTCTGGCTGCATGGCGCATACTTTGCACTTGGCGCGTTGTTGTGTATGATGCGAGCGGCGAACCGCAGACCGCGGACGACAGACGGCGGACGGCAGACCGCAGAGTGCAGAGTGCCACCACTTGCCACCTGCAATTTGCCACCCGCCACCTGCACACCTTTGATCTCTAATGCCTTTTGAAAAGCGAAGTATACCCATCATGACCAAACTTGTTATTGTTGAATCACCCACCAAAGCCAAGACCATTCGCGGCTATTTGCCCAAAGAGTACGAAGTGCGGGCCAGCATGGGCCATGTGCGCGATCTGCCCGCCTCGGCCAGCGAGATCCCCGCCAAAGTCAAAGGGGAAGCCTGGGCGCGGCTGGGGGTGAATGTGGAAAAAGATTTCGAGCCGCTCTATGTGATCCCTGCCTCGAAAAAGAAGGTAGTCAAAGAACTCAAAGAGTTGCTCGCCAAAGCCGATGAACTGATTCTCGCCACCGACGAGGACCGCGAAGGCGAGAGCATCGGCTGGCATCTGACTGAAGTGCTCAAGCCCAAAGTGCCGGTGCGGCGCATGGTTTTTCACGAGATCACCAAAGAGGCGATCCAGGCACGCGCTGAAAGAAACCCGCGCCATTGACGACAATCTTGTGCGCGCCCAAGAGACCCGGCGCATTCTGGATCGGCTGGTGGGCTATACGCTTTCGCCGCTGCTCTGGAAGAAGATCGCGCCCAAGCTCTCGGCTGGGCGTGTGCAAAGCGTGGCCGTGCGCTTGTTGGTCTTGCGCGAACGCGAGCGCCGCGCCTTTCATACTGGCAGCTATTGGGATCTGAAAGCGCTGCTCAACAAGCGACCCGACAAACCGGCCCACCGCTTCGAGGCCCAACTGGTCTCGGTGGGCGATGTGCGCGTGGCCACTGGGCGCGATTTTGACGAAAACACGGGCAAGATTGCCGAAGGCAAAGAGGTGCTGCTGCTCAACGAAGCCGAGGCCAACAAGTTGCGCGAGCGGCTGCGCAAGGGTCAATGGACGATCTCGGCGATTGACGAACGCAGCGCCACGCGCTCCCCGTCCCCGCCCTTTACCACCAGCACGCTGCAACAAGAGGCCAATCGCAAACTGGGCTGGGGGGCCAAGCAGACCATGCGCACGGCCCAGAATCTTTATGAAAACGGCTATATCACGTATATGCGTACCGACTCGGTGAACCTGAGCGACGAGGCCGTCAACGCCGCCCGCCGCCGGGTGACGGAGTTGTACGGCCAAGAGTATCTGAGCAAGTCGCCGCGCCGCTACACCACCAAAAGCAAGGGCGCACAAGAGGCCCACGAGGCCATCCGCCCGGCGGGTGGGCAGATGCAGCCGGCGGACGCGCTGCCGATTTCTGGGCAGGAGCGGGCGCTTTATGACCTGATCTGGAAGCGCACAGTGGCTACCCAAATGGCCGAGGCCCGGCTCAATTTCATCACCGTGAGCGTACAGGTGGCGGATGCCCTCTTCCGCGCCAGTGGGCGCACGATTCTCTTTCCCGGCTTCTTCCGCGCCTATGTCGAAGGCTCAGATGATCCCGAAGCCGCACTGGATGATCAGGACACGACGCTGCCCGAACTCAGCGTCGGCGAGGTGGTGGATGTTCGCGATCTAGAGTCCATCGGCCACGAGACCAAGCCGCCCGCCCGTTATACTGAAGCCTCGTTGGTGAAGGCGCTGGAGGCCGAGGGCATTGGGCGTCCGTCCACCTATGCCACGATTATCGACACGATTCAGGAGCGCGGCTATTGCTTTAAACAGCGCAAAGAGCTTGTCCCCACCTTTGTGGCCTTTGCTGTGACACAGTTATTGGAAGGCCATTTTGAGGATCTGGTCGATCTGAAATTTACCGCCGAGATGGAACAAACCCTGGACAATATCGCCGAGGGTGATACAGGCTGGCTGGAATATCTGCGCCGCTTCTATTTGGGCGCGGCGGGACTGGAAACCCAGGTCAAAGAAAAAGAAGCGGGGATTGATCCGCGCCAAGCCAGCGCCGTGGATTTTAGCGATTTGGCCGCCGAGATCCGCATCGGCCAGTTTGGCCCATTCCTGGCGCGTGGCGAAAACAGCGACCGGGTCACGGCCAGCCTGCCCGAAAACATCGCCCCCGCCGATCTTGACCCGGATATGGTGGAAAAATTGCTCACCCAAAAGGAGGCCGGACCAGAAGTTGTGGGCCAAGATCCCGCCACCGACAAGCCCATCTATTTGAAAATTGGGCCCTATGGTCCCTATGTACAATTGGGCGACGAGGGCGAAGGCAAGGCCAAAAAGCCCAAGCGGGCCAGTCTGCTCAAGGGTATGAAATCTGAAGAGATCGATCTGGCGTTGGCGCTGAAATTACTCGATCTGCCGCGCACGCTGGGCGACCATCCCGAAAGTGGCGAAGAGGTTAAAGCCGGGGTCGGGCGCTTTGGCCCTTATGTGGTGCATCAAAATAAGTTTGCCAGCATCAAAGCCCCAGACGATGTGCTGGAGATTGAACTGGAACGCGCATTGGAAATTTTGGCCGCCAAGCCCGACAAGGGCAAAAGCAGCCAGAAGGTGCTCAAAGAGTTGGGCGAGTATCCCGACAAGGGCGGGCCTGTACGCGTGTTGGATGGAAAGTATGGGCCTTATGTCAACTACAAGCGCACCAACGTGACCCTGGCCGAAGGGATGAAACCGGAAAGCGTCACTCTGGAATCGGCGATTCAGATGCTTTCGCAAAAGAAGCCCAAAAAGGCTGGGCGCAAGAAGAGTTAAGTAAAAGGCGGCTGATTGCTCAGCCGCTCTTTTTTGATTGGGGTCGGTAGCGTTGACGCAGTCTTTAGACGGTTAGGACTAGAGGTATATAGCAAGGAGCAGAAATTCTCATTACAGTTAGGTCATCACTCGAAAACGTTTATTGAATCCATCTAATGCCTACTCTGTGCAAGGAAACTACTATGGCAACCATTATGATCGTTGATGATTATCCGGTCATGCAGCGCATCTTATCCTATCAGCTCAACCGCACGGGGCATCAGATTGTGACGGCCAACAACGGACGAGAGGCCATTGATTCCCTCGACGCAGTGGGAGTAGATCTAATGATCGTCGATCTTGCCATGCCAGAGATGGATGGTATCTCGATGATGCGCCATCTGCGCGCCGACCATCGCTATGATGGGGTTCCCGTGATTATGCTCACGGCCAGCGGCAAAGAACATGATCGGGTGTTGGCAATCTCGGCGGGGGTGGATGCTTTTTTGACCAAGCCCACCAGCACCTGGGAATTAACCGGTATTGTGAACAGCCTGCTGGCCGAACGCCACGCGGTGACCATGTAGACAACGCGACACGCTTTTATTTTGGCGGCAGGGGTCATTCCTCTGCCGCTTTTTTTATGCGTCGGTCAGCATTCCCCACTGGGCCATGTCCAAGGGCTGGGTCTGTTGAGCTTGTTCAATGCGGGCCAACCGGTGTTGAAACTGATTCAGGGCGAAATCCGTGAAAGTTTCTAGCTTGAGATCAAAGGGGACGGCGTCGGGATCATAACAGGCGAAGGTTTCGCTGATCATGCCCAGGGCTGGCCCCAACAGTTCATTCATCGTCGTTTCTGCCAGCGCATACAAAGAGGGGTCGGCGGCGATCAGGCGGCAGATCAGATAGAGGCCATAAGCGATGTGGCGCGATTCATCTCGTTTCAGGTGGATCACCGCCTGTTGTTGACCGGGCAAAATGCCGCGCCCCTCTAAAATCGTAGCATACCCGTGATAGCCGGTTTCGGCCAGCACGCCTTCAATGATCAGATTATAGGTTACGGCGGCGCGCACCTGGGCGGCTGGCGATGGATCGGTTTCCAGCGCATGGAGCGCCGTGGGCAGGGCCTCGTAGAAAAGGATGCGGTAATTGGGCAAATGAAAGCGTGAGAGATCGCCAGCTTCGCCCACCACGTCGTCGAGAAATCGGTTAAAGAGATCGGTATGTTTGGCTTCATCGGCCAAAAAGGTGGTCAAAAAGATCTCCTCTTCCAGCCGCCCCTCTCGCGCAATGATCATGATCAGGGGCAAGAGATCCAGCGTGACAGCCTCTTCACCCGCCTGAAACATCGCCGTCAAGCGCAAAAGCAATTCCTGCTCATCGTCGCGCAATCGCTGCCAATCCTGGCGATCGCGTGTCATGTCAATGCTGCCAGGGTCCCATGTGCCATATTGGCGGGCTTTCTCATAAAGGCGCATGGGCAGTGAAGATCGATCCAGGCGGCGTTGGGTTGTGGTCATGGGAACGCGTAAGGTCATAAAATTCTCTCTTGGTGGGTGAATGGAAATTGGCTCACAATCCTTATTTAACCACACCCACGCACCGTGCGTAAATGAAAAAAAGGCGACAGTAATAGCTGTCGCCCTTCTACGTTATAGTACCTGTCCAATTTGTGAACAGGCTGTGCTCACCCGCAGCGCTTATTCCGCCGGGGGCATAATCACGGCATCGATAACATGAATCACGCCGTTGCTGGTGGCAATATCGGTCATGACAATGTTGGCATCGTTGATCATGACGCCGCCATCGGCCACAGTAAAGGTGACCATGCCGCCTTGCAGGGTTTCGGCTTCCAAACCATCGGTCACGTCAGCGGCCATTACCTGGCCCGAAATGACATGGTAAAGCAGGATCTGGGTCAGGTCACCGCTGGGGTCGGCTAGCAGTGCATCCACGGTGCCTTCGGGCAGGGCAGCAAAGGCGTCGTTGGTGGGGGCAAAGACCGTGAAGGGGCCTTCACCGCTCAGGGCATCCACCAGGCCAGCAGCGCTCACCGCCGCCACCAGTGTACTGAAATCTTCGTTCGCCATGGCCGTTTCCACAATGTTCATGGTCGGCATCTCAGCGGCAGATTCTTCAGCCGTCGGTTCTTCAGTGGGTTCTGGCATCATGGTGGCCGTGGGTGCGGGTGCGGCTGGCGCAGGGGTAGCCGGGGCCGGGCAGGCCGCCAGCACGAGAGAACTTACAAGCAGCAAGGTTACGATCCACATTTGTTTCATCGGAGACTCCTTTGGGTTGTTCATGGGGCAATCTTAAATCTGTTTACGATACCGAACAATATATTTTCAATAATTGTTCAAAATATTGACAATTTCATCATAGGCGCTTCCGGGTTGGCAACAAGTGAACTTTCTTCCGATCTCGCCAATCTTGATTGGACGCTCTTCCCATAGCCACGATTCCCCATAGCCGAAATAGGGCCAACGCAGTAAATTAGGTTGTTGCGATTACATGCAATCGTTTTTAACACTCTTTTCTGGCAGCCGCCGGGAGCTTCTCAAATGGCACTGGACGATTTACCTGTTTTGATCGACAATAGGAATGAAGCCCACTTTATAGGAAAAAGGGGCGGCCCAATGCGCTGGATACGCCTCTGCTGGTTTTGCATCGCCTGTGTTTTGCTTTTGAGTCTGGCTGCGTTTCCTCCCCCCGGACATGCTGCCGAATCGACCACGATCCCCAAACCACCGATAGGAGCGTCTATGCTAGTCAATCCGGGTTTCGAGTGTAGCGCAGGAACCTATACCCTGGCCGCCCAATCAGGCGGTGACATGCAGATCCACCGGGGGTGGACGGCTGTCATGCTGGAAGGGTCCCCCTGGCTCCACAGCACGAGTATGCAGTTCAATAACGGCGCGTGTGGCGGGGGCGCGCATGTGGAAAAGATCGAAGGCGGCGACAGCTTGGCCTTCTTTGCCCAGGATCTAGAGTGGAGTTCTGCGCCGGGCAAGCCTTTTGACGCCGCCGTCTATCAGCAAGTGGCGGTGACACCAGGCACAGCCTATAGCCTGAGTGCATGGCTGCTGTCGTTGTGCGGTGGCAGCGCCATGCCCAACGATTGCCCACAGGGTTATTACATGGCGAAGATGTTGGGTATCGATCCCACCGGCGGCACAGACCCCGCCGCGGACACGGTGATCTGGGTGGAAGACCGACGCAACTTTGTGGAAGAGGGCAAGCGCGTGGGGTGGGTGAATCTGCGCCTAAGTGCTGTGGCCCAGGCCGAGACCATGACCGTCTTTGGGCGCATCAAAAGCCCTTTCCGTTGGCACGGCAACCACGCCTTTATTGACGCCTTCAGTCTGGTGGAAGCGCCGTTGTGCGACTTTGTCGATCTCCAGGCGGAGGTGGATGACAATAACGTAGATTTAACCTGGCAGGGCAACCAGAGCGAGCGCATCGCCGTGATCCCCAGTGGGGCCTATGAACTGCGCTTTGATCTGGAATATCGCCTGGGTGATGAGGGCGAATGGCAGCCCTGGCTCAATGATCAGGTGGCGGGCACAGCCAATTTCCGCGCCATCCGCGCCAATATGCCCCACTATCTCCGCGTACGTGTGCGCTCGGAACAGCTACCCGGCATTCCAGGGGCATGGCCCAACCATCGCTACCCTGGTGTTTGGTCCGAACCCAAAGCCGTCACCTTTCGCCAGGAGCCGCCGCAGTTTAGCGTTTTTATCCCCACGGTTATCAATTGACGATGATAAAAGCGGTTACATGGGTGCATTGCCAGGGCAATGCACCCATTTTTATGCCCATTATCCCCCATTTTCTTTGCGCCGCCCCCTGTTCACTGGTAAAATCCACCTGATGGTCAACCTGATAGAGAGATGGACGAACTGCTATGTCCCCGGCCAACCCCGGTTTTGAAGACGAAACAATCGCCGCCGCGTTGCGCTCGATTCGCGCCCGCATGGACGCCGCCGCGCTGCGCGCCGGGCGCACCCCCGCCGAGGTGGCATTGGTGGCGGTGAGCAAGACCAAATCCTTTGCCCTCATCGAGGAAGCACTGGCCGCGGGGCAGCTCGATTTTGGCGAAAACCGGCTGGAAGAGTTGTGGCAAAAGGTCGAGCTGGCACGGGAACGCAGGCTGGATCAGATCCGCTGGCACATGATCGGCACCATCCAAAGCCGCAAAACAAGCGAGGCCGTGGGGCCATTTGCCCTCGTCCATTCGGTGGACCGCGAGAAGATCGCCCAGCGCTTGAGCGGGGAGGCCGTCGCCCAGGGCAGCGTGCTGCCGATTTTGTTCGAGGTCAACCTCAGCGGCGAAGAGAGCAAACATGGGTTCACGGCGGCCTCGCTGCAAGAGGCTATGCCCGCGCTCCTGGCGCTGCCGGGGCTGCGCTTTGCCGGGCTGATGACCATGGCCCCGCTGGTGGATGCGCCGGAAGAGACGCGCCCGATCTTTCGGCGCTTGCGTGTTTTGCTGGACGATCTACGCCGCGATTTCCCCACCGTCACCTATCCCCACGCCACCTGGCAGCATCTTTCTATGGGGATGACCAACGATTTTGAAATTGCCATTGAAGAAGGCGCGACGCTTGTCCGCATTGGCACAGCCATCTTTGGAAAGCGAGAATAAGAGCATGGGCGTTGAGGGGAAGATTGCCTTTATCGGCGGTGGCGCTATGGCCGAGGCCATTCTCAAGCGGCTGCTGGCCGAAGATCTGGTGCAGCCAGATCAGATCAGCGTGGCGGAGCCAGTGGCGGCCCGGCGCGACGATCTGCGCCAACGGTACAATATTAACGTGGAAGCCACCAACAAAAGCGTGGTGGAAGATGCGCGCATTGTGGTCTTTGCCATTAAACCCCAAGTGTTGGACAAAGTTCTGACTGACCTCAATGGGCGAATTGCACCCGACGTGCTGGCAATTAGCATTATGGCCGGCGTGCGCATTAGCAGCCTGCGTGATGGCCTGAACCATGCGCGCATTGTGCGCTCTATGCCCAACACGCCGGCCCAGGTGGGCCAGGGCATGACGGTGTGGACAGCGACCACGGCGGTGACGAACTCCGATAGAGAGCATGCGCAGACGATTTTAGAATCGATGGGAAAGGCGATCTTTATTGCCGATGAACATTATCTCGACATGGCAACCGGCCTGAGCGGATCGGGGCCGGCCTTTGTCTTTCTCTTTATGGAGGCCATGATCGAGGCGGGCGTGCATATTGGATTTAGCTATCACGACGCCCGCCAGTTGGTCTTGCAGACCCTGGAGGGTAGCCTGGCGCTGATGCGCGAGACTGGCAGCCATCCTGCCGATCTGCGCAACCGGGTGACCAGCCCGGCGGGAACCACCGCCGCCGGTGTGTTGGAATTGGAAAAACGCAACTTCCGGGCGGCCATTGTGGAGGCAGTGAACGCTGCCTATTTGCGCAGCAAGGCGTTGGGCGATCTCAGCGAAAAATAGTGTCGATTCACCTACTATCATAAGGAGTAACCGTGGGTATTTTTATCATCCTGGCACAAGTGCTGCGTATCTATACCTTTGTGCTGCTGGTGCGCATTTTAATTACGTGGATTCCGGGCCTGGATCCCTACAATCCTCTGGTGCGGATTCTCTATCAGGTCACCGATCCTGTGTTGGAGCCGGCGCGTAAGTTGATCCCCCCCATTGGCATGATCGACATCTCACCGATTGTCGTCTTTATTGTGTTGGGCATTCTGCAAGATCTATTAATGAGTCTTGCCCGCTAAAGAATCTATATTCTTCAGAATTGGATAGACCTATGATGAAACCATCCCCATTCTCTGTTCGTTTGTTGGCCCTGTTCATGGTGCTGGCATTCACCCTGGCTGCCTGTGGCGGTGATGAAGAGCCTACGCCGCCGCCGCCCACCCCCACCACCGCGCCCACGAATACACCTATCCCCGCGCCGCCGACACCAGAACCGCCCACGGCCACGCCCACCGATAGCCCGCTGCCTACGCCCGAGGCGGAGCGCGGCGTGGAGACAAGCCCGCTGGCAACGCCTGAAGATCGCAGTAGTGCGGAGACAAGTCCGCTGGCTACCCCGGAGGATGAGATGGCGACTGTGGATCGATTGGTGGCGCGTGCGATTGCCGATCTGGCGGAAACGCTGGAGATCAGCGAAGACGAAATCACGCTGGTGGAGACCGAAGCGACGGACTGGCCCGACGCCAGTGTGGGCTGCCCGGAAGATGGCATGATGTACGCCCAAGTCATCACCCCTGGCTATCATATTGTGTTGGAAGCCAACGGCCAGGAATATGAGTATCACACCTCGCTTGACCCCGAAGGACGCATTGCCAACTGCGAATAGAGGATGGGATTGGGTGAGTGGGCGATTCCAAAACATAAACGAGGCGGCCAACGTCCCCGGCACTTTCTGTCCAAGTCCGTCAAGTGCCGGGGACTTGTGCATACTCGTGCAATCGCTTAGTTCCCCATCACCCACTCCCTTCTTTACTTCAGCAGCATGGGCATATACACACGTTTGGAGAGCAAATAGGCTTCGCTCTGATACAGGGCAAACGATCCGGGAATCATAGCCCAAATCGGGACGGCTCCTTGAATCCACGGCCCCAAGTCGACTTGTACGTTCACCCGCCCCTCGACGGTCAGCGCAATCATCGGCGTGATGCTTGCGCCCAGGCTGTAAAAGTTGACGGGAATGCCACTTTCCACCAGATTGCCAAACCGATCATAGATCAATAGTTCCAGTTTGAGTAGCGCCCCCCCACCAAAATCAACCGCTGAGAGGGTCTTCGGGCCGACAATGGTGTGCGGTGTGCCGGGGCGCACGAGGACACTGGTGCGCAAGGTCTGGCCTGCTGTTTCGATGCTCAGATCCGCCGTCCCGACCACCTCGCCCGTGTAAAACGTTTCCAACAACTGGCCGTTTGTCATCATTACCGTCAGGCTTTTTTCGCCGTTGCGAAAATGGCCCAACGAAGTACGCAACGTCACCAGCAGTTCATCGGTAAAGGGGTCCCCTGCGCCGGTGCGCGTGTGGATCTGGATGGTAGTGGTTTTGTCCACAGTCACCTGGGGCTGGGCTGGCATGAAAGAGAGCATCAGCGGGCCATCCTGGACTGCCAGATCATAGACCATTTTTTGGCGGCCCATGCTGATAATCAGTGAATATTGACCGGCTTTTCCCGGCAACGTCAGCGCCAGCCCTGTATAACCGTCGGCATCACTCACGAGTTGTCCGCTACGCACCCTCTCCCCCGTCGCACCCTGCAAGCCCCCCCCGGCAGAAGGCCCCACCAGTTCATACGAGATAAAGGCGTTGGGCACAGGCAGCGAAGTTGGCGAATAGGGGGCGGTGAGGCGGATAGGAATCTGCAATTGTTGCCCAATAGTTAGATAGGTTCCCACTGGGAAGATTACCTCTACATTCAGCCCTTCCGATGCCTTTAACAAAGCGGCGGCGGCGTCAATGCGGCCGCTGCCCACAAACACATCAGGGCCAGGGAACGTTTCCGCGTTGACATCCACCGCCGTGGCCTGAAGCAGTTCGACCAATTCGGCATTCGAGAGATCCGGGCGCAGGCTCCAAACCAACGCAACCAGTCCCGCCACGTGGGGGGTTGCCATACTTGTGCCGTCACTTTTGGTGTAGCCATGATTGAGATAGGTGCTCAGAATCCCCACCCCCGGCGCGGCAAGATCGGTCTCTGGCCCGCTGTTGCTGAACACCGCCCGCAGATCGGATGGATCAGTGGCGGCCACGGCCAGAGTTTCGGTATAGACCGCCGGCCAAAAGACCCGGTCCCCATAGTTACCCGTGGCGGCTACCACCACAATGTTGTGAGCATAGAGATTTTGAATGGCGATATGCAGCGCCTGGGAATCCACACGCAGCACCAAACTCAGATTGACCACCCGCACATTGCGCGTGCGCGCATAGACCAGGGCATCTATCAAATCCGAAATAAAGCCACTGCCGCGCTCGTCCAACACCCGCAAAGGCAAAAGCTGAACCGCCGAAGCCATGCCTGCAACACCAACGCCATTGTGGATCGTCGCCGCCAACGTCCCCACCACATGGGTTCCATGTCCAAAGCGGTCATTAGGTTGGTTATCGTCATCCACCCAATCCCAACCATGAAGATCATCCACATAGCCATTGTTATCATCATCTACGCCGGGCAGACCGTTGACCTCGATACTGTTGAGCCAGCGCTGGCTGGCGGCGAGATCTTGGTGGCTGCTTTCGATGCCGCTGTCGATAATGGCTACAGCCACCGCCCCTGATCCCTGAGTGATGGCCCAGGCCGTGGGCATCCCGATCTTCCTCATCCCCCATTGTTCGCCATAGAGCGGATCATTGGGAAGATAGGGGGAACGCTGGGTTTGGCCCAGGTCGGCGGCTTCAATGCGGGCGTCCTCTTCCACAAAGGTAATCTGAGGTAGCCGCTCCAAAACAGCGCGGCTGGTTACCCATGCGCGTACGTCTCCCTCGCGCGGGCGCGCCGAGAGCAGACCTAAGTCAGGCCAACTCTGCTCCACGATGAACCCCTGGTCGGCCAACTCTGCCTCCAGCGCGGGCAGATCGGTCTGGGCATGGAATCCCACCAACATGCGCCCAGAGTAATTGGCAGACTCGGCCCCCGCCACGCCCCACACGCCAACACCGAGCAAAAGTGCGACCAGCATCACCGGCCACAGCAGCCATAGCCAGCCCCGCCTCAAACAGTGGGTCGTGTCATAGCGAACAGAAGGAATACGCAACAGAGAAGCCCGCCAAAAGAGGTCGCTCTTTTCGGGAACGTTCCAAGTCTGGAACAAGCACGAATATCCTATAAATTGTAGATTAAAGTGGCTCATAGGCATAGTATACTCATGGCATCTGGCTGCGTTCAATAGGCGATCTGACAATTCGCAGCCCGCATAGGCTGCACACACAGCATTGCCTATGCTAAAATAGGCCACGTCTATCATTTGAACCATTTGAACCGCCAGGAAACCTTTTCCCTCCATGATCCAGCCCACACCGCCCGTCCATGCCAGCGCCCGTGCATTGCAGCGCCCGCGCTATCGGCTGGCGTTGGTGGCGCTCTGTGTGCTGGCCGCGGCCTTTGTTTTTCTCAGCCTGACATTATTGGGCGCAGCGGGGCTGGCCGGGCTGTTGCGCCCCCTGCCGTCTGCCCCGGCGCTGCCCGCCACGCCCATTGTCTTGATCCTGTCGCTGCCTGCCGCCACGCCCAACGCCCCACTGCCAGAGACCTCGACGCTAAAAGCACACATAGAGACACCCGTCGTCCCGGGGGTCCAGCCGATCCCGGTCAACGTTGCACCCCTGCCCGTGGAGACGCCGCGCCTGCTCACCTATCGCGATATTTTTCAAGAGGTGGGGGCGGCCTATGGCATTGATTGGCGACTGTTGGCGGCGCTGGCCTTTTATGAAAGTCGCCTCGACGCCAGCGCCGTGGGGCGTGATGGCGATATGGGGTTGATGCAGATTCTCCCCGCCACTTGGAACGAATTCGCGCCGTCGCCCACGGTGGATCCCTTTGACCCGCGCAGCAACGCCGGGGTTGCCGCCGCCTATCTGCTCTACATTCAAGGCTATCTGGCCGAGCGCGGGGATAGCGATCTGCGCTGGGTGTTGGCGGCCTATAACTGGGGACCCAACCGTACCCGCCAGTTTCTTGCCAATGGCGGCGCATGGGCAGACCTTCCCGAACGGCAGCGGCGTTATGTCGCCAATATTATGGACGCGGCCTTTGGCGTACAGCCATAGTGACCCGCCCCATAGACCTAATAGAAACTGAGAGTAGCCCCGTGAAGATTCAACGCACACCAGAGGAATTTGAAGCCCTGGTCGTGGAAGCCATTGAAGAGTTGCCCGATCTTTTCTTTGAAAAGCTGGAAAATGTTGCCATCGTCGTGGAGGATCGGCCCGACGGCGCAGCGTTGCAATCGGTGGGCGTGCGCGGGCGCGCCAACCTGCTCGGCCTCTATCATGGCATCCCCCACACGGCGCGCACCCAGGGCTATAGTCTGGTCATGCCCGACAAAATCAGCATCTATCGCCGCCCGATTGAGATGCGCTGCCAGAGCGACGACGAGGTGCGCGCCCTGGTCAAACGCGTGGTGCGCCACGAGATCGCCCACCATTTTGGCATTGACGATGATCGCCTGATGGAGATTGGCGCATACTGACAGACCGGGAGCATTTACGTGGATGCTCTGCGTGAACCGGGACGGATTCTCTATGTCGTTAACTTTCACTTCGCTCCTGGCCCAGACCACCGATCCCTTTGTGGCTGAGATAGCCGATTTTCTGGCGCAACCCCTGGGCACGCTCACTCGGTTTGTAAACGTCCAGCCCTGGCAGGCCCGTGAACAGGCGCTTGACAGCGGCCATATTCATGTGAGCGCGCTGTGTGGGCTGCTTTATACGCGCAAAGTGGCGGCGGGCGCGCCCCTGACGCCTCTCGTGGCGCCGGTGATGGCCGATCTTCGCTATGGCGGGAAACCGCTCTACTTTTCCGATGTGATTGTGCGACGCGATCGCCCGTTTCAAAATTTTGCCGATCTGCGCGGCTGCCGTTTTGCCATCAACGAGCCGGGATCCCATTCGGGCTATACACTAGTACGCCATCATCTGGCCCAACTGGGCGAAACCCACGGTTACTTTGGCGGCGTCGTGGAATCGGGTTCACATCTGGCCTCATTGCACATGATCCGCAACGGGCAAGCCGATGCCGCCGCCATTGATAGCACTGTCTTGGAAGCGACGCTGGCACAGCAGCCTGCCCTGGCGGATCACCTTCGCGTCGTGAAAATCCTCGGCCCCAGCCCCATCCCGCCGTGGGTGGTCCACGACAGCGTTGCGCCGGAGATGGCCTCGGCGCTCCGCGCAGCGCTCCTCAGCCTGCACACCGACAGCGAAGGCGCGGCGATTTTGGCACGCGGCCATGTGGCACACTTTGTCCCCGCGGTAGATGCTGACTATGATCGCATCCGTGAGATGGCAGGTGTGGCAGAGGGTCTGGTGCTCTCACCAGCAAATTGACCACACGCCATGCCATGCACTACACTTCCACGCATTCACGTATCCATCATTCACTAAACCGGTTATGAAACGCACTTTATGCTACGCACACGTACCTTTGCCCCCTGGCAAATCGGCTTCGGCCTCTCGCTCTTCACATCTTTCCTTTTCGGACTCTTGCCCATTGCCCTCAAAGGGCTGCTGGGCGGCATGGATCCCTTCACCATCACTTGGTATCGCTTCTGTTTTGCCACGCTTTTTCTGCTCGGCGTCATCGCCCAGAAAAAGGGGCTGCCCTCATGGGAAAAACTGCGCAGGGCCGGGTTCGGGCTGATTGCCATTGCCAGTCTCTCTCTGTGTGGCAACTATCTGCTCTATTTGCTGGCACTCGATCACCTGTCGCCCAGCAGCGCCCAAGTGCTGATCCAACTGGCGCCCATGCTCTTGCTGCTGGGCAGTCTGGCTTTTTATGGCGAACATTTTAGCGCGTTACAGTGGAGTGGATTTGGCGTAGTGATCATTGGGCTGATCCTCTTCTTTCACAACCGGCTGGGCGAATTGCTGGGACAAATGGGCGATTATACGTTGGGGGTGCTGATTATGATCGCGGCCTCGGTGGTGTGGGCGATCTATGGGTTGGCCCAAAAACGGCTGTTGCGCACACTTTCGCCGCTGAGCATTATTCTCTGTATCTATGCCACCGGCGCGCTGATCTTCCTGCCTCTGGCCTCGCCGGGACAGATCGTTCAATTGACAGGTGTGCAATGGGTCTTTTTGATCTTTAGCGTGGCGGCCACCAGTGTTTCCTATGTGGCCTTTGCCGAAGCCATGAATCGCTGGCAGTCGTCCCGTGTCAGCGCCGTGCTGGCGGTGGTTCCTATTCTCACGATTAGCTTTGTGGGATTGGGCGTGTTGTTGGTGCCGAATTTGATCCAGTCTGAGCCGCTGAGCAGCTTGAGTCTGGGCGGGGCGCTGCTCGTCGTGGGCGGATCGGTGGTCAGCGCGCTGGGGAAAGGATAACATGCAGCAGGTTATCGGGGTGATTTCAGATACGCATGGGCTGTTGCGCCCTCAAGCCACTGACGCACTGGCCGGGGTGGATCTGATCATCCATGCGGGCGATGTGGGCGATCCGGCGATTTTAGAGCAGTTGCGCCAGATTGCGCCGGTGCATGTTGTGCGCGGCAATGTTGATTACGAAGAATGGACCGAGGCACTGCCCGAAACGGCGGTAGTGCAGATCGGCGACGTGCTGATTTACGTGCTCCATGACCGTGCCGAGTTGGATCTTAACCCAGCAGCGGCTAACTTCGCCGCCGTGATCTTCGGCCATTCGCATCAACCGCTCATTGAAGAAGATCACGGCGTGGTCTATCTCAACCCCGGCAGCGCTGGCCCGCGCCGCTTTCATCTGCCCGTCAGCGTGGCGAAGATCCAGATTCAAGACAAAAAATTGACCGCAACTTTAATCGAGCTGACGGTCTAAAACGTAGTGCGTAGTGCGTATTCCGTTTCTGAGATACGCACTACGCAATAGCGCTACCCCACCTTCACCCAATCCCCTTTTTTCGCCGCCTTGTACATGGCTTCCATCACGGCGCTGCGATAGGCCGCTTCGTGGACATCAACCAATGCGGCGTTTTGCCCGGTAATGGCATCCAGGAAGAGATCAAAGGCGTGCGGCCAGGCGGCAGGCAGATCCGCCCATGCTTCTTTGCCATCGCTGCCCAAGGCTTCGCTCTTGATGTAGACTTTGTCACGATCATAGACCCAGGCATGGCCTTTCGTCCCGCTGATCTCAAAGGTCACCGGATCGGCTACGTCCACCCACCCCGCGGCCAGGGTGCCGATGATGCCATTTTCAAAGACCATAAGCGCTTCGCCGGTCTCGTCGCAATCCTCGCCATAGCGGTCAATGGCGCGATTCAACGCCGTTGTGACCCGCGCAACCTTGCCAAACATCCACAACAACAGATCCAGCGCGTGGGTGCCCAGATCGCCAAATGCGCCCACACCCGCCTGATCGGCGTCGGTCATCCACAGCCATTCGGGGGTGAACCAATCGCCCAGCGCGCCAGAGTGGCAATTGCTGGCGCGCACACGGGTAATCGTGCCAAAAGTGCCCTTTTCCACCTGCTCTTTCAAAAAGAGGTGGGCGGGGATGCCGCGCTGGAAATAGCCCGTTTGAAAAAGCAATCCGGCTTTGGCGATGGCGTCGGCCATTTTGTAGGCATCCGCTGTGCCAATGCCCAGGGGCTTTTCCACAAACATGTGTTTGCCCGCGGCGGCGGCAGCCAACACTAATTCTTCGTGGCGGTTGGTCTCGGAACAGATGATCACAGCCTTGATGCTGGCATCGTTCCAAATGGCGTCGAGATCATCTACCACGGGCGCGTTGAGTTCGGCGGCGCGCTTCTCGGCACGGGCGCGGTCATGATCCCACACAGCGACGGTGGTGATGTCGCTGCGATTTTGCAAGCGTTTGACAAAGCCGGGCGTGTGAATGTGGGCACAGCCGACGAGGGCGACGTTGGTCATAGTTTTTCTCCCTGAACTTGACGATTGGATATTCGATATTGCATATGTAGTCTACCCGATCCAGTGCTGCGTGCCAACGTTGTGCCCGCACAATGAAATTGATTCGCTCTTGTTCCCAGGTGGGGAGCGTGATACTATCGGGTCATGCACATTGTCTCGCTTAAAACGCTCCGCACTTTTTGGGAAATTCATACAGACGCCGAACAGCCTTTGCGCGCGTGGCATGCAGTTGCCAAAAGAGCACAATGGAGAACGCCCGCTGAGATCAAAGCCGACTATCGCAGCGCCAGCTTTCTTGGCAACAATCGAGTGATTTTCAACATCAAAGGCAATACCTATCGGCTGGTAGTGGTGGCGGAATATCGTAAAGGCCGATTGTTTATTCGCTTTGTCGGCACACATGCCGACTATGACCGCATCGATCCAGAGGTGATCTAATGGAAAATGCCGTGCTTGTCCGCCCGATTTACACAGAGGAAGATTACGAAATTGCCCTCGCAGAAGTTGAAGCGCTTTGGGATGCACAGCCAGGGACACCCGAAGGGGACCGTCTGGATGTTCTGGTAACTTTGGTGGAAGCTTACGAATCCGAACACTATCCCATCCAAGATCCCGATCCGATAGAACTCATTTTTCATATCATGGACGCCCGCGACTTGACCCGTGCCGACCTTGAACCCTTTTTAGGATCACGCGCACGTGTTTCTGAGATCCTCAATCGGCGTCGCCCCTTGACGCTTGAAATGATCCGTAAACTACAGAGCGGACTGGGGCTTCCTGCAGATATTTTGGTACAACCCTACGCGCTGCGAAAGTAGAAGTCAGCTTTTGCTGATAAAGCAGATTTCACCGCTGGCTTTCGCTCTGTACTAGTTCCGCCTCCAAACGAAAGGCTCCCAAAATGACAACTGATTCTCGCCCACTGCTGGCGATTACCCTGGGTGACCCGGCGGGGATTGGCCCCGAGGTGACGTTGAAGGCATTGCAACACCGGGACGTTTTCGAGAAATGTCGCCCGCTGGTGGTGGGCGATCCGCGCATTTTGGCACGCGCCGCCGCGTGGATCGGCAGCGCGGAGGGGACAATTGAAGCCATTTCTGACCCCGCCACTGGCGAGTACCGGCCCGGCACACTGCCCCTGTTCGATCTGCACAACGCCGACCCCGCCGAGATCCCCGTGGGTGTGGTGAGCGCCGCCGCCGGGCGCGCCGCCGTGGAATACGTCTTCCGCGCCTGTGACATGGCGCTGGCAAGCGAACCGTGGACGCGATTGTCACCGCGCCGCTCAACAAAGAGGCCATGCACAAAGCCGGCTTTCTCTACCCCGGCCACACGGAACTGCTGGCCGAGCGTACCGGCGCGGCAAAGATCTCCATGCTCTTGGTGGGGCCGACGCTGCGCGTGGTTCACGTCAGCACCCATGTTTCATTGCAAGAGGCCATCCGCCGCGTGACGACGGCGCGGGTGCTAGAGGTCATCGAAATCGCCCATCAATCCTGCCGGGCGCTGGGCATCGCCAACCCGCGTATTGCCGTGGCTGGGCTGAATCCCCACGCCAGCGAAAACGGGCTGTTTGGCGATCAAGAGAGCACACAGATCCAACCGGCGATTGAAGCCGGCCCGCGCTCGCGGCTGGACGGTTTCCGACCCGCAGCCGCCGGACACAGTTTTCTTGCGCGCCACCAAAGGCGTGTTTGATATTGTAGTCGCCATGTACCACGATCAAGGGCATGTCCCCATGAAGTTGTTGGCCTTCGACAGCGGTGTCAACGTCAGCATGGGGCTGCCCATCATCCGCACCTCGGTGGATCATGGCACGGCCTTTGACATTGCGGGCACAGGCAAAGCCAGCGAGGAGAGTATGCTGGCGGCGATTGATGTGGCGATCCAGATGGTGGCGGCGCGAGCACGGAGTTAACGAAGTTGCTTGTTGAATCCTACGCTCATTACTCAACGACACAGACGAGCGCGCCGCCCGCCCCGCCGGGGCCGACATCTACCCGGCGGGGCTAATCCCCTCTCACTGCCGCACCACCGCCGGCACAAAGACCCGATAGGGACGGTCCACCGGATCACCGCCAGCCACCACCAACAGCGTCATCGAATTAGCCGGAAACGAGATGCGCGCACGGTTGCCCGCCAGCGGCTGATCCGCCAGTTTGACGATGGCATTGGGATTTGCCGCGCTGTACCGATAAACGCTTGCCGCCGTGGCTGCGTGATTGGCAAGACTCAGATCGGCACTGAGCGCGCCCCCACTTTTGTTAATCACCATAATTGTCAGCGTGCCATCACCGCTGCGCTGGGCCGCATAGATCGCCAGTTTCGCCTGATCGCTGCTCGTGGCGCGTACGCTGACATTGCCAAACTTGGCCCCGTTGCCGTCATAATTGCGATAGAGACGGAAGGTGTACGCCCCCGGTCCCGTCGGCGTGAAAGTGCCGCCGCTGCCCCACGGCGTATCAAAGAGTTCAGCCAAATCCATCCCCTCGCGGCCAAAGATGCCCAGAATATCGGCCTGGGTCAGCGCCCCGTTGATGTGATCCAGCGCGCCCCAGTTGTACTCGGTCATTGCCAACTTCGTGCCGGGATAATTCTCCGCCACCCATGCCTTCATGCGCGGGATCAACTTGACAATGCCGCCGTCTGGCCCGGCATCTTTGATCCAACTTTCGTCCACATAGGTCGGGTCCCACAACGCACGTGTCGAGCGCAGCCGCAACGCTTGCAGATTGGCATCTCCGGCATCGCGTTGATCCACTCCGTTTTGCGGGTAAAAATGCAGGTCGAGATAGTCGAGCAGGCGCACATTGTTCTGCGTTTCATAGGCTTTCATCTGCGCCAGATACCAGGGAACCAGCGGGACGTCGCCGTGGGCCATCCGATCCGGGCGGGTCACCCACGCCTCGCTCTGGCCGTCGCGCGGCGAGTGCCAGTAATAGGTCCACCCCATGAGCACCGGCCCCAGCGTCAGCGCCGCCGGATCCGCGGCTTTGATGGCGGTGGCATAGTCAATCGTGTTGGTGCGGATCTGGTCATAGTTAAGCGCCGTGGGGAAGACATCACGGTGGGTCTCGTGCCAGAGATCCGGCTCGTTGTCCAGCCCATAGAAGCGCACGCCGCCGCTGTTGGCTGTGCCAAACTCGCTTTTGAAATGGCCGATCCACTCGCTGGCCCAGGCCGGACCAATCTTAAAACTGGTGTCGGCGGGGTCGTTGCCCTGGTAATAGACGGGTTTGCCGTTCTGATAGCCGGTGATGCCACTGCCACAATGGGCGCGCTTGGGATCATCGGGATCACGTGCCGGGCGGCCATCGGGCCGCGGCTGCGGGGCATAGTTGTATTTACGCGTATCATAGCTACACGGATAGGTGGCTGAATCGCCCAGCGTGCCGGGATCTTTGGCAACCCAGCCGCTCATGGGGATGGTAATGATGCTGTCCGCGCCGGTACGCTTGTTCTCCGCCACAAAATCGTCGGCAGAATTGGGCTGATATTCGTTTTCAAAGTACCAATCGGGGTTGCCAAACATGCCGTTTTTCCAGTTATAGCGCGTGGTGGAATTGCCGCCCCAGCGCCGTACCGGCAGATCGATCTCGTTGGCAAAGGCTTCGTCTTCCAAATAGTGGATGCCATAAATATACTCACTAATGGCGTGACGGTCGGCGGCGGCGTCCACAGAGAGGGTTACATCGGCGGGTGTGGACGTCGTAGCCGTGGGCGTGGCGGTGGCTGTTGGCTCTGTCGGGGCATCGAAGATCAACAACCGTTTGTTGCGAAAGTCGGCCAGATAGAGCGCGCCGCTGCTGTCAAAGTCCATGCCCAGCGGCTCGTTGAGCGTGTTCATGCCCACTGCGCCGCCGCGGTTGGCAAGATAGGCGGTGAAATTAGCCTGTCCATAGGCCACACTGGGCGTGGATGCGCCGGCGGCATAGCCCAGGCCGCGATGGTTGGGCGTGTCCGACACCACCAAATTGCCCGCGCCATCCAGCGCCAGATCAATGGGGCAGGCAAGGTAGGTGGCCGAGGTGCTGCCCGCCGTGGAGCCACACTCCGAGGCGTGGGCCTGTCCCAGCGTGCGATCCGGCACAGTGAAATTGTTTTTGGTCACCGGGTCGAGATAGACCTTGATCTGTCCATTCTGGCTGTCGGCAATGTAGAGGTCGGCGTTGTGCGCCGCCACGGCGCGCGGCCCATACAGCCCGGTGAACTGGGCAATCGGCGTGGGCGCGTTCGAGGCAATGGGCAAATTGTAGACCAAAATGCGGTTGTTAAACTCGTCGGTGACAAAGAGATGGTTCTTGTTGTCAACCGCCAACCCACGCGTAAACTGGAACTTGTTCTCCAATTTATTGGATGTGCCCTGCGCGCCGAACACAAAATCAGGCTGTTGGCCGCTGGCGGTGACACTGTTATAGACCCAGATGCGGTGGTTATAGGTATCGGCCACATAAAGCCGATTGTTGGTGTCCACGGTCAGCGCTTCGGGGTTGCCGATCTGTGTGTTGCCACTGCGCCCCAGGATAATGTCGGGGGCCGCGCCGCTGCGCAAGCTGGCGGTGCTGGGCCAGCTATGAATGGCCCCTTGCCGATAGTTACCCTCGGCGCTCCCCCAAATCGCCACAAAAACGCGGCCATTGGGGGCAATTGCCACCCCTGTCGGTTGATCAAGATTTGGGATCGCCACATCCGCTGTGGCGTCGGGCAGCCCTGCCGACGTCTGGGGGCTTTGGGCAAGCAGACGAATGTTGTCGATGTAAAAGGGGGGGCGATTATCGAGGCCGCTTTCCTCTTGCCAGTTGATGCGGGCGATCTGCGCCGGGTTGCCCAGTTCGCCAAGCGGAATTGTGAAGTGTGTCCACTGGTTGGGGAGGGCATTCAGTGATTTCTGCCCGGCAGGATCGCCGCCGTCGCTGCTTTGGACAGAGAAGGTAAAGGGCGTGCCGTTGGGTCCGCCATAGACCCAAAAGTCCACGGCATTTACATCACCAATTGCCAGCGGCGTGGCCTTGCGCAGCGAGAAGCCAGCCCAGCCTTTGTCATAGGCAACCGCAATTGCCGTGCTGCCGCTTTGCACTTGCACGGTGCTGGCAAAATCTATGGTGCTGTTCCACGACCAGTTTTCCCAACCGCTGGCCTGGGTATCGGCATAAATCACCTGATCCGCGCTGGCACTTGGCAGCACAAAGGCCAAGAGCAAGGGGACGAGAATCAGCAACACAACCAGGGGGGCAATGGTTTGAGTCTTTCGCATGGGAGCCTCGTTTGTTTGATCACAAAAAGAATAGGGGGAACTTCTTGGTAGATGTCTTCAGCAAATCATATTCAATCAATAACAACAAGTGTTCTTCTCGTACATCTTTTCGTACATAATCTTTTCGTCCATCCGAAACAGCGCCCCACAGAAACAGTTTCTGCTCTTTGAAAAATGTCCTTGTGTGCTCCAGCGGAGTATACAAAGGAGTTTTCCTCCCTTGACAGCCCCCAATGCCCGATGCTATGATCGGTACAGATATGATTAGCACTCTCCACCTGTGAGTGCTAACGACAGGACTGATCAGGCGAAAGGGTGACCGTGAACGGCATCGAAGAATTTTTCGATTCGCACGAAGAATTGAACGAGCGACGGCGGCAAGTGCTACGCATTGTGGTGCAGGAATATGTGGAGACTGCCCAGCCAGTGAGCAGCAAAACCATTGCCGATCACTATCCGCTGGGCGTGAGTTCGGCCACGATTCGCAACGATCTGGCCGCGCTGGAAAAGGCTGGGCTATTGACCCATCCACACACCAGCGCCGGGCGCGTGCCCACAGACGCGGGCTATCGCTATTTTGTGCGCCATCTGCTTTCTAGCACGGAACTGCCCCAGACCGAGCGGCGCATGATCCGCCACCAGTTTCACCAGGCCCGCCAAGAGATCGACCAATGGCTGCGCCTGAGCACGGCGGTGCTGTCGCGGGCGTCGCAATCGGCGGCGCTGGCAACCTTGCCCAAAGCGACGGAAACCCGTTTTAAGCATGTGGAACTGTTGGAGATTCGCGATGCAGCCGTGCTGATGGTGCTGGTGTTGCAAGAGGGCGCGGTCAAACAGCAGATCATCACGCTGGAAGCGCCGCTGGACCAGGGCGAATTGAGCCGTCTGAGCAATGAACTCAACGAAAAGCTGGCCCAGGCCAACGCTGTCCAGGTCACCCGTGAAATGGCGGCGCTTTCACCGTTGGCCGCCCAAATCGCGCTCTTGGTTCTGGGGATGATGCAGCGCGTGGACGATACTATGGGCGACCGCATCTATCGGGATGGGTTGGCCCAAATGCTGGAAGCGCCGGAATTTGCCGAAAGCGAGACTATGCGGCGGATTGTGCAGGTGGTGGAGCAGCGCTCGCTGTTGGATGTGATCCTGGCCGAGTTGGTGACGATTAGTGATGTGCAGATTCTTATTGCCGGGGAAGGGCGCTTTGGCGAGTTGCAAGACATTACCCTAATTTTGAGCCGCTATGGCGTCGAGAACGAGGCCACCGGGCTGTTGGGCGTCATCGGCCCGGTACGCATGCCCTATGCGCGCACCATCGGGGCTGTGCGCTATGTGTCGGAACTGATGAGCGATCTCATGCACCAACTCTATGGAAAGTAGAGAAAAGGCATGGGTTCGGGTAAAATTAGCCACAATTGATAAGATTATTAAAAATTCTAGTTGGATAGAGATAGACGATGAACGATAACCAGAACAAAGAAATCGAAACCCCTGACGAAATCAGTGAGAATGTAGCCGAAGCTGCCGGTGAGGCCACCCAGAACGGGTATTACACCGGCGATCTAGAGGTTGAAGAGATCAAAGTCGAGGCAATGACGATTGAATCGCCCGACCAGATCATCGCCCGGCTGGAGGCCGAGGTGGACGAGGCCAACGCCCGTGCTGATCAGATGGTGGAGCAGATGCAGCGCACCGCCGCCGAGTTCCAAAACGTGCGTAAACGGCAAGAGCGCCAGGTGCAAGAGAGCCTGGATCGGGCTACCGAGGGCATCATCCGCCGCTGGTTGCCGGTTTTGGACGATTTCGAGTTGGCCTTTAATAACGTGCCAACAGCGCTGCAAGGCGAAGAAGCCGCCTGGATTCAGGGGTTTGGCCGCATTCACCAGAAGTTGGCGGCCTTAATCGCCGATGAAGGGGTGACGCCCATTGAAAAAAGTGGGCCGTTTGACCCCAATCGGCACGAAGCCGTGACCAACGAACCCAGCGATAGCGTAGAAAGTGGTCATATTATCGACACCTTGCGGACTGGCTACGAATACAAATCGCGTGTGCTGCGCCCTGCGTTGGTACGCGTGGCGCAGTAGCAACCGTGTGATTGCCACAGCCCGGGCTGTGGGTTCTGGGGGTAGAAGGCGTTGAATGGCTGCAATGCACATCCTGACCGACACGGCAGCAGGACAGTCTGCACAACGTGGCGTGCGTCCGTTTGATTTGGGCCGCGATCTGCGCCCGGTGGCGCGCCTGATTGCCGAAGCCTTTGCCGACGAACTCGACGAGCAGGGCGAGGCTGCCCTGCGCGAGCTTCGCATTCTGGGCCACATGAGCGGGCTGATCCGGCTGCTTATGCGCAGCACTGGCGAACTGCATGATGTTTTCAACGGCTTTGTGTGGGTGGAAAACAACCAGCTTGTGGGCAATGTCACGGTGCAACGGGCGGGTAGCCAGAGCGGGCGCTGGCAGATTGCCAATGTGGCCGTCGCCCCCGGCTTTCGCGGGCGCGGCATCAGCCGGGCGTTGATGGAGACGGTGCTGGAATATATTGATGAAATGGGCGGAACCTGGGCCGTGCTTCAGGTGCGCGCCCGCAACACTGTGGCGCGCGGCCTTTATGAGCGCATGGGCTTTGAGGAGATGGGTGGCACGGTGGAATTAGGGATTGAGCGCGCCCCGCGCCAAGTCCCCTATCCAGACTTGCCCGCCTTGCAACCTTTCAGCCCCGCCGAAAACCAGTTGCTCTATGACTTGGTGAGCAGCCAACAGGACGCCGAAGCGCAATGGTGGCGGGCTGTGCGTCGGGCCGATTTTGAATTTCCGCTGGAAGCGCGCCTGAGCGAATGGTTCCGCGGCCTCATTGGTCGGGAACACACCCATCGCATGGCGATCCGCGAGTTCAAAAGCCGCTTCGAGGCCGCCACCGTCATCGACGCCCGCCGCTGGCGCAATGTCCACGAGATCAAACTGTGGGCGCGCCCGAAGTGCAAGATCGCTACTTGCCCATGATGGTGCAATGGGCGCTGGCCTGCCTTAGCCGATATCCTATCTGGCCGGTGCAGATCACGCTGACCACGAACCAGCGCGCCGCCTACGAAATGTTGACTTCTTACGGCTTTGTAGAACGCCACACGTTGCTGACCATGCGTCGGCGCGTTCGCTAATGGATCGACAAACCCTTCAGATTACCCCAAGGATAATTCTATGCGAAATCTAATATTGCGTCTGATCATCAACGCAGTTGCCATCTATATTACGGTGTTAATCGTTCCGGGCATTCGTTTTGCCGATGGCAGTGTAGACGTGGGCGCGTTGTTGCTGGTGGCGCTGATTTTTGGTCTGGTCAACGCTATAATCAAGCCGATTGTCAAGCTCTTTACCTTTCCGTTTTATCTGCTGACCCTGGGCCTCTTTACGCTGGTTGTCAACGCGCTGATGTTACTGCTGACTGAGTATCTTTCCAATAGCCTGGGCAACAGCAACTTCGTGGTGGATGGCTTCGGCAGCGCGCTGCTGGGTGGCCTGCTGATTTCCATTGTGAGTATGTTGCTCAGCGTTTTTGTATCCGACGAATAGACAGGCTTTTCATGCGTACCAAATTTCTGCACTTTTCCGATTGCCATCTGGGCTATCGCCAATACAACAGCAAAGATCGCTTTAACGACTTTGGGCGCGCCTTTATGGATGTCATCAACACCGCCATTGATGAACGCGTCGAATTTGTGATCCTGGCCGGGGATCTTTTTCAAAAGCGCTCCATCGACGCCCTGACGCTGAACAGCGCCATGCGCGGGCTGGAGCGGTTGGCCCGCGCCAAGATTCCCTGCATCGCCGTCGAGGGCAACCACGAACTGGCCTACTTCAACGAGGCGATTGGCTGGCTGCGTTTTCTGGCCGAGCGCGAATTGCTCTTTTTGCTACACCCTACCCTCGGCGAGGGCAAGGCCAGTTTACGCCCTGTGACGGGCGTCTGGGCGGATATTACGATCCTGTACCGGGGGTGCGTGTGTATGGGATGCGCTATATGGGCAGCAGTACGGCCACGGCCCTAGAGATGATGGCCGAGGCGTTGCCCACCGTGGCGAAAGAGGGCGTGGAGTACACGATTATGGTAGCCCACACGGGTGTGGAAGGGGTCTTGCCCGGCCACGCCGGCGGGCTGAGCCATGCCCAACTGGCCCCGCTGCGCCCCCATGTAGACTATCTGGCGCTGGGCCATGTGCACAAGCCTTTTACCTTTGACAACTGGATCTACAACGCCGGCAGCCCAGAGACCTGCTCGATGGACGAGGTGGCGTGGCGCGACCGTGGCTATTATATGGTCGATGTGGACACCAGCCGCCCGCGCGGCGAGGGCGAACCCGCCCACGTTGCCACGCTGCGCGCCAATCGGCGGCGACCGTTCCACCGCCTGCACGTCAAAGTCGATCACCATACCACGCCCGCCGCGCTCTATGAGCACTGTGAGCGCTACATTCGCCAGCGCGCCGCCGATACTGTCCCCGGCCTGAGCCGCGCCACCCAGCCTGTGGTAGAGTTGCGACTCTCTGGCGTCTTGCCCTTTGACCGCACGACGCTGGATCTGGAACGGCTGCGCGGTCACATGGAGAGTGCGTTTCAACCGCTCATCTGTCATCTAAAAAATGCTACCCAGCCCAGCGATTTTGCCGTGGACGCCGACGAGCAATTAGATCGTCGCCAATTAGAGCGACAAGTGGTGACCGAACTGCTCAACCGCGACAGCCGTTTCCGCGACCAAAGCGAAGGCTGGACCAATCTGGTCCTCGACTTGAAGAATTTGGCCCTGGCAAATGCAGACGCCGAAACAGTGGTGGCAGAACTCTCGGCAGGCATGGATAGGCTGGATAGCCCTGTTGATGTCAACGCACCCCAGACCAGCGCCGAACCCGCCTAATCCCATTGTATCTATTCAGGTCTAGGGTGCGACGCACTCGCCACACAAGTGCGTCGCACCTGTTACATTCCATTGACCTTTCCTAATCTGGATCACCCAAAGGAGCCGGCGACCGTGCAGATTCGTTCGCTGCAACTTGAAGATTTCAAAAGTTACGCCAACACGACCCTTGAGTTTTCGCCCGGCACCAATGCCATTGTCGGCCACAACGGCGCCGGCAAAAGCAGCATTGTCGAGGCTATTGGCTTTGCCCTCTTTGACTCGCAGCCCAACGGCTTCAACCAGTCCAGCTTTGTCAAAGAGGGGGCTAAAACAGCCACGATTACGGTTACGTTTGAAAGCAGCCTGGATGAGCGCCTCTATCAGGTGATCCGGCGCTGTGGCGGCAGCAGCCACTATAGCGTCTTTGATCCTGATCTGGGGCGCAAGGTGTGTGAGAACAAAGCTGATGTGATCAAGTTTCTGCGCGAGCATTTGGGCGTGGAGGCCGAAACCAATCTCTCCGACCTTTTTTCCAACGCTGTAGGCGTGCCGCAGGGCACGCTGACCAGCGCATTTCTGGCTTCCACTTCCCAGCGCAAGCCTATTTTCGATCCGCTGCTGCGCGTGGAGGAGTATAAAAAAGCCTCGGACAACCTGCGCGGAGCCGAACGTCTGTTGGAGACCCGCCAGACCGAGCTTAATCTTCAGATCAGTGGTTTGTCCGCTCGTTTGGAACGGCTGCCCTTTTTGGAAGGCAGCCTCGCGGCGCTGACGCGGGATATTGCCAAAGCCGAGACCGATCAGGCCACAGTGCAGACCGAACTCCAGCGCGTGGAAAGCGAACGCAGCGTGCTGGAAACATTGCGCCGCCAGATCAACGAGGCCGTCACCGCCGTCAATCAGGCCCAGCAATCCATGACCCATTGGCAGGCCCAGGTGGGCGCAGCCGATATGCGCGTGCAAGAGGCAATCAAGGCGCAGAGTTTAATCGAAATTCACCGTGACGGGCATCTGGCGTATGGGGCAGCCCAGGACAAACAAGCCGCGCTGGAGGCTGATGTGCGCCGTCGGCAAACGCTGCGCGATCAGCTTGCCGTCGTGGACAAAAAACTCTCGTTGGCACGGGCCGAACGCCAACGCCACGAGGCAAGCCTGGCCGAAGTGGAAGCAGCGATTGCCACGGTGGCGCACCTCTCTGCGGGTGTGGCCGATCAAGATCGGCTGGAAAATGCCCTGCGCGAGGCCGAACGTCGCGCCGCCCGCTTTGATGCGTTGCAAGGCAATGTGGTGCGCCAGCGCCGCGCCACGGCGGATCTGGAAAAACGGATGGCCGAGCTACAACGCCAGTTACAGACTGTGGACAGCCAACAGGCCGCGCTGGATCAACTGCGCCAGAATTTGACCGCATGGCAGGCCACCTTGGATGGAACCCGCGAAGGTCAAGGCCACTACAAAGCCGAGGCAGAACGGCTCAAAGCCCAGGTGACCGCGTTGGCCGAAGGTGACGGCGTGCTCTGTCCGGTGTGCGAACAGCCGCTGGACGAGGAACACCGCCGCACGTTGCTGGCGCGCAATCAAACCCAACTTGACGCGCTGCGCGCTGAATGGAAAGAGAGTCAGGCCCAGATCAAAGAGATGGATGCCAGGGTCTTGGCGGGCCGCACCCAAATCCAAAGCCAAGAAGAGCAACTGCGCCGTTTGCCCCGCCCGGAAGAGGGCACACGCGTGGCCGCGCATTTGGCCGAGTCTCAACAGGAGTTAGCCCAGGCCGAGGCCCAGGTGGCCGAATTTGCCGGGGCCAGTGCCGAGGTCAAAAGCCTGGGTCAAGAAGTGGCGGCGTTGGGTAACCCGCGCCGCCAACAGGAGCTTGCCCACCAAAAAGCCGCCACACACGCCAGCGTGCAATCGGCGCTGGCTGCGGTGGTCGCCCAGATCGAGAGCCAAAGCGCCGCTCTGGCTGAGTTGCAAAAGGGGTTGGACCAGTACGCCGACCTGGACACGCAGGTGGGCATGGTGACAACTCAACTTGCCGCCAATCGCGAGGCCGATGATATCTTCCGCCGCAACCAACAACTGGCCGAAAGTCTGCCCAGTCGCCAGGCCGACTATGCGCTGGCCGCCGAAGGCTTGCATGGTGCCCAGACCCAACTTCAGGCAAAAGTGGAGACCCACGCCAGCCTGAGTGGCCGTTTTGATGAGCCGCACTATCACAAGCTGTCCGGACGCGAACAAGCGCTACGCGGGCAGTTGGGCGCGCTCCAGGGCCAGTTGAGCGAACAACGCCGCCGCCTACACGAGCAAGAAAGTGAGCGACAGGGGCTGCTGGAACGTCAGCACGAACTGGAACAGATTCAAGGTCAGCGCGACCGTCTGCAAAGCGAGGCCGAGACACTCTCGTTTCTGCGTACGCTGCTGCGCGAGGCTGGCCCCTATGTGACGCGGGCATTGGTACGCCAGATCAGCCACGAAGCAGCCACACTTTTTGGCGAAATCATGGGCGATTATAGTCGGCGCTTGCGTTGGGACGAGGAGTACCGGATTGTGCTAGAGGTGGATGGACATGACCGCCAGTTCAGTCAGCTTTCGGGGGGCGAGCAGATGAGCGCGGCGCTTTCTGTGCGGTTGGCGCTGCTGCGCGAGATGAGCAACATTGACGTGGCCTTTTTTGATGAACCGACCACAAATTTGGACGAAAGCAGACGCGAGTCGCTGGCCCGCCAGATTTTAGAAATCAAAGGCTTTCGCCAGCTTTTCGTAATTAGCCACGACGATACCTTTGAACAGGCCACGGAGCGATTGATCCGCGTGCGGAAGGTAAATGGGGTCAGCGTTGTAGAAGAAAATCCGGGTGAGAGATTGGAAGATTAAGTGAAAGGGTGTTGATTCCCCCTCACCCTTTCATCTCTACCATCCGTTCCAACAGATTCGCCGCTTTGGGAATTCCCCCCAGGGCGGCGAATTCTTCTTTTAGGAGGCGTGCATTTTGCCGGATGGTGGATGTGCTGGGCAAGAGCGTCTCCAGAGCCTGAGTCAGCGCAGGGATGGTGACAGCTTGCGGGGTAATGCGATAGCCTACGCCACTGCGAGCGACGCCTTCGGCTTGGCGCGCTTGATCGGCGGCATGGGGAACCACAATTTGTGGCACGCCGTGGGTGACCAGCGTGTGGGTGGTGCCAGCCCCGCCGTGGTGGATGGCTGCCGCGGCATAGGGCAGCACCTCGCTAAAATCCACCCGCGCCGTGATCACAGAATGGACAGGCAATCGTTGCCGCAGTTGATCAAAAACCGCCTGCGTCATCTGATCGCCTACAGCCAGCAGCGGCAGACCCCCGACACCTGTTGCGGCGTGGGCAGCCGCGATGAAAAAGTTCACATCTTGGCTAAACGACGTGCCCAAAGTGATGAAAATCCAGGGTTGATCCATAGGCAGTTTGGCAATCCAGGGACTTTTCCAGGGCTGCGAGGGGGGCGCACTCCCGCCCACGGTTTGCGTTTGCGCCAACAAGGGCAGCCCGGCATACCAGCGTGGACTCCAATAGGTAAGGTGAAGATGGGGCGAGAGCAGGGCAGGTGGCCCCTCAGTCTCCCAGTTGACGCCCGCTGCGCCCACGCTCGAAAGAATATGTTGCAAACGCTGGCGCGCCAATTCGGCAATCTCGCCAGCGCTCCCGGCCAAGCGGGTGCGGATGGCAGGCCAGCCCATGACGGCAAAGGGTCTATCAAGCACCTCGGCCGCCACCCCAGCCGCAGCCATAAACATCTCGGCGCCGATGAGATCGGGCTGAAACTCATGGCCCAGCTCGATCAACTCCTGTGTGGCTGCCCATACCCGCTCGGTGTCCAGCCATTGATCCAACGAACGTACCATGCGCAGGCGCTGATATTCTTCAGGCGTGGCAAAATCCGCCGCCGTGATCGGGGGCGGCGGCGGCCAGCGCCAGCCTGTCTCGGTCAATACATGGACTGGAACCTGATGGGCCTGCACCAGTGGCTGCATGGCTGCACCCGTCGCCCACAACACATCATGGCCGCGGCGCACCAGTTCCGCCGCGGTTTGCACATAGCCGCCCCAATCCAGGTGGCCGGGCAGTTGGGCCGAGACAAACAAAAAACGCACGCATCCATCCTTTGGCTTTATCATTAGGGCACAGGGTTCAAGCCGATCATACCGCGCAGCCTGCCGGGTGTCCAACCATCAAAAAAAGCCGGGGTCCATACGGACCTCGGCTTTTAG
This sequence comes from uncultured Chloroflexia bacterium, assembly GCA_963721725.1. Taxonomy (GTDB): domain Bacteria; phylum Chloroflexota; class Anaerolineae; order Caldilineales; family Caldilineaceae; genus RI-153. The sequence continues at coordinate 50,257 of CAVRLX010000014.1, forward strand.
GGAAAATTAACGTATCTGTCTGCGACGCACTTGCCAGAGTATAGATTGGTTGTGAAACGCTTGGCGGCGAGTGCGTCGTACCCTAGACCGGGATAGGTACAAATATCCCTTGATCAGCCGCAGCCTGCACTGAGGCGATAGAGACCGCCGTTGCCCGTGCCGATCCAAATTGCACCATCGGGGGCGGTGGTGACAGCCTGGATGGGCCACCCCAACAGCACGCGCTCAGAGATGACCTGCCCGCCGCTGCTGGAGAGGCGATAGAGGCCAGGGTTACGACCATATTGGGCATAATAAACCGTGCCAAAGGCCCAGGTGATGGCGGTGGGGGCCGAGGTGTTGAGGAGGGGAACCACTGGCCCAGTCCACCAATCTTGGGTGTTGCCGCTGATCGCAATCGGGAAGCCAAAGAAAGGCGTAGCCGATTGGTTGCCCGCGGCGGCATCGCCAGAGAGCGCCGCCGGATCAAAGAGGTTCACCTCATCGCCAGCCAGATACTCTTCGCCGACGTTGGTGGCTCCGTTATCGGTAATCCAGATGCGGCCAAAGGGATCAGCCGCGATGCCATAGGGATTGCGGAAGCCACGTGCCGCGGTTTGGAACGCGCCGATGCTGCGCTGGCTCAACAGACGATCCACGGGGGCGCGCACCAATCGCGAGGCATAGGCGTTGCCGCCGCCGGCAATGTCCACCGCCTGCGTCTCCGCCGGCACATCCCCACCGCCGGGAGCGATGATGCCATCGGAGAAGCCATCGCGCACGCCACCCGCCGAGACATAGAGCCAGCCATTGGCAATGGCGATGCCGTTGTTGGCGTGGAAGAGCCGCCCGTTGACAGCAAAGCCCGCCGCCAACCGTTCATAACTGCCGCCGTCAAGAATGCGCCCGACTTCGCCCGCGCGGTTCAAATAGAGCGCGCCGCCGTACCACGTCATGCCTGTCACGCGTGGGGACTCGGAGAGGATCAGGTTAAAAAATTCGTCGGCGCTGGCGGTGTTATAAACGCCAATGGCACGGCTAGGGTGAAAGGCATCAAAGAGGATATTAGGATCCATTTCACCTGTGGAAGGCGAATCTAGCCCCATAAAGAGCCGTCCATCAGGGGCAAAAGCCAGACTGGTGATGCCGTGGTTCTTTTCTAATTTTTGCTGAAGGCGCTGTTCCACACACAGCCCACCGCGGCCTACCATCCACGGGTCGGCATCCGAAGGCGCAGGCACCCCCAGCGGTGCAGCCTGAATGCGCGCTTGTCCCGGTGAATAGGCGACCCTCGGGGAAGAGGGCGCAGGGGGAGCCGTGGGGATAGGCGTGGCAGGAATTGCAGCGGGCGTTTCCGGTGTGCCGGGGGTTACTGGTGTGCCAGGCGTTTCCGGTGTGCCGGGCGTTACCACGGTGGGAACTGCCGTAGCGGCAGGCGTGCCAGGGGTGACATTTGCCGGGGAGACGTCGGTTTGTAACGCGGCTGTCTGCCCTTCAGGGCGCGCGCCGGGGCGAAGTTGGGCCAGTTGTTCCTGGGTGGGAGCCGCCGCGCAACTGGCAATCCGTACACTCTCGGCCCGGATCACAGCGCGCGGTGCGCCATCCTCCATAGCACACTCGTTGGCAACCGCGGTAAAGTCAACTTCGTTGAGCTGCAACCAGAGTGCCGCGCTGGAGGGTGCTTCGGGACGTTGCTCTGGCGCGCCAGCCCGGATCCGATCAAAGACCAGTCGCTTTTGCTCTGGCGAAAGCTCGCCGATCAGGGGCATTTTCCCCGACCCCACCTGTTGCCACAAGATCGAAGCAGCGGGATCGGCAGGGATGACAACGGGGCCGTTTTCGCTGCCCGCCATCAAGCCAGCATAGGTGGTCACCTGTAGATCACGCAGTTTCACCGCGCCGCCATGACAAGAGGTGCAGTTTTGTTCAAAAAGGGGCTTGATATCTTCGTCATAGCCTACAGGCAAGACTGAGGTGCTGAAGCGTTGGCGCCGATCCAGGCTGGCGAGTGGCTCGCTTTGACCTTGTTGGAAAATTCCCTCCACGCGCACGATTGAACCGGCAGTCGTCTGGCCCACTTGGCAGCTAGTGGTCGAGGTGTCTGCCAACACAGGGCTGGCCCCCTGCACCTGAACATAGACAGGCTGACCGCCGTCCAGACAAGAAATGGCATCTTCCATATCAGTGATGCTGCGCGCCAATGCCAGACCGGAGCCGATGGCTTCGGGTTTCAGGGGCGGTGTGGGGCCAGTGAAAGAGGGTTCGGGGACGGGTGTAGGGGGGACTGACCACAGGGGCGAGGCATCACTGCACCCGGCTATCAAAATGAGAACCATCATTAAAAGCAAAGGCCGCACACAAATGCCCTTGCCGAGCATAGAACGTAAATAGATCAGCATAGTATTTTAGAATAAAATCCGGTAAGTATTAACGCTATTTAAACGATACCGCATTGGGGACTGCCAACGAGTGGCGCGCCTGCACCAGATCGGCTTGAATCTGGTTGACCAATGCATCCAGGCTGGCGAATTTTTGCTCACCGCGCAGCCTTGCCACAAATTCCACGCGCACGGTCTGCCCATAAAGATCGCCCGATTCCCCAGGCGGGGGAAAGTCGAGCAGGTGGCTTTCCACGCGTCGCTGGGTTCCGTCCACGGTGGGGCGCACGCCGATATTGGTGGCGCTGGCAAAACGTTGCAACGTGCCGCCCCGTTCCAGTGTACACCACGTGGCATAGACCCCATTGGCGGGGAGCAGGCGATCGTCGGCAGTGGCAACGTTGGCGGTGGGCACGCCGATGGTGCGCCCACGGCCATCACCGTGCACAACCTCGCCGGGTACAGCGTAGAAGCGCCCCAACAACGCGGCGGCGCCCTCGACATCGCCGGCCAGCAGGTGTTGACGCACGCTTAGGCTGCGCACCTCGACGCCTTCCCACAAGACCGGATTTAAGACAATTAGCTCATAGCCTAGCTCTTTTCCCAAGACGGCCAGCACATCCAGCGTGCCAGCGCGGTTGCGGCCCAATGCGAAATCTGGCCCCACCACAAGTGCGGCCACCCCCAGATGCTGTACCAACATTTCCATAAAAGTTCGCGGCGAGAGGGCGGCGATCTGTGCGGTAAAGGGCTGGAGAATGCCCACGTCAATCCCCAGTTCTGCTGCCAGCTCCAGCCGCTCCACGGGAGTGGTCAACAACTGCAAAGGTAGATCGGGGCGCAATAGGGCCATGGGGTGTGGATCAAACGTCAGCAGCGCAGTCTGACCAGCGCCGCTCTGCGCTGCCTCTTGCAAACGGCGCAACAGCATTTGATGGCCGCGGTGCACACCATCAAAATTCCCGATGGTGAGAAAAGTAGGTCCAGCCAGATTGGCGTTGTGTACATCGTCGAAAATCTGCATAAAACCGTCAGCATCACCCTGTCTGAAATCGTGGCTTTAGATCTGCGCTTGCGGCGCAAACCATTTATCCGCTTTGGAAAGTAGTGCATCGCCGGTGGGCGCAATCTCCAGCACTGACAAGATCCCCACCAACTGCCCCTGTTCGTCAAGGCCCTGAACTGTATCCCCCACCGCCACGGGCTGGGCAATGGCAGGCAACCAGAGCTTTTGACCATAGCCCAGCCGTTGACAGTTTTCAGCGTCCAGCGAGAGGGCGGGCATCTCCAGCCCCGCACCAGAGGTCAAAAGCAGATCAGGCAGAGCACCTTGGTTGGCGGCGGCTTCAATAGACTCCATGCTGTGGGCGGCCTGTTCAGAGAAGGAACCGGCACGTTCACGGCGCAGAGAAGAGAGATGTGCCGTCGTCCCCAGAGCCATACCTAGATCATAGGCCAAACTGCGGATGTAGGTCCCCGCCGAGCAATGGACACGCACCGTGAATGTATCTGGGGGCGTGAACGAAAGCAGGTCAATGGCGTGGATGGTCACGGAGCGGGCGGTTACTTCCACCGCTTCGCCACGCCGAGCCTTTTGGTGCAGGCTCTCGCCGTCCTGTTTCAACGCCGAAAAAATAGGCGGCTTTTGCTGGATCGGCCCGCGGAATAGATTGAGGGCGGTTTCGATCTCAACTGTGCTCAGGGCGGGAACTGACAACCGCCGTGTAACGGTCCCCACGGCATCGTAGGTGTCGGTTTCCACGCCCAGCCGCACCTGTGCCAGATAGCATTTGTCATGCCCCTGGTAATACTCGACCAAGCGTGTAGCCGTGCCCAGACAGAGCACCAAGACGCCACTTGCCATGGGATCCAGCGTACCGGTGTGTCCGATGCGGCGCTGCCCGCTCCACCGCCGCACACGCTGTACAATGTCGTGGCTGGTGGGCAAGTAGCCAGCGGCGACGCTATCGCCCCCCCAAAGCATCCCCGGTTTGTCCACCACCAAAAGGCCGCTGAGATCGCTTTGGGATTTAGCCACGAAGCGCCTGCGCTGACGGGGCAGCCACGGCGCTTGTCCGTTGTTGCTGGTGTGATGCTTTTAAGGTCGCCACCACTTGGGCGGCGATCTCAGCCAGCGGGCCGGGAAGGGTACACCCCGCCGCCGCCGGATGTCCGCCGCCGCCCAGCGCAAAGGCGACATCACTGACATTGAAGCCCTGGCGCGCGCGGAAACTACACTCAACCAACGGCGCGCCCTTGTCGCTCATTTTTTCAATGAAGGTAGCGCTGATATCCGCGCCATCCACGGTGATTAAATGGTTGGCGAGACCGTCGCTTTCATCTTCGCGCAGATGCACGGCGCGGCGCTGTGCCCGGCTGATGGTCAGCCAGATAATGCCCTCGTCTAGTTGAACCTGGGGCAGGACATCTCCCCACAACCGTACCATGCTTAGGCTGGTGCGGCGCAGGGTCTGTTCCACCACTTCCAAGAGATTCCCCCCCCCTTCCAGAAGGCGCATAGCGGCTTCCAGCACCCGGCTGGTAGTATTGCTTGTGCGAAAGCCGAGGGTATCGGTGACCACGCCAGTGAGCAAAACCTGGGCCAGATCGCCCTGAAGAGGAACATCTAATGCGTCAGCCAGATAGACCAGCATCTGACAAGTGGCGGCGCAACGTGGCTCTACCCAGTGATAGGTGCCAAAATAGGTATTGGTGATGTGATGATCGATGACCAACAGAGGGATGTGGCGATGATCAGCAGCGCGGTAAATCCGCCCCATGCGATCAGGACTAGAGGCATCCAGGCAGATGATCAGATCATAATTCGCGCCCACGGAGTGTGGACCCACAATGTCGCCATAGCCCGGCAGAAAAGCGAAGGCATTTGACGGGCGATCTTGCAAAGCCAGCACAGGCTGCTTGTGCAGATGGCGCAGGATCAAGCCCATGCCCAGCAGGCTGCCCACGGCGTCGCCATCCGGCCCCACATGGCTGACACACAGAATGTGGGTGGCCGCTTGAATCACCGCCAAAATGGGGAGATCCACCTGGGCCAGATCGGTCAAGCCATCGCTGGATAGCAAGGTCATGGCTTATTCCTCAGGGTGATCAGGGGTGGGTGCAGTCGGCGCGCTGCCCTCGTCGGCAATGTTGGCTTGCGGTTCGTTGCGCTCGGCACGGATCATCCCCAGTAATTCATCAACCCGTGCGGATCGCTCCGGGGTATCGTCGTAATAAAAAGAGAGTTCGGGGACGACGCGCAACGTTAGACGTTCGGCCAGTTGGCGGCGGATAAAGGGTGCGGCGCGATCCAAACGGCGCAAAATGACACGGCGAGGAATCTCTTCGCCCTCATTGTGAATATAGACTTTTGTGTTGCGCAGATCTCGGCTCACCACCACGTTGGTCACCGTGAGCATGGTCAACTGTGGGTCTTCCAACTCATTGGCAATCAGGATGGAAAGTTCCTGAAAGAGCAGTTCTTGGACTCGTTGTTGTCGAATGGTTGTCATAAGGCTATTCTATCGCGTTCATAGGAAGGAGAAAAATTTTCATTCAAGATAAGATTCAAAAACAATGGACGGACCGTAGCCCGTCCATTGTTGCCAAGGCCACACTCGGCCCCCGGTTTGCACTTTTAAGGCTATACTAAAGAATTAACGATGCAGCCAAAGTCCCGACACTTTCTGTCCTAGCGAGTCAGTAAAATCCGTGAAGTGCCGAGGACTTGTGCATACTTATTTTCGTGCAATCCGGTACTGAAGAGACGGGGATTGGGCACAGTTTCTATTGGGTTCGCCGCTCACTAGCGGACGAGTTGTTTCTCAAAGATTTCAATAACATCACCTTCTTGCATGTTGTCATTGATACCCGCGAGGTTGATGCCGCATTCAAAGCCTGTACGCACCTCGCTTACATCTTCGGTAAACCGCTTGAGGGTGGCAATCGTGCTGGTCTCCACCACCTTGCCGCTGCGAATTAAGCGTGCGTTGGCATTGCGTTTGATCACACCATCCAACACCATGCAACCGGCAATCAGACCGCCACGGCGCACACGGAAGAGCTGACGCACCTCGGCATGGCCGACATTCACCTCTTGATAGACCGGCTCCAACATGCCCGTAAGGGCCGCTTCGATATCTTCGATCATGTGATAGATCACATCATACTTGCGGATCTCCACACCAGCCTGTTCGGCACGACCAGCAGCGGATTTATCCACATTGACGTTAAAGCCAATAATAACCGCTGCGCTGGCCTCGGCCAACATGACATCCGACTCGGTGATATCGCCAATGGCAGATTGCAGAATCTTGACGTTGACTTCGGCGTTGTTTCTGCCCGCCTCTTGCAAGCTTTGCACCACAGGCTCCAACGTTCCCTGCACATCGGCACGCACAATAATATTGAGCACTTTGACTTCGCTCTCTTCGATGCGAGCGAAGAAATCTTCTAATGTCATCTGCGGGCGAGGCGGAGCCACAGCCGCCAACGCTGCCGCTTCTTGCCGATCTTCAGCGGTACGGCGTGCGTCTTTATCCTTGTCCATCATCTCAAAGATTTCACCAGCCACAGGCACATCTTGCAGCCCCAAGACTACAGCGGCCGTGCTTGGCCCGGCGCTCTTAATCGGCTTCCCTTCGTGATCGAACATGGCCTTGATGCGGCCCCAAGTCTTGCCCGCCACCACAGCATCGCCGCGGTTCAGTGTGCCATTTTGCACGAGCAACGTCGCCGTCACCCCGCGGTATTTGTCCAACTCGGCCTCAATCACCGTGCCGACACACTTGCCCTTGGGGTTGGCGCGCAATTGTTCAATCTCGGCCACCACCAGCAGATTTTCCAAAAGAGCATCCACACCGCGGCCTGTCAGCGCGCTGAGCGGAACCATGATCACATCGCCGCCCCACTCTTCAGGTTGCAGACCTTCGTTGGCAAGTTCATCCATCACACGGCCAAGATTGGCGTTGGCTTTATCCACTTTGTTAATGGCGACTACAATGGTGACGCCGGCAGCTTTGGCATGGCTGATGGCCTCTTTGGTCTGAGGCATAACGCCATCATCCGCGGCCACCACCAAGACCACAATGTCAGTCACCTGGGCACCACGCGCGCGCATGGAGGTAAACGCCTCATGACCCGGTGTATCCAAGAAAGTGATTTTGCGACCGTTAAGGTCAACCTGATACGCGCCAGTATGCTGGGTGATGCCGCCAGCTTCGCTTGCCACCACGTTGGCCTTGCGAATCCGATCCAGCAGTGTGGTCTTGCCATGATCGACGTGGCCGAGTACAGCCACCACTGGCGGACGTTCCACCAAATTGGCTTCTTTTTCGTCGTCCAGCACTTGGTCCACAAACCGTTGAGAAATGCTGCGCGTATCTTCTTTCTCGGGTTGGTCGGGTTCCGCAGGGGCTTCTTCGCGCTGCGGCCAAAGCACATCCACGCCTAATTCTTCGCCCACAATCGCCGCCGTGTCGTGGTCCAGCGCCTGATCAATGGGAGCCATGATGCCAAACTGCATCAGCACTTTGATCAGATCAATTGGGCTACGCCCCATCCGCTCGGCCAGTTTGCGCACAGTAATGTGGTCTTCCACCACAATTTCTTTGGGCATAGGCGGAGTAACCGTGCCATTGCGACCTTTGGCTTGTGTGGGTTTGGCTACTTCTTTGGCTTTCGTTGCCATAAACGTTCCCTCTCTCTTTCTTTTATACAGCCTAATACAAGGCGTGACTGAGTTCAGTCAAATCGCCTCCAAATTCATCGACATTCCTTCTATGTCTATGGCTTGGCACAGCCGACGCGGTTCGATAACAGACACACAAATTGATCTACGGTCTGCCCGGATCCAAGAGGGCAAACTGTAGAGCATGTGTCCAATAAACCACAATCAGCCAAAGATGCGTGTGATAAGCGTGCGTACACAACAGAAGAGAGGGTGGGGTGGACTAGCGCAGCGGAGAAGAGAAGAAGATTGTCCCAAGAAAGTCTGGCTCGCAGGCACAGACTCGCTTGCAACCGACAGAAACGGCACTCTTGGTTACCCTTTCATCTCATCACTCCCTTACCAGCGTCCATAGTATCCCACCAGATTCTCCCTTGATGCGTGTTAGCCAGCCGATCTGAGCACCCGCCCCTAGCCATTGATCTCATCAACAGACATGGCAGCAATCCTCTACTTGCTCAAATGATTGATTCGTTAAGCAACCCCTGTACCATACCACAGGGTTGCATAAAAAGCTATTTTTCCAGCGAAACAAATTGATTAACTTTGTGCCTGGCTTGATGATGGCGTCTCGTCATCCTCATCTTCGGGCAAGCTTGCCGCATAGGCTTGAAGCTGCGCCAAATCATCAGCACTGATCTGTGTGCGCAGCGCACGTTGTGAGCATGCGCGCCTCTAATGCCTCTTGCCAACAGCGCTGCCGAGGATGGAGATAGGCACCTCGCCCAGCCAACTTTCCCCGTACGTCCACGGAGACGCCGGTAGACGTGCGCACCACCCGCACCAATTCCCGTTTCCCAGCCCCTTGCCGACAGGCAATGCACATGCGCTGCGGAATATGCTTCTGTCGTTCCAGTTTTTGACGCGCCATAGTCTCCACCAGAAACCGGGTTCCTCAGGGAACCCGGTTTGATCTTTCTTATCCACATTCGTCTATCTACGCATCAAAATCTTCGTCAAAATCCTGCGGACGCTTGGCCCGTTTCGGCTTGGCGCTTTTCTTAGCAGCAGCAGGCTTACGTTCGGCAATCCCGGCAGCCGCTTTGGGGCTGCGGCGAGACTTGTTGCGCTTGCGCTCCCATTCTTCAAAATCATCCGACTCTTCTTCTGCATCAATTCCCGCCAGCAATTCAGCAGGAACCTCAATGTCGTCGAAGTTACCCAATTCCGCTTTCTGACCACGGCGCTGGGCCATGCGTTGGCGCAGCAAATCGGCAGTAATAATCTGAGGCAATTCTTCGCCTTCCACGATTTCCATCTTTGCTTCTGTTTCCTGGTTGACTTCTTGTACCAAGGCTGCCTCAGCCTCTACGCTCCGATTATCCTCGGCTTTGGCAACTTCGGCCTCGGCAGGTTCCGGGGCGGGTTTGGCCGGTGAAATCTCGTCTGACTCAATCTCTTCAAAGGGTTTAAACAATGGCAAAGAGGGCGCCGTATGGCTAATCTCCGCTGCCGCCCGCTCAAAGGCATCCAGCGCCGATTTAGACTCTTGGCGTTCGCGCAGGGTATCTTTCCCTTCATTAAACGCTTCCGGCCATGCCACCAACTCTTCAGCCGCATCTTCTAAATTGCGCTCAGCATCCATGCGCTGCACAGCCGCAGCCGCCTGCCGCAGCCGTTCGTCGCTGATGCTGTCGCTGCCGTCCTTTTGCAGAATTCGCTCTGCCAGTGACAATAGGTCCTGTCCACCCGTCGAACGCTGGGTCTGATGAACAGCCAGCATATCCAGCCCTTCTTCGCGGGCTTCGCTTTCGCTTTTAATGTCAATACGCCAGCCAGTCAATTTGGCTGCCAGCCGTGCGTTCTGACCTTCTTTGCCAATCGCCAAGCTTAACTGACGGTCAGGAACCACCACAATGGCAGTCTTCACCGTTGAACCTTCATCCAAAATGACACTTTGCACTTTGGCCGGGCTAAGGGCATTGGCAATATAGGTGCGAAGTTCTGTGCTCCACTCCACCACATCAATCTTCTCGTTGGCAAGTTCGTTGACAATATTTTGGATGCGCAGACCGCGCATCCCCACGCAACTGCCCACGGGATCGACGCCAGGAATCGTAGCGGAGACGGCAACCTTGCTGCGAGCACCAGGCTCACGCGCAATCGATTTAATCTCCACCGTGCCTTCACGCACTTCAGGAATTTCTTGTTCCATCAGGCGGCGCAATAAATTGCGGTGGGTACGGCTCAACTTGATAACCGGGCCACGATTACTTTTATGCACATCCACCACATACAGGCGCACATAATCGCCACGGCGCAGCGACTCGCTGGGGATCTGCTCTTCGCGCGGCAAGAGGCTCTCATGCTTTTCACCTAACAACACGGTTACCGCGCCGCTGCCAATGTCGATGCTGCGCACCTGGGCATTGATGATTTCGCCCACTTTGTGCACAAAATTTTCATAGACCGTATCGCGTTCAGCCTCGCGAATACGCTGTAAAATCACCTGTTTGGCAGTTTGAGCAGCGATACGACCAAAATCTTTGGGGGTGGTCTGCACCCTGATCACATCACCAATTTTCACATCTGTCTTGACACGCTTGGCGTCTTCAAGACGAATTTCGGTGTTTTCGCTGACGATATCTTCCACAACTTCACGTTCGGCAAAAACAGCCATATCGCCGCTGATCCGATCAATGGCAGCAGAAACATTTGCCATAGATCCATAGTTGCGCTTATAGGCGGAGATCAACGCCGCTTCAATGGCATTGAAAATAACTTCCCGCTCCAGCCCTTTATCGGTGGCGACTTGATTGATTCCCGCAATGAGTGCTTTACTCATACTTGACAGTCTACTCCTAAAACTACAACCATATTCAGTTTGCATCCACAACAGCCCTTTGCCCTCAAAGTGACTGTTCAAAAGCTCTACATAACAAGAAAAGTGGGGGATTCCCACTTTCGGGCACTTCTATCAAGGAAAACCTTTTCCTGCTCCAGGCAAGTATAGCACAAGCCAGCGCAGAAAATCAAGTTGAAGTTAACTGAAACTTATGAAGGTGCAGCGAGAAAAGCTTCGGAGTTATTTTGTAAATACGCCTGCAAAACAGTCTTGGCAATATCGATAGGACTTATACAGTTGAACCGGAGCTGGCCGGTTTTTAAAACCGGCCAGCTCCCCTGAACACCCAGTGCAGTGCAATGTAGGCGTCAGATCGATTCGCCAGGTCGAAGTGGGGGCAGCGGTTGCAGGATCTTGCGACGCTCTGGCGTCAGGCGATCCAGCAAGGGCTGGGAATATTCATAGCCAAAGCGAGTCGTTCCCCACTTGGGACCATAGCGAAAGATGGTGACACGGCGTTGGCCGGGATTGGTGCGGCTACCACCGCCGTGCATAAGACCATCTACAAAGAGGAGGGCATCGCCCTTTTTCATATGCACCTCAATCGCCCCTTCCAGGTGATCCATACGATCTAAACGGCCATAGTCACCAGCATTGGGGTGGCGAAAGTTTGACTTGTGGCTGCCGGGAATCACCATGGTGGGGCCGTCGCCCGGTCCCACATCGGTCAGTGCCAATATGACGTTGCACTGTCCGCAGCGGAAGACGTCGTTGGCGTAATGATAGGCCCCACGCAGCGCCCCCTGAAATCCGCCCGAATGGACAGGGTGATGCCCGCCCGATTCGCGGACGGAGAGGATACATTCGTCGATGAAGAGACCTTCCACATACGATTTCTCCTCACCGCAATAATGGCGCAGGTAGTTGACCCAGCCGGGGTGATCAATGAGCTTTTCAAAGGGGCCACCTAGCTCTACACAGTTGTGCAGTTCCAGCCCGGTGGACGAGGTATAGTCACGGCGCTGGGCGTTGCCGTACCATTCGCCATATTCCAGCGGCGGGATCGTGTCAATGGCGGCGTTGAGTTCGTCGAGCAATTCCGGCTCGGCGGCATTTTCCAGCACAAGATAGCCGCGCAGGTCAAAGAGAAAATCGTCAAGCGGGGTGGGAAAGCGGGCGTCCATGGTGATGATCTCCGTGAGTGGGGTTGGGGTAGATGATACGGGATGCGTAATGCGTGTTGCAGAGATACGCAATACGCATCCCGCATCCCGTTTTTACCAGTCCAGAATCGCGCCGTCGTGTGCGCGCACGGTGGTGGCGTGGATCACCTCTTGCTGGAAGGGGTGACGTTTGGCCGCGGTCTCGTCCACTTCAATGCCCAGACCGGGCACTTCCGTGGGCAGCCAATAGCCATCTTTGGTTTCCAGCGCATGTTGCACCACTTCCCAGCGCCAGGGTACGTCGCTGAGCATGTCCTCTTGAATCAAAAAGTTGGGCGTACTCAGGGCAAAGTGGAGCGCCGCAGCATTGGCGACAGGGCCGAGGGGATTGTGCGGAGCCACGCCCATGTAATAGGTCTCGGCCATGGCTGCGATCTTCTTGGCCTCCCACAGGCCGCCACAGTGACAAAGATCGGGCTGGATCACATGGCAGGCTTGTTTTTCGAAGATCTCGCGAAAGCCAAAGCGGGTGACCAGTCGTTCGCCGGTGGCAATGGGCACGGGGCTGTGCTTGCGCAGATCGGCCAGCACGTCCACATTCTCTGGCGGCACAGGTTCTTCAATGAAAAAAGGGCGATAGGGAGCCAGAATCCGGCAAAATTCCAGGGCGTTGGCGGGGAAATGGCGACCGTGGCAGTCGATCATAATGTCCACTTTTTTGCCCACGGCCTCGCGCAGTGCCGCCATCACCCGCTCTGCATAGTCATAGGCTTCGATGCTGTTGAGGCTTTCTGTGGGCGGGGTCAGCAACACTTTGACGGCGGTGTAGCCTTTTTCGATCACGGCCAGCGCTCGCTCTACAAAGATCTGTGGATCGTCGCTCTGCTGCGATTCGTAGACGGCGCGCATGTCGCCGCCGCCCAAGTGGGTATACATGCGGACTTTGTCGCGGACCAAGCCGCCCAGCAGCCGATAGACAGGCAGCCCTACGGCTTTGCCGGCAATGTCCCACAGGGCCTGTTCGATGCCGCTAATCGCCGACATGCCGATGACGCCTAGCCGCCAGAACGATTGGCGGTACATTTTTTGATAAAGGTGTTCAATGCGGCTGGGATCTTCGCCAAGCAGCATGGGCGCAAAATCCTCGACTGCGCCCACCACGGCGCGCGTCTTCCATTCCAGCGAGGCTTCGCCCCAGCCGTACAGCCCCGCTTGATCGGTTTCTACTTTCACAAAAACCCAGTTACGCATTTCGGCGTTGACAACCACTGTTTTGATAGCGGTGATCTTCACACGGCAATCCTTTCATGAATGGGATGGGTGGGATCATCTGCGTGAAAGGACAAGTACGCATGGCGCAGATGGGGTTGTTGGGGGGTGTGGATAATCGGCAGGAGTACGGTAACGGATCAGACAAGGTGTTGTCAAACCTGCGCATAGGGCCATGAGTGATCATGGCCCTATGCGCAGGAGGAGTGCGTAGAGCAGTGCGAGTCCTATTTTGTCAGCATGGGCAGGAAGGTGGGATTGCTGGCGCGGATGACAAAGGCATAGTTTGTGTCGGGCGCATCATAGGCAGGTCGGCTCTCGACGGTTCGCCAATCATGCGGCGCGCCTTTGGCTTCTATAACCAGATCCGTTGTATCAGGACCGCCCAGCCCCACGTCAAAGTAGGCGGTAAAGGATTCGTTGACATCCAGGATGCCATCTGCGCCCAATGCCGATGCCGGTATAACCACCGTTCCCCCTACGCCTGCAGGTCCGCCCTGGGCATTGAGAAGCATATTCCCTGCCCCTAGCTTGGTTACACTGAGGGAGATGGTCTCCAACGAGATTTGGGTGACGTTGGTGAAGGTGGCTTCCAGACGCGAGACCCCAAACGAGGCATTGGGTTGCTGGGCCGGGAAGTAGGTTTGCTTCATACCGGTCATTTTTAGGCGATGGTTGACGGAGCCATTCTGCAACACATTGTCAATGTAGAGGGCTGGCTCTTTCAGACCATCCCATGCGCCAAAATCAATGAAAGCAGAAGTTGTGCCAGCAGGCATATGAACCGTGTCCGTGTAAATTTCTTCCTCGCCATCAGGCCAGATCAACAACATAGTCACGGTGAAATTTTCTGCATTGGCGCCTGTGTCGGCAAAGTGAATACGTTCCAGCACAGGATCGAGATCCAGCGAGACCCGTTCTCCGGGGAGCAGAGTCACACCCTCAATATCGAAGATGACACTGGGATCGCCTTCATCAATGGGATCATGGGAAATGTAGATGCCCGGGGCCGTAATCGCTTCAGTCGAGTCAAAGGAGATATGATCGCCGTCTGGGCTGACTGAAAACTCGAAGAGTTCTTGTGGGTCTAATCCAATATGTTTCAGTCCCAATGCGAAGCCCGACCCAACCAGGGTCAGGGAACCGCTGGTGGGGGTGATCACACTTTTGCCGTGGACGATTACAGTGTAGTACGTCTCGTCCACTTCGGTGAACGGAATCACAATGCGCGGCGGCATCTCTTTGCCCAGACCACCCTGGTAGTGATAGACCTGGGCATTGGGGATCTGGTTGACAAAGGTGGCGCTTTGATGATCGTCACCAGTGGCCTGACCGGCATCGTTGACCACCAAAATGGCACCTTCGCCAGAATATTGCACACTGAGTGTGCCAGAGATCTGATCCGTGGCCGATGGCTGGGAGCGGGCGCTGCTAACGGGGGCGTTACAGAAATCACAGTAAAAATATTTACCTGCGGCCAGATCACGCGAGCGATTGGGCGTGAGCCAGATGTTGCCGGAATCCGCCGTGCCAGTGTAGATGTCGGGCGTTTCGCCGGGGGTGGATGCCGTCACATAGCGCCAGGTGTTGTTCGTCATGTTGACGGTGATATATTTGCGCTGTTTGGGGAAGTTGTTGTCATAGATGAGAATGCGATACTCACTATTGGTCACTTTTTCCACGCCATAAGCCGTCACGGCGTGTCCATGTCGGAAGCCCGGCACCAGGAAAATGCTTACGGTGTAGGCAATGGGCGTCGGTGCGTTAAAGTCCGCAATTAGCTTATTGACCAGTTCCACAGCGCTGGCGTGGTATTGCTGGCCTTGAACTTCCCCAAACAACTGGGTGATAAAGTAATAGCCTACATAATTTTCAATGGTCTGGGCCGGGAAGTTAAGATCGCTGGTTTTGGTGGCCCCAGTCTGGAAGGTGGCTGGCGAGGATTTGCCCTTAAACGGCAGCGAATTGAAGAGGCGCAGGCTGGTCGCCGCCATCCCCTCACAGTGCCCACCCCCCATAATGGCAAGCGAGGACTCCATCCATTTACGCGCCGGGCCACTCAATATGCAGGTGGCTGCCGTCCTGCCTGATTGGCAGACCGCCGGGCCAAAGAGGGCAAACATGTCCGCCGTGCTCAGATCATCGGCGCTCACACGCGGGCCATCGGCCCCGTAATTTTGAAACTTGTAGCTGTCAATCGTCACATCAAACGCGCGACCACTGGCGTTTTTGTAGATCGCCACCACCGTGCCGGGGGCCTCCACCGTGGTCCCCACTGCATTTTCGGCGGGCCGGCTGAACGAATTGCCGCCGGTGGTGAAGCTCTCAATCACAACATTTTTATTTTCAATCACCGTGCCGATGGCGACGCCGCTGCCCACCTTTACCACCAAATTGAAGGTATGGCTGGAATTAGCTGCCAGACTTGTCAGATAGAATGCAACGCCATTATCCCCTTGGAAGAGCGTGCCACCGCTGACATAGGTGGTGTTGGCGGGCAGAGGGTTCCAAACAGTGATATCGGTGATGGGCTGATTTTGGTAATTTGTGAGCGTCAGTTCATAGGTGATGTTGCCGCCCGGCTTCACATAGGACGGGCCACTTGGTCTCAAAATCAGTGTCTCCCCTTGCTGCGCAAAGGTCAACGGGACAGAGGTGGGCAGCCAGAGGCCGCCAACGGTGAAGATGATCGCCAGCACCAGGGCGATATTGAGCTGTAAAATCTTAGACTTCATATTCCTCCTAAATTCGTTAAAACACATTCGTTAAAACACAAAAACAAAAAGAGCGAACCTGCCCCCTGTTATGCTCTCTAGTTGAAACGGAGTGTTTCAACTTTGAAAACGCTTTGTTTCAAATCAACTCTAGATGAGCCTCAACAGAACAGCCGAGTTCAACCGGCCCCGCAGTGCATCAGCGGGAAACAGGATTACCTAAGCCACGCCATTGTGCCATTGTTAAGTGGTGGTTGGTAGTGGCGTAATGGTCGGCGGCAGTATGGTGGTGGTTTGCGACAGTAAGTGTGCAGGGAAGCAGCGAGGCATCGACCGAATTTCAAACACGTTGTCTTCTATCTGCGCTGGATTAGGCTCCGGTCTGACGCGTCGATTAAGCACTGCACCGAAAGCAAAGGCAATCCCAGGTTGTACAACTGGTTGAGTACCCCGAACAGGGCCGCCTGATCAGCGACGCTGCCCATGAGGATGGTGACGCGCAAGATCGCGGCACTGACGATCACAGACCACCCACATGCCGCTCAACATATCGAGCCAGCGGGCGTCAAAGATGCCCTGGGCACAGATGCGATAGCGCGCCGGTGCAGGCGTGTCAGATCTTCCGAAGTCTGGCGGCGCTTCAGTTGAAAACGCAGAAAATCGCGGAAGAGATCGTGGAAGCGATACCAATAGCCTTCGTTGTCAAGCGGGATGATGAAGAGATTCATCTCTTCCAACTGGACAATGGCCGCACGGCTGGAGATGGGGGAGACCATGTCTGCGGCAAGCGCATCTGCCAGCGGTGCGCAGAATCGATCCACAAGGGCCGTTCGGATCAGAAATGTCTGCACGTCCTCTGGCAGATGCGCCATCACTTCCTCAACGAGGTATCCCACCAATAGCCGGTCGCTGCCACGAAAATGGGCCAGGAAGTCTTGCCGGGGTTGCTGCTGCAAAGAGATGCTCGCCAGTTCCAAGCCCGTGATCCAACCATCGGTGCGGACATGGAGAGCATCGGCCATGTCGTCGCTCATCGGCTGACACAGGCGGCGATCCAAAAATTGACGCGTCTCTTCTGCCACAAAACGCAGATCACTGGCGCGTAGCTCTGTCATTTGGTGGTCAATGCGCAGTCGGCCCAGGGGCAACGGCGGATCAAAGCGAGTTAAAATCACCAGATGCAGAGAGGGAGGCAAATAACGCAGAAGATGGCGCACGATGTCATGTACTTCCTGCGCGCGAATGTGGTGATAGTCGTCGAGGACGAGTACCAGTCTAGAGGGGAGCGCGCTCAATTCGCTCACCAACGTGTCGCTAAGGTACTCTACATCGGGCAATGGAGAGGCTGTCACCAAAGCATAGGTCGTGGGGCAGGCATCTGCCATGCAGGTGCGCACGGCAGCGACAAGATAGCGCAAGAATTGGGCAGGTTGATTGTCGTGCTGATCCAACGAGAGCCAGGCTGCTGGCAGAGTGCTGCTGGCAAGCCATTGGCTCGTCAACGTTGTCTTGCCAAACCCGGCGGGTGCCGAGATGAGCGTCAGTTTGCGATCCGATCCTCTATGCAGACGCAGAAGAAGTTCGGGACGCATCACCCGATCCGGGCGTGGGGCGGGGCGATGAAGTTTTGTGGAGATTAGCAGGATTGGAAGGGAAAGCATTTAGGAATTCTCTTGATGGTGGGCAACGTCAACTACAGGCAGCATTGTCATGCCAGTCCGCATTTCGGACGAAGCATAAGAGCTTCCGAATGGGCAAACAATTATTCCTGGCTTTTTGAGTCTCATTCTGTAGGCTCGCTCTGCTTTGCATCTACTCCGCTTCGTGGGTACACTATCCTCACTTGGCCGATCCAGAACTTGCAGGGTTACGCAGTCGCCCCAGAAGTTGAACTTTTCAGAAAAGTTCAACTTCTTCTGCAACTGCTTGGTGCATACGTTCTGACTTGTATACACGGATGGGAAGGAACTGACGGTGCGACACGAAATTTCCGTTGAAAAATATGGCGCACAGGGCGAGGCGATGGCTGACGCTGTGGCCGCCTGTGTACACTGTGGCTTTTGCCTGCCTGCTTGCCCCACCTATTTGGTCTTGGGCGAGGAGATGGATTCGCCGCGCGGGCGCATTTTGCTGATGAAAGGCGTGCTGGAAGAGGAATTGAGCCTTGATCAAGTGCTGCCCCACATTGACCGCTGCCTGGGCTGTCTGGGCTGTGTCACCGCTTGCCCGTCGGGTGTGGAATATGGCGAGTTGCTCACGCCCTTCCGCGAGTTGGCCGAAGATCGCCGTCGCCGCGATCCGATGAACCGGCTAACGCGCACGCTGGTCAACGAAACGCTGCCCTATCCGGGGCGCTTCCGCGCGGCGGCGATCATGGGTAAACTGGGCAAACCCTTTCGGCGCTTCTTGCCTGATGCCATGAAAACCATGCTCGATCTACTGCCGGATTCGATGCCGGCCGCCCAGCCGCTGCCCGCTTTCTACCCGGCCCAGGGGACACGCCGAGCGCGGGTGGCGCTGTTGGCGGGCTGCGCGCAACAAGTGCTGGCCCCGGAGATCAACTGGGCCACGCTGCGTGTCCTTGCTCGCAACGGCGTGGAGACGGTGATCCCCTCGGCACAGGGCTGCTGTGGCGCGCTCTCCATGCACACGGGCATGGCAGATCAGGCGCGAAACATGGCACGCCAAAATTTCAAAGCATTTAAGCTTGATGACGTTGACGCCGTGATCACCAACGCCGCGGGCTGTGGATCAGGCATCCACGAGTACCCGCTGCTCTTTGCGGGCACTCCAGACGAAGAGGCAGCGCGCCGTTTCGCCGCAAAGATCACTGACATTAGCGTCTTTTTGGCAAAGCTGGGCATTGAAACCCCGTCCCCCCTGCCCCAACCGCTGCGCGTGGCCTATCACGATGCCTGTCATCTGGCCCATGCCCAGGGCGTACGCGCCGCCCCGCGCGAATTGCTGGCACAGATCCCCAACGTGACACTGGTTGCCATCCCCGAAGGCGAGATCTGCTGTGGTTCGGCGGGGAGCTACAACATTGAGCAGCCGGAGATTGCCGGGAAGCTGGGCGAACGCAAAGCGGCGGCGGTCCTCAGCACCGGTGCCGATCTTGTCGTCACCGGCAACATTGGCTGCATGACCCAGATTGGCACACATTTGGGGCGCAAAGGCCAGCCGCTGCCCGTGATGCACACGGTGGAATTGTTGGATCGGGCATACCATTGACCTTACCCTGGGTCGTGATTGTCACAAAGTTCATATGGTTTCTTCACAATTTCCAAACAACTGTGTGAGAAGATGGGCAAAGTCGATAGCGCTTCGGGCAGAGGCGCTATCGACTTTGCCTGTGTAATCGACAATTTATGTTGTTTAAGAAGAGTCCCCACCAGGAGAAATTCAATGAATATTTTTGCCCAAACCCAAAGCATCCCGCGTCTTGTGCTGATAATCTTGGCGGCGATGGTGATTGGAGCCTGTGCGCCAACCACCTCGACAAACCCTGCCCCCGCCGTGGAAAGCCCCGCCGCGCAAAGTGTGCCCGCTGCCGACACAGCCCCAACCTCCACGCCAGAGGGCGAAAGTGCCCCTGTAGTGGAATTCAGCAAGATCAATCTCAACCAGATGACCGAGGCTGATCTGCTTGCCACCATTCCCGACTTCAACAGCCGCATGGTGCGCGAATTTTTCGAATATCAACCTTATGTCAGCATCCAACAGTTTCGCCGCGAGATCGGCAAATATGTGGATGATACCCAGGTGGCCGCCTATGAGCAGTATGTTTACGTGCCGGTGGACGTGAACGAATCCGACGCCGAGACGCTTAAACAGGTGCCCGGTGTGGATAATGTCGTGGCCGAAGCGCTGATGACTGGGCGACCCTATGCCTCCAACGAAGCGTTCTTAACCGCGCTGGCCGAGCTTGTGCCGGGAGCCGATATGACCACGGCGGCGGCTTATCTGGCGGAGTAGCCCATGAAATCCACCAAGCTAGGCGACGATGCGATGGACGAACAAGCCAATCGCATTGCGCCCGCCACGGTTCTGCATCGACTCAGGATTTTCCTCTTTGCCCTGTCCGGGGCGCTCTGTCTGGGGTCGATGGGTGAACTGTTGATCATCGAACACACAGGAAGCCTGCTCCAATGGCTGCCGATTGGGTTGTGTGGACTGGGCATCCTGGCCGTGACGGCAGTGCTTGTGCGCCCGCAGCGTGTGACTGTGTTGATGCTGCGCGTGGTGATGGGATCGGTGGCGGTGGGCAGCGTTTTTGGCATCTACGAACACCTTGAACACAACTTTGCCTTCGAGTTGGAGATTCGCCCCAATGCCCTCTTGAGCGATGTTTGGCTCCAGGCATTGGGGGTACTGAATCCGCTGCTGGCACCGGGTATTTTGGCAATTGCAGCCCTAATCGCCCTGGCCGCCACCTATCAACATCCATCGCTCTTTTCTGGGCGCAAACGTGCAGCCTGACTAGAAAAATCTTCACAATTTCTACAAATTCTTTACATACAAAGTTAACCTCTGCCTGATACACTGGCATCACCCTTGCCCGAACGTCATCGTCGCTCTGCATTGTTCCCTGTTCGGGCAAGGGTTTATTTTTAGCCATTATGAATCAGGAGAAATTGTATGTCGAAGAAGTTAATCGTTGCTCTGATGCTTTTCCTCGCGCTGGCAATCGCCGCTTGTGCCACACCCACACAACAATCCCAACCAACCGCTGTGCTTATTCCCACAGAAACAGCCGCCCCCACCGAGGCCGCGCCCGAAGCGGAACCCACAGACGCACCGCCCGCCGAGATCAGCAGCGCCGAGGCGGATCTGCGAACCTTTGCGATTGTGCCGGAGCGATCCGAGGTACGTTTTGTGATTGACGAAGTGCTGCGCGGCACGCCCACAACCGTGGTGGGCGTCAACAGCGGCGTCAGCGGTGACTTGACCGTGGATCTGGCAAACCCGGCCAACACACAGATCGGCCCCATTGAGATTGACGCTGCGGGCTTTGTCACCGATGACGACCGGCGCAACGGGGCGATTCGGCGCTTCATCCTCGTGCCAGATCGCTATCCTACCGTGACCTTTGCGCCCACGGCCATCAGCGGCCTGCCAGAGAGTGCCAGCGTAGGCGATAGGTTCGATTTTCAGGTGGTGGGTGATCTGACTATCCTCGACAGCACCCATCCTGTGACCTTCGACCTCAGCGCCAATGTGATCTCGGAAAGCGAAGTGGCGATTAGCGGGGCCACCACCATCAACCGCGCCGATTTTGGCATCTCCATCCCCAGCGTGCCTTTTGTCGCCAGTGTGGCAGAAGAGATGCGGCTGGAGTTGGATCTGGTGTCTGTGGCGCAATAATCGTCGAACGAAACCCAACAGATGGCGATAAGCTTTACCCAAGTTGAAAACGCAAAGAGGGACAGGCACAAGTGCCTGTCCCTCTAATCCATGTAAAACTATATGTAAAACTAATCGTTACTATACAGGTGCGACACACTCGCCACACAAGCTTTCACAACCCATCGACTCTTGGCGAATGCGTCGCACCCTAGAAAGACAACTAATCCATGTAAAATTTGTGGCCTTCGTGGATCAATAGTTTCCAGTTTGGCGCTAGTCAGCCGTTTCGCTCGTCCCCGACGCACTCTGCGCCTTGAGATACTCGGTCACATCGCGCACCTGGGCCGTGTTGAGGGGACGGCTTTTGTTTTCCCGCAAGAACTTCTTTAACTCGCTCGCCTCCATCACCGGCACAGTGGGGTTCACAATGTTCAAGCTGATCTCCGGGTTAATGAAGACCACAACCCCCTGCACGGGCACGCTGGCAGAATCCACCGAGAGCTTGCCAGCGGCGTCGCCCTGGCGCAACAACTCACGGATCTTCTCTGTGTCTTCTTGCACTTCGCGGGCCGGGTTGCCCAACCCTTCGCGCGTAAAACTGGTAAAGAGCCGCCCAATGCTAAAAGCCTCGCGCCAGCGATCTCCTTCCACCGTGACCTTGCCCTTGTCGCCCTTGACGTTCAAGGCATAGACACCCGATGGCCCCACCAAAAGATAGTTACTCTGAGAGAGGCTCCACAGGAAGAGACTGTATTTATCGTCAAAACCCTTGAGGCTGCGTTCCAACATCTCGTCGGGGCGGGCGATCTGCTTCTGGCCCGGCCAGCGCCGCGCCGCAAAACGGTTGATGTAATAGCTGCCAATGTTCGAGGCGATAAACCCCAACGCCAGCGCTCCAAAACTAATAAAGGTCCAATAGCGCTGGAAGAAGCCGAGAATCCCCGGCTCTGGCTGCATCCCTGGCTCCAGCGGATACCAGTTGGGGATAAAGCTTGCCAGCAGACCCAAAAAGAGAATCCCAAGACCGATCAGCGTAACCTGACGACCCCGCTTTTCTTTGCTGCGGATAACAGAGAGATTGCGATACACTTTCATGCGGTTCATTCTTTCCAAAAACGTGAAGGGTGGTTAATCAAGTTACGACGGTGATCCTTGCGAATGACGATCAGCATCAGGATTGGCATTATTCACTTCCTGAATACCACGCTGGATCTCGTCTACAATCTTAAATTCAATCGACTCTTTGGCAACGCGAATGGCGTGGCGCACAGCGTTGGCGTTGCTTTTGCCGTGGCCCACCACCAACACATTGGACAGCCCCAAAAGCACAGCCCCGCCAACTTCGCTGTCGTCCAGGCGGCGCGACGTGCGCCGAAAGGCCGGGCGCGCCAGCATTCCGCCAAGCGACGTGAGCAGCGAGGCGCGAATCTCTTCAGAAATCACCGAACGCACCAATTGGGCCACGCCTTCAGCCGTTTTGATCAACACATTGCCCGTAAAACCATCGGTGACGATCACATCGGCCAGATCGCCCGCCACCACATCGCGGCCCTCAATGTTACCCTTGAAATGGATGCCCGGTGTGTGCGAAAGCAACTCTGTGGCTTCGATCACCAATTGGCTGCCTTTGCCCTGCTCTTCGCCATTGCTCAGAATGCGCACCGCCGGTTTGGGTATATTCATAATCCGACGCGCATAGACCGTGCCCATAATCGCGAACTGTTGCAAATGCTCCGGTTTAACGTCCACATTCGCGCCCACATCCAACAGCGTGCAAAACCCTTTCAGCGTAGGAAACGGCGTAATCAGCGCTGGGCGTTGGATGCCCTTCATGCGCCCAATGTGCAAAATCCCGGCGGCCAGCGCGCCGCCTGTGTTGCCCGCGGTGACAAAAGCCTGGGCCTCGCCCGATTTGACCAATTTACACGCCACCACCATTGAGCTATCTTTTTTGTTACGCACCGCCTGGGCCGGTTTATCGTCCATTTCTATTACTTCGCTGGCCGGCACCACAGGCAAACGCAGCCCCGCCGTGTCATGTTTCGCCAGCTCTTGGGCAATCGCCTCTGGCCTGCCCACCAGCGAAACCGTGATACCATATTCACGCGCGGCCAGCACGGCCCCGGCCACAATCTCCTGGGGCGCGTGATCCCCCCCCATCACATCAAGCGCAATATTCATACAAATCCATCCTCCGGCGTAAAATAAGGTTAGGGTTAGTCTACTACAACACCAGAGCAAAAGCGAAGTTATTGCCAATCTCTATAACCAACAGAAGTCTCTATTCAGATCTAGGGTGCGACACACTCGCCACACAGAATTTCTAGCTCGATCTTGTCCTGGCGAGTGCGTCGCACCTGAACAGTTACCAACAGAAAGTAAATTCCATGACCTCACCTATCCTCTCTTCGCAAACCAGCACCGCCGTCGCAACGGCACAACGGCTCCAAGAGAACGGCATTATCCCCATTGTCCGCGGCAGCTTTTCGGCCCCCAAAGTGCTGGAAATCGGCGATGCCCTGCTCGCCGCCCCCATTTTGGCAATGGAAGTCACCATGAACACACCGGGCGCGCTGGATCTAATTGGGATGTTGCGCCAACGCTTTGGGGATCAGATGCTCATCGGCGCAGGAACAGTGCGCACGGTGGCACAGTTCGACGCCGCATTAGCCGCGGGCGCCCAGTTTACCCTGGCCCCTGGGCTGGTGACAGCGGTCATTGCACGCGCCACCGAGCGTGGGGTGCTGCACATTCCCGGCGTCTTTACTGCCAGCGAAGTGGAACTGGCCCACAGCCTGGGCTGTCCGCTGCTCAAACTCTTCCCCGCCGATTTTGGCGGACCGAACTATCTCAAAGCCCTGCGCGCCCCCCTGGACGACGTGGCGCTTGTCCCCACTGGCGGCGTCTCCCCGGAGAATGCCGCGGCGTGGGCCAAGGCTGGCGCGGCCGCGCTGGGCGTGGGCAGTTGCCTGATCACCGGGCCGGATCAGCCCATGAGCGATCTGATCACACGGGCGCGCACGCTGCGCCGCGCCTGGGAGGGAAAGGCAGAATAGGTATAAGATATTGGATATTCGGTGCGTGAACCCAATATCCAATACCCATTATCCATTCCTTCCCCCCGTAGATTGACGCTATAAAACGTCAGTGCTAGACTTTCGCGGAGAGCAAAGTAGGATCATTTGCATGGTTGAAGAGGAGAAACTGTGTCTGATCTGTTCGCACCTGGGGATATGAAATCCCTGCCACCTTCGGTTGATCTGGCTGGAAGCCGCCCGCTATTTACCGGCATTCCCGGCGCGCATCTGCGCGATAGCCTGCCCATTGCCGACTTTAGCCAGAAACGGCTGCTCTTTAACCAGTTCAACCGGCCCGGCCAAATCCATGTATATAGCGCCGAATGTCGGGCAGGCGAACGGCTGCGTACCCAGATGTACGTGCCTGTGTTGCCGCGCGGCGGGGCGGTCGTCCCGGCCTTTGCCCTGGTTGCCCAGAGCCTGCCCTACAGCGCCGATGTGCATAATCTGCCTGTGGATCTGCCCCACGGCTTTAGCGCCATTGTGGCCCCGCCGCCCAGCGAATTGCTACAACCGGTGCAGGATGTGCTGACCGCGCGTGCGCTATTACCCCGGCCCGCTCATCGACACACGTACATTGGTGGGTGGTCGCTGCTATCTGGTGGTGTGGAGTCCGCACAACCACATGGGCAAATATGTGCTGCAAATGGGCCACCGCTGGCATCTGCGCTGGAGCTATTGGGCACAATTGCCGCTTTTTTGGTGGCAGATTCGCGGCTGGTTCGGCCTCGACCGTAGCGCGTTCTACATCGCTACGGCTGGCGTTACCTTGGGGTTACTGCTCACTTGGATGTTCACCCGCCCACGGCGACGTAAAACAGAAACCAACACGCCTGAGCCTGCGTAGAGGAGTACGCCGCTCTACCTAAGATCGGCCGTGTTTTTTTGTTTGGAAAGGATAGATCGCCTTGCGCATCATACTCTATTTAGGCAAAGGGGGCGTTGGCAAAACCACGGTTGCCGCCGCCACAGCCCTGCGCAGCGCCCAATTGGGCTATCGTACTCTGGTGGTCAGCACAGACATTGCCCATAGCCTGGCCGATAGTTTAGATCGTCCACTGCGCGGAGAACCGATTGAAGTTGCCCCCAATCTCTTTGCCCAGGAGATCAACGTGCTGGACGAAGTGCGCAACCATTGGGGCAAACTCCAGGGCTACATGGGCGGCATTCTGCGCAAACAGGGCATGAACAGCGCGATTGCCGAAGAGATGGCAATCATTCCCGGCATGGAAGAGATTGTCAGCCTGTTGCATATCTATCGCAACGCCGCCACCGGTGATTTTGACCGCGTGATTGTGGATGCGGCCCCCACCGGCGAGACCATGCGCCTGCTCACCATGCCTGAAAGTTTCCAATGGTATGTGGATCGCTTCTACAGTTGGGGCGATACGGCCATGAAATTGACCGGCGGGCTGCTGCGACGCATGATGCCCGACAAAGATCCGCTACAAGGGCTGCCACAACTAGTGGAGGATGTAAAGGTGCTTCAAGGCATTCTCAGCAACCCCGCCATTAGCAGCTATCGCATTGTGCTCAACCCGGAAAAGATGGTGATCAAAGAGGGGGCACGGGCGCTTACCTATCTTTCGCTCTTTGGCTATCCCGTGGATGCCGTCATCGTCAACCGAGTGTTGCCAGGGCTGCGTTTGCTTGGCGGCAACGTGGAGATCCACGAACCCAGCGCCGATCCCTATTTGCACCGTTTGCAAGAGACCCAGGCCCGCTATCTGGCCGAAATCGAGCGCGATTTTTATCCATTGCCGATTCTACACAGCGGCTGGACTGGCGAAGAGATGGTGGGGCTGGAGCGGCTAGATGCACTGGCACACGATCTCTTTGGCGAGCGCGATCCCGGCCAGATCTTCTTTCAGGGGCAGACACAAACCATTGAAGAAGAAGGACAAAGCTATGTGTTGAAGTTACCACTGCCCAATGTGGAACTCGATAAAGTCAAACTCACAAAACGCGGTGACGAGCTTTTTATCACGATTGGCAATTTCAAGCGCGAACTGCTGTTGCCAGCCGTACTGGCGCAGCGCGATGCCTCTGGCGCGACCTTTGCCAACGGCGTTTTGCACATTCGCTTTGCCGAAAAAGGCATTGCCACCGTCCGATCCTAGCCGTCATTGTGCGCCCTTGGCGTTGCACAGCAGACAGAACAAAGGTGTTTTATGGGACTTCTCAATCTTCTTAGCCTCACTGGCGGCATGGTCACAGGCTCGCAGATCGGTCTGCGCTACACCCATCTCAAAGAGCCACGGCCCTTCCCGCATCATTTGGCGCCAACGCTCGATCATCCCTTGCGCCAGCGCTATCGTGATCCGGTGCAGACACTGACCCCCTTTGGCATTGCGCCCGGCTCCGTTGTGCTGGATCTAGGCTGCGGCAGCGGCGTCTTCACTGTGGAGATGGCACGCCAAGTGGGGGGCAATGGGATGGTCCATGCGGTGGATGTGCAAGCGGAGATGATCGAACTGGCCCAAAAGCGTGTGCGCTCCGCCGGGCTGGAGAAGCGCGTGCGCTTTCACCACGCCGGGGCCTATCGGCTGCCTTTTGAAACCCACAGCGTTGATATTGCTATTCTCATCGCCACCCTGCCCGAAATTCCCAATCGCTTCCTGGCGCTGGAAGAGATCCGGCGCGTTATTCGCCCTGGCGGTCGGCTCGCCATTAGCGAAGAGATGCCTCACCCGGCCTACGTCCCCGCCAGCGTCACCCGTCGTTGGCTACGCCACGCCGGGTTCCGCTATGGAGGGCAACAGGGAACCCCCTTTTGTTACAATCTGCTCTATTTTTCTGAGTAGTGAATCCCTGATATTCAGTGAAGCCCTCTGTGACAAGCGTTTGAGAGTGAGCGATTGAGAGAGTAGAACCACGTTACTCCCTCAATCGTTTCGCCTTTCAGACATTGACTACGTACTACAATCAGCCTGATCCTGCGTAAGGAAGTAGTGAGGATATATATCCTTTGGAACATTGCTTCCTTCGTCCCCTGCCTCTCTGTGCTACCATCATCATCAATGGATACAATGCGTGTGAACGACCAACAATTAGTGCTAGACCTGCCTTATATCAGTGCTGATCTTCCCGGCATTGGTGGGCAACTGCGTACAACCCCCGACCATTTCATCGTTGAAGAAATACCGCTCTACCTACCTTCTGGCGAGGGGCAACATCTTTATATCAGCCTGACCAAAGAGGCCCTTACCACGCGCGATGTGCAAGAGCGGCTGGCAGATATTTTCAAATTGCCCAATAATGCCGTGGGTTTTGCAGGTATGAAGGATAAGCATGCCCGCGCCACCCAAATGTTTAGCTTGAATGTCGGGCTTGTCAATGAAGCCTTTGTGGACGAGGCAGCAGCCCGGATTGAAGCGGCAGCGCCCATCACTGTTCACTCGGTGAAACTGCACCGCAATAAGCTCAAAATGGGCCATCTGTTGGGCAATCGGTTTACCATCCGAGTCACCGACTTGGCTGTGGACGGCGACGAAGCCTTGAGCCGTGCGCAGCAAGTGGTGGAACGGATTCACGCCTACGGGCTGCCCAACTATTACGGTCCACAGCGGCTGGGACAAAATGGCGCTAACATTTATCGAGGACTGGATCTAATTTTTAACCGCAAAGAGATGCGCAACCGCTGGCTGCGCGATCTGCTCAAATCCAGTGTGCAGAGTTACCTGTGCAACCGCTACTTAACGCGGCGCATTGAAAGCGGCGCTTTTGACCGTCTGCTCTTGGGCGATGTAGCAAAAAAGTATGACACCGGCGGGCTGTTCCAGGTGGAAGATGTGGATGCTGAACAGCCCCGCTATGAACAAAAAGCCATTAGTTTTACAGCACCCATGTATGGTCCCAAGATGTGGGCGGCGCAAGGGCCAGCGGGCGAGTTGGAAGCAGCGGTGTTGGCCAATCAAGGGTTGACTATCGAACTTTTGGGCAAGGCCCGCATGGATGGCACACGACGTATGGGCCGAATCTTGGTGGAGGATCTTAGCGTTGCGCCGACAGCCGATGGGATTGAAGTCACTTTCTCGTTGCCCAAAGGCGCATTTGCTACTACGGTGTTGCGTGAATTGATGAAAGTCGAAGATGATTCCCTAGCCACCCTGCCCGCGGATGATGATGATTAAGCGGCTCATTCCTCTATGCTGCTTCTATTTTTTACTGTTTGTCGATGAGGTATTTTAAGTGAGTATGAATATACGGCCTGAAGGCGGGCTTCACCGCCATGCCCGAGATCAACGGATTTCTACAATGGAAATGCCTTTGTTCCCTTTGAGACTTGTTCTCTTCCCTGGGATGATGTTGCCACTGCACATTTTCGAGCCACGCTACCGGGAGATGATCAACCGATGTATTGATGAGCAACTTCCCTTTGGTGTGGTTTTGATCAAAGAGGGGAAAGAGGTGGGCGAGGCTGCCGAACCCTATTTAATCGGCACAGCGGCCCGCATCACTAAATTGGATCGCAAACCCGATGGTCGCATGGAGATTATGGCGGTGGGTACACGGCGATTTCGCATTGAAAAACTGAACCATGACCGCGCCTATCTGACAGCCCAGGTGACTCATTATCCTATTGTCAATGGCGATACCAAGTTGGCAAAAGAGCAGATGCAGCGGGTGCGTCCCAAGATTATGCGCTATGTGGAACTCTTGACCCGCGCCACCGGTATCCAATTGCAATTGGATCACCTGCCCCAAGATCCCACGAGTCTAGCTTTCTTGATGGCGATTGCGTTGCAGGTGAAACCCGAAGATAAACAGCGCATTCTTTCTCTGTCGGGTATTCCCGAAATGTTGGACATGGACAACTATTTCCTGGCGCGTGAACTTCAGTTGCTCCAGCACATGATCGATACCCACGATGTGGTGGAAGCGTTGAGTATTGGGCCGACGGGTTCGTTGTTTGCTAACTAATCTGGTTCTCAGTAAGAAAATAGGGGCGTTCCATTTGCAGCGGAGCGCTTCCTATGCTATACTCTGGGAACCTTGCGGGGGATTAGCTCAGTTGGCTAGAGCGCTACGTTGACATCGTAGAGGTCACTGGTTCAAGTCCAGTATCTCCCACACTTTTTCCGGCAACCACAGTTGCTGAACAATAGATGCGTCAATCGGGACAAGTACAGAGGCTTGGCTCGCCCCAGAGAGTAGCAACCACAGGCTGAAAGTTGCTACGGCGTCCACTCCGGAAAACCACCCGACCGTGACTTGTGTCACAACGCAACCTCCAGAACGGCATCCGCCCAGTAAGTTGGTTCGGTTGGCCTCGTTATCGGCCCCCAAGAGATTCGTTGCGTAGCATGATGCACGAATAAGGTGGGTGGAACCACGAGTTAATCTCGTCCCATAGGGGGACGGGATTTTTTTGTTTTCTGGGGGAATGCATGGATCTACAGTCACTGCCGCATTTTTCAGAAGTGGAGATTGCCGCCCAGCACTATACCACGCTGGGTAGGCGTATGGCCGATCTCTGCGTCGAAATTCAGCAGATCCCCGCGCCCACCGGTGCAGAGACAGTGCGCGCTAATTGGGTGGAGGCCCAGTTTCGGTGGCTGGGGCTGGCCGATGTGCGTCAAGATGAGGCGCTCAACGTTTATGGGCGTGTGCGCGGCAGGCGCAGCGAAATAGCTTTGCTGGTCAGCGCCCACACGGACACCGTCTTCCCCTTGGAAACCGATCTAACGGTGCAGCATATCAGAGATACGATTGCTGCGCCGGGCATCGGGGATAACTCGGCGGGGGTGGCCGGGCTATTGTTGCTGGCCGAGACGCTGATCAAGTTGCCCACGCCGCCAGTGGATATCTGGTTGGTGGCGAATTCCAACGAAGAGGGGCTGGGCGATCTGAAAGGGATGCGCGCTGCCGTGGCCGCGTTGCACGGGGGTGAAAACCGCCTGGGCGCAGCGATTGTCTTGGAGGGCATGGGGCTGGGGCGAATTGTGCATCAAGCGCTGGGTGTACATCGCTACCGCATCACGGCCACGGCACCGGGCGGGCACAGTTGGGGCGATTTTGGGGCAGCCAGTGCCATCCATGCGCTCTCGATGCTGTGTGCCGAGATTACTCGGCTGAAAGTACCCAAAGAGCCACGCACCACCTTCAACGTGGGCAAATTCAATGGCGGCACGTCGGTGAACACCATTGCCCAGGAAGCCTCGTTGGAACTAGATCTGCGTAGCGCTGACCCTGCCATGTTGGTGCGTGTGGATGACCATGTGCGCGGAATTGTGCAGCGCCATCAAGAGAGCCACATGCGCCAGCAAAGTGGTGTGCGCTTTGGCATGGAACCGATTGGCAAGCGCCCCGCCGGGGAGATACGCGCCGATCATCCGCTGGTGGGCGCTCTGTCGCAGATCTTTACCCTCATTGACGTGGTGGAGCGGCCTGATGTGCGCATTAGCAGCACAGATGCCAACGTGCCCCTGAGCCAGGGCATTCCCGCTGTCTGTATTGGGCTGACCGAAGGCGGCGATGCCCATCGGCTGAGCGAATGGATTGATGTTGATCCTATGATTAAGGGCATGCAGCAGTTGCTCTATTTTGTATGGTGGACGGCGGCTTGGTTGACTACCGAGTCAGGTTGAATTGTGCCAATAGACCGTGATTTTTATCGGACTGACAGCCAACACAAAAGTCGAGCATAGTCGAGCATAATAGAGACGGAGAGAAAAGATGGCAGAGCAAGAGAAGTACAACGAAGTCGAAAAAGACGATCTGTACAAGATCCGACATAGCGCCGCCCATGTCATGGCCGAGGCCGTGTTGGAGTTGTATCCCGAAGCTAAGATTGCGATTGGCCCACCTATTGAGACAGGCTTTTATTATGATTTTGATCTGGGCAAAGATGAGCGGGGCAAACCCGTTACCTTTTCGCCCGAAGATCTGGAGCAGATCGAAAAGCGCATGCGCCAGATCATCGGCGGGCGACACAACTTTGTCTATCGCGAGGTAAGCGCCGACGAAGCACGCCAAGTGTTCGCCGATCAGCCCTATAAAGTCGAGCTAATCGACGGGCTGGCCAAGGGCGACATTGACGAATATGGCAACGAGGTCGCCGTGCAGCCCGTGATCAGCACCTACAAACACGACACGTTTGAGGATCTCTGTCGCGGACCGCATGTGGAGCACACGGGCAAGATTCCGCCAGATGCCTTCAAACTGTTGACGATTGCCGGGGCCTATTGGCGCGGCGATGAACACAACCCCATGTTGCAGCGCATCTATGGCACGGCCTGGCGCAACAAGAAAGAGCTGACGGAACATCTGAAAATGCTGGAAGAGGCCAAAGAGCGCGATCACCGCAAACTGGGCAGCGAGTTGGAGATCTTCATCTTTGACGAAGAAGTGGGGCCGGGGCTGCCGCTCTGGCTGCCCAATGGCA
Source organism: uncultured Chloroflexia bacterium (assembly GCA_963721725.1). Lineage (GTDB taxonomy): Bacteria > Chloroflexota > Anaerolineae > Caldilineales > Caldilineaceae > RI-153. Next base: position 82,083 of record CAVRLX010000014.1, read on the forward strand.
CCGTGCTCGTGGATGAATTGGAAAAACTGGCAAAAGAGATCGAAGACGCCGCTGGCTATAGCCGTGTGCGCTCGCCGCACCTGACCAAAGAAGATCTCTTCATTCGCAGCGGTCATCTGCCCTATTACGCCGAGAGCATGTACCCGCCCATGGAACTGGACGGCGTGCGCTATTACGTCAAGCCCATGAACTGTCCCATGCATCATAAGATCTTCGGATCCAAGCTGCGCAGCTACCGCGATCTGCCGGTGCGCCTAGCCGAGTATGGCACGTGCTATCGCTTTGAAAAGAGCGGTGAACTCTTCGGGCTGATGCGTGTGCGCTCGATGCAGATGAACGACGCCCATATCTACTGTGCCGAGGAGCAGTTTGAAAGTGAATTCCTGGGCGTGGTCGATCTTTACAAGCGCTATTTCGATCTCTTCGGCATCGACAAGTTTGTCATGCGCCTGAGCACGCACCACGCCCGTGGGCTGGGCAAGAAATATGTAGACAACCCGCGGCTGTGGGCCAAGACCGAGGAGATGGTACGCAACGCCATGCTGAACGGCGACGTGCCCTTTGTGGAAGTTCCCGACGAAGCTGCGTTTTACGGCCCCAAAATCGACGTGCAGATCTGGAGCGCGATCGGCCGCGAGTTTACGCTGGCGACGAATCAGGTGGACTTTGCCGTGCCGCCGCGCTTTGATCTCACGTTCGTCAACCGCGAGGGCGAGCAAGAGACGCCGCTCTGTATCCACCGCGCACCGCTCAGCACACACGAGCGCATGATTGGCTTCCTGATCGAGCACTACGCGGGCAACTTCCCGCTCTGGCTGACGCCCGAACAGGTGCGGGTGATCCCGATTACCGACGTCCACAACGACTACGCAGCACAACTTCAAGCCCGCTTGAAAGAGGCCGGGCTACGTAGCAGCGCCGATCTGAGCTCCGACCGCATGAATAACAAGATCCGGCAGGCGCAGATGATGAAGGTTCCGTACATGCTAGTAGTGGGCGACCGCGAAATGGAAACAGGAACCGTCGCCCTGCGCAAGCGCAACGGCGAACGCGAGAATGCCCTGGACTTTGCCAACTTTGTGACGATGGCGAAAGACAAAATTACGAAGCGCGCCGCCGATCTGTAATCAATGATGGGTGAAATGGGAACGGTGATGGGTGAAATTTCACCCATCACCGTTCCCATTTCACATACTTTGTATCTTAAAAACATTTGACGCTGTCCTGTGCTGATGCTATACTAGAAACTAACATTGTCTGTTCGGCAATTTGTAAGTTATCGGCAAGATTGTTCACACGATCTCGCGATCCAGTCGCCGTAATACAGACAGACCACTATTCAAAGAGTCGAAGGAGTCCTGCTATTAGCGGAGATACTACACGCATTAACAGAGAAATTCGTCCGCGAGAAGTGCGCGTCATTGATGCCGCTGGCGAGCAATTAGGCATTATGACAACGCGTGATGCACTAGAGGTCGCCCAACAACGTGAGCTTGATTTGGTAGAAGTGGCGCCCAATGCCCAGCCGCCTGTATGTCGGTTGATGGATTATGGCAAATACCTCTACGAAAAGCAGAAACGGGAGCGGGAATCACGCAAATCACAAAAACAGATTGAGATCAAAGAAGTGCGATTGCGGCCTAAAACCGGGGAACATGATATTCAGGTCGTGTTGACTAAATCGCGCAAATTCCTTCACGATGGGGCCAAAGTGCGCGTGCGCATCCGCTTCCGTGGCCGTGAAATTGTTCACCGTGATGTAGCCCTGGAATTAATGGAACGTGTTGCCAAAGATTTGTCCGACGTGGGGGTCATTGAGGCTGAACCTGGTTTCGAGGGGCGCAGCATGGTGATGTTGATTGGGCCGGGGAACGGGAAATAAAGTCAATTTCCTGCCCTATTTTTTAGGCTTTTGGACAATTCATGATAGACTAGTAGGAACCAAGCGGGCTTCTGGCCCGTTTTGTTTGTCTGCCGAACAGTATTGTTGCCGAAATGTAGGAAGAGAACGGAGTAGAACTCATGCCAAAAATGAAGACCCATAAGGGCACCAAGAAGCGCTTTCGGGTGACCAAAAATGGTAAAGTAATGCGAATGAAGGAAGGCCGCAGCCACCTTCGCCGCAACAAGCGCAGAACGGCCAATCTTCGCCACACCGTGCCCAGCGAAAACAAGAATTTAGCCAAGCTGGTCAAGACAATTGTGAGCGATCCCACCGAATAAGGTGGACCCAGGTAAGTATTACCACTTGCCTCTATTGTGTACAGATTTATCGAACCAAGTACGTGAACGGCCCAGAAAGAGACGACCGGCACCCGCTGAGAACGTCCGCCCTCACGGAAGGAGAATTCAATGCCACGTTCAGTCCCCAATGTTGCGACTCGCCGTCGCCACAAAAAAGTTTTGAAGTTTACCAAAGGTCAATTTGGTACACGCTCTAAACTCTTCCGCCGCGCCAACGAAGCTATGCTCAAATCGCTCTTTTATGCGTTTCGCGATCGACGCAACCGCAAGCGTGATTTCCGCCGTCTTTGGATTGGCCGCATCAACGCCGCAGCCCGTTTGAATGGCCTCAGCTACAGCCGCCTGATCCATGGGCTGAAACAGGCCAACGTGCAGGTGGATCGCAAAGTGCTGGCCGATATTGCCGTCCGCGATGCCGCCACCTTTACGCGCCTAGCCGACTTGGCAAAATCGCACATTGCATAAGCCTTCGGTTTTTTGCACATAAAATTTACTCGGCAGACAAGATGGCAGGGACTTCGGTCCCTGCCGTTTGCGTTCACAGGAAAGCCGCATGGCCGACATTAGCAGTATCAGCAACAACCGCATCAAACTGGCGCGCAAACTCCAGCGCAAACGCTACCGCGACGAAACCGGTCTCTGCTTGTTAGAAGGCCCCCGGCTGATCGGAGATGCCTGGGCGGCGGCTTCCCATTTTGAGAGCCTTTTCGTGGTGGATACCCTGGCAATTGGCGATGACCTTGCCTTTGTGGAGGCCATGCGGGCAGTGGGTGTGCCTCTGTTCACAGTGACGGCAGAGGTGATGGCGGCGCTCACCGAGACGGTAACCCCGCAGGGCGTGGCCGCCCTGTGTGCGATCCCTCAGGTGGATTTACCTGCATCGCCCCAACTTACACTGATCCTTGATCGTGTGCGCGATCCGGGCAACGCTGGCACCTTGTTGCGGTGTGCGGCTGCGGCTGGCGTCGACGCGGTTCTGTTTGCGCCGGAGAGTGTTGATCCATACAACGACAAAGTGCTGCGCGCCGGGATGGGCGCACACTTTCGGCTACCGTTGCGTATATGTGACAATTGGGCGGAAATTGCCACTCATGTAGCGGGGCAAGCGGTCTATGTGGCCGATGCCGCCGCGCCGCTCCCCTATGACCATGTGGAGTGGGGGCAGCCGGCCGCGTTGATCATTGGCAACGAAGCGGGCGGGCCGGGCGACGAGGCACTGCGGCTGGGGAAAACGGTCTCCATTCCCATGCACCGGCAGACAGAATCGCTGAACGCCGCTATTGCCGGGGCCGTGATCTTGTTTGAAGCGGCGCGACAGACCGAGAACGCGGATCGAGCGCAGTTGAGCGGCTCACACGGATCTCTTTGAGAAATCCGCCTTGCTCTAGTCCATCCGCGTTCTAGTCTGCTGTTTATGAACGCAACGCCACTTTGATCACGGTTTCGTTGCCCAGACGATACGAGCCGTTGAGAGCATTGAAACCGTCGCCGATACGCTCCAGCGGCAGTTGGTGGCTGACCATCTCACCAAAGGGAAATTCCATGTTTTCCAAAATGGCGACGCCGCGCACAAAGTGCGGATAACGACTGCCCCAGATCCCCTCAAGGCGCAGGTTGGGGCGCAAGAAGTGGCGGTTGGGGTTGACCTCGATTGTGCCCATGTCCACAAAATGACCGACTTCCACAAACGTGCCGTCCTCGGCCACGTATTCCAGCCCTTCGGGGAAGGCAGGCAAGAAGCCCGCACATTCAAAGACTACATTGGCCCCGGCCCCTTGCGCCGTATGGCTCAGCACAAGGTCTTTGCGCTCCGCCACGTCGCGCACTTCGCCGATGTCAATGGTAATGTGCGCGCCCAGTTTTTCGCCAGTGCCAGCCGATCTGCTGGGCCGCCGATGACGATCAACCGCGCCGCGCCGCTGATCTTGGCAGCCACAAGGCACATGAGACCGATCGCCCCAGACCCCTGAATGATCACCGTGTCGCCGATCTGGACCCGCGCGCATGGCGGCGTGGACACCCACAGCGAACGGCTCGGCCAGCACGCCTACTTCGGGCGGTGCAGACGATTTAATAAAGCAATTGCTGGTGTCGGAAAGATAAATATAGTCGGCAAAGCCGCCGGTAAACGGCTCGTCGGTGCCGCGGAAACCATAGGCTATGCCGCTGTTCCGCGGGTGAAAGACCAGCCGATCCCCTTCGCGGATAGGGTTGCCGAGATAATCTTTGCTGACGCCCTTGCCCAGCGCTTCGATGATGCCTACGGCTTCGTGGCCCATCATAGTCTCTTTCGGCAAGCTTTTTTGCCAGTTGTGCAGATCCGTGCCACAGATCCCGGCCAGTTCTTGGCGTAGCAAGACTGTGCCGGGCGCAGGATCGGGGACGTTATATTCGCGAACATCAAACGATTGACCGTGGGCAACCACAGCCTTTCCAGTACGGGGCATGGGGAATTCCTTTCTGTTGGGTGGCGATTGGATATTAGGTATTGGGTATTAGGGATTGGATATTGTGACTCGACCCAAATATCTAATACCCAATATCCAATATCTCTAACGCAGGCCGCTTTTGGACCACAATTGATCCATTGCCGCGGAAACTTCGTTGGCAGCGGCGATGGGGTCAGTGCTGGCGATCTCGTTGATGCGCTTGTTAAACGGCTCGGTGGTAACCGGCCCTTCGTAGCCGATCTGATGTAGTTTGCGCATGAAGGCGGGCAGATCGATGACGCCAGTCTCCAGAGGGAGGCAGGCGCACCTGATCGATCTGGTCGTCAATGGCAAGCCCTTTGGGGGCGTCGTTGATATGCACATAAACCACATCGTCGGCACTCAAGCTATCCATCTCTTCCACAGTGCCGCCAGCGGTGTAGAGATGCCAGGCATCAAGCAGCAGACCTACATTGCCTGTGCCGATCTCCTCGGCCAGTTGTAACATGCCGTCCATGCTGTAGATGAAGTCGTGTTTGTGGCCCGCGCGCAGCGTCTTGGGGCCGAGAAACTCGATGCCGAACTGGCGACCCGCGTCGGCGAGAACCTGGGCAATCGGGCGGAAGCGGGCCAGATGCCATGCATAATTTTCGTCAAAGGTCCGATCATCCGACCACGACGGACACCAAGTAGCGGTACAGCGTGCAGCCCAGATCGCGGCCAAGCGCAGCCAGCCGTGGCAGATCGGCCAGGCCATCCTGCCAGTTATCCTGATTCCAGGCGAAGGGCAAGCCCCACACCGCCGGGATCACGTTGTGGCTGGCGAAGAGTTCGGCGACATGGTCGATGCCGTGTTCATCGGCCAGGGCAGCGGCCTCGCGGATGCTGAAATCGAGGCCGGAAAAGCCTGTTTGGGCGGTCAGTTCAATGGCGGCGGGCAGAGATAGCCCGCGAATGCCAATCACGCCAGGGCTGAGTGTTTTGATCATGAATTATTTCCTTTGGGTGAGGTGAGGGGTAAAGGCTTGGCAAACTCTGTGACTATGTGTAACGATACAGGTGCGTCGCACCCTAAACCTGTATCGTTACATTTTATCATAGTCAGTTGCGTCGCAGGGTCAAGAGGTGTCGCCATTCAAGCGAGGTCGTGGAAAGCAGCGTATCGGCGCGGAAAAACTGGGCCGAGAGCAGGATCGCCCCATAGGTGGTCAGCGCCAGCAAGATGACGCCGAGGATGGGCTGCCAGAGGGGCACACTGGCGGCGGCGAGGCGAGCAATCATGGTGGGCGGCGCGGTCAGCGGAAAGAGGCTGAGGGCTACGGCCAGCGTGCCGTTGGGCGCTTCTACGAGGAAGGCGTTGAGCCAGACCGGGATCATCAACGGCAAGAGCACAGCAAACGAAAACTGGTTGGCCTCACGCGAAGAGGGAGCCAGCGCGCCCAGCGCGCCCAGCAGCGATGCATAGAGAAAATAGCCCAAAATGGCATAGAGTAGCGCCCAGCTCATAAAAAATGGGGGCAGTTGCAGCGTGCCCACCATCTGTAAAATAGACGTGCCTTGGGTAAAAAAGAATCCACCAGCCCCCAGCCACAACACCATTTGCAACAGGGCCACTACGCTTAGCCCCAAAATCTTCCCCAGCATCAACTGACGCGGGCGCAGGCTCAATAGCAGAATTTCTGCTGTGCGGTTTTCCTTCTCGCGTGAGACGCTGCGCAGCATGTAGCCGCTGCTCATGACCAAAATAAAGAAGAGCACCATGACAGAGGCGATTGGCAAGATCGCCGCCAGCGGGCTGGCGTTGGCATCGGCAGCCGTGGAAGGCGTCAACGCGCGTTCGGCGACACGGGGCAAGGGATTGCGGATCAAGGCCGCGCGGTTGGCATCCCCCACCAGGTTAAAGGTGAGCACGGCTTCGATTACCTCGGCATGGGTATCGCCAAGTGGTTGAAACTCGCGCTGCACCAGGGTGATTGCACCGCTGGCAACATAGTCGGCGGCGATGATGAAATAGCTGCCAATCTCACCAGCCGCCAGCGCCTCGGCAGCGCTGTCTGCATCGGGGAAAGCACGCAGCAGCCCATCGGATAGGCCAACGGGCATGGTTTGGATGATGCCTGCGTAATCGACATAGCCCAGAGACTGTGGTTGTGTGGAGTTTTGGGCCAGGCTGGAAATCAGATTCTCGGCTTGGCTGGAGCCGCCCGCCAGGAATTGCCCCCCTGTGGTGAGGAGCATGATAAAGGCCGGAAAGAGCACAGTCAGCGCCCAGAATGAACGTTTGCCCAACAACGACCAAATTTCAAAGCGGGCAACGATTAACGTGGTTTTCATGGTGACTCCGTGAAATTGGTGCGGTGTAGGGTTGAAAATTCGCACCCGGCAACCCTATCGGCGCACATCCAGCGCCGCCAACACCCGGCGCGGCGAGAGCGGCTGCCCATATTCCAACATGCCGATGCGGAAGACACGCACCGCCAGCCAGATGCTGAGCAGTGCGGTCAGCCACACGATGCCCAGGCTGACAAGCAGTTGCCAAAGTGGAACACTGCCAAAGGCCCAGCGCATGACCACGGTGATGAGTGATGTGGTGGGGAAGAAGGTGAACCCCAGGGCAATGGGGCTGTTAGGCGCTTCGATGATCACAGGCAAGACGAAGAAAGGGGCGACAAAGAGCAGGTTGAGCACGCCGGCGACCTGTTGGCCCTGGCGCGCATCGGTGACAGCGCTGCCAATTGCCGTCATCAGCCCGGCCAGCAATACATAGGAGGGCAGAAAGAAAAGGCCGGTGATGCCCAGGATCGTCCAGGGGACGGCGGCTCCTTGCAGCGCATCCCAAAAGCGGCTGCCCACACCGATGCCCACGGCAATAGCGCCCATCCAAATGGCAAGTTGGCTCAGTGCCAGTGCCATTAACCCCACGGCCTTGCCGCCAATCAGATCAAAGGGGCGCAGCGAGGTCAGCAACATTTCCATCGTGCGATTCTCTTTTTCGTCGGTCACCACTTGCAGCAGATAGCCCGACGAGGTCATCGCCGCAAAGATGAAAAGCATCGCCGTCGCAAAAGGAATGATAAAGTCGAGGGGGTTGCGATCCGCCATCGTGCGCGAGCCATCGGCGGCGCGCACAGAGAGATCGGCACCAGCCAGCACACGGGCTTGGGTATCGGCGGGCAGATCCGCCGCCAGGGCAGCGCGCAGGACGCGTTCAAAGTCCCGTTGCGCCTGCCGACCTGGGGCTTCGTCTTTATAGATCAGGCGGGCGGTGTGGCCCTGGAGATAGTCGGCGGGCAACAGATAGAAAGCATGGATTTCGTCGGCATTCAACGCCTGTCGGGCGCTGGCTTCGTCGGGGAAGGCACGCAGAGGGGTTTCCAGATCCGCCCAGGGCGACGCCGTTTGCAACAAACCGCTCTCATCCACATAGCCCAGCGCATCACCGTCGTTACGGCTCGCCGTCCAGATCCCCACGCCAATTAGGCAGGCAATCAACAGCGGGAAGCCGACGAGGGAGAGCACAAACGAACGGCGCAGTGCCAGCCGCGTGTATTCGTGGCGGGCCATTAGCCAGAAATTACGCATGGTCGATCTCCTCGCCGCTCTGTTGCACTGTCTGCACGAAGATATCTTCCAGCGATGGCTCGCTGATCTCAAAGCGTTCGATGATCACATCGTCACGGGCAGCCAGGGCGCGGAAAATCTCTTGGGGGCTGGTCCCTGGTTGCAGGCTAATCTGCCAGTTGCCGTTCTCGCGGTGGATGTGCAGCGTACCGGGCAGATTCTCGAAATCGCCACGGCCTTGCAACGTCACGGCATTGCCCGCAAAGTTGCGCTTGATCTCGCTGACTTTGCCATAAAGCACGCTGCGCCCGCGGTTGATCAACACAATGCGGTTGCACAGTTCTTCCACTTGGTGCATCTGGTGGTTGGACATAATGATGGTTTTGCCCGCAGCGGCCTGCTCTTCCAGAATGTCTTTGACCAGCCGCGTGTTGACTGGATCGAGGCCAGAAAAGGGTTCGTCCACCACAATCAGTTCGGGATCATGTAAAAAGGTGGCAATAAGCTGGGCCTTTTGCTGCATGCCTTTGCTCAGATCCTGAATTTTCTTGGTGCGATGCTCGGCCAGATCGAGCCGTTCCAGCCAGGGTTCCAAACGGGCGCGCACCGTGTCGGCGTCCAGCCCTTTCAGCGTTGCCATGAAGATCAGCACACGTTCGAGCTTTTCGTCTTTATAGAGGCCGCGCTCTTCGGGCATATAGCCGATGCGCCGCTTTTTCTCTTCGGTGAGCGGCCCGCCCCACAGCGCCACGCTGCCCGCGTCCGGCTTAAAAATGTCCAGCATCATACGGATGCTGGTGGTTTTGCCGGCGCCGTTGGGGCCGAGCATGCCGAAGATCTCGCCGGGGAAGACCTCGAACGAGACATCGCGGACGGCTTCGACTTTGCCAAAGCGCTTTTGCAGGTGGGCCACCGAGACGGTGGGTTGGTCAGCCATCAATTGCTCCCTACTGAATCAGAATAAAGAGTAAGAAGTAAGGAGTAGGTTAGACTTGTTCTACTTTTTACTCTATGCGCACAAACGTATACTCCACCGCGCCCAGGCCGAGAACGACCACCGGCGCGCCCGCTTCGTCCATTTTCAGCGTCATCGGCAGCCCGGCCAGCGGCATATCGAAGAGTATGTATTCGTTCTCCTCGGCATCTTCGCCCACGTTGGCGCGGAGCATGGATTGAAAGTCACCGGCATCCAAAAGGAACGTGCCATCATCCACTAGCCGCAGGGTCATCTCGCCCAGGGCAGGTTCGCTGTATGTGCCCAAGTAGGCTTCCACGGCGGCGGGATCGACCGCGGCCAGATCATCTACGGCTTCGGCGATGGCCTCGGCGGCAGTCTCCACAGCAAAGTTAACCTGTGTATCGATCTCGGATTCTTGGGCATAGACCAATTCCAACAGACGCACACGCACCGCTTCGTTGAACAGATTGGTGGCGCGGCCATTGGTTAACACGCTAATGCCGATCCCGGCGTCGGGCAAAAAGGCCAGATCCGACGTGAAGCCAAAGGTGTTGCCGCCGTGATGAAAGAGGGGCAGCCCTTTGTACTCGTCCACGATCCAGCCTAGACCATAGCTGCTGTCGGCGCTGATGGCAACTTGTGGCTGCCAGGTTTCGCCCAGATTCTCGGCAGAGACCACGCGTGTGCCGTCCGGGGCGACGCCTTCGTTCAACTCGGTGATCAGATAGCGGGCCATGTCGTTGACCGTGGACCAATGCGCGCCGGCCGGAGCGACGGGAATTAGTAACTTTTCCATCGCCAACGGGATGGGATAGAACTTGCCCAACAGATCGCTGCCATAGGGCATGGCGTAATCGCCGCGCGCCACCACATCTTCAAAGGAAAGCGTGGTGTTCTCCATGCCAATTGGAGCAAGGATGCGGCTCTGTAACGAATGGGCGTAGGCAGCGGCCAGGTTGCCCCATTCGCCGCCATCCACGGCTGCGGCAGCGTAGCCAGCCGTCGCCACCATCTGGTTGCTGTATTGGAAGGCTTCGCCAAAAGCGGTGAAGAATTCATAGCTTTTCAATTCTTCCACCACATCCTCGGCGCGGAGGCTATCGGCATTGAAAACCAGTTCTAAGATCGCGGCGCGGCACGCCGGTGCAGGCGCAGACCAGATTACGCAGGGTCAATGTTTCGGTTAATTCGGCATCGGCCACGGCGAACTGCGGCAGAATGTCAATCACAGGCGTATCCCACGACATTAGCCCGGCATCCACCAGCGCGGCCATCAGCATGGTAGTCATAGTCTTGCCGGTGGAGCCGATCATAAAGTGCGTGTCGGCGGTGATAGGCGCGTCGTTGACGGGGCCACGACTGCCAAAGCCCACAGCATAGATCACAGCGCCGTTCTGCACAATTGCCACCGCCGCGCCGGGGATCTCCAACTGCGCCATCTTCTCCTCAATGTAGGCTTGCAACTCGGCCAACATTTCGTCGTCAATCGGCAGCGCTGCCACGCCAGTCAGGTCGTCCTCTTCCAGATCGGTAATTTTGAAGCCAGTGGCGATGATCTGGATCTGGGCGTTGCGCCGCTGGATCGTGGGGATGTCGCCCTGGTAGATCTGCACGTAGATCACGCCGTTGTAGCGCGCGCCCAATGCCTGGGTGAAGATCTGCTCTTCGCTCAACTTGTAGTTGACCAACACAATCTCCTCTAAACCGTCCGAGGGTGGAGGCGTGAGGGTATTTTCCACGTCACCGGCAAAGTTGGGATCGACAATCGCCCAGGCGGCATCAATGGCGGCGCGGGGATCCTCACCGGGCAGGGCCAGCAAATAGGCGCGCAACTGGCCTTCGGGCGCACGCAGCGCCACATAGCCTTCGTTTTCTTCGACAGTCCAATTGGTGGGAACCGGCACGCTAAAGAGACCGTCGAGCGAGGTGTAGCTGTCGGCGCTCTCTTCGGCCACCTCGGCCACGGCAGCCGCCTCCACAGCCGTCAGTTGGAATCTGCCCTCAATCCCCGATTGTAAAAAGCGGCCGGAAATTATGCCAGCGTCCAGCGTGCCTTCAAAGACAGCCAGTTGCAGCCCTCCCAGCATTTCAAAGCGCACAGCGGGCAGCTCAAAGGTGATGTTATTGAGCGGGATGCCGGTTGCACCTTGTTGCGGGATGTCAATCGTGCCGAGCAGGGTTTCGGCTTCGCGGCTGAAATTGACCACAATCTGCAAGTCGGATCCCAGCACCGAGATCGCGCCTTCCCAGCGACCGGGCAGATCAGTGCGTTCGACGTCTGCAGTGACGGGGATATCGGCACTGGGGGCCAGCGGCGCGGCCATCGGCATGGGCAAAGTACAGCCCGATACGACTAAAGTCAGGGCTAGAAAGAGTATGGAAAGATGGTGCTTCATGGAGTTCTCCTTTAGCAAGGTGAAAGAGACAATCAAACTCTTGTCACCGCGGAGGACGCGGAGACCTCAGAAAACTCTGTGATCTCCGCGTCCTCCGCGGTGACTTTCTCTCCATTTAGAAGCGGAAACTGAACCAATCCGTACCCGCAAAGGTCGAGCAAGCCAACACCACAAAGATCACGAGCAGAATCACGCCGCAGCCAATGCCGCTACAGCCGCCGCGCCCAAATCCAACTTTGCCTTGCAACCAATCAAAGATCCAATTCAGGGCCAGCATGCGCAAAATGCCGCCTAGACAGCCAGGACGATCATCGTTCATCGGGGGAGTTCCTTTCAAAATAATTAGAGATTAGGCGATTGGGAGAGTAGATAATTAGATTAAGTCACTCACCGACTCTCCTCAGTTCTATACATCGCTCATTGTACACACCCCACATCACGCAATACGGAATACGCAATACGGAATATGCAACACGCGCTACGTTTTATTCATAGCGTAGCGCCTCGGCAGGGTAGATGCGCGAGGCCTGCCAGGCGGGCAGAATCGTCATTAGCAGAGCAAACAGATAGGCCGCCAATAACATGCCGCCAATCGACAGCCAGGGAATCGGAAAGCTCGTCTCGGTGACGATGGCGTAGAATTGCCCGATCATCTTGTCGCCCAGGACAAGACCCGTGGCCGCTCCCACCAAGATACCGGTGAGGGCAATAAAGCTGGATTCTAGCACAAACGAGAGGGCCACCATGCCGGGTTGATAGCCAATCGCCCGTAACATGCCGATTTGCTGGCGGCGCTCCACCACGGCACGGCTGCTGACCACACCGAGCGCTGCGATGCCCACCAGCAAGCCCAGCGCCAAGAAGCCCTGGAAGAGTTGCAAAATACCCCGGGTAATCGCCTGCCCGGCGGCGAACTGTTCGTCCACCAGCGTAGCGTTGAAGCCGCTGCTCAGCAGAGAGCGCTCCAACGCCTGCGCCGTGGCGTGTACATCGGCCCCAGCGGCTGTCTTGACATAGAAGGATTGTGGATTGACCGGCTGCCCATTCAGTACATCCAAGAGCAGGCGGTTGACCTGAATGGAGCCGCCCGCCAGGGTTTCGTCGCTCTCCAACACGCCGATGATCTGTACTGTGCGCGTCACCGCGCCCGTAATCGTGTTTTCGAAGCGGACATCCATAGAAATCGGGGGCAACGTTTCGCCCGCCACCAAGCTAAACCCGCGCAACTGCAAGCGACGTCGATCAAAGTCATCGTCAAACCGCATTTCCTCAGAATCTTCATCAGATCCGCCCATGAAGTGTTCCGGGCGATCTGCCACCCGTTGTGCCACCACCACGGCCACATCGTCCCGTTCGCCCAGCGCCTGCCAGATCTCGGCATCGCTGGCATAGCCCGCGGCGCGCATCTGGAAGGGGTAGACGCCCGCGGCTTGTTGTGTGTACCCGGCGTCAACGCCAGTGAGATTGGCGTTGGACCAGCCGCCGCTTGTCGGCGCAGTCTGGCGCGCTTCGGCACTAAGCGACGAGACCGATCCCATCACAGCCACAGCATCCACGGGGAAATCAGGACGCGCCGCGGCCTCTGCACTCAGATCGCTCACAGGATCAAAAAAGCTGAGCAACCCAGGCGAAATCGTAATCTCAAAGCCCGCCGTGCTTTCCGCGCTGGGTGTAGTGGCAATCTCCGTGGCTTGAATGACCACGCTCATTACTGTTACCGTCGTGATCACCATGGCAAAGAGCAGCATGGTCACGCCGGTGCGGAAGCGGGCGCTAAGCGGCCAGGCAATCGCCGTCTTGAGTACTGGGGTCAGTGTACGGCTGCCGCCCAACAGTCGGCTTGCCACGCCAGCGATGCTGTCGGCGTTGAACATCACAACCAGAATCGCGCCCAAGATGATGAATGGACCACTGAGCGCAAACGAGAGCAGCAAATAGGCCGGGTTCTGCTGAAAGAGCGCATTCAGAGGATCGGTTAACGTTGGCCACGGCACGGCCCACAGCACCAGCAGCCCCACCCCAATCACCGAGTAGACCAGCCGCTGCACGGCATTGCGATTCATACGCGTGCGGCCAAGAATCTGCCCGATGATCCGAATGCCGCCCACCAGCGCCAACGTCGCACCCACCAGCGTCACCGTCTGGCCCTGTTCCTGGCCGAGCCAGAGCAGATAGCCGCCCAGCGCCAACAGAATTGGACCCACCGACCAGCGCAACAAGCGCCGGGACCAAGACACACGCTGCGCGCCTTCACGGTCCGGCAGATCGCGGATAGCGGCCACAATGTTCAACCGGCTCACCTGAATAGAGGCAATCGTAACCACAAAGAAGGTAAGCAGCACGCCCAGGCAATAGCCGATGATCAGCGAGGTGGGGGCCACCGCCCAGCGCAGTTGAAAGAGTTGGCTACGGTCCGCCACCTGCTGGCTAATGGTTTGAAAGAGACCCCCCAGCGATCCTATCATGGCATAGGAGACGAGCAGCCCCAGCCCCAGCCCCACCAACGCCGCCGCCAGATCATAGACCATGCCTTCGGTGACAAACATCTGCACCAGATGGCCGCGTTGCATGCCCACGGCACGGGCGATGCCCAGTTCGGCGCGGCGTTCGGCAGCCAACATGACGAAGATCAGGAAGATCAGCAGCACACCGGCGAAGATGGAAAATGTGCCAAAAATCGAGAAAATCGAGCCAAAGGCCACCCCGGCCAGATCGGCCCCGTTGACCACAAACTGTTTGCTCAGCGGCGAAAGCACGCTAAATTCATCCATGCCAGTCAGTGCTGCGCTTAATGCATCGGCATCAGCACGGGCCAGGGGCAGATCAAGCAGCCACGGACGCACCGCGCTACTTGCCAACGCCACGGCAATGGCTTCGTCGGCGGCTGGGCTATCCGCTGTCAGCGCCGCCGCCAAGCCATCTACCTCGGCACGGAAGTTGCCAGAGGCCGTAAACCCCTCCACCAATTCGATAAGCACAGCCGGCGCGCCGTCCATTTCGGCGGCGATGGGGCTTTGGGCAATGGGCGCACGTTTGGCGATGATCTCGGCCACGGCGGGCCGGCGCAGAATCGCCGCCGCGGCTGTCACTTGCTCGTCACTCAGCGCCAGCACGCGCAGCCGTTCGTCCACCTGGGCGGTGAGCGCCATGCCCGCCATCTCGTCGCCCTGGTTGGAGATGAGAATATTGTTGACACGGTCAGGCATAAAGAGCAGTTGCTGAGCTTCGGACACTGGCAGCATCACCACCGGCGTCAGCGCGCCCAGCGGGCCAGATTCTTCCACGATGGCGCGCACACGATAGGGCACGGGAATGGGGCCGATGAAGATTTCCAACAGATCGCCGGGCTTCGCATTAAGCTGATCTGCGCCCAGGCGGTTGAGATAGAGATCGCCCTGGCGCAGTTGCAGGCCATAGGGGGCCAGCGTGCCGTCCACCGTCTGGCCCAGCGTGTTGAGGTTGAGCGCGCCCAGCAAATCCTGGGTGCTGCCCAGGCCGGGGATGGTGAGACCCAGGCTTTGCAGCGTGGGCAGCGTAATCGGCGCGGCGGGGTCGATGTTCAACTGCGCCAATTGATCTGTGGTGATGCCCAGCGTCTCCAGGCTGATGACGCTGATACCTTGTTCGTCGAGAAAGGCGGTGTCGATGCCCAGATCGCGCAGGGTCGCCACGTCGAATTGGAGAGCGTCGAGGGTGAGCGTAGTGGCCTCGGTGGTGGTGAGCAGCGCGCCCACCGCGCCCACGGCCAGCGCCACTTCGGTGATGCCCACGCTTTCCAAGCCCACAGACCCGGCAGCATTGGAGATGGCGCTTTGAATGCCGCCAAAGAGATCGGCTGCGCCGGCGAAGAGCGTACCCACGCCTGGTTGCAGATCGGCCATGCGCACGGGCGTGCCGTCGATGCTATGCAGCCCAAACTCTTCATCATAGGCGCTGTCCACGGCGAAGATAAAGCCCAGCGGCTCGCCCTGGCCGGTGTTAACGTTGCGCACAATCGTGGGGAAGAGAATCGACCCTGCCACGCCGTCAATCAGCGGCTCATCTTTTGCCCGCTCGCGCAGCCGTTGATAACGGTCCATGGGGATGCCAGGCAACCCGTCTTGAAAGAGGGTGAGCAGGCTGGTGAAATCGCCTGTGCTCAGGTTTTGCAGCGTTTGCACCTCGCTACTCACCTGGCTATTTTCTGGGTCAAATTCACCATTTTCGGCCAAGCCAATCAGATCGTTGAGAAAGGCCGGCGAAATCACTTGATCGATCTGCCCATAGGCTTCCACCGCCTGGCGTTGGATCGAATAGTTGAGGGTGTCGCCAATGCTCAGCGCGCTGATAATGATGGTAGTGCTCAGGGTGAGACCGATGACAATCAGGGCAGATTGGGTGGGGCGGCGCGGAATGTTGCGCAGTCCCAGCCGGGCCAGGATGGGTTGACGCAGGGCCATGAGCACAAGCCCCAGGATTACCAGCCCCACGGCCACGGCCAACGAAAGTGCCGTTGTATTAAGCCAGTTGGCGAGAAAGTCCATCGGCGGTCTCCTCTGTGGGCTGGAGCGGCGCACCCTCGTCGCTTCGGATCGCAAGGTCGCTTGGCATCTCAACGGCGGCAAGAATGCCGTCGTCGACGATCTCGCCATCCACCATGCGGATAATCCGATCACACAGGGCGCTGCTTTTGGCGTCGTGGGTGACGATGACAAAAGTCTGCCCATGTTCGCGATTGAGCCGTCCCATCAGCGCCAGCACATCGTCGGCGGTCTGGCTGTCCAGGTTGCCCGTGGGTTCGTCGGCCCAGACAATCGCCGGGTTGTTGACCAATGCCCGCGCCAATGTCACGCGTTGGCGCTGTCCGCCGGAAAGCTCCGCCGGGCGATGATGGGCGCGGTCGGCCAGCCCCACATCGGCCAGCGCTTTGAGGGCGCGTGGGCGGGCTTCTTTGGCGCGTACGCCGCTCACGAGCAGCGGCATCTCCACATTTTCCACGGCGCTGATCACAGGCAACAAGTTGAAACTCTGGAAGACAAAGCCCATGCGCTGTGCCCGATAGGTGGTGCGTACTTTATCCTTCATTTTGTGCAGGGCGGTGCCTTCGATGAGCACCTCGCCTTTGTCGATCTGATCGAGGCCGGAAAGGCAGTTGAGCAGTGTGGTCTTGCCACAGCCCGACGGCCCCATAATGGCGACCATTTCGCCGGCCTGGATGGATAGAGTCACCCCACGCAAGGCGTGGACTTCCACCTCGCCCGTGCGGTAAGTCTTGTGAATGTTGTCCGCTACAATAATCGCTTCGGTCATGAATTCCCCCTCTTGCAAGAACTTTCTGGAAAGCCGTAAAGGTTCCCAGAAGATGAGACTTTGGAGTTCGCACCACTGTGAACTTTACGCAGGCAGTGTGAATTAGTTGCGCCCCCATCATAAGATATGATGGGGGCGCACACATCAGTTCTTTGTTAATCCTGAGCGATGCCAGATAGTCGTGCAGGTCTACAGCAAATGACGTACGCGGCGCGTAGAGAGGGAAGATGGGAATGGAGAGGGGGTATGTGGGATGCGCGTTATGCTGAATCGGGGACACGCATCACCCAATCGGCACTACATCGATCTGTTCACAATGCCATTCTCCATGGCAATGGCGACGGCCTCTGTGCGGCTGGACGCGCCCAATTTGGAGAGGATATTGCTGACGTGGAATTTGATGGTTGAGCGGCTGACGATAAGTGCCGCAGCAATCTCCACGTTGTTATGCCCTTGCGCCAGCAGTGCCAGCACCTCGCGCTCGCGCTCGGTGAGATCGTGGCCGGGCTTGGGCGGCTGTGTCGTGGAGTGGATGAGGGCTTGGGCGGCTTCGGGGGCCAGGGTGGAGCGCCCCGTGTGAGCTTTGCGAATGGCGGCGGCCAGTTCATCGGCGGCCACGTTTTTGAGCAAATAGCTAATCGCCCCGGCACGCAGCGCTTTCGTCACCAAGTCTTCTTCGGGGAAACTGGTCAGCACCACCACCTGCACCTCTGGGTGGCGCTGGCGGATCAAGCGCGTGGTCTCGGCCCCATCCATCCCGGGCATCATCAGATCCATCAAAATAACGTCGGGGCGTGCGCCCTCTACACGGGCCAGTGCCTCTTCGCCGCTGCCTGCCTCTGCCACCAATTCTAGATCATCCTGGACCATGAGAAAGGTACTTAACCCACTGCGCACCACAGCATGATCATCCACTAACATCACTCGAATCGGAGTTGCCTGAGCCATCATTTTTCCTTGCGTTCTATGCAGACCTGGATGCGAGGGTGGGGACTCTCGGCACAGACCAGGCAATAAGCCAACAATACAGACTATTGTACAGACAAGTGCATTGCAAAACAAGCGTGCAGGGAGAGGAGCATTTGTGCAATCAGGCACAACCCATCCATCTGACCAGGGCTAAAGCCAACCATTCGTCTCTCATCAAACTATCCTAGAGGCGAGCGTTGCCGCAAGCGAAACAGGATAAAGTAGGGCTATCACGAGGCAAATGCAACAGAGCACACAACAGAGGCCTCGCTTAATACTCAATGAGTTGTTTCATCAAGGAGGATATATCCATGAATCTGCTTTCTCGCCCGCAACGTCTGATTGAAGACCCGCCCCTTGCCAGGTTGCTCTTTTCCGATACACGCATGTCCTGGCTTTGGTTGGTGATCCGTGTTTATTTGGGCTACAAGTGGTTGGATGCCGGTCTGCACAAGATGACCCCGGCCTGGTTGGGTGGTGGTGAGGCCCTGAAGGGATATTGGACAAACGCTGTCGCCATCCCCGAAACAGGTCGCCCGGCGATTTCGTTTGACTGGTATCGCAGCTTTCTCAATTTCTTGCTCTCGACGGAAAGCTACACGTGGTTTGCCAAACTGATTGTCTACGGTGAAATCCTGATCGGTATCGGCTTGATTGTGGGGGCGTTTGTGGGCATTGCCGCCTTCTCTGGCGCTCTCATGAACTGGAGCTTTATTATGGCCGGGAGCGCCAGCACCAATGGAATGCTTCTGATTATCGCCATTCTGTTGATGTTGGCCTGGAAGACCGCCGGTTACTTGGGTGCTGATTACTACCTGCTTTCCTACCTGGGGACGCCGTGGAAAGTGCAGAATGCAAAACCAACAGTCCGGCCAACGTCTAATCCAACGTCTAATCCAACTGCTAATCCAACTGCCAATCCAACTTAAGTTTGCGCTTGACTGCATAGAATAACTGGATCGAAAAGCCCCCGAGCTGGGGGCTTTTCACTATGTAAAGCAGACGCAAACGCCATGATCGCCCGCACCTATGCTTGTCCTGAGCTTATCGAAGGGACCCCACGCTGGGCATGGTCCTTTCGCTGGATACCCTCGTTCCTCATGCGGCGCACATCACACCCTCCGTCCTGGCCACACTGCCTCGACCACTGTCCCCTCGCCAGATTTGCTGTTAATGGTGAGCGAGATACCCACAGCATCCGCCCGCTCTTGCATAATGCTCAGGCCCAACCGTGCTTTAGAGGCATCGGCAGGCTTAAAACCGCGTGCCATTATCGCGAATGATAAGGCGAAGATGGGTTGGCTCATGCCGCAGCAGCACTGTCACCTCAGTGGCACCGGCGTGTTTGACTACGTTATTCAACGCCTCTTGGGCAATGCGATAGAGCGAGACTTTGACATCGACGGGGAGTTCGCTGCGGCCCTCAATAGAGACGGTCACTGGCAATCTGGCGCGCCCTGTGGCCGCTTCGGCCAGTTGATGGAGCAGGTCGGACAGCGCCGATGCTGTCAGTGCCGACGGGCGCAATTCCAAAAGCAAGGTACGCATCTCGGCCAGTGCCCCGCGTGTCAACTCGCGCATTTCGGCCAGCCGTTTACGTGCTTCGTCCTGGTTGCGATCCCACAAGCGCGGCAAGACCTCGGCGATCAAACTTGTGGAAAAGAGCGTCTGCGTTACCGCATCGTGGAGATCACGCGCCAAGCGGTTGCGTTCGGCGGTGACGGCGCTCTGCTCGGCTTGGGCGCGCAGCCGATCATTCTCAATCGCCAACGCGGCCTGATCAGCGAAGGCCACTGCCAACTCCCGGTCCTCGGCAGTGAAGGCGCGGGGATGTCGATAGTAGAGACTGATGCTGCCGTAGACTTCGCCCTTGACGTTGAGCGGCACCGAGAGCACCGACCGATAGCGGCTGACACGCCCCAGATTGGTATCGCCGCGGGTGGAATTGTCCAGAGTGGGGACGGTTAGATCATAGGCCACCTGCGGGGCGATCATCGCCTCGCGCTGGAGTGTCGTCTCGCCCAAAGGACGCATGGCAACAATTTGCATTGGCGTCTGGTTCTCATCCTGGCGATAGATAGCCAATGCATCGGTGGCAAGCAGTCGGTGTGCCTGTTCCACAATGTGGTCGAGAATCTCTTCCAACGGACGGGCCGTGTTCAAAATTGTGAGTACGTCGTGTAGACCTTCGGCCACCTTGCGCCGCCGCTCGATCTCGTGGGTGCGTTCGGCAACACGCGCTTCCAAATCGCTGGCATAGCGACGCAACGATTCGGCGGCCTGCACACGCACGGTAATATCGGTGATAAAAGCCAGCGCCAATTGTTGTTCGCCGATGGCAATTTTGCTCAGCCCCACCTCCACAGGAAATTCCTGCCCATTTTTGCGCAACCCGGAGAGTTCAAAACCCAACCCCATAGGGCGCGCCCGCGGGGCAGCAAAATAGTCTTGTCGATGCCCGTGATGGATCTCGGTAAAGCGTTTTGGCAGCAACATCTCCAGCGTTTTACCGATCATCTCGAGGTGGGTGTAGCCGAAAATCTCTTTGGCTTTGACGTTGACCATTTGGATCTGACCCTCTTCATCCACGGCAACGACGCCGATCGGGACCGATTCAAGATAGGCCAGATCTTTTTCTTCAAAGAGTTGGATAGACGGTGACGAATGTATATCTTCCACGCGTACTCCTCTGGTGGCAGGGTCATACCCTTGATGAATCTCGCCCGGACAACTTACAAGTGCCTATATGCTCATTGTATCGAAAATAACCGGAGCTTCAACCATTGTCCGGCTAAAATTGTGCACCTGTGAACAACCCCACCACCTGACCAGGGGCAAAACTCGCCAAACGAGGAGAGCCGTTGCGTTGATCTTGGTGTAATGTGGTGAGCAAGTGGCGTGACCATTGCCCGTAGTCTTTGAAAAGGAGCATCAGAAGCCTGCCCGTCGATCTGGTCAGCCCTAACCGCGAAACTGTGAGTACAGTCGTTCCGCATGAGCACCCACAGTCGATCTGGCCTCAGCCGCTGGGTCTTTGGCAGCGTAGCCGAAAAGGTGATGGGATTCGTGGAGCGCCCGGTGCTGTTAATCCGTGCAGGGGCCGACTCTGCCAAGATGGCGAGCCTGAATTGGTAAATCGCCGACCAACGGTAATCGTGATTTGTCTTTACGTTTCTATCTGTCTGAAAGGAGGATCGCCCATGTTTGTCCGTGATTGTATGAGTACGCCGGCCACCACGGTGACACCCGATACCCCCTTTCAGGTTGCCCTCAAAACCATGCAGACCCATCGATTTCGTCGGCTGCCTGTGGTGGATAAGAAAGGTCGTCTAGCGGGCATTGTCTCGGAACGGGATCTGCTGCACGCAGCCCCCTCCCCCGTGAGTTCGCTCTCCATAGGGGAGATGAACTATCTCTTGGCCCGGCTCACCGTCGGCCAGATCATGACGCGGTCGATTATCATTACCACGCCTGACACACCTGTGGAACATGCAGCCAGCCTCATGGTTGCCAACAAAGTGGGCGGTCTGCCCGTGGTGGATGAGCACGACAATGTCATCGGTATGATCACCGAAACCGATATTTTCAAGGTTTTTGTAGAGATGATGGACGGCAAAGAAGGGGTGCGCCTGACCTTCGATCTCCCAACAGGCGAAACTGTGCCTTTTGCATTTTTACAGGGAATCTACGACCGAGGCGGAAAGATCTCGGCGATGGGATCCATTGCCCACACTCCCTCTACCCAACGGCTGGTCATTGTGATTCGTGACCGGACCTTGCTGGATCTACACGAACCCATTCGCATGTTGGGCGATTGTCTGGTGGACGCCTACGAGCTATCCGACTCATATGTGCTGGTTCCGCCGCTATCCAGGGTCAACGGCCACACCAACCACGCGCTGTGTAAATAACCTTCGCCAGAAACAAATCCCTGTGTTTCTCTCCTCAAAGGGAATCGTTCTGCCCTGCTGGACGATTCCCCAGCGTTTTCTTTTAGGTTTAATCGATCTGAGTGAAAGCCCACCCCGCACTCTCATTTCCAATCGCCTACGCTCAGAATCTCGTTACCCAGACCAACCCCCATTCTTCACTCTTCATCCTTCTTCTCCCCACGCCCCCGTCTCATAAAACCGCTCCATTTGCGCCAAGCATGGCTGAATATTGTAGCCGTTTTGAGCGAGCCAGTCTGGGTTGTAATAGGTGTCCAAATAGCGATCACCGGCATCGCAGATCAGCGTGACCACAGACCCTGCCTCCCGACGCGCGTGCATCTCGGCCATGATCTGAAATGCTCCATAGAGATTGCAGCCAGTGGAGCCGCCGCACTTGCGCCCCAAGATCCGCTCCAAAAGATGAATCGCTGCATAGGTGGCTGCATTGGGGACGCAGATCATCTGATCCACCACCTGGGGGATAAACGACGGCTCGACACGCGGTCGCCCGATCCCCTCCACGCCCGAACCGCCGCGACAGGCTGAGATCGGCGTCTCCGCTGTGATAATACTCGAAAAAGACCGAGTTTTCCGGGTCCACCACACAGATCTGCGTGTCCAGTTTGAGATAGCGCACATAGCGCCCAATCGTGGCCGACGTGCCGCCCGTCCCCGCGCCACAGACCACCCAACTTGGTTCGGGGTGCGGCTCATCGCGCATCTGTTCAAAGATCGACTCGGCAATGTTGTTGTTGCCGCGCCAGTCTGTCACCCGTTCGGCATAGGTAAACTGATCCATAAAATGGCCGTTTAACTCCCCCGCCAGCCGGTGCGCCTCGCTGTAGATCGCGCCCGGATCGTCCACAAGATGGCAACGCCCGCCGTAAAATTCAATGGCGCCGATCTTGGCCGCAGACGTTCCCATCGGCATCACGGCAATAAAGGGCAGCCCCAGCAGGCGTGCAAAGTATGCCTCGGAGATCGCCGTGCTGCCCGACGATGCCTCGATCACCGGCGTGCCTTCGTGCAGCCAGCCGTTGCACAGCGCATAGAGAAAAAGCGAGCGCGCCAGCCGGTGTTTTAGGCTACCGGTGGGGTGGGTCGATTCGTCTTTACAATACAGATGCACATTGGGCGTGCCCGGCACTTCCAGCCGGATCAGGTGCGTGTCGGCGGAACGGTTGTAATCAGCGTCGATTTTCTTCACCGCCGCCTGCACCCAGGCGCGTAGATTGCTCATGGGGTAGCCTTTCTCACTTGACAATGGCTCACCGCAAGGCCAGAAGTTCAACAGGGCTACGGTTTGCCAAGAGTTGTCTGGTTAGTCTGGGCAAATCTTTCTCTGCCAGCAGCGCACGGCGCGTGTGGGTAACAAAATGAAGGGTAAAGCCGTGGGCCAAAAGCACACGCGGGAGTGCATCCGGCGCATGGCCGGCGGAGCGTTGTAGCGTTGGATGCCACTCGACAATCAGACGCAACGTCGGCGCGTCGATTATGCGCGCCATCCCCTGCAAGACCTCGAGTTCTGCCCCCTCAACATCTATTTTCACCAAGTCTGGCGTAACCGGGATCAGATCATCTAAGGGGGCCATGAGAACCTCTACCGTCTCTGTGACTGTAGCATAAAAGCTGTCTGGGAAGAGGCTATTGACCGCGCTGACCTCGCCGCGCAAGAAGAAGGGCTTCAGCGCACGGTGGCCCCCCGCGGCATAAGGCAATACCCAGACGTTGGTCAGCGGGTTGGCAAAGAGATTGGCATAGAGGAGAGCCAAATTATCCTGGGCGGGTTCTATGGCATAGACACGCCCATTCGGCCCAACACACTGGGCAGCATAAAGCGTGTTGTAGCCGATGTTGGCCCCCACATCCACAACGATGTCGCCGGGGTGGAGAAGGCTCTTTAACAAGCGCTGCATACGCAGATTTCCCATCACCACAGCCAACCTAATCGGAAGTGAGCCAGGAACGTAAAGTCGCATCCCTGCCAAGGTCACAGGGCGGGCAAGCGCTGCTTGAAGTAGGGATCGGAGTGGCAGGGGCAAGTGGGGCATCATCTGGCTTATTCCGCTGCTCTATCGCCGCATGATATGGCCGCCGACGCGTCCACACCCACGCGATACCCCGCCGCCAATTGCGCGCTGATTTCGATGTTGACGTCGCTGTACGAGGCCATAGCGGTGCTATTATGTCTAGAAAGGCAAGACGGTTGGGCAGGGAGAAGCAGGCCCAAGTATATCACAGAGCGTGGATCTTGGCAGTTTTTCCGCCAATCCCTGGCTTTTGGGCAAACCAGTTTATCTTTTACAATAGGGTTACCAACCCGAACAGTTTTACCCAAAGGAGCTATCACATGAGCCTTGCCCCAGATCTGGTAATGCCAGCACAGCCTACCCCCCCAGCCGCACGCCGCACTGGTTTGATCGACTGTGATGTACACGTCTACCCGCGCAGCAACGATGAGATCAAACTATATATGGACGAACCCTTCCGCAGTCGTTTTGGCGGCGGCGGGCGCGGCTTCTTCGGCAACCCGGTTCACGGCTCTCGTCTGGACGCCAAGCCGCCTTCCGGCGCGCCGGCGGGCGCAGATCCCGACTTTTTGCGCCAGCATCTATTGGAACCCTTCGGCCATGCCTACGCCATTTTGTTGCCGCGTGCCTTTTGCAATCACCACCCTGATCCCGACTTTGGCACGGCGATTGCCGCGGCCTATAACGAGTGGCTGGCCGACACTTGGCTGAGCAAGTATAACCACGACGGCATCTTCAAAGGATCGATTACCATCAACCATCAAGATCCACAGGCCGCCGCCCGTGAGATCGAAAAGTGGGCCGATCATCCGCATTTCGTCCAAGTGATGACCGACTCCGGCGCACGTATGCCCTTTGGACAGCGCCACTATTACCCCATCTACGAAATGTGCGACAAGTACAACCTGCCCTTTGCCATTCACCCCGGCACTGACGGCATGGGCATCAACATTCAGCCCACGCCCGGCTATCCCACCCACTACATTGAATGGCACACCTGCCTGTCGCTGGCCTTCCAGGCCCATCTGGTCAGCTATCTCACCGAAGGCGTCTTTGAACGCTTTCCCAACTTTCGCGTGGTGATGGTAGAGGGCGGCGTCTCTTGGGTGGCCCCGCTGCTCTGGCGGCTGGATGCCGAATGGAAGGCGCTGCGCCCCGAAGTGCCTTGGGTCAAAAAGCAGCCCTCGGCCTATATGCGCGATCATGTGCGCCTCTCTAGCCAGCCGTTGGAACGCCCCGACAGCGGCGACAAACATCTGCTCCAGATTTTCGAGATGATGGACGCCGAGCATATTCTCATGTTCGCCAGCGACTATCCCCATTGGGATTTTGACTCGCCCACCCACGCCTTCCCCAAACTGCCCGATGCCCTGCACCAACGCATCTTCCGCGACAACGCGCAGGAGTTTTACGGACTGGCGTAGGGGAGGGTATTCGATATTGGGTATTACGTTCTGGATCGTACAATACCCAGTATCGAATACCCAATATCTAATCGCCCACTCACCCAATCCCAAGGAATCTCATGGCAAAACACTCGGTCTGTAAAGTCAGCGAACTGGCCCCTGGTCAGCGAAAAATTGTGGAGATCAACGGGCGCTCGATAGGCGTCTTCAATGTGCGTGGGGATTTTTACGCGCTGCGCAACATCTGCCCGCACCAAGCCGCGCCGCTCTGCCTGGGCCCCATTACCGGCACGACATTGCCCAGCCAGCCCGGCGAATACATCTGGGGCCGCGACGGCGAGATCGTGCGCTGCCCCTGGCACGGCTGGGAATTTGACATCACCACGGGTAAATCGATTTTCAACCCGCACAAACTGCGCGTCAAATCCTACGAAGTCACCGTGGAAAAGCCCGAACCCGGCAGCGACATCAACGCCGAATCGGTAGAAAGTTTCCCGGTTACGGTGGAAGAGGGCGTTGTCATGCTGCACGTCTAGCGTTGCGCTGCGGGGCCGCTGTCTCAATAGCTTTGTCGTCAGTTCTTCATTATTTTCTAACAATTGTGCGCTATGATGCCAGATAGCGGCGCAGAGATTTTCTCGCCACTTGCTATACTCGGTAGTCGCACACAGGGACATTTTTCAAAGAGAAAAAAAATGGTCGCTAGTCAGGTGCGACGCACTCGCCAGGAGTAGAACGGTTGTGAAACGCGCCTGTGGCGAGTGCGTCGCACCCTAGCCTGTATCGTCACAAAAAATGTTCGTTTGTGCTGCTACCTAGTATAAAAATAGCCATTGACCCTGCACTAAATGAGGAAATGACATGACAACCCATTCAGACCCACACCTGTTAGACGAAGACGATCTGCCCATCGGACGCATGCTCAGCCGCCGCGAAGTGCTGACGCTTTTGGGCGCGGCCAGCGCCACGCTGTTGGCTGCGTGTGTTCCCGCCCCCAGCCCAACGGGGAACGCTGCGCCCACGGCGGCCACCAGTGCGGCCAGCCCCACGGCACAGGCTACGCAGGTTGCAGAAACGGCCACAGCCGTGGTCGCCAATCCTGAAGTTGCGGCAGTGCCCGCTTGTGTGGTCCGCCCAGAGGTTACGGAAGGGCCGTATTATGTGGATGTGGATATGATCCGTGCTGACGTTCGCGAGGGAGTGGAGGGCGCACCGCTACTACTTACCTTTAACGTGTTACAGGTGAGTAACGCTACCTGTGCCCCGCTGGAAGGTGCGGTTGTGGAAATCTGGCACTGTAACGCCTTTGGGCAATATTCAGGCGTACGTGATCGTAGCTTCGACACCAGCAGCGAAACTTGGTTGCGTGGGGCACAGATTACCGATGCCAACGGCATCGCCACCTTTACCACGATTTACCCAGGCTGGTATCCGGGTCGTGCCGTGCATATTCACTTCAAGGTCCATCCTACCCAGAACCAAGTCCTTACGTCGCAAATCTTCTTCCCCGAAGAGTTCACCGATCAGGTCTATACCGCGGAACCCTACGCCAGCCAGGGTCAGCGCAACGTGTTGAACAGCAACGACGGCATCTTCAAAGAAGCCCTTATCGTTATCGCCACACAACAGGGCGACGGCTACGCGGCGACCTTTCCCATTGGGGTCTCGGCGGCCTGAGATCGCTGTCACCCCTCGTCACGAAAAGCCCAACCCGCGCTCTTTCATGCTCACATAGCGGTTGCGCCCAATGACGAGATGATCGAGAACGTCGATGTTGAGTAACTCCCCGGCCTGGACGATCTTCTGCGTAACACGCACATCTTCCGGGCTGGGCGTGGGGTCGCCGCTGGGGTGGTTGTGAACCACAATGATCGACGCGCTGTTGGCGCGGATCGCCTCTTGAAAGACCTCGCCAATGCGGATCACCGCCGTGTTGAGGCTCCCCGCATAGACCGTGACAATGCGCTGTACATGGTTTTTCGTGTCCAGCAAAACAGTGCGCAGATGCTCTCGCTCCAATAACCCCATCTCTAACATGAGCAGATTGGCGACATCGCCAGGGCTGCGCACTTGTGCGCGCTCTTGTGGACCGGCCAAAAGCAGACGCCGGCCCAACTCTAGGGCAGCTTTGATCTGCGTGGCTTTGGCCTGACCCATGTTGTGGGCGCGGCAAAGTTCCTCGAAACTGGCTTGCGATAGCCCGCTCAGACCGTTGAAGTCAATGAGGAGGCGTTCGGCCATGCGGATCACATTCTCGCCCTTGCCGCCGACGCGCAAAATAATCGCCAGCAGTTCGGCACTGCTCAGCGCGCTGGGGCCGGCGAACTGCATTCGTTTCGCGTGGGCGCAGGGTCTCAGGTAGCTCTTTAATGGTTGGGCTGTACGTGGCTTCGATGGTGGCAGCGTTGTCGACAGAACCATTGAGGCTGGCAGAAAACTTGGACATGGGCCACCCCCGTCTATGACATTGGCATTGAATCGACACAAGATGGCGCAAAGTATACCTGCCAGAGAACAGGTCTGCAAATGGCAAAAATCGGGGCAGATAAAGGGAGATACAGCATAGATCGGATCTGCAAAAACCTGCTCATCTGCGTTCTGTTTTTGGCATGTCTCAGCCGATCTGGCGATAGGCGCGCAGAACCTCGGACAGGAAAGCCTTTGCATTTGTGACCGAGGGCGGCTCGACTTCCAATTTGAGCGCAATAACTTGGGCCAAGCGATAGAGGAGATTGCGGGTGATGCCTCCATTCGCCATGCGATTGACGGCGTCTTGCACTAGCTCAAAATCTTCGGCACTCAGGCGGCGAATGTGGACATAGCGCAGCAACAACGCCTCGTCCACGGCAGCGGCGCTTGTCATCTTTGGCGGCGTAATCAGGGTGAGCGTGTTCTCACTGCGGTCTTTCACCACCAGCGTCCCCGCGGCAAAATCGCCCAAGCGGCGGGCCTCTTTGTTGAAGAACATGATCACCAGTCCCAGTCCATAGCCGCTGGGCAGAAAATCTACGACGCGCACGAGATTGCGGATCACTGATTCAATAAAGCCGGCCGGGTTGCCATCGGTGCGCAAGACGCGGATCTTCACTACACGCTTGCCCGGCGTTTGCCCATTCCAAAGATACTCGAACAACACATAGTATCCCCAAAAGATGACAAAGTTGACCAAAATATAGAGGGCAATCAACAGCCCGCTAATCCAACCGGGGGCGTCGTCGCTGGCCGGCAAGTCAATGGCAGGGCTTTCGATCAGGCTGATGCTCACAAAAATAATCAGGTTGAGCAGGGAGAGAGCTAATAAAATCAAGACCGAATCGATAAGCGCAGCGATAAAACGGTTGCCAATGCCGGCAACATCATAGGCAAAGGTGACATTTTCGGGCGTGTCAACGTTATATTCGTGATCGAGGTGCGGGGGTAAATTTTGCATGATCTTTGCGTGTTGGCCTCAAATGGATAGAATGGTAGTAACGATACAGGTGCGACGCACTCGCCAGGCGTAGAACGGTTTGAAACGCTTGTGTGGCGAGTGCGTCGTACCCTAGACCGGTATCGTTACGAATGATAGGCATATTTCACCGCAAAGCCGCCCAGAAAGCAAAGCAGCGCAGAGGAATTCGACCATACCATCATGCACATTGATAAATTTATCCAACAGCGCCAAGACGACTGGCAACGGCTGGAGACGCTCTCGCAAAAGGCCAAAACCGCCGCCGATACGCTCTCTGCCGGGGATCTTTATGAACTTGGACAGCTCTATCGCACCGCTACGTCGGATCTGGCGTTGGCACAGCGCGACTTTCCCACGGGGGCGGTGACACGCTATCTCAACGGCTTGGTGGGGCGCACCCATGCGCTGCTTTATCGTGAAGAGCCGTTGCGCTGGCAACAGGTGCGGCGCTTCTATGCCGAGAGCTTTCCGCAGCGCTTTCGCCAATTGTTGCCCTATACAAGCGCGGCTTTTGCGCTCTTTTTGCTGCCAGCGTTGGTTGCTTTTTTTGTCACCTGGGGCGATGCCGAGGCCATCTACACGTTTTTGGGACCAGGGCCAGATACCCAATCCCTGGTGCGAACGGTGGAAAATGGCGAATTGTGGATCGAGATTGCGCCCAGCGTGCGTTCGGCGGAGTCGGCGGCGCTCCTCACCAATAACATCGGCGTCATGTTCATGGCCTTTGCCGGGTCGGCCACGGCAGGGCTATTTACGCTGCTGATTATGGTTATCAACGGCATTAACATTGGCGCGGTTTTTGGACTGCTGCAATTCCACGGCATGAGCGGCGGTCTGGCCGAGTTTGTGGTGGCCCACGGTTTTATCGAACTGAGTGTGATCTTTCTCGCTGGCGGCTGTGGTCTCTACGTGGGCGAAGCGCTGATCCGTCCGGGGCTATTGAGCCGTAAAGATGCGCTCGTGGCCCGTGCCCGCCTTGCCGTCAGCGTGATCCTGGGCTGTGTGCCGCTGCTGATCCTGGCGGGCCTCATTGAGGGCTTCATCAGCCCTAGCGGCCTGCCCTGGATGGTCAAAGCACTGGTGGGGGTGGGGACGGGCGTGGGGTTGTGGTGGTATTGGCTTAAATCAACTCCCGCGCCTTGATCTCCAAATAGCGGTTGACCAGGGCAATGCTCAACTCGTCGGCGGGCACGTCCAGCGTGAGGACGCCGCGGTTGCGTAAGCGTTCAAGGACGAGTTCACGCTCGCGCAGCAAGGTTTCCGCCACGGTACGGCGATAGAGCGTGACGGGATCGTCCACGGGTTGGCGCGCCATGGCCTCCACTGTGGGATCGCGCATGGTCACGAGCAGCGTCAAATGCGTACGGCGCAGGCGGCTCATTTGGGCGATAAGCGTCTCGTTGGTCACGCTGCCCGTGAGATCGGTGAAAACCAGCACCAACGAGCGGCGGCTCTGTTTGGCCGCAAAATAGGCGAAAGCCGCGCCATAGTCTGGCTCCACGGGCTGACCCTGCACTTTGTAGAGCGACTCCAACATCCGGTGAAATTGTGCTTTGCCTGTGCGCGGCAGCAGCCACGCCTGTACCTCGTCAGCAAAGGTCATTGCCCCGATCCGATCCCCTTTTTGCCCCGCCACATAGGCCAGCAACAACACGGCGTTGATGGCATAATCCATCTTTTCAATATCGCCCACAGGGCTGCGCATGGTGCGCCCCACATCAATCAGCGCTACAATGTTTTGGCTACGTTCGGTCTGATATTCCATGGTGATGGGCGTGCCACGCCGAGCCGTGGCCTTCCAGTTGATGCGCCGATAGTCATCATCGGGTTGATAGTCGCGCAGCCGCTCGAACTCGGTGCCCGGCCCGCGCAGTCGCACGTTACGCACGCCCAACTCCCACAGCCGGTTTTTTCGTAACAGCAGGTCGAACTTACGCACGTCTACCAAGTTGGGGTAGACCTTCACGGCCTCGGCTGCGGTAAAGCGCGCCTGCCGCCGAAACAGCCCCAGGGTCGATTCCCAGCGCAGATAGAGATCTCCAAAACGGTAATCCCCGCGGCGGGGCGGGCGCAGTTGATAGTGTAGCGTCAGCGTTTGATTGGGGAACGCCGTGCCGCTGAGAATGCGATCACGTTCAGCCATGCCAAAGGTGGGCGGCGGATCATCACGCAGCCAGAGCCGCACGGCAGCGCGGGCTACGGCGCAGATGCAAGTCGATCTCGATGGGGTTTTGCACAGCCAGGGAAAGGCGGTCATCATGGCGGCGGGTCACTTCCCAGGCCGTGGGCGAGGGGGTCAACTGCCAATCGGCGATGATCAGGGCAAGGACGAGGATCAGCCAAAGCAGCGCCAGCCAGAGGAAGATATCCGCAAAGGTGGACGCGGCAATAGGCAGGGCGGTGGCGGCGAGGAGAATCAAGCTACGGCGGGTGAGTTGCATGGGTTAGGATCACAGTGCGCAACATTTTAGAGAATAGTTGAATAGTTTCCGGCAATGATTACTTTTCTTGAAAATAACGTTCGACAGTTGCTATAAAATCGGCAAATGGCATCGGGCTATCAATCGGCTGGTGGCGAGATGGATCTACAAATGGGTGAATGTGCCAGCCACCAGTATTATCAGCCCCAAAAACCCGGCCATCCGCTTCAATGACTGCAAAAGCTGTACGCCCCGTCTGCTCGTTGAAAAACACTTCGATAAATCTGTGAGAGACCGTCGTATCCGTCAAAAGTGAAATGCGAAGATTGATAGCGGTTGCTGTGAGGCGGCGAACATGGGGAATGTCACAAATAGAAGATCGCAAAGCAACCGTGAAGATCTCCTGCTCGAACTCCTGCAACGTCATGGCAAAGAATCCAACATTTCTTGAAGTCTGGTTTCATCTGTCACTGCCGCTTCCCACTCCCAGTAATCATGCTCTGTCTGGTAATCGAATTTATTCGGAATGTCATCACCTTCCCAAGCTACTTGAAAAGAAACAAAATTCATCCCGTAACGCTGCTCAAACTGTTTTTGTTGACGTAGTGCTTCCTGGAGTTTCAAACGAACCAGTTCTTTAACTGCCAGTGGCAGGCTAACCTCGAGTCGATCCTCCTGGGTGAGTTCGCGCACAATTTGATAGAGTGGCTTTGAAATAATATTGGCGTACATAGTTGTCTCCACAGAATCGTGTTGGCACCCTGAAAACCTTAACTCCTGCTGAGGATAGAATTGCTTCCCCATTCTATCACACCATCCTCACCTAAATGTTCCCCAGAAACGTTTGGGAAACGCTTTGCCTGCTACAGTGCCAACATCACACAGTTGAAGAATCGGTCAGGTAACACTGTTCTTTTCTGCCCATAGGAGGAAACCATGCAAACCGTTGTACGGACAAACAAAAAGATCTGTCATACCCTGCTCTTCCTCCGCACTCATCCTGGGTTGGGACAATGCGCCACACCATCCCGATATTTCGACATACCCAGCATCTCCATCTTGGAAATCAAGTTTTGCCATCACGAGTTCGGTCGCTTGATGATGTTTTGGATGAACTTGAATCTCGTCTACGCTGAGTGTTTCTCCTATCCCTCCGCCAACCGCTGCCGCCCCTGCTCGTTGATTACCAACGCCACGCCGCCGTGGGAGAGTGTCATCTCCTCAACATCGCCCTGGGCAAAGAGTTCGTCGATGAGTTTATCCAGCGCGGTACGGCTGCGGAAGGCCAAGCGCGCCAAAGTGGGGCGAACCGGCGGCGCGATCCCCGGCTTTGGGATCGCCTTTTAAGAGATTAACCAGCGTGCGCCGTCCCCAGCTTTGCTCGGCCAGAATTGTCAAGATGGTCTCTAATTGGGCGGCCTCATCGGGCAGATCGGCGCTGGTAGCGGGCAATAGATCATCGCCCAGGCAACGATCACAGGCGTCGCAGCGCTGGCGCGGATAGCCGCCCAGATAGTTGCCGATGTGACCGTGCAGACAGCGACGCGTGCCGGCATAGGACACGATTTCCCCAATCCGCCCTTCGCTGATGGCAGCATAGCGATCCAATAGCGCCTTCACGCGTTCGGTGCCATCTTTGGGCGGCGGCAACAGTTCCAATAACAGATCGCGGCCACTGGCGGCAACGCTGATCCAGCCCGCATCTTGCCACTGTAGCAATGTAGATTCCAGCGCGTCAGGCGCAATCCCGCTCTGTTCACACAGATCGCGAAACGAGCGGTCCACAGTTTGACCGGGGCGCAGATGAACAGAGGCAGCAAAGCCATCGACCTCGGCATCCTGCCCACGCTGTCGCCAGCAGAGCGTCATAGCACGCGGCACGTCCTGATAGCGGCGCACCATCTCCACCGTTTCCAAAAAGCTTAGCCCCACGCGCACAGGCGTATCCTGATCCGCAAGCCCCCGCACCAGATCATCCAGCGGAGCCAGCACAAAATTGCCCAGCCGCCGCTGCTTTTGGAGCAGCCCATAGATCTGGCGCAGAAAGTCAATGCCAATGGCGTCGCGATTGGCGTTGCGCGTAAGCGTGCCTTTGTCGCCGCTGCTGTGGAGCAAGACACAGTGCGCTGGCGCGCCATCCCGCCCGGCGCGGCCCGCCTCTTGATAGTAGGATTCCAGCGAATCGGGCAGACCAAAGTGGACGATGAAGCGAATGTCGGGCTTGTCCACGCCCATGCCAAAGGCGATGGTGGCGACGATGACACGCGGCATTGCCGCTCATAAACCGATCTTGCACAGCGGCGCGGTTTGGGATGCCAGGCATGATAGTGAACGGCGTCCACGCCCTGATCGCGCAGCAGCGCTGCCAGATCTTCGCACTGTTGGCGGGTGCGCGCATAGACGATCCCGCTGCCTTCCAGCGTGCTGCACAGTTCAATCAGACGGCGCAACTTGTCGTCTTTGTCCGAGGCAGGGAAAGAGGCCAGGCGCAAATTCGGGCGGAAGCTGTCCAACGCAATCACACGCATCTTTGCATCCGCACTTGCTCCCTCTGTGCCAAAGAGCTGTCGCTGAATGTCATGGCGCACCTGCACCGGCGCGGTGGCAGTGAGGGCGAGAATCGGCGGCGCGCCCAATTCTTTGTGTGCCCTGGCAAGGTAGAGATAGTCTGGGCGGAAATCGTGGCCCCAGGCCGAAACACAGTGGGCTTCGTCAATGACCAATCGCGCAAGGTTGGCGCGGCGCAAGGCATGTAAAAAGGGCAACTGACGCAGCCGTTCCGGCGCAGCATAGACCAACCGATAGCGTCCGGCGGCCATCTCGTTTACGGCACGCAGCAATTCTTGGCCCTCCATGCTGCTGTTGATGGCGATGCTTTGGGCGCGAGCGGCGGCGGGTAGATTGTCGATCTGGTCTTTCATCAGCGCAATCAGCGGCGAGATCACCAACGTGGTGCCACCGTCGAGCAGGGCAGGGAGTTGATAGCAGAGCGACTTGCCCGCGCCGGTGGGCAAGATCGCCAGCACATTTTCGCCGCGGCGCGGACACGCCATGATCTGGGCCTGCCCTGGGCGCAGGCTGGGGAAGCCAAAGTATGTTTGGGCGGCGGCGGTGAGTTCGTCACGCTCGGCGGCGCTAACGGGAATAGCATCAAGATTGGGCAGTGGTGGTGCGGGCGGCGCTTCTGTGCGGCCAAGGGTACGGCCAGGGGTGCGGTCAGGGGATGGGCGGGCGGGTTTAGCGGCGGCGCCATCGAGTTGTGCGGCAAGATCGGCCAATTCATCGGCTTGGCGTTGTTGTAATGTTGTTTCGATCTCAACGAGGCGGTTGGCATCTCCCAGACTCTCAAAGAGTGCCCGCAACTGTTGGAGTTCGTGGATCGTGTGCGGATAATCGCCCTCGTTTAGGGTGTAGGCACTGACGGCATAGGCCGCCGCAGTGACGCCATCCCCACGAGCGTGATAGAGGCGGGCTAGGCCAAGCCCCGGGGCGCGGCTGCTGGGCGCAATCTCGCGGTGGCGCAGATAGGCTCGCTCAGCTTCGTCAAGCTTGGCCTGAGCGAGCAGCACATCGCCGCGCATCGTCCACGCGGGACCGGCGCTTTCGGTGAGAATGGGCTGCAACGCCGCCAGGGCTGAGGCATGGTTGCCGGCGGCCATGTGGGCACGTACCAGCCAGATACGTGCCGGGATGGAGTCGCGCTCGGCCACGCGCTTTTCCATGACGGCCACGGCTTCGGCAGCGCGATTCAGTCCCACCAGGGCTTGCGCCTGCGCGTCTTGAAACGAGACATATTTTGCCACGTTCACCTGTGCCAAACAGGCCAGGGCATCGGCGTAGCCATCCCAGCGCAGCAGAAAAGAGAGCAGACTGTTGCGCGTCTTGGCAGGCAGGTGCGGGATGTGGGTGGGGGTCAGTTCAAGTTGGGTCAGGAATGAAGGCATAGAATTTACGATTTTAGATTGACGATTAGGGATTGGTATAGTTGATGGCGATCTCATAGTCGGGCACGGCATGAACGCCGATGACCAGCGGCCAGCCTTTACGACCCAGGCCGATGCTCAGATAGATCAGGACAATGGACCTTGTATGAGCTGCGAATAATCCGTTCACGGGCAGGATTGCCCTATTTTATCTGCTCGCCTCTTTTTCATCAAGGCCAAAGTAAAGAGCGACCCTGATTCGGCGTTTGAAGAAATCGTCGGCAACGGATATAGTACACCGCAGCACTTCTCTGATCCTGGCGACCTATGACACCGACCTCGACCCGTTCGCTCTGGCACTTGTTCCGTCGTCAATCCCCGGCCACGCTTGTGGTGGAGGGATTGTTTGCCTTGCTTCTACTCTTGGCTTTTTTAACCTCCCAAGGCCAGATACACTGGTGGCTTCCTGCGGCGCAAGCCCCTGGGGAGACCAACCGGGCTGTTACCCTGGCCGAGACGCCAGCCACCGTTGCTGAGACATTGCCCCAAACCTCGCCTCCGGTGATTGCTCAAGCCGACAATCTGCGCTGTGATGAACTAGCCATCAACGGCGATTTCGAGCGTTTTGGCGGCTGGTCCATGCCCATGACCGACCGCCCGGCAGCCTATAGCAGCGAACGGGCCGCCAATGGCGCGCAAAGTCTGAAACTGGGACTGGATGCCGCCGACGAAAATCTGCGCAGTGACAGCACCGCAGTGCAAACTATTCAGTTGCCCGCCGGTGCAGAGCGAATCGAACTCAACGCGTTGATCTGGCGGGGCAGCGGTGGTGACGCCGCCGATGTGCAATATCTGTTGATACAAACCGCCGCGCAACCAATCATTCTCTTCCAAGAGAACAGCGACATTCAAACCTGGGTTCCGCTTTCACTGGATCTAACACGCTACCGCGGCGAGCAGATTCGCCTTCAAATCGGGGTCTTTAACTCCGGTGATGATGCTCAATCGGTGCTCTATGTGGACGATCTTTCAGTGCGCGCCTGTTATCGGCAAGGCGAAGCGCTGGCACGCGTGGAGATTACACCCACGGCGGAAATTACACCCACGGCGACGATTACGCCCACGGCGGAAATTACAGCCACCGTGGAGATCCCCAGTGTGATCACACAGACGGTCATTCTGATGCCGCTGATCTACAACGAGATGGTTATCCTGCCCGCTGAAACGCCCACAGCCACGCCGTCCCCCGTCCCCACGGTTGAAGTTTGCGACGAGTTGGAGATCAACGGCGGCTTTGAGGTCAACAGCGGATGGATCACGCCGCAGACCGCCGCGCCGGGGCGATATACCACCGAGCGGGCGATGGCAGGACGGCGCAGTGCGCGTGTGGGCATTCTGGATTCTGCCCAATGTGCGCTCAGACAGCACTCTCTATCGCACGGTGGATCTGCCCGCAGAGGCGATCACATTGACATTGACGGCGCATGTGTGGCGCGGCAGTTCGGCGGATGATGGTGACTTTAGCTATGTTTGGGTGATTGCGGATCGGCGCACACAGCGCGTGTTGCAAGGCGTCGCAAACGATGAGGAGTGGCTACGCGTGGAGTATGATCTGACGCCTTATGTCGGGCAGCGCATTTCGCTCTTTTTTGGCACGTACAACAACGGCAACACGGGCAATGCCTTTATGTATGCGGACGAGGTCTCGATCCGTCGCTGTGTGATCACAGAGCTATTGATCACCCCCACACCCACAGAAATACCCACAGAAATACCCACAAAGATACCTACCGAAACCCCTACAGTTACGCCTACCGAGACGGCAACCGCCACGCCGACAACTACACCTACCGAGACAGCAACCGCCACGCCGACGCCCACGGTCACAGAGACGGCGACGCCCTCGCCCACGGTCACGCCATCGCCAACACAGACGCCAACCGTCACACCCACGGTCACACCGTCGCGCACGCCAACCCCTTCGCGCACGCCGATCCCTTCGCGCACGTCTACCCCTCGCGCACGCCAACACCCTCGCGCACGCCAACCCCGGACTATGCGCCGGCCCCGGTAATACGCAGCCCGGACTATGGCAGCAATGCCTTTTTGTGGTGGCGCGAAGAGATCGCCGACCGTGATCTGGGGCTGCTCGACGATGCCGGTTTTCGGTGGGTGCGTCAGAGCTTCGCTTGGGAGGATATTGAGCTACGCCAGGGCGAATTTCATTGGGAGACCGCCGACCGTGTGGTGACACATGTCAACAGCCACGGTCTCTATTTGCTGGCACGGCTGGGCATGGACCCCGCTGTCACCCAATTTTGGGGAGGACTGCCGCCGCAAAATGGGACGAAATTTGTCGAATTTGTGGGCCAACTGGCGCGCCGCTATAACTGTACATCCCAAGCCGTGGGCTGTATTCAGGCTTATCAGATCTGGAACGAGCCAAATCTGGGGCGTGAATGGGGTGGCAATCGCCCCGATCCAGCCCAATATGCGGCGTTATTAAAAGCGGCCTATACTGCGATTAAAGCGGCCAACCCCAACGCCATTGTAATCAGCGCGGGAATGGCCCCCACCGGCACAGACAATGCCATTGCCATGCCCGATGAGAAATTTTATCGAGAACTCTACAAGGCGATGGGCGGCAAAAGTCGCGGCTATTTCGACATGCTTGGCGTCCATGCCGCCGGGTTTGCCGCCCCGCCAGAGCTATCCCCCGCCCAGGCTGCGGCCAACCCGCAGTATGGCGGGCAGCGCTTTTTTGCCTTCCGCCATGTAGAAGAGATTCGCGCCATTATGCTAAGCAATGGGGACAGCACCACACGCATCGCCATTTTGGAATTTGGCTGGACCAGCGACGCCTACAATCCCAGCTACATCTGGCACGGTGCTGGCGCGGGCATCGACGAATTCGTCAAGGCTGATTATCTGAAACGGGCCTATGCCTATGCCGCGGCGCACTGGCAGCCGTGGATCGGTCTGATGAGCGTGTTGACTATGCCCGATCTGGATTGGACCGCCGACGGCAATCCTTATGATGAGGAGCAATATTGGTGGGCGATTATGGAGCCAAGCCAAATCGACGAATTGCGCCTGCGGCCGGCCTATGTGGTGCTCTGTATTTATCTCAACGAACGGAACGGGCAGATATGCCCTTATGCGCCTGTGGAAGAGTAAACTGTTTCTCCTTTCCATCTCTTAACATTTCCCCAGATCATCCCTCCTCAAAACCCCAATCCTAGCCACCGGACCAGGGATATCTCCACACTATACTTAGATTAAGACTAGCCACTCGGTTGAAGCCAAAATGGGTGATCCTTGCTAAACTATTTGTGAAAGAGAGAACAAGCACTTGATTGAGTAGAAAGGAGATCCATTGTGAAGCATTCAAACGCGCTGATCTGGCTCTCGTCGCTGGTTGTGTTCCTGGTACTGGTGGCGGCGGGTGTCGGGTTCTTCTGGCAGAACGGCGGCGATTCGTACACGGTCACGACGGTGCGCGGCATCGATGCCCAGATCTACGGTCAGGGAATCTATCAATATGACACCATCTTTAACGGTCCTGGCTTCCGCGCCCAGGATGGCGTGGCGCTCTTTTTGGGCGTGCCCCTGCTCGTGATTTCGCTCATACTCTATGTGCGTCACTCGCTGCGGGGTGGTCTGGTGTTGATGGGGATGCTGGGCTATTTCCTTTACGTCTACGCCAGCATGTCTCTGGCCGCTGCCTATAACAACCTTTTTCTCGTCTATGTGTCCCTCTTCGCCGCCAGCTTTTTTGCCTTTGTCATTGCCTTTAGCATGGTTAATTTTGAGCGACTTTTCGATCGCTTTCTGGCGCACCTGCCACACCGGGCCATTGGCACGTTTATGATCGTCTGTGGCCTCCTGACCTCCTATGTGTGGCTGGAACCACTCATCACCGGCCTGCTCGAAAACTTCCCACCAGACCGCCTAGACATCTACACCACCCACGTCACCTTTGCCCTGGATCTGGCGCTGATCACGCCCAGTGTCTTGCTGGCGGGCGTGCTGATCCTGCGGCGGAGAGCGCTGGGCTATCAGATTGCCATCCCCTTGCTCATCCTCATTGTGATGCTGTTGCCCACAATTAGCTTGGCTACAGCATTTCAGAGGGCGGCTGGGGTGGTCTTTACCATGCCGGAAATTGTGGGGCCGATCTCCGGCTTCGTTGTGTTGGGCAGCCTTGCCGTCTGGATTATGGCAAAGGTTCTTTGTAGCGTGGCGGCGACACCGCCAGTGCAGCGGTCTGCGCCAGATTTTGTTACAGGCACTGTTTCATGGGAGGAAAAAGCGTGACTACTACTCTAATCAAACCGAACCCGACTGTGTCCTTACCAGCCAGAGCGAGGAAAGGCATCATCAAAGCGTTATGGATCGTCGGCGGCCTGCTAACCGCGTCTGATTGGCCTGGGGTGGATAGGGCTACAGGTGAAGCCCGCTGCCTTTACGGCGTTTCCCCCGCCCTCTGCCCCGCCGGAGACAGTCCCCCTGCCCGACGATCTGCCGCCCCCGGTGGCGCGCTTCTACCGCCAGGTTTACGGCGACCGCGTGCCCGTGATCCGCTCGACAGTGATCTCTGGGCGCGCAAGATTACGCATCAACGGCATCACCTTTCCGGCCCGGTTTCGCTTCACCCATGATGCGGGTCAAGGCTACCGCCATTACATTGAAATCACCCTGTTTGGGCTGCCCCTGATGCAGGTCAACGAGCATTTTCTCAACAGCAAAGGGCGGATGGAACTGCCGTTTGGGATCAGCCAGGGGCCGCAGATCGACCAGGGGGCTAATCTGGCGCTCTGGGCCGAAGCGCTGCCCTGGCTGCCGTCGATCCTTGTGACCGATCCACGCGTGCGCTGGGAAGCGGTCGATGACCAGACGGCGCTGGTGGTGGTACCTTTTGGCGAAGCCGAGGAACGTCTGCTTGTGCGTTTCTCTCCCGAAACAGCGCTGCCCCAGACCATAGAGGCGATGCGCTACAAGGGCGACAGAGATACGCACAAGACATTATGGATCAACGAGATACGCCAGTGGGGAGAGGTAGGCGGCCATTCGGTTTCCACAGAGGCAGCCGTCACTTGGTTTGACGATGGCATTCCCTGGGCTGTCTTCCGTGTGGAAGAGGTCGTTTATAACGTTGCAGTTGACGAGTATATTCAAGTCAAAGGCCCCTGAGAGGGTCAAAACACGAGAATCGCCAGATCAGCATCGATGACGATTGCGCCGATGAAATCGTCAGCCGCAACCGTGTGTGCTTGCAAGTGCAACTGTGTCAGAGGCTGTGTCAGAGGCGGCGATTTGTGCGGCGGTGTCCAGCGTTTCAGCCAGATGGTGCAGGTTGTGATAGTGATGGTGGGGTTCGCTGTAAC
This sequence comes from uncultured Chloroflexia bacterium, assembly GCA_963721725.1. GTDB lineage: Bacteria > Chloroflexota > Anaerolineae > Caldilineales > Caldilineaceae > RI-153. The sequence goes on from CAVRLX010000014.1 coordinate 122,478, forward strand.
GTGCCCACAGATCACGAAAAACGGGTTCGGACGCAGCCGCAGCTACGCCGAACCCGTTCATCATGCCGTACCATGCCACCTGTAACGTCACATCTATCACACACGGGATCCGTTCACGTTCAAAACTTAACCGATGCGTTCGCGGTCGCTCTGCTTGGCCGGGATGGGATCTAACGGCTGTCGCTCGTTGAGGGCAGGGAAGCGGCCATCACGATAATAGTCAAAGGTTGGCCCGGCCACCGGCACGGCCCAGCGCACAGCGTTGGCGATCACTTTGCGCACGTTGGCATCGTAGTAGATCGGATAGGTCTCGTGGCCGGGGCGGAAGTAGAAAATCTTGCCGTTGCCACGGCTGAAACAGCAGCCACTGCGGAAGACATTGCCGCCCTGGAACCAGCTTATAAAGACCAGTTGCTCCGGTTGCGGAATGTCAAAAAACTCACCGTACATCTCCACTTCGGGCAGTTCAAAATAGGGGCCAAGTCCCTGGGCAATGGGATGGCCGGGGGCGACGACCCAAAAGCGTTCTTTCTCGTCGGCCTCGCGCCAGCGCAACATACACGATGTGCCCATCAGCCGCTGAAAAATCTTGGAACCGTGGCCGGAGTGGAGCACAATTAGCCCCATGCCCTGGAGCACACGCGCTTGCACACGCGCCACAGTTTCGTCGGTGACATCGCCGTGCGCTTTGTGTCCCCACCAGGTCAGCACATCGGTTTCCGCCAGCACTTCTTCAGTCAGTCCGTTTTCTGGCTCGTCCAACGTGGCGGTGCGCACGGTTTCAATGCCATGTTCGCGCAGACCTTCGGCAATCGCATTGTGGATGCCGTTGGGATAGATGCCGCGGATAAAGTCATTTTCTTGCTCGTGTCGGAATTCGTTCCAGACGGTAACACGAAGGTTGCTCATGGGGTGGTACTCCTTTGACAGTATGAATACGTTGAAGAGATTGGACAATTACAAGATAAGATTGGGCGATTCCCCAAGCGCCTTTTTACGCAGCCAGCGGCAATGCCACCGGTTCCGCCACCGGTTCCGCCACCGGTTCCGCCACCATCACCGAAACCGGTTGCCCCTTTTGGGCGGCGGATTGGCGAATGGCATCCCACAGGCGGGCCATGCGCAGGCCGATCTCCGGCGGGCAGGGGTTTTCGATTTGGCCCTTGCGCACCAACGAAAATTGTTCCCATTGGCCCAACGACGGAGGCACGCGCACGGGCATCAGCCGTTTTTGGTGACTGCGCTGCATCAACAGTCGCTCGCCCCAAATGCCCGTCTGCAAAATACCCCCCGTGCAAAAGACGCGCAGATCCGAGGCGCACGAGGGGATGGCTTCACCACAGGCGCTCATGGTCACAAACGCACCCGATTGGAGCCGCCCCATCACCGCGCCCAGAATGTCCACAGGCGCGCCACGGTTGTCCAGCCAGGCCGCCACTTCCACAAAATCTTCCCCGGCCAGATCGGAGATTGTGTTGAGCATGTGCGCGCCGGTATCAAACAAGAAGCCGCCGCCGGAGATGTCGGGCATCTGCCGCCACGTGCCTGTGGTGTTCTGTTTCCAATTTTGCCAGGCTACGCCGTGAATGTTGAGGATCTGCCCCAGGCTGCCGCTGCGCAACATGCGCGAGGCCGTGCGGATGCGCGGCGAAAGGCTGCCATTGAACGAGACCACCAACAGCCGCCCGGTGCGGTCGCGCGTGGCAATGAGATCCAGCGCTTCTTCGGCGTTGAGCACCATGGGCTTCTCCAGCAACACATCCAACCCGGCATCCATACAGGCGCGGGCGTGATTATGATGCATGGCGTGGGGGGTGATGATAAAGGCGGCGTCCAGGTCTGCGCCAAATCGGGTCAACATGCGCTCCAAATCAGGTTCATTCTCTGGCGCAGCCACCCCTTCTTCGGCGAAGACCTCGCAAAAACGCGCATAGGCTACTGTGGACGGCTCGCAGACGACACGAACTTGGGTCGTTTCTTGTTGTTTCAAAATCTGGCGCAGATGGTGGCGGGCCATACCACCACACCCGACGAAGGCCATCTGCACAGGGCGGGATGCACTAGACGATCCCGCCCCATTGACATCATTCATGGTTCACCTCTTTTTGTTGTGGATGCAAACATATCCCCAATTAGGCAATGGTCCGGCGACGGTGGGGCCGGGGAGCAACAGATCTAGTTTGCCAGAAGTAAAAGGAGTTGTCCAACAGGTGGCAAGGAAAGGGTGTAATTCAGAACGGGGGCGAATCGTCGAAAAGTGCCGGGGACTTCATGGGTGGCGAAATTGTCCTTTTCCCCTGTGCCAAGTCCCCAGCACTTCTGTTCCCCCTACTTAAATTACACCCGCAAGGCAACACATCAATAGCGGGCGCGCCGAGGATCGTAAGCGGTGAGAAGGCAAAGAGAGATCAGGCGACTGGATACGGTTGGTTATGAGCCGGGGCCATCTGTCGATGGTGAAAGGCTTCGATCCAGGGCACATAATTGAGCAGCCGATTGCTCAATTCGCTATAGATAGCCGGATTGATCTGGTCAGGGGCCATCAACAGGACAGGCGTACGGTTTTGTTCCGCCTGGAGATAGAGATCAGGGTGGGCAGGGATCAGACCTAGCGTGGGGATTCCCAGCCGTTCATAGATCAGACGGTCACTGACATAGAGTGGGGTGGGCTTGTATCGATGGACAATCAGCGTGCTGAAACAGGAATAGAGGTTCAAATGGTGTAAATGGGTGGCAATGTTTTCGGCGGCGCGCAGTGAGGATGGCTCACTGCCCAGGACCAGCACAATACCATCCACAGCGCCGGCCACCGATTCGATGACATCGGGATCGGTGGGCAGATCAAGCAGCACAATCTGGGCCTGATAGGCAGCCTGTTGCACAATGGCGGCCAGATGTTCCGGCGAAAAGGTGATCTCAAACGGAACCGTGGGCGAGCTGGCAAGCAGCTTTAGCTCTGAGGGATGAGCCAACAGATGTTGCTCTACAGCGGCTTCGGTGATGGCTTCTGGGTGCAAAAGGGCAAGGTTGGCCGTGGAATAGGGCACAGGCGACATATCCAAATGATCGGCCAGATTGCCAAAGGCCAGATGCAGATCCACAAGCAGCGTTTGCATCCCCTCGCGCTGCATGTGCGCGCCCAGGTTTACCACGGCGGTGGTGGTGCCCACGCCGCCTTTGGCCCCCACGAAGGCAAAGACTTTGCCCTTGCGCCGTTTGACCTCGCGGCGGCTGCCGCGCCATGACGGCATCTACACGCGCCATTAGTTCTGCCGGATCGGCGGGCTTGACAATGTAGTCATCTGCGCCCAGGCGCAACCCTTCCACGCGATCTCCGACTTGGCTTTTGGCCGAAAGAAAGATCACAGGCAGATCGGCGGTATCCGGGTTGGCACGCAGGCGGCGCAACGTCTCGAAACCGTCCATCACGGGCATCATAATGTCCAAGAGAACCAGGTCGGGTTGCTGGCGCAGCGCCAGATCCAGCGCGGTCGCTCCGTCGGCAGCTTCCACCACTTGATGCCCGTGGCGCTTGAGCAAGACGCCCATCAAGCGCCGCATGGTGGCTTCATCTTCGACCAGTAAAATTTTGTAGACCATTCGGAACCTCTTACAATCAGGGATGGACAGACTTGTGCGCTGGCGGGAATTGTCCTTCCCTACTCTATCCGCCACATGGATACCATACAATAGTACACAAATCCGATGGCGCTTTCTCGGCTTGTATTGAGAAGCCTCTTTAGTCTAGCACAGGAAACAAATGGATGAATCCGCTAAACCTCATACTGGCATCGGCCAGCCCGCGCCGCCGCCGCTTTTTAGAAGAGCTTGGATTGCCGCATACGGTGATCACCGCCGACATTGACGAAACCCAAAAGCGCGGCGAAGATCCGCTGGCGCTGGTGCGGCGGCTGGCCGAGACCAAGGCGCGCAGCATAGCCGAAGGGATCTCTGCTGCCATGCGCCCTGCCCTGATTATCGGCGCGGACACCGTGGTGGTGAGCGAGGGGCGGGTGTTGGGCAAGCCTGAAGATGAAGACGAGGCGATTGCCATGTTGGTGCAGTTGCGCCAGCACAGCCACCATGTTCACAGCGCGCTGGCGCTGGTGCGCGTGGATAATGATGGCACACAGCAGAGCCAGATCCGGGTGAACAGCACTGTGGTGACCATGCGCCATTACAGCAACGAGGAGATCGTAGAGTATGTCGCCACAGGCGATCCGCTGGACAAAGCCGGGGCGTATGCGATTCAACATCGCAGCTTTGCGCCGGTGCGCGCCTTGCACGGTTGCCCTGCCGGGGTGATGGGTCTGCCGCTGGCCGATCTGCGCGATCTATTGGCCGAACAGGGCATCACGGTCTCGACGCCTCTGCCACCCATCTGCGCACACCTGATTGGCTTGCCCTGCTGTCAGTTGCAGAGTGGTGATACGGTTGACAGTCCCCAGCCCCGTTGATACACTGCCTGTAGCAGAACGATTGTTCCCAAAGCAGTCTTTTACATCTGGTAATCTAGAGGAGCGTGGAACTTGCCTCGCCATATTCCCGACTACGACGATTATGACGAAGAGTTTGCCGACGACTATTTTGAAGGGCGGGCCAGCAATAAGCCCAAACCGAAAAAACAGAGCGAGAACCTGATCTCTGGGGTGGTGACCAATGCCCGCGGTCATCATTATGATGTGGAAACCGAGGACGGCGTGCGCCTGTGCCGCGTGCGCGGGCGGCTCTTGCAAGAGCGCAACGACGACACGCTGATCGCCGTGGGCGACCGGGTGTTGGTCTTGCCCGAAGGCAAAAAAAAGGGGCTAATCAACGTGATCGAAGCGCGCACCTCTGTCCTCAGCCGGCGTCGCCCTGGCAGCAGCCGCGCCGCTGAAGATGTGTTGTTGGCAAACCCCGATCAGGTGTTGATTGTTTTTGCCATTGCCCAGCCCGATCCGCATCTGCGCATGTTGGATCGCTTTCTCGTGATCGCCGAGGCTAATGATCTGCCGGTGATCATTGGCATCAACAAAGTAGATTTGACCGGCATTGATGCGGCCCAGAAGCTGTTTGGTCTCTATGCCGACATGGGCTATGAAATTCTCTATGCCAGCGCCGAAGAGAATCTGGGCATTCAACAGCTATCCGAGTTGCTGAAAGACAAGCTCACCGTGGTGACGGGTCCCAGCGGCGTGGGCAAGAGCAGTTTGATCAACGCTATCCACCCAGGACTCGATCTGCGCGTGGGGGATCTACGCGATTTCGAGGGCAAAGGCCGCCACACCACCCGCAGCGCCCAACTTTTCCGGTTGCCCTTTGGCAAAGAAACCTTCATTGCCGACACGCCCGGCATCCGCGAGCTGGGGCTATATGAGATCGATCCGGCCTCGCTGGGATTCTTCTTTGTAGATATTCAGCCCTTTGTCAACGACTGCCGTTATCCCAACTGTACCCACACCCACGAGCCGGGCTGCGCCGTGCAGGCGGCTGTGCAAGCCGGTAAAATCGCCCCGGAACGCTACGAAAGCTATCTGCGCATCTTGGAAGGCGAGGATTTGCAGGATGAGGATTGGTAAGGATGGCGAGGGGAAGTTGCAGGTTGCAAAACGGCATCCCCTCAACTCGCAACTCGCAATTTGCAATTCTGAAAGCATCATCCCATGTCTCAACTTTTAGACAAACTTAACCCACAACAGCGCTTGGCCGTGGAAAGCACACAAGGGCCAGTGCTGGTGATGGCCGGCCCGGGTTCGGGGAAGACCCGTGTGCTGACCCACCGCATCGCCTATTTAATTCAGGCACGCGGGGTTGCGCCGTGGAATATTCTGGCAGTGACCTTTACGAACAAGGCCGCCCACGAGATGGAAGAGCGGGTGATTGGTCTGATCGGCGATAGCTTTCCGCAGCCGTTGCCAGGGCAGCGCCAACGGCTGGGCGGGCTGACGATTGGCACGTTTCACAGCGTCTGCGCGCGCGTGCTGCGCATTGAACACGAAGCCATGGGCTATGAACGCAACTGGCTGGTCTATGACAGTTCCGATCAACTCTCGCTGATCCGTTCGGTGCTCAACGAACTTAATCTCGACGAAAAACGCTATAGTCCACAGGCGATCAAGGCCAGCATCAGCAATTATAAAAACGATCTGCTGATCCCCGAAAAGGTGAAATCGGCCAGCTATTTTGAGGAGATCGCCAGCCGGGTCTATCGGCGCTATCAAGAGACGTTGCACAGCAACAATGCCATGGATTTCGACGATCTGCTCATGAATGTGGTGCTGCTCTTTCAACGCAACGCCGAGGTGCTGGTCAAATATCAGCGCAAGTGGCAATACATTTTGGTAGACGAATTTCAGGATACCAACACGGCGCAGTATGAGTTGGTCAAACTGCTGGCGGGCGCGCCGGAAGGCAAACGCAATCTCTTTGGCGTCGGTGATGAAGATCAGTCTATTTACAGGTTTCGCGGCGCAGATTACCGCAACGTGTTGCAGTTCCGCAAGGATTACTCCGACGCCCGGGTGATCTTGTTGGAGCAGAACTATCGCAGCACGCAACATATTTTGGACGTTGCCAATGCGGTGATCGCCCAGAACCCCAACCGCACGCCCAAAACGTTGCACACGGATAACGGCAGCGGGTTGAAGGCGCACGTTTACGAAGCCTATAATGAGATCGAAGAGGCCAGCTATATCCTCGACGAAATCGAGCGGTTGCGCGCCAGCGGGGGCTTTAGCATGGGCGATTTTGCGATTATGTATCGCACGAATGCCCAGAGCCGGGCGCTGGAAGAAGCCTTTGTCATGCGCCATCTGCGCTATCGGCTGGTGGGCGGCACGCGCTTTTACGAGCGCAAAGAGATCAAAGACGCGCTGGCCTATCTGCGCCTCATTCATAACCCGGCGGATTCGATTGCCATGGACCGCATCATCAACGAGCCGCCGCGCGGGATCGGCCCCAAGACCTATGCGGTGCTCAAAGAGTGGGCGGCATCGCTGGGCCTGAGTGAATATGACGCGCTGCGTGTGTTGCATCACGGGCCAGAGGCAGTGGTGCGCGATCTGCCGCCGGGGGCGTTGCGCATGGGCGGTCTAGACACACGCTCGCGCAATGCGCTGGTCAACTTTGCCGAGATGGTGGAATCGTGGGTGAAGATGGCGCGCGCTCAACACTATGAAAGCGTGGCTACGCTACTTGACCATATTTTGCAGGATGCAGGTTATGTTGATCGCTTGCGTGATGGCACAGAGGATGGTGAAGATCGCTTTAATAACTTGCAAGAGTTGCGCAGCGTTGCCAATCACTATGTGCCGGGCATGTACACGCTGGAAGAGGGACAGGAGCCGCTTTCACTCTTTTTGCAAGAGGTGAGTCTGGTTAGCGCCCAAGATGACTATGACGAAAGCAGCGACGCGGTGACGCTGATGACGCTCCACGCCGCCAAAGGGCTGGAATTTTCCGTGGTCTTTATGGTAGGCATGGAAGAGGGGATTTTGCCCCACGCTCGTAGTCTGGAGAGCGCCGATCCCGAAGACATGGCCGAGGAACGGCGGCTCTGCTATGTGGGAGTGACACGGGCCAAAAAACGCCTTTACCTCATCCACACCTTTCGGCGCAGCCTGTGGGGAAGCAGTGAAACACAACAGCCCAGCCGTTTCCTGGCCGACATCCCGCCAGATCTGCTGCAAGGGATGGTCAACCGCCAGACCCGGCGCGAGGCGTCGTATCAGCGGGCCACCAACTGGAACACGGACAATCTCGTGGATTATGGCAATGCACGCCCGGCTGCGCCCGACTGCCCGCCAAGTTCAATGGTCGCCCGACAGCAGCCCCAACGTGGGCAGCACGCCCAGAATCACACGGCCCAGCCAGGAAAAGCCCCAGCCCGCTCTCCAATACAAGCGCCGTCAGAGCGTGCAACACCCGACTTTTGGCGTGGGCACGGTGATTGATAGTGTTATGATGGGTCGGGAAGAAGAGGTCACCGTTGCCTTTCCTGGCGTGGGCATCAAGAAATTTGCGGCATCGCTGGCAAATTTGAAGAAGTTGTAGGTGATCAAATGTTAAATGAAAGTGGTATTCGCCATGCCAGCACGTGATATTTACCACGAGCGTGTCAAACTCGCTCTGCTCAAAGACGGCTGGATTATCACTGATGATCCACTACGGCTTAAGTCTGGGACTCGAAACATGTATGTTGATCTGGGTGTGGAGCGGCTTCTGGCGGCAGAGAAAGGCAAACTGAAGATTGCCGTCGAAGTCAAAAGTTTTACTGGACCCTCTGACTTAGCAGATCTTGAAGACGCCATTGGACAGTATATCCTCTATCAGAGTGTTCTGACAGAACTAGATCCTGATCGACCCCTTTACTTGGCTGTTCCTGATGACACGATGCGAGGTATTTTCAGTGAAGAAATTGGTCAGATTTTGCTACGGCACAATTCACTAAACCTAGTAGGATTTGATGTGGAGAAAGAGGAGCTTACACAATGGATACCCCTGATCAATACCGTAATTTAATTGAAAAAATATTAACAGAGTATGCAAGCATTCCTTTTGCCCATGGAGAGCTACATTCAAAGACAGTATTTGATCGACAACAGGATAGCTATCTACTCCTTGATGTTGGATGGAATCAGGGGAACCGGGTTCATGGCACACTTGTCCATGTCGATATTGTCGATGGCAAATTTTGGATTCAATATGATGGTACGGAAGATGGAATTGCTACGGAGTTGGTGCACGCGGGCGTTCCCAAAGAACATATCGTGCTTGCTTGGCGACCGCCAGAGAGACGCAAGCATACAGAATTCGCGGTTGCGTAATGAATGACCACTAAGCCGTCGCACTCCTCCCCACCCTGGAGCATTACCACCAAAGCCATTGTTGCGGTTGTGGTGTTACTCCTGAGCGCGCTTTTAATTTGGCGCTTTCGTGAGTTACTTTCACCCCTGATCATCGCCGCGCTGCTGGCCTATATCCTGAACCCCTTGGTCACATGGATCGATGTGCGCAGCCCCTTGAGCCGCGTACAGACTGTGTTGATCGTCTATGGCGTGCTGGCGCTGCTTTTCTTCGCGGGCACGGCAGCGGTTGGCTTTGTGGCCGTGGAACAGGTATTCATCCTTTCGGATCTGTTGCCCCAATGGGCCATCAGCGCCATCGAGTTGATCCCCAGCCTGCCCAGTTTTATCCCCGCGGATCTCAGCTTTCTCAACTTCACCATCGACCTGTCGCCGCTACGCGCCCAGGTGGAAGGGCAGTTTGAGACTTTCAACCTCACCAGCATTAACTGGCGCAGTGTGGGAACCCAGGTGTTGGCGCTAATCGAACCGCTCTTTAGCCGCGGCGGTCTGCTGGCGGCCAACATTGTGGGGGCGACGGTCAACGTGCTGGGGCTGGCCTTCCTCGTCTTTGTGATCTCGATTTATATGGCAAACGACGCCCTGCGCTTTGGGCAAGCCATTAGCAACCTTGCCCACCAGCCCGGCTATCGGCAGGACGCCGACCGCCTCATGGCAGCCATTAGCCAAGTGTGGGCAGCCTATTTGCGCGGGCAAGTGCTGCTCGGTGTGCTCATCTTCTTTGTGGTCAGCGCCGTGTTGGGTGTGATGGGCGTCACCAACGCCTTGGGGCTGGGGTTGCTCTCTGGCGTCATGGAATTTCTGCCCGTGATTGGTCCATTGGTGGGCACGGGCGCGGCGATTTTGGTGGCCTTCTTTCAACAGACCACACCGTGGGGGTTGACCTCGTTTCAATTTGCCCTGGCCGTGGCTGGCGTGATGTTGTTGATCCAACAATTGGAAAATAACATCCTTGTGCCGCGCATTGTGGGCGACGCGCTCGGATCTGCACCCGCTGCTGGTCATGGTCAGCGTGATCATGGGCGCGTCGCTGGCCGGATTGCTGGGCGCGGTGCTGGCCGCGCCGGTGGTGGCTTCGGCTAAAATTTTGGGCAGCTACGCCTGGCGCAAAATGCTCGATCTGCCGCCTTTCCCCGAAGCAACCGATATTGACCGGACCCAAGAGGCGTCTGTGCCCCTTTTAGCGCGGCTGCGCCAACTCTGGACGCGGGTGACGCAGCCTGGAATCGCCAACCGCCAAATGGCAGCAGATGTGAATGTTGCATCCCTGCCTACCTCTGAAAGGGGAATTGCCATGACGGGCGAGATCTATCCGCTGCAATTTACGCCGGTTTTCAAGGATTACCCCTGGGGCGGGCGCAATCTGGAGCGCGTTCTGGGGCGGCAGATCCCCGATGGCGTGGTAGCGGAAAGCTGGGAAATCTCCGCGCATCCCAATGGGCAGACCACCGTGGCGGACGGTCCCCTGGCTGGGCTAACATTGGGCGAAGTTCAGCAAAAGTTAGGCGAAGATCTGGTGGGCAGCCGCAACCGCCGCGCATTGGCACTGGGCAAATTCCCGCTGCTGATTAAACTGCTTGACGCCCATCAATGGCTCTCGGTACAGGTCCACCCCGACGATGACTATGGACTGGCCCACGAGGGCGAATATGGCAAGACGGAGATGTGGGTCGTGCTCCACGCCGAGCCAGGCGCGACGTTAATCTATGGGCTGAAGGCAGGCGCAGATCGAGCGCGATTCGAGGCAGCCGTGGCGGCGCAGCGTAGCGAAGATCTGCTCCACCGCGTGGCTGTAAAAACGGGCGATGTCTTCTTTGTGCCAGCCGGGGCAGTCCATGCTCTGGGACCGGGGATCATCGTGGCCGAGATTCAACAGAACAGCGACACCACCTATCGCATCTATGATTGGGGACGCATGGGCAACGATGGTAAACCGCGCCCATTGCATGTGGCCCAAGCGCTCAATGTGATTGACTGGCGGCAGATTGAACCGGCGGCTGTGATCCCCACAGTGCTTTCAAACGGAAGCCGCGGCATTCACCAAGAGGTGATTGGCGAATGCGACTATTTCCGCACCGAGCGGTTGCACCTGTCGCCGGGCAGCAGCTATGCGGACCGCTGTGTAGGCGAGAGTTTTCAGATCTGGGCCGTACTCAGAGGCAAAGCGACGCTGCATTGGCAGGGTAACACTTTCCCGCTGGAGGCGATTTCATGGATATTATTGCCCGCCATGCTGGGCGAGTATCGGATTGAGGCCGACGTCCATAGCACATTGCTGCGTGTTATCACCCCCGCCGCTTAGCACCGCACGGATTTGGAAGCATATTTACGTCATCTCATAGAAATCTGCGGGACAATAGCCCTCATTGCAAGTGCAATTATTCAATATCGAATTTATATAGAAGGAGAGGGCATGTCCGCTCTTATTCAAGACAAAACGGCTGTTACCGATTTTGAAATTCACGAACTCCTCCAGAGCCGCTGGAGTCCGCGTGCCTTTGCCGATGGCTCGATAGATAAAGCCATTCTGGGCAGTTTGATAGAGGCTGCACGCTGGTCAGCTTCGTCTAACAATCAGCAACCGTGGCGTTTTGTGGTTGCCACGAAAGAAGAAAAAGAAGCGTTTGCACGCATCTTGGGCGTGATCATGGAATCGAATCAGATGTGGGCAAAGGGGGCAGCGGCCTTGCTTATTGGGGTGGCAAAGATGACGCGTGATCGCGACGGCGCGCCCAATACCTATGCCCTCTATGACGTAGGTCAGGCAGTAGCCCATCTTTCAATTCAAGCCACAGCATTGGGATTGTATGTGCATCAAATGGGCGGCTTTCATCGCGATCAAGCGCGTGAAGTGCTGCACATTCCCGCTGATCATGACCCCGTAGTGGCGATGGCAATCGGCTATCTGGGCGATCCGGACCAACTGCCAGAGGCGCAGCGCGAACGCGAGTTGTCCCCGCGTACACGCAAACCGCTGACCGAGTTAGCCTTTGCCGGAGATCGGGGCGCGCCGCTCTTTGAATAGAAGGAGTGGATATTGAGTATCGGCACCATTCTGCAAATACCCAATATCCACCCCTCAAGATCAGCCCTCTGCAAACAACCCCGTTAACGCTACCCCCGGCTTGGGTTCAGGCCACACCAGCGCGAAGACTTCTTCCCCCATAACCGCTTTCGCAGCCGCTTCGGGAATGCGCCGAAACGGGTGTTGTTCGCCCACTTGGGTGCGATGACAAAGAATCGTCTGCCACTTGGCATCCAGCGTGGCAGATACATCCACAGTCAGGTGAATCTGATCTTCCGGCCAACGCACGCTGTCGATAAAACGTGAAAAGCCATTATCCTCGATACCAGCCTCCCCCATCGCCGCGGCCATGCGCTGAAGTTGTGAGCGCACAATCACTGTATAAAAAAGACGGTCTGCTTGCCACGACTCCCCGGCCTCTGGATATTGCGTAGCGTCGGCCGCAGCGTGGAACGCCGCCACAGTATGGTTGTGGATGGCAATATGATCGGGATGCCCGTAGCCGCCATCGGGATCAAATGTGACTACCACTGCGGGGCGCAGGCGTCGTATCAGCGCCACAAGGCGCGGCACAACCTCATCGGCGGCGATATTCATCAATGCTGCCGGATTTTGATTGGGCGCTGTGCCTGCCATTCCCGAATCCCAATAATCGAGAAAAATCACCTCACGCGCGCCGATAGTATTGGCGGCTTGCTGCATTTCGGCCTCGCGCACCTGTCCCAATATCTCTGGCGTTCCCAGGGCGGGATCGGAAATCTCGCCCTCTTCGCCGCGTGTAGCACAGACCAGTGTCAGATCCGCGCCATCGTTTACAGCCCGGATTAGTGTCCCCGCGCAGCCAAAAGCTTCGTCGTCGGGGTGGGCGAAACAGGCCAAAATCGAACGCGACATAAAAGACTCCTTCATTTGATTAGATATTTAATTGTTGCAATTGCAACAATACTCAAAAGAACGCAGGCTGTCAACCGAAAGCACTATGCTTTTGGGCCAAAAACTGGCATACTACACCAAACCGCTAATCCCAAATATACGCCGCAGCAGCCCACAAGGAGATGTTTCAAAAAGCAGAAACTGTTGCTTTGTGGCACTGTTATGGATAGAAAGGCAACGCCATGTCCCCTTCAAGCCTGCTCAGCGTTGACGATTATCTCGCCTGGCCCGCCATTCCTGCGCAACACCGCCTCCACTATGGCGAACAGCGTGACCAATTTGGTGATCTTTATCTGCCCACGCAGCCCGGCCCACACCCGTTGGTGATCCTGATCCACGGTGGATGCTGGCGTGCCCAATATGGCCTTGCTCCGTTGGGGCTGCTGTGTGAAGCGCTACGCCAAAGCGGGCTGGCCGTGTGGAGTCTGGAATATCGACGCTTGGGCAATGGCGGCGGCTGGCCGCACACCTTTTTGGATGTGGCCGCCGGTGCGGATTTTGTGCGTTCATTGGCGGCGTCCTTTCCGCTGAATTTGGACCGTGTGGTGGCAATGGGCCATTCCGCGGGCGGGCATCTCGCCCTTTGGCTGGCAGGACGGCATCGGCTGCCCGCAGACAGTGATCTCTATCAAGCCGATCCATTGGCGTTGGGCGGCGTGGTGGCGCTGGCAGGCATTCCTGATCTGGCAGCCGCCACGCGCTGGCAGATCTGCGGCGACGCGGCCCAAGAATTGGTAGGCGGCCCCCGTGAGCAGTATCCCAAACGCTATGAGCAAGGCTCTCCCGTGTATCTGCTGCCCTTGGGGATTCCCCAACGCCATTTTGTGGGCGCACACGATGCCATTGTGCCGCCCGCTTATTTAGAGGCGCAACTTGCCGTGGCCCAACAACATGACGATGCGACCCTGACCATCATCCCCCATGCCGGTCATTTTGAAGTGGTTGATCCCCAAAGAGCCGCTTGGGAAAGCGTGCAAACCGCGCTGTGGGATCTGCTGCACACATGAACGAATCGAGATCTCCTATCGTTAGGATGATGACAATAGACGAAGGACAATAGACGAAGGACGATAGACGGAGGCTGTCGCCGCAACTCGCAATTTGCAACTCGCTCCTCTGCCCATCAAGTGAAAGCCGTTCCCCATGAAACCGACCTTTTTTGGGCCTTTGCTGATTACGCTGATCGCCGTGACTGTGCTGCTGGCCTGTGGATCGCAACCGTCGCTCCCGCCCACAGCCACCCAGCCATCGGCTACCGTTGCGCCGACACCCATCCCAGACCCGGAGACGCCCATGCCCACCCCGCGCAGCCTTGATCACAAGATTGACAATCTGCTCGCCTCGATGACGTTGGAACAAAAAGTCGGCCAGCTTTTCATGGTCTTCTTTCAAGGGCCGGTGCTGTCGCCAGCTTTGCGCGAGATGATCGAACACTATCACATTGGCGGTATCGTCCTCTTTAGCATCAGCGGCAACGTCGAATCACCAACACAAGTGGCCGGTCTCATCAACGCGGCCCAGGCCGTTGCCGTGGATAGCGGCGCGGGCATCCCGCTTTTCGTCTCGGTGGATCAAGAAGGCGGATCGGTGGTACGGTTGCGCGACGGATTTACCGTCTTTCCCAGCCAGATGGCCGTGGGCGCGACAGCTTCCACGGCATTGGCGGCACAAATGGCCGCAGTCACCGGCGCGGAGTTCGCGCGCGCTGGGCATCAATATGAACTTGGCGCCGGTGCTGGATGTGAATAACAACGCCAACAACCCTGTGATCGGGCTGCGCTCGTTTGGCTCCAACGCCGAGGCTGTGCGCGATCTGGGCGTGGCGGCAATGGCTGCCTATGCCGAAAGCGGAGTGATCCCAGTAGTGAAACACTTTCCCGGCCACGGCGACACCGCTGTGGATTCGCATGTTGGGCTGCCCGTCGTGCCCCATCATCGCGCCCGCCTGGACGCCGTAGAGTTCTTGCCCTTTCGTGCCGCCATCGCCGCCGGCGCGCCTGCCATGATGACCGCGCATGTGCTTTTCCCCGCCATTGATCCCGATCCCAATCGCCCGGCCACGCTCTCGGCAGCGGTGCTAACGGGACTGCTGCGCCAGGAATTTGGCTTTGACGGGCTGATTATCACCGATTCGCTGGGCATGGGCGCGCTGAAAAACCTGGTGGGCACGGTGGAAGCGGCGCACCTTTCGTTTCGTGCCGGTGCCGATGTGCTGGCCTTTGGCGCGGATATTGGGGCGACGGTGGCGGATCAGAAAGCGGCCTATGCGCGACTTTTGGCGCTGGTGAACAGTGGCGAGATCTCCACGGCAAGGTTGGATGCCTCGGTGCGGCGCATTTTAGAGGTCAAAGTGGGGGCGGGTCTCTTGGAATGGAAGCCCGTTGACACGGCGACACTGCCTGATTTGGTGGGCACAGCCGCCCACGCAGCCGTGGCGGCAGAGATTGCGGAAGCCAGCATTACATTGGTGCGCGATGAAAACCGTGTGCTTCCGTTCAAAGAGGGCGAAGGGGTATTGGTGATCTGGCCGGGGGATGTGGGCGATCTGGGCGAAGCGCTGGCCCGCTGTCGGGCGGATCTGATGCTGCGCCCCGTCGCTCTTGATCCCACGGCGACGGAAGTTGAACAAGTGCTGGCCGACGCCCCCAACGTGGCAAAAATCGTCGTCGGCACGTTCAACGCCCGCCAACATCCCGCACAAGTAGCGCTGGTCGAAGCCCTGGCCCCGTACACGCCCGTGGTAGCCGCGCTGGGCCAGCCCTATGATCTGCTGGCGTTCCCCCAAATTGCCACCTATCTTGCCAGCTACGGTACGGTTCCCGCTGCGCTAGACGCGCTCAGCCGGCGTGCTGTGCGGAAAGCTCCCGGCAGCGGGCACGCTCCCCGTCGATCTCCCCGGCCTCTATCCTCTGGGCTGGCGCTCTCCCAAAGCCGCCGATCAGCACCTGATCTACCTGCCCTCCACACAGCGGCCTTAAAACGGACCACAGGCGACACAGATGCTTGAGCTTTCGACACAATGTTCAAATTTAACGCAAAGAACTCTCTGCGCCTCTGCCTCTTTGCGGCTCTGCGTTAAAGCATTTTTAACGGGTGATCTCCCAGGCCAGATGCTCAATTTCGGGCAGGATCAGCTTCTCCATTGCCAGTTTGACGGCGTTTGTGGAGCCAGGCAGGCTGACGATCACATGGCCGCGATAGGTTCCCGCCGTGGCGCGGCTCATCATGGCCGCCGAGCCAATCTCAGCGTAGGACAACATGCGGAAAAGTTCGCCAAAGCCGGGCAGTTCTTTTTCCAATGCGCGTGCCAGCACGTCATAGGTGCGGTCGCGCGCGCTGATACCCGTGCCGCCGTTGAAGATGATCATCTGCGCCGAACCGTCGCTGAAATCGTGCAGTGCCGTCTCCACCTGATCCGGCTCGTCTTTGACAATGCGATAGTTGACCACATGATGGCCCGCTGCCTCGGCCATCGAGCGGATCGCCGCGCCGCTGCTATCCGTCTCCGCCGTGCGCGTATCGCTCACGGTAACGATGGCAATGGCAACGCTTTTCTCCTGGGCTTTGGCAATCTCTTTGTGTTCTTCGGCGCTCATGGCTTCCCCTCCATATCCAAAATTTCAGCATCCAATTGGTTAAAAAACTTGACCATAAATTCGTGTCGCTTTTCACCAATTCTGCGAGCAGTCTGGGTGTGTAGCGTGGGCAACAGGCGCTGGAGTTTATACACAAATTCGTGGACCGGTGTATAGTCTGCACCGGCGGGTTGGGCGTCGTCGGCAGGGGCGTCTGTCCACGGCTCGGTCCACAGGCGGCTGCCGTGGCTGCCTGCAAAGGCAAAGGCCCGCCCCACGCCAATCGCGCCGATGCTGTCCAACTTGTCGGCGTCGTAGAGGCACTTGGCCTCCAGCGTTTGCGGCTGAATCGACTGATCTCGGAAACGATGGGATTCGATGGCGTGGACTACGTTGTCGATCTGGGCGGGGTCCATACCCTGGGCGGTGAGATAATCGCGGGCAAAGTCCGCCGCGGCCAAGTGATGGGCTTTGCGCGTGCCCTCGGCCACGGGGACATCGTGTAACAGCGCCGCCGCCTGCACCACGGCCAGATCCGCGCCTTCGGCAGTGGCAATGTAAACAGCCATGCGCGTCACCCGTTGCACATGATCAAAATCGTGGGCAGCATCGCCCGCTTCGTAAAGGTGGCGAGTGGTGGATTCGTCGAGAAATGGAAGCATAATCGATATACTGTGTCTTGATTGGGAGGATTGTTTATTAGGGTAACGAGTAAGAAGGAGAAGGAGTGATGTGTAGCCCTACTCCTTACTCGTTACCGCGCCCGCACATCGGGGGACAAAGCTGCTGGTTCAGCCACAGGCTGCTTCTGGCCGCGCACCCAGATCCACAGGCCGGGGATGCTAACAATATAAGTGGTCAACTGTTGCAAGACGCCCACAAGCAACCCCAGATGGCTGTCCACGCCCACGGTGATAAAGAGCGCCACAAAGGCAACTTGGCGCACCCCCAAACCACCGGGCGAAAGCGGGAGGATGCCGAGGAAGGCGATGATGGGGTTGATCACCAAGACCTGTAGAAATGAAATCTGCCCCGGTGCCACAGCCTCTGTGAGCAGCCAGATGGTTAGGCTGGTAATGATCACAATGAGAATGCTACCCGCACCGGCAATGGCAATCGCCCGATAGCTATGGCGATAGGCATTGATGGCCTCGGCCATCTTTTGCCACACAGGCAACACTTTCTCGCGCAGGGGCAGGCGCACGATGATTCGCTCCGCCCAGCGCTTGAGACGCCGACTGAGCATCATGGAAAGCGCCGTGAGCAGAGCCAACGAGACGGCTGTGCTGCCCACCGCGATCAGGCGCAGATCGATAAAGCGCAGAAAGGCCAATTCCTGTTGCGAAGCTGGCGTGGGGATGCCACCCCAGATCAGCAGCGCCGACGAGGAAAAGGCGGCCGCCAACATAAACGCCGTGAGACCCGTAAAGCGGTCAATAAGTACACTGGCAGCAGCGGCGGCGCGGCGGTGTGTATCCCGTGCCAGGCTATAGCCACGCAGCACATCGCCGCCCACCTGCGCCGGTAAAAAATTATCAAAAAAGATCGCCATCCACTGATAAGATAGCAACCGTGAAATAGGTACATCTACCTGTTGGGCGCGCAAAAGCACACGCCATTTTAGCGCGCTCAGGGCCACGGCGGCTGCCTGTACAATCAGCGCCAGTGCCAGCAACAGCCAGTTGGCGCTAAGCATCTGCTGCCAGAGCCGTTGGGGATCGTCCAGGCGTGTATAGAGGAAGGCCAGCAGCCCGATTCCGATGGCAATTTTGATGAAGTTAATCAGGTAATCTTTAACGTTGAGAAAGAGACTCATGAAGGCGGCCTACGGGTAAGTCGTGGAGAACGAAAGTGAAGAACTGGGGCAGGCAATATACGAACCTTCTTGAGGAAGACAACTTTGTGGGGATACTTTTCGTTAACTCGCTTGAGCAACATCAAGTTGTCCTCATCATAGATCTCGCTGGGAACTGTAATGGTGATAGTCTCTGACATGGAAAAGATTCCTTTCCACCGTATACTCCTAGGCCTGATCCACCGCCACAGGACGCTCGGCCACACTGCCCGATTTAGTGCTGCCATGACCATTCTTGGCGCGCACCGTTTCCACATTCTGTTTCTGCGTCCAGGCCATCTCCCACACCACATGACGATTGCGCTTAACAGCAAAATCGTACCAGCCCAGCACCCGGCTCCAGGCTTCCAATACGGCTAACAAAAAGAGCACCCAAACCAGGCGCACAATGCCCCATAGTTCTTTGAACGCCACTTTCATCACCCGTCGGTTTTGGATACTGCTCACAGCATAGCCGTACTTATGCTTCAAATAGAGATGCCCGGCATGATTGCGCCGCCGCTGTTTGACAAAGTCGGTAAGTGTGGTCGGCCCCGTGTTGTAGACAATCGCATCAGGGGCATAGCGCACCTGCATCCCGCGCTGCACCACAATGGCCTCGACAAACGCCTCGTCCATTGCCACGTCCGGCGGGATCTGCTCAAAGACTTTGCGGAAAGCGATCATCTCGCCCAGCCGTGGAATTTCTAGACAGAGTGTATGTTCCATACGCAGGCGCAAATGGCTCAACAGACCGGCAATGTGATCGGGCGTATCCACCGCCACTTTTTGCGCGCCCACCATGCCCACGGTCGGGTCGGCGAACATGCGCACCAAGTGCTCAATCGCGTATTCGTCGGGCAGCGTATCGCCGCTCTCCAACACACAGATGTCGGTAGTCGCTGCGGCCAGGAAGAGGTTGATCGCCGCGGTTTTACCCTCGCGCCGTTCTTGCTCAATCAACTTAATGCGGCTATCCAGCGCCATAAACTCGCGTACAATGGAGACCGTACGGTCGGTACACGCGCTGGCGACGACGACGATCTCGGCGATCTGCACCTGATGCAAGTGCTGATCGACCAGCGCCCGCAACAGCGCGGCCATGTTTTCTTCTTCGTTGTACGCGGTCACGCCTATGCTACACCGAATCGTTTCTTTGAGCAGTCCCGACATGATTCCCCCAGGGTACATGGCTTGCTAATCACAGTAAAATGTTCCAGTTCCCACGTTAGCTTTCCGCCTCGGCGGGGACACCGCTCTCGCTCATCAAATAGACAACCGTGACGCCGTCGCCACCTTCGCCCGCCTGCCCCGTGCGCGAACGGCTGACCAGCGGATGTTCGCGCGAATACAGTACGAACGGCATCGCGCATGGCTCCGGTTCCCTTGCCGTGGATAATCCGCACCCACGGAAAACCATCCAAATAGGCTTCATCCAAATAGCTATCCAGCCGACGCAACCCATCGTCCACCCGTTCGCCGCGCAGATCAAGTTCCATGCCTACACCGCTGCTCCCCAGGGTGCGCCCTTGCACGCGCACCCCGCCCGCTTGTGGCTGGGGCTGCTGGCTGGCCTTTTGGCGCAATTCCAAGCGGCGCACAGGCAATCTCATGCGGAAATTGCCCACCTGCACATCGGCTTCGGTGGCTTTGCCTTCTTTATACTCAAGATTGAGTACTTCGCCCGTAGCCTGCAAGGTGGGGATAAACACCTTGTCGCCCACATCAATGCTATTGCCCGCCCCTTGTGCCACCGGTGCGCTGGGCGTTGCCACGCGCCGTTCCACCCGCACATCGGCATCTTCTTCGCGGACGGGTGAGCAGATCCCGCGCTTCGGCCAAAAATTGCTCGTGCACAGTGGCCGTGCTGCCCACGTTGCCACGTGCCATCTGACGGCGGAAGTTTTCGATCTCGCGCCGCACTTCGGCCAGCTCAAGGCCCATGGTCTGGCGGGTCTCGGCGATCACGTCGCGGCGGGCTTCTTCAATGCGCGCCAGTTGATAGCGCAGATCCGCTTCCAGCGCTGCTGGCCTGTCGTTCACGCTCGCGGGCCTGATCGGCAGTGCGTTGGGCATCTTGGCGGGCGCGGCGCACGTCTTCCAACAGTGATTCCACCTCCAACGCTTCAGGGCGCACAATACTCTCGGCCTTGTCCACAATCGTGGGGTTCAAGCCCAAACGGCTGGCAATGGTCAGCGCGTTGGAGCGCCCTGGCAGCCCAATGCTCAGTTCATAGGTGGGGCTGAGCGTCTCCACGTCAAATTCCATAGAGGCATTGCGCACGCCCGGCGTGTTGTGGGCATAGAGCTTTAGATCGCTGTAGTGGGTGGTGGCGACTGTGGTCAGCCCGCGGTCACGCAGATTTTCTAATAGCGCCATTGCCAACGCCGAGCCTTCGTCGGGATCAGTCCCCGCGCCCAGTTCATCCAAAAGCACAAGGCTCGTCGGGTCCGCTTCTTCCAAAATGCGGATGATATTGGTCATGTGGCTGCTGAAGGTGCTGAGGTTCTGCTCGATGCTCTGCTCGTCGCCGATGTCGGCATAGATGCCTTCAAAGACCGAAAGCTCGCAGCCTTCGTCTGTGGGGATCATCAAGCCAGACTGTGCCATCGCCGTTAGCAGCCCCACGGTTTTCAACGTCACCGTTTTGCCGCCTGTGTTCGGCCCGGTGATGATCAACATGTAGTAATCATCGCCAAACGAAATGTCAATGGGAACCACGATTTTGGGATTCAACAGCGGGTGGCGCGCCTGTGGAAAGTTCAACACAGCACCGGGATGTTGCACAGGTTCAGCGTCGGGGTTATCTGGGTTGGCCGGGATCAGGTGCGGCTTTTGAAAAGCCACAATCTTGGGCGCAACCGCCTCTAATTCATAGGCATATTTGGCTTTGGCAAAAGTGAAATCCAGTTGCGACAACGCCTGCACGTTGCGCGCCAGATAGATCGCTTCGTCGGCTACCAGATCGCTTAACTCGGCCAGAATGCGCCGAATCTCTTTTTCCTCTTCCAACTCTAACTCGCGGACGGCGTTGTTCTGCTCGACGACCTTAAGCGGCTCGATGAAAAAAGTGGCCCCGCTGGACGATTGATCGTGGACGATACCCTGTACCTGCCCCTTATGCTCAGCACGCACCGGGATCACATAGCGGCCCTGGCGCTGTGTCACCAGCGAATCCTGCAAATATGGACGCAGATCTTCGCTTTGCACCAGCCGCTCCAACGTGTGCAGAAGACGTTCCTGGGCCACCCGCAACTGAGAGCGGATGCGCGCCAGTTCGCTACTGGCGTTGTCGGCAATCTCGCCGCGTTCGTTGATACAGCGGCTGATCTCGCCGATCACATGATCGCACGGCTCAATCACCGAGGCCATATCAGCCAACAACGGAAACTGCCGGCTCAGACGGGTCAACGTGTTGCGCAGCGTGCGCGCCCGCATCAACGTGCTGCGAATATCGACCAGTTCGCCAGGCAACAAAATGCTGCCGCGCTCGGCCTTGCTCGCCAGCGGCCGCACATCCGTTACCCCGCCAAAGTAGATGTCATTTTTCTGTTCAAGCAGGGCCACAGCCTCGCGGGTCTGCTCCATCCACTCCTGCACGGTGCGCACATCGTCACTGGGCAACAACGATTGCGCCAGTTCCATCCCCCCGCTAAAGGCACAGTGGGCAGCCATCCGGGTCAAAATTTTGCCATATTCGAGAACACGTAATGTATGTGGATTCATCGACTGTTCTAAGCCAACTCTAGGATATTTCTGAAAATTTGTCACCCGATCATATCACAGCGCAGGGTGCATTCACAAAGTAAGAGGTCCAAACTACTTTTGGCACAGATCGGGGTACATTTGGGTGAATGGTAAACAAAAAGGACGTTTGGATGCTTACAAAAGATTTTCATGGATTGCTAATTTAACAGCGATGTGGGAAAATATGGGGCAAAGTGGGAGGAAAACCTAAAAAGAAGCCACAAAAATGGGTGAAAATGGGGCAACAGGAACATATGTTCTACAGACTAGCTTCCTCACTTCGTCATTGATCCTCGGCGACCAGCACCAATCAGCCCATCCCATCATAAGGATTGCTCGTGTTTCTTGGTGAATTTACCCACAATCTGGACGATAAGGGGCGGCTCACGATTCCTGCCAAGTTTCGCGATCAGTTGGTGCCGGGGTTGGTGGTGACACGCAATCCCAGCGGCAAGTGCTTGTTGGTGATGCCGGCGGAAGAGTGGAGCCGGGTGGCCGAGCGGGTGAGTGCCCTACCCCTCACCGATGGCCGATCTGCCCTGTTGCGTCGGGCACTTTTCAGCGCCGCCGAAGATCTGAAACCCGACAAGCAAGGTCGGATCTTAATCAGTAACCGATTGCGCGAGTTTGCCAGCATTGAAAACGAGGTGATTGTGGCGGGCCTAAACACCCATCTTGAACTGTGGAATCCGCAACGTTGGAACCAAGAGGTGTTGGCAGCCCTCCAAAGCGACGAGATGGACGCCGATCTATTTAGCGCGCTGGGAGTATAATGACGCACCTTGCGCCTGATCCCGCTGGGGCCACCCACATCCCTGTGTTATTAGCAGCGGTGATGGACGGTCTGCAGGTGACGGCGGGGCGGCGCTTTATTGATGGTACGCTGGGCGGCGGCGGGCACACAGCGGCTATCCTTGCACACTCGGCCCCAGACGGGCGGGTGCTGGCGCTGGATGCGGACCCGGCTGCGTTGCGGCGGGTGCGGGATCGCTTGGGGGCAGAGATCGAGAGCGGGCGCGTAGGGTTGGTGCAAACGCCTTTTGAAGCCATGACAGCGGTGGCTCGCCAGCACGATTTTGTGCCTGTTGATGGCATTTTGTTGGATTTGGGGTTGAGCAGCTTTCAATTGGAGACAGCCGAACGTGGGTTTGCTTTTTCGGCAGAGGGGCCGCTGGATATGAGATTTGACCCCACCCAGGGCGACAGTGCCGCCGACCTGCTCAACCATCTCCCCGCCGCCGATATCGCCGACATTTTGTATCAGTATGGCGAAGAGCACCGTAGCCGCCGCATTGCGGAAACCATTGTCAAACAGCGCCCGATTCGCACGACGGCGCAATTGGCAACGCTGGTGGAAAGTGCCGTGGGTGGGCGCAAGGGAGCTAAAATTCACCCGGCCACCCAGACCTTTCAGGCGTTGCGGATTGCTGTGAATGATGAGTTGGGGCAATTGGAGCGGGTGCTGCCACAGACGCTTTCCCTGCTGCGACCGGGCGGGCGGCTGGCGGTGATCAGCTTTCACAGCTTGGAAGATCGTATCGTTAAGCAGTGGATGCGTGACGAAGCGCAACGCTATGTGCCTGATCCGCTTCATCCGCGCGGCGGCTATGACCGAGAGCCAACGCTGAAGTTGGTGACAAAAAAGCCGATTGTGGCGGACGCCGACGAGATCACCCGCAACCCGCGCAGCCGTTCGGCCAAGCTCCGCATTGCCGAACGGCTGTGATTGCGTCAGTCACACGAAATTATTTTCACAAAAACCAGTCCTTCTACAATTGTTTGCTATCCCCCTTTCATTGCAAAGGACCGAATCCATGTTCCAAAACAGCGCGCTGCCCACGGCAACCGTTAACCTTCCTCACACACTGCAACAATCGGGTGTGGTGCGTGGACTCAAAGGACTGCCCATCTGGCTCCCTTTGCCGCGTACCGGCCGCGAGTATTTGCTGTGGACGGCGATTATGGTGGCTCTGGCGGTCCTCATCACGGTTCAACTATGGCTCTCTTTGCAAATTGCCGAAGCCGATCAGACGCTGGCTGTCTTGCGCGCCGAGTATACAGTGGTGGAACAAGAGAACGCCGAGTTGCTCTGGCAGATCAGCCAATATACAGCACTGAACCGCATTCAAACCGAAGCCATCCAGGTGGGCTATGTGCCAGGGCTACAACGCGAGTATCGCTGGGCTAGCGATGCGCCGATTCTTGCCGGGGGGGAATTTGCAGCAGTCGCGTTGATCCCAGCCCATGCCTTAAGTACAGCGCCATCCACCCCTTGGTATCAAAGCTGGAGCGATGCGGTAGCTCGCTGGTGGCATCCACGTAGCGATTCTTTGAGCCAACGCTGGCAAGGGTGGAGCGCGGCCATTTTGTTGCGACTTGATCAATGACCCAGGGCTTATGAACCCAACAAATTTGTCACTCAACCCAGGCGATGATCCCAAGCAGAGCCAAAATCCACCCAAGCTGTCGGCACTTAAACCGCGGTCAAGTGAAGGGTGGCGTCTGCGTTTTGTGATCGGTGTGCTCACCTTTTTGGCTTTGATCTTGAGTATTCGCCTCTTTGATATGCAGGTGCGTGCCTGGCAAGACTATACACCGTCCGACCCGCAAGCCAGTGCGCGCTACACAGTGGACGATGACACCGATTGGGGTGTGATTGTGGATCGGGACGGGGTGTTGATGGCTGCGGACCGCTACACCTATCGCGTTACGGCTACGCCCAAGTATATTCCCCAAGAGTCATGGGCGGCGATTGCCCAGATCTTGCAAGATTATGCGCGCATCCCCGCCGACCAGACGTGGAATCGGCTGGCGCAGAATGCCGAGGGCAGCTATGTTGTGTTGGCGACGAATGTCGATTTTGCGGCAGGGCGCTCTCTCTTGGCCGAGAAAACACGCCGCGCCGATGCCGACGATGACTTGCTCACCTATCTACAAATTGCCGCCAGACCGCGCCGTTTCTATCCCCAGGGGTCGCTGGCAAGTCAGGTGATTGGCTTTCTCAACGGCGAGCGCAAGCCCTTGTTGGGCGTCGAACGCTATTACAACAGCTTTTTGCCTACCAATGGCGTGGGGCTAACCCGGGGCGGTCGGCAAGCGCGTGAAGTGCTTGCCCCCGAAACCGTGCGCTTTCTCTCCCAGGGCCAAGAAAAAGGGCTGGTCCTGACGCTGGATCGCACAATTCAGTGGATTATCGAACAGGAACTGCGCGAGGGCGTGGCTTTTTATGGCGCAGAGGCAGGCAGCATTATTGTCATGGACCCCAAGACCGGGGCTATTCTCGCCATGGCAAACTGGCCCACGTTCGACCCCAATCAATACGAGACGGAAGATGCCAACGCCTTTACCAACACCTCGGTGAGCGCCCAATACGAGCCGGGATCGGTTTTTAAGGTGATCACCATGGCTGGGGCGCTAGATGCCGGGGTGGTGACGCCCAGCATGATCTTCACCGATACTGGCAGCATTGTGATCGGCCAGCGCACGATTCAAAATAGCAACCGGGTGGCGCTGGGAAAGCTTAGCGTGGCCGATGCCTTGGCCCAATCTAACAACGTCGTCACGGTGCAGGTGGCCGAGGCGCTGGGGGCCAAGAAATTTTACGAGTACGTTTCGCTCTTTGGTTTTGGGCAAGACACCAACATTGACGTCAGCGGCGAGATCTCCGGGTTGGTGAAGCGCCCTGGCGACCGCACATGGAGCCTTTCGGATCTGGGCACGAACAGCTTCGGCCAGGGCATCGCCGTGACGCCCATTCAGATGCTCAGTGCAGTGGCGGCGATTGCCAACGGGGGCAAGCTCATGCGCCCCTATTTGGTGGCGGCGCGTGTACACGGCGATAAGGTAATGCTGACCCAGCCCACGACGATGCATCAGGTGTTGAAGCCCGAAACCGCAGCGGCCATGCGCGAGATGATGGTTCACACGATTACAGCCGGCAACCAAGCCGCCCAAGTTCCCGGCTATACCGTGGGTGGCAAGAGCGGGACTGCCGAAATTGCCACCGAAGGTGGCTACAATTCCGAAGATACCATCGCCAGCTATGTAGGCTTTGCGCCGGCGGATGCCCCCGCATTTGTGGTGCTGGTGAAATTGGATCGCCCAGACCCCAAAATCAGCAGTTGGGCTTCGCAGACCGCCGCCCCCATCTTCAAACGGGTGGCCTATCGCCTGCTCGACCATCTCAACATCCCGCCCGACAATATCCGCATGTCTCAAACCCGTCCGTAGTAAAGGATCTTTCTGTGCGTCCGATTGTGGAAACCGCCATCACTCAACATACTCTCTGGCAGGCGATTACGGGCGACCCGCCGCCGCTTTCGTTGCCAGCGACGCCGATCCTCAGCGCGGTGATCGATAGCCGCGATGTGCAGGCCGGCGGGCTATTTGTGGCGCTCTTGGGGCCGAACACCGACGGCCACAAGTTTATCGGCGCGGCGCTCTCGTCGGGTGCCGGGGCGATTCTGTGTGAACGGCGTGGGCTGCAAGAGTTTAACCGCTCCGATGCGCTGATAGTAATCTGCACTGCCGATGAACGCCTGTTGCCGGCGCTGGATACGCACCGACGCGATCTGTCGCTGGCCCAACGCCCCGTGGTCTATGTAGTGGACGATAGCACCGAGGCGCTACAACGCGTAGGCGCATTTCAACGGCTCCACCGTACCCACGCCGCTCTGCGAGTGGTGGGCATTACTGGCAGCGTGGGCAAGACGAGTACAAAGGAACTGGCGGCCTCTGTGCTGAGCCAGCGCTACAGTACCTATCGCAACATCGGCAACTTGAACAGCGAACAGGGGTTGCCTCTCACGTTGCTGGGCTTGACCCACGATCACGAGCGGGCCGTGCTGGAGATGGGCATGTACGCGCTGGGCGAAATCCGCTTGTTGTGTAATCTGACCCGCCCTCATATTGGGGTGATTACCAACGTTGGGCCGGTCCATTTGGAGCGGCTGGGCAGCATGGAAGCCATCGCCCAGGCCAAAGCCGAACTGGTGGAGGCGCTGCCCGATGCTGACCACGGCGGGGTGGCGATCCTGAACTGGGACGACGAGCGGGTGCGCGCCATGGCAAACTTGACCGAAGCGCGCATTTTTCGTTATGGACTGACACCGGAAGCCGAGCTTTGGGCGGATGAGATCGAAAGCGCGGGCATGGAAGGCATTCGCTTTCGCTTTCACCACCGACCAGAGGGGGGCAAAGAGAACAGCCTCTACGTCAAAGTGCCGCTGTTGGGCCGACATAGCGTCCACACGGCACTGCGAGCGGCGGCGGTGGGGCTGGTGGAAGGGCTAACCTGGCAAGAGATCGCCACGGGGTTGCAACGCAGTAGCGGCCATCTGCGCCTGGTAGTGGTGCCGGGCATCAATGGCAGCACAGTGATTGACGACACGTACAACGCCAGCCCCACAAGTACGCTGGCCGCGCTCAATCTGTTGGCCGATCTGCAAAATGGCACCCATCAGCGCCGCATCGCCGTGTTGGGCGATATGCGCGAGTTGGGCAATTACACTGAAGAGGGACACAAGGTAGTGGGCATCCGCACTGCGGCGGTGACCGAAGTGCTGGTGACTGTGGGCGAATTGGGGCGCATCATCGGCGAAGAAGCCCTGGCCGTGGGCTTCGATCCGGCCAATGTCCACATCTTGACCAGTGCCGACGAGGTGATCGCCCATTTGCAGACGTTGATTCAACCCGGCGATCTCATTTTGGTCAAAGGCAGCCGCGCCGTGGGTATGGATCGGATTGTCTCGGAAATTACGCGCACGGATCGCATCAACCAGAAGGACAACCAGTCATGGAATTCCCCCTGACACTTGGGACCATTAGTTTTTTCATTGCCGTGGTGTGGGGTCGCCCATTGATTGTGTTACTCAAGCGCTGGGGGATTGGCAAGCAGATCCGCATCGAAGGGCCGGATCGCCATCAAATCAAAACCGGGACCCCAACCATGGGCGGCATTCTGTTTGTAGTGCCGATTTTGCTGATCACCGGCGTACTCAATCTGGCCGATCTGTGGGGCTTCAATCTCGTGGGGCAGAGCACACTGATCCTCTTTTTTTGTATGGCGGCCTATTCAATTCTGGGTGGCGTGGACGACTGGCAGGGGATCAAGGGCATCCGCGGCCGTGGCGAAGGCATGAGCGCCCGCACCAAAAGTCTGTTTCAATTTATTTTTGCCCTGATTATCGCCTCAATTCTCTACTTTGGACCGCCAGAATTGAGTTTTGTGGGCGTGCCGGGGGTTGCCGACTTTGTGGACATTGGCTGGCTGTTTCTGCCCATCGCTGTCTTTGTCATTGTGGGCTTTAGCAACGCAGTCAACCTCACCGACGGGCTAGATAGTCTGGCCGGTAGCACTAGCAGCATCTGTTTTGCCAGCTATGGCATTATCGCCTTCTTACAGCGCCAGACCTATTTGGCGGCTTTTTGCTTCACGATTGTGGGCGCGCTCTTTGCCTTCTTATGGTTCAACGCCCACCCCGCCGAGCTATTCATGGGCGACACCGGTAGCCTGGCCCTGGGCGCAACCTTGGGGCTGGTGGCGCTGATGACCGCCCAATGGCTACTCTTGCCGATTGTGGGACTGGTCTTTGTGGCCGAAACCGTCTCGGTGATGTTGCAGGTGGCCTCGGCCAAATTGAGCCGCCGCTATCTGGGCCGTGATGTGCGCATCTTCAAAATGACGCCGCTCCACCATCATTTTGAGCTAATCGGCTGGAGCGAAACCCAGGTCAAGGAACGCTTTTGGCTGGTGGGCGTTCTTTCAGGCATGTTGGGCGTGGCGCTGGCTCTGATCTAGACGGCGATGACAATGGACGGAGGACGACGGACGAATTTAGTCCCGTCAGATGCATTCCCTTCGTCTATCGTCTCTGGTCTATCGTTCAGTCTGACTTATTTCTCTGTTTTTCGTATGCTGCTCTATCCAAGAGGCGTTGCAGATCGAGTTCAACGACAACAAACCCTATGACCACAGCCATCTTCGACTTCCGCCATCAATCTGTTGTGATCTTGGGATTAGCGCGCCAGGGGATCGCCCTGGTTCGCTACTTTTGCGCGGCGGGCGCGCATGTCACCGTGAGCGACGCCGCCCCCGCCGAAAAACTCGGCGCAGAACTCAATGCCATCGCCGATCTGCCCGTCAAACTTGCCCTGGGTGGGCACCCTCTCAGCCTGCTCGATGGCTGCGATCTGCTCTGTCTGAGCGGCGGCGTTCCCACCCAACTGCCAATTGTGGCCGCGGCGATTGAACGTGGGATTCAGCTCAGCAACGATAGCCTGCTCACCTTGCAGCTTGCGCCCTGCCCTGTCATCGCCATCACCGGCAGCAGCGGCAAGACCACCACCACCACCCTGGTGGGCAAAATGCTCCAGGCCAGCGTGGAACCAGAGGGACGCACCGTACATGTGGGCGGCAACATTGGCACGCCGCTACTGGATCGATTGGAGCAAATTTATCACGACGATCTAATTGTGCTGGAGCTAAGCAGCTTTCAACTAGAGCTTTTTGACCCGGCGCTGGCCTATGGCCCCTTTGAGAATTTGGGGCCAGCCGTAGCCGCCATCCTTAACATCACGCCCAACCATCTGGACCGCCACGCGACGATGGCGATCTATGCCGACGCCAAGTTTAACCTGTTGCGCCATCTGACCCCGGCGTCGACAGTGGTGCTCAGCGCCGACGATGCGGTGACAGGCGCATTGGTCAGCGGCAACACAGATCCAGTGCCGACAGACTGGCACTTGGGCGCACGTCTGGCCGAGATTCGCGCGGGATTGCCCGCTGTGGAACCGTTCAGCCGTGCCCAACCGCTGGCACATGGAGCATGGCTGGCAGACGATCAATTGATCTACAATGGCGTGCCTTTTTGCCAGCGCCACGAAGTGCGGCTGCGCGGTGACCACAATATCAGCAACCTGTTGGCAGCGGCGGCGATTAGCGGAGCCGCCGGGGCGACGATTGAAAGCATGGGCGAAGTGGCGCGTACCTTTGGCGGTGTTCCGCACCGCCTGGAAGAAGTCTCCAATCGGGATGGCGTGATCTGGATCAACGACAGCATCGCCACCGCCCCAGAGCGCGCCATTGCCGGGCTGCGCACCTTTGCGCCGGGCGCGCAGACATTGGTGTTGCTGGCCGGGGGCAAGGACAAGAAATTGCCCTGGGGCGAATTTGCCGACGAGGTCTTGAAGCGGGTGAATTGCCTGATTGGCTTTGGCGACGCCGGCTCGATGATCATCGAAACCGTGCAAGATCAGGCGCGCTTTCGGCGTCAAAATGCGCCCAACTGTGCTGTGGTGCAACGGCTGGACGAGGCCGTGGGGTTGGCGGCGGAGATTGTGACTGCCAATACCGTGGTGCTGCTCTCCCCCGGCGGAACGAGCTATGACGCCTATAAAAACTTTGAAGAGCGCGGCGAACACTTTCGCCGCTTGGTCGAGGCCGTGCAGATAGAGATGGCCCTTGTCCAAGATAGATGAAATCAGAAGCATGACAGCGAAAAGCCAGACCGGCGGACTCATACGAACTCTGGATATTGGCAACTATGATCTGGGGGCTGCTCACGATTGTGACGGCGCTCTTGATCTTTGGCGTGGTTATGGTCTTTAGCGCCAGCTATCCCTGGGCCATGATCAACATGGGATCGCCTTTCTATTTTCTGCTGCTGCAATTGCGTTGGTTGCTCATCGCCGGGGCCGCGCTGATTGTGGCAGCGATCATCCCCTATCGTGTCTGGGAACGCTGGAGCGTGCCACTCATGGGGCTGGGCTTGCTGGCACTGATGGCGGTGATCTTCTTTGGCGATACCCGCTTTGGGGCCACGCGCACGCTCTTTGGCGGCAGCGTACAGCCCAGCGAACCCGTAAAAATTATCGTGCTGATCTACATTAGCACTTGGCTTGCCAGCAAAGGCGACCGCATTCGCCAGATCAACTATGGGCTGGTCCCGTTTGGCGTGCTTATGGGCATTGTCAACGCCATGATTGTGGCGCAACCCGACATTAGCACCATGATTTTGATTGTGACCACAGCCTCGATTATTTTCTTCTTGGCCGGGGCGGATCTGAAACAGCTTTGCTTTCTGGCGCTGATTGCGCTGGTCACCTTTTGGATCGTGATCACCCGCAACGCCTATGCACAGCACCGGGTCGATGCCTATCTTAAGTCATTTTCCGATCCGCTCAACAGCTCCGAATGGCAGATCTATCAAGCCTCCGAAGCGCTGATCCGCGGCGGGCCTAGCGGCGTGGGGCTGGGCAACAGCACCGAAAAATTCCCCGGCAACCTCCCGCTAAGTTGGTCGGACAACATCTATGCCATCATTGGCGAAGAATTAGGGCTGCTGGGCACGCTGGTGGTACTCTTGCTCTTCATGCTTTTTGCCTATCGCGGCTTTCGCATTGCCGCCCAATCGCCCGACATGTTCGGATCGCTGCTGGCGATTGGGATCACGTCGGTGGTGGTGCTGCAAGCCATGATCCACATTGCTGTCATCGTGGCGCTGGCTCCCCCCACAGGCATTACCCTGCCCTTTATCAGCTTTGGGGGCAGTTCCCTCGTCACCACCATGGGGGCCACGGGCATTCTCTTAAACATTAGCCGGTATCGCGGCGCACCCTTGCCCGCGCGTTCTTCAGGAGGACTGGCCTATGCGAATTTTAATTTCGGGTGGCGGGACAGGCGGCCACGTCTACCCAGCCCTCGCCGTCATCGCACAACTCAAAAAGGCGACAAACGGACTCCCCGACGCACCAGCGGAGCCACTGCGCCCAGAGGCAAATAGCCTGTCCCCGTTGGATGTGCGGTGGGCGGGCAGCCCCGACGGCGTCGAACGTGCGCTGGTGGAGGCGGAAAGCATCCCTTTTCACGCCATCCACACCGGCCAACTGCGCGGCAAAAATCCGTTGACGGCGCTGGCAAATGCGGCCAAGATCGCGCAGGGGTGCGCGAAAGTTTGCGCTTGTTAGACGACTTTATGCCAGACGTCTGTTTGGTGACGGGCGGCTATGTGTGCGCGCCGGTTGCCATCGCCTGCCGCATGCGCCGTGTGCCGGTGATGGTCTATCTGCCGGACATGACGCCGGGCATGGCGGTGCGCTGGCTGAGCTATCTGGCGCAGCGCGTAGCCGTGAGCTTTCCTGAAGCCGCCGACTTTTTTGGCAGCAAAGCGGTGGTCACGGGCTACCCCGTGCGCGCCGAATTGGTCGAAGCCGTCGCCGACCGTGAAATGACCCGGCAACGGCTGGGCCGTGCCCTCGGCATCGATTGGACGCTGTCCGACCAAAACGGCCATCCGTTGCCCTTGCTCCTCGTCTTTGGCGGCAGCAGCGGTGCGCGCAGCATCAACCGGGCCGTCTGGCAAGATCTGCCCGATCTGTTGCAAGCCGGGCAGATCTTACACGTTGTCGGCAACCGCGATTGGCCGTTATTGGCCGCCGAAGCGCCAGAACTGCCGCCCGTACTGGCGGCCCGCTACCATCCGGTGGCCTATCTACACACGGAAATGACATGGGCACTGGCCGCGGCGGATCTGGTGGTGGCACGCGCCGGGGCCAGCACATTGGGAGAATTTCCAGTGGCGCGCCTGCCCGCCGTTCTGGTTCCGCTGCCGATTGCCGGCAACCATCAACAGCCCAACGCCGCCAAGTTGGCACAGACGGGCGGGGCGCTGGTGATTGAAGATGAGGCGCTGGGCCGGGAGCTGACACCCGCCGTGGTGCGCCTTCTGCGCGACGAATTGACACGACTCAAAATGGGCGCGGAGATAGGATCGCTGGCTCGTCCGCGCGCGGCCTATACACTGGCGCAGGCATTGGTGGCCCTGGGCCACCCTGGCGTGCCGTCAATGGGACCATTCAAACACACCCAGCACGCCTGACATTGGTCTTGATCTCGTTATGAATGACTCTTTTCAGATCGTTATAGCATTGCTTCTCTATCTGGGCCTGTTTGGGTGGATCGGCCATCGGCGTGGCAGCATGCGCGAATTGATTGTGTTGCTGGTCACGCTGGGGGGCTATTTGATCTTGCGCCAATACCAGGGCACGGTGATTCGTGTGATTAACCTGGGGAGCAAATTCTCAAGCTTTGTACTGGCTGGGGGGCTGTCGGGCGATAACCCCGATGCGATTTTGCTGATCCGCGATGCCCCCGATATTGTGGGGGCAGAACAGACCGAAACCATTGTCTTTCTGCTGTGGGTCGTGGTTTTGTTGGCAACTTATTGGATCACAGGCCGCTTTGTGCGCAGCCCGCGCAACCGCTCGGACGCGATGGCTTTTCTGCTGGGGATGGTGAATGGCCTTTTCTATCTTTCGATCTTTTTGCCGTTGCTCAGCGCCATTTTGATCCCCACCGGCATTCCTGCCCAGGATGGCGCAGGGGTGGTGCTGCGTAGTACGTGGCGTGTATTGGGAGATAGTTTGGGAGATTTTTGGGCCTCGATTTCCGGTCAGGAATCACTGGTCTTTGTCGTTGTGCTGACGTTGGCGCTGGTGGGCATTGCCAGCACCCTGCGCGCACCAAAACCGAAACCCAAAACCTAATATGGGACCACTCGAACTCTACTACGGAACCATTGCGCTAATCGTCACCCTGGTGGGAATGGCCCACGGCTATTCCCGCGAGTTGGGCAGCACCATGATTATCCTGGTCACCATCTTCCTTTTGCTCTTTGTGGAAGACCGGCTGAACCCAGTTTTTTTGGTCATACGCAATCTTTTTTTGGGTAGCAACATCTCGGAATCGCTCTTTTTCAGCACTTTGTATCAGGTGATCTTCGTCATTGCTATTTTTGCAGGCTACTCTGGCAAGACCATCAGCTTTGGCGGGCGCGAAGTGCCCCCCCCCACGGGGACTCTACTTAACATTGCCGTGGGCTTTCTCAATGGCTACCTCATCGCTGGCACACTCTGGTACTATCAACACGCCTATGGCTATCCTTTCCAGGCATTGGGCTGGATCAGCCCGGTCTTTACCAGCACGGCGCAGGGGCTGATTGCCCTGTTGCCCCAATACCTGATGCCCAGCGCCACCTATTCGGATGGTCCCAATCGCCGTGCTGCTGCTCTTACGAGTGCGCGGTTGACCGTCCATTTGTCTTTATAGAAACGACTTGACTTTGACTACCCAATCTTCCCCCCCACACATGACTGGCAAACCCGGCTGATCAAGGGCGATTCGGCCCTGCATATTCACTTACTCGGTATCGGCGGCAGCGGGCTGGCCCCGATTGCCACCGTATTACACGGGCGCGGCTTTCGGGTCAGCGGCAGTGACATGGCAATGAATCCGCGCGCGGCGGCGCTGTCCGCGGCGGGCGTGCGCGTCTATCCGCAACAGATCGCCGAAAACCTCAGTGCCGCCGATGCACCCCGGCCCGACGTTGTGCTGATCAGCAGCGCCGTGGGTGCGGATAACCCAGAGCGGGCGGCTGCCGAACGGCTGGGCATTCCTGTGGTCAAGCGGCGCGATTTTTTGCGTCCCTTTTTGGCCGGGCGCACTGTGATCGCCGTAGCCGGGACCCACGGCAAAAGCACCACCACGGCCATGATCGTCAAGGCTTTTCACGAATGCGGCGTGGATGCGGGCTATATCGTCGGCTCGGATCTGGCGCAGTTTGGCAATGCCCATGCCGGGCAAAGCGACTATTTTGTAATCGAGGCCGACGAATACGATTATATGTTTTGGGGATTGGTTCCCCATTTGGCGGTAGTTACGAATGTGGAATGGGATCACCCGGATTGTTATCCCACCCCGGCCAGCTTTCACAGCGCCTTTGTCCAATTTATTGCCGCCGTCCCCGCCGGTGGTACGGTGATCGGCTGTGCCGACGACGCCGGCGCGCTGACGCTTGGCGAGACGTACAACGGACCGGCGCGCTGGCTGGCCTATGGCCTGGGCGAAACGGCGGCGCTGCGGGCACACAATGCCCACCCCGGCGAAAACGGCGGCTATACGGCCACACTCACCTGGGCAGGCGAGGCATTGGGATCGCTCCACTTATCCGTGCCAGGGCTGCATAATTTGCGCAATGCTCTGGCCGCGCTGGCCGTGGCGCATCTTTGCCAGCTTCCGCTGGATCAAGCCATCGCCAGTCTGAACACTTACGGGGGCGTGGCGCGCCGCTTCGAGTTCAAAGGCGAAGCCAACGGCGTCACGGTGATTGACGATTATGCCCATCATCCCACCGAAGTGCGGGCGACATTAGCGGCGGCGCGTGGGCGCTTTGGCAATCGGCGCATTTGGGCCGTGTTGCAGCCACACACGTTCAGCCGCACCCGTGAACTGTTGACGGAGATGGCGGCCAGCTTTGGCGACGCCGACTGCGTGATCGTCACCGATATTTACGCCGCGCGTGAGCGCGACGACGGCACGCTCTCGGCCGGGGATCTGGTGGCCGCCAGCGCTCACCCGCACATTGAACATATTTCCGGGCTGCAACCCATTGCCGCTGCCCTGGCCGCCCGCACGCAGCCCGGCGATGTCGTCATCACCTTGGGCGCGGGGACGAGTCACCGGATTGGCGAGATACTGCTGGAGATGTTGTATAGTAGTGTGTAATGCCTATACAAGGGTATCACCAAAACTAGTGACTTAAGGAAAAATAATGTGAAGCCAAAAGTGATTATTCACGAAGCAGAAGAGGGCTGTTTATCGGTCGCTCTCATCGATCTCCCGATCACATTCACAGAGAAAGTGATGGAGATAGTTTGATGAAAATCGCCGGAATCGCTCAAAGTGACCTATAAAACTTTAAGTCTACCCGAACGCCTGGGCGTTGAGATCGTCCACAATCACCCGCTGGCCCCGCTGACGTCGATGAAGGTGGGCGGCCCGGCGGAGTATTTCGCCACGGTGACCACGCCGCACCAGATGATCAAACTGGTGCGCTGGGCGCGCGCGACGCAGATCCCCTATTGGCTGTTGGGCGGCGGCAGCAACACGCTGATCAGCGACGCCGGCGTGCGCGGGCTGGTGATCCAAAATCGCTGCCGCGCTGTGCGCGTGGACGATCCGCCTTGCTGCGACTATCCGCACGATACGCGGCCTTTTTTAATGGCCGAAAGCGGCGCGGCCATGGCTGGCGTGGCGCGCACCAGCATCAACGCCGGGCTGACCGGGCTGGAATGGGCGGTGAGCGTGCCGGGGACGGTGGGCGGCGCCGTGGTCAACAACGCCGGCGCGCACGGCGGCGAGGTGAAAGATAGCCTGTGGAACGTGCTTCTGTTGGATGATGCCGGCGAAGTGGTGGAATATAGCGGCGACCAACTGGCCTTTGCCTATCGTCACAGCCGCCTCAAGCGCGGGCGGGTGATGCGCGCTGGCTTTGGGCCGGTGATCTTAAACGCCAATTTCCGCCTCAGCGTTGGCGACATCGACCAGAGCCGCGCCCAGGCCGACGGATTTTTGAGCCATCGGCGGCGCACACAGCCTGTGGAGCCAAGCCTGGGCAGCACCTTCAAAAACCCGGCGGGCGACTATGCCGGGCGGCTCATTGAGGCGGCGGGGCTGCAAGGCTACGCCATCGGCGGCATTGAGGTGAGCCGATTGCACGCCAACTTTTTGATCAACCCCGGCGGCGTGGGCAGCGGCAGCGCCGCCGATGTGGTGCGCCTGATCGAGCATATTCAAGAGACGGTGGCCGCGCGTTTCAACGTGCAGCTAGAACCGGAAATTCAGTGGATTGGAGAATGGGAATGATGATGGACCGACCACAATCCCCGCGTGTCGGCGTCCTCTTTGGCGGCAAAAGCGGCGAACACGAAGTCTCGTTAATGAGCGCCAGCACCGTGTTGGCCGCGCTGGATGCTGCCGGATACGAGACCGTGCCGATTGGGATCTCACCGGCGGGCCGCTGGCTGGCAAGCGGGGATCCATTGGCGCGCTTGAAAGCCAGCGAGCGCGAAGAACCGAAAGCCTATCTCAACGGTGAAGCACACCCGCCCGCGCCTTTTGTGGTGGCCG
Organism: uncultured Chloroflexia bacterium; assembly: GCA_963721725.1. GTDB lineage: Bacteria > Chloroflexota > Anaerolineae > Caldilineales > Caldilineaceae > RI-153. The sequence continues at coordinate 159,404 of CAVRLX010000014.1, forward strand.
ACGAAAAATTGCCCCCTGTCGATCTGGTCTTTCCGGTCTTACATGGCCCGTTTGGCGAAGATGGCACGGTGCAGGGACTATTGGAGATGGCCGGGTTGCCCTATGTGGGCTGTGGCGTGCTGGCAAGCGCGGTGGGCATGGACAAGGTCGCCAGCAAGCGGCTGTTTGGCATGGCCGGGCTGCCCCAGGCCGCCTATGTAAGCTTTTTGCGCCGCACTTGGCATCAGGCAAGCGAGAGCGTGCTGGAAAGGCTGGAAAGCGAGTTGCGTTATCCGCTCTTTGTGAAACCGGCCAACCTGGGCAGCAGTGTGGGCATTAGCAAAGCCAAAGATCGCCAGGGGTTGCTGGCGGCGATTGAACTGGCCTGCGCCTATGACCGTAAAATTGTGGTGGAACAGGCCATTCCCCAGGCGCGTGAAATTGAGGTGAGCGTTCTGGGCAACGACGATCCGATTGCCAGCGTGCCCGGCGAAGTGGTTCCTTGTAACGAATTTTACGACTACGCCGCCAAGTATCTCGACGACCGCAGCCAGCTCATCGTCCCCGCCGATCTGCCCGCGCACGTGGTTGAAGAGGTGCAGGCATTGGCGATCCGGGCCTTTCGTGCCTTGGATTGTGCCGGGCTGGCGCGTGTCGATTTTCTGGTCAGCGGTGATCAGGTCTATCTTAACGAGCTAAACACCATGCCCGGTTTTACCCATGCCAGTATGTATCCGCGCCTGTGGGAGGCCAGCGGTCTGCCCCTGCCCCAATTGGTGCAACGGTTGGTGGATCTGGCGCTGGAACGTCATGAAGATCGGCAGCAAAATCGCACTGTACGTGAAGGATAACAGATTGGATGATGAGCCAATCACCCAATCCTCTCGTGTTTGAGCAATGTTTGAGGAAAGCGGAACCGCATGAAAATTGCGTCCAGTTCGCAACGTCGCCCCCGGCCCAATTCCAGTGTCGCCCGCCAGGCAGCCTCTAGTACACAGGTTCGCCAGCGCAAGCGCGCCCAGCGCAAACGCCAATTTCGCCAACAGTGGCAGCGGATCGAAAACGTGATCACCCTGCCTGTGGATTGGCTTCCTCGCCTGCCATGGCGGACTATGCGCCTACGACTGCCGGGGTTCAGCGGGCTGCGCGCCAGCAAACTGGCGAGTCTGCTTTTGTTGATGGCGGTGGTGTGGACGCTCTTTGCTTTTCAAGAAGAAGAAATGTTTTTTGTGTATGAGGACAACGTTCACTTTTCCGGGGCCACTTATTTGAGCGACAGCGAACTTTATGGTTTTTGTGACATTGAAAGCTGGAGCATTCTGTGGCTCGATCCGGATCTAATCCGCAGCCAAATTCTGCAAAATCCCTATGTGGCCGATGCCCGTGTGGAGATCCGCTGGCCGGCGCAGGTTTCGATTGCCGTGCGCGAGATTGCGCCGGTGGCGCTATGGGCCACGGGGGAGGGCAGCTATTGGGTGTTGGATGATAGCCGCGCATTGGCTGTGCGCGATGATACCCTTGACCCGGCCGTGCAAATTGTCGATCCAGAGTGGACGGCACGCGCGCCCGGTGATCGCACCCAGCCGCGGCTTCAGCCCGGGCTGTTGGCCGCAACGCGCCAACTTACCGAACGAATACCCGGTTTGCAGACAGTACGGTATAATCGCACTCAGGGGTTGAATTTTACGATCCCCGGCGCGCAGACGTTGATCTATTGGGGCGATGGACGCTATTTTGACGAAAAATGGAAAGCGCTTCAGGCTGTTCTCCCCGATATTCGCGCAGATGCTGAGGTCAATCAGACCTTTAGTGTGGTTGCGCCCAATCGCCCTTTCTTTCGCCACTATGCAGCCGCCAGCCAGTAGGGTGTTGCTGTGGCGGCGTTTGTTGTTTATCTATCCTAAGCAGCACCACCAAGGCAGATTTTCTGCTCTTTGAAAAATCTCCTTGTGTGCTGCTGCGGAGTATAATGAGGATGAGGAAGTATCTGTGCCGAGAGAAATTATTGCTGCGATTGACGTGGGAACAACCAAGATCTGTGTCTTGGTGGGCGCTGTCACCTATGACAAGCTGGGCAATCTATCCTTGCGGATGTTGGGCAGTGGCGTCACCAAAAGCCGGGGGATTCGCCGCGGCGTGGTGATGGATGTGCCCGAAGTGACGGCTGCGATTGGCGAGGCCATTGAAACCGCCGAACGTGAGGCGGGTCTACGCATTACCAGCGCCTATGTAGGGATTGCCGGTAGCCACATTTCCACCACCAACAGCCGCGGCATCAGCCCAATTGACAGCCAACACGGTGTCACCGGGGCAGACATGCAACGGGCGTTGGAAGGCGCACAGGCTGTGCCCTTGCCTCAAAGCCGCGAAGTGATCCACGTCATCGCTCGGCGCTGGCAGGTGGATGAACAGGACGGCATCCAACAACCGCTGGGCATGAGCGGTCATCGGCTGGAGGTGGACGCCCACATTGTTACAGGAACCACCACGGCGATTAACAATCTGGCGCAGTGTGTGTTGGCGCACGGGCTGGATATTGATGAATTGGTGTTGGAACCCCTTGCCAGCGGTGAAGCTGTGCTGACCCCCGAAGAACGGCAGATGGGGGTGATCATGGCTGATATTGGCGGCGGCACCACAGATCTGGCGCTTTTTCGGGGCAACGGGCTTTGGCATACCGAGGTGCTGGACATGGGCGGCAATCACCTGACCAACGACATTGCCATGGGGCTGCGTGCGCCGTTTGATGTGGCCGAAGAGTTAAAATTGCGCTATGGACATTTGCAGCCCAAACGCATTGCCGAGGATGAGCAAGTCTGGGCCACGGTCTTTGGGGATCGGCCAGAGCGCACCTTTAGCCGCCGTTTCATCAGCCAGATTTTGGAAGCCCGCGCCGAAGAAATTTGCGAGGTCATTATGCAGCGCACCCAAGAGAGCGGCTATGGACATCTCGTGCCGGCTGGCGTGGTGCTCACTGGCGGGTCGAGTCAACTGCCCGGCGTGGTGGAGATGACCCGCCGCATTTTTGGCACGCCTGTGCGCGTGGGTGCGCCGGGCGAACACATTGCCGTGGAACAACTGAGTCGCGAGTTGCAATCACCCGCCTATGCCACCAGTGTGGGTCTGCTGCTTTGGGGCTTACACGAAGACGCCCGCGCCATTCATTTTCCCGTGAAAGAAAGCCGAGACAACAACCCATGGTTCGGCAGGCTGCGTGGCTGGCTACGCAATCTATTGCCCGGCTGAGGGCATCACCACCGGTTTGGAAATTTACTTGTACCTATGCAGGTCTAGGGTGCGACGCACTCGCCACACAGGTTTTCGCAATCAATCTACCACTGGCGAGTGCGTCGCACCTGGTTAGTTAGATCTACTTTGCAATTTGTGATCCGTTATAGTACTATCATCAGCTATGAAGCGAATATCGATGAAGCAGATGGGAGATTTTGCCACTCTCCATGCTTCTTTGTTCCATAGTTGACGTTCAACCGTTGACGAATACAGTTTATTTCCATCCTCGCTTGCAGGTAGACTCACGATTTGAGGACTATTGGTATAGGTGGCTGAAGAGCCGTAAGGAGCCGTCCATGTCTAGACGAAGCGGACAGTCCCAGTTTGTGGACAATTTTGCACAGATCAAAGTTCTGGGTATCGGTGGCGCTGGTCAAAATGCCGTCAATCGCATGATTGAAGCGGGGATTCAAGGCGTTGAGTTTATCTCCGTCAACACCGATTCCCAGGCGCTGATGCTGTCCAACGCGCCGCAACGGTTGCGGATTGGCGATAAACTGACCAAAGGGCTGGGATCCGGTGGCAATCCCGAGGTGGGCCTGCGCGCCGCCGAAGAGAGCCGCGAAGAGATTGAACAGGTGCTCGAAGGGGCCGACATGGTCTTTGTGACCGCAGGCATGGGCGGCGGCACAGGCTCTGGCGCTGCGCCTGTGGTGGCAGCGGTAGCCAAAGAGATGGGCGCGCTGACGATTGGTGTCGTCACCCGTCCGTTTACCTTTGAAGGCTCGCAGCGTCGTCGCACAGCCGAAGGAGCGATGGCAAGGCTACGCGAAAATGTAGACACGTTGATCACCATCCCCAATGATCGTCTGCTCCAAATTTTGGATAAAAAAACCAGCATCAAGCAGGCATTTGGCGCGGCGGATGATGTGTTGCGCCAGGGTATTCAGGGCATCAGCGAGTTGATCACCGTGCCCGGACTGATCAACCTGGATTTTGCCGACGTGCGCTCAATTATGTTGGATGGCGGCGCGGCATTGATGTCGATTGGACGGGCCAAAGGCGAAAGCCGCGCCATTGATGCGGCGACCCAGGCCATCCAAAGCGCCCTGCTGGATGTCTCGATTGAAGGCGCACAGGGCATTCTGTTTAACATCAAGGGTGGCAACGACCTGAGCCTGTTCGAGGTGAACGAAGCCGCCGAACTGATCCGGGCCAATGCCCACCCCGAAGCCAACATTATCTTTGGCGCTGTGATTGACGAAGAGATGAAGGATGAACTGCATATTACCGTGATTGCCACGGGCTTTGACAAGACCCGCACGCAGGATACGGCCAATCAATACAAACGACGGGCCACAGCCGCCACCAACAGTGCGCCGCCGCCGCCCGCCCCTGATCATAACCCGAAGCCACCGGTGGATTTCCCGGTGCGGTCGTTTAACCGGGATGATCTGGACATTCCGGCCTTCCTGCGCCGCTCGCGAGACAGCAACGGCAAGTAGCGTTTTTTCTGCACATCAACCGGGAAGCCAGGTGGCTTCCCGGTTTTTTATTGAATTTTTTGTATCTATTCCTCGTGGACCCAACCCGAAAGATATATCCTCGCCTCTGTGTTTCTAAGATTAAAATTTCACATGATTCCACAATTTGAGCATAGCAAGCGCTAAATCGGCTTGCGCCTCCTTTCTGTCTATGCTATACTATGACTCCTCGACATACTAGATATAGTATGATTTGCGGACAAAACCACTACATCTAGTGTACTCCTGAGAACAAAGTCGTTCTAGAATGGCAGGCATCTATGCGTTGTCCCCATTGTGGAGACGACCATCATAAAGTAATTGACACGCGCGATACAGGCGATTCTATTCGTAGAAGACGCGAGTGTCAGGGCTGTACACAACGCTTTACCACCTATGAACATGTGGCCCCTAATCTGCTTGTAATCAAGCGGGATGGCCGACGCGAACCCTATGATCGGCAAAAGCTCTTATCGGGGATTCGGATTGCGGCGGTAAAACGCCCGATTAGCAGCGATACGATTGACGGCATTGTGCATCAGGTGGAGGACCAATTACACGGCTTGGGGCGCGCCGAGGTGAAGAGCAGTTTGATTGGGAATTTGATTCTTGATCAACTGGCGACGGTGGATCAGGTGGCCTATATCCGCTTTGCCAGTGTCTATCTAGATTTTAACGATTTGACCGAGGTCCGAACAGAGGTAGATCGGTTGATGGGGCGACAGGGAACGAGTGGCTAGTGCCATTGCAGTCCGCTCTTGTTGATAAAGGCTTGGATGTTAAAAAATGATTGGGTCATGGTGTAGGGGCGCAGCAAGCAGCGCCCCTACGATTGCCCGGTTATTTTCTGAATCTGCAACTCTTTATCAACAAGCGCGGGTGGCAGTGATGCTGCCTAGATTTATGGAAAGGAGGTGATACATCATGGCTAAAACCAGAAATGGTCAGAAAGATCGTGACAGTGCGGCAGTACATTCGACGCACGGGCACAAAAGTCCTGATGGGTAAGACGGCATCGCCGTTCCACTCCCAATTAGAAAGACCTCTATCCAAAGGATAGAAGTCTTTCGAGAGCGGAAGTCAGTAGGATTAAGCTTGGCGGCACGTTCTACTGGCTTTCGCCTTTTTCAACGCCATGCCGTAATTTTACTTAAAGCATGGGTCTGGTGGAGGCGTATTTTATTCTACTCATACGCCGATGTCAAACCTCATTTTCCCCGCTTTTTGTAAAAGGAGGCATTCATGGCGCATCTTATGGGCGCAAAACTTGTCGCGGCTAATGGTTCCTCACCTAAAGCTTTTACGACATTTGAAATCGTTAAAGGAGAAAAAGTCCACATTACCCCACCCGCCTACGTCGACGATGACGCTATTAATTTAAGTGACAACAGTAAAAAAGTGCTGGAAAAGCGCTATCTGCGCCGTGATATTGACGGGAAATATCTGGAGACTGTTTCTGGCATGTTCTATCGGATTGCCAGCCACATTGCCAACGCCGAAGCGGCACATGGCGGCGATGTTGATACGACGAGCAAAACGTTTTACGATCTGCTCACAGAACTGCGCTTCTTCCCCAACAGCCCCACCTTTACCGGGGCGGGGACACCGCTGGGGCAGCTTGCCGCCTGTTTTGTCCTGCCGATTGACGACGACATGGGCCGCGACCGCGACGGCATCTTCAGCACGCTGCGCGTGGCAGCGCTGATCCAGCAGACGGGCGGTGGCAATGGGTTTTCCTTTAGCCGCCTGCGCCCCAGAGGGGATATTGTGCATACGTCGTCGGGACGGGCGACGGGTCCGCTGGGCTTTTTGCGCGTCTGATGATCAGGCGTTTGGCGAGATTGCGCAGGGGGGAACGCGCAGGGGCGCCAATATGGCAGTGCTGCGCGTGGATCACCCCGACATTGAGCAATTCATTGAGTGCAAGGCCGAAGAGGGTACGATCTCCAACTTTAACATTTCTGTGGCAATTACCGACGAATTCATGCAAGCCGTCAAAGAAGACGCCGATTTCCACCTGCGTAGTCCGCGTGATGGCAAGGTGTGGAAGACGCTGCGGGCGCGTGATCTTTTCGACAAGATCATTAAATACGCACACCATAACGGCGAACCGGGCGCGCTCTTCATCGATGCCGCCAACCGCAGCAATCCCGTGCCACACTTGTACGATCTGGAAGCAACCAACCCGTGCGGCGAGCAATGGCTCGGCCCCTATGAAAACTGCTGCCTGGGATCGATCAATCTGGGCGTGCATGTGATCAGCGATGCGAACGGCAATGCCAAACTCGATTGGGAATGGCTGCGCCGCACCGTGCGCGAAAGCACGCACTTTTTGGATAACGTAGTGAGCGCCAATGCCTATGTGCCAGCCATTCCCGAAGTGGCCGAGGCGGCCTATCGTGCCCGCCGCATCGGGCTGGGCATTATGGGCCTGGGCGATCTGATGTACAAGTTGGGCATCCGCTATGGCAGCGAAGAAGGGCAAGAGTTCGCGGCGCAGATCATGGAATTTGTGCGCTATCACTGTATGGCCCAAAGTGTGGATCTGGCGGCGGAGCGGGGCAGCTTCCTGGCTTTCGAAGGCAGCATTTACGACGCTGCACAGCCAGGCGGCATGAAATGGCAGCCCCCCGCGCCGGTCTTCGCGGACAGCCGGGATTGGGGACGGCCAGCCCTGGATTGGCAAAACCTTGTTAAAGGCATCGAAACCCATGGCATCCGTAACGCCGCCCAAACCACCGTTGCCCCCACGGGCACGATTGCCACGGTGAGCGGCTGCGAGGGATACGGCTGCGAGCCGGTCTTTGCCCTGGGCTATATTCGCCACTTCAAAGACGGCGACAATGATGTGGAACTGGTCTATACCAGCCCGCTCTTTGAGGAGGCGCTCAACCGCACCGACCTGCCCGAAGCGCGCAAAGTGGAGATCAAACAGCATGTTGCCACCTATGGCTCGTGCCAGGATGTGACCGATCTGCCTGATCGGGTGCGCCACACCTTTGTGGTCAGCAGCGACATCAGCGCCGAAGCGCATGTACGAATGCAGGCGGCGATTCAGGCGTTTGTTGATAACAGTATAAGTAAATGTGTTGTGGGCGACACGCTGCTATTGACAGGAGAGGGACTGGTGCCAATCCAGGAGCTTTCGGCAATGCGCTTGCCCGATCAATTTGAGGATTATGACTGCGCTATTATCAGTCCTCAAGGGGTAGAACGCACAAATGCTTTCTATTACGGTGGTTACCGTGAGACCCGCCATGCACAACTTTCCTATGGATTTTCCATAGAAGGGACGCCCAACCATCGCGTTCATGTATTGACTGAAGCAGGCACAGTCGATTTCAAACCACTTGGGGATTTGAAGATTGGTGATACCGTTGTTCTATACGGAGGGCAGGAGCAGTTTGGTGAGGCATCCCAGGCATTGCCCGAATATCATGGAGAATTCCGCACGAACAGCAAACTGATCACATTCCCCAAGATCATGAGTGAAGAGTTTGCCTTTTTCCTGGGCTGCATCACCGCCGAGGGTGCCATCACCCAGAACGGCGTTAGCATCAGCAATAACGATGTACATCTCTTGGAAGAATTGAATCAAATTAGCACACGCTTACTGAATCTGCCCGGCACGATCATTCCCGATGGGCGAAATCAGGTTCATAACTTGCAAATCAATTCGCGACCATTACGCAATTGGCTGTTGGCAGACCTGGGACTCGAAGCAGGTGCCGAGAACAAGATCATTCCCAGCTGTATCTTACGCGCCAGCCGCCGGGAAGTGGCTGCGTTTCTGCGTGGTCTTTTCCTGGATGGCTACATGACCCAGGATGGCAAGCTCTTTGGTATCACCCTGGCGAGTGAACGGTTAATCCGTCAGTTGCATGTGTTGCTGTTAAACATGGGCGTGCTTGCCACAGTACGCCAGACCACCGAGCGTGCCTGGAACTTGACCGTGCAGGGTGGTGAATTAGAAACGCTTGCTCAACAGATCAGCTTTGTCGAGGTGTGGAAGAATCAACGCTTGACGGATCGCAACCTGGGCCGTTTACAGCGCTATCGGAACTACAGCCGCCTCTTGCCCGCAATGGTAACGGAGGCTCTACGTGAGATGCAAGGCACCGCGGATCAGAGTTTACGCAGTTTGTATGCCATTGCTGGTGATATGCCAAAAGAATATCAACGGACGCGGGTCAACTTGCTTCAGGGGCACCGCATGGAGCGTCAAGATGCACAATCTGTCTATGAACATCTCAGTGCTTCCACAACCCATCCTTATGCAGATCGCTTCTTCCAGCAAGACAACACTGGCAAAATTTATGTAGAGATTCAAGAGATTAAGGCTGGTTTTGCCGAAGTGTTTGATGTAAGCGTACCTGGATCTCACAGCTTTATTGCCAACGGCTTGGGAAACCACAACACTTGTAACTTTCCCGAAGGGGCGACTGAAGAAGATGTGGCGCAGGCCTATCTCATGGCCTGGGAACTGGGCTGTAAAGGATTGACGGTCTACGTCACCGGCAGCCGCCAGGAGGTGGTGCTGGAGACTCAAGCGACCCGCGCCAAAAAGGACGAGGGCAGCGAGATGCCCGCCGTGGTAAATGGCACGGCACTTGCCGTCAATGGACATAGTAACGGACACGGCAACGGGCACGGCAATGGGCACGGCAATGGGCACGGCGACACCGACGGTCAGAACACCCTTTCGTTTGTCAAACGCCCGCGCCCCAGCCGACTCCAGGGCAGCACCTATCGCAAAGAGACGCCGCTGGGCACGGCCTATGTCACCGTCAATAATGATGAGAATAACGAGCCGTTCGAGGTCTTCCTCAACATCGGCAAAGCCGGCAGCGATGTCAGCGCCGTGAGCGAAGCACTGGGGCGCTTGATCAGCCTGACGTTGCGCATGCCTGCTTCGCTGCCTCCTAGCGAACGTCTGCGCTGGGTCATGGACGAAATGGCGGGCATTGGCGGCGGGCGGGCGCTGGGCTTTGGGGCCAATCGTGTACGTAGCTTGCCCGATGGCATCGCCCAGGTGCTGGCCGAGCATCTCAGCGACTTGCCCGCTGTGAAGGATCAGTCGGGCAGCGGCGAACAGATGGCGCTGCCCCTGGCCGACCGCCCCATCGGAGATCTCTGCCCCGATTGTGGCGAGGCGGCATTCCTGAATGTAGAAGGCTGTCGCAAGTGTTATATCTGTGGATATAGTGAATGTTAAGAGGAGTTTGAGTATTTGATAGATAGGGCGATTAGGTAAATCGCCGATCTCTTCACCCCCAAGGGCCTTCCGGTGATTGTCGGAAGGCCCTTGGGGTGTTGGGTAATGCTGGCAGCTTGGTCAAAAAAGAATACCGTGTACAACCGCGGTTCACAGGGAGATCAATCCCCGCGCTACCCGCAGCGCCCCATGAATGGGGCTTGTATCCCCCCGGCGGTCCACATCCGCGGTCGCCCTATCTAATGCTGCTGATATGTTCAGCAACTTCTTTTTCTGTTACACTAATCGAGATCGTACTTATGGCGAGTCTCCTTTGCTTGCGATCTGAATTCTCTTGCTCTCGTGGAAAAGTTTTCGTTTCTTCGCACTATAGCCACATGCGCCCACTGGAGAGACTTGATGCTGTCATTCACTCTGCTTGGAAATGGATTTATATCAAAAAGCGGAGTACCCCTTCAGCAGTTTCGCAGCCCCAAAGAGCCTGCCCTGCTCATCTATCTGGCCCACACAGGACAACCACACTCGCGTGATTTCATAGCTGATCTGCTGTGGGATGATCGTTCGACGCAACAGGCACTCTCGAATTTACGCACTGTGCTCACGCGCCTGCGCAAACATGTTGACAATCAGTTGGTGATCACGCGGCAGTTCGCTGACCCTCGCCCCAGCGAGCCGTCAGGAAGTGGATTCGGCACTCTTGTTGGAGCGGTTAGACACCTATGGGCAGCTTGATTCAGCAGAAAAAGCCCTTGCTCTCCAAAACGCCCTCGATGCCTATCACGGCGACTTCCTGGACGGCTTTCACCTGAGCGATGCCCCCCGCTTTGACGAGTGGGCGGTGACGACACGGGAACAGATCCGCCGCCAGGTCATCGCCGCCTATCACAAAATGGGAGACTATATGCTGGCTGCGGGCGAGGTTGACCAGGGCATGGCAATCGCCCGTCGTTGGCTGGCAGTGGATGCACTCGATGAAACCGCGCATACATTGCTGATTCGACTGCTGCTCGCAGTGGGCAACGTGGCCGCGGCACTCAGCCATTACGCAGCGTGCGCGGATCTGCTGCGCGCTGAAGTGGGCATCGAGCCACCCGCCGAAATGAGTAGACTCATCCAGCAGGCCCAGTCAAAACGCACCGTTACCATCCGCGAGACGGCGACAGAGCATCACAACTTGCCCGCCGCGTACGATCAGTTCTTTGGCCGCGTGACAGCGCAGCAAGAGATTCACAGTCGCCTCGATCAGCCGTGGTGTCGGCTTGTCACGCTCGTGGGGCAGGGGGGCGTGGGCAAAACGCGCCTCGCCACCACCATCGCTCGCAGCCGCCTGGGCCACTATCGGGACGGGGTTTGGCTGGTGGAACTGGCAGAGGTCGATCCGAATGATGCAAACCTGGCGGAAGCGATTGCGATTGAGATCGCCACGGCCCTCGATTTGCGCTTGAGCGGGTCGAAAGCCCCGGTTGCGCAGTTGTTGGATCACCTGCAACACAAACAGATGTTGCTCGTGCTGGACAATTTTGAGCCTCTGCTTGCGGGCGTCTCCATTGTCCTCGATATCATTCAGCGGTGTGAAGCCGTGCAATTGCTCGTCACCTCGCGGGAGGTGTTGCGCATCCGGGCGGAGTGGACGATTGTGTTGACCGGGCTGGCCTATCCGGCGCATGATAGCGAGGCCAGAATTGACGACACCGAAGCCATCGCTTCCGAAGCAGTCGGTTTGTTCGCGGCGCGGCGGGCACAGCAACGGCAGGAGATGCTTGTGGCCGATGAACTGGCCGCCATCCGCACCATTTGTCGCATGGTGAAAGGGCTGCCGCTGGCGATTGAACTGGCTGCTGCGCTCGACGTACAGCGCAACCTGTCGAGCCATTGCGGATCAGTTGGCCGATGGCTTCAATGCGCTGTACAACGTCGCTGCGCGATGTGCCGGGCCGCCATCGCAGTCTGGGCGTTGTGTTCGAGATGTCGTGGCGCACATTGACACCGGCCCTGCAACAGCGGCTGGCGCGGCTGGCGGTCTTTCGCAGCGGGTTTACAGGGGCGGCGGCGCACTCTATTGCCGAAGCGGACGCGCAGCACCTCGCCGCCCTGCGCGACAAATCGTTGATTACCTACGATGAAGCATCGGACCGCTATGCGATCCATCCAGTTATACGTGCCTACGCAGCCGAAAAGTGCCCCGACAGCGACCCAACCCCCCACAAACACGCGGACTACTACCTCACGCTGCTGGCCGAGCACGCCGAAGCGCTGCAGAAAGACGCTCCCCAGCGCGCCGTGGCCGTGATTCAACCGGACATGGACAATGTGCGACGGGCCTGGCAAACGGGGCTTGCCCTGGGCCAAGTCGATTTGCTCGCGGCTGCCCTCACGTCGCTCTCGGTTGTCTATCAACTGCGCGGGCTGGCGCAGGAGGCAGAGAGCGCCATGCAGACCACAGTCCGCATCGCTACTACGTGGGGAGCGCAGGGCATTGCGCTGGCGACCCGGACCGGGCTGGAGCAGGCGCGCTTCCAAAATCGGCTGGGGCGCTATCGGCCCGCGCTGGAAACGCTGAAAGCCGCGCTGCAAGCGGCGGCCCAGTGTGATGACCGCTGGGCGAACGGCATGGGGCATGTGCTGTGGGGCGAGTCGCTTTGGCGGTTGGGGGAATATGAGGCAGCCACCGACAAGCTTACCCATGCTCTCAGACTCGCCCATGCCCTTGACGCCACCCTGATCGTGGGTTGGTGTCACCACCACTTGGGCGTCATCGACGACATTCAGGGCCGCTACGCTGCTGCGCTCGACCATCTACAACAGGCGTGCGATGCGTGGCGGGCCATCGATAACACCCAGAACTTGAGCAACAGCCTCAACAGCATCGGGGCCGTCTGCTACCATCAAGGCAATTTGTCAGCCGCACAGCGGGCAATGGAAGAAGCGCTCGCCCTTTGTAACCAGCTCGATAATCGCCATCTACAGTCACTGCTACTCAACAATCTGGGTATGATTGCGACTCAGCAAGGTGACTATGTGGGCGCACAATATTATTTGCAGATCGGACTTGACCTGGCGGTGAGCAACGGCAACTTGACTGGACAGGGAGAGTTAAACGTTAACCTTGGTAAAAATTATCGTCTGATGGGTAAAATCGATCTGGCGGTCGAACATCTGGAGGAAGGAGTACAAATTGCCGAATCACTAGGGAACCGTTCCTTGTTGGCAACAGCCTTGTTCAATCTGGCAGACGCCGAGCGAGACCGTGAAAACGAAAAATGGACGAAAACGCTCTATCATCAAGCCTTGGCCATCACCCAACAGGACAATCTCCAATCCCTTGAGTGTGAAGTGATGATCGGCCTGGCCGAGTTTTTGAGCAAGCGTGACGAAGGAGCGGCCAGCGAGTATAGCACGAAAGCCGTTTCCCTGGCGGAAGTGCTCCAACACCCAGCATTGCTGCAACGTGCAAAGGCGGTCAATCAGTATACGCATGTCTTCTCGGATGTAAACGAGGGGAACCGGTCTGCATAGTCGGGTTCGGGCGGGTTCGTTGCCATTCACGCCAGAGACCAAGTTGTTGTTGACAACTCAGTCTCTGGCACTTGTCAATCAGTGACGAGGCGTGCCTTGGAGCGTTTAACAACCTCCATGCCCGGCAGCACCACAAGCATAGGTGATCGCAGGTTGCCATGCGACAAGCAGGGTGACGATGAGGGCCAGGGTAATTGTTTTCCAGCTTTTGAAGTGTGTCATACAAAGCCTCCGTGGGTGTGTTGTGCTTTTCCGTGGCTCCATTTGCGCCAGGTTGACCACACCCTATGGCGGCTGCGCACCCATATCGCACCCAAGGTGAACGGGTTTGGGTGCGTTTGAACCTTGATTGGTAGACAGTCAATGGGTATTGGCGAGTTGCGAATCGAGATGTTGGGGCCGCTCCAAGTGACGGTGGGCGAAAATCCCGCCGACTTCCGCACCGACGCCGAGCGTGCCCTGCTCGCCTACCTCGCCGCCCACCAAGGCATCCCCCAACGCCGCGACACCCTGGCCGCGCTGCTCTCCCCCGACCGCGACAACACAGAAGCACTCACCTATCTGCGCAACCGCCTGACCCGCCTGCGCGGCGCGCTGGACGACGCACGCCGGCCACGCCCCCGTGGTTTGATATTGACCGCAAAGCAGATCACCCTCCGCGCCGGCGACAACATCAGGATCGACGTGACCCAGTTTGATCAGCGCCTAGCAGCGGTGGAAACCCATGCCCATCGCCAGTTGGCCGGTTGCCCGACCTGTCTGGCGCGCTTGCAAGAGTCGGTGGCACTGGTGCGCGGCGAATTCCTGGCCGGGTTGAACTTCCCCAGCGAAACCTGGGAATCCTGGACGGTGGCGCAACGCGAACACCTTCAACAGCGCACGTTGGAGGCGATGACGTGGCTGCGCGAAGCGCGGATGGCGCGCGGCGAATGGGCGGCAGTGCTGGACGTGGCGCACCGTCAGCTCGGCCCTGGAACCGTGGCTCGAGGCGGCCCACCGGGCGCATCATGCCGGCGCACCATCACCTGGGCGACCGCGCCGCCGCGCTTGCCCAGTTTGTACAGTGCCAACAGCGCTTGTGGGATGAATTGGGCGTTGAGCCAGAGGCGGAGACACAGCTACTGCGCCAAGAGATTTTCGACCATGCGCTTGTTGTGTCGGGCGGGGCCGAGATTCTCGACAATTTGCCGCTGCCAACAACGCGCTTCTTCGGCAGAGAGGCAGAACAGGCGCACTTGCTCGACCTGCTCGTGAACCCCGCCTATCGCCTTGTTACACTGGTGGGCACAGGCGGCGTTGGCAAAACGCGCCTTTCAGTCGAAGTCGGCCAACAGGTCAAAGCGAGCTTTCCCGATGGAATCTGGTTTATGGATCTGGGGGCGATCAAGGGCGGGGTGGAGGCGATCCAGATCGCCATTGGCGAGGCGGCGGGGCTGGGGCAGGCGGGCAAACAACTGACCGGCGATCAGGTGCTTGCCATTCTGCGTGACAAACGAATGTTGTTAATCTTGGACAACTGCGAGGTCGTATTGGACGAGATCCGGTTTATGCCCGCATGGCTCAAGCGCGCCCCGGGGATAGCGATTCTGGCGACATCACGCGAGCCGCTTAACTTTGGGGCAGAATCAGTGATATGGCTGGATGGCTTGCCCGTGGGGGAAGCGGAGATGGGGGCGGCGGAAGCGCTCTTTGCAGAACGGGGGCGGATGGCGCGAGATAGCTTTGTGGTTTCCACCGACAATTTGCCCCACGTGCGCCAGATCTGTGGATTGGTGGATGGGCTGCCGCTGGGCATTGCCCTGGCTGCGGCGTGGGTGCGTCGCCGCTCACTGCGGCAGATTATTGACGCTATCGGCCAATCGCTGGACTTCCTCAGCACGCATCTGCCGCGACGTCGATCCGCGCCATCGCAGCCTACGCGCCGTCTTCGAGACATTGTGGGCAATGCTGGCGGCAGAGGAAGGGGCAATATTGGCGGCGCTCTCCATCTTTCCGGCAGGCTTTCGTGCCGCAGCCGCCACAGCCGTGGCCGGGGCAACCCTTGCCGATCTCGACCGGCTGTGCGAAAAATCACTGTTGCAACAGCACCACGAATCCGAACGCTACAGCCTGCACAGCCTGGTACGCCAGTTTGCGGGGGAGAAGTTGGCAGATCACACAGCGGACGTTGAACGCGCCTTTGTCAACCACTTTTATCACGTCACCCACGCGCATCAGGCCGA
>CAVRLX010000015.1:0-164954 GCA_963721725.1 uncultured Chloroflexia bacterium
ACTACCCTGCCGCCGCGGATCAGCCTGGGTGCGGATCAGATCGTGGCGCAAGGCGAAACGTTGACCGTCACCGCTAGCGTAAGCGACCCCGGCGGCGACAATTTCAACAGTGTGATCGACTGGGGCGACGGCATTACCGGGAGTTTGGGTGCGGGCACTATTGTCAGCGCCAGCCGCTCGTTTGCCGTGGCGGGCAGTTATACGGTTACCGTCACCGCCACCGACGACGGCGACTTCCGCCAGCGCCAGCCTTATCGTCAGCGTGCGCCCGCCGGAACTCCAGATTAGTAAAGCGGTTTCGCCCGTGGGGGCGATTGAAAAAGGCGGCACGCTTACCTATACCGTGATCTGAGCAACAGCGGCGTGGCGAATGCGCTGGCCGTCGTGCTCACCGATAGCCTGCCCGCGGCGTTGGATTTTGGCGAATGGGTGGACAACGATGGCGCAGTCGTCAACAGGGATGTGATCACCTGGGGCGGCGATGTGGCGGCGGGCACTGCTGTGACCTTCGTTTTCACGGCTCAACATATGGGAATTACAGCGACAGTTTCACCGACACGGTCAGCTATCACCAGATCGCCGGCAGCGGATCGGCGTCGATCCGCAATACCGTGCTGGGTCCGCCCATGCTCACGCTGGCCTACACGGTGACAAATGCCAAGCCCGCCGAAGGCTCGACGATTGCGTACACGCTCACGGTGGGCGACACGGGCGAAAGTGCAGCCACGGGCGTGGTAATCAGCGACACCGGGCAGGGTCAACACGCCGCGGGGATCACGTTGGCGGCGGGGGAGACGGTGAGTTACGTCTACGGCGTGACGGTGGAAGATGGACCGCGGACGAAGGTTGACACGGCCATAGTTAGCATCAACGAAACGACAACGCTGCGCGAAACAGTGACGGTGGCCGTGCAAAACGTCGCGCCGATTCTCGACACCAGCCAAAGTGCCAGCGTCATCGACGAAGGAGAGATGTTCACGCTGACCTTGAACAGCATCACCGATCCCGGCGATGATAGCATTCTCGGCTATGGCCTGGATTGGGGCGACGGCGTGACGGAGACGGTGAGCGTCACCGTCGGCCAGGTTTTTACACATACCTACCTTGACGGCACAGCGATCTACACGCCCACGCTGGTTGTAAGCGACGATGACGGCCGCGCACGCCGTGAACGCGGGCAGTGTATTGTCAACAATGTTGCGCCTGCGCTGAGCGCGCTGAACAACCGCCGCGTCAACCGAGCCGATCTCTTTGATCTGCTTGTCAGTTTTAGCGATCCCGGTGCAGACGCCCACGAAGCGGTGATGATCTGGGGTGATGGCATAGTCGAAGCTACGGGCATCTATAGCGACAACGTTAGCACGAGCTACGCCTATACCGAGACCGGCAGCTACAACGTCCCCGCCCCTCAGCGTCACCGACGACGACGGCGGCGTGGGCGTGGGCAGCTTTACGGTGAGGTAATCGCACCGGAACTGGCTCTGGCACGCACGCTCTCCACAGCGTCGGCACAACCTGGGCAGATCATCACCTATACTATTGCCTATACCAACGAAGGCACGGCCACAGCCACGGGCGTGCGTTTGGCCGATCTGATAATTGGTGATGGCCTCACCCTGTTGAATCGCAGCAGCGGCGCGACCATCACCGAAACAGCGGTCAGCGAGGAGGGGTTGCGCGTATTGTTCCCGGATCTTATGTTGCCAGAGGGTTCCTCGCCGCTGGCAAGTGAACATACGGTTTATCTACCTGTGGTGGGTGCAATGGCGACAGAAGCTGCGACCTTGCCCACACGTATGGCCGCCCAATCCTTGGCAAACCCGGCAGGCTGGCAGGTGGCGGATCTGGCACCGGGGACCGGGGGCGTGATCACGGTGACAGCGCAGGTGTCGGGGCATCTCAGTGAAACGTTGACCCACCAAGGCTATGCCTTTATCACCGCGGAGACGGCCAACGACAACAGCGCTAGCGCCACGCTGAGGCTGACACCGCCGCAGGTGCAGTTTGGGCAGAGTGCGGTCAGCGTGGCCGAGAGCGCGGGCACGGCGCAAATTTCCGTGACCGTGGACCCGATCAACCTGCACGCGCCGGTGACGGTCACTGTGCAGAGCGTTGATGGGACGGCTTCGGCGGTCAGCGACTACACGCTGATCAGCAACACCGTGATCATCCCGGCGGGCCAGCCGTCGGTGACGGTGAGCGTGCCTATTAGTGACGACGCCGAGATGGAAAGCGACGAAACGCTGCGGCTGAGCCTCTCCGAAGCATTGGGCAGCAGCCTGGGTAATCCCGTCACCGCTACGCTGACCATTGCTGACGATACGCCGGATCTGTCCGTTGCGGATCGGACAGTGGATGAGGGGGCGGGGACGGGGGCGTCACTGTCACGTTGAGCACGCTGAATGAATCGGACACATCGGTGATCTACACGGGGACAAGCGGCACAGCGGATGCGGGTGTGGATTTTCTGGCTGTGAGCGGCGTGCTTACGATTCCCACGGGTAGCCGCATGGGGATCATTCCGCTCTCTATCGTGGACGATCTGCTGGACGAGGGAGACGAAACTTTCAGCGTCACGATTGGCAGCGCGGTGAATGGTAGCATTCTTGACAGCACGGCCACGGTGACGCTCGTGGAAAATGATGTTGCCCGCCTGAGCCTTGCCAAAACCGTCACGCCTACGCTGACGGAGCCGGGGAGCTCTGCTTACGTATACGCTGGTGATCAGCAACAGCAGCCCCGCCACGGTGAGCGATGCTGCGCTCACGGATACGCTGCCCGCCGGGGTAAGCTTTGCCGGGTGGGTGGGGAACACCTCTGGGGCGGCGCTCAGCGGTACTCAGATCACATGGAACGGTGTGGTGACTGCCAGCACGACGCTGACCTTTACCTTTGCGGTCAGCCACACCGGCGGCTATGGCGAGGTGATCACGAATACGGCGAGCGTTAGCCACCGACGGGGGACTCAATCGGTGCAGGCGGCCTTTGCGGTGAATGAACGCTCACTGCCAACGGCGACTGCAACGACCACGCCGACGTCAACGCCGACGCAACGGCAAGGCAAACTGATGTCAACGCCTCAACGCCAACGACAACGCCGACGACAGACGACGGACCGCAGACCGCCACGGAACGACAGTGACATCTACACCGACGGCGAGTGCGCAACGGGGACGTTCACAGCCCACGGCGACCGTCACAGCCAACGACGACACCATCTACAACGCGCAGCGAATCCACGGCGATAGTCCGGCATCCAACGCCGACGACAGACGACGACTGCAACACCGTCGGCAACATCAACGCCGACATCAACGGCGACGCTGTCGACAGACGACAGACCGCAGACCGCCACGGCGACATCAACGCCGACACCGACGCGACGATAGACGACGGACGCACAGACCGCCACGGCGAAACGGGGACAGCGACATCCACGGCGACGGTCACAGGGTCACCAACGCCGACATCAACGACGACGCGACATCAACGCCGACATCAACGCCGACGACAGACGACAGACCGCAGACCGCCACGGCGACAGCGACATCTACGCCGACGGCGACCTGCAACGCCAACGGCGACCGTCGTAGACGAAACGCAGACAGCGACATCCACGGCAATAGTCACAGGGTCTCCAACGCCAACAGCCGACATCAACGCCGACATCAACGCCGACGATCAGACGATCGACCACAGACCGCAACGGCAACAGCAACGGCGACGTCTACACCGACGGCGAGTGCGACGGCGACGTTCATAGCCACCAACCCTCACAGCAACGGCAACGTCCACACCGATATCAACGCCAACGCCAACGGCGACTCTGACATCAACGCCGACATCAACGCCGACGACAGACGACAGACCGCAGACCGCCACGGCGACAGTGACATCTACCCCCACGGCGACCTCAACGCCAACGGCGACGCCATCTACAACGCAGACAGCGACATCCACGGCGATAGTCACAGGCTCTCCAACGACGACAATATCGACGGCGAGTGCGACACCGTCGGCAACATCAACGCCGACGTCAACGCCGACGACAGACGACGGACCACAGACCGCTACGGCGACGGCTGATGCCGACGGCGACTCATGCCATCGGCGACACCAGCACGCCACGCCGAGCGCAACCGCGACGGCCACAGTGCCCAGTATGACGACACCGACACCCACGATAACAGCGACGGCAGACCGCAGACCACAGACAGCGACAGGCAACAGTAACGACGACACCGACGTCAACACCGACATTAATGGCAACGCTGACGCCATCAGCCACACACTCACCGACAGCCACGCCAACGGCTACGGCTACGCTGACAGTCACCCCTGTAGATCGAGCGTCAGCCTTCTACTTGCCTGCGATCTATAAACAGACGTCCGGGATGCGCTGGCTCTACCTGCCCTGGTTGAACAAGTCGACATTGCCCCCACCCCGACCGGATCTCATGGTGGAGTCGGTGAGCGTAGTCGGGCAGGCGTTGCAAATTGTGATTGTGAATCAGGGGAGTGTCCCTGTAGTTTCGCCCTTCTGGGTGGATTTATACGTGGATGCTAAGCCTATCCCCAATGGGGTGAATCAACCCTGGCACACGATCTCGCTTTACGGGGCGGTGTGGGGCGTCGATGGCTCTGCGCTACCATTGCTGCCCGGCGCTCGTTTCATCTTGTCTCCGGGGGATGAGTATTGGTGGCCGGAGGGTAGCAATCTGCCAGAGCAACTCTTGGTGGGAAGTGTGCTCTATGTACAGGCAGATTCAGTGAATTTCGCAACGACATTTGGGGCGGTGCTGGAAGCCCACGAGGCGAACGGGGATCATTATAATAACATTGCTGGCCCTGTGGTGCTGGTGCAATCTGTGCTGGTGCAGAATCCTGTTCAACCCGCCCGAGGAGAGATACAAACAGACCCACCCTTGCCCCATCGTACACGCTGATGGGCAGGGGCGGGTCTGGAAATCTGTCCGCAGTTCAAAATTTAGGGAGACGGACGAAATCGCTTTGATGGGAATAACCCGTAAAGCTGTCTCGTCCAGCTTCTGTTTTATTGGCGTTCTTTCAACGGTACATAATTTCGTTCGTCGGGGCCGAGATAGATCTGGCACGGGACGCGCAATGCGTTGTTCGGGATCTTCAATCAGTTCGACCCACTGCGCCAACCAGCCGGGGGCACGTCCCAGGGCAAAGAGCACAGGGAACATATCCTCTGGGAAGCCCATGGCCTGATAGATGATGCCGCTGTAAAAGTCTACGTTGGGGTAGAGTTTGCGCTCGACAAAGTAGCTATCTTCCAGGGCGATGCGTTCCAGTTCGATGGCAATGTCTAACAGTGGATTGCGCCCTGTGACCTCAAAGACTTCATAGGCCACCTGTTTGATGATCTTGGCACGCGGGTCATAGTTTTTATAGACACGGTGACCAAAACCCATGAGCCGGACTTCGCGCTTTTTCACACGCTCGATAAAGGCTGGAATATTTTTCACGTCACCGATCTCGGTGAGCATACGCAACACGGCTTCGTTGGCCCCGCCGTGAAGCGGTCCATAGAGCGCAGCCGCAGCCCCCGCCATAGAGCTATAAGGATCGGCCTGGCTAGAGCCGATGTTACGCATGGTGGAGGTGGAACAGTTCTGTTCGTGATCCGCATGGAGAATGAAAAGAATGTCCAGTGCCTTTGCCAGCGTCGGGTTCACCTCGTAGTTGCTCTGGTTCATGTAATCGAGCATATAGAGAAAGTTGGCCGTGTAGCTCATGGAACTGTTGGGATAGTTATACGGTCGCCCGATGCGATGGCGATAGGCAAAGGCGGCCATGGTGGGCAACTTGCCCAGAATGCGCCAGATATTCTTGAGGCGCAATTCAGGGTCTTCAATCTTCTTGGCGTCGGGATGAAAGGTGGAAAGCGCCGCCAACGAGGCAATCAAGATGCCCATAGGGTGGGCATCATAGCGGAATGCCTGCATCAGCCCTGTGAGATTTTCATGAATATAGGTGTGGTGCATCACCTTCTGTGCCCGATCTTCCAACTGCGGCTTGGTGGGCAGTTCGCCAAAGATGAGCAAATAGGCAACTTCGAGAAAAGAACTCTGTTCGGCCAACTGTTCAATCGGATAGCCACGATAGCGCAAAATCCCCTTGTCACCGTCAATGTAAGTGATGCTGCTTTTGCAGGCTGCCGTGTTGGAATAGCCTGGGTCATAGGTCATCATGCCAAAATCGTCGGCCTGCACGCGGATCTTGCGCAGATCAATGGCGTTAATAGTGTCATGGGTGATGGGGACTTCATAAGTCTCACCGGTACGATTATCGGTGATCGTCAGTGTGTTATTGCTCATCTAGGCTGCTCCTCGTGGATGGCATCGGTTGTGAGATGATCAAGGGGATTAAAACAGGCTGGTTGTATTATGCCTTTTTCGGTTTAGAATGACAAAACAGGGATTCTCAACCAGCCTAACCATGCACACGAAATTCTTTTTAGAAGGAGAGAAGGTTGGCATAGAGTAACGAGTAAAGAGTGACGAATGTCGTTTTTACTCGTTACTCGTTATTTCTAATTCACCGGATTGGGCAGCGTTGTGCCTTTGACCCCGGCCAGCAAATTCTGGGTTGCCATGATTGCCATTTTGGTGCGGGTCGCCACGGTGGCGCTGCCAATGTGGGGCAGGATCACGCAATTGTCCAACGTCAGCAACGGGTGATCGGCGGGCAGCGGCTCTGGGTCGGTCACGTCTAGCCCGGCGGCGCGGATCTGGCCGTTTGCCAGGGCGTGATAAAGCGCATCCTGATCCACAACGCCGCCACGGGTCGTGTTAATAAAGATGGCGCTAGGTTTCATACGCGCAAAGGCAGCAGCGTTGAAGACATGGCGCGTCTCTGGCGTAAGCGGGCAGTGCGCCACCACAAAATCACTCTGTGCCAACAGATCATCAAACGAAGCAAACTCAGCATGCAAGGGTCCGGCGACATCAGGCTTGGGCCGCGGTCCCGAATAGAGGATGCGACACTCGAAGCCCTGGAGCATACGCGCAAAAGTTGCGCCGATCCGCCCCAGCCCCACAATACCCACGGTGCTGCCGTGGACATCCTGTCCGGTCAGCCACATGGGTTTCCACGTGCGCCACTCGCCCGCCTTCACAGCATGGACGCCCTCGGGGATGCGCCGTGCCGTTGCCAGCATCAACGCAAAAGCCAGTTCTGCCGTGGTCTCGGTGAGGACGCCGGGCGTGTTGCCCAGCCGCACGCCACGCTCGGTGCAGGCGTTGACATCCACATGATCGTAGCCCACGGACATGGTGCTGACGACTTTGAGGGAATCACCAGCGGCGTCTAGCAGTTCGGCGTCAATCCGCTCGGTGAGCAGACAGTAGATCCCGTCTACCCCGCGCACCCGATCTAGCAGCGTTTCGCGCGGGATGGGATCGTCTTGGTCCCAATAGCGCAGTTCGCACTGATCTTGGATAGGCTGGATGGCCTCTTGGGGCAGTCGGCGGGTCACAACAACGTTTGGCTTCATCATCAACTCTTCTTTTTCGGGTGGTTAAGCAGCCTTGTGCGGATGGTATAGGAGTCTCTCTTGTAACCAGAGATTGATCAACGTCTCGACGCTAGCGCCGCGCAGGTGAGCCTGCTGCTGCAATTTCCAGAAATAGACGGCTCAACTTGCACAGGTTAAGCATGGCTTTCTTTGATCCAATACTCTGCAAATCGCCCCGCCATTGAAGCCGGTAGTCGGCCTTTCATCATCGTCCCCTCGCCCGTGTAATCCTCGTGTTCCACATGCCCGTATTGGTGAAAAAGCGAAACCAGATCGCCATTGGCGTAGGGAATCAACATGTGCACGGGAACCATCTCCTGGCGCAAACGGTTGTCAATAACCTGCAAGAGTTCGTCCATGCCCTCTTTGTGAAGAGCGCTGGTCAACACTACGCTGGGATATTGTGCCTTTGCGGCTTGCAACCAAGCCATCACGTCGGCATCGGTTTGGTCCAGCAGATCGACCTTGTTCAAGGCAGTCACCACAGGTTTATCCCCCGCGCCCAACTCTTCCAACACTTCTTCCACCGCAGTCACCTGTTCATCAGCGTTGGGGTGCGATGCATCCACCACATGCAACAGAATATCGGCCTCATTGATCTCCTCCAACGTAGCGCGGAAGGAAGCCACCAGTTGCGTAGGCAACTTTTGGATAAAACCGACGGTATCGGTAAAGAGCGATAGACGCCCACCCGGTAAATCGACGCGGCGCGTCGTCGGATCCAACGTGGCGAAAAGCTGGTTGGCGGCGATCACATTGGCGTCGCTAATGGCGTTGAGCAATGTGCTCTTGCCCGCGTTGGTATAGCCCACTACGGCGATGACCGGCATGGGCGACATGCGCCGCCGGGATCGGTACTGCTCTCGGTGATTGGTAATCTCTTCCAACTCGCGCTTGAGGTGGGCAATCCGCTTGCTGATCTCACGGCGGTCAACCTCCAACTGTGTTTCACCCGGACCGCGCACGCCAACGCCACCGCTGGCCCCGCCGGCGCGCCCACCGGCTTGGCGGGCCAGGTGGGTCCAGGCGCGTGTCAGGCGCGGCAATCGGTATTCGTATTGGGCCAGTTCCACCTGCACTGCGCCTTCGCGGGTGCTGGCATGGCGGGCGAAGATGTCGAGAATCAGTGCCGTGCGGTCAATGACTTTGATCTCCTCGCCCAGTACTTTCTCAATACCGCGCTGTTGGTTGGGCGAAAGCTCGTCATCAAAGATCACCACATTGGCCCCCAACTCCAGCGCCATCATCTTTAGTTCCTCTAACTTACCGGACCCGATAAATGTAGCCGGATGTGGATGGGCCAAATTTTGGGTGATGCGCCCGCCCACGGCCAGCCCAGCGGTATCGGCCAACAGCCCCAACTCGTCCAACGAATCTTCCAACGGCAACAGACCAGGATCACTGGCAAGATCCACGCCCACCAGCACCGCCAATTCCTGACCCATGCCCACACCCAGCAGCCCCTCGTCATCGCGCACTTCAACCGAGCGCGTCTGATTTTGTGAGCCAAACGTTTCGACCTGGGTAATCGACGTGTTACGGTTTACATGACTTTCATTTTTTGCCATACAATCTCCTCTTAAGAATTTCCCTCATTGGAAATGAGCTCGACATAGTCTCCACTGACCCACCCCGCCATGGGGGCCACGATTTGATACCACCGGCCATCAAAGGTGACGGCGACAATTGTCACTGTGTCGTCCGTGGTCACCTGCCCCAGGCTGACGGCGTCTAATGTTGGCTCCTGGCGTACACGCACGCCAGCGGCGATGATTCGCCCCACGGCGGGTGCAATCGTCACCGGATAGCTGGCGGCTCCATTCATCACCAATACAGTATGCGTAATCAGCCGCGCCTCGATCCAACCACTGATGGGCTGAGAAATGTGCGCATGTTGACCATTTTCACTATACCCATCAATGGTAACTGCCGCGCCCAACGGACTAAGCCGGGCCACGACGGCGCTTTCCCTACTTGGCTCGGCATGGACCGCAACCTCTTCTGCAGCAATGCGTACCTCACGTGGCAGCGGATAGAGCGCCTCTAGTTGGGCAACCGCGCCGACAATGGACGGCGTCACCGTGGGCGTCTCTCTTGACTCTGCCCACGGCGCGAACATCGGGCTAAGATCCAATTGTAGAATTACATAGAGCAACACCGAGACCAATATCAGCCCGCCGAGCCAGGCCAGACCGCTGCCCCGCCCCAATCGTAAATCCCATTGTACACCAGAACGGCCCCAGCGTGTCCCCCCGATTCTCCCCCAAGTCCATCCACTCACCCAGTCAGTCAACCACGTGGGCATCCAAGTGCGGCGTTGTGTCGATTGAATGTTCAAGGCCAGCGCCCAACTTTGTACAGCCCGATCTGCCGCTTCGGGGCTAAACGCCATCCGATCTTGGAGCCGCCGCGAGAGCCGTTGCCACAGGCCAGCATCCCCAGCCAATGCCCCCGCGGCCAACAGTTCTGCCGGGATCTTTGCTTCTTGGGCATGGACGATCACAAAGATCTCACATGGGTGTTGCCCGCACAGATCTTGCAAGAAGCCCTCCACCCGGCGCGGATTGTCGCTGAGCGTAGGGCCATAGCGCTGGATCAGTTGGCGGAGCAGGGCAGGGGGGCGCGGATGCATACCTAAAATCGTACTTCACCTTCACGCTGGCCGAAGTTGATGCGTAGATCGGCGGCCAGCGTGGCTGTCTGGCCGGGCTGCACTTCGTGCATAGAGCCGTTGCGGTCATGGCTCACCCACTTTTGGCCGGATAGGTTACGCAGGCCCCAGATTTCGGGTGTGCGTGGATGTTGCACGATCTGGGCCAGGGGCTGGGTGAAATTGTACTGTTTATTTTCGTCCAGATGGTGGGCATAGAGTTGGGTGTCGTGGTTGAGCATCACCACCGCGCGGCCCAGCCGTATGCGCGGTGGCAGGCGATGTGGTTCGCGACACGACCAGCATTGACGCTGGGTGGGATCTGCTGTCTGCTGTAGCCCTTCCACATCATAGAAATTTTCGGACCCACAGTGGGTGCAATAGAAGATGGCATCGCGCAGACGCACCAACGCCGCCCGCCATTCGCTTTCGCGCACACGGCCATGCACGGGATCGCGCAGGCCATCGCTGAAGGCGCGCACAAAGAGCGTGCGTAAAAAGGCGGGGTAGATGGGCCAAAAGGCCAGGGCATTGTCGTGATAGCCGGCGATGGGCCGGTTGCGATCATCGTTGGGATCAAAAATGAAGATCGGATCTGTGCCGTAGAGTCGAGTCATGGCGGGCAGATCAAAGCAGCGAATTTCGGCCTCGCGTGCGCCTTCCAGCGGGTGATGGTTAACCAGCATGTAAAAAAGCAACACAGCCAGCGAGAAAAGATCAGTATGTACACTGGGCACAGCCTCGCCGCGCACAATCTCTGGGGCCATGAAGCGCGCTGTGCCGCCAATGCCGCCGCTGCTGCGCGCATCCACACCTACATTGTCGTTGTCACAAATGCGCACCTCGCCACTGGCGGGATCGAAAAAGACGTTGCCAAAGGAGATGTCCCGATAGCACAGCCCTTTGGCGTGCAAATGCAGATAACTGTGGGCCAACTCAAATCCAGCAGTGATCAGGGTGCGAAAAGTGGGTTCCACACGCCGCATCACCAGATCGACAATCCCCACAAAGCGGCTTTCGCGCAGGGGCATCACATAGCCGAATCCGGCGGTGTTGCCCCCCTCCACCATCTCTTGCGGCCAAAGGAAACGGTCGCTGGGTGCGCCCGCCGTCATTGCGCTTTCCAGCCGTTCGCGCAGGGCTGGGTCCTGGCGCAAATAGTGGGGAAAGAACCATTTCAGCGCCATAGGCGTGCCGGGCTGGCGGCTGGCGGGATCGCCCATGCCGACTTCGTAGACTTCGCCCTGTCCGCCGCCGCCGATAAAGCGGTTCACGGTACAAGACAGCCCTGATGTTTTTGCGCTGACAGTTTGTCCAGGCTGGAGGAGTTGGTTCATGAATTATTGAGTATCTCGAAATCGATCTGGGAATGCATTTAGATTATGGTATTATCGCGCTATACAAGAAACCTGCAAAGATTTTCCATTTCTACACTAAGCATCGCTACAACGGAACCTTTTCGGCTCTTTGAAAAATCTCCTTGTGTGCTGCTGTGACGTATATCTGTGGTGGAAAGGCGGACAAAGTGACACAACAGATCATCATTACGGCAGAGACAGCCGTTGCCCTGCGCCCGTTGGTTGAATCGGCCATTCAGAACGAGTTAAAAAGTTTGAAGTTTGGCATTCAGCGAACACAAGAACGGCTACGGTTATTTGAAGAAGCATACCATCTATCCACACAGGCATTTGAAGAGAAATTTCAGCATGGGGCCTTAGCTGAATCGCTGGATTTCATTGAGTGGTTTGGCGAGATCAAGACGTTGCACCTGCTCCGCTCTCAAGAGGATGCGCTCCGCAAAGCCCAATTACAATGAATGTTGATCAATACTTTCAGGCCATACAAGCACTCCTGGCTGAAAGTGAGGTTATCTTATCGCACAGTATGACCTATGATAAACGTAGCTATTCTGTTGGATTTGTGCGCGGCGATATCTACTTTAGAGATGCCTCACTGCTGCACATTCGCGAGTTTGTGAATATCATTGAGGGCGTAGTAGAGCGCTACATGTACGTCTATCACTATCAAACCGCAGCCGCAGACCTAATCTTCCGCTACGACAATACGCCGCACTTCCCCAATCTGGGTGGCTTTCCCCACCATAAACATACTGAGCAGGAGTCAAATGTAGAACCTGCTGCCCCACCAGATTTGACAGCAGTTCTAGATGAGATCCGCCGTCTGCTCCCCGATCCATAGAATCAAGCTTATACCTCTGTCCGCGCCGCTTCGGCCCGTTGAATACTCTGTGCAATCCACGGCCTTGTGCGCGGATGAGCCAGGATCTCGTCCGCCGTCATCCAATAGATCGCGTCTACCTCTTCCGGGCGGGTGATGGCAGGCTCACCGGCTTTGTAGCGGCACAGAAAAACAACGTCGATTACTGGTTCGCCGTCGCCAGTGACAAAGGACTTGCTTTCAAGATAGCGAATATCGTCGTGAACGGTGACGCCGGTCTCCTCTTCGATTTCACGGCGTACATGCGCCTCGAGTATCCCGTCGTTTGTGCCGGCCTGCTCCACTTTGCCGCCGGGCATGGTCAGCGCGCCCGGTTCGTGGCGCTTAAGATAGCTGCGGATGATCATCAAATAGCGGCCATCTGCGCGGACAACCACCCCTTCCACGTTGACAACATACCGTTCAAGCTGATTCATGGGGCTTGACCTCCCACAGAGCAAGGGCAGCCGTGATATCGTCGCCGCTGCCCGACGCCGAAGTATCTTGCAACCAGCCGGGTAATTGCGCCGCCACAGGTTCGACGCCTTCTTGCCGCAACAGATGCAATAGATCGGCCCCCACTTGTTGAAACGCCCTGTCGTCCACAAACGAATTGGCGTAGCCATCGGTGGAGAGCATAACCAGCGCCGGGGCGGATTCCACCACAGGTTGAAAACAAATGCGCACGTTGTGCCAGGCTTGGGGGCTGCACAATGAGGTTGTTTCGTTGCCCAACAGTCGAGTATCTATGGGCAGCGGCGGGCGGGTGACTTCGCCCGTCGCCGAGACGGTAAGCATGTCGCCGTCGCCCAGTTGTACATAAAGATGAAACCAGGGAGTCAACAGGGCAGCCAACAGGGTAGCACCATAGGCTTGAACCGGATCAACGGCTTCTTTTTTTTGCCCTCTCAAAAAGATCTGGCGTTCCGCCTCGATCAACGGACAGCGCCGCAAATGGCGTTCCACGCGCGTGCGCCAGCGCCGCACCAAGACCTTGGGCAGCCACTCTTCACAGGCCCGCTTCCACTGGCTAAGATTGGTGCTGTCGTCCACAGGCAGCGCAGAAAGAACTCACCGCGTCAAAATGTCTGTGATGGCGCGCACGGCATACCACGCGCCGATCCCGCTGCGCACATAACGCGGCCCGCCATGCCCATCGGCCACGGCCAAGACCATCTCTGCGGCGCGCCCGCTGCGCGGTCGCCAATAGAGCGCATCTTGATTAGGGCGATCCAAGCGGACATGGGTTGCACCCCGTACGCTGGCCCCCACCACCCGCCACATGCCATCCATCAACACCCTCCCCGGCTGGCTATCCTAAGCAGCGCCACAAAGGAACAGTTTTTGCTCTTTGAAAAATGTCCTTGTGTGCTGGTGCAGAGTATAGATGGATTACCACACATCGTTGGGATCGGTGATAGGCGCGGCGTCGGGGATGGGCGGCAGCGGCACGTTGGACCGGCTCGCCTGATCCACAGTCTGGCTGCTGGGCGAAGAAGCCGATTGCAGCACGGCGGTGGAGACCCAACGGATATACTTGACCAGCGACTCGGCGTTGTTCGGCGCGTAGCGGTTCCAGTTCCGGGTGGCCGATAAAGCGTTGCAATGGATCTTTGTCGGCGTCGTCTCCAATCGCAATGGCAATCCGCACAGCTTTTTTGCCCCACGGCTGATCCATCAACGCGCGCAACCCGCTGCCAAAATCATCGGTGGGCTTGCCATCGGAGATCAAGACAAGCACCGGCGGCAGCGCCCGCTGCGGCATTGCGTCTGGCCGCAATTGATCGGCCACAAGTTGCAGCGCCTTGCCCATGTCCGTATGCCCGTCGGCTTCCAGATCGTCCCAGCGGAAGCTGGCAACCGGTGTGGGATGGGCAATATGCCACTGTGCGCCGTTGGAAAATTTGACGGCGCGTACCATGACCTGAGCGTTGGGATTTTCCGCAGCCACGCGCCCCATGTGCGGGATCACCTCGCGGATGGCGTTGTTGAGCGCTTGCACCTTGCCGCCGTGGCCCATCGAGCCAGAGCAGTCGGCAATCCAGATAAAATGGAGCGGGCGGCTGGCGAGTGCGCCGCCGGGAAGGTTGGGCATGGGGATCCTCCGGTAAGGTTTCGTAGAACGGTTGAGACGTGTTGCGTATTCCGTGTTGCCTATTCCGTACGGCTTTACGCAACACGCAGTACGCAATACACCTAAAACAGATGTTCATCCAGTCGTTGCGGACCGGGACCGGGTCGGCTGACGATGATCTGTTCTACAGCGCTGATGGCCGAAAGCCGCTTTTCGACTTCGCCTGCGCTTGCGGCCTCGCAGATCAGATGCACGTTGGGGCCAGCGTCAATCGTGAAATAGACGGGCAAGCCATCGGCGCGCCACTGTTGTACGGCCTCTAAAATCACGAGCGTGCCGGGCTGCCAATAGAAAAGACTGGGACGGCTGGTCATCATAATGCTGTGCATAGTAAGGGCGTCGAGTTCGATGATCGGCCCTAGTCGACCCAGATTGCGCTCGGCAATGGCAGCGCGCACTTCTTCCAGCCAGCCGCCGACGTAATCGGTGCGGGCATCGACCAGCGGGCTGCTCAAGGCCAAGAGGTGACCATTGGCGCTGCTCACTTTTTTCTCGGCGCTGCTGACCACGGCCACAATGTCGCGGAGCGCCCAGTGATCGGCTGGATAGAGCTGATGGGCCACGCTATCTTCGTCGCCGCTGCCCTTTTGCCATTCCACAAAACCACCAAAGAGACTGCGGCTGGCCGATCCGCTGCCGCGGCGGGCCAACGCCGAAAGCTGCGTGGCATCTAGATCCAACCCCAACGCCGCGGCCCCGGCCACGGTGAGCGCGGCAAAACCACTGGCCGAGCTGGCAATCCCAGAGGCCATGGGGAAGTTGTTGTAGCTGGCAACCTGCGCCCGATAGTCCACACCGGCCACGGCGCGCAGCCGATTGAGATGATCGACAAGCCGTTTAGCTTTGGATTCGCTCAGGTCTTCCCCGTCCAACGTGATCTCGTCTGCGGCCAGCCTGCCCGCTGTGTCCCAAGCCACGGTCGTGGTCGTGTGGGCGTCGGCCAACGTCATGCTGATGGAGCTGTTGAGCGGGATGTTAAGGGCCGGATTAGAGACACCCCAATATTTGATAAAGGCAATGTTGCTGCCCACGCGAAAGGTGGTTTTCGTCATGTCGCCCCTCCAGAGAAACCACAGAGAGCGGAACACAGAGAAAATACTCTCTTCTGAACTCTGTGTTCTCTGTGAGACCCTCTGTGATCTCTGTGGTTTTCCGGTAATTTTTTAAGAGAGTTCACGGTCGACGAGGCTCTCGAAACGGCGCATGAGATCGTCGATGAGTTCGTCGTGGGCATGAAAATGCACGGTTGTGCCGTCGTCGGTCTTTTGCATGCGCGCCTTCCAGCCGATGCCCTCCACCATTTCCAGCTTTTCGGCAACGCCGCCGCCCAATTGTTTGAGCAATTTTTCAGCGATTGGCAACGTCAGGCCGGGAAAATGCAAGGAATCCACGTCATACATGTCATTACTCTGGAAGCGGGGATCATGGTTGTCGTTATCGCCAAAGGATGGGGTGCTAATCGGCATGGTCAGAGTCCTTCCTAAAAATTGGAGCCAAGTCAGTGTAGTGGAGTATAGCACGCGGCGTGGGGTGTGGAAAGATTTTAGTGGTTGCCTATGTCCAACAGGGGATCGCCCACCGCCGCAGCCACGCCTAACTCTTTGAGAAAGCGAGGAACCAGGGCGTGCAATTCGGCCACCCGTTCGGCCGGGGTGGCGTGCGGCAGGTGAATGCGCCCGCCAGCCATGGTATCGTGACCGCCGGCTGTGCCGCTGCGGCCCACAATCGAACGCACAAGCCGCCCCGCGCGCGGATCCACGGCATCGGTACGAATGGAGATTACAAGCCGATCCTCAAACAGACCGAGACAGATGGCCCAACAGACGTCTTCCAAACGCAGCAGCAGATCGGCGACTTCCGACGCCATATCCGGGCGCTTCATGTCGAAAAGCAGGCTGATGGCAACATCGCCTTCACAAGGCTGTTGTTCTTTTTGCTCACCTTCATAATCGACCTTGTGGCGGGCACTGTCACAATGATAGAGCGTGGTATTGTCCAGCGCTTCGCTAATGCTGCGAAAATAGGAGCGCGGCAACTGCACATGTTCGATCTCGTTGAGCAGATCGGTGTCGATGATATTGCGTAACGCAGAATAGGCCCAGATGTCCAGTGTGTCGGTGTGGCGGCTCAGGCCGGGCGGTCGGATTTGACGCCGTAAAAGAGCGCAGTTGCCAGCCGGGCATCAATTTCAACGTCGGCCACGGCCAGATATTCGCAGAGCATCGTGGTACATGCCCCAATTTCGGGGCGCACATCGTGGATCACAGCGCGCACCTGGCTGCGTTTGGGCGGATGGTGGTCGATGGCTAATACAAGATTTTCGGCAGGATATTCTGTGCCATAAAGCAGATGGTTGCCTGCGCCAGGTTGGGTATCGACCATCAAAATGGCATCATAGGCGGTCAACGCTTCTTCTGCTTCAAAGGTGGGGATACGCATAATATGATCGGCAAACAGCTCGACCATTGTGCGATTTTCGGCACGGCCAATCAGCCCGCCGTGGGCCAGCGTACAGGCGGCATCGGGCAGATAGTGACGGAAAAGCTGTTCCAGGGCGCGGCCACTGGCAATGGCGTCGGGGTCGGGGTCATTGTGCAGCAAGATCAACGTATGGGTGCGATCTCGAAGCAGGTCAATCACTCCTTCAATTCGACGTTCGAGGGCAGTTTTGCGTTGAATTGTGTAGTCAATGGGCAGCGCAAGCTTCGCCAAAGGATGATCCATTTCTCAAGGAGAGGAGGTGGGTGGGGGTATTGTAACATTAACCGTGCCTTGCCCCAAGTAGATGGACAAAACCGGCACTTTGCATACAATAGGCACAGAAACCCTTAATGAACCCACGCCATAGGATACTCTCATGCCCAGACGCCCCAACATTTTGATCTTCATGACCGATCAGGAACAAGGTCAGGTTGTCGATCCTGCCCATCCGTGCCAGACTCCCAATGCCGACCGTTTGGCGCGTGAGGGTGTGCGCTTTCGCCATGCGTACACGCCCTCGCCCCACTGTTGCCCGTCGCGTGCCACTTTTTTCACCGGGCTGTATCCCAGCCGCCACGGAGTTTACAACAACATTTTCAATTCGGCGGCCATTCATACAGCGCTCAACCCCGGCATCAAAACCTTCGGAGAACAGGTAAGAGCGGTGGGCTATCGCACAATCTTTAGCGGCAAATGGCACGTCTCTGCCGAGGAAGATCCCAAAGATCGAGGCTGGGCCGAGGTTGCGACAACGGCCACCAAAGGCACACACAACGGGCGCACCATTGAGGAATGGCGGCAAGATGCCCAGCGTCGAAACGAAACAGGAGAACGCACACGCGGTCATGTACAGCGCCCTGGCTGGGGTGATTTTGTGGTCTATAAAACATTGCCCAATGCTGGCGAAACTGGCTATGAAGATTCGCATGACACAAAGGTGATCCGCAAAGCTGTGGACGCGCTCAACGATCTCCAATATACCGATGATCCCTGGGTGCTCTTTGTGGGTCCCGTCGGTCCACACGATCCATTCAATGTGCCGCAAAAGTATGTGGACATGTACGATCCCGCCAAAATTGAGCTGCCCGAAAGCTATCGGGATACCTTAGAGGATAAGCCGCGCATCTATCAGCGTATGCGCCGCCAGTTATGGGATCAACTGAGCGAGGACGAAGTGCGCGAGTCCATCGCCCACTATTGGGCTTTTTGCAGCATGGAAGATGATCTATTGGGCGAAGTGCTGAATGCGTTGGAAGCCACCGGGCAAGCTGACAACACTTTCGTTGTCTTCCTTTCGGATCACGGCGACTATTGCGGCGCGCACGGTCTTTATCTCAAAGGCATTCCGGCTTTCCGCGAAGCCTATCATGTACCGTGTATCGTGCGCTGGCCGCGTGAGATTGAGAAGCCCGGCGAAGAGGTGGACGCCTTTGTGACACTGGCCGATTTTGCGCCCACGTTTCTCGAGTTGGCAGGTATCGAGCCGGACGATGATCTGACTGGTCGCAGCCTGCTGCCACTGCTACATGGGCGTGTCCCTGCGGACTGGCCGGATGCGGTCTACGCACAGTGCAACGGCGTGGAGTTGTACTATTCTCAGCGCACTGTCATGACCCATGAATACAAGTACGTCTATAACGGTTTCGACTTTGACGAACTCTATGATCTGCGAGACGATCCCCACGAGATGGTCAACCGCGCCGATGACCCGGCGTACACCGAGATCAAGCGGGAACTTGTGGGAAAAATGTGGCGGTTCGCTGCCCAAGAAAATGACATTATCTTTAACCCTTATGGCACCGTGGGTCTTGCCCCGTGGGGACCGGCAGAGGGGTTGAAGCCACAGTAAAGGTGCGACGTAATCGCCAAGCGTAATCGGTTGTGAAAAGCTTTTGTGGCGAGTGCGTCGCACCCTAGACCCAATAAAAACAAAAAGGAGCTATCGCTTGAGCGATGGCTCCTTTTTGTTTGAGCAATAGAGCGAACGCGCTTACTGCAACGTCGCCGTAATATTCACATCCGCCCCAATCAGTAACGGGAGAAGGTGATCTTGGAGCAATTCCTCCATGCTGGCGTCGCCCAACAGGCTGGCAGTCTCGGCAGGCAGGAGGGGAGCCACCAATTGCAAGATATTCTGCAAGGTTGCCCCGTCGTATCGTAGTGACAAAAGCATTTGCTCATCTGCGGTGATGTTAAGACCATTGATTTCTGTGGTTATGCTAATCGAGTTTGCGCCCAGATCATCCTTGAGGATGCTAACGACGTTAGGTGGTAAGTCAACAGCCGGAACGCCAAAGGCTTCCAACGCGTCACCACTGAGATCGCCCACCTGGGTCAGCCGTGAACCTTCAAAGACCAAGGGAACCCGCAGCATTGGTTGCGAAACATTGCTCAAGTCTGGCGCTTCAAAGGTGACTTGGGTCACATCAAACTCTGCGGGAACTTCGACAACGGCGGTGCCTTCTGCCGGTGGGATCTGAAGTTGCAGCCCCACATCACTGCCGCGAATCAGGCCAATAACCAGCCCCAACAGATCAGGCGAGACGTTGAGCACCGATCCCAACAGAGTCTGAATTACTGGGAGCGACTGATCGCTCCAGGCAATCACGGGCAATTCTTCACCATTGATGCCCAGGTAGAGATCGTTGCCCACAATATTGACATTGAGCTGCTGAATATTAACGGCCTGTAATTGCTCCACCGTGCCCGCCGGCAAGATTGACCCTAGCCCCAAATCAATCCCAAAGATCGAGAGGCTGCCATTTTTCTCAATGGTCACAGGCATATCGGCAAGGCGGGTCACAGGCGATTCCCCGCCCTTAAGCCCAACTTGAATCATCAAATCATGCCCGGTTAACGCAGGAAGGTATTCTGCCACCATGCCACTAAGATCAGGGTTATTGGTTACAGCCGAAGCCAGATCGACGGCACGAAGCAGGGAGCCTTCTGTATAGGTCAGCGCCAGCAACGATTGTCCGTCAGCCTGAATCAGCAGACCGCTGTCTGTTTTGATAATCTGTAACTGCGAGGCGTCCAGATTGTTAATAATGTTGACCACGTCCGCAGGCAGATCGGGAATTTGTATTCCCAATGCGCCCAGAGCAGCGGCGTCTACACCTGCCACGGCTTGTAACTTGCCATCGCTGAGAACAGCTCCGATCTGTGTTGCGGGGGCGCTGCCTTCAAGGGTTGCCAGCGTTGGCTCGGCGGAGAAATCCACCTCCGGAGCCACAGCGGCGGCTCCGGGCAGAGACAAAGAGACGCCCAGGGGCGATTCGGCTGTCATGTTTTGTAAAATTGCCAGCCCGCCATCCAACATGTCGGGTGCGATGCCCATGCCACCCACTATGGATTTCAGAATGTCCAGCCCCGCCCCACTCCACGAAATCACAGGCATAGGCTCGCCGTTGACTGCCAGTTTGATGCTGTTGCCATCAACATTGACCAGCAAGTTCTGCCGCGCCCGCCGATTGTAGCGTTGCCAAAAGATCGGTAGGGAGACTCACACCAACAGGCAAGCCATAGGCTACAAGTTCACCACTTTCGCTCACCTGTAGCGGAATCGATGAAAGCTGTGTGGGTGCAGCCGGTTCCCCTGTGAAAGAGACCACGAGATCAACATCTGCCCCAGCCAACTGCGGCCCCAGATTAGCCAGCGTTGCCGCCATCGGGGAATCTCCCAGGAAGGGGCCGGCAATCTCCAGACCTCGCCCCAGACGGGCACTGTCATAGGCAAGGCTGGGGAGAGGCTTGTCATCCAGCGATATCTTGAGTCCAGTGGGTTCCAGGCTGACGCTCGCCTTTTGGACGTTCAGTTCGGCCAAAATCTGCATCACATTCGGCGGCAGCGTAAAACCAGCCCCCAGTTGGGAGAGAGGGACACCGGCCACAGTGGCATTTCCCTGGGCATCAAACGCCAGAGCGCCTATCTGGAGCGGACCGATGGTGGTCTCGACGGTTCCCGGTGCTGTGACCACGGGTTCGCCGCGCCAATCCGGGAAGTTTGCTGCCGATGCACCCTGGGTCACGGGCATATGCAGCCGCACGCCCAGCCCGATCCGACGCAACCACGGCAACGCATCGGCAATGGTCCCACCGTTGGGTACACTGGATGTCTTGCGGAGCACATCTTGCAGTGTGTTCACCGAAGCATCATCCCAAGCCACGTAGGGCAGCGGTTCGCCATTTGAGAGGAGGAAGATGCCATTGTAGCCGATGCGAACGTCCAGCCGTTGGACGTTGGCTGTCTGCAACTGCTGCACCAGCGTGGGTGAGAGGATAGCCCCGACAGGGAAACCCAGCGCCGAAGCGCTACCATCAGCGCCCACGGTGACAGGAATAGCGGGGAGATTAAACCAGGTGGAGCCTTGACCACCACTGCCACTACAGGCACTTAGTACGAGGCTGGCAATCAACACAGCGACGAGAGTGCGGAGATAGCTCAGTTTTACCTGCACGTGCAGTCTCCTTTGCGCGTTGGATCAACGGATAAAAATAATGGCTCAGGAAGTGCGCTGATTCTGCACGCGACCCCCTGAAACATGGCTTAATGGATGAAATCTGTTATATCACAAACCGGTAAGGAGAACGAATTGATTTTGGGCGTTTCGTTTGTCTTCCGGGTGGTGCGAGATGATCAGTTGGGAATTGCCAATCCTAGAGATCAGCGATGATAAACAGCAAGGCCTTCGACTTGACCAGGGGAACCGGACAGCGCCTCAAGCCGAACGACGATCATCATACACTATTTCTTGCACAGGCACAAACAGACCAGAAAAGGGCAACGCAATTATTTTGGCTCCGATCGGCGCCTTTCCAGAGCAGCCAGCATAGCCGCTTGGTCACTCCACGGATACTCTGTTTCGCCAAAACACATGCTGCGTTCATGCCCTTTGCCAAAGGCGGCGACCACATCGCCCGGACCGGCCATGTGTACCCCTTGCCAGATGGCTTCGGTGCGGTCGGGGACAATCTGATAGGCCGAGTCGTGGGCAAACTCGGCCACGCCAGCGGCGATCTCACGGTTGATGGCGTCGAGATCTTCGGTGCGCGGATCTTCGGCGGTGATAATCGTGTGATCGGCCAACCGCCCGCTGACCCGCCCCATCAAGCCCCGTTTGGCGCGGTCGCGCAGACCGGCACTGCCAAAGATTGCAATCAGACGGCCACCCGGCCCCACCAGCGGACGCAATGTGTTCAGTGCCCGTTCCAGGCTGACGGGTGAATGGGCAAAATCTACCAAGGCCAAAAAATCCTCGCGACGGTCGCTCATGCGCTGCATTCGCCCCAGCACTCCGGTTATAGCGGCAATGCCACCTTGAACTTGAGCCGAATCGATGCCCACTGATAGCGCTACCGTGCTGGCGCACAGAATATTTGCGACATTAAAATCGCCGATAAGATGGGTTTCCACGGAAAACGTGCCGCCCCACCAATGCAGATCAAAACGGGTGGCGTCAGGCTGATAGCGGATCTGCGTAGCGTAGACATCGGCTGTCCCATCCACGAGGCTATATTGGCGCAGTTGCACAAACGGCGCACTGCGGGCGCTGGCCTCTTCGTGGATCACCGCGCGCAGTGCGGCGTAGCTGCCTTCGTCGTCGCGGTTAACCACAGCCACACGCGGCACGCCCGGTTTCGTTGGCGAATGAAAAAGCGCCCGAAAAAGACGCGCTTTGGCGGCGCGATATGCCTCATACGTTCCGTGATAGTCCAGATGCTCATGGGTGATATTGGTGACAGCGGCCACATCAAATTCCACAGCCGCCACCCGTTGCTGGTCAAGGCCGTGGCTTGTACTCTCGACAATGGCAAAATTGCAGCCAGCGTCGGCCATTTGCGACAGATAACTTTGCACCACCGGCGCGTCTGGCGTGGTGACGTGAAAGCCGGTGTCTTGTTCTGTGCCGCCAATGCGCAGCGCCAATTGTGGTGATCACACCGGCGGCCCCGTTTGCGCCGCCCAAGATTGACTCTAATAACGTGCAAGTGGTGGTTTTGCCATCGGTCCCGGTGACCCCGATTACGGTCATGGCGCGGCTCGGAAAGTTGTGCAGCGCCGCCGAGAGCCGCGCCAGCGCCGCCCGGTCATCACCAACCCGCACATAGGGAATGCCATCGGGCGGAACAAAATTTTGTTCGGCCAATTGCACAAAGGATGCCGATCCGACCACGGCTACAGCCCCCGCTGCACACGCCACTGGAATGAAGCGGTGTCCATCATTGCGAAGACCGGAGACGGCCACAAAGAGCGTGCCAGGTGTCACTTGGCGGCTGTCGGCACAAATCTGAGCGATTATTGGATCATGCTCAAGCACAGGCATGTCGAGACCGGCCTTTTGGAGTAATGTCGATAAAGGCTGAGAAGTTAGCATGGCATTACCCCGTTAGATCTCGCCTGGCCCACGCACAACAGCCAGACCGGCAACTAGTACGACGATTAAAAGCGCAGCCGCAGCCCCCACCCAAATCGGCGGAAGTTGGGTCATGGTCTGCGTAGCTGCTTCCACGGCGGTGGGCGTGGCCGTATCTGTGGCCGTGGGCGTGGCTGTGGGCAAAGACGTCTCCGTAGGAGTAGCGGTTTGCGTGGGCGTGGCTGTGATCGTCGGCGTCTCTGTGGGGGTAGCCGTCTCCGTGGGCGTCTCTGTGGGCGTGGCCGTATCCGTAGGGGCAAACGGGTCTACGGTGGGCGTCTCTGTGGGCGTGACCGTTTCCGTGGGCGTGGCCGTTTCCGTGGGTGTCTCGGTGGGTATGGCTGTTTCCGTAGGCGACGGCGTGTCGGTGGGCGTTTCTGTGGGCAAAGGTGTATCGGTGGGCAGTGGGGTCTCTGTCGACGTTGGCGTAATCGTTGGCGTTGGCGTCTCCGTAGGTGTCAGCGTGGGTGACGGTGTAGGTGTGGGTGGCGGTGGGACCAACGCTGGGATCAGCATATCCATTTCGGTAATGTTGGTGAATTTTGTGCCGCCATCAATACTGCGGAACACCCATTGTGTAGCGGTTCCGGCGTAGACGACACCCGCCGTGCTGGGGGCTTGCGACACTTTATAAACCTCGCCACTAAAGTCAGCCCCATTGAGCAAGCCTTTGGTCCATTGACTGTCAAACATGCCCCACAGCCCCAGATTTGTCCCCGCCACCAGTCGATACCCCGCCGCAGCCAGATCAAAAATTTGGACGCCGCCAGGGAAAGCCGCATCGCGCGCCCAGATCTGGCCGTCGGCGCTGCTGTAAAGACCGTTGTTAAACGTACCAGCATAAATCGTGCCGTTGAGAACATCCAGCCCGCGCACAATGCTGCTGGCCGGCACGCCAGCCACGAGTTCCCAGACGCTGCTGCCAGCGGGCAAGCGGAAAAGACCGGCGTGGGTTCCGGCATAGAGGACGCCCTCTTTTGCGGCCAGGGCACGCACACGCAGCGCATCGCCGCCCAACCCCGTGGAAAGCCGTTCCCAGGTGCGGCCACGGTCACCGCTGCGCAAGACACCATCAAAGCGGGTTCCCGCATAGAAAACAGTCTGTCCATTTTCCACAGTGGCAAAGAGCCGCCCCACGGCGCTGTTGGTGCTGAGGGCTGTGGAAAGCGACGGCTGAAGTCGCCAAGTCTGCCCGCCGTTTTCGCTGATAAAGAGTGCGCCAAACCCCGCATCGGCGGCCAGCGCGAAGTTAGGATCTTGGGGATCAAAAAGCAGAGAGGCAATGCTTGAACTAGGCGGAAGCGGCGCTTCCGTCACTGCCCAGGAGCGTCCGCCATCGGTACTGCGATAGATGGCGGCCCGTGCTGGGGAATTCAGCGTACCCGCCAGCAACACAGAAGGGTTATCAGGAGCCACTGCCAGCCCGATCACGGCATTGGGACTGGGCGCGACTTCCTGGGCCAGGACTCGCCCTGCAACAAGCAGACTTATACAAAAAATGAGTATCAGCGCCGGTAATTTAGCCCGATGGCACTGCAAGAACGTAGAGGGTTTCATACATGCTCCTCAAACGAGAGCGAATCGTCTCCGTCGTAACAAACCGTTTAGGATTTTATACGATGGATAACAAAGCGCCAATATCAACACTGGCACTATAACAAAAAAGCCGCCGAGAGCGATCCCGGCGGCCTGGGGTATACAGAATTACGCTAGGGCAGAAACGCCAACAGTTGGGCTGAGGCAGTGTTGACCCAGTTTACAACAGTAATCGGGTAAATGCCGATCCAGAGCGTCGCCAGTGTACAGATAAGTAGGCTTATCTGCGTGGTCATGGGCACGTCCAAGGTCACGACGGCCTCCTCCTCGTTGCCAAAGAACATGGCGCGGACAACGTTTAGATAGTAGAAAGCCGCAATGCCAGCGTTGATCATGCCAATGGCAGCCAGCCAGAAGTATTGGTGCTGAACCGCTGCCCCAAACACATAAAACTTGCCCAGAAATCCGCCTGTCAGCGGGATACCGGTCAGGCTGAGCAGGAAAATTACAAACATCACAGCCAGCCAGGGGGCACGCCGGATCAGACCGGTAAAGGCTGTAATATCGGTGCTGCCCACGGTCTCTTCCACAGCCATCACCACGAGGAAAGCCCCTACGTTGGTAAAGACATAGGCAAAGAGATAGATGAGCACGCCATTAAGACCATTCATGCCGCTGGTGGTCTCCGAAGCCACGGCAACCAGCCCCATGAGGACATAACCTGCTTGGGCCACCGAGCTATAAGCCAACATGCGCTTGACGTTGTGTTGGCGCAGCGCGGCCAGATTGCCCATGGTCATGGTGATGATGCTGAAGCCAGCTAGGACGGGAACCCAGTTGACCTCGAAAGCGCCCAGCCCCACGATAAAAACCCGGGCAATCACGGCAAATGCCGCGGTCTTGGAAGCAGTGGAAAGGTACATTGCCACGGGCGTGGGTGAACCCTGATAAGTATCCGGTACCCATTGATAGAACGGGGCAAGACTTGCCTTAAATCCTAGACCGACTAGGGTGAGAATAGTGGCAGGCAGGACTACAAAGGAGATGCCGCTCAACTCGCCACTTGCCCGCAGGTGCGTGGAGAAAACTTCGGCAATGCCAGCCAGCGAGAGCGTGCCGGTTGCGCCATAGAGCAGACTGATGCCATAGAGCATGACTGCCGACGCAATCGATCCATAGAGAAAGTACTTCAGCCCGGCCTCGTTGCTGCCCCGTTCATTGCGCAGGAAGCCCGCCAACATATAGCTGGTGATGGAAAGGAACTCAATGCTAATGTAGAGCAAGACCAGATTGTTGGCGCTGACGGCAACGCTCATGGCGAGGGTAACCATCAGATAGAAAGTCCAAAATTCACCCTGATTTTTCGAGCGTTGGTGCATATAATGACCACCCGCCAGGGCGATCAGAAGCATTCCCGAATAGATCGTCAGTTTGATGAACCTTGAGAACGGATCAATCGTTAACATTTCCAAAGCGACTTGCGACTCAGTAATCCCCATTTGTAAGAGCGTCGCCAGCAATGCCGCAGCCAGGGTCAGCACCGAAATCGCCATATAGCTCAGGCCAGATTTTCGATCATCGTTGTAGGCTACGTCTAGACAAAAGACGAATAAACCACCAACGAGGATAATTATTTCTGGTGCAAGTAATCCAATGTAGTTCAAGAGTCCCTCCTCAAAGCGGGAGAAGTTAACGAGAAAGCAGAAGGTAGGCAGTAGAAAATAGTTTCCATCTTCTACTTTCTGTCTGCTATACTCCGCAACAGCACACAAGGAAATTTTTCAAAGAGCCAAAAACGGTTCTTTGTGGCGCTGCTTTATATATTTCCTATGCTAGGGCAGGAAGTTCGTCACAGATCGCAACAATTCCACCGCCGACGTGTTGAAGTACAAGAGCAGCACAGTGGGATAGACGCCAATCGCAAACATACCGATTACCAACGGCCACAGGGTCACCTTTTCAAAAGCGGCCACATCGGTGGGTCCGTCGCTGTGCTGGCCG
The DNA here is from genome assembly GCA_963721725.1 of uncultured Chloroflexia bacterium. Taxonomy (GTDB): domain Bacteria; phylum Chloroflexota; class Anaerolineae; order Caldilineales; family Caldilineaceae; genus RI-153. The sequence goes on from CAVRLX010000015.1 coordinate 26,976, forward strand.
TCAATCGTAGTCCAGTGGGTGTGGCGGGCCGCATCGTAGTCACCCAGGAAGACATTCTGGATGATGCGATAGAGAATGTAGACCGCTGTGATCACGATGCCAATGGTGCCAAAGGCTGCCCGATAGGGAACCAGCGCAAATGCACCGCGGAAGGTGAAGAACTCCGCCCAGAAGCCAGCCAGACCGGGCAAACCCAAACTGGCAAAGGCAGCCACCATCATGAAGCCGTAGAAGTAGGGCGTCTTGGCGGCAAGCCCACCAAAGGCCGAGAGTTCACGGGTGTGTGCCCGTTCGTAGATGACGCCGACGAGGAAGAAGAGTGCCCCGGTGATGATGCCGTGGTTGAACATCTGTAACACCGCGCCGTTGATCGCCATGGTGGCGCTATCAAAAACTGCGCCCTCGGTAACCCCAAAATGAGAGGCTGCATTTGCCAATGCGTCGGGCGTCATCACAGTAGCCGCCGCGCCGATACCCAGCACGACGTAGCCCATGTGACTGACCGAGCTATAGGCGATTAGGCGCTTGAGATCGGTTTGCGCTACACAGACAAACGCGCCATAGACAATCGCAATCGCACCCAGGGCCACCAGCCACTCGGACCAATAGACCGCGGCGTTGGGGAATGTGGGCAGCATCATGCGCAGCAAACCATACGCACCGAGCTTGAGCAACACGCCGGCCAGAATCACACTGCCAGCCGTGGGCGCTTCGGTGTGGGCATCGGGCAGCCAGGTGTGGAAGGGGAAGCTGGGCACTTTGAAGGCAAAGCCCAGGAAGAGTCCCCAGAAGGCCAGGCTCGCCAGTGTCAGATCATCCGCGAAGGGACGGGCGGCGGCGGCTTCGAGAATGTCAAATGTGCCCGTGGCAAAGTAGATCCCCAAGATCGCCAGCAACATGGCAACCGAGCCAACCAGCGTATAGATAAAGAACTTAATTGCGGCGTAGTTGCGGTTTGCCCCGCCCCAGATGCCGATCAAGAAGTACATGGGCACGAGGCTGATTTCCCAAAACACATAGAAGAGCACGTAATCGAGCGAAACAAAGACGCCCAACATGCTCATTTCCAACAGGTGAAAGAGGAGGAAGTACTCCCGTACCCGCTTGTTGATCACCCGCGAACTGTAGTAAAGGCTCAGGGTGGTGAGCAGCGTGGTCAAGAAGATCATCGGCACGCTTAGGCCATCCACGCCCACATGAAAGCTGGCGTTGAGTGGCGCAATCCACTCGGCCATCTGTTCAAACTGCATCCCGCCTATCTCGAAATTGTAGGCAAAGAGCAAGTAGATGCTGGCCCCCAGTGGCAACAGGCTGGCCAGAATCGAGCCTGTCTTGATGGCATTGTCACTTCTGCCAAAGGCGAGCACAAGCAGCGCCGAAAGTAGCGGCCAGAATAGAATAATGCTTAAAATCCAACCATTGATTTGGTCAAGCGAATCCATAAATTCTTCTCCTCATGAATGGTCAATTATGAATGGTTAATTGTAAATAGATAATGGCAGGCGCAACCGGCCTTCATTAGCAATTGACCATTGAATTAACCATTTAAACCAATGTCAACAGAACCGGCAGCACGTTTAGGAATAACCAGACCGCCGCCGTTAATAGACCAAAAAGTAAATACGTTTGTACGCGGCCATCTTGGAGCAGACGTGTCATGTGGCCCGCCTGATCCGAGAGCCAGCCCACACCGTTCACCAAGCCATCCACAACAAAGCGGTCGAAGATTGCCAAGACCACCGAGAGACCGATAGCGGCGCGCCCCACCTGATTGACCACCCAATCGATGACCCACTCGCGGTCGAACAGAGCCAGGAAGCGGGAGAGCGCTAGGGTGGCCGCCGAAACGGTCATCGCATAAAATTCGTCTACCCAATATTTGCGATGCCACATCCACCAAATCGGCCCAAGGACTTTCGCCAGTGGATCGATCTCTCCGGCTTTGATGCCTTTGCCATAAATGACATAGCCCAACCCCAGACCACCCAATGCCACCACCAACGAGGTCAGCAGCGGAATCCAGCTAAATTCTGGATGGTGCGGATGCAGGTGCATATATTCAAGATAAGGCTCGACAAAATGCTCGATCCAGTTGGGGACGATGCCGCCGATGAGCGGGAAGTGTTCCGGGATGCCCACCCAACCGCCAGCCACTGCAAAGACACTGATCAAAATCAGCGGGATGGTCATGCTGGGCACGCTCTCTGGGGCATGAGTCGCACCGTCAGAACGGGATTGCCCCAAGAAGGTTAGACCGATCTGACGCATGGTGTAGAAGGCCGTGAGGAACGCAGCCACTGCCAGCGTCGCAAAAACCCAGGTATGATTGCCATCCCAAGCACTGGCGAGGATTTCATCCTTCGACCAAAAACCGGCAGTAATCAGCGGGAAACCCGAAAGTGCCAGCCCTCCGATAATAAAGGTCCAAGCCGTGCGTGGCATTCGCTCCAGCAGCCCGCCCATGTTGCGCATATCCTGGGGATCTTCTAGATCGAGGGCACCATCTTTGCGCGCCACCACATGGCCGGCGTGATGGGTGGCATGTTCTGCCTCTGGCGCTTGATGATGATCGGCATGAGCATCGTGGCCGTGGTGGGCATGGGCTTCGTGGAAGCCGTGTTCCACACCGTGGATCACACTACCCGATCCGAGGAAGAGCAGGGCTTTGAAGAAGGCGTGGGTGAGTAGATGAAAAATGGCGGCGGTGTATGCGCCGATGCCAATGGCAGCCACCATGTAGCCCAGTTGGCTAATGGTCGAATAGGCCAGCACGCGTTTGATGTCCCACTGCGCCATCGCAATGGTGGCGGCGAAGATCGCCGTAAACGCACCAATAAAGGCAACAAATTGCAGCGCGCCCGCCGAGACTTCCCCGGCATATTCATAAAGCGGGAACATACGAATGAGCAGGTAGACACCCGCCGAAACCATAGTCGCCGCATGAATCATGGCGCTGACCGGCGTGGGGCCTTCCATGGCGTCGGGCAACCAGACGTGCAACGGAAATTGCGCACTTTTACCCACCGTGCCAAAGAAGATCAGAATAGCGATCACCGAGATCCACGGCACAGCGCCAAAGAAGGGCAGGCTGACCGAGGTGTGCGCTAGTTGTTCCAAATTTTCGGCGGTGAAGAGTTCGCTAAAACGCAAGCTGCTCGGTTCGCTTTGGATGTAGAGCAGCATCATGCCGATGAGCATGATGGCGTCACCGACGCGGGTGGTAATAAACGCTTTGAACGCCGCCTTTTTGGCTGATGCCTTCTCAAACCAAAAGCCGATGAGCAAATAGCTGCACAGCCCCATGATCTCCCAGAAGATGAAGAACATAAGCAGGCTATTGGAGACAACCAGCCCCAGCATCCCCATGGCAAAGAGGCTGATGTAGGCCATAAAGCGGCTGTAGCGCGGATCTTTGTGCTGGGCATAGGCTGTGGGGAAGGCTTCGCTGCTAAGGTGCGCAGGGAAAGTCATATAGCCGCTGGCATAGATGAAGATCATTAACAGGAGAAACGGAACCATGAAGAGCATGAGAGCGTTGGATGGATCGACAGCATAGCCGATCACAATCTCGCTGTTACCCGTGGGGATCGAATAGAGCACATTGTCCAAAGGATGCTCGCCAAAATGGTCGGTTGTAAAAGCGGCAAAAGCAATTGCCCAGCCGAGCACAAGGCTGATTAAAACCGAGCCGATGGCAATGGTGGCACTGCCACGTTTGTTGCGATTGAAAAAGAGCACAATCGCCAAAAAGGCCAGAAACGGGGGGATGGGAACCACCCATGCTATGTTGAAAATACCTTCCATGAATCAACCTCGTTTTTTAGATGATGACCGACGAAGGCTGCGTATCAAGTTGGTAGAGCCATACCCAACCAGAAGACCCGTGACAGCCAGCAACAGCAGGATAATGTCGTTGGAAATGCCAGAAAACGTGCCAATGCCTACGAACAGAACCGCCCCCAACAGCGAAACCAACAATAGGTTGCGCTGCTCGCTCTTCTTTTGCCGGACAAACGTCAGCAGTTGGGCTGCATCTTGATAGTCGGGACGATGACGCACGACCTCTTTCAGGGCATGAGCCGCCCCGGTAAAATTGCCCGCTGTCATCTTTTCTTGGGCTAGTTGATACAGAAAGTCACACTGTTCTTCTAGCGTCCCTGTTAAATACTGCTTTGGCATAATCCCAACTTGTTAATGCCATTACCCGGCCAGTACGTCCAACTCTTCAACATTGATTGTCTTGCGTTCCCGATAGACGGAGATAATGAGCGCCAGACCCACGGCAGCCTCTGCCGCAGCCAGGGCGATGACCATCAATGCGAAGACCTGCCCGCTCATGTCCGCAAACGTATCACTGTAGCGCCAAAAGGCCACCAGATTGATGTTAGCGGCATTGAGCATCAGCTCGATACCCATTAAAACTGCAATGGCATTGCGCCGGGCCAACGCGCCGTATAGCCCACAGACAAAAAGAAAACCGGCAACAATCAAATACCAGTTCAGTGGAATCACAGAAATCCTCCGTTTGCGTCTCGTTTAGCGATCTCGTGCCAGCATGACGGCGCCCACCAGGGCCACCAACAGCAACAGCCCCAACACCTCGAAAGCCACCACATAGGTTGTGACAAATTCGACACCCAACGCCGCAATGGTCGCTTCGCTAGAAGGCAATTCGGCGAATGTGCTTGTCCAGGGGACACCCTGAATAAAGCCCAACAGCGCAGCAAAGAAAAGCGTGACAAAGAGAGCCACTTTTCCCCACTGACGGTTAATCGGTGAAGTGCGGCCGTACATCATGGTGCGCGTTAACATGATGGCAAACGTAATTAGCGTTGCCACCGCGCCCACATAGACCAAGATCTGGCTGATGGCGAGAAATTCGGCTTCGAGCAAAATGTACAGTCCGGCCACACCAAAAAGCGTTGCCACCAACGCCAGGGCGTTATGGAAGAGATTGGGGCTGGCGACAACAAGAAAACCCGACAAGGCTGTAAAGAGGGCAACCCCAATAAAGACAAGTTGGCCCACACTTGGAATGGGTAGTTCTGGCATGAGGATCTTCCTTTCCCTATTCGGCGGGCTGCATGGTGCCGATCAAAGATCGCGGTTGGAACGAACGCTTGGTGCGGATGGTTTCGTTGCGGAAATAGCCGCTCAACACTCTGACCACAATCCCCACCAAACCAATATTGGCGATAAAGATCAGGGCAAATTGAATTACCACAGGTATTGGCAGCTTTTGGATAACGGCCTGCACTACAATCAGGGCGACCATAAGCGGCACAAGCACCTTCCAGGCAAAGTACATCATCTGGTCAATCCGAATGCGCGGAAAGGTGCCGCGCACCCACTGTTGCAACACGTAGACAGCATAGGCTTTGGCGAGGAAGTAGAAAAGGCCAAGAATCGGCAACTGGTCCACAAACGGGCCTTGCCAGCCGCCCAGAAAGAGCGTCGTCACCACAGCAGCCCATACCCAAGCAATCACAAACTGGGCCAGGAAGAACATGGCGAATTTCATGCCAGAGTATTCGATGTGGAAGCCGGCAATCAATTCAGACTCGGCTTCGAGCAGGTCAAACGGCGTGAGTTCCGATTCAGCCAACGTGCTAATAAAGAAGACGAGCAGCGTGCCCGGCATCAAAAAGCCCAGCCAGCCCAAACCTAAATTAAAGCCTGCAATCGTCAGCGATTGAAACTCGGCAATCCTCTCCATGCTCATGGTCCCAGTAAGCAGAACCACAGAGAGAATAGCCAGCACCATGGGGATCTCATAGCTGAGCAACTGCGCCACCACACGGAAACCAGCCAACAGAGCGTATTTGTTATTGCTACCCCACCCTGCCATCAGGGCCGACATAACCGCAACGGAACCAAGCGCCACTAGGTAAACCGCCCCTACGCTTAGATCCGCCCCGATAAATCCTGGCGCAAAGGGAATTACAGCCCAGAGCATGAGCATTCCAAACACGGCCAGCACAGGCGAGAGGTTGTAGGCGATAACATCCGCCTCGGTTGGATTAATGTCCTCTTTAGACATCAACTTTACGGCGTCTGCAGCGGTCTGTAACAGGCCAAAAGGCCCCACCCGGTTTGGCCCAATGCGGTCTTGAATGCGACTGATTACTTTGCGCGTAATCCAAATCAGCAGCAAGGCCGAATTCAGTGCCACAAAGACAAGGATAAACCCGCCAATGGCATAGGCCAGGATTGTCGCCACAAGCTCAGGTAGCCCCAGGCTTATTAACAATCCAATAAATGCTTCACTCCAATGTTCTCGCATGCAACAACCTCCACTTGACAGGTATCAATATTCAGTGGACCGCAGACTACTCACTGCCTTTATTGCCACTCCAACGCACCCTTGCGCCAGTCATATAGCAGCCCCACAACCAATAACAGAATAAAGAAGATGGTCGCGCTTACGCCGAACAAATCCAAGCCTTTGTAGGCTACAGCAATGGGAAACAAGAAGATGGCCTCTACGTCAAACACCACAAAGACAAGGCCGATCAGATAATACTGTGCCCGAAACTGCACCCAAGTATCACCAATTGTCTCAACACCGCTTTCATAAACGGCATTCTTGACAGGATCGGGCCGACGTGGCCCCAAGAAGTGACCAATGGTAATGGCCGCGATGGGCACGATCAAAGCCAGTGTGCTCAGGATCAAAATAAACGCATACTGGGAGAGCATTCAACCGCTCCTTTTGCGAAGGGAATAAACTGTAAGGCGATTGTGTGGAAAAGAACAAACCGACGGTAGTATAGCACAGCGATAACCGAAAAGAAAAGTTCTTGGGCCAAAAATTTGGCTACATTCCTGCCCACACTTTAGTGCAAAATGGTCTTTCCAAATGTGCAACTCCGATACCCTACAACAAAGCTCCAAATTTCACAAAAAGTAAGACCTTGCTTTGACATCGATATTCGATCATGGTAAAATCGCAACCGTTCGTGGAAAAATGCACGATTCCTTTGACGGGATTTGCACACAATCCCGAACGCCATTCCGCTCTCTATCCGCCCGATTCATACCGAACCCGATACTGTCGATGAAGGAGTGTTTTCATGGCATCCCAATACATTCCACTCCTGATTTTGGTTGTGCTGGCTGCCGGATTTGCAGCCATCGCGATCGGCGTCCCTTCGCTGCTCGGCCCCAAAGAACCCAACAAACAAAAGCTCGAAGCCTATGAGTCGGGGATGATTCCCTACAGCGACACGCGCCGCCGTTTCCCCGTGAAATATTACTTGGTGGCAATGCTCTTTTTGATCTTCGACATTGAGGTAATCTTCCTCTATCCGTGGGCGGCTGTGCTGCGTGATCTGCGCGTCTTTGGCCTAGTTGCGATGATTCCCTTTCTGATTGTGTTAGTGGTCGGCTTTGCTTATGAATGGCGTAAGGGTGCGTTAGAATGGTAACCATTTCAGCGCCGGGACTAAAGGGTTTTACTTCAGCTCGATAACACACAACTTGTGTAGGTTAGTATAATTTTCTGTCTTGGGATCATTCCCATCCAAACGAGGTGACTCTATGGGAGTTGAACAACACGTTCCAGAGGGCGTATTAACGACAACGCTGGATGGTCTTGTGAACTGGGGGCGGCAGAACAGCACATGGCCCTTGCTCTTTGGTCTGGCCTGTTGCGCCATCGAGATGATTGCCACGGGCACAGCCCGCCACGACATTGCCCGCTATGGTTCGGAACTCTTCCGAGCCAGCCCGCGCCAGGCGGATCTCATGATCGTCTCCGGGCGCGTGAGCAACAAAATGGCCCCGGTGATCAAGCGCATCTACGATCAGATGTCGGCCCCCAAATGGGTGATCGCCATGGGCATCTGTGCCAGTGCTGGCGGCCCTTTTAATAATTATGCCATTGTACAGGGTGTAGACAAGCTTATCCCCGTGGATGTCTATGTACCGGGCTGCCCGCCCCGCCCCGAATCACTGCTCTACGCCATCGAGAAGCTACGCGAAAAGCAGGCCAAAGAGAGTATCCGCGATCTGCCCGGCAAGGCAGCACGCCGCGAACAGGTTCCTGCCCTGGAGACGATTGCGCCGTTGGGCTAAATTTTGGTAACTATTCAGCTTCAGGTGCGACGCACTGGTCTGAATTAGGCTACAATACTGAATCCTCTTCAGACCCGTGCGTCGCACCTGAATAGTTACAAATTTTGAACATAGACTTGGCAGGTTTTCAGAAAACCTAGCAGGTCTCCCGATTCAGATTGCATGAAATTTGGAGCAGAGAATGTCGAGAAACCCGACGGTTACGCATCAGATGGGCAGTGCGCCCATTAAAAATTATGAGACGTTGCCCAGCCTGGACGCGTTGGGGATTCCGGCAGTGGCTCCCCTCCCCACAGGCGAGACCGCAGATACGACGCGCCTTGTGGAGCGTTTTGGCGAAAACATCATCGCGGCAGGTCTGCACAACGGCAATCAAGTCGTCTACGTACAGCCCGATCAATTGGTGGATCTGAGCGCGCTTTATTCATAGCGAACCGGGACTGAGCTATGAAAGTCTGATTGACGTCACTGCCGTGGATCAGATGCATTTGCCCATCAAGGAGGGCGAAGCACGCTTTCAGGGTGTCTATCAGTTCCGCTCGTACAGCCGCAAAAAACTGCTCACCGTGGTCACGCCTTGCAAAGGGGGCGATTCGCCGCGCCTGCCCAGTTTGACCTCGGTTTTCCGCGGTGCGGATTGGCCGGAACGCGAATCCTACGATCTGATGGGTGTGACCTACGAAGGTCATCCTGATCTGCGCCGTATTTTAATGCCCAAGCATTGGCCCTATCACCCGCTGCAAAAGCAGGTGCCCATGGGCGGCGAGGATGTACCCTTTACGCTGACCTGGGACGACCCCGATTTTGAAACCTTAGGGAATCAGATCTACCCGGCCACCAGCGCCAAGCCGGATCTGCCACCGGGCATGAATCCCGAAAACATGATCATCAACCTCGGCCCGCACCATCCCAGCACACACGGTGTGTTGCGGCTGGTGGTGGAGCTTGACGGCGAGCGCGTGGTGCGCCTCGATCCTGATCTAGGCTTTTTGCACAGCGGCTTTGAAAAGACCGCCGAATTCAAGCGCTACAAAGATTTCATCTATTACACCGACCGCATGGATTACCTGTCGGCCATGAACAACAACTTGGCCTTTGCCCTGCCTGTGGAACAGATGCTGGGCATTGAAGTGCCCGAACGCGGTCAGGTGATCCGGGTGATCATGGCGGAGCTTCAGCGCATCGCCGCCCACCTTTTCTGGCTCTCGACGCATGTGCTCGACGTTTCCGGCACAGGCATGAGCCTGCTGATGTACGCCACCCGCGAGCGCGAACGCATCCTCGAACTGTTTGAGATGGCCTGTGGCGCCCGCCTCACCGTGAGCTACCTGCGCATCGGCGGCGTCTGGCAAGATCTGCCGCCGGCTTTTATTGATGGCGTCAAAGACTTTATCAAGGTGATGCCGGGCAAACTCGACGACTATCACAACATGCTCACCGATGCGCCGCTGTGGCGCGACCGGCTGCAAGGCATCGGCGTGATCACTCGGCAGGAAGCGCTGGACATGGGCCTCACGGGTCCCATGCTGCGCGGCAGTGGCGTGGATTGGGATCTGCGCCGGGATATGCCCTACTCGGCCTATCCTATGTTCAACTTTGAAGTGCCCACGGCCACCGAAGGCGACTGCTACGCCCGCTATCTGCTGCGTATGGAAGAGATGCGCCAAAGCTTGCGTATTCTCGATCAGGCCATCAAAAACCTGCCCAGTGGCCCCTTCAAAACTGAAAACCGCAAGGTGACGCCGCCGCCGCGCGCCGAGTTGGACGTGAGCATGGAGTCGCTGATCCATCACTTTAAGCTGATGACCGAAGGCTTCCACGTGCCGCCGGGCTTCTATTATGGCGGGGTGGAATCCAACAAAGGCGAGCTTTCCTGCTTTGTCTATAGCGATGGATCGGCCAAGCCCTACCGTGTGCATATTCACGGACCAAGTTTCAACAATCTCTACGCCATTGACCACATGAGCCGCAACGCCATGCTCTCCGACTTGGTGACCAACATCGGCTCCATCGATATTGTGTTGGGCGAAGTGGACCGCTAGTTCAGTTATCAGTAGCCAGTACTTACCTATCAGAAAAAACTGATGGATGAGCGCTGTCAGAACAAGGTGAGATCGAATGACACAAACAGCGGAATTAACGTTAACCAGTGCCATGCGGCAGGAAATTGACGAGATTATCGCCCGCTATCCGGCGGGGCGGCAGCGTTCGGCGATTCTGCCCGCGCTCTATGTGATCCAGCGGGAGTTTGGCTATTGCACCGTGCCCGCCCAGAATGACCTGGCCGAGATTTTGGGGCTGGTCCCTGCCGAGGTGGGCGCGGTGGTGGGCTTCTATAACATGTTCCACGAAAAGCCCAAAGGCGCGTATCATGTGGAGGTTTGCACCAACGTGCCCTGTATGTTGCGCGGAGCCGGGGCTTGCCTGCACCACTTTGAGGAGAAGCTGGGCATCCACCACGGCGAGCGCACCGAAGACGGTAAATTTGCCCTTGACCACATGGAATGTCTGGGATCATGTGCCACAGCGCCGATGGTCGCCATTACCCAACAGACCACGGGGCAGATCCGCTACTTTGAAGATCTGGATTCCGCCGAAGATGTGGACAAACTCATCGCTCTGGTTGAATCTGGCAACGCCTTCACCACGCTAGAACGCTGGACCCCTGAGGGCGATCCCGACAACACAGGCAAGGCTGCCGGGCCATATCGCTTTGGTGGCATGGACCCCCTCTACTTGTTGGCGCGGGTGAGGACGCCCGACAGCCACACGTTGGAAACCTATGCAGCCGACGGTGGCTATGAAACGGCACGGCGCGTGCTCACACAGATGCAGCCATTGGAGGTTGTGGAACAGATCAAAGCCAGCGGTATTCGCGGACGTGGCGGCGCAGGCTTCCCCACGGGCATGAAGTGGAGCTTTATCCCCAAAGGTCTCTATCCGCGCTATCTTGTCGTCAACGCTGACGAGTCGGAGCCGGGCACGTTCAAAGACCGCATGATCATGGAATATGATCCCCATCAGTTGCTTGAGGGGATTATCATGAGCGCCCATGCCATCGAGTCAGAGCGGGCCTACATCTATATTCGCGGGGAATATTACTTTGGCTATACGCGTTTGGTTGACGCCATCGCTGAGGCCGAGGCCAAAGGCTACTTGGGCGAGAATATTTTTGGCTCTGGCAAGAATCTGCGTGTGGTGGTTCACCGCGGGGCAGGGGCCTATGAATGTGGCGAGGAGACGGCACAACTTTCCAGTTTGGAAGGCTATCGCGGTCAGCCGCGCCTCAAGCCGCCCTTTCCTGCTGTGGAAGGGCTGTACTCGAAGCCGACAATTGTCAACAACGTCGAGTCCATTGCCAACGTCACCCATGTGATGCGCCACGGCGTTGATTGGTACAAGGGCTTTGGCACAGAGAAAAGCCCTGGAATGCGTATCTTTTGCCTCAGCGGCAACGTGAAGACGCCGGGGCTTTACGAACTGCCCCACGCCACGCCGCTGCGCGACCTTATTTACACCTATGGCGGCGGCCCCATGCACGACGATGTGCCGATTAAGGCGATTGTGCCCGGCGGCCTTTCCATGAAGCTGCTCACCGCCGACCAAATCGACACCAAGCTTGACTACGAAGCGGTGACGGAAGCGGGATCGCTGCTTGGCTCCGCTGGCGTGATTGTGATTGACGAAGCCCATTCTATGGTCAGCATTGCCCGCCGCACACTGAGCTTCTATCGCGAAGAGAGCTGTGGCAAGTGTACGCCCTGTCGCGAAGGCACGGCTTGGCTGGAGAAAATTCTGATCCGGCTGGAAGAGGGCGAAGGCCGCGGCAAAGATCTGGCATTGCTCGAATACATTGCCCGCAACATTGCCGGCAAAAGCTTTTGCCCCTTTGGCGAGGCTGCCGTCTGGGGATTACAGAGCAACTTGGCGAAGTTCCGCAACGAATTCACCCTGCACATTGCCGAGACCAATCCCAGCGAAATCGGCCCGGAAATTCCGATCCGCCCGATTTATCGCCCGGATACACACCAGGGCAGTGGGATGCACGAGAGCGTCTTCCCGCAGACGGGCAAAATTGTCTTACACGACAAAATTGTTTCAAATGAAACCCCTGTGCCAGGGGATGACTAAGGGGTTTTGGCGAAAGGACAAACGATGAATACTTTGCAGACACTGGTCCCTGAGCCAATACTGGATTCCCCTCTGCAAACTTCCATCCGACGATTTAGTTTGGAAGAGTATCATCGGTTGATTGCTCTAAATTTTTTTGATGACGATGACCGAATTGAACTCATTGATGGAATCATTGTACCCATGAGTTCGCCTAAACCTCGCCATGCAGAAACGCTCGACTTGGTCTTGTACAGTTTGAGTCCGCTGTATGCGCAACGAGGGGTTTTAATTCGTGTACAATCGCCAATTACATTGCCCGGTCAGCAATCGGAACCGCAACCAGATCTAACAGTTATTTGCACAGAGGGCAGAGGAATAGGACGTCACCCTCTACCTCACGAGACTTTGTTGGTTGTTGAAGTATCGGATATAACGCTGGCAAGCGATCAAAGAATCAAGGCAACTCGTTATGCAGCGGCAGGTATTCTGGAATACTGGATCATCAATCTCGTTGCTAACCGTTTAGAGGTCTACCAGCATCCCAGATCCTTGCCTGATGGAATGGGGGAATATCAGAGTTGCACCTTTTATCGCTCTGGGGATACGGTTACACTGCTGGCTTTTCCGGATCATGAAGTGACGGTGAGTACATTTCTTTTCGTGTAAGACGAGAGCACAAATCGATAATATAGACTAAGTAGCGCCCCAAAGGAACAGTTTCTGCTCTTTGAAAAGTGTCCTTGTGTGCTGCGGAGTCTACTAGAGTGTCAACGTTACCGTTGTCAACTTGACCCGAATTTACGGGGAACCTATTCTTCTGGCGAGACAAAGGATTGATCGCACAGCTATGGCCGATAATGTAACGCTAAAAATCAACAATCGAGAGGTAAGCGTCCCCCCAGGGACGTTGGTGGTGGATGCTGCCGCCACCATCGACATTGAGATCCCCGTCTTCTGTTCGCACCCCAAGCTCGATCCCGTGGGCTGTTGCCGCATGTGTATGGTCGAGGTGGGCGGGCCAGCGCGGCAGCCGGCTGATGACGGCATGTACGCTGCCGGTGACGCAGGACATGGAGATCTTCACCGAAACCGAGCAGGTGCGTTCGGTGCAGGAAGCCAACTTGGGCTTTATCCTGCTCAACCACCCGCTGGACTGCCCGATCTGTGACAAGGGCGGCGAATGTCCGCTGCAAGATCAGACCATGCGCTACGGGCCGGGGATCAGCCAACTGGTGGAGCCGAAACGTCTCAAGAAAAAGCACTATCTCATCTCCGACACGATTGTGCTGGATCAAGAGCGCTGTGTGCTTTGCTGGCGCTGTATCCGCTATTTGGAAGAGTGGGAAGACAAGCCGCAACTGGCTCTCTTTCAACGTGGCTCCCAGACCATTATTGACATTCAAGACGGCCAGCCTGTGGATTCCCATACCAGCGGCAATATTATTGACATCTGCCCGGTGGGTGCGCTGACCAACCGTGTCTCTCGCTTTGGCTATCGGCCCTGGGAAATTGAGCGCACGCCCAGCATCTGTAACCAGTGCTCGGTGGGCTGCAACATGCGGCTGGACACGCGCACCCATTCGCTGCGTCGCATTATCGCCCGCGAGAACATGGCGGTCAACGATATGTGGCTGTGCGACAAGGGTCGCTTTGCCTATGAATGGGTGAATAGCGATCAGCGGTTGAAGATGCCTTTGGTGCGCAAAAACGGGGCATTGGTTCCTGTGCAATGGCACGAAGCGTTGGGCTACATTGCCGAACGCTTGCAATCCATCAAAGCCGAGCACGGCGCAGACGCCATCGGCGGCATCGGCAGTGGCAAACTTTCCAACGAGGCCAACTATTTACTCCAGCGCTTTATGCGCCAGATCATCGGCACGAATAATATTGACCATCGCGATGGTGGTGATGTGGCGGCGATTTCCACAGGGCTGCCCGCCATTGCCGACGTGATGAAGCCGCAATATGGCCCCGATCCCAAAGTAGATACGATTTTGCTGGTGGGCGTGGACCCCAACGAGGAGCTGCCGGTGCTATCGGTACACCTCAAGCGGGCTGTGCGCCGCGGCAAGGCCAAAGTGATTGTGGTCCATCCGCGGCGCATTGAGATGACCCGATACAATGCGCCGCACCTCATCTACAAGCCTGGCAGCGAGGCTATGCTGATCAATGGCTTGGCGAAAGCGGCACTGGATTCTGGCATCGAACTCAAGAGCAACGGCAATGCCGATCTAGCGCAGATCAAAAGCTGGACGGGCAGCGCCGATGACGCCGCTATGCGTGAGCAGTGTGGTGTTGATCCCGATGCCGTCAAAGCCGCAGCCAAGATACTGGCCGAGAGCGAAAACGCGCTGATCATCTACGGACCAATGGTGCACGCGGTGCGGAAGGGGATGTGCTGAAACAGGCGCTGACCAATTTGGCTGCCCTCACCGGCCATTACGAACGGCTGGCCTATGTGGGATTGGATGCCAACAGCCAGGGCTGCCGGGACATGGGCGTGTTGCCCAACAGCCTCCCCGGCCATGCTGCGTTGGATGATGACGCTGCGACTCGTCGCTTACGTGCGATTTGGGGCGGTGGCGAACTGCCCACCACACCAGGCAAGACCTACAGCGAACTGTTGCATGGCGCGGGCGATTCTATTAAAGCGCTTTATGTCATGGGCGCGAATCCGGCCAGCGAACGCCCCGAATGGGCCGAAAATTTGGGCAAGCTTGATCTGCTTGTCGTGCAGGATATTCTCGATACCGAGACGGTGCAGAAGGCACATGTGGTGTTGCCTGCCCTGAGTTGGGCCGAGCAGGATGGCACGTTTACCGATCTGGAGCGGCGTGTCCAACGTGCGCCGCGTGCGGTGAATAACCCAGAAACCCGCGGCGCGCCGGACTGGATGATCATCGATCACCTCGTCAACCGCATGGGGTCGGACTGGCCTTTTGCCGACCTGCGCGGCGTGACCAAAGAGATCACACGCACAGTTCCCATGTACGCTGGTCTCTCGTGGGATGCCTTGGGCGATCAGGGCTTACAATGGGATGCGGCTGCTGTGCGCGCCATGCCAGAATATCAGGCGGCAGAGGTGACCGATGCGCCGATAGCCCAGGATGGCGATCTAGCGCTGGTGACGGGGCCTGTGCTGTATGATGGCGGTACGCTCTTCTGGCTCACCGAGCCGATGCGGACGATGGCCGCCGGGCCGATGGTGGCCGTTAATCCTGCCGATGCCGCCCGCATGAATCTGGCCGAAGGCGCAGCCGTAGCAGTACGCAGCCCCGAAGGCTCGCTCTCGCTGGCTGTGAAATTCGACGTGCGCGTCGCGCCTGGCACTGCTTGGATTCCCGAAAGCCTGCCCGGTGCGCCTGTGGGTACGCTGCTTAATGGCAGCAGCCATCAGCGCGTGCGGATTGAATTGGAATAAACGGTGGGAATTATATCGAATCAAGGCAATTGCCCGGCAGCTTTCACCGTGCTCCAGCAGAGCAAATTATCGTTGCCACTCCGCGGATTTATCAGATTCCGTTGCTCACGGTGGACAGTAAAATTCTGGCCTACCCACATGTTACAACAGTACAAATCTGAGGTTATTTATGGACTGGCTTGAACTTCTCGTTTTTCCGATCATACGGGCGCTGTTGTTAATCTTTGTGCTGCTCACTGGGTTTGCCTATCTGACCTGGTTTGAACGCAAATTATTGGCGCGCTTTCAGGTTCGCTATGGCCCCAACCGGGCGGGCACCTTTGGGCTGATGCAGCCGCTGGCGGATGCCGTCAAAGCGGCCTTCAAAGAAGAGATCATTCCTAACCATGTGGACAAGCCAGTCTATCTGTTGGCACCCGCTCTGGCTTTGATCCCGCCGCTGATTGTGTGGGCGGTGATCCCGATTGCCAAAGACTTCCCGGCGATTGCCGATATCCCCATCGGCTTTCTGTGGATTTTGGCCGTGGCCGGTGTGGAAAGCTATGGCATCGTGCTGGCTGGATGGAGCAGCAACAACAACTATTCGCTGTTGGGTGCGCTGCGCTCCTCGGCCCAGATGATTTCATATGAGCTACCATTGGGGCTTTTTCTGGTCAGCATCCTCATGCTGGGCGGCACGTTCAGCCTCGTGGAGCTTGTGGAAAATGCCCGCCCGTGGTGGGAGTGGATCTGGCTGTGGCTGATGTTCCCGTTCTTTTTCATCTGCATCCTGGCCGAGAATAACCGCAGCCCGTTCGATCTGCCTGAAACCGAGAACGAGTTGGTGGCTGGTTTCCAGACCGAGTACGGTGGCATCAAGTTTGCGCTCTTTTTCATGGGTGAGTACATCAACATGATCACCCTGAGCGCTATCACTGTCACCCTCTTTTTTGGCGGCTGGCGTGGTCCCTTTGCCGAGCAATTTGTCTGGCTGGGGCCAATTTATCTGGTGCTCAAGATCGTGGTCCTGCTCTTCCTCTTTGTGTGGATTCGGGCCTCGGTGGGCCGTCCCCGCTACGATCAACTAATGCGCTTCTGCTGGCAGTTTTTGCTGCCGCTGAGTTTGGCCTATATGTTCATCACGGCGATTCTCACTGTATTTCTGAAATAACAACCCACAGAGGACACAGAGAAGACACAGAGGTCATAGAAAATTCTTGGCGATCTTTGTCTCTTTGCGGTGAATTCTGAAGTAGCCTGAGAGGGAAAAACGATGGCTCTAACAAACTTTCTTAAAGGTGCAGTGGACATCGGCAAGGCTATGGGGGTGACATTGAAAGCCCTCGGCCAGACGCCTGTCACAGTTGAATACCCCGACGAGCCGGTGCCGCTCTACCCGCGTTTTCGAGGCAAGCACTACCTGCGCCGCTATGACAATGGGCTGGAGCGCTGTATCGCCTGTCAACTATGCGAGGCGGCCTGCCCCACCGGGGCGATCTATGTAGAGGCCAAAGAGAATAGCCCAGAGAATCCGATTTCTCCCGGCGAACGCCACGCCAAAGTCTACGAAATCAACCTGTTGCGCTGCATTTTTTGTGGGGATTGTGAATATGCTTGCCCCACCGAGGCCATTGTACTCGGTCACGATTTCGCCCTGGCAAACTATAATCGCCGTGATTTTATCATGACCAAAACCGAGTTGCTCAACCCGACGCAGCCCAACGTCATTATTCGACCGGAGTAAGTGCGATGACTTTGCCACTCCTTTTCTTTTTGCTGGTTGGTGCCGTCTGTTTGGCGGCGGCGATGGGGGTCGTCCTCAGCCGCGAACCTGTGCATAGTGCCCTCTTTATGCTGGCGAATTTTGCTACGCTGGCTGTACTCTATATTATGTTAGACGCGCAGTTTTTGGCAGCGGCCCAAATCATCGTCTATGCCGGCGGCATTGTGATTTTGATCCTCTTTGTGATCATGCTCATCGGCGGCGAAACCACAGACTTTGCGGCACGCCAACGTACCTGGAGCCGCTATGTGGGGTTGCTTTTGGGGGTGATTCTGTTGGGCGGACTAGGGTATGGCATTGTCCAGCGCGTTGAAGTTCCCAGCGCAGAAGCAGTTTCGGCTGTGGCTGGTGGCGTTCCGGCTGTGTTGGGGCTGGAACTCTATACGAAATATGTACTGCCCTTTGAGCTTGTTGCCATTTTGTTGCTGGTGGCTCTGTTGGGGGCGCTGGTCCTCGGTCGCCAACCGGAAGAGATCCCCGGTCAGCCTATGCGCACGGTTACGGGCACAACATTGCCCGCGCAACCCACGAAGCCTACAGTTGTCCCCGCCAAGAGCGCAGCCGAAACCAATCGTCCACGGGAGAAACAAGCCCTATGATTCCAACCAGTTATGTTCTGATCCTGGGTGCGCTGATCTTTACGATTGGGGCCGTGGGCGTGCTGGTGCGGCGCAACGCGTTAATTATTTTTATGTGCGTAGAAATGATGCTTAACAGTGTCAACCTGACCCTTATCGCCCTCAGCCGCGAATGGGGCAATCTCAACGGCCAGATTTTTGTATTTATGATTATGGCTGTAGCCGCCGCTGAAGTAGCCGTGGGACTAGCCCTGCTGATCGCCAATACCCGTCACCGCCGCAGCATCAATATCGACGAGATCGATTTATTGAAGTGGTAAAAAAGGATTGGATAGCAGAGATCGGATAGTATCGGATGTCGGGCTAGAGTCCCAATATCTAACATCCACTCACTAATCCCCAATCCCACGCCATCATCTCCTGGAGCCTTCCATGTTTGCAAATGCCTGGATTATCTTTGTCTTTCCGGCGCTGGGCGCGCTGATCAACATGCTCATCGGTGACCGCCTGAGCAAACAGACCATCGGCTGGATCGCCACAGGTGCGGTGGCGTCGTCGTTCGCCGTCTCAGTAGTCCTCTTCTTTGGGCTGCTGGGTGTGGACGAACACAGCCGCTCGGTAATCGTGCCCATGTGGGATTGGATCACGATTGGCGGCTTCAACGTGGGCGCGGCCATGCTGGTGGATACGCTCAGCGTGACCATGGCACTGGTGGTCACCGGGGTTGGCTCGCTGATCCACTTCTATGCTACCGGCTACATGCACGACGAACCGCGCTTTCAACGCTTTTTTGTCTATCTCAACTTCTTCGTGCTGGCGATGCTCATTCTGATCCTCAGCGATAACTTTTTGGGTATGTTTGTGGGCTGGGAAGGCGTGGGGCTGGCCTCCTATTTGTTGATCGGCTTCTGGTTCGAGACCTACGACGAGACCTATGGCTATTATGCCGATGCGGGTAAAAAGGCATTCTTGGTCAACCGAATTGGCGACTTTGGCATGATGTTGGCGATTATGGCGATCTGGACCACCCTGGGCACGCTACAATTTAATGAAGTGCTGGCAAATGTGGGCGCAATTCCCCAGGCCACGCTTACCATTATTGGACTGCTATTGCTGTTGGCGGCCTCTGGCAAGAGCGCGCAACTGCCGCTCTATGTCTGGCTGCCGGATGCTATGGCTGGCCCCACGCCGGTCTCGGCGCTGATCCATGCCGCGACAATGGTCACGGCCGGCATCTACATGATCGCCCGCACCCATGTCATCTGGGAAGCCGCCCCCATGGCTTCAAACACAGTGGCTTGGGTGGGCGCGCTGACCGCACTGCTGGGCGCAACCATTGCCCTGGTTCAGACCGATCTTAAGAAAATTCTGGCCTATTCCACAATTTCGCAGCTTGGCTACATGATCTTGGGCGTCGGCGTGGGTGCCTATGCCTTTGGCATCTTTCATCTTGTCACCCATGCCTTTTTCAAAGCGCTGCTCTTCCTGGCGGCGGGCAACGTTATGCACGGGCTGGGCGGCGAATTGGATATTCGCAAGATGGGCAATCTGCGCGCCAAACTGCCCACGACCTATAAACTTTTTGCCATCGGCGCGCTGGCCCTGGCTGGCTTCCCGCTGACATCGGGCTTTTTCTCCAAAGATGGCATCCTGCTCAACGTCTTTGAGCACAATCTGTTTTTGTATGCGATCGGCCTGTTTACAGCGTTGCTCACGGCGTTTTATAGCTTCCGCGCTGTCTTTATGGCCTTTTGGGGCAAAGCCCGTGATCATCACGTCTTTGACCACGCCCACGAAAGCCCCAGTACCATGACCAACCCTCTCTGGGTGTTGGCTGGGCTGGCGCTGGTAGGTGGTGTGCTCAACCTGCCGCTGCTGCTTACGCTGGAACACTGGCTGGAGCCTGCCGTGGGCGCACAACGCTATCACCCCACTTTGGCTACCGAGCTTATCTTGCTCATTGTCAGCGCGGGGATTGCTGTGGCCGGGATCGGGCTGGCCTATGCTCGCTATGTCCAAAACGCAGCCTGGGCCGTGCAGTTGACGGGTGCATTCAAACCGCTTGAGAGTGCGGCGCAGCACAAATGGTATGTAGACGAAGTCTATAACGCCTTAATCGTGCGCCCATTGGAATGGGTATCGGGCTGGTTCGCCACCGCCGTGGACAAGCGCACCATCGACGGCGCTGTCAACCTGTTTGGGGAAGCCCATCTACTGCTGAGCAATGCTGTACGCCGCGTCCACAATGGCCTCGTCCCCACCTACGCGCTGAGCTTGTTTGTGGGCGTGGTGGTGGTGGTGGTCTACTTTGTGATGGCGATTTAAAAATGGCCTACGATCTAACCGTTGAGGAACTCAGGCAGCGTCTGGGGCCGGTGGATGAGCTACAGATTCGCCTGCTCATGCGTCTGCCACCAGGGAGACGTGTTCGCACTATGTTGAACGTGCAGAACGTGCTGATCATGACTTGGCAAAGACGCCTGCGCCAGACCCATCCAGAGCTAAGCGATCTTGAACGCTGTCAACTGATGTTTGAGAGACTCTATCAGAATGGATAGACCTGATTTAGATTTCTACTTCGATATTCTGCACACCCTCGAAGCCATCGATATTCCCTACGTCATCATTGGTGCATTCGCTGGCGCTGAGTATGGGATTACACGGGCAACCTACGATGTAGATATTGTTGTCGATCTAAAAGAGCAAAAAATCGATGCGTTAGCGGCTGCGTATCCTTCGCCCCGTTACTATGCAGACCCGGAGCAAATGAGAAGTTCGATTCAAATGGGAATTCTCTTTAATATCATTGACAGCAGTGTAGGGCGCAAGGCGGATCTGATCCCGTTGACAATGAAACCCGGATACGACTTCGCTTTACACAATCGGATCCGCAGAAGTCTTGCCTCTACCGAAAGCGAATCTTTCCAGGCATGGTTTGCAAAACCTGAAGATGTCATTGTGGGCAAACTCATGGCCTGGAACGAATCTCGCAGCTATCGCCATGAAACCGATATCCGTGATATTTTGCGAGCGATGATGCAAGGCGAGGATGTCGAATTATCTGCGTCATTCGACGTTTTTTACATCGACCGCTGGGCGCGCCGTATCAGCGAAGATGCCGCTGATTTCTGGCAAAAACTAAAACAGGCTACCCAATTTAAGCCATCCGAGGACCTGTAACACAATGAACTATTTACTTTCGATTATCACCTTTCTGCCCCTGCTAGGGGCGGTCATTGTTCTCTTTCTGCCGGGCGACGGCCTAAAAAAAACCTTTGCGTTGCTGGCTACCGTCGTTACTTTTGGGGTCAGCTTGCTATTGCTGACCGGCTGGCAAGAGGGCGCGGCCATGCAGTTTGTGGAAGAGTTCGCCTGGATGCCGCACTTCGACATCTACTATCGCCTGGGCGTGGACGGCATCAGCCTGTGGCTGGTGTTGTTGACCACTTTCCTCATGATCATTGCCGTGGCCTTTTCAAACCAGCACGTGCGCGAAAACGTGGGCGGCTACATGGCCCTCATGCTTATGATGGAGACCGCCTGTATCGGCGTCTTTTTGGCGCTGGATCTGGTGCTTTTCTACGTCTTCTGGGAATTCAGCCTGATCCCTATGTACTTCCTTATCGGCAAATGGGGCGGCCAAAACCGCGTCTGATGCGGCGCTCAAGTTTTTCATCTACACCCTGGCTGGCTCAGCGCTGATGCTGGTGGCAATTCTGGCGCTCTACTTCCAGACTGGCAGCTTTAATGTGTTGGAATTGCCCGAACTGGCAACCACGATTCCCGATCGGCTGCAACAGGCGGCTTTCCTGGCTTTTGCCCTGGCCTTTGCCATTAAAGTGCCGCTCTTCCCTTTCCACACTTGGCTGCCCGATGCCCATGTCCAGGCTCCCACGGCTGGCTCGATTCTGCTGGCTGGTGTGCTGCTCAAATTAGGGTCGTATGGCTTTGTACGCTTCGCCCTGCCCATCTTCCCCGAAGCCAGCGCCAGCTATGCACCGCTCTTTTCCGTGCTGGCTGTCATCGGCATCATCTACGGCGCGCTGGTAGCGCTGGTACAGCGAGACATCAAATCTCTTGTCGCCTATAGCTCGGTGGCCCACATGGGCTTTGTGATACTGGGGATCTTCGCTCTCAACCAACAGGGCGTCAGCGGAGCCGTCTTACAGATGGTCAACCACGGGCTAAGCACAGGCGCGCTCTTCCTGATGGTGGGCATGCTCTACGAACGCCGCCACACGCGCGATCTGGCTGACTTTGGCGGACTGTGGAAAAGCATCCCTATTTTCAGCTTCTTCCTTTTGGTGGTCGCCATGAGCAGCGCCGGCCTTCCCGGTCTCAATGGCTTCGTGGGCGAGTTCACGATTCTGCTGGGAGCCTTTGCCAGTAATCCCTTCTTTGCCGTCATCGGCACGATCGGAATCATCCTGGCGGCGTGGTATTTGCTCACCGCCTTCCGCGCTGTGGCGCAAGGTCCGCTCACCAATCCGGCCAACGAAAAGGGCGTGCTGCCCGATCTCAACCGGGGCGAGTTGATGATGCTTGTGCCGATGGTGCTGCTCTTCTTTGCCATTGGTCTCTTCCCCAACCTATTTTTGGGCAAGATCAACACCTCGGTGGCTGCGCTGAACGGCGTGATTGACGCCACGCCCATTGTCCAGGCCGCGGAGCATGAAGACGCACCCGCCGCTGACGATGCCCACGAAACCGAAGAAGCCGCCCCCGAAACCGGCCATTAATCGCCGATCACGATTTGGAGCATTGACGAATGGAACTTTCACTTTCTGCCCTGACGGAAAACTGGACTGTCTTGTTACCCGAAATTTTGTTGACCATTGCAGTCATGGTTGTCATGACAGCAGACGTTCTGCCCGGCCAGCGTGGACGCCGTTTTCTGGTTCCGATTTCGCTGATCAGCGTGTTGCTTGCCATCGGCGCCAGCCTTTATGTGTGGACCCAACCCGCCGCCATCTATCTGGGCGGGGCCACCTCGGACCGCTTTTCCCTGGGCGTGCGCTTGATTGTGCTGATTGCCACTGGCTTTGGCATTCTGCTCAGCAGCGGGTATGTCGATCGCATTACCAAACATACGGGCGAATACTATTCGCTGCTTTTGCTGGCCTCCATCGGCATGATGCTCATGGGCAGCGCCATTGATCTAATTGTGATCTTCATTGCGCTGGAGATCTTCTCGCTGGCGCTTTACATTCTCAGCGGCTTCTCGCGCGAGAACCCACGCAGCAGCGAAGCCGGCATGAAATACTTCTTGCTCGGCGCATTTGCCAGCAGCTTTTTCGTCTATGGCATGGCCCTGATCTACGGGGCGGGCGGCAGCACCAATCTGCGGGTGCTGGCCGAATCACTGGCTTCCCCAGCGGCCAATCTCACCCTGCTCTTTCCGGGCATAGCCCTGCTTATTGTGGGATTTGGCTTCAAAGTCAGCCTAGTCCCCTTTCACATGTGGACGCCGGATGTCTATCAGGGCGCACCCACGCCCATCACCGCCTTTATGAGTGTGGGCACAAAAGCCGCTGCCTTTGCTGCGTTTATTCGTGTAATGACCGAAGCGCTGAGTGGTCAACAGGAAACTTGGGGCTGGATGTTGGCTGCGCTGGCAATCGTAACCATGACCGTGGGCAACTTGGCCGCGCTGCGCCAGACCAGCGTCAAGCGCATGTTGGCCTATTCCAGCGTGGCCCACGCTGGCTATCTGCTTGTGGCGTTGGTTCCAGGCAACGCTGAGGGCGCTGGAGCGGCGCTCTTCTATCTGTTCTCGTATGCCTTTATGAATATCGGGGCTTTTGCCGTGGCGATTGGCCTGGAGCGCGCCGCCGAAGGCGATATCGAGCAAGGGTTCTTTAACGGTGCGGGGAGCCGCTGGCCGTCGTTGGCCCTGGCAATGGCGATCTTCATGCTCAGCCTGGCCGGGATTCCGCCACTGGCCGGCTTCTTTGGCAAGCTTTTTGTCTTCAAAGCCGCCGTGGATCAGGGCTGGAATTGGCTGGTCGTGGCCGGTGTGATCAACAGTGCCATCAGTGCCTATTACTATCTGCGTATTGTCGTCGCCATGTACTTTGGTGACGGCGAACAGATCAGCGAGCGCACTTCATGGATGGGCCTTAACGTCAGTGTTGCCATTGCGGCCATCGCCACCGTCGCTATCGGCCTCTACCCCACCTTCTGGACCAATCTGCTCATGGGCGTGGGTGTGTAATCGCTCTTTGGCTAAAATAAAAAAGGGAGGGGTGACAAATTCAAAATCTTGTCACCCCTCCCTTTTTTATAGAGTCCATGCCCGAGTTTATATCTAGCTTACAGATAACGATACAGGTGTAGGATACGACGCGCTCGCCACACACGCGTTTCACAACCGTTCTCCTCCTGGCGAGTGCATCGCACCTAAATCAGTTACCTTACAGGTCAGGTTTCTAAACCTGCCCGCTGCTCAAAACTGTCAGATCCATCAGCGTTTTGTGTGTGCCCAGAGCGGCAGGGCCTTCAGCGTCTGCCACCCAGCGGCGGCGCCGATAGCGGCCATCGGGCATCATCTTCCAGGCTTGGCGCTGGTCCTGCAAGCAGATATCCAAAATGATTTGCAACTGGCGCTGTAAGTTGACATCTTCAATCGGTGTAATCGCCTCGACGCGAGCACTGAGATTGCGCATCATCCAGTCGGCGCTGCCGATGAAATAGAGCGGATCACCATTGTTTTCAAAGTAGAAGATGCGATGATGTTCCAGATTGCGACCGATGATGCTGATCACTTCAATGTTATCGCTGATCCCCGGCAGGCCAGGCCGAATCCGACAGTTGCCGCGCACAATCAGCGAAATTTGCACCCCTGCTTGGCTGGCTTCATAAAGTTTACGCACCAATTCTGGGTCATCAAGGCCATTCATCTTTGCCACGATGCGCGCCGGGCGACCCGCCAACGAATGGCTGATCTCACTGTCGATCATCTCCAAAAAGCGGCGACGCATGGTCACCGGAGCTACAAGCAGTTTGCGATAATGCTGTTGGCGGCTATACCCCGTGAGAAAGTTAAACAGATCCATTAGATCCGCGCCGATCTCCGGGCGGCAGGTAAACAACCCCAGATCGGTATAAAGACCGGCGGTTTTGGGGTTATAGTTGCCTGTGCCAATATGAGCATAGGCGCGCAGTCCATCTTCTTCCTCGCGCACCACCAACGTAGTTTTGGTGTGGGTTTTCAGGCCCACCAATCCATAGGCCACATGCACGCCAGCATCTTCCAATGTGCGTGCCCATTCAATGTTACGCTCCTCATCAAAGCGGGCTTTTAGCTCCACCAGGGCCGCCACCTGTTTACCCCGTTCGGCGGCGGCGATGAGCGCTTTAACCACGGGCGAATCGGCGCTGGTGCGATACAGCGTCTGTTTAATTGCCAACACTTGTGGATCACGGGCGGCGGCTTCTACAAAGGTTTGCGTGCTGGCCGCGAAGCTGTGATAGGGGTGATGCACCAAGATATCGCCCTTGCGGATGATGCTAAACACATCGGCCGGGCGCGATTTGCGCGTAAGGCTTGCAAAAGCCGGGTGAACTTGGGGCGTCCACGGCTCGAATTTAAGATGGGGCAAGTTCACATCGGCCAGGGGGAAGAGATCGGCCAGCCCCAGCGGACCACGCACAGCGTAGATATCGGTCTGTTGCAACCCCATTTCGTTGCTCAACATCTGGCGGATGTGGGTGGGCATGGTGTCCACCACTTCCAATCGCACAATCGGCGCGAAACGGCGCTCACGCAGTTCTTCGCTGATCATCTCCAACAGATCGTCGGCCTCTTCCTCGTTACGGGCCATGTCGGCGTTGCGCGTGACGCGGAAAGGATGGGCAGCCACAATTTCCATGCCGTCAAAGAGCACGTCCAAATTGTGAATGATGATCTGCTCTAGCGGTACAAACTCAAACTGTTCGCCAATCGAGACCCAGCGCGCCCGGTTGGGGGGCACTTTCAGCCGCGCGAAATGGGTCTCTTCGCTAATTGGATCGCGCATTTCCACAGCCAAATTGAGGCTCAAATTGCTGATGAACGGGAAGGGGTGACCGGGGTCCACCGCCAGCGGCGTCAAAATCGGGTAGATCTCGCGCAGAAAGAAGGATTGCAAATGGGCCTGCTGTTCTTGGCTAATCTCGTCATAATCACACAGCCGCATCCCCTCCTTGCGCAGTGCCGGTAAAATCTGATCAAGCAGACATTCACTCTGGCAGCGCACTACATGATGCACTGCTTGGGCAATCAAGCGGATCTGAAGATCGGGGGTTGCACCGTGTAAGGTCAGGTTGGCAATGCCAGCGGCCTGTTGTCGCTTTAGCCCGCCCACCCGTTTGCGAAAGAATTCGTCCAGATTGCTGGCCGTAATCGCCAAAAATTTTAGCCGTTCCAATAAAGGATTGCGTTCGTCCAGCGCTTCGTAGAGCACGCGCCAGTTGAAATCCAGCCAGCTTAGCTCACGATTATAGACCTGATGCGAATGGCTTAAATCGTCTAAGGAGAGAGTGGTGCTGTCCACATCGGGGACATAGCCGATCACAGGCGGCATAATCGAATAATCAGACTCACCCAAGTCCTGGTCCACGAGTTCACACGAAAGCACCTGTTCTAGCGTGGGTGAATTTTTCTTGTCTTCGTCTAATTGGTAATAATAAGAGGCCATACCTTTTCCCTTGTGGTTCAATCTGGCACTGCCCAGTACTTTTGATACGCAATCCGACAGCTCGTCTGGTAAGATTGCGCCTATTGTAGAGAAATAAAATAATTTTGTCGAGTATATTTCAATATACCCCATTCACAGGGAGCGGAATGTGTCCGAATCTATATCGACGATGGTGCAGTTCTTGCCCTTTCTGCTCGTCACATGGCTGGCGAATCTGGCCGATGCAGCCCCCGCCGGGAGTTCTCGCCGTGCCCGCCTTGCGCGCCTCACCTATCTACTGGTGGCGCTTTTTTACACGCTATTGCTGGCAATAGGGCTAACCTTTTGGGTGGCCGGACAATTTTCGGTCTCGGCAGATCGGCTGCGCCTGCTGCAAACCGATGTGAGCGCCCCGCTCGATCCGCAACTCCTCACGCGCATCATCGCCACGCTGCCCCGCATTGGGGCGGGTCTTGCCAGCAGCGCGTTCCTGGGACTGCTTTTGCTATTGCCACGGGTGCGTCGAGGAATTGCGCGTCTGTTGCCGTTGGACCCAGAACGCACGGTACATGGGTTGGCCCTGGCCTTCACAGGGCTGGTCATCGTTAATATGGCGGTTGTGCTGAGCATCGGCCTGGGCACGCTCACCGATCTGGCGCTGGCCCGCAGCGACGAAATGGCGACGGCCCTACAAAGGCCAGGGCTGATCCTGGGGCTGTGGATGCAGCAACTTGTAACAGCCCTGTGGGCGCTCATCGGCGTGGGCTGGTGGCTGCGCCGTTCGCTGGGGGCAGCGTTCATGCGTCTGGGCATTGTCTGGCCCAGCCCCCTGGAAATGCTGGCGGGCGTAGGCGGCGGGTTGACGGCATTGGTGGTTACCGGTGTGTTGGGCGGGCTGGCCTCGGGTCTGGGCATCGGCCTTGATCCCGATGTACAGTCATTAAACGATGTGCTCATCGGCCCGCTTTTTACCTCGCTACCGGGGATTTTGACGATCGGACTGGCGGCAGCCCTGGGCGAAGAAACCCTCTTTCGCGGCGCACTCCAACCCCGCTTTGGCCTTTGGATCACCACGCTCCTCTTTGCCGTCACGCATAGCAACTATGGCCTCTCGCTCTCCACCCTTTTTGTCTTTGGCGCCGGGCTGATTTTCGCCCTCTTGCGTGCGCGCTTCAACACCACCACCGCCATGATCGGCCATGCCACCTATAACACATCGCTAGGATTGCTGGCCTTGCTCGCCTCACACGTCATGGGAAGTTGAATCCCATATCCTGTCTATACCCTGCCTATACCTCTTCAAAGGAAAAGTCCCTAGCTTTTTGGATCTTGAATCCTTTCCCGACCTATGATAGGCTACCCCAAAAGGCTTTATCGGTTTAGTAAACCGATTTTGAACGTATCGATCTTTTAGACAAGTGGGGACTTTCCTATGCCACAGTGGCGCAAAAATCTCTATATTCTCTTCGTCGTTCAAGTGATCTCGACCGCCGGCTTTAGCCTGGTCTTCCCCTTTCTTCCTCTCTACGTCAAAGAATTAGGCATCCGCTCTGGCGGCAGCATTGAGTTCTGGTCGGGATTGGTCTTCTCTTCCCAGGCCATGACCATGATGCTCTCGGCTCCGATTTGGGGCGTGGTGGCGGATCGGTACGGACGCAAGCCCATGTTGGTACGCGCCTCCATCGGTGGGGCAATCACGATTCTGGCAATGGGCTTTGCCCAAAGCGCCGAACAATTGGTGATTTTGCGCACGGTGCAGGGATTGGTGACGGGGACCATTGCTGCGTCCAATGCGCTGGTGGCGGCCTCCACCCCGCGCGAGCGCTCCGGTGAATCGTTGGGGCTGTTGCAAATGGGCAGTTGGGTGGGCATCGCTGTGGGTCCGCTGTTGGGCGGGGTAATCGGCGACGCCATCGGCTTTCGCGAGAGCTTTTGGATCACGGGTGGCCTATTGGCAATTGCCGCCCTGGCTGTAACCTTTGGCGTCAAAGAAGAATTTACACCACAGCCACGCGCCGAACGCACCAGCATGGTTGCCAGCTACAAACGGCTGCTGCGCGCACCGGACATGGCAAGTCTCTACACGGCGGGCTTTCTGCACAGTTTGGGCCGCTCGGTGATCTTCCCAGTGGCCGCGCTTTTTGTTGTCGAGTTAATGCACGAAGACGCAAATGTTGCCACGGTCACCGGCGTGATGATGGGGGCCTATGCCTTTGTGGGGTCCACCAGTGGCGCATGGCTGGGCCGCCTCGGAGATCGCATTGGGCATGGCCGCGTGCTGGTGGCGGGCATGCTGATTGCGCTGATCTTCTATCTGCCGCAGCCCTTTGTCACCGCCGCTTGGCAACTTGTGGTATTGCAGGCGCTGGCTGGCTTCTCCACCGGCGCGATTGTGCCTTCGCTCAGCGCTCTCATGAATCTGCGTACACCTGCCGGCGGGCAAGGCGCCACCTATGGGCTGGACAACAGCATCCAATCGGGCGCGCGCATGATTGCACCGCTCTTGGGTGCTGGCGCTGCCATGGCATTCGGCATTCGCGGGGTCTTTGGCCTCTCGGCCCTGATCTATGGCATCTCGTTACTCGTAGTTTTGCAAATCTACCGCAAGAGCCAAAGCGTTCGCTCTGGCCTCCCCATTGATCCCCTTCCTGCCACAAGCGGAGATTAAGGCTAGGCAACGCGCGCCATGAAGGCGCCCAGACTTAGGCGACTAGGTTTACTTTACGCATACGTACCACCATCACCGGCGGAAATTCACTAAAATTGCCATTCCACGCCAACTGCGGGTTGCCTTGCCCATGTTCCGGCGCAAAGGCGCGCTCTTCCAGCGCGTCGATCACAAAGCCAACGGCCAGCCCGCGCCCCAAAATATCGTGCAACGGGCGGTGAAAATAGATCTGTGGCTCCGGCTGGCCGCGGATGGCAAGTCCACGGCGCATAAAGGGCGTCATATAGCGTAGCACACGCATGGCATAGGTGGTGATAAGGTTGCCTTCGCGGTCCTCTTTTTCGGCGGTGTGCAGCGCATAGGGGTTGTTAAAACAGGGGTGCATCAGGGTGAAGACAAAGACGCCGCCCGGCTTGAGCAGATGCATTAAAGCGCGAAAGAGAGGATCGACCTCGGCCATATCAAAGAGGGCCATGTTCGCCAACGCGCCATCAAAGCTGCCCTCGCCCAGCGCGCGCAAAGCAGCCTCGTCGGTGGCGTCCACCACGTGATAGCGGATATCGCCGTCATCTACGCTTGTACGCCCGCGAGCAAGTTCGACCATCTGCGCTGCAAAATCAGAGGCCACCACGCTTGCCCCGTGCCTTGCCATGCGCCGTGCCATTACGCCATTGCCACAGGCAATATCCAACAAACGCGTCCCCACTCGCAACGGCAACAGCCGCTCCAGCGAGGGCCACTGAAGCACATTAACAAAATCGTTACCGGTGTCGCCCATGTGCGCATCCCAAAAAGCCGCATTGGTGTTCCAGGCTTGGCGAGTTTTATCGTTGGCATTTTCAATAGGGGCCGACATAGAGGTCTCCTCTCGATTGCGTAAATTGTGAATAAAAAAGAGACAGCAGCAGGGGTAACATTCCGGGAATGGAGCGGGCGATGAGAGCTACAGCGTGCGCTTTTGGTCGATTCCCGGAACGATGCCGCAGTTTGAAATGTACCGAACGGCTTTGCGTAGGTTGACCTCTCGCGCCGCGCCGTCTATAATTTTAATGGGATGCGGTTGAGTAGGCGTTTCCATCAACCTGATGCCCTTTCCCCATGGTATAACCATTCTCATTTAGATTTAATTGCAGATGCCGACTGTCTAGATGCTCCCAGATATGGCACGGGCAGTTGACGGAAAGGAGCGTCCACCACCCATTTCACGAGAACCGAATTGCGTTTCACTGCTGTTTCCATTATCCCACACAACGGAAAACTCGGAGGAAGCAAAAAAATGTCTCAATTGTCATTTGATTCTAAGGCTGTGGCTGCCCATAAAGTGACCCGCCGCCAGATGTTGCGCCTTTCTGCCCTGAGCATTGGGGGGCTGGCCCTGGCTGCCTGTGCGCCCGCCGCTGCTCCACAAGCCGGATCTGACGAAGCAGCACCCGCCACTAACGAAAAGCGCGAACTCGTCTTTTGGGGCCATGATCAGCACCCTATTGATCTGGCGGCCGAAGGCTTTGTCCAGGAATATCCCGACATTGAATGGGTCTCGCCACACCCCGCCGACCGCGTCGAAAAAATCCAGGCGGCTTTCGCCGCTGGCAGCGGTCTGCCCGATCTCTTCTGGTCCGAAGCGACCGACGCGCAGGACTGGGGCTGTAATGAGCTGCTCACTGATTTAACCGAAGAATTGAAGCCGGAAGTCGACAATTATCATCCGCTCAAGGTCTCGGAAACCTTCATCCAAAAGCATGGCCAACATGTGGGCTGGCCGGGTGACATTAGCGTCAGCGGCTGGTACTATCGCCCCGATAAGCTGGCCGAAGCTGGTTATGGCGATGTGGATTTTGAGACGGTGACCTGGCCGGATTTCTATGCTATGGCTGCCGATCTGAAGGCCCAGGGCATGTATGCCTTTGTCTTCCCGGCGGATGGCTGGAGCGCGCTCTATATGTTTGCGCTACACCAGTTGGGCGGAACCGCCGTCAGCGAAGACGGGCAGAGCATTACCATTGACAGTGCCGAAGGCGTTGCCGCCATGCAGATTGTCAAAAATCTGTGGGATGCTGGCGGTTTGGATGTGGCATGGTGGAGTCCGCCCTATTGGGCTGCCTTGAAAGAAGGCACGTTGATCGGCGACTTTGCCGCGGCGTGGGCGCGTGGCTTCTGGGAAGCGCAACTGGCCGAATCGGGCGAAAAGTCCGAGGTGGAATGGCGGATTGCCAAGTTCCCCGGCGGCGAAGGCATCCAATATCGCACTGGCGTTTGGGGCGGCGCACAATTGGTCAACCCTGCCATGTCCGCCAACCGTGACGATGCCATTACCTTTATGAAGTATGCCCTGGGCAGTGTGGATGGGGCCAACCGCTGCGGGCAGTGGGGCATCATCCCTGCCTATCGTCCCTATTTGCAATCGGAAGAATTCCTGAGCATGCGTTCGCCTATTTTTGGCGACTGGGCTTTCAATGAATTCTGGGCGACACAGGAAAAAGAGCTTTCCACTCAATTCTTCCGCCCCGCGGGTTGGGGTGCGGTGAACACCGCCGTGGGCAAAGAGATGGTTCCGATTATGCTCGGCGAACTTGGTGTCGAAGATGGCGTAGCCCGTATTGTCGAAATGGCAACATCGGACTTTGAACGCACCAAATGCGCGTAAGTTGTTTGTTGTAGACCCACCTGCCAGGTTTTGAAAACCTGGCAGGTTTTTGCGCACACCCGAGGGAGACCCCCATGCAAAGCCAAGCTATCTCACCCGCGCGTCCAGCCTTGCTGGAACGTCGCAAACTGCTCTGGAAACAGATCGCCAAACATTGGATCGACTACCTGTTCATTGCCCCCTTTTTCGTCACTTTTGCTGTTTTTGGGCTATATCCACTGCTGTGGGCTTTTCAACTCAGCTTTAGCAGTTGGCGCGGCTTTGGTCCCATGAAGTGGGTGGGGCTGGAAAACTACAAAGTTATGGCCAATGATCCCTATGTGATGCAGTCGTTGGTCAACACATTGCAGTTTGCCTATATTTTGCTGCCCACAGGCATCTTCATCTCTATTCTCTTCGCCGTTATCCTCAACAACGACCGCATCTATGGCCGCGGCTTTTTTCGCACCCTCTACTTTCTGCCCTATGTTACTTCGTCGGTGATTGTTGCGATTGTCTTTACCCAGCTCTTTGACGATCACATGGGCTGGGTCAACGACGGGCTGAAAGTCATCGGCCTCGACAGCGTACCCTGGCTGCACGGTAGCCCGTGGGCCGCCAAAACCGTGGTGATTTTGCTCACCCATTGGGGCGGGATAGGCTACAATATTTTGCTCTTTTTGGGCGGCTTACAGGGCATCGATTCGGAAATCTACGAAGCGGCGCGCATGGACGGAGCCAACGAATGGCAGCTCTTTTGGCGCATCACCCTGCCCTTGCTGCGCCCAATTATTTTCTTTCTAATCGTCATTGCCACGATTGGATTGATGAATATGTTCAACCAGCCCTTTATGCTCACCGCAGGCGGGCCACGCGGCGAAACCACTACGCTGATGTTGCGCCTCTACGAAATTGGGTTCACAGGCAACCGCTTTGGCGACGCTTCCGCCTTTGGCTTCATGGTGGGCGCGCTGGTGATTGTCATCTCGTTGATCCAGATTCGCTTTCTGGGCCGCGATGGACGGTAAAAGCTATTGCGTACTTCGTATTCTAAGATGCGCAATCCGCAGTACGTATCTTGTTCTTCGGCTTTCCCTTACACCATTCGGGAGTTCCCATGACCACCACAACCCGCCCCATGCCCTATCGTGAATCACGCTGGAAGATTCTGCTGCCGCGCATCCTCACCTATGGCTTCATCTATCTCTTGCTACTTGTTTTTGCGATTATCTTTCTCTTTCCCTTCTACACCATGTTTGTCGGCTCGTTTATGAAAGACTCTGATCTGTTCAGCAGCAGCCCCAACATTTGGCCGGTAAGCGGGATCGACAGCTCTAACTATGTAAAGCTCTTCACCGAACTGGGCTATGGACGCCCGCTGCTCAACACCTTTTATCTCGCTCTTGTGCGTACATTGGGCACGCTTTTCTTCTCGGCGCTGGCTGGCTTCACCTTTGCCAAACGGCGCTTCCCGGGCCGCGAGATCCTCTTTTTTATCATGCTGGGAACCATGATGTTGCCCACACAGGTCACGCTGATTCCGTGGTATCTGCTCATGGTCAAGACGCTAGGCTGGGCCAACTCCTATTGGCCCTTTTGGATTCCCCAATGGGCCACAGCGTTTGGCATCTTTTGGATGCGCCAATATATCGCCTCTACCATTCCCGACGAGATGTTAGAAGCCGCCGCGATTGACGGTTGTTCAGTCTTTGGCACATTCTGGCGCGTGGTGCTGCCGCTGATCATTCCTGGCATGGCCGTATTGGGCATTCTCAACTTTGTAGAAGGGTTCAATCTTTTCCTCGGCCCACTGCTGATCCTGAGCGATCCGCAGATGATCACCGCGCCACTGGCCCTGGCGAATTTCAAAGGCACAACGGTCATCGCCCCGCGCTATTCGCTGATGTTTGCAGGCAGCGCCCTGGCGACACTGCCCTTGTTGATCGTCTTTTTCGCTTTCCAAAAGCAACTGATTAGCGGGATCATGTCGGGTGCAGTCAAAGGATAGGCTGGGACTATGAATCCACCCGCCAAACTGCATAGGCATTTCAAACGATTGAACAATCTTCTGCGCCGCCCCTGGGCCGACCACTGGCTGTTGGCCCAGGTTTTTGCGTGGTTGGGGATCACCCGTCTCGCCATTAACGTTCTCCCCTTCCGCCGCCTCGCCCAATACCTGGGGCCACACCAGCAAGAAACCGCCGTCGAAGCGTCAAGCGCCGAACTTGATACAGCCCAGCGCATCGCCTGGGCCATTCAGCGCATCAGCCCCCACACGCCGTGGACCAGCAACTGCTTTCCCCAAGCGCTCACCGCCAAGCTCTTGTTGCGGCGGCACGGTATCCCCTCCACCCTCTATCTGGGCGCGGCCTTCAGCGCCGACAAAACTAACGGACAGGCTGCCGGCCTGGAAGCCCACGCCTGGCTGCGCTGTGGCACGGTTTACGTCACCGGCGGCCGCGGCCACGAACGTTTTGGCGTCGTTGGCATCTTCGGCGCGTAAGCGGCGCGTGGCGGCATCCTATCCTAGTCCAGCCTGGCACAAGGTAACCCAGGATTTGTCGCTATTTCCGCCGCCGTATCCTCGTCTATTGCGCCGCCGACAGCGCCTTAAGCCGCCCTACGTCCTGGCGTTTGTACAAAAAGGCGTCGCGCACAGCCTCATCGCTAATACGGCTGGCAATCGTCTCCACCCAGGCTTCGGCCTGGCGCAGCACGTTGCCAGCCTCCTCGTTTTGTCCACAGCCGCGCAGGACAGTGTCACAATTCAATAACAGCAGCACCGGCTCTACAATGCCCACCAATCCATGCGCTGCCACAAAAGCCAACACAGACGCGCACAGCGGCCAGGGCTTCGGCCCGGCGGCCCAGGCAAAAGGCCGCCACGGCGCGCCCCGCCACCGCTTCATAGAGGTTGGGATGTTGAATTGGTTCCCAAACGCGCAGGGCGTCGCCATAGGCAGCGTCGGCCTCGGACCAGCGTTCAAGGGCCAGCAACGTATGCCCCACCCGGTTGCGCGCCTGCCCCTCTTGCCGGGTAATGCCTAACTTTTGCAAAATCGCAATCGCCTCCACGCCGTAGGCCAACGCCTCGGCATAGTCACCGTGCTGGCGCAGGCTCAGGCAAAGATTGGCCTTGAGCAGCCCCATATCATCCGCCGCGCCGATCTTTTCGGCCAGGGCCAGCCCTTCCAGATTATGCGCGATGGCCTGAGGGTACATGCCCGCAAACTGCTCGGCCAGGGCAATGTTCAAGAAATAGCCGATCTTCTGATACTGATGGGTCAAAGCATTGGCGCGGGCCAGGAGATCGGCGCCACAACGCAGCGCCAAAGCGTAATCTCCATAGCGCACGGCCACCAATGCCAACGATTCAAACACACGGGTTCGTAAATCTTTCTCGTCGGCCAGACGATCTGCGTTATCATCCATCAGGGCCAACAGCCCTTGCAAGCGCTCAATCCCCGCCCCAAAATCGCCTCGAAAATGAATGGCTGTAATATGAATGCGACTTTCCACGGCTTTGATATAGAAGCGCGGATCAGGCGAATCCTGCGTCAATGCCTCCACTTGGTCGAAATGGTAATCGGCCTGTTCCCAATCGCCCGCTTCCGCATAACCGTTTGCCAGATCGATATGTGAGCGCACCTGCAATTCCAACTCGTCGGTGAGCGCCAAAACGCGGTGTAAAAGCGCGCTGGCGCTGCCAATCCCCTGGATCGCACGCGTAAAGGACCATTGTCGATCCAATAAATGCGCTACCAGAGCGTTGTGGCGGGCATCCTGGCTGAACTGTGTCACTGCCTCGGCCAGGAGCGTATGCCCATCGGCCATGAGTCCAAACTGGCTGATAAACGCGGAAAAGGGCAGCAACGACTGTTGAATTAACGAGTGGTTGTGGGTGCGAACGGCCTCTTGCCAGGCGCTGCGGAGATTCTCAAAATCGGGCTGCAAGCGGACGGCTCTCGTTGCCGGTTCGCTGGCGACGAGCAATCCCAAAAAGTGGGCGCTATGGCGTCTGTGCAACGTTTCACTGTCAGCCGAGTCGAGTTTTTGCTCGGCGAATTCTCGGATCAGCGGATGCAGATCATAGCGGCCTGCCCCCACCCGTTGTACCAGCGAATGGCCGATGAGCGTTGACAGATCGCTGAGACTGCTCTCGGCCACAACAGCCGCAGCAGCCCGATCAAAGCCGCTGCGAAAGATGGCGAAACGGGCCAAAATGCGCTGTTGGCGCGGCTCAATCAGCCGCCAAGAATATTCAAAAATCGTGCTCAGCCGGTGATGGCGATCTACCAGCCCTTGCGCTTGGGCTGGCTCGATCTCGATCTGAGCAATGGATTGGCCGATCTCCGCCACCGAAAAATGCTCAACCCAACTGGCGGCCAGTTCGATGCCAAGCGGCAGCCCCGCCACGGCCTCACAAATGGCGGCAATATCAGATGCCACAGCCGCTTCGTTTGGGGTGGCAAAGGTGGGTAAAATCCGCCGCGCCCGCTCCACAAAGAGCGTGACCGCCTCGGCGACGGGCAAGCCTTCCACATAGATCACCCGCTCGCCGTCGATCAGCAAACGCGTGCGCGATGTAGCGAGAACATGAAGCTGCGTTCCCTGCAACAACGCATAGAGCACGCTCTCGGCCGCGGCGGTGAGATGATCCCAGTTATCCAACACCAGCAACAGGCGCTTGTCGGCCAAGTGGCGGGCTAACTCGGCCAGCGGAGTCTGCGTGTCTGTGATGGGAAAGCCAATGGCGGCAGCCATCGCCAGCGCAATCCGATCCGCAGCGGCCACCCCAGCCTCAACGTTTGCCAGCGGCACAAACCAGACACCATCAGCAAAATCATGCAAGGCGTTGTGGGCCACGGCCTGGGAAAGACGCGACTTGCCCACCCCGCCAATACCAAGCAGAGTCACCAATCGTTCGGTCTGCACCAGCGTGCACAGATCTTCGATCTCCCCGGCGCGCCCCACAAACGATTTTAACTGCTGGGCCAGATTGTGTTGCAGCGTGGGCGGCCCAGAGCCGTTGGCGCGCAAGCGCGCCACCAGATTTTGCGTTGCCAATGCTGGTTCGACGCCAAGTTCCACTTGTAGAACTTCACAACACTTTTCGTATTCGGGCCAGCGCTGCCTGGAGTTCACCCTGGGCGGCCAATGCCTGGATCAAGTTGCGGTGCGCCGATTCGGTCCAGGGCACAAGGGCAAGTTGGCGGCGGGCGGCCACGGCCAGATCTGCCCAAAGTCCCTGTTCGGCATAGCGTTGTTGGAGCGTGTTTAGAGCGGTCATCATCTGTTCGTGTAATTGCTCACGCGTGATCAACTGCCAATCTTCAAACTCAATGGCGTCGTTCACCTGCAAGCCAGCCAGAAATTCACCTCGATAGCCATCAATGGCCGCGGCCAGCCTGGGTAAGTGCGCCGTCTGTGCCTCGACGGGGAGGGCCAAAAACGCCGTCACGGCGCTTTGAAATGCATAGACATCAATGTTGGCGAGCGCGCTGACAAAGCACACCGATTGGCGTGAAATGTCAAGCGCTGGATGATCCGCCAAGATTTTTTTCAGGTTGGAAAGTTCAATGCGCAGGTTTGTTTTGGCCGAGGCATCAGGCAGATCGCCCCACAGCAGGGTCGCCAGCGTGGCTCGACTATGGGCTTGATCGGGCTGCGCCGCCAGATAGGCCAACAGGGCACGGCTCTTGGCAGACCGAAAGGAGCGAATGGAGTGTTCGTTGAGGCGTACAGCAAAGCCACCTAAAAGTTGAATCTCAAGCATCTCTTGCATGTGAATTTAGTGGTTAAGACTAGCGCAGCGGGGCTTCACAAGGATTTTGACCTTTGCTACGTTTTCGCTACGGTGCGGGGCTATACTCATTTTAAACCAGTGGCGTCAACAACCATTGGGGTTCTTTATTACCGATTCAGGTGCGACGCACTCGCCAGGAGTAGAACGGTTGTGAAACGCGTGTGTGGCGAGTGCGTCGCACCTGAATCGGTACCTTTATTGTATGCGTTTCTGGCAAACTCTGGCAACCCCATAACACAGGCAAACCTCTCCCCCTGGGTAACGCTACATGAGGCCAGTATCACGGAACGATAAATCCGAGCGGATCTGGCGTACACAGAAAGAGTGTGGAGAGAGATGAATTCAGCCTTTGTTCTACGCGTCACATGGGAAAAATGTTCGCAAAGCTGGCAAATTCGCTTGACCCCTGTCAACGGCGATGAGCCGCGCATCTTCGTGGACCCAGAATCCCTCTTCCACTACCTCAATTCGCATATCCTCGCCGAGATACATCCCCAGCCCAAAGAGAGGCCCGACGATGGCGGGGTGCAATGAACGCTGTAGTTCTCCATAAAGGAACATTTTCTGCCCTTTGAAAAAGTCCTTGTATGCTGCGTAGTATGGAATGAATGAGGAATTTCACCGCAAAATTCTTGGCGTCTTTGCCACTTTGCGTTAAGTTTTTAATGATGGCGCTGACCAATGCAGAAATGGAACGACCGCGCGCCATCTTTGCACGATACACGCCCACTCTTTATACTCCACCGGAAAAGCCGAGGGTAGGCGATGGAGCAAGGAGAAGAACGATGACAGAGAAAAGGGCGTTGGGCCAGATCATCCTCTTGAACGGAACCCCGCGCGCCGGGAAATCCAGCATTGTGGCCGCCATTCAAGAGAGCTTTGACGGCCTCTGGATGAACCTGGGCGTTGACGGCTTTATGAAGATGACCCCAGCCGCGCTATCAACCAGGCATGGGGCTGCGACCGGGCGGCGAACGCCCGGATCTGGAAATCTGGATTCCGCGCCTTTACGCTGCGCTCTACGAATCCATCGCCGCCCACAGCCGTTTGGGGTTGAATGTAGTGGCCGATGTGGGGCATCACGACGCCTACGCCACGCCACTGCATATTTTGCCCGATTGCGCCCGCCGCCTGAGCGGGCTGCCCGTCCTGTTTGTGGGCGTGCGCTGCCCGTTGGATCAGATCATGGCACGGCGGCGTGCCACCGGCTGGAATGCAGATTTACCCGCCGATGCCCCCGTCCCCGCGCCAGTGCTCCGCTGGCAAGAGGCCGTCCACACTCCCGGTCTCTATGACCTTGAAGTCGATACCTCCATTCATACTCCACAAGCATGTGCCGCCTTGATTCGCCATCATCTTGATCACGGTCCCGTGCTCACAGCCTTCTCCCAACTCGCCGCCCAGACATAGCTTTTATACCACCCAAATTGCCCTCGTTTCACGCCATTGGCCCTGCCTGTGGCGATTTGGCTTGCCCCGACCTCACGAAATACTCCGCAGCGGCAGATCCGTGCCAGACATAAGCGCCCTCTTTTCCAAACAGGTGAGCGTATCGAGCAGGGTGTTGCTGTGTCTGTGGAGAGCACTCGGATCGCCCCCCTACTACTGGGTGCAATTCAAGGTGGGAGGACCAGAAGTGCCGGGGACTTCTCGTTCGCCACTCCCATCGACGCAAATCCTGAAGTCCCTGGCACCTGTCAGCGATTCGCCCCCATTCTGAAATACCCCCCTACTACTTTTGTCGATTGACAGCACAACGCCTCTGATCTTAAATAAGCCAGATCAGTTTGCAGTTTATCGCCTCTTTCCAACAGCATCGGTTGAACGGAACATTGCTCGCTCTCCATTCGTCTCTCCCATGTCTATTTTGTCGATGGATAGAAGTCAACTCACTGGCTTCGCCCTACCTCTGACCCTTTGCTCTGCACCCTGAAAGATGGAGCCATCTGTGGAACGTCGACTTTCCATTCGCCTGCTGGGGGAATTTTCCCTACGCTACGGAGACGAACCGATTACGGCCCTCAACGCCGAACGCTTACAATCGCTGCTGGTCTATTTGCTGCTCCATCGCAACGCGCCCCA
This sequence comes from uncultured Chloroflexia bacterium, assembly GCA_963721725.1. Taxonomy (GTDB): domain Bacteria; phylum Chloroflexota; class Anaerolineae; order Caldilineales; family Caldilineaceae; genus RI-153. The sequence goes on from CAVRLX010000015.1 coordinate 66,762, forward strand.
ATCGCGCCAGCAGATCGCGTTTCAGATCTGGCCCGATTCCGGCGATGCCCAGGCCCGCAGCAACCTGCGCAACCTGCTTTTTAGCCTCCGCCAAGCCCTGCCCGATGCTGACCGCTTTCTCGAAATCACCAATCTCACCCTGCGCTGGAAGCCCGACGCGCCCTTTACGTTGGATCTGATTGACTTTGAGAAAAAACTGGACCAGGCCCACGAAGCCGAACAGAGCAACGCCGTTGCCGAAGAAGCACAAGCGCTGGAAGAAGCCGTGGCGCTCTATGGCGGCGAACTCTTGCCCGGCAACTACGACGATTGGATTCTGCCCCTGCGCGAGGATCTGCGTCTGCGCTATCAAGAAACGCTAGAGGGGCTGATCTCGCTATTCGAACGGCGCAACGATGACCGCGCTGCGCTACGCTATGCCCAACGCATGTTGCAACAAGATCCCCTGGACGAATCGAGCTATGTACATTTGATGCGCCTCTATGCGCGTGTGGGCGACCGCACCGCCGTGCGCCGCACCTATGAAAATTGTGTGGCAACGCTGGCCCGCGAACTCGATGTCTCGCCCAGCGATGCCACCCAGTCTTCCTATACTCGCTATTTTCAGATGGCCGTGGCTCACGAGGCCCCGACGCTGCCGCCACGCGAAGTGCTGCCCCCGCTGCCGCTGCCCATGCCCGCCCGCACCACGACCCCGCTCCCCATCCCCACGCTTCCTTTTGTGGGGCGCGAGCGCGAGCTGGCGGATCTGGCCCAATTGTTGGCCGACCCCGGTTGCCGCATTCTCACCATCACGGGGCCGGGCGGCATCGGCAAGACCCATCTGGCGCTGCAATCGGCGCGCGGCCATCAGCCCGTCTTTGCGGCGGGCGCGGCCTTTGTCTCGCTGGTTGCCGTCTCCGATGCCGATCAGTTTGTCTCGGCAGTTGCCGGCGGGGTGGGCGTTGCATTTTTTGGCAAAACCTCGCCCTGGGAACAACTTCTCTGTTTCTTGGAGGGCAAAGCGATGTTGCTGGTGTTGGACAATTTCGAGCACTTGCTTTCGACGCGCATTGCCGACAACACCACCGAGCAGTTGTTGGATCGGCTGGGCGAGCTGCTGATCCGCTGCCCCGATGTCAAACTTTTGATCACCAGCCGCGAACGGCTGAATCTGCAAGAAGAGTGGGTCTATGATCTGCATGGCCTGCCCCTGCCCGCCCATGATGCCCACGATTGGCAGGAGAACAGCAGCGTCACCCTCTTTTTACAAATGGCGCGGCAAAGCACAAAGCAACTTTGGCCTGACCGCCGAAAACCGCACGGCGATTATTGAGATCTGCCGCAGCGTGGGCGGCATGCCGCTGGCAATTCAACTGGCGGCGGCGTGGGTGCGCGTGTTATCGCCCGCCGAAATTGTGGGCGAGATTGAACGCAACCTGACCTTTTTGGCCGTCTCGCATCGCAATGTCCCCGAACGTCACCGTAGCATCCAGGCCGTCTTTGATCATTCGTGGCAATTGCTCACGGCCCAGGAACAGCGTGTCTTTGCCCTGCTCAGCGTCTTTCGCGGGGACTTTGGCCGCGAAGCCGCCGAGGCCATCACCGGGGCGTCGTTGCGTGTCTTCACGTCGCTTTTGGATAAATCGCTGGTGCGCCAGAACCGCGCCGGGCGCTATAGCCTGCACGAGTTGCTGCGCCATTTCGCCGCCCAAAAGCTGGCGACGTTGCCCGAAACCGCCAACGCTGCCGCCTGCCACGCCCGCCATTACATGGGCTTTTTGCAAAGCAGCCTGCGCTTGTTGGAAGGGCCAGACCAGATCGAGGCGCTCAACGCCATTGCCATTGAAATAGAAAATATCCAGATCGCCTGGCGCTGGGCTGCCGACCACGACGACGACGCACTTGCCAACGGGTTGCGGGCCTTCTTCTCGTTTTGCTATCGGCGTGCCCGCTTCCAAGAAGGCGCGCACGCCTTTGCCTATGCCGTTGATCGGCAGTGGAGCCGCGAAGCCAGCCAGCGCTCGCTGCCACTGCTGGCCCGCCTGCTGACCCGCCACGGCATGTTGATCCACGCCATCGGCCAAAACGACGAAGCCCGCGCCAGCTTGGAGGTGGGCGTACAGTTCTTGCGCAAAGATGGCAGCAGCCCAGAACTGGCCCTGGGCCTCATCGGCCTTAGCCGCCTGCTCGACGACATGGGCGAGGGGCTGCGTACCGAGGATCTACTCTTAGAGGGGCTAGGTATGTGTCGGCAACATGGCTATACTCTGGGCATGGCCCTGGCCCTCAACAACTTGGGCCATCACGCCTGGCGCCATGCCCAGTATGACAGGGCCAAACGCTATATTGAAGAGGGCGTGGCGATCTATCGGCAGATGGGCGACACCTGGGGACTGGCCTATGCGCTTAACAATTTGGGCAACGCCGCCCAAAATCCTAGCGAATACCGCCAGTCGATTTTACTCTATGAGGAGAGCCGCGCCCTCTATGAACGGCTGGGCAACACGGCGGGCATGGCGCTGGCGTTGAATAACCTGGGCTTTTCGCACATGATGCTGGGCGATTATGCCCTGGCCGGGCAATACTTTGAGCGCAGTCTCACCTTGCAGCGGCAATTGGGCGGCACGTTGGCAATTGCGCGCACGCTGAACAATCAGGGCCACGCCGCCTATCTGTTGGGGAGTTATGCTGAGGCCCGCCGCCTGAGCGAAGAGAGTCTGGCCTTGCGGCGTGCGGTCAATGCGCCGCTGGATACAGGCTTTTCGCTCTACACGTTGGGGCTGATTCTGGCAGAGATGGGGGATGGCGCAGGGTCCGAACGGTATTGGCACGATGCATTGGCGATCTTCGAGCGTTTTGAGTATCAAAAAGAGATGGCGATCTGTCTGGCCGAGTTGGCGGCGGCGGCGCTGCATCGGCAGGCCTACGCCGAAGCGCAGCCATTGTTGGATCGTAGCCTTGCCCTTTGCACGCAGATCAACGCAGCGGCCAGCCAGGCCCGCGCCCTCATGGTGGCGGGGATGCTTGCCCATCAAACTGGGAGCCACCCAGAGGCCATGAGCCGCTTGTCGGCGGCGTTGCATGTGGCTGTGGCCGCCCATGAACGCACGTTGGCCCTGGATATTCTGTTGGAACTGGTGGCGTGTGGGGCGGATTCTATCCCCGCCGCGGTGCAATTGGATGCGCTCTGTCTGCTCTACTATCATCGCCAATCGCGCCAGCCAACGCGACGGCGCGCCCAGGCATTGTTGGCCGAGCTGGGGGCAGATCCTTGTACAACGGCGTGTACCCAGGCTGTGGAGCCAGAGTTGGATAGCAGTTTGGCCGCGCTTGCCAGCTTCTTTGCCGAGATGGTCGTGCGCGTCTAGATCCCCCAGCATCTGTGCGTTTCCCCGCGCTTCGTCAATCCATCAACGCCACCGCCACCGCCTCGTCCGTCGAGAGCGCGTGGCCCTGTTGCCAATAGGTCTCGAATGCCGTCTGACCCAACTGCTGGCGGGCACGCGCGCTCCACTTCTCAAAACGGGTGCGATCCATTGTGCTCATCTCGGAAACCACTTGTTGACGCAACGCCGCCGCACAGCCCCACAACTGGGCCGCACGCGCTGGCTGGCCGATGTGTACAGCCACTTCGGCCAGCCCCTCCATCGCCCACGCAATCCCCGCAAGTTGGCGCAATTCCTGGCGCAGGCGCAGACTTTGGCGAAAGCAACGGAGGGCCTGCGCCACATCGCCCTCTTCAAAATAGCCCATGCCCAGGTTGCGCAATGTCCACGCCGCCCCCATTTGCAGCCGCGTCACCGTCTGGTTGATGGTGAGCGCTTCTTCCAACATGGCAATGCCGCGCGCCCGATCTCCCTGAAAAATCGCCAATTGACCCAGAATGTTCAAAATGTAGACCATCGCTCCCGGCTCGTTTTGCTGACGGAACATGGTCAATGCTTCGCTGCCCAGCAGTTCGGCGCGTTGGACATTGCCTTTGTCCACGGCCAGCGTCGTCAAAATCGAGAGGGAACGCCCGACGAGCCAGCTATCATCCAGGGCACGGGCCAGGGGCAGACTTTCGGTCACGAGCGCTTCGGCTTGGTCAATCTCGCCTTTGCCCAGAATTGTCTCGGCCAGCTTATGCTGTGCCATCACCACCCCGCGCTTGTCGTCAAGCTGGCGCGCCAGGGCCAAGCTCTCTTCCAGAAAGGCGGCGGCGCGGTTAGTCATTTCGCCAGATCCCACCAATTCGCCCGCGCCAAAGAGAAGCCGGGCGCGGATCTGCTGTTGTGGGGACGCGGGGGGCAGATCATCCAGACGCGCCAGCGCGGCTTCCACCCACTGCCAGCCTTCCACCAAATGGCCGCGCAGATACCAAAAACGGGCCAGGGTGGCAATGGCGCGCGCCGTGGCGATAAGAGGGTCCATAGATGCTCGGTCCGGCGTGCGTAGGCCCCAGGTGAGGGCGGCGCGCAGATTGTCGTGATCATGATCGAGTTGTTCAAGCAGGGCAGGCTGCATGGGACCAAAGAGCGCTTGATCTTTGGCGGCCACCGATTCCATGTAGCATTGCCAATGTCGCTCATGCATCGCTTGCCAATCGCCTGCCTCTTGTAGCCGCACGTCGGCATATTGGCGGATCAACTCATGCAGCGAATAGCGCTGATTCTCGGCTCGGCGCACCAGCGATTTATCTACCAGTGACGAGAGCATGGGCAGGGTTGCCCCCGCCACCGCAGCCGCAAACGTCCGATCAAAGCCGCCTCGAAAGACCGAGAGTGCAGCCAAGACGTGCTGTTCCGCCGGGCTAAGCAGCCGCCACGAATGATCGAAAATGGCGCGGATGCTGTGATGGCGTTGGGGGACGTTGCGGTGGGTGGTCTCCAAAAAGGCCACATCTTTTTGGATCTCGGTGGCAATCGCTGTGGGTTCCAACACCCGCACCCAGCCTGCTGCCAGTTGGATGCCCAGCGGCATCCCTTCCACAAGGTGGCAAATGTGCGTAATGGCGGCGGCCTCTTCGGGCTGGGGCGCAAAGCCGGCTTTGACCCGGCGTGCGCTTTGCATAAAAAGCTGCACCGCACTCGATTCGGCCCATTGGGGATCGGTGGGCTGGGGCGGCAGAGACAGGCCGTGCAGATCATAGACCCATTCTTCGCGCAGGTTGAGCCGTTCGCGGCTAGTCACCAAAATCTTGACGTGGGGCGCGTGCGCCAATATCTGCGCCACGAGATCGGCTCCGTCCAAGAGATGCTCGAAATTGTCCAATACCAGCAGCAACGTCTTGGCCGAGAGCGCCCGCAGAAGTTGGGGTTCGGGCAACTCATTGCCCGACAGCAGAAGTTCCAAAACGTGGGCAATCGTGGACGCCAGCCGCGCGGGATCGGTGAGGGGAGCCAGCGGCACAAACGCTGCGCCGTCCTCATAGAGCGGGGCGTGGCCGTTGGCGGTCTGTTGGGCCAGCAGCGTCTTGCCCATGCCCCCTGGCCCCGTAATCGTGAGCAGACGGCAATCAGGGTTGTCGAGGAGTTGGGCCAGTTCGGCCAGTTCCATCTCACGGCCCACAAAGGGTGTGGTCAGCCGTGGCGGCGCCAGTTTGCGTTTGGGCGTGGTGGGCATTTCCAGCGCGGGGGGCGTCACCGGCGGCTCTGCCTGTTGCCATTGTCGATAGGCGTTTTGGGTCGCTTGGCTGGGTTCGATGTTTAGCTCGCGGCGCAGGACGGCGACACACTGTTCATAAGCGCGGCGCACACTGCTGCGATCACCGTTGCAAGCATGGAGCCGCATGAGCAGGACATAGCTCACCTCGTTGAGCGGATTTTCAGCCAGCAAGCGCCCAGCCTGGCGGATGGCCTCGCGCACGTCGCCGCGGCTTTCCAGCCATTCGATCAGACGCACAAGCGCCTCGATGAAGCTATGGCGCATCTCTTCGCGTGCCGCCACCAGCCAGTCGTCATAGTGGCCGGGCAGCAGATCACCTTTGTACAGATCAATGGCCTGACGCAGCCAATCGCCCACGGCGTCTGGCTGCGCAGTGTTGCGGCTGGCCTCCAACGCCGTCTGAAAGTCGCTTACGTCCAGGCGGAAAGGCGTATCACTCTTCCAATGCAGGGTGAGATTGGTGATCTCCAAGAAGGTGTCGGCGGCGGGCAGGGCGTTGCGCAGGCTGTGTAACAGATTACGCAGGTTGGTGCGCGCCTGGCCCTCGCTGGAATCCGGCCAAAGCAGAAAAGCGATGTGCTGGCGCGATTGGGGTCTGCCCCGGTGTAAGAGCAGATAGGTTAACAGCGATTGAATGCGATCTGCACTCAGGCTTGTTACAGGCGCGCCTTGAAAGTTGATACGAAATTCGCCAAGCAGTGCGATGGTCAGGATGGGGTGCATACGTTTATTTTCACCGTTTGAGACGTCAAACGCCCACAGAAACGCTTTTCAAGCGGTTGGGGCGCTATGCTGTGGACAGAGGGATAGATGAACGCCCTGCAATTTATTTGCCAAGAGGAGGCTTCCTATGCAATTTCGAGAGTTTGATGTGCAACGAGTCCATACACAGGATCTACAGCGCCAGGCGCATCAGTTCAACAAGGGCCATCTCCTGGTTGCGGCCAAGCCAACCCGACGTCCTGTCCGCTCTGCCCTAATGATGCGCGTCCAGTCGATGCTTAATAGTCTGGCCTGGACACGCGCATCCACAACGTGTGAACCTGTTTAAGCTATCGTGGTAACTATTCAGGTGCGACGCACTCGCCAAGGGTAGATGGGTTGTGAAAAGCGTGTGTGGCGAGTGCGTCGCACCCTAGCCTGTCTAGTTACCTATCGTGTATGATAGGGGTGGGGTCTTCTCCCCTGAGATCCCACCCCACGGCGCAAATGAGTCCACAATGTTTGCAGTCGAACTAACAGGACTTACGCAGTCGCCCCAGAAGTTGAACTTTTCAGAAAAGTTCAACTTCTCCTATCGCAACTGCTTAGTGCGTAAGTCCTGACTAAGTCATGGGTAAACAGTGTGGACGGTGTGCATTTTACTAATGACTCAGGTACGTTACCGCAAAAGGCGAACGTTATGCAAACGCACTCAGTTTTCACACACACAATCTCGGATCTCACCTTTCGGCCCGCTCGCGCAGACGAAGGCGCAGCCGTGGTCGATGTACTCAACGCCTATGCCTGCGCCACACGGGGCGTAACTGAATTTAGCGTTGAGGAGATCGTCTCCGAATGGCAACAGCCCGGCTTTGATCTGGCCCAATCTTCACTGGCCGCCATTGCCCCTGACGGGCGCATGGTGGGCTATGTCGATATTTGGGACATGGACGAAGTGCCGGTCAAACCCATGATCTTTGGCCGTGTTCATCCTGAATTTGAAGGGCTGGGCATTGGCACACAGCTTTTACAGTGGGTGGAGAGACGCGCCCACCAGGCTTTGGAACGTGTGCCGGATCATGCGCGCGTTGCTATGCGCACCGGCGTGCCCGCCAGTCATCAGCCCTCGCTGGATCTGCTCTCTGGTTTTGGCATGACGGCCACGCGCTACTCATGGGAAATGTCTATCGCTCTGGAAAATCCCCCCGCCGCCACCGTGCCCCCGGGCATCACCATCATCACCCACGCCGATCTGGGCGACGCGTTGGCGGTCTATCGGGTCAAACAAGAGACCTTTCAAGATCACCGCGACTCGGTGGCGGTTTCCGAAGCGGCGGGGTTCCCGCTCTGGCTGCACCGCATGACAGGCGATCCGCACTACGATCCGACGCTCTGGTTTTTAGCAATGGACGGCGAGCAGATCGCCGGCATTGCCCTGGGCAAACAGATCCAAGAAGGCGAAACGCCCCAGGGCTGGATCGAAACCGTGGGCGTGCGCCGACCGTGGCGACGGCAGGGCGTGGGGATGGCGCTGTTGCGTCATGCTTTTGGCGAATTTTACCAGCGCGGCCTGGGCCGGGCGGGTCTGCATGTTGACGCCAGCAGTCTGACCGGGGCCACGCGGCTGTATGAGGGGGCGGGGATGCAGGTTCGAGAATCCTACGCCATCTTCGAGAAAGAACTGCGCGCCGGGGTGGATCTAAGTACGCAGGCGCTGGCCGAAGAAAGCACATAGGAGTAATGAGTAACAAGTAATGAGTAGGCTATTTACTCCTCATTACTTGTTACTCATTGCCAAACACCATTTATTGTTTCGTAAAATTCGTAAGCATAGAAAATCCGGGGGGGGGAATCGTGAAACCAGAGGGTTCTAAACCGAATCAGTTGTTTACACTGCGCCTCTGGTCAGAGACGTTGGCGGACGGTGGCAGCGAATGGCGCGGGCGCATTCACTGTGTGGGCACAGACGAAGTGCGCCATTTCCGCGACTGGCCGGGGCTGTTGCCCATGCTGCTTGCCATGTTGCGCGAAGCCGAACGCCGCGAGCAAGCCGATCTCGCTGAAGATGACAAGATGACAAGGTGACAAGTATGTCATCTTGTCATCTTGTCATCTTGTCATCTTGCCACCTTGCCACCCCCCTTTCTTTCCCTGTTTGACGACTTGAGCCTCTTCCACTAAGATGCTCCTATCCACGCTATTGATCCCCCTGCACAATTCAGATCACAGGGCCAGAAAGGGGACCCCAGTGCCGACAAAACTAATCGACGCTGCGTCTGCGGCGCGTCTCATAGAATCAGGCCATACCGTTGCCATTCAAGGCTCTGGCGGCGGCATTGGCGAACCCACGGCGCTGTTGCGGGCCTTGCGCCAACGCTATGCAGATGAGAGCAACCCGCGCGATCTTACGTTGATCCACGCCACCGGGCTGGGCGACCGCAAGGAGATCGGCACGGATCTGCTAGTTGCGCCAGGGCTGATCAAACGCGACATTGCCGGTCATCTGGGCATGGCCCCACAGATGGCGAAGATGATCGCCAACAACCAGATCGAAAGCTACAACTTCCCCCAGGGCGTGCTCTCGCAGATGTACAGCGCGGTGGCGGCGCGCAAACCCGGCGTCTTCACCAAAGTGGGGCTGCGCACCTACATTGATCCGCGTCTGGAAGGCGGCAAGATGAACGCCATCACCACACAGGATCTGGTGCGCGTCATGGAGATCGACGGCGAAGAGTGGCTCTTTTTCCCGCGCTTTCACATTGACGTGGCCCTGATCCGCGGCACCACGGCGGATACTCAGGGCAACATCACCTATGAAGAAGAAGCCGCCCTGCTTGAAGGCATCTCCATTGCCCAGGCCGCGCGCGCCTGTGGCGGCAAGGTGATTGTGCAGGTTAAATACCTGGCCCAGGCGGGCACGTTGGACCCCAAAGCCGTGCGCATCCCCGGCATTGTCGTGGATCACATTGTGGTCGATCCGCAGCAGGCGCAGACCTCGGCGGGCTTTTACGATCCGGCGCTGAGCGGGCAGATGCGCGCGCCGTTGGAGCGCATTGAAGCGCTGCCCCTGGACGAACGCAAAATCGTGGCGCGGCGGGCTGCGCGTGAACTCGTCCCCGGCGCGGTGATCAACGTGGGCGTGGGCATGCCCGATGGCATCGCCTCGGTGGCCGCCGAGGAAGGTTATTTCGACCAACTCAACGTCACCGTGGAGCAGGGGCAGATCGGTGGACTGCCGGCGCGCGGGGTGATCTTTGGCGCGGCCTATAACGCCCTCGCCATGATCGAAGAGGATAGTCAGTTTAACTTTTACGATGGCGGCGGCATTGATGTGGCTTTTCTGGGCATGGCGCAGACCGACGGCTTTGGCAATGTCAACGCCAGCAAGGTGGGCGGCCTGTTGGCGGGCTGTGGCGGCTTTATCAACATTACCCAAAACGCCAAAAAGGTCGTCTTTTGTGGCACATTTACGGCCAAAGGATTTGTGTGTCATGTGGGCGATGGCAAGTTGACCATCAGCAGCGAGGGCAGCGTGCGCAAATTCGCGGCCGCGGTGGATCAGATCACCTTTAGCGGCGAGTATGCCCGCTCTGTGGGGCAGCCCGTGCTCTACGTCACCGAACGAGCGGTCTTTGAACTGGGCGAGCATGGCCTCACGCTGATTGAGATCGCGCCCGGCGTGGATCTGGAGCGCGATGTGCTGGGGCAGATGGGCTTTCGCCCCCATGTGGCGGCGGATCTGAAGATTATGGACGCGGCGATCTTTCGCTAAATCCTTTGCATCTGGTTGACATCCTCTCTTGGTCGCCTTAACGTGCGCGTAGAATTTGCAAACGCGAAATATTCTTTTCGCCGTACAGGCGTTTCATCTGCAGACGTGCTATCATGCTTGAACCTCCCGATAGTAAACGTTTGATCCATTATTAGATCAGGCCGTGCCTTTATCGACGCACCGGCTCCCACCCCCAATGGCATATCCATGACCGAAAACATTCTCTTTTCCATTGATGGCCCCATTGCCACCCTCACCCTGGACCGGCCCGACAAACTCAACGCGCTGACGCTGGAGATGCTGGCCCGGCTGGATGCCATTTTGGGCGAAGTGGAGCAAAACCGCGACGTGCGCGTGTTGCTGATCACCGGCAATGGGCGCGCCTTTTGCGTCGGCGCGGACATTCACGCCTGGTCCGCGCTGGAGCCGCTCTCCATGTGGCGCACGTGGATCCGCGAAGGTCATCGCGTCTTTGATCGGCTGGCGCGGCTGCCACAGCCCACCATCGCCGTGCTTGGCGGCTATACCTTCGGCGGCGGGCTAGAACTGGCGCTGGCCGCCGATCTGCGTCTGGCCGCCGAGGGCGTGCAACTAGCGCTGCCCGAAGTCTCGCTGGGCACGATCCCCGGCTGGGGTGGAACCCAACGGATGCCCGCGTTGATCGGCCCCGCCCGCGCCAAGGAGATGATCTTCAGCGGTCGCCGTGTGGATGCCCTCACCGCCGAGCGCTGGGGGCTGATCAACGAGGTGGTCGCTGCCGAAGCGCTGCACGCGCGCGCCGCCGAACTCGCCGCCACGATTGCCCGCAACGCCCCCATTGCCGTGCAGTTGACCAAACAGATCATTGACGGCGGCAGCGCCCTCACGCTGGAAGCCCTCGCCAGCGGCATGAGCGCCTTCACCGACGATCTGCAAGAGGGACTGGCCGCCTTCCGCGCGCCGCCCCGCCGATTTCAAAGGGAAATAGATACCCGGCTCTGGCTAGAAAGTGAGACAAGTGTGGACTTTTGGCACGAATTTCTCGACCCGCCGCCTGAATTCAGCGTGGCCCCCTTTTGGTTTTGGAATGACGATCTGGACGCCGACGAAATCCGCCGACAGCTAGGCGATTTTCAAGCGCACGGCGTCCACGGCATTTTGATCCACCCGCGCGTAGGCTTGCCGCGCACGCTGGGTTGGATGTCCGAAGCGCTGCTCCAGTTTTATGACGTGGCGATTGCCGAGGCCGAACGCCGCGGCATTTTTGTCATTCTCTACGACGAGGGCATGTACCCGTCCGGCTCGGCGGCGGGCGGCGTGGTGGCGGAAGATGCGCGCTATCAAACCCGCTGTTTGGATAAGGTTGAACTTGGCCCTGGCGAAGATCCCATAGTGGCCCCCGATCAAACGCTCGTTGCGGTGGTTCAACGGCAGAACGGCGAGCGCGTCGCCATCATCGACCGCCCGCTGGATGCCTTTATTCGCGGACTGCACTACGTGGACGGTGGCCCCGCCGAGGACGAGCCGCCCGCCGCCGATCTGCTGAACCCCGCCGCCGTGGCCTGCTTTTTGCGCTTGGTCTATGATCGCTTCGCCGACCGTTTTGGCAATCACTTTGGCAAAACGGTGACCGCTATCTTCACCGACGAACCCAGCCCGCTGGGGCGTCCGCGCGAACGGGGCATTTGGCCGGGAACCACGGGCATTCTTGACCACGTCAACCGCATCCTCGGCTATGATTTCACGCCGCACCTGCCCGCGCTCTGGTTCGACGACGAAGCCGACGCCGCCCGCTATCGGCGTGATTACGAGCGGGCCATTGCCTTGCGCATGGAAGAGACGTGGTATCAGCCGTTGCACGATCGGTGCGAAGGCCACAATTTGCCCCTCACAGGCCACCCGGCGCGGGCCGATGACCTGGGCGCGGAACGCTATTTTCACATCCCCGGCCAGGATCTGGTCTGGCGCTGGGTGCTGCCTGATGATCCCACGGCGCTGGAAGGCCCCGAATCGACACAGGGCAAGTGTGCTTCCTCGGCCATGATCCACCTGGGGCGGCGGCGCAATCTCAACGAGCTTTGCGGCGCGTACGGTCATGGCCTCACCTGGGACGAGATGAATTGGCTGGCTGATCGGTGCATTGTGCGCGGCTGCAATCTGCTCATTCCCCACGCCTTTTATTACTCGGTGCGGGGCATTCGGCGCGATGAGCGCCCGCCCGACGTGGGGCCGAACAGCGCGTGGTGGGATCGCTTTCCGCATTATGCTGACCGCTGCCGTCGCCTCTCGTGGCTCAACACCGACAGCCAGCACGTCTGCCAGATCGCCATCCTCGGCGCGGCGGATCATCTGCCCTGGCAGCCTGCCAAAGTTTGCTTTCAACATCAGCGTGATTTCAACTATCTCGAAGAACGCCATTTGTGGGAAGATGCAACCGTGGATGCTGACGGCGTGCATGTGGCCGGGATGCACTATGCAGCGGTGATTTTGGCCCACGAGCCGGATGCCAGGGCAAAGGCGGCGCTGGCGACGTTGGCGCAGCACGGACGCTTGATCCGGTATCAGCCCGCCCACGAACCCGCGCTGATCGGGCATCTCGATAGCCTTCTTGCGCCCGACGTAACGGTTGATCCGCCCAGCCCGGCGCTGCGCGTGCGCCATGTTGTGAAAGATGGACGCGATGCCTATCTGCTGTTTAACGAGGAAAAGACGCAAATTTCCGCCCGCCTGCGCCTTAGCATCCCTGGGCGCGCCACTTGGGTTGATCCCGAACGTGGCGAACGGCGGCCACTAGATTTGTCCGCACCGATCACGGTACAGGGACATCAGTTGGCCGTGCTGATTGTGGAGGTTGGCGAAGGAGAGAAGCGTGACTAACTCAGGAGACCCGATCAACCATGCTGCCTATGATTGAAACCGTCCGGCTCGTGATCCGACCTTTTCAGCACGACGATTGGCGCGCGATTCATACCTACACAGCCGATGCAGAAACCATGACGTTCATCCCCGAAGGAATCATGCACGAAGCCGCGACCCGCGCCTTTGTTGCTGAAAATAGTGGCGATGACGCCCGCGCCCATGCTTTGACCCTGCGCGAGACAGGCGACCTCATCGGCCATCTCTTCTTTCACCCCTGGTTTGCCCGCGCACCTATGAGGTAGGCTGGGTGCTGCATCGGGATCACCACGGCCAGGGCTACGCCACCGAGGCAGCGCGGGCGCTGCTCGGCTATGGCTTTGAGGAACTCGATCTACATCGCATTATCGCCACCTGTCAGCCCGAAAATCCGGCCTCATATCGGGTGATGGAGAAACTGGGCATGCGCCGTGAAGGCCATTTCCGTCAATGTATCGACCGCGGCCAAGGGGTTTGGTGGGATGAATATTTCTACGCCCTGCTGAAAGACGAGTGGGTCAACCATAATCCCATTCGTTGAACAAAGCACGAAAGAGCGTAGGGAGTCTGCTGGCTGTTGTCCAGGGGGTTCAGCAAGCAGAACCTCTACTATCTGTTGGGATTTTCAAGACAATGGGTATTATTCATAAAATTTGTTGGGGCAAGTGTACTCTCGTTGAGAGTACACTTGCCCCAACAAATTTTATACAGGGGGTTGACACTCATGACGCGGTGTGTTATATTATTTACATAACGCATTGCGTTATAAATTTATATAGAATCCCGGCGCTAGTCCGGCTTTACTAAAAGGAGTTTGACCATGGAAGTGCGCTTGAATGTTCGTAACCTTGATCTCCGTGAAACCCAGGAAAAAGTCGATAACAATTTGCGCCAGGTGCGCCAGTTTGGCTACAAAACTATTTTGGCCTACGCGGGCCTGTGGGGAATGGCCTATGATGAGGCTGTCTCGGTGTTGGAGCGGGGCCGCTCTGTGTTGAACCAGGCAGGGGAGCGCGGCGAAGCGCTGGAAGCGGAAGCCAATCAACGGGTGCAGCGTGTGCGTAAAGAGGCCGAGAGCCAATTGCGCGAGGTGGAAGCGCGTGTGGAGACTCTCCAAGATAAACTGTTTAACCGGGTGCAACGGGTGGAGGACAAGGCCGAAGCCGATGTCGAAGTTCAGATCGAGCGTGTGCTCAACCGGCTCGGCATTCCCAGCCGCGAACGCATCGCCAAGCTGAGCACCGAGATCGAATCCCTGAGCCGCAAAATCGATCAGCAACTGGCGGCCCAAAAGAAAAGCGTTGTGGTGGTGGAAACCGACCCGATGCCACAGCCGTTGGTCAGCTACGACAACCTGAATGCTAAAGAAATTATTGCCAGCCTGGATGCGGCGAAGATGGATGCGCTGATGGCAATTAAACTCTATGAAGAGGCACATGAAAACCGCATTACGGTGCTGCGCGAGGTGAACCGTCGCCTAGATGCTATGCCCTTTGCCGATTACGACCAACTCACGGTTGAAGAGATCGAGACGAAGCTGGCCGACATGAACAACGAGCAACTGGCCTTTCTGGCTCGCTACGAAGCGTTCCATGAAAATCGAGTGACGCTGTTACGGTCGCTTGAACGAGAGCAGACAGTCCGGGCCGAACCTGTATTTGCGTAACATGTAAGCGCTTTCGCTTGAGGCCGGAACGATAAATCGTTCCGGCCTTTGTTTATGTCCGCCAAAGTGTATATCCTTTTCTGTGCCACCCTTTTGTACCCCGCTCTATGGAAAAAGCTGCCTAGGCAATGTATCCTACTTACAGGGAAAGGGACTCCCTTTCCCGACTCGAATCATGGAGTTGGCGACCCCGGCTGTGAACAGGTGCGCACTGGGGTTGCCACTCCGATTGTAGAGATAGAACGGTAGATTAAAAAACGAGGCAATCCATGAAAAAATATGTTTTAGGTCTATTTAATAACCGCGAAGATGCAGAAGCAGCCATTGCCGATCTCGATCAGGCGCATTTGTCCGATGTGGATTTTGGGCTGTTTGCCCGCGACGCTGGTCTACGCGAAGCATTGGATGCGAACAGCGAAGAGAGTGGCATTGCCAAAAGTGCCGGATATGGTGCCGCCGTTGGTGGCGCAGCCGGGGTTTTCGTGGGGGCTGTGGCTGGCGCCTCACTCTTTTTGATCCCTGGCGTGGGCCAACTTCTGGGCATTGGAACGCTGGCGGCGGCGATTGGCACAGCTTTAACCGGCACGGGGTTGGGCGCAGCGGGCGGTGCGTTTATGGGTGCGTTGGTTGGGTATGGCGCATCAGAAGAAGATGCTAATTTCTACGTGGAAGGCATGAAGCGCGGCGGCGTGCTGGTTGTGGTCAACGCTCCCGAAGCGTCGTTGGTTGATGTGGCGACTATTTTAGAGCGACACAACGTAGTCAACGTGGAAGTGCGCCAGGAAGAATGGAAAGCCCAAGGCTGGGATAGCTACACGGAACATGTGGAAATGGATAATCATCCACGCGATATTTCCTAGCGATATTTCCTAAAGGCGATTCACAACCACTCTACCCAACCACGCTACCACTGGCAAGTGCATCGCACCGTATAGTTTACAAAAATAATTCATCGCCTTGACATTCCCCGCCAGTTCGCCTATAGTAGCGTTCATAATTAAAAAACAACAATGTTGAACCGGAAGAGTAGTCGCCGAAGCGGGTTTCAGAGAGTCCCCGGTGGGTGGAAAGGGGATAGCAGCGCAGGCGGTGAATGGGCCGGGGAGTTGAGCGGCGAACGATAAGTAGCTGCCTCCGGAGACGCCACCGTTATTTGGGCGCTGAGGATCGGTTTCTGAAAACCCGTCCTCGACAGAGTGAGACTGGCTAACGTCCCTGCGTGTCACGTGGGGATTTTTGATTGGCAGTCTTAACTGGGGTGGCACCACGGGAGCCTATGATTGGCCCTCGTCCCCAAATGCAGAACAACCCGTTCTGTGTTTGGGGACGGGGGCTTTTTGTTTTTGGGTATCTATTCAAATCCAGGGTGCGACGCACTCGCCACGCAGAATTTCTAGACAGATCTTGTCCTGGCGAGTGCGTCGCACCTGAACAGTTGCGTTTTTGGACGAAAGACAGATGACGAAAGACGAAAGGTAGTAGCTTCCCGCCATCGTCCATCGTCCATCGTCCATCGTCCTCCCAAAGGAGGAGACCCATGGCAACCCAATATAAACCTACGTTGGATGAAGTGCGGGGATTGGCGGCAGAGGGGAATTTAATCCCTATCTATCGCGAACTGCCGGCGGATCTGGAGACGCCGGTGTCGGTCTATTTGAAGCTCAAAGATGATGGTCCTTCGTTTCTGCTGGAATCGGTGGAAAAAGGCGAACAGGTGGGGCGCTATAGTTTTCTCGGCGTTCACCCGCCCATGACGGTGACGGCACAGGCGGAGCATGTGACGATTGGCGCGGCGGGTAGCTCCGTGCTGGAGGCGTGTACGGGGGATCCGTTGGAGATTGTGCGGGGCATTATGGCGAGCCGACGACCGGTGCGCTTGCCCGGACTGCCCCGTTTTATTGGCGGGGCCGTGGGCTACTTTGGCTATGATCTGGTGCGCTTTATGGAACGGCTGCCCACCACTGCCAGCGCCGATCTCCCCGTGCCGGATATGGCGCTGCTCTTTACTGATAACTTGGTGGTGTTTGACCATGTGCGCCACAAGCTGATTGTGATTGCCAACATGCGTGTGGAAGAAGATTTACGCGCAGCCTATGCCGATGCCGTGGCTCGTATTGACAAGATTATCGCTGATCTGCGCAAGCCGCTGATCCCCCCCCCGGCGCGTGAATGCAGCAGCGGCGCACAATGGGCCAGCAACTTTACACAGGCGGAACATGAAGCTAACGTGCGCAAGGCCAAGGAACACATTGCCGCGGGCGACATCTTTCAGGTGGTGTTGAGCCAGCGCCTGAGCCGTGATACCGAGGCCGATTCGTTTACGATTTACCGGGCGCTGCGCATGTTGAACCCCTCGCCCTATATGTATTTTCTTGATTTTAGCGGCGTGGCCGGTGCATCACCCACGGGCGAACCCTTGCATATTATCGGCTCTAGTCCGGAGATGCATGTGATGCTTGAGGATCACTACGCCTATTTGCACCCGATTGCGGGCACGCGCTGGCGCGGCAAAAGCGAAGAAGAGGACAACGCGCTGGCCGCCGATCTGTTGGCGGATCCCAAAGAGCGTGCCGAGCATGTGATGTTGGTGGATCTGGGCCGCAACGATCTGGGGCGGGTCTGTGAATATGGCACGGTGACCGTTCCCACCATGATGGCGGTGGAGCGCTACAGCCATGTGATGCACATTGTCAGCGATGTGCGCGGCAAAATTCAGCCCCAGCATGACGCCTTTAGCCTGCTGCGGGCAACCTTCCCGGCGGGCACGGTGAGCGGTGCGCCCAAGGTGCGGGCCATGGAGATCATCGAAGAGCTTGAAGGCACGCGGCGCCATCTTTATGCCGGGGCAGTGGGCTATATTGGCTACGACGGCACCATGGACACCTGCATCACCATCCGCACAATTGTGAAACAGGGCAAGACCTGTTATTTACAAGCCGGCGGCGGCATTGTCGCTGATAGCGATCCCACAGCGGAGTATCACGAAACATTGAATAAAGCGCGGGCCTTGTCCGCGGCGGTGGCGGCGGCGGAGGAGGGGTTGTGAGAAAAGAGATTAAGAGAAACGCCATCCACAATCAGCGACAAGATGATGCAACGAAGGAAGATGCAACGGGCTACAACGCCGCCCCGATCTCTCGATCGCCCAATCTCATCTGAACCTGACACAAGTCCATTTTAACCAGGAGGTACTATAACCATGTCACAACGTAAACGCATCCTCACCGGAGACCGGCCCACGGGCAAGTTACATCTGGGCCATTATGTGGGCAGTCATCGCCATCGGCTGGCCTTTCAAGACGAGTATGAGTGTTTTTTCATTATTGCCGATCTGCACATGCTGACCACGAAGCCGACGAAAGAGGATATTTATCAAATCGGCGAAAATGCACGCATGATTGTGCTCGACCATCTGGCAATTGGGATTGACCCGGCCAAGGTAACCTTCTATCTGCAATCGGCGATCCACGAGATCTACGAAATCCAGTTGCTGCTCAGCGGCATGGTCAGCGTAGAACGGCTGCAACAGTTGCCATCGATCAAGGACATGGCCGGCGCAGCCGGGCTGGATCAGATGCCGTACAATCTGCTCGGCTATCCCGTGCTGCAATCGGCGGACATTCTGATGCCGCGCGGCAACTTGGTTCCCGTGGGCAAGGACAACGAAGCCCATGTGGAGATCTGCCGCCAGATTGCGCGCCGTTTCAATAACCTCTATGAAGAGGTCTTTCCCATACCGGAATCCTATGTGGTGGGCGGCACGCTGGTGGGGACCGACGGTCAGGCCAAGATGAGCAAGAGCCTGGACAACGCCATCTATCTGAGCGACGATGCCAAGACCGTTGAGCGGCGCGTGATGGGCATGTACACCGATCCCAACCGTGTGCGCGCCGACGTCCCCGGCACGGTGGAGGGCAATCCTGTTTTCATCTATCACGATACCTTTAATCCCAACAAAGAAGAGGTAGAGGATCTGAAAACGCGCTATCGCGAAGGGCGTGTTGGTGATGTGGAAGTGAAGGAGAAATTGGCGCTGGCGCTGAACAACTTTCTCGACCCCATGCGCGAACGCCGCGCCCATTACAGCGAACAGACCGGCTATGTGGATGAGTTGCTCTATGAAGGGACACAGCGCGCCCAAAAAGAAGCCCAGGAGACCCTTTTCGCCATGAAAAAAGCCATGGGCCTCACCGGCGTCTGGAATCGTGTGCGCCGGGCTGTGGAGAAGCGGCAGAAAAGTTTGGCGAAGGCAGGAGCAGAAGAGTAGAGATTGAGAGATTAAACGATTGGGCGAGTGGGGATCGGGTTAATGCTTTGAAATCTCCTAATTGCCCAATCTCCTAATCTCCTCTTCACAAATCATTAGTACCCTTTTCGTCTACTCTCCCTTCCTAGGAGGTTCTCATGATCGCCGTGATCGACAATTACGATAGCTTCACCTACAATTTAGTACAATTCTTGGGCGAAATCGTGGGCCAGTCGCCGCTGCCGGGTGGAGCCGAGGCAAACGAGATCCGCGTGTGGCGCAACGACGAGATCGACGTGGAAGCGTTGGCCGATCTCAAGCCCAGCCATGTGATCATCAGCCCCGGCCCCGGCACGCCAGAAAAAGACAGCGGCATTAGCAACGATGTAATCCGTGTCTTGGGCGAGACAACGCCGGTGTTGGGCGTCTGCCTGGGGCAACAGTGTATCGGCCACGTCTTTGGCGGCAAGGTAGTGCGAGCGCCACGGCTGATGCACGGCAAGACCAGCCCGGTGTTGCACAAGGGCACGGGTATTTTTGAGAACCTCCCTAGCCCTTTCACCGCCACGCGCTACCACAGCCTGATTGTGCAAGAGCCGCTGCCCGACGCGTTAGAGGCCACTGCTTTCACCGCTGAGGGCGAATTGATGGGGCTGCGCCACCGCACTCGCCCCATCTATGGCGTGCAATTTCATCCAGAGAGCATCCTGACCGAGCATGGCAAGGATCTGCTACGCAACTTTTTAAAAGAATAGGAATTAGCGATTGGGATCCTAATCGCAATCGCCACCATGACCCACGACACTTCCGGCACGCAAGACGTGCTGCGCTATCTGACCGAAGACGAAAACAGCCAGTTTGCCGGGCAAGCGGTGGCGATTCTCGACCGCTGGCAGGGCCGCGACAATCTGCTCTGGCGCTTCGAGAGTGGGCGATCCGAGGCTGTGCTCAAGCTATTTTTGGAAGCAGGGCAGGTGCGCGCGGATCGTCAGTTCAGCGGGCAGGAACGCTTTGCGCCGTGGGGATTGGCCCCGCGCCCGCGCTGGCAAGCACGCCAACCCGAAGGGCTGCCGCGGCCTGTGTTGGTCTATGAATGGAGCGACGGTGATGCACTCGATCTGACAAACCCCGATCATGCCGACGCCCTGTTGGACGCGGTGGTGCGCGTGCATGGAGAGGAGCCGGGCGAGCACACCCGCTTCAGCCCGCACCCCATCAACCTCGCGTACTTTTGGCGTGTTCTGAACGGGAGCCGCCAACCGATCTATGATTGGGTGCAGCGCCAAGGGGCAACAGAGCTGGGCAGTCTACTCGAACAGCTTTGGGCGATCAGCGAAGAATGGATGCGTGCGGCGTTGCCCGCAGTGGGCGAAACGGCTCCCCGTTTGATCCACGGCGAGTTGATGGCAGAAAATGGGCTGCTCCACCGCGGGCAGGCCATGCTGCTTGATTGGGAATTTTTCGGGTTAGGCGATCCCGCCCAGGAAGTAGCCCGCTTTCTTTTTTATCACGCGGCGGCATTGGGCAACGCAGGCCAAGCGCAGTGGATCGAGCGCTACTGTGCGCGCATGGATGACGACGGGCTGCCCATGCGTATTGATCTCTACGGGCGACTGCTGCCCTTTCAATCCCTTATGTTTCTGCTCAACGGCGTGCGTAGCGAATTGGCGGAGACCCCAGACGCTGAGGCGCTGACCGAGAGCCGTGCCTTTTTGGTGGAAACCATAACGGCCACGTTAACCCAGGCGGCAGAGACGCTGCGGGCAGCATCGCTTCCTCAGGACGGTTGTCGTGACGAGATTCATCGTCTGCTAACCCTGTAGGGCGGACGGACTGACGGTCCGTCCTACACACTTGATTGGAGAATTAGATGTCCAATACAGCCATTCACCAGGCTTTGGAAGCGCTCTTTGGCGGGCGCAGTCTCAGTGTGCAAGAAGCCGACGACACCATGACACAGATCATGACCGGCGAGGCAACCCCGGCGCAAATCGGCGCGTTTCTGGCGGCGCTGCGGCTTAAAGGCGAAACTGTGGACGAAATTGCCGGCTGTGCCAGCGCCATGAAACGCAACGCAGTGCAGGTGCGCCCCACCATTGGCGACGCCACGCTCATCGACACCTGTGGCACTGGCGGCGACCAGACCGGCACGTTCAACATTAGCACGACGGTGGCCTTTGTGGTGGCTGGGCATGGTGTCAAAGTCGCCAAACACGGCAACCGCTCGGCCAGCAGCAAGTGTGGCAGCGCCGATGTTCTGGAGGCGTTAGGCGTCAATCTGAGCCTGGGGCCGGAACAGGTGGCTGCCTGTATCGAAGAGGTGGGCATTGGCTTTCTCTTTGCCCCGCTCTATCACCCGGCCATGCGCTTTGCGATTGGACCGCGCCGCGAACTCGCCACCCGCACGGTTTTCAACATTTTGGGGCCGTTGACCAACCCGGCCAATGCCACCAATCAGGTGATCGGCGTGCCCAATGCCGCCCTCACCGAGATGATGGCGCGTGTGCTGGGGCAGATGGGGTCACGGGCAGCCTTTGTAGTCCATGGCAAAACTAGCGACGGGCATGGCGTGGATGAACTGACAACAGCAGGGACGAACCAGATCAGCCACCTGCACAGCGGCGAGGTCAAGACTTTCAATTGGATGCTACAGAACTGGGGCTGCCACGCGCCACGCTGGCCGATCTGCTGGGCGGCCATGCCGACGAAAACGCTGCCATTCTGCGCGGGGTGCTGGATGGCAGCATCCGCCGGGGCCAAGCGCGATGTGGTGCTTTTGAATGCGGCGGCGGCGCTGAGCACTGAATGTGGCGATTGGCAGGCCGGTCTGCAAGAAGCCGCCGACAGCATCGACAGCGGCGCAGCCATCCGGCGTACCAGACCGTTTCGTCGAGAAGACACAGAGCTACGCAAAATGAGGAGGATCCCATGCCGAAACAATCACAGCTTGATATATTGAAACACAAAGGCCAGGTGCTGGATGAGATCATGGCGTGGAAGCGCCAGGAAATTCCTCAGCAAATGGAAGAGATGCCACTCTCGCAGGTCAAAGCGTTTGCCCGTTTGACGCCGCCAGCGCTGGATTTTGCGGCGGCGCTCACGGCAAAGGCAGGGGCCAGTTTGATCGCAGAGGTGAAGCGAGCCAGCCCGTCGAAAGGGCTAATTGCGCGGGATTGGAACCCCACCGAGATCGCCGAGACCTATGCCCGTAACGGCGCGGCGGCGATTTCGTGCCTCACAGACAGCCGCTTCTTTCAAGGGCAACTGGCTTATCTCACCGCCATCAAAGAACATCTGCACCTGAAGGGGCTAAAAGTTCCGGTGCTGCGCAAGGAATTTATCTATCACGAGTATCAGATCTACGAAGCGCGCATGGCCGGCGCGGACGCTATCTTGCTCATCGTGTCGGTGCTGGGCGACCGGGAGTTGCGCGATCTACTGCGGCTGAGCGAAAGCCTGGGCATGGGCGTGCTGGTGGAGGTTCACGACGAAGGGGAAGTGAGACGGGCGCTGGCCGCCGGCGCGCAGATCATCGGCGTCAATAACCGCAATTTGAAGACGTTTGAGGTGGACATTGAAAATACGGCCCGCCTGCGCCAGATCATCCCTGCCGACAAAATCGTGGTGGGCGAAAGCGGCATCCGCGACACGGCGGATGTGGAGCGCATGGCCGCAATGGGCTGTGATGCGATTTTGGTGGGCGAGACTTTTTGCAAGTTGCCGCAAAAGGAGCGTGGGGCCAAAGTCAAGGAGTTTGTGCAGGCGGGGCATGTGTAGTGTAGGTTCAATAAGGTCAATTCTATCGAGCTTGGCGAGGCCGAGCGACGATGAGACGAGGCAAAAAGTGACTCAGGCACAAGACGTAACCGTAGACGAAATTCAGGCACAGACCTTTTTGACACAGCACTTTGATCCAGCCGTCTCCGCAGTAGAGCATATCGGTGAAGGCGCGTGGTCGCGCTGCTTTGGCTTTCGCCGTGGCGATGACGATCTGGCAGTGCGCTTTGGTCATTATCTCGACGATTTCGAGAAGGATCAGCGGGCCGCGGTGTATGCAACGGCAGATCTGCCCATCCCCCAGGTGCTGGCGATTGGGCGTGCGTTTGGCGGCTACTATGCCATCTCGACACGTGTCTATGGCAGCCCGATTGATCATCTGAACACAGAGGATTGGCAGGCGACTATTCCCTCAACAGTGGCGATGTTGGAGGCGCTGCGCTTGGCCGACATTTCTGGCACGGCAGGCTACGGCGGGTGGGGCGCAGATGGCAGAGCCGCCTATGATTCCTGGGCGGGGCATCTGCTGACGGTGGGGAACGACACGCCTGACCGGCGCACCTATGGCTGGCGCGAGCGGCTGGCCGAGTCTTTGGATGGCGAGGCGGCCTTCGATTGGGGGTACGCGCTGCTTCAGGAAATTGTCGATGATTCCACACCGCGCCACCTGATCCACGGCGATCTCATGAACCGAAACGTGCTGGTCCGCGATGCCAGAATCAGCGGTGTGTTTGACTGGGGCTGTGGCTGCTATGGCGATCATCTCTACGACCTGGCCTGGTTCGAGTTCTGGGCGCCGTGGTATCCCGAAAAGGACATTGCCGCGCTGCGGGCGGCGCTGGAAGAACGCTGGCGCGACGTGGGCTACGAACCCCACAATAAAACAGCCCGACTACAAGCATGCTATCTGCACATTGGACTCGATCATCTGGCCTATAATGCCTGGCTACGGGATTGGCCCACCCTATCAGCCACAGCCGAGCAGATGCGACGTCTCGTCGCGGGCAGACACGGGCGTTCGGCTTGATCAGCACAGTGAATAGCGCCAATATATTGTCTACCTTGTCCCGCCCCTTTCTCTGCGGTACACTACCCCTATGACCATTCACACCATTCTATTCGATCTAGACGGCACACTTGTTCAACATCTCCATGTTCTGTTGCCGGAAAAACTCACAGAGTGGGGACATCCACGCTCGCCCGCGCATGTGGACCGCGCCTTTGCCGTCGAGATTCACTGGTTCTATGAATACGTGGCCGAGTTGCAAGCCAGCGGCCACGAAAACGACGCGGCATGGCAGCAGCTCTGGCCGCTGTTTTACCAGCGTGTAGTTCGGCAATTGGAAATTGACGACGATACTATAATTGTCCGCATGAGCGATTATTTCGAAGCCGAACCCACCCCCCCTTTGTTTGAGGATGCCCTCCCCTTGCTCGAAGCGCTGGTCGGGGATCACTGGCGGTTGGGTGTCATTACCCAGCGCAGCCGCGCCGGGGCAGTTCGCTTCCTGCGTGAACATGGCCTATTAGAGCGTTTTCAGATTATTGTGGCGGGCGATGATGGCTATGGCCGTAAACCGGCCCCCGATCCCTTTCATCATGCCTTGGGCTATTTGAAAAGCCACCCGCAACACGCGATTTTTGTGGGCGATCGCATTGACGACGACTGTGGCGGCGCGTGCAGTGCCGGCGTTTCGGCATTTTTAATTGATCGTGACAATCAGTATGTCACCCCGCCCGCCGAATCGCCCCAGTTTGTGCGGCTGACCACACTCCTCGATCTGCTCGATCATCTGCCACCCCCCAACGGAGGGAGCGGTCATGGCTAAGCTATATGTGAAAATTTGTGGCATTACAAACGAAGAAGATGCACAGGTGGCGGTTGCGGCCGGCGCGGACCTGCTGGGATTCATTCTGTATCCCAAATCGCCCCGTTACATGACGCCAGAACGGGTTCAACAAATTGTGTCGCACATACAAAACTGGCTCACAACATATACCCCCCTCCCCACTCCCCGCTTTGTCGGCGTTTTTGTCAACGAAAGTGCTGCCCGTGTGGCCGAAATTTTAACGGTTGCCGGGCTGGACTATGCACAGATTCACGGCGACGAATCGCCAGCATTTGTGCACCAATTCGCTCCCCATGCTTTCAAAGCGCTGCGTCCTAGCAATGCCGAAGAAGCCCAAGCGCAGGCCGAATCCTACGCGGCATTAGGCACGACAGACGGTCCCCAATTGCTCATCGATGCTTATGATCCCCATGAATATGGCGGTACTGGCAAAAAGGCCGACTGGCACACAGCCGCGGCTCTGGCGCGCCGTTATCCGCGGCTGTTGCTGGCGGGCGGGTTAACCCCCGGCAACGTGGCGCAGGCTGTGCAGACGGTGCGACCCTGGGGTGTGGATGTGAGCAGCGGCGTGGAAGAGCAGCCAGGGCGCAAAGATCACGCGGCTGTGCGCGCCTTTATTGAAAACGCCAAAAAGGTTGATTTCAACAACTTGAGATAGTGTCTATGCTATATAACGTAATTGTAGTCGGGGCGGGCATGATTGGGGCGGCAGCCGGGCGCTATCTGGCGGAGATGGGGCTGCGCGTGGCGGTTATTGGCCCCGCCGAGCCAGACCATTGGCAAACACACCAGGGCGTCTTTGCCAGCCACTATGACCAGGGACGCATCACCCGCATTATCGACACGGATCCAGTCTGGGCATTGCTGGCCCAACGCTCGATTGCGGCCTATGCCGATCTGGAAGCGCGCAGTGGCGTGCATTTTCACGAAGCGGTGGGTGGGCTTCAGCTTGTTGCCGCGCCCGCCGACGACGAGAAACAGCAGGCGCGTCTGGCGAATGGTACGCGCGATGGGGCCACATTTCAAAGCGTGGATGCCGACGATCTAAAGTCATTCTTCCCCTTTTTTCAATTTCCCCCCAATTTCATCGGCATTTGGGAACAGGGCAGCGCGGGCTATGTCAACCCCCGTTCGCTGGTGGCGGCGCAGTTAACTGTCGCCCAGCAACACGGCGCGCACTTGATCCGCGAGACAGTGACCGCGGTGACACCCCAAACGAACCAGTTGGAGATTAAAACCGCTGAAGGCCGACACTATCAAACGCAAAAAGTGTTGGTGGCTACAGGCAGTTTTAGCAACTGTCACGCGCTGTTGGCGGGGCGAACGCTTGATCTTTACAGCAAGGCGCGCACGATCACCCTGGCGGAGGTGGAAGCAGACGAGGTGCAACGGCTGGCGGCAATGCCCACGCTAATTGCGCCCATTGCGGATAATCCACATTTGGCCTCAGTTTACGTGCTACCGCCCATCCAATACCCCGACAATCGCTGGTATATTAAGTTAGGCGGCAATAACTATCCCGAACGTAGCTTGTCTGACCTTGGCGAATTTGTGGATTGGTTCCACGCCGAGGGCGACGCAGGCGAAGCAGATCATCTGCGCGCTGCCCTGCTGGCGCTGATCCCGGATCTACGGGTGCGTGCCTTTGGGCGCAAAGCCTGTGTGCTGGCCTATACCGCCCACGGCTATCCGTACATTGACAGCGTCATCGACGGTCGGCTTTATGTAGCCGTGGGCGGCTGCGGATCGGCAGCCAAATCGTCCAACGAGATCGGGCGTATGGGCGCGCTGCTCACCGCACACGAGGGCTGGACCCACGATCTGGCGGCACACCATTTCCAGGCGATCTACGTCTCCCACGAGGAAATCCAACCATGAAAAGAGCTGTGTGGATGTGGGGCATTGGTGCGGTGATTGGCGTGCCGTTGGTTGCCTATGGGGTTGCCACGGCGTTGGCGCGCCCGGTGGCCCCCCATGCCGTTTTTGAGCGGTTGCCTGCGACGCAGCAGGTGATTGCGCACCGTGGGGGGGCCGGAATCTGGCCTGAAAACACACTCTTTGCGTTTCAAAAGGCCGCCGCGCTGGGGGTGGATATGCTGGAAATGGACGTCCACGCCAGTGCTGATGGTACGCTGGTGGTCATGCACGACGGGACAGTTGATCGGACGACCGATGGCAGCGGCGCGCTCAAAGCAATGCCGTTGCAGGCGATCCAAGCATTAGATGCTGGCTATCGCTGGACTGACGACAACGGACAGAGCTATCCTTTCCGCGACCAGGGCATTTGCGTGCCCACGCTGGAAGAAGTCTTTGCAGCACTACCCGATATGCCGATGACGATTGAGATTAAGCAGGAGCAACCGTCGATTGGTGCAAAGTTGTGTGATCTGATTCGACGTTACAACAAAACCCACCAGGTCGTTGTAGGATCGTTTCATGTGGCAGCGCTCAATGAGTTTCGCCGTCTCTGCCCCGAAGTAGCTACTTCGGCCCAGTCTGATGAAGTACGGACCTTTGTGGCTTTGAATATTGCCTATTTGACCAAAGTTTGGTCACCCCATACGGTAATGTTTCAGGTGCCGGTTTCGTTTGGAGAGAGGCGGATTGTAACGCCGGGTTTTGTTCGCCATGCCCATGAACGTGGATTGAAAGTACAGGTCTGGACAGTGAACGAAATTGCAGAAATGGAAGACCTATTGGTGATGGGCGTAGATGGCTTGATTAGTGATCACCCGGATCGGTTAATGGCCTTTTTGGGTCGCTAGTAGGCTGTTTCATCCTTCGTGCAGAATTTGTTTGAGCGAGCGTCGAGTGGGTACGCAGATAATTGACAATGATCAATCTCCAACGACTTGTTATTGACCGATTTGCCGAAGAGCTGGAGTGGGCCTACCGTCAAAGCTATGGAGATCGGCTGCCGCTTTTGGGGCGCACAGCCGCATGGTGTGGCAAACTGGCGCTTGAAAACATTTCCAACTCTGATGCGCTCTATCACAATGTTGATCATACGGTGATGGTAGCCATGGTGGGGCAGGCGATCTTGCAGGGCAAGCACCTGTGTGAAGGGGGCGTTTCGCCGCAAGATTGGCTACATTTTACGATTGCCCTGCTCTGCCACGACATTGGCTTTGTGCGCGGCGTTTGCCGCCGAGACAACGGCAACCTCATCGCCACGGGCCAAGATGATGAGAGGGTTGAACTTGCCCCCGGCAGTACAGACGCTGCCCTGGCCCCCTATCACGTTGACCGAGCCAAGCTCTTTGTTAGAGAGCGTTTTAGCCAGCCCCTTTTTATCGAGATCGACGTAGACGCCATTAACGAATTTATTGAATTGACCCGCTTTCCCATTCCCGATGAACCCTATTACCAGAACACAGACAGCTATGGGGGGCTGGTGCGGGCAGCCGATTTCGTGGGACAGTTGGGTGATCCAAACTATCTGCGCAAGTTACCTGCACTCTATTATGAGCTAGAAGAGATCGATAGCCGGGCCAAGATCGGCTACAAAAGCCTGGAAGACATGCGCACTAACTATGCGCGCTTCTATTGGGATGTGGTCAGCCCTTATATTCAAGAAGCGCTGCGCTATCTGCGTGTGACCCAAGAGGGTAAACAGTGGGTTGCGAATTTGCACTCGCACGTCTTCGACATTGAACACAACTTCACCAGCTAGAAAGCAGACCCACACATGGAAATTCTGGGGGGGCCGCTCTTTGGGGTGGCGGGGGCCGGCGAATCACACGGGCCAGGGGTGACGACGATTGTCTATGGCTGCCCGGCGGGTTTGCGCCTGCACCGCGCGGATATTCAGCGCTATTTAGATCGACGGCGACCGGGCAGCAACAAACACGGCACGCCACGCCACGAAGACGACAAAGTGCTTTTGCTTTCCGGGCTGTACGCCGAGGGCGAATTGGACGCGCTGCTGGCTGGCCCCACGATTTCCGCCGAGGTGGACGGCACAGCCCAAAGCGCCGAAAGCTATGCCGAGGGTTACACGACGGGCGAACCGATTGCGGCGCTGGTGCTATCCACGGCCAAACGCTCGCAGCATTACAACCAGTTCGCTGGCCCAACAGGCGAGGTGCGCCCCGGCCACACCGATCTGGTCAAACATCACAAATCCCAGGGCTTTGTAGACATTCGCGGCGGCGGCAGATCAAGCTACCGCTCCACGATCACCGATGTGATCGGCGGCTCGATTGCCCGGCTCTATCTCCAAGAGATTTTCGGCACGGTCTTTTTGTCGTCGATTGTCCAGGTGGGGCCGCTGAAAACCGAGAAAAGTCTGGCTGCCCATTTTGAAACGATCATCGCCAACCGCCAGAACATCACCGTAGCCGCCGATGAAATCCGCGCCGTGGAATCCCTTTTGCAAGAGGCCGAGATCCAATCGCTGGACAGTGACTTTGCCGCCGAAGCCGCCGCGTTGATCAAACAGACGCGCATTAACGGCGATTCGCTGGGCGCGGCCGTGGAAATAGTGGCAATCAACCCACCAGCGCTGGTGGGCGAACCGCTTTACAACAGCCTCAAACTGCGGCTCATGGGCATTTTGGGCGGGCTAAATGCCGCGCAATCGGTGGAAGTGGGCCACGGCGCACAGGTGATCGCCCGCCTCGGCAGCGAAAACAACGATCCCATCCGCAACACAGGCTATCAATCCAACAGCCACGGCGGGCTGCTGGGCGGCATCACCACAGGCATGCCGCTGGTCTGCCGTGTGGGGTTCAAACCGACCTCCACGATTGTGAAACCGCAACAGTCGGTGCGTAAAAATTTGGAAGAGATCGACTTTGAACTGCAAAAGGGCCGTCACGATCCCTGTGTGGGCGTGCGCGCCGGGGTCACGCTGGAATCGCGCATGGCGATTGAGGTGATGAATGCTGTGCTCATGCACCAATCGGGCCGCGTTGATCCCACACAGTTTCAGATCTTTAATCAATTCCCTCCCCTGGGCTGATCCCCGTGACACCGCTCCATTTGATCCTGTTCAAAGGCCACCCCGGCACCGGCAAAAGTACGCTGGCCCAGGCGTTGGCGCGGCGGCTGCGCTGGCCGCTGATTGACAAGGACGACGTCAAAGATTTTACGATGAATCTGCCCGACGGCAATATCCTGGCCTACGACATCGCTTGGCGCGTGGTGGAGACGCAGCTTTCACTGGGCATTAGCACCGTGGTCGATACGCCGCTCTCCTATCCTGTGGGCTATGAGATTGGCAAAGAGCTGGCACACCGCTGGCAGGCCCACCTTTGGGTGATTGAAACAAAAATAGACGAGGCAATCTGGCGAGCGCGGCTGCAAGCGCGCCGTGCAGAAGCCCACACCCACAAGATCAGCAGTTGGGAATCCATGCAAACGTTGCTGGGCGTGTATAATGGCTGCTGGCACTATCCCATCGATCCAGTGCATCATCTTCTAGTCGATACTACCCGTGATCTGACAACGCTGGTCAACGAACTCTGCGAGACAATTGTCCATGCTGACGATTCAAAACAACCGTAACATCACCCTGACCGGCTTCATGGGCACAGGCAAAACCACCGTGGGGCGGCTGCTGGCCCAGCGCTTGGATCGCCCTTTTGTGGACATGGACGAGCAGCTTGAGACCCACTTTGGGCAGAGTATTGCCGAAGTCTTCGCCCAAAAAGGAGAAGCGTATTTTCGGGCAGCCGAGACACGCCTCTGTGAGCAATTGTCCCAACAAGAGGGGCTGATTATCGCCACGGGCGGCGGCGCGCTGATCAACCTGCAAAATCGCCAACTGCTGGCCGAGAGCGGCCCCATTGTCTGCCTGACGGCTAGTGTTGACGCCATTTTGGAACGGCTGGCCGCAGCTAGTGATCG
The DNA here is from genome assembly GCA_963721725.1 of uncultured Chloroflexia bacterium. Lineage (GTDB taxonomy): Bacteria > Chloroflexota > Anaerolineae > Caldilineales > Caldilineaceae > RI-153. Next base: position 97,127 of record CAVRLX010000015.1, read on the forward strand.
TCCCCTCTTGGAGAGCGAAGATCAGGATCGGCGGGCGCGCATTCAATCGTTGCTTTCCCAACGCCGCGCCGCCTATGCCAGCATCCCGATTGGCGTCAACACGGATGGCAAATCTCCCGACGCCATTGTGGAGGCGGTGATGGAGGCACTGGCCGCCAATGCCGAAGTTGCGGGCATGACACGCATCCCTGTGCCCTCGCCCGAAGGAGCCTACCACATTTGCATCGGCGAAGGACTGCTCGATTACGTGGGCATGCTGCTGCGTAACCGCAAACTGGCGCTGGGCAAAGCCGCGATTGTCACCAACCCCATCTTGGCCGATCTCTACGCCGGGCGCGTGGCCGATAGCCTGCGCGCGGCGGGCTATGATCCGGTGATCTGCACGGTGCCCGAGGGCGAACAGCATAAAACCCTGGCGACTATCGCCGATCTCTACAGCCAGTTTGTGGCTGCCGGGCTGGATCGACGCAGCCCGGTGATTAGTCTGGGTGGCGGCGTGATCGGCGATATGGCAGGCTTTGCCGCGGCTTCTTATGTGCGCGGCGTGCCCTTTGTGCAGATCCCCACGTCGCTGCTGGCGATGGTAGATGCCTCGGTGGGCGGCAAGACCGGCGTCGATCTACCCCAGGGCAAAAATCTCGTGGGTGCATTTAAGCAGCCGGCCGTCGTGATTATCGACACGGCTGTGCTGGCGACGCTGCCCGCCGCCGAGTTCCGCTCTGGCATGGCCGAAATTGTGAAACATGGGGTGATCAGCGCGCCGGCGCTCTTTGAACAATTGGAGACCGAAGGTCCTAGCAGTTTGGTGCAATTGGTGCGCGATGCAGTGCAGGTCAAGGTGGATGTGGTGATTGAAGATCCATTTGAACAGGGCCGCCGCGCCGTGCTCAACCTCGGTCATACCTTTGGGCATGCCATCGAACAGGCCAGCGGCTATGCCCTGCGCCACGGCGAATGTGTCGCCATCGGCATGGTGGCGGCGGCGGAGATGGCCGCGCGCCTGGGCCGTTGTGATCCCGCCTTTGTGGCTCGGCTGCGTGCCCTGCTCGACCGTCTTGATCTGCCCGTGAGTGTCCTAGGCTTCCCTATGGAGACCGTGCGCGGCTTTATGGGCCAGGACAAAAAACGCAAGGGCAAAACCCTGCGCTTTATCATCCCCCAGGCCCTGGGCGACGTGACCATGATTGACGATCCCGGCGACGAGTTTGTTGTCGCCGCCCTACAGACGGTTTTGCTGTAGCGTGAGCGCAGGTGCGATGCACTCGCCAGGGATAGATCGGGTGTGAAATTTGTGTGGCGAGTGCCTCGCACCCTAGGCCTGGATAGTTACTTGCAATTTGCAACAAACCCGATTGGAGATACATCGTGACAAAAATTGCCGTACTTCACGGTCCGAACTTAAATTTGCTGGGTACTCGCGAGCGCAGCATCTACGGCGCGATGACACTGGCCGAAATTGACCGCCTGCTTTTGGCCGCGGCGGGGGACGCCCATGAAGTGCGCTCGCTTCAGAGCAACCACGAAGGCGCGCTCATCGACTTTATCCACGAGGCGCGCACCTGGGCTGATGGTCTGCTCATGAACCCCGGCGCCTTTACCCACTATTCCTATGCCTTGCGCGACGCTGTGGCCGGGGTGGCGCTGCCTGCCGTGGAAGTCCACCTGAGCAACATCCACGCTCGCGAGGAGTTCCGCCACCGTTCCGTGATTGCGCCAGTCTGTGTGGGACAGGTCTGTGGCTTTGGCTGGCGCAGCTATCTGGTGGGGTTCCATGCGCTGATCGACTATCTGGCAGACCAGGCTCAGCGCTAGAATCCCCAAGGTTTTTGTGCAAACTTTGTAACTATACAGCTTCACATGCGACGCACGAGTCTGAAGTAGGCTACAACACTGAATCCTCTCCTGACCAGTGCGTCGCACCTGAATCGTTACCAAACTTTAACGTTTTGGCACAGCGTGCTATACTGACACCAGTCTATCGCGCTGTCTTTTGCCCAGCTAGCCCGCATCTCCTCCCCCGGCAATAGACCCACTCCCGACCGAGTAACCAACTCATGCAGGGTTCCAAGCTTGGTGTTTCGCAACTAATCTTCATCCTCCTTTGCCTCTTTGTGAGTCTCGGACTGTCTGCCTGTCAGCCCGATGCCACGCCCACGCCATTACCGCCGTCCACAAGTTCCGTCCCGACCGCCACGCGAGAAGCAGTCTTGCGCCCGCTGACGCCAGAAGCCACCCCTGCGTCCACTCCTTCACCAACGCCCGAACCTACGGGCGGCACGGTGATCCTGTGGCACAGTTGGACGGGCGCAGATGCCGACGCGCTGGGCCAGATCTTAAGCGCATTTCAAGCCGCCAATCCCGATATTCAAGTTGAAACGCTCTTTGTCGGCTACAATCGCCTCGCCCAGGCCTTTGCTGATGCGGTTTACAGCGGCGGTGGGCCGGATCTCATCCTGGCCCCAAGTTGGTGGTTGGGCGAATTAGTCGAATCCGAGGTGCTGGCTCCGTTAGACACGCTCATGGATCCCGCCATGATGGCGCGCTTTCAGCCCGCCGCGCTGGACAACATGCGCTATGCAGGCAAGCTCTATGGATTGCCGATCCACGTTGACTTGATCTCGCTCTATTACAACCGTACCCTGATCGCCAACGAAATGCTCCCCGCCACCACCGATGACCTGTTGGCCCTGGCCCAGGCGGATCCGCGACAGGGGGCCGGCCTTTATGCAATTTTCTACCACATGTCTTGGGGCATTCCGGCCTATGGCGGGCGTCTGTTTGATGAGACAGGCCGCATGGTGTTGGATGAAACACCCGCCACTGCCGACTTTTTAGGCTGGCTGGTGGCGATGAACAAGACACCCGGCGTCTTTGTCGATTCTGACTATGGCATGTTGATCGACCGTTTCAAAAAGGGGGAGTTTGCCTTTTTCCTGGACGGCACCTGGAGCTTGGTCGAATTGCAGGGTGCGTTGGGCGATGCCCTGGATGTCACCCTAATCCCGGCGGGGCCAGCCGGGCCAGCGCGCCCCTGGCTCAGTGCCGATGGCGTGCTCTTCAATCCCCACTCCTCGCCCGCCCAACAGCGCATGGCCTTGGTATTGGCTGACCATCTGACCAGCGCCGAGAGTGGCACAACGCTGGCCGAGGTAGCTTCTCGGCTGCCAGCCAACGTCAACGCCCAGATTGACAATCCGCTGCTTTTGAAATTTCTGGCCCAGGCCACCAATGCCCAGCCAGAACCACACAACCCCGAAATTGCCGCCGTGTGGGGATACGCGGGGGATATGCTTATGAAAGTCTTGGGCGGCGTTATGTCCCCTGCCGAAGCAGTGCGCGAGGCCACGGCGCTGATCAACGAGGCCAACAATCGCTAATCCCTGTGCCCAAAGGAGCGGTTGCTGTTTTCGCTTTCCTCCACTCTCGTGTAAAATGGAACGAGATGGAGGATTTTGTTTGTAATGGCGGAAACCGAAGAGCGACCAACCGAACGCGATCAACCGCAGGTCCAGATGTTCAACCTGAAGACCATGTCAGGTGTGCATCCTGGCAGCCGGACTGCGATTATGCAGCGCATTCGCTTGTTGCCGCTGGCGGGGAACGCCCAGCCTCCCCAGTGGGCGCGGTTGCTCTGGTATAGTGAGCCGCCCGGTTGTGTACTCTATCCACAGGCAGAGGGGAGCGAACAGTGGCAAACCACTCCCCTGCTCCATCTGGCTGACCCAACGCCCCATCATTTTTTATCCAGGCTGCGGTCTGCGCTGGCCGAAATTGGCTGGCAACCCCTGGCCTGTGGCAGTTGTCAACACTGGCATTTCTCCCCTGCCCTGGTGAACGCCGACAACATTTCTCTGGGATATTGCCGCTGGCAGATACCCAATACGCCAGTGGAGCCAATGCCTGATGGGCTGCGCCAACAGACAGCACTGGCGTTGGGTTGCCCCGCCTGGGAAGGGGGCAAACCGTCGCAAACTGCCCTTGACGGCGAGGCGGCGAGGCAAGGGATCTCGATACAAAGCCGGGGCCTGTGGGCGCAGATCAAAGACTGGTTTCATCCTTCAACCGCCACGCTGCCGCCGTCCCAATGGGGCGAGAAAATTATCGAACGGAGTGGCGTGGGGGCGGGCACAGAGCCATGTTTTGCCTGTCAAGGGCGGATTGCCAACCTGGGGGCGCTCACCGTCTCGACGGATGAAGACGACAAACGCACCTTTAGCATTTGGCGTTGTCGGCGCTGCCACACGTTTTATTTGAACGATTGGACGGATCGTTGGGAGCGGCTGGATTCGTTGGAGACCGAGGAGCGCTACTATCGGCTGGCCCCAGCCGAAGCCTGGACGATTCTCGCTCTTTTCGAGGGCGTTGTGGGCGGGGAACATCCAGGCGGACGCCATACCCGCAACGAACAGCGGCAATGGCTGGAAGCGTTCATCGCCGACCGCTCGCCGCTGAGTCATCAAGTGCGGCAGGGACGATAGGGTATGGACAGGCAAGAGCAGTTTGAACCCACAACCAAAACCCAACAGCCCTGGCTGGCGCTGGAAGCACGCCCCCAGCAAGTGGTGGCGGCGATCTATGATCGGCTGCCCTTCCCCATGATCGGGCCAATCCAAGAGGTGGTCTTTGATCTGGGCGTGATCGCGCATCAAGGTGTAATCGAACTCAAAGGCATGGTGGTGCAGGGCTACAGCGGGCATCAACTGCTCTTTGAACAGCGTTGGCCCGCCCACATTCTCAGCGCCCGCACGGGCGAAAGCGATCTGAGCATCCAGCCAGAAACGGGGCTGGCGTTGCGGGCGCTGCATTTTACACTGCACGCCTATGAACGGATGTCGCATGTGCAGGTAACCGTGGTGGGGCGCGATGTCTCTGGGCATGGGGAAAGCATCCAGGCTGTGCGCCAGCTCTCGGTGATCTATCATGAACAGCAGAGCGATTTTCACTTTCCGGTGGCGGGCACGTGGTGGGCGATTCAGGCCGCCGATTGGAGCGATTTTCACAAATCCGAGGTGTACAGTCAGCCCTTCGCGCTGGATCTGGTTAAACTGGGACCGGATAATCTGGCCTATACGGGCAATGGCCGTTCGCTGACCGACCACTACAGTTGGGAGCAGCCGGTCTATGCGGCGGCGGGGGGCAAGGTGACCTATGTCGGTTACGACATGCCCGATATGTTGCCCGGCTCGATTCCAGATCAGGCCATCCTGCGCGGGGATATGCGGCGTATTTTGGGCAATGCCGTCGCCATTAGCCATGCCAACGGCGAGTTTAGCTACTATGCGCATTTGCAACAGGCCAGCATTCCTGTGGCCGAGGGCGACATGATCCGCCGAGGAGCGCTGATAGGGCGGGTGGGCAACAGTGGCAATTCGCCCGGCCCCCATCTGCACTTTCATGTGATGACAGGCCCCAACCTTTTTATTGATCAGGGATTGCCGTTTCAGTTCAGCCATTTTAGCGCCGGTGGACAATTTTACGAAGATCCCATGACCATTCCCACCCGCATGATTGTAAGCGGTCCACAACGCACACACGGGTAGAGGGTCGCCAGTACCGTTGTTACCATTCCAGGAGAAATTTATGTCTGCCGAAAACGAAAATCATTACCACGGCGAAGAGCAAGCGTTAGAATTTAACCAAAAAGTGACCGATGAACTTTACGATGAATTGGTGGAAAATTTAGAGGGCGAAAAGGTCGTGGGCTTGGCGCTGTGGGAAGAATCCATCGCCGACGAAGAGGGCGAGACGGTTGATCCCAACCAGCGCGAAGTCTTTGATATGGACCTCTATCTGGAGAACAATCTTTACTTAGAGTTGTACGCCACCTATGTCTTCCAAGATCCAGAGAAAGACCCCTTGCGTGGACTGGATCAGATTGGTAAAATATTCTCCAGCCTGATCGAGGGTGATCTATGGTTGGATGAAGTCGCCGCCACCGAGGACAATGATCTTGTATTGATTCTGAGCCGCAACCATCAGCCACAGATCTTTTTGAATGTCGGTGGCTGGTCGATTGAGGAATGGGAGACGTTGCCGGACGAAGACTAACCGGCCTCTGTCAATAATCTTTATTATTTTCACACATCCCAGCCAGGGAGGAGATGTAGGATGCTTCCAATGATGACAGTTGCTGCCCCCCCCGCGTCCAATACCAGCCCGTGGACAGCGTCATTGTATGCTGGCGTTTTTACAGCGGTTGCCGGTCTCATTTTGGTGTTACTCGCAGGCATGCCAGTCGTCCCGGCCATTGTCGGCCTGTTGGTCGGCGCAGCCCCCGTGTTAGCTGTGCAGGTCGCCACAGGCGGCGTTGGCAATTGGCGTTCGGTGATTGCTGGTATGTTGGGATTTATTCTCTTCATAGCGGCGATCTTTCTGCCCGGAGAAGCCTTTGGCTGGGTTGCCCCCATCCTGGCTCTGCTCTCCATGATTCTGTGGCCGATTTTGGTGGGAGCTATGAGCGCCGGCCAATCGGTGGGTAAGCTCTTTCTTGCCAGCCTGCTTGGCCTCATTCTCGCCGTCGCTATCTTTTTTGTGGTTGCAAACTTGCTCGGCCAGAACCCGGATGGATGGGTCAGCCCGGCCAGCATTCTGGCTCTCTCGTTCTGGGGCGGCACAGTGGGTGCGGCGCTCAAAGTTGGGGCGAGATAACACGTTATAACCAATTAACATGAATGACGAAGTCAACCTACTCGTCGAGTCAGCGGGCGTACCCATACGCCCGCTACTTGCTTACAAAGAGCCAATGTATCGAAATTCTGCTACGCTTGAAGATGTATTTCGTCTGGCGCTGCCACGGGGCACAGACATAGTGTTTGGCGCGGAATGGTTGGGGCGCCCCGTCAGTTGGGCCTGTAGTCTACGTCCCAGCCCACCGGCCTTTCCCAAACTGGCTGGCAACGAACTCGCGCTGGTGGACATGGAAGATTTGCGGCAGCTAGATCCGCGCGTCCGTTTAGATCGGGTGATTGCCAGCCTGCGCCAAGCCCGGGTCTCGGCGGTGGCTGTGCTGGGCGAGGTTCCGCCAGCAGCCATCGAAGCGGCCAAACTCCACGAAATGCCACTCTTTGTGCTGGCCGCTACCGACTCTTTGATGCAAGTCGAGCGCGCGGTGATCCGCCTGATTGTGGATCGCGAAGGCTATGTGGCGGCGCGCACGGGCGATCTCCAGCGCGAACTAACCCAGATCGAACTGGACGGCGGCGGGTTGGGCGCAATTGCGGCGCGGCTCTATCAGTTTGCCCAACAGCCAGTGATCTTCCTGCGCGACGACGGGCAGATCTCGGCCCATCATGGTCTGAACGATCTCTCGGAGCGGGTGCGCGATCGGATTTTGAACAATCTGCCCAACATTACAGCGCTACGCAGTTGGGCGGCTTCGCAACGCAGCAAAGAGCTGAACGAAAGTGTGGGCACGCTCAAGTTGAGCGATGAGCGCCTGACCTATGACCAGGCCGTAATCGCGCCGATTATTGCCGGGGATCGGGTCCAGGGCTACTGTTTGGTTCTGCGCACCAGCGGCCAGGGCGGGGCCGCCATTAGCACAGTCGAGGGCATGAGCGTTCTGCAGGGGGCCGGTGCGGCAGCGTTGGAGTGGAGCCGCCAACACGCTGTAGGCGCGGTTCAAGAGCAGATGCGGGCGGCGTTTCTGGATGAATTGCTGGCGACGGAGATCGCCGATGAGCAGGCTTGGATCCAACGGGGTAAATCGTTGGGCTACGATCTGGCCGTTCCTTATGCGGCTCTGATCATTGAAGCCGAGCATGTGGCCGATTGGCCGTCTCCACTCCATGCATTGCTGGCCGAACAGCGCGAAAGCATTCCGATTAGCCGCCGCACCGAAGGCACGCTGATCTTTTGGCCCACGGGCAACCCCAAAAGCGCCCGCCATCTCAAAACCCTGGCAGCGAATTTTGCCAACGAACTGCTGGGGAGCAGCCCCAAAGCATCGGTGATCATTGGCATTGGTCGCCCGGCCACGCGCCCGGCAGAATGGTTGCGCAGTCTGCAACAGGCCCAGGAGAGCTGGCACATGGGCAAATCATGGCAGGCTTCGCCCGTCACCTATTTTGGCGATCTGGGGCTGTATCAACTGCTCACGGCGCTGGGCGGCAACGTGGAAGCAGCTCGCTTTTTTCGCAAAACCGTGCGCCCGCTAATTGAACATGACGAGAACCGCAATGCTGAGTTAGTCGAAACCCTGGAAGCCTTCTTTGCCTGTCATGGCAACTTGAGCCAGACGGCCACCCGGCTGCACATTCATCGCAACACGTTAACCTATCGGCTGGAACGCATCTCGACCATCACTCGCCTCGATCTAGACGATCCTGACGCCCGTTTTTCGTTGCAATTAGCGCTGAAACTCAGGCCCGTCCTCAAAAATCGCCACTAAAAAAGTACCGACGACACAGGTGTCGTCGGTACTTTTTTCGAACAACTCCAAACACTGAAAATCATCCTAGTTGCCGCAGTGCATCCGCCACCTGCGAGACCAATTGATGCTGGCTAAAGGGTTTGTCCAGGTGATAGATCCCCGGTTGTTCCGACAGCGCCCGCAGTTCATCAGAAACACTGCGATCCAAGGCTGTGACAAAGATAATCGGGATGGATGAAGTGGCTTCATCGGCGCGCAAAAACCGCGCCACATCTAACCCCGACATATCGGGCATCATCACATCCAGCGTAATCAAATCTGGTTTTTGATCAGCCACGGCTTTCAGAGCCTCTGTGCCATTGTTCGCGGTGCGAATTGCATATCCAACGCGCTTCAACATCACGCTTACCATACGACACAAAAGGGGTTCATCATCCACCACCAACACATGAAGTTGATGGTGTGGATCTGCATTGTTTGTATCTATGGCAGACATTGAGATCGTCATCCTATCTCCTCACGCTCCAGTTCGCACCTATCATGAAGTCCTCATTGTACGTAGACAGCCCAAGATGTAAAAAACCGACGTTGTCCAAACTCCCTTACAGGACTGGATTCTTACACCTGCTGGCTGCGCTTCTCATCGGTAAAGATACAAACTGATGACGTTATTTTGATAGTTCAAAGTTATATACTATCGCTTAGCTGAGTTCTGATAATAGTACGATATTGGTCTGCCTTGAACAATGTGTAAATGGCTGAAATGTCACATGAATGTCATCTAGAGACCGAGACAGATGCCTCGTAAGTTTGACGCACCCCTGCCGCCAACTCTGCGCCCAATGTTCGCACAGCCGACAAGCCCTCGGCAGACCCTGCCGCCCGCACCAGTGCCGACCCTACAATTACGCCTTCGGCAATAGCGGCCACCTGGGCGGCCTGTGCGCCATTGCTGATACCAAAGCCAATTGCCAATGGAAGATCGGTGTGTTGACGCACACGTCGCACAAATTGTATCAAGTTGGGCGGAAGTTCCGACCGTGCCCCGGTGATGCCGGTGACACTGACTAGATAAATATAGCCTGTTGCCTGAGAAGCCACAAACCGAATACGCGCTTCGGTGCTGGTGGGGGCCAAGAATTGGACCATGGCAAGCTCCGCATCGGCGCAACTAGCCGCCAATGTTTCGGATTCACCGGGCGGCAGATCAGGCACGAGCAGACCATCGACGCCTGCCGCCGCTGCATCACGCACAAACTTCTCTTCGCCATAGGCCAATATCGGGTTGTAATAGGTCATGGCACAGAAGGGCTGCGACACGCCACGCCCGCGCACTTCGCGCACCATTGCCAGACAATCGGCGACGGTAGTTCCCCCGGTAAGCGCTTGATAGGTGGCCGCTTGAACGGTGGGACCATCGGCCAGCGGATCGCTAAAGGGAATGCCGATCTCAAAGAGATCTGCGCCCACCTCGGCCAGCGCCGCCACCACATCCATCGACGTCTGCCGATCCGGATAGCCCATGGCATGATAGGGCATGAAGGTGGCGCGCCCTTCCGCTTTGGCCGTGGCAAAGGTTGCGGCAATTCGGTCAAGTCCACTCATAATGTTTCCCCCAATTCTTGCATCACCGTGCCCAGATCCTTGTCGCCACGCCCGCTCAGGTTGACCAAAATAATCTGCTCCTTGTCCAATTGCGGAGCCAGATCGATAAGATGGCCGATGGCATGGGAACTTTCCAGAGCAGGAATAATCCCCTCCAAATTACACAGCAGTTTGAAGCCTTCCAACGCCTGGGCATCGGTGCAATACGTATATTCGGTGCGGCCCAGATCACGCAGCCAGGCGTGTTCAGGCCCAACGCTGGCATAGTCCAGCCCGGCAGAAATGCTGTGCGTCTGGGCGATTTGACCGTCGGCATCTTGCATGACGTAGCTTTTGGTTCCCTGCAACACACCCAGCCGCCCCAGTTTGGGATCAGCAAAGCGGGCCGCATGTTCGCCGCCCTCAATGCCGCGGCCCACCAGCCTCGACACCGATGAGGCGGATCTGCTCTTCTTCCAAAAACGAGTGAAAAATCCCGATCGCGTTACTGCCGCCGCCCACACAGGCCACAATCACATCGGGCAAGCGACCGGGGCCGTCCTCGTTGTCGCGCATTTGGGCATAGGCTTCGCAGCCGATCACCGACTGAAAATCGCGCACCATCGCCGGGTAGGGGTGCGGTCCCAGCGCGCTGCCCAGCAGATAATGGGTGGTTTCGACGTTGGTCACCCAGTCGCGGATGGCCTCGTTAATGGCATCCTTCAGCGTTTTGGAGCCGCTCTCCACGCCGCGCACTTCGGTGCCCAGCAGTTTCATGCGAAAGACGTTGGGCTGTTGGCGAGCCATGTCCACTGTGCCCATGTAAACTACACATTCGATGCCCAGCAGTGCCGCCGCCGTGGCCGTGGCAACGCCATGCTGCCCGGCGCCGGTCTCGGCCACAATACGGGTTTTGCCCATTTTGCGCTTCATCAACAGCGCCTGTCCCAGCGCGTTGTTGATCTTGTGGGCGCCAGAATGGGCCAGATCTTCGCGTTTGAGGTAGATCTGCGCGCCGCCCAGGTGTTCGCTCAGCCGTCGGGCATAGGTGATGGGCGTGGGCCGCCCCACAAAGGTACGTTGCAAATGGCCCAGTTCGGCCATAAATTCTTTGTCATTGCGCGCTTGGAGATAGGCTTCTTCCAACTCTTCCAGTGCAGGCATCAATGTTTCGGGCACATACTTGCCGCCATAGGGGCCAAAGCGACCGCTCTCGTCGGGAACGGCGCGGTAATTTGTGGGTGTGGATTGGATGGTCATGGGTCTCCTCTTTGCGTAATGCGTATTACATGTTGCGTGAGATCGGCACAAGGCTATCAAAATTCAGATCAAACAGTTCGTCCAGGTCCAATTCTATCACTTTCGCCCGCTGGGATCGAATCGATCCGGTGATGATTAGTGTGCCAACGCAACCATGCCGAGATTCAAGTAGATCAAAACTATTCCTGTCCTGAAGGCAAATACGCTCAAGTACACGAGAAGGGTGTACCGTAGAATTCTTGACAAGTTGTCAAAAAACAACCTATAGTGCTTACATGAAAACATACCCGGTTGGAGAGTTCAAAGCACATTTTTCAGAAATTATGGAGCAAGTTCGTGCTGGAGAAGAAATCATCATCAGCTATGGCAAGAAAAAGGAGAATGTTGCGGTCCTCATTCCCTACGCTGCTTATAAATCAAAAAAAATACGGCTAGGCTTGCTGCAAGATAAAGTCCTCAAAATTCACGATGATTTCGCAATCAGTGAGGAAGAGCTGCTGGGCGCATGAACTACCTGCTTGATACTCATTATGTGTTATGGTCTCTGTTTGAGCCAGGCAAAATCGCAGATCCCGTTCGCCGGATTTTTGAAAATGAGAGCGATTCAAAACTGATATCGGGTATAAATTTGTGGGAAATTTCGCTTAAATATGCTCTTGGCAAATTAGAGCTTGGCGGTACAACCCCGAATGAAGTCTTTGATACATTGCTCGAAGCCGGTTTTGAAGTGGCAGCGTTAGAAAATCGATTGTTTGCCACTTATTATCAACTTTCCAAAAAAGCCAATCACAACGATCCTTTTGACCGGCTGCTGATCTGGCAAGCCATTTCAAACGGCTATACCCTCATCACCCACGACGAGAAAATTGAGCAGTATCATGTGGATGGCCTACGCACGGTCTTGGGATAGTGCTCTTCAGCCCCGGAGTTAGCAATCCACATCACGGCCAGAAAAATACACTAAAAAAGTAGAGAGACGATATGTCGTCTCTCTACTTTTTTGGCGATATAGGGAGTTCCGAAACAGGCTCAGGGCACTTCATCCACCTCGCCGCCCTCCTCTACCTTTGCCACTAAATAGCGCAGCAACTGCTCGCCCTCACGAAAAACACAGCGTTCACCGCTCAATAGATGCTTAGTCTGAAAGCGTATCTCGACGATCTCCTCACTTAATTTCTCTTGCCATACTCGTACAGTAAAAAGATGAGAAGGTGATGGATGACTTTCGTTCATGGCATTTATCTACGCGTAGACGGGTTTAATGTTCTGATTAAGCCGGAACAAGTTTGTCGGATCATATTTAGCCTTGATGGTAACGAGACGGATGTAGTTACGACCATACGCCTTCTCTACCAGCCCTTCCTCTTCCATAAAGCCGGGAAAGTTAAGGTAGGAACTGCCCGGAGAGTGAGGCTGCAAGCTGTCATAGAATCGCCGTGTCCAGGCAATACACGCATCTGAATCGGCAGGATCATCCCAGGTTGTATTGAAGACGAATGTATACGGTGCGCTGCGGTCGCCCATGGCTGTCGCCTCAGCCGATACGTGGCTAACCGCTCCGCCCATAGCCCAAATGTCAAACAATACGCTCTCGACCGGACGGTTTTGCATCTCGTCGGTGATAATGGCGATAACATCATCGTTAATTTCGTTCACGTAGAGCGATTTCCAATAAGAATAGCGTTCCCCAGCGGGAAAAATCCAATCAAACAGGGTCTGAGCTACGGTATAAGGGAGTTGTCCGCTCAGATCAACCACGGGCGCAGCCAGTTCGCGCAAGGGTTGGATGAAGGCTAGACCTTCGTCGAACGAGCCGGAATGCATACCGGCGATGGCGACAACACGTTGATTACGCGCTTCCGGGGGGAAGCTGGGTAGATCAGGAATCGCCCAACTCAAGCAGTTGCAACTAAATTCGGGGGGAGCCTGCGCCATGAAATCACGCCAAGCAGGCATAATTTCAGCGACTTTCTCGAAAGGATACATGACCGCCACGAAAGTAACCATGGGGCCGACAGGATGAAGTCGGTATTCAAACGAGGTGACCACGCCAAAATTGCCACCACCCCCTCGAATGGCCCAGAAGAGATCCGCGTTTTCGTCCTCGCTGGCCGTCAGAACCTGCCCTTCGGCTGTGACAATTTCAACGGAAAGAAGATTGTCGCAGCTAAGACCATGTTTATTACGCAGCCAACCATAGCCCCCGCCCAGCGTCAGCCCGGCGATCCCGGTCTCGGAGATAGCGCCCCCAGGCGTTGCCAGGCCGTGGAGTTGCGTCTCGTGGTCTAAATCGCCCCAGGTAGCCCCGCCCTGGGCACGAGCCGTGCGCCTTTTGGGATCGACAGATATGCCTTTCATCAAAGAGAGGTCGAGCATAAGGCCACCGTCGCAAGTGGCGTTGCCCGCCGCGTTGTGCCCGCCACCGCGCACAGACAACAGCATATTGTGTTGCCGGGCAAAGGCAACGGTCGCCACCACGTCGGCTGTGCCTGTACAGCGCACAATCAAGGCCGGATGTTTATCGATCATTTTGTTCCAAACTTGACGAACCTCATCGTAATCAGCGGCGTCGGCGGTGAGGATCGGGCCGCGAATCACTGTTTTCAAATCAGCCACCGCTTGACTCTCGATTTCAGATTTCTCGCCTGTCAATGTCGTAAATTCTAGGTTTGTCATCCTATCCCCCTTAAAATTGAATCATGAATGGGTGTGATAAGGGGAGTATATAAGCGCAGCCGTTATCCAAGCGTTGGCTGCGGCAGGCCAATGGAATGAATTCGCGTCGATTAGGCGTTGGTTGAAAAGAAAAGAGGAAAAACGTCTTTAGTTTGTGAGGGCTGCTAATAATACACGGGCTTCTTGAAGATCGAGGGTATTGAAGCCTTCGGTAAATTGCCGGTAAACGGCTGATAACAGCGCATATGCCTGCGCCGACCGCCCCTGTGTCTGCCACAATCGGGCCAGGCTCATCGTTGCTCGCAGTTCCAAGGAGAGCGATTCTTGCTCACGGGCCAGATGGATGGCCTGTTGATATGCCTCTGCCGCCAGCGCGCTGTCGCCTTGCAAGAGCAGCAGGTTCCCGCGTAAGCGATACAGTTCAGCGTTCCACCAATTTTCGTGATGGCGTGCGGCGGCTGAAAATGCCTGATCGATGGCCTCCAATCCGGCTTCTGCCTCTCCTCTTTTTTCATAAAAGAAGGCCAGCAAGGAAAGATAAAACGGCCAGCGCAAGCGTGCCCCAATCGCCTGAAATCCATCCAGTGCCTTTTGCAGATTCAATAGTCCTGTCTGGTCGAGACTGTTCCAGGCCTGGGTCCAGGCGAGGAAAATATTGGCCCACTGATGATAGTAGCCAATATTATATTGCCTGACCACAGCCAAGCACGCCTCGGCATAGATAGTAACCTGATCGGTTTCTCGACGGAAATGGTAGAGCATCGTCAGATAAGCCCAGGCGATGGCGCAGCTAAAAGGATGATTGAGTTGCTGCGCCAAATCTATCCCCTTCTGGCACTGTCGCAACGCCTGATCAGGGTAGCCAAGTAGCCACAGGGTATGGGCGTCCCATATATGCGCGAAGACGCCAGCATCCACATCACTAAACAAAATATAGGTTTCGTGATGCTGAGGATCATAATAACTTAGACTTTTCTTGAACTGTTCTTGGGCTAACTTGAGTTTCCCCCTGCATAAAATATCAAATGCTTGGTAGCTATACGCAATCATGAAGAAGGGGATTGATTGTTCTTGTTCGGCAATCTCCATCGCTTGTTCAACCAAGTAGCTGCCTTGATCCAAATCTCCCCGCACATTATGGTAGGACCAAAGAGAGAATAGCCAGCGAAACCGCTGCTTGGCATCATCTAATTTATCGCTTAGCTGCCAGGCATTATTGACAACTTCATACACTTCAGAAGAAGTCCAGCCTTTCATCTCTCGCAGCGATGCAGCCAGGGCGGCATACAGATCCAAAGCTTGCTGGTCTCGCTGTGGGAGAGCGGGAGGTGTTCGATTAAGGCGAGGCCCCGCTTGAGAAGCTCACACGCCTGATCGTTGGCATAAATGCGCTGAGCGGATTCTCCGGCCTGGAGATAGGAGTCAACAGCCTGGGAAAGAAGACCGGCGATTTCATAGTGATAGGCCAGTTGAGGGCTAACAGCATCGGGACTCGCCGCGTGGCGCTGGATCAGAGCGTCAGCCACCTGGCGGTGCAGACGCCTGCGCTGCATGGGCGGGATTTCGGCGTAGGCCACGTCCCGGATGCGGTCATGGCTGAGATCGTACCTGGCCCCCTGTTCACGTACAATGCGCCGCTGCCACAATTCGTCTAGATTTTGAATCAGACTTTCTTCGTCGCCAGGGCTGACCAACCCAAGCAGTTCCAGAGAAAAGGCACGGCCAATCACCGCCGCTACATTGGCCAATGGCGCGCGCCTGGGGAAAGTTGGTTCAAGCGCGCCTGGATTACAGCATACACTTTAGGCGGCAAGGGCAAGGTGTTCGATACAGGCAAGAGCGTGTTGGTTGACCAGCCCCAACGGTCAGCCGCATCCTTGCCGATTTCGGCACGCACCGTCTCGACCAGAAAGAGGGGCACGCCCTCAGCGTATCGGCGCAATTCGGCCAGCGTCTTCGCGGGTAGCTGGCTCCCTGCGGTCTGTTGCGCCAGTTCATCGCTGGCTGCGGTTGTCAGGGGAGCCAAGGAGATTTCCTGAATGCGCCCCTCTCGATGCAACTGCTGTTGTAAAGTGATCAGCGGATGATCGGCCAGCACTTCGCTCATACGCACCGTACCCACCAGCAACAAAGGGGCGGAGGGTGCGAAACGTAGCAGAAAATGCAGCCATTCCAGCGTTTCCTTATCAGCCCACTGTAAATCATCCAGCAAAACCAGCAGCGGTTGCCGTGGGGTTAAAGCGGCCCGGATCAGCGCTTCGAACAAGCGCTGTCGCTGCCAACTGTCACCTAAGGGCGCGGGCAGAGGCAGTTCGGGACGCTCTACTAGGATCTCAGGCAAAAGGCGGGCACACTCAGCCAGCCAGACATCCTCCAGGCTGGAATAGAGGGTGGCATAGGGTGGCGAACGCAACCAGTCGATGACAGGTGAGTAAGTCAGTTGGCCTTCGGCTGCATAGGCCCGCGTGTATACAGTCAACTGGTCATGCTGCCTGGCCCAGGTCAACAAAGCTTCGGCCAGATGGGTTTTACCAATGCCGGCTTCACCCTGGATTAATAGGAGATGGGCTTCTCCCAGCCTGGCTTTGTGCCAGGCAGCTTGCAAGGTTTGCCACTCTGCCCGACGCCCAATTAGTTTGTGATCTAGGGTGGGGCGAATCGCGATTGGGGAGGGTTCGAGTAGCGTGGGAGGGGAATCCGGGTGAGAATACGGCCGTAAATCGCCTGTGTTTCCGGGCTAGGGGCCACCCCGAGTTCGCGTTCCAAGATGACGACACAATCGTGATAGACGCGCAAGGCCGCAGCACGGTCGCCAAGCCTTTCATACAAAGTCATCAGGAGTTGGTAGGTCTGTTCACGGAAAGGATCACTGAAGCGTAGTCGGGTGGCGTATTGAATAGCCGTTTCATAAGCGCCATCTTCGACCAGCAAATCGACCAGTTGGTGCAGCAGACGGATATAGCTCTGGTTGAGCCGTTCCCGCTCTGGCAGAATCCATTCATCGTAACAACCTGGCAATAATTCGCCACGATAGGTATCGGCCGCTTGCATGAGCAACTCTTGGGTACAGATGCGGCCATCCGTTGGCTGAGTTTGAGAAATAATGGTTTCGTAAGTGAACACATCCAAAGAAAATGTTGGCAGCCGTTGCCAACACAACGTCGTATTGGTGCTTATCAAATATGACTCAACCGCCGGACAATCGTTTCGCAACTTGTGTAATGCGCCGCGCAAGTTGGCAAAAGCGCGTTTTTCGCTAGAATCGGGCCAAAAAAGAAACGCAATGTGCTTGCGAAGCTGCGGGATATGCGTTTGCAACATCAAATAGGCCAGCAACGATTGCTGCTGGGGTTGGTTAATTTCTAGCGGCACTTGGTTGTCTATAACCAAGCTGAAGCCACCCAAAAGGCAGGCTTTAAGCGGACGTAGATTTGACATGTAATATCAGCAAAAATTATCTAATCTATACGAGGAGTTAAGTCAAAGTCAGCCACCACACCCTCTCTGACACAGATTTCCTCTCCTGAAATCTCTGCGATCTCCGCGTGCTCTGCGGTAAATTTCCCCTTTTCGCAGTAAAATCATTCGTAGGTCGAGAAGCGATTGAAATGTTATACCAATCTCTCGCCCAGTCGCCCCTATTCACCGATCAAAAATCACATTTACCGCCCGCTGCATGATCCCCACGGGCGCGGTTTCGCCGGTCCAGCGTTCCCAGGCAATCGCCCCTTGATGCACCAACATGCCCAGCCCGCCGATGGCCTTTGCGCCGTCCGCCGCCGCCAGTTGTAACAGCCGCGTCGCTGCCGGGTTATAGACCAGATCATAGATCGTCTGATCAGGGTTGAATTCCACATCTTCATCCCAGGGTAACCCCTCTACCCGCGGCGACATCCCCAGCGATGTGCAGTTGACGATTAAATCGGCTTTCCCCGCCACTGTCGCTACGGCATCGGGGAAAGCAGCCACGGCGAATTTCACATGGGGAAAGTATCCACTCAGATCGTTGGTCAGCGCTGTGGCACGCTCTACAGTCCGGTTCAACACTGTGATAGTAGTGCAGCCTTCTTCGGCCAGACCATAGACAATGGCTCGCGCCGAGCCGCCCGCGCCGATAATCAGCGCATGCTTGCCCGCCGGATCAACGCCATTGGCGCGCAGATCGGCGATGAAACCAGCGGCGTCAGTGTTATCGCCAGTCATATTGCCGTCGTCGCTAATGATAATCGTATTCACCGCGCCGATGGCCTCAGCCGCCGGCGTCCAGCGATCCAAAAAGGGCATCACCGTCTGCTTGTGGGGCACGGTGACATTCGATCCGCGGAAGCCCAACGCGCGCAGCCCAGCCACGGCCTCTTCAATGTGATCCGGGTGGACGGGCAGGGGCAGATAGCGCCAGTTCATACGATGGTCGGCAAAGGCGGCGTTGTGCATGGCCGGGCTGACGCTGTGGCTCACGGGCCAGCCGATTAGCCCCACCAGCGTGGTGCGGGCGTTGATGTCTGTGGGAGGGAGTTGAGGTTCGCTCATCGTTATCTGATGAGAGACAAGGTGACAAGGTGACAAGATGACAGGATGAAATCTCACCTTGTCACCTTGTCATCTTGTCACCTTGTCATCCCACCACCTCCTCAATCTCTGCACCCAGCGCCCGCAGCGTAGCCTCAAAGCCGGGGAAGCTGTCGGCGGTGACATAGGCCCGCTCAATCGTGGTGCTGCCGCGTGCAATCAGCCCGGCCACGGCCAGCGCCATTGCCAGCCGGTGATCGTCGTGGCTGTCCACCGTGGCTCCGTAGAGCGGCGTGGGGCCGTCGACAATAAAGCCGTCTGGCGTCGCTTCAATCTTTGCGCCCATTTTGCGCAGTTCGTTGACCGTGGTGGCAATGCGGTCGGTCTCTTTGACCCGCAATTCCTGGGCATCGCGCACGACGGTGCGCCCATGGGCCTGGGTTGCGGCCACCGCTAGTATCGGCAACTCGTCGATCATCGTCACAATATGCTCGCCGCCAAAGGTCGCCCCGCGCAGGTCCGAGGTCTGCACGACTAGATTGGCGATGGGTTCCCCGGCGGCGTCGCCCTCATCCCGATAGCGGATGTGCGCGCCCATTTCGGTCAGCGCGTCCACAATGCCCGTGCGCGTGGGATTGACGCCCACCTCGGCCAAAGTCAGTTTGCTATTGGGTACAATGCTGCCAGCCACCAATAAAAAGGCCGCCGAGGACATATCTCCCGGCACGGTGATGTCCAATGGCAGCAGTTGGCGCTCTGGGCGTTCGATGTGGACAGTGCGCCCCAGAGTCTGGAGCGGCGCGCCCATGGCGCGCAACATACGCTCGGTATGATCCCGTGTCGGCCCAATTTCGTGGATAATGGTCAGCCCGCTGGCATAGAGACCAGCCAGCAACAGGCAGCTTTTCACCTGGGCGCTGGCAACGGGCATGGTATAGTCCATAGCCTTAAGCCGCGAGGGGTTGATCACCAGGGGCGCAAACTTGCCACCCTGCCGCCCCCAGATCTGCGCGTTCATCTGGCGCAGCGGATCGGCCACACGTCCCATGGGTCGGCGCCGGATCTGTTCCGTGCCGTTGAGGACACTCATAAAGGGTTGCCCGGCCAACAGCCCGGTGAGCAGCCGAATCGTGGTGCCGCTGTTGCCACAGTCAAGCACATCCAACGGTTCTTGAAAACCATTCAGCCCTCTGCCGTGGATCACCACATCGGTGGCGGATCGTTCTTCGATCTCAATGCCCAGCCCGCGCATCACATGAATGGTGGATCGGCAGTCGCCGCCGTTGAGGAAGCCCCGAACACGGCTGCGTCCGTCGGCAATCGCCGCGAACATTACGGCGCGGTGGCTGATGGATTTATCGCCCGGCACATGACACTGGCCCACCAATGGCTGGCCGCTGTGTACTGTCAAAATCTCTGCCATAGGGTTGACTTTCTTTGATTGGGTGTTGAAGGTGAACCGTGATACGTAAAATCACGCATCACGCATTACGTCTTTTTGCGCCAGCCCGCCCGCAGCGTCTGTGACCGGGTTAGCTTTGCGCGCAACGCTGGTTCGTCCTGGGAGGCGAGCAGCGCGCGTAGTTCCGACAAGTGGGCGCTGAGCGAGTCGATCTGTTCCAGCACAGGTCCCCGGTTCGTGGCGAGAATGTCCATAAACATGCGCGTATCGCTGGCGGCCACCCGGCTTGTATCGCGGAAACCGCCCGCCGCCAGATCCCAGACCAGCGCGTCCTCGTCGCCCACATCGGCCACAGCATGGACCAGCGCGCTTGCCAACAGAAAGGGCAGATGGCTAATTGTCGCCACCAGCCGATCATGGCGTTGGGCTTCCAACAAAATCGGACGTGCGCCCACAGCGGCCACAAGTTCATGGGCCAGCGCCAGCGGCAGCGGCGCTGGTGCGCGCCAGCGGCGAGAGCACCCACGGCGCGTTGACGTAGAGTCCCGGCTCGGCGGCGGTGAAGCCAGCCTGCTCTTTGCCCGTCATGGGGTGGCCGCCGATGGGCTGAATGCCGGCGGGCAGATGGTCCATTGCTGCGCAGATCTCGCCTTTGGTGCTGCCCATGTCCATGACCAGCGTGCCCGGCCAGAGCAGCGGCCCCACTTCGGCCAGTTGATCGACAATCGTGCGGGCTGGCGTCGCCAGGATCACAATATCGGCCCCGGCCACGCCGGCGTGTAGATCGGTGGTAGCCTGATCGACCGCCTCGGAAAAGAAAGCAGTCAGGGCGGTTGAACTGCGATGGGCCACGCCACGCACTTCTCGGCAAAGTTTGCCGCGCACCAGATCCATACACAAACTCGCGCCCATCAACCCCAGGCCAACGACAGTGACACGGCAATCAGAAAGACGTTTTGGCATAGATTACTCGGCATCATCCAGTGAATTGAAAACTTGTTTGACGATTTTGGGATGAAGAATCTTGCCGCTGTGGAAAGGGATCACCACACGGCGATCTCCTTTCACATAGATCCGGTGGCTACCTTTGCTGCGTGCCAATGTAAATCCATCGGCCAGTAGAAGCGTTTCGGCCTCCTGAGCGGTTAGCCGTGGCAGCCTAGGCAACCTGAATCTCCAGGCTTGTCGTGATGATTTCCTGGCTCAAGTAGGTGGTTCGTTCTTCAAGGGAGAGCGTTTCAAGATAAAGCTCTATGGCCTCGCGAATATTGAGCATCACCTCTTCAAAGGTATCCCCCTGGCTTTGGCACCCATCAAGTTCAGGGGAGTAGGCATAATATCCATACTCATCCTTTTCGATTACAACGCTCACCTTGTAGGACATAGTGTCTCCCCTTTCTACATTTTGCGGCCAACCGCCTCGGCCACAGCTTTTAACTCGCCCATCAATTTCTCAAAGCGCTTGGGGGTCAGGCTCTGTGCGCCGTCGCTCATGGCTTTGGAGGGGTCGGGGTGAACCTCCAACATGAGGCCATCGGCCCCCGCCGCCACGGCTGCCTTGGCAATCGCGCCCACCAGCTCCCACTTGCCTGTGCCGTGGGCAGGGTCGGCAATAATGGGCAGGTGCGAAAGCTGCTTCACGGCGGGGATGGCGTTAATATCAAAGGTGAAGCGGGTGTATGGCTCAAAGGTGCGGATGCCACGCTCGCAGACCATCACCTGCATGTTGCCGCCGCTGAGGATGTACTCGGCGCTCATGAGCAATTCCTGAATCGTGCTGCTCATGCCGCGCTTGAGAAAGACCGGCTTGTTGGTCTTGCCCAGCACCTTGAGCAGTGAGTAGTTCTGGGTGTTGCGCGCGCCCACCTGGAAAATGTCGGTGTATTCGCCCACCAATTCTACCTCGTCGGTGCTCATGATCTCGGTGATAATGGGCAGACCGGTCTGCTCACGCGCTTCGGCCAAGTATTGCAACCCCTCTTCGCCCATGCCCTGGAAGCTGTAGGGGCTGCTGCGCGGTTTGAACGCGCCGCCGCGCAGGAAGGTGGCCCCGGCCTCTTTGACCATGTGTGCGGTTTCCAAAATTTGCTGACGGCTTTCCACACTACACGGCCCAGCAAAGACGGCGATACGCTCGCCGCCGATCTCGGCCCCGTTCACGTTGATCACCGTGTTGCCCTCAACGAAATCGCGGCTGGCAAGCTTGTACGGCTGCATAATGCGGACGGTGTTTTCCACCCCTTCAATCGACAGAAAATTGTCCTGATGGATTTTATAATCGTCTGCGCCGATGATGCCCACAATCGTGCGGGCCTCGCCGCGGCTCAGGTGGACCTTGTAGCCCATCTCCTCCACACGGTTGACCACAGTTTCGACTTGGGCAGGCGTTGCGCCTTGTTTCATAATTACAATCATGGTTGGCTCTCCCTATAAAATACAAGTGATTGAGAATGGGTATTAGATATTGGGGATTAGGGATTAGGTATTGGAGAAGTGACACGCCAATATCCAATCCCTAATCCCCAATCCCAGCTTTACGCCAGTGCCGTTTCCTTCACGCGCCCGTTGACCGGCTCGCGCTCGCTGGGCAGGGTGGCAATGGAACGATCAACAGCAGCGGCCACACGGCGCAGATCCCCCATCAATTGGGCGAAGCGTTCCGGTTTCAGGCTCTGATCGCCGTCGCTCATGGCGCTGTCGGGGTTTTGGTGAACCTCGACCATGATGGCATCGGCCCCGGCCGCCACCGCCGCCTTGCTCATGGCGGGGACCAACTCCCAGTTGCCCGTGCCGTGGGCGGGATCGGCCACCACAGGCAGGTGGCTGGAACGATGCAACACGGGGATGGCATTGAGATCAAAGGTGTTGCGCGTGGCGGTTTCATAGGTGCGAATGCCGCGCTCGCACAGCATCACCTGGCTGTTGCCGCCGCTGAGAATGTACTCGGCGCACATCAGCAGCTCTTTGATCTCGCCGCTGATGCCACGCTTGAGCATGACGGGCTTCTGCACCCTTCCCACGGCTTGCAGCAGACCGTAGTTCTGCATGTTCGCGCGCGCCGATCTGCAAAATATCGGCGTATTCACAGACCATCTCCACAGCCTCTTCGCGCATGACCTCGGTGATAATGGGCAGCCCCGTCTGTTCGCGCGCCTCAGCCAAATATTGCAGCCCCTTTTCGCCCAACCCCTGGAAGCTATACGGGCTGGTGCGCGGCTTGAAGGCGCCGCCGCGCAGCACCGTGGCCCCGGCCTCTTTGACCATATGCGCCACTTCCAAGATCTGTTCGCGGCTCTCCACGCTACACGGTCCGGCCATGACCACAATTTCGTTGCCACCGATTTTCACCCCACCCACGTCGATCACCGTGTTGTGGGGGTGGCTTGTGCGACCGGCCAACTTGTACGGCTCCTGAATACGCACAGTTTTCTGCACGCCAGCCATCGCGTCAAAAACGGATCGTTCCACTTTGGTCAGGTCTCCTACCAGCGCCACCACCGTGTGGTCAGCGCCATAGATGGGGTGCGGCGATACGCCCATGCGTTGAGCTTTCTGGAAAACGCTGTCAATCTCGGCGGCGGTGGCTTCGGCTTTCATAATAACGATCATGTGCTTTCTCTCCTCTGAATGGTGAATAGTGAATGGTGAATGGTGAATAGGAGATTCCCTCTACAACTTGCAACTTGCTATATCTGCAACAACGCGCCCTGGGCAGCCTTTTCCTCTTCCGGCTGGGCGGCGGCGGGAAAACTCCCCAACAGTTTGACAAAGGCGGCTCGGTTGAGCAGTCCCAACAATGCCTGGCTACAGTGTGTGTCTTGCCAATGGCCTTCAAAGTCAAGATAGAACACATATTGCCAGGGACGGTTGCGGCGTGGGCGGCTTTCGATCTTGGCAAGGTTAATGGAGCGGGTGGCGAATTCCCCCAGACAGCCGTGTAGCGCACCGGGGCTGTGCGGCGTGGCAAAGACCAACGACGTCTTGGCATCCTCACAGCGGGCTGCTTCGCCTTTGCCCACAATGAAAAAGCGCGTGTAGTTGGTAGTCATATCTTCAATGCCCTCTTGCACAATCTCCAGCCCATAGATCTGGGCGGCCAGTTTGCTGGCAATCGCGGCCACGCCCGCTTCTGGCTTCTCGGCCAGTTGCTTGGCGCTGCCCGCCGTGTCATACCAGGGGATGGCCTTGTAGCCGTGGCGGTTGAGAAAACTTTCGCACTGCGCCAACGCCTGGGGGTGGCTACGCACCTGCGTGATTGTCTCCGCTTCGCCGGGCAGGACGAGTAGATTGTGGCGCACCCGCAATAGGATTTCGCCGTGGACTTTGAGATCCCGTTCGAGCAGCAGATCGTAGGCTTTGTTGATGCTGCCTGCCAGCGAATTCTCCACGGGAACAGCGCCAAAGGTAGCCTCATCCTGCTCCACAGCGGTGAAGATATGCTCAAATGCCTCACAGGGCAGCGTCTGCACCTCGCTGCCAAAATGCTGGCGAATCGCCTCTTCGGAATAGGCTCCGTGTTCTCCTTGAAATGCGACTGTGGTCATAGGTTGATCCTTTTGCGAATTGCGAATAGCAAATTGCCAAACATAGTATCTATCGCCGCTACCGGCTGACTTTCCACTGCGCCACCTGTTCATCGATCCAGGCTTGCAGTTCGGCCATGTCCACGGTGTTGACAATGGCCTTATCGGGGCGCAGCGATTGGGCCTCGCCCAGATAGATGTGCTGAATCTCGCTCTGGGCTTTTTCCGTGTTCCAATGAACCAAGATCCGAATGCAGCGCGGCAGGCTATTGGGCACGGCCATCTCGTGCCCGCACAGCAACGGCACATCGAACCAGCCCAGTTGACGGGCTGCCAACGCCGGATATTGCGACACGACATCGGGCGTGGTGGTAAAGTAGGCACTGGCAATATCTTCCGAACGAATGTCGTTGACGCGAATCAACAGCGCCAACAGTTCGCGCGTCGCTTTCAGAATGGCATCGGGTGTATCTTGATGGACCGTGGTTGCCCCACGTACCCCTCGGCAGACCATAATGGCTCCTTGATTAGATGACTGTCACTTCACGGAGATCGGCACGGCCCCATTGACGGCGTAGCAACGGATTGGGTTGTGCCAGCGTCCACCCAGTGATAGTCATCGACGGTGATTGGATCTGGACAAAAAGAAAGAGCGTGGAGGAAGTCTCCACGCTCTTGGTCAGTCGTTGGTGCGCATTACACAGCCAAACGATCCTCAACCTGTGGAGACGGTTGTGGGAGGGTAAAATAATAGCCAAACCAAAAGTTGCCAAAAGAAAACCCGCGCCATTCATGGCGCAGGTTCAAGGCAAGCAAAATCTCTTCGGCGGTGGGACCGTCAAGCAAAGAAATAGGCAACAGGCGCTCCTCTTCGTGGAGCAAGCAATCGGCAAATTTGCGATTCGCTGTGCGGTGCTTGATGCGGTGGGCCATGCCAGCCAATTCCTTGGGATCGTGATAGCGTTGATGGCGAGAGAATATCACACTGCTTGGGAGAATGTCAAACCTGTTTTTCATCAATGTCATGGATTTTCTTCGGCCCCAATCGCATAAGTCGTGGGCTGCGCGGGCAGGTAAATGCAGAAGATTGTCCCTTTGCCCTCCTCACTTTTCACAAGAACCTGTCCGCCATGCAGATCGACAATCTCTTTGACAATCGCCAGGCCCAGCCCCGTGCCGCGGATGTTGGACTGGCCGATATGGCTGCCCCGATAGAAGCGTTGAAAAAGATGAGGAACATCGACGGCGGCGATGCCCATGCCCGTATCTTCGATCTGCAAGATCACCTTATCGTCATCACAACAAGTGGTGATGACAATCTTGCCTGTGGGTGTGTAGTTAATGGCGTTGGTCAACAAATTGGTGATGACCTGGGTTAATTGATTGCCGACGCCTTGAATGGGAATAAGGTGAGGATGCAGCAGCAATTCCAACGTGAGTTGTGAGGTCTCCAGTTTTAGTTGGAAATTGGCAACAACACGTGTGACGAGATAATTGAGATCGATAGCTTCAAAGGTGACACGCCCGACACTCAACTCCAGGCGCGAGAGGTCCAGAATATCTTCGGTCAGATATTGCAGGTGCGCCGTCTGCTCTTTAAGCACAGCGAGATAGTGATCGTGGCGGTCTGCGCGCCCACGTGCCAAGAGTTCCAAGTACATCTTCAAATTTTGCAACGGTGTACGCAACTCGTGCGAAACGTCGGAGACAAACTTGGATTTTAGCCGGTCAAGGTCCGTAAGCCGATCATTGGCGGCAGCCAGTTCCCAGGTGCGCTCTATTACGCGCTGCTCCAGCGTTTCCACGGCCTGGGCGCGGTGCAGGGCGTTGGCAACAATGTCAGCAATGGCAACCATCAGCCGTACTTCGCCTTCGCCAAAGGGCTGCGCGCGCCCGATCCAAAAGACACCAATTGCAACATCATCCACAAAAAGGGGAATACAGGCCAGGGCATAGACGCCGCCGCCGAAATCCCACTTTGCCAGGACAGGATGGGTAAGCTGATTGTCGATGACAAACGGTTCGCCTGTGCGGAGAACGACGCTGGCAACACTGCCCTGATAGGGAATTACCAGGCCTGTGAGCTCCGGCCAGCGTCCATAGACTGTCTCGAAAATCACCTCGTTTTGGGCAATGTTGCAGCGTGCCAAAGCCGTGCCCGCGGCGTTGAAAAGCGTGATCAACTTCTCCACCACCACCTCTTGCACCTTTTTGTAACTAGGGGCCATCCGCAACGCCGCCGAGATGTTGGCGATATGTTCCAACTCTTGGGCGTAGCGTTCTGTCTCTTCAAAGAGACGAGCATTGACCAGGGCAATGGCGGCCTGGCGCAGAAACGACTTCATTACCTCGGTTTCGGCTCCGGACCAACTGTGCGGTTTATCAAAATAGCAGCCGACCGCAGCCAGCACGCGGGTCTTGGTAGATCAGCGGCCATAGGCCGAACGCACGGTGACCCTCGGCCTCGGCGATCTGGCGGGCCATACTGTCTGCAGGCAGGCGCTGAAAGTCCGTCACCAACACGGGATTGGCGTCGTATAAAAGTTGATAGCCGGGAAGCACAGCAAAGTGTGTATGAACTTGCTCAAGATAGTCGGGAGAAAGGCCCTGTGACCAGGGGATGGAAAAGCCATGCTCGGATTGGCGCAGAAAAAAGATGGCACGATCGGCCACCGTCAGCGCCATTGCGCCGCGGCCAATCGCGCTGATGACTTCAGAGACGGTAAATGAACGGTTGAGGGTTTCGCTCAGGCTAGTTAGTTTGGCAAGCAGGCGGGTCTGTTCTTGTTTGCGGCTGAAAAGCTCGAGGTGTTGAAAGATCTCCCCCAGTTGATTGGCAATATTCTCGGCCAGGGCCAGATCAAAATTGCTAAAC
Organism: uncultured Chloroflexia bacterium; assembly: GCA_963721725.1. Classification (GTDB taxonomy): domain Bacteria; phylum Chloroflexota; class Anaerolineae; order Caldilineales; family Caldilineaceae; genus RI-153. The sequence continues at coordinate 124,327 of CAVRLX010000015.1, forward strand.
TTGCGCGGCTGGCGAAAATCGAAGCCCAACGTCCCAATGACCTCGTCGCCCACCAAAATAGGGATCAACAGGATCGCACAGACATTGCGCTGGTGCATGATGCCGTGGACGGGGGCCATAATGGGATCGTGCTGGGCGTCTTCCACGGCGAGAGGCTTTTTGTGGGCCAGAATATAGGCCACAGGGTCATTGCCCTGCACCGGGATCTCAATTCCCAGCCCGCTCGCTGGCTCCTTTTCTTGATATTCAGCCATCACCACCAGTGCTGAACGGTCGGCGTTAAAGGTTGCCACGCCAGCCTGGGGAGAACCAAAAAAGTGAGCCAAGTTTTTGCAGATCTCTTGCAAGGCAGCGGGCAAATTGTCGGCCTGGGTCGTGCTTTGCATAATGCGGTTGATCAGGTTGACTTCTTCCAAATGGCGCTGGGCAATGCCAGCGTCCTCTTGTTGCGCCGTCACATCGCGCGCAATTCCCTCCACAGCCACCGTCTCGCCCGTCGCATTTCGGATCAGCGTCAGTCGATATTCGAGCCAGACGATTGTGCCGTTTTTATGTCGCCAGCGCAATTGGGCCGATGGCAGCACCGCCCCATAAAACATCCGATCCAGTAAGCCCCTGTCGACGCGGATCCACGACACGCCGAATGATTTCCGGATCGGCGTAGATCTCCGCCGGTGTATAGCCCAGCATGGTCTCAATGGTCTTGTTAATATAGTCGCAGGCAAATTCTGGCTGCAAACGCAAGCGGAAGATTACGTCTGGCACATTCTCCGCAATCCGCAAAAAACGGGCCTCGCTTTCGTGCAAGGCGTCTTCCATCTGTTTACGCTGGGTAATGTCCCGGCAAACATAAAGCAGGGTACCAGCGGCGATGGAAACTGCTTTGACTGAAATGAGCAAAACACGGGGCCTGCCGTCCCGGTCCCGTATCGTCCATTCCAGATTGGCAATCTCGCCCGCGGCGCGCACGGCCTGGGGGGTAATGGGAAGGGAACCCAACAGCCGATCCACCGTGCCCATAGCTTTTACATCGGCAGCTTGATAGCCAAAAATTTTATGGATATTGGGGCAGACGAAGGTAAATTCCCCTGCATCATTGGTAATCAAGACAGCGTCTGAGACCTGACTCAACACCATTTGATAGAGATCGCTCTCGGTCATGGCATCCATAGGCGTTGGATCACTCCCATCTGCAATCGGTTGGGGCAACATAGGTTAGCTCTGCCAGACTGACGCCTGATCCAGCGTCTCGATGTGGGCATCGCTCAGGCTCAACGCCACGGCGGCCAGGCTGCTCTCTAATTGTTGCGGCGAATTGGCCCCCACAATCGGGGCCACCACCGCGGGCTGGGCCAGCAACCAGGCCAGGGCAACGGCGGCGGGGCTGCTTTCGGTTTCGGCGGCCACGGCCTGCACAGCGTCCAGCGTGCGCCAGCCCGCTTCGTTGAAATAGCGCTTTTGCACACCCTCGGCGCGGTCGCTCGGCGGGATGGCGTCGCGCTGATATTTGCCGGTGAGGAAGCCCCCGGCCAGCGGGCTATAGGGGATCACGGCAATGTCGTATTCGTCGCAGACATCGGCTAGTTCGCGTTCAAATTCGGCGCGGTTGACAAGGTTGTAGTGCGGTTGCAGGGTGTCGTAGCGGGCTGTCTTGTGGGCGTCGGCGCTCCACAGCGCCTGCATCAAACGCCACGCCGGGTAATTGCTACAGCCGATATAACGCACTTTGCCCGCTTGGATCAGACGGTCCAGCGCTTCCAGCGTTTCGTCAATCGGGGTTTCGGCGTCGTACCAATGGGTCTGGTAGAGATCGATGTAGTCGGTCTGCAAGCGGCGCAGTGAAGCCTCGGCGGCGTCGATGACGTGTTTGCGGCTTAGGCCCTGATCGTTGGGACCGTCGCCCATAGCCCCGCGCAGTTTGGTGGCGATAATCATTTGCTGCCGATTGCCGCGTGCGGCCAGCCAGCGCCCGATGATCTCCTCGCTGACGCCGCCGTGGTTGCCCTCGACCCAGCGGCTATAGATGTCGGCGCTGTCGATGAAGGTGCCGCCCGCCTCGGCGAAGGCGTCCATCACGGCGAAACTGGCGGCTTCGTCGGCGGTCCAGCCCCATTGCATGGTCCCCAGGCAGAGTGCCGAGACTTTGAGGCCGGTGCGGCCCAGTCGGTTGTAGATCATGTGAAGTCCTTGTGTAAGTTTCGAATTGGGAGTTGCAACTTGCAGTCTGCAAATATCTCTTCAGGTCCAGGGTGCGACGCACCTGAACAGGTACGTCTGCAAATTAAATTGGCTGTAGTCAGTGATGGACAGCCCTCAGCGCAGCACCCGTTCGTCACCGTTGCGGCGGGTGATATGGCGGGCGTCCATTTCTTCCAGCAAGGCCTGCCCATATTTGCGGCTGGTGTCAAAGAGATCGCGTGCTTGGGCCAGGGTGATCACCCCATGCTCGGCGAGATAGTCGCGCACGCCTTCGATCATGGCCTCGAAATCGGCGTGCCGGAAGAGGACACCACCGGAGAGCCGGGTCAACTGGGTCTGGTCAATCAGGGCTTCGAGCAGCGCCTCATCATTGCCCAAGAGGGTCAGGGTTTCGGCAGCGGTGGGCGGTGCATAGGGCGCCGCGGCAAAGCGGGCCAATGTGCGATCTACGGCGATCTGCTGGTGTGGCGTGAAGCGCACGGCGTGATCCGCGCGCCAGATCGTGCTATCGTCGGCAGCGATCTGCCCGGCGGCGATAGCCCGTTGGATCAAATCGTTAAAGGCACGCTGCGGGATCTCTTTGGCCGTGCCCCGCCCCGCCCCCACACGCAGGCGGCTGCGCACTTCGCCGTCGCGCCATGCCGCGGCGCAGGGGCTGCGCGCGGTGATAGTCTGCCAACATCGCCAACAATCCATCGAGCAGACCATGCCAGGCTGCACGGCTGAGCAGCAGCCCCCCTTCCAGCGTGTGGATCATGGCACTGGCGTGGAGTTCGGCCAGGGCTGCTTCGGCGGATTGCGTGCCCAGGCCACTGCGCCCAATGAGGGCGGACGCCGTCACAAGCGGTTCACGCTCCAACGCCTGGAGCAAAATTTCTTCGGGCGTGCCGCTGGTGAGGGTTTGTAATTGGGCGATCACGGCGGGATCAAACCGGCGATAGCGGCGGCGCGGGTGCGGGTTGAGGACCACACCGCCGCCGAGTGTGCTGCTGGGCGAGGGCTGGCGCAGGATGTAGCGATCCCCGGCGGCCACCACCACAGGCCGGTCCAGGCGCAGTTGTAGCCAGCCTTCGTCGCCGGGAGCCAGACTTTCCACGCCCAGCAGCCGCGCATGAGCGGGCGTTTCGGCAGCCCCGCAGAAAAAGTCTACGTGTAGATTATGGGCCAGGGGTTTGGGCGCATCGGCTAACAGACGAAAGGAAACATCGATTAAGCGAGTGCCGCGCAACGTCTGTGGCTTGCCGATGACCTGCCCACGCCGGATCTGATCGATGCTGATGCCGCTGAGATTCATGGCAACGCGGCTACCGGGGTGGGCGATATTAATGGATTGACGATGGCTTTGAAGTCCGCGGATTCGGCCGCTGGGGCCATCGGGCAAAACTTCCACAGCATCGCCCACGGCAAATTGGCCGTCGCTAAGCGTCCCTGTGACAACAGTTCCAAAGCCGGAGAGCGAAAAGACCCGATCCACGGGCAAGCGCGGACGGTTGCGATCACGCCGGGGCGGCAGTTCGGTGAGGGCATCGGCCAGGGTGCGACGCAGCTCATCCAGCCCGCGCCCGGTGTGTGCGCTCACCCCCACCAGCGGCGCATCGGCCAAAAAGGTGTCGGTCAGTAGATCGCGGAGATCCAGTTCCACCAATTCCAGCCATTCGGGGTCGTGGATCAGGTCAACTTTGGTCAGCGCAATCACGCCCGTGGGGATGGCAAGCAGATCGAGAATCGCCAGATGTTCGCGCGTCTGGGGCATGACGCCTTCATCGGCGGCTACAACAAAAAGGGCAGCATCCACACTGCCCACGCCTGCCAACATATTTTTGATAAAGTCAATATGGCCGGGGACGTCTATAATGCCGACCTGCTCGATAGGTCGGCTGTTCACAATGCCGACCTGCTCGATAGGTCGGCTATTCACAATGCCGACCTGCTCGATAGGTCGGCTATTCACAATGCCGACCTGCTCGATAGGTCGGCGTTCACAATGCCGACCTGCTCGATAGGTCGGCTGTTCACGCTCTCGTTGGCAGCCTGACCGCCAAGGGGGGACAGGGGGAGTTCAATCCAGGCAAAGCCCAGATCGATGGTCATCCCGCGTTTCTGTTCCTCGGCCAGGCGGTCGGGGTTGATCCCGCTCAGGGCTTGGACCAACGAGGATTTGCCGTGATCCACATGGCCGGCAGTAGCAATTACACGCATAAGGGGAGACTCAATTCAAGCTTGGGAAAGGAATTGGGTATTGGATAGTAGAGATTACCGTAGGTCATCCTACCCCAATCTCTACTATCCAATCCCTTCTCACTCTATCTGCGAGCCGTTGCCAGAGATAACCCCGGCGGTGCGGCGTGTGTTGTTCTGGGCGGTGTAGAGTTCGGCGTTGCGGCGCTGCTTTTGCCATTCGTCTTCCAGCGTTTGCATAAGTTCGTCGCGCTCGCGCAGCGACTCTTGCAGACCATCCAGCCAAGCCTGGGCGGCGTTGAGATAGCGCGTGCCATAGCTTTCGTGGAGCCGCCAAAGCTGGCGCAGCAACTCTTCGTGGGTACGCACATCGTGCAAAATGGGGGGGAAATGTTCCAACACTTCGCGGTTGTACTTTTCCTGCTCTTTCCAAAGATGTTCCTGGCGCAGTTCGGCTTTGCGGCGCTTCTTTTCAAAGTCCTCGCGGAACTCGTCCATCTCGCGGCGTATGCGTTCTTCGGCCAGCCGTTGCAGTTCGTTAACCTGGGCCTGTTCGCGCTTGATCACCTCTTGGAAGTCTTGAATGGTTTGGGCCGCACGCCGGGCCACATCCAATTGATGGGCATAGGATTGCACCTGTTCATAGGCTTTGGCGATGACAGAATTCTGCTCGTCAATGCTCTCTTGCCAACGCCCCAGCACCGAGAGCCGATCCACGACTTCGATGCGCACGCGTTCCATGAAATTTTGCTGTTCTTCGCGCAGTTGGCCGGGGATGGGCCGCCACTTTTCCACGTCCACAGCGGCTTTGCGGGCAGATTCTTCAATCACAGCTAACCGCCCAACCTGTGCTTCAGTGCGCTTGAAAAGTTCCACCGTCTCTTGCTGAAGTTGGGCAATGCGTTTGGTATCGCTGGTGCGCTGCTCGGCCAGGAAGGGAATCTGGCGGGTGCGCTCTTCGATCTCTTTTGCCACAATGGAAACCTGATTGCGCACGTGGGAGATCATCTCGTTGAGCCGTTCATCTTCGCCCTTGCGCGATTGGAGCGTCTCTTCCACGCGGCCAATGCGCGGCAATTCTCGGCGCACCTCGCCGATCTCACGGCTGAGGGCCTCCCGATCCCCCAAGCGCGCCCGTTCCAGATCGCGAATGGACTGTACACGCGCATCCTCTTCCCGATCCACCAGGGGCATAAACTCGTTCTTCACATTTTGGATCTGCTGTTCCAATTGGTTGAAGCGGGTTAACTGTGCCTGGGTGCTTGCCAAGCGGCCTTCCAGATCTTGAATGCGGCGCGTCTGGTCAATCACATCGGCAGATTGGCTTTCGATCTGCTGTTGCAATCGCGCGAATCTCCGCACGGTCGCGGCGGTGTTCTTCGTCCAACCAATTAACCATTTGTGCCAGTTGTGCAATATCCATACGGTTTCCTGTTTCGTTTCTGTGCCAGACGCAGGGTGCCCTGTTCCAAGCGGGCCAATGTCGTTCATTGCCCTCGATTATACCATCCACCCAAATCACTCCAAAACGATTTGAGCCGTCAATTTATACAGTCGATTTGACCACACTCTGGGGGACTGCTACAATTCTGCAAACTTGTACTCTGCACAATTGCACTCTTGCCGTCTACTTTTACGTCTTACTTTTACGTTTTACTTTTACGTCTGATGAAGAATGCAATGTTCTCCCGTGTGGAAGGTCCGCCCTGGTGTTTGTGCCTGGATTGGTCCTCCATTTATTCAGCTTTAGGCCAGAGTTATTGACATGCGTATTGGCATTGACGCACGCTTGACCCATCATCAAAAAGCCGGGATTAGCCGTTATACCAGACATCTGGTGGAAGAGTTGGCAGCCCTGGATCATGAAAATGAGTATGTGGTCTTTCAACACCGCAAACAGACCGACCGATTGGTAACTGCCCCTAATTTCCAGTGTCGCACGCTCTATACCCCCGTTCACAACCGCATTGAACAGCCCATGCTCTGCCTGGAACTGCTGCTGCACAGTCTCGATCTGCTGCACAGCACCGACTTTATCCCGCCGCTGTACAGCCACATTCCCTCGGTGGTCACGGTCCACGATCTAGGGTTTTTGCGCTGGCCGCACTTTCTGACCGAGGACAACGCCGCCTACTATAGTCAGATCGACCGCGCCGTGCGCCATGCCGCGCCATGTAATCGTGCCCAGCTACAGCACCAAAAACGACGTCACCGGGCAGCTTGGCGTGCCCAAAAGTAAGATCAGTGTGATCTATGAGGCCGCGGCTCCGCTCTATAAACCGCTGCCCTTGCCCCAAACTCGCGACGAGATCACAAAGCAGTACAACTTGCCTGAGAAGTACATCATCTTTGTGAGTACAATTGAGCCACGCAAAAACATCGGCGGGCTGTTACAAGCCTTTCGCCATTTGCTCGATAAATACAACGTGGGCGAGGTGGGGCTGGTGCTGGTGGGCAAACCTGGCTGGCTCTATGAAGAAGTCTTTGAAACTGTGGAGACGCTCAATCTCAAAGAGGCCACCCATTTTGTGGGGCGTGTCCCGGATGAAGATCTCTGCCGTCTCTATGTGGGGGCGCGGGCGCACATTCACCCGGCGCTCTACGAGGGCTTTGGTCTGCCGCCACTGGAGGCCATGGCCTGTGGCACGCCCACGATTGTCAGCAATACCAGCAGCCTGCCCGAAGTGGTGGGCGATGCGGCCTTGCTGGTCGATCCCACCAACTGGGAAGAGATGGCGGTTGCCATGCACCGGCTGCTCAGTGACGATGATCTCCATGCCGAGTTGCAAGAAAAAGGGCTACGAACGCGCGGCACTTTTAGCTGGCGGCACGCTGCTGCCGAAACGCTTAACGTCTACCAACGGGTGGTGGCGGGCAAGGTCGTGGTGCCCGAAGTGTTGGCGGAACAGGGCGAGGGCGGGATGGAGCGATAGCCTGCGCCCCCGGCCATGAAGATCCTGTTTTAACGCCCCAGCTTCCTCACCCCCCCGGCAGGGCACAACGCTGCGCAATTTCAACCTCTTGCGCTATCTGGCCCCCCAGCACACACTGCATCTTTTTAGCTTTTTGGCCCCTGGCGAAACCCTCTTTTCGCACAGCCCCCTGCATTCCATGTGCGCCCGCATTGAAACGTTGCCACAGCCGCACCGCACAGCCCGCCAGCGCGGGGTCGATACACTCACCTCGCCGCGGCCAGACATGGCGCTACGCCTGGATCACCCCGATGCACACAGCATGATCGCACGCATGATCGCAGAGGAAAGCTACGATATTGTGCAGGCCGAAGGTATTGAAATGGCGGGCTATCTGCGCCACGCTGCCCATTCCTGCCCGCGTTTTCGATGATCACAACGCCGAATATCTGCTACAACGAGCGCGCCGCCCTGGTCGATCTGCGCCGCCCCCAGCGCTGGCTGGCCGCTGGCTATAGCCTGGTGCAATGGGCCAAACTGGCGGCCTATGAGCGCACTCTTGCCCGCCAGGCCAACACTGTCGTCACCGTAAGCGAGCCAGATCGACAAGCATTGCAACGCCTGTGGCCCGGCCTTGATCCCGTGGTGGTTCCCAATGGCGTGGATCTGGCCGCTTATCCGCCTGCGCCGCCGGATACCGTCTGGCAGCCTGTGCTTGTTTTCACGGGGAAAATGGATTATCGACCCCAATGTGGATGCTGTGCTCTGGTTCGCTGATGCCGTATTGCCGCAGGTACAGGCACACGAACCGGCTATACACTTTCAAATCGTGGGCATGAATCCCCACCCCCGTCTCGAACGGCTGCGCCATCACCCGGCCATTACCATTACGGGTATGGTAGAGAGTCCGCTGCCCTATGTACAAGGGGCGGCGGTGTATGTGGTTCCCATGCGTGTGGGTGGCGGCACTCGGTTCAAAGTGTTGGAAGCGATGGCAAGCGCCAAAGCCATTGTCAGCACCAGTCTGGGCGTGGAGGGAATCGGCGTGCAGCATGGGCAGGAGTTGTTGCTGGCCGACGATGCGCCGACTTTTGCCGCCGCCGTGGTGGATCTGCTGCGGGATCAGCGCCAGGGCGCACGCCAAAGCCACCGCCTGGGCCACGCTCCGCGGTCGTTCGTGCAAGGGCGCTACACATGGGAAAGCATTATGCCCCGGCTGACGGCGCTTTATGCACGCTTGGTGGACAGCGCCGGAGCGAAAGGCTCACCCGGCTGAGGAGTGCGCCGCCCGAAAGCGCACAAGATAGCCGCGCAGCGCCGCCTCTGGGTTGAGATCGCGGATCTTCGCCAGCGCCACCAATTGCCAAAGTAGTCGCCCCAACGCGGCTTCGTCGGCATCGGCGGGCAAGAGTGTTGCCAAAGCCGGATTTTCCGCAGCCAGACTTTGGCGGCTGAGCAGCCCCGCCTTCTCGGCTTTGGACTGCATTTGGCGGGCCTTTTCCAGCGCAGGCAGGGCGGCGGGCAGATCCAGCGGGCCTTTGGGCTGTTGACCTTTCGCCACGCGCTCCTCGGCTTTGATGGCGTCCCACTGTTGATAGAGCGCATCCATATTGGCAACTTCCGTTTCGCCAAAAACATGGGGATGGCGACGGGTCAGCTTTTCTACACTGGCGCGGATGGCATCGCCCAGTTGAAAACGCCCCTCCTCTCCCGCCACTTGTCCGATCATCACAATGATCCCCAACAGATCGCCCAACTCCTCCGCCGTGTGATCGTCATCCCCGGCGTCGATGGCCTCCATTACCTCGGCAGCTTCGTCTAACAGAAATTCGCGCAGCGTCTCAACTGTCTGCTCTTGATCCCACGGGCAGCCCTCTGGCAGGCGCGGATCCGCGATTAACTCTTGCAGATCGAGCAGGCTGCTGCGTGGCAGCGGCGGCACATAGAGGCTGGTCAGGTGATCAAAGCGGTCGTGGCGATCCAGTTCGTACAGAGGCAGCGTCTCCGTGGCAGCGTGGACTGTCCCCGCAGCGCGGATCAACGTCACCGCATGTTCGGGCGGATAGGCGTTGAGCAACACCAGTTTGACATCGGCGGCAACGTGGCGGGCGTAGACCTGCCCCACCAGCGCTGGCAACAGGGCATCGATCTGCGGATGATGGCGGCGCGCCAACAACATGCCATCCACAATTTGGCCGCCGTTCATGGCGTCGACGCCCAGCGCGCCAAAGGCCGCTTCGATGAAACTGGCCCCGCCCAGCACGGCGACACTCAGATCTTTTTGCGCGGCTGCCTGTTGGATCAACGGCGTGGTGGCTTCGCCGATCCACGGGTGGCCGGGCACCGCATAGACCACAGGTCCACGGCTGGCGGCATCCAATACACGCGCCGTCAGCGCCGCGTAGACCTGGGCAAAGTCGGCGTGACGTTCGTAGAGATCGTCACAGGTCTGAAAGGCCACAGTATCGCGCAGTTGATCCACCAGCGGATGGCGCTCGGTGCGTAGAATTACAGTATCCGCCGTGTGCAGCAATTGCCAGACCGCCAGCGGCACATCGCCCACATCGCCCGGCCCCAGCCCCACAATCGTAATATGCGCCGTGGGTGTCGCCAACTTCGGCCAGGGCATCGCCCTTTGCATTTGCATCTGTTTAGGTTCCTTTGCTCTTCACAGGTCAAGATGATGGACGGGGGACGAAAGACGAAGGGTGCGACTCTCAGAGCGCAAAAGCTTCGTCCATCGTCCCCGTCCATCGTCAGCATTCCCTATCGCGGCAGCACTCGCTTGGGCACTTTACAGATCATGGTATAGGCCGGGTCGAACATATTGCCCAGTTCGTATTCCACACATTGGCCCATGAGAATATCCGCGGCCCACGGGTCCAGACCGTAATCGCTTTGCAGCCAGCGCAGCATCTCGGTGGTGGCGTGCTGTGTACATTGATCCAGCGGGCGGGCGTTGCCAGCCGTGAAGATGTAATCGGCGTTTTCGCCGCGCGGCCAGCCAATCTTCTTGCCCTTTTGCACGTGAACCGTAAACTGCACGTCAAACGAGATCTCGATGCCCGTGCCCACGATTTCGCCATCCCCTTGCACAGCGTGTCCATCGCCAATGTGGAAAAGCGCGCCCTCCACAAAAACCGGAAAATAGACCGTTACCCCCTGCACAAAGCCACGATAGTCCATGTTGCCGCCATGCTCGGCGGAAGTAGCCGTGGAGATGGCCTGTCCGCGGCCCGGGGCCACGCCAAAGCAGCCCACCATCGGAACCATCGGCAGGGTGAATTCGCCCAGTGCTGTGTCCGCCGGATCAATCAGCGTGACGGTTCCCGCTTCGTGATTCATGCGCCACGTTGCCAATTCCTGCCCCTTCGGCGAGACGGGCAATTGAGCAATATAATCGGGATCGACCACATTGGCCGCCACACTTTGCGCGTCCACCCATGAGGACGATTGGGCGTCAACTTGTCCAACACAACCACCAGCGTATCGCCTGGCTCGGCCCCTTCCACATAAAATGGACCGGTCATGGGATTGCCCGGCGGCGTAGCTTGCTGCCCGCTGGCATCTCCGCCGCGGGCATCCACCGTGGTGGTGATCACCGTGTCGCCGCTGGCGATGCGCAAGACCGCTTCGTGTGTGCCAAGTGTCGTGTAATAGTGAGTGGGTTGGAAGTGATGGGTTGTTGCCATGACCGGCTACTCCTGTTCGATGATGATTTCGCCTTCGTTGATAGTAATGCTGCGCACACGGTTGCCCAGATTGCTCCCGGCCAGCGCGTTGTTCACCTGATTCGCCAACATCTCGCGCCCCGTTCCCGGCAAGGATACGCCGCCAATGCTGGCTGATTCAATTTGGAAGACGACTTGGTTATTGACCGCAGCCAACGATCCACTTGTGACCAGTTGTCCGCTGAGCAGCGGAACGACACCTTTGGCTAACTCCCCCTGCATGGTGATCTGGCCGGGATCAAACCAGACAGTGATGCCGGTGAGTGGGACATCACCACCCGCCGCCAGGTGGGTCGCAATCAGGCTCGTGAACTGTGCTTCGCTCATGCGTACCGTGCCGCCAGAGGCCGCTTCGGTAATAATCTGCTGGGCCTGCTGGGCCGATTCCTGGCTGACAGGGACTTCGCGGCGAGGTTCCGCGGCACTGCGTCGCTCTGGCAGCAGGTTGCTACAGGCTACACTAGTCAGTAAAAACAATCCAGCGACGAACAAGATAATTCTTTCTCGTTTGATCACAATTTTCTCCTTATTTTAGCGAATATATTTTGCAACGATACAGCTCTAGGGTGCGACGCACCTGAATCGTTACTATATTTTAGCGAATCCCGGCTCTTGCTCCACACCGTGCCAACGATAGTCTATGTGGGCAAGTTCCATAAAAAACAGGGGCAGTATCGATACCGCCCCTGTTTCGCGTTGACAAAAATTCGCCTACTTGGTCGAACGCCAATCGCTTTGATCTGCCGATTGACTGGTTGAAGAACCAGAAGAGGCATCGCCCTTTGACCGTTTGGGTGCAGAGGCTTCAACCTCTTTCAGAACTGCCGTCGGGTCGAAGATCTCGTTATAGCGGCGGCAGGCTTCCACCAAATTGGCCCCAGAAAAATGACCGCGGGTCCAGAACTTCATGGCGTTTTCGCCGCCCAACAGCCCTTCCACAATCGCTTCGGTGGAGACGCCGCCCACGTCCAATTTGGCGACCTCGCGGCACAGCCCCAACAAGTGGGCAATCTTGCCGTGGAGTTCGGGCATAGCCGTGCGCCGTACATTACCACTGGCCGGGAAGATACGCTCTGGGCGCAACGCCGCCATGCTGCGCAAACTGCTAATGGTGCCGAACATCTCAAATTCACTGGCCCACGATTTATCCTGCCCGCCGATGAAGCTATCGCCGCTAAAGAGCCACCGGTATTTTGTCTCGAAGAAGCTGACATGATCGTGGCTGTGGCCGGGCGTTTCCACCACACGCAAGTTAAATTGCTCGGTCTCCACGCTCAAAGGTAGCTCTTCCACGTCAGCCACAGCGTTGGGTATCCCCCATAACAGCCGCCGGTAAAGCTGTTGGCGCAGGAGGGACGGATCTTGAATCAGGGGAATAGCACGCGGCGAGGCAAAAATCGTGGCCGCCGGATAGCGTTGGCGCAGCGCCGCCAGCCCGCCAATGTGATCCTCGTGGGCATGGGTGAGGATGATGCGATGCACAGGCAAATCCTTGAGCACGCGCAGCAATTCTGCGGCCAAGCAGGGCGGCCCGCTGTCGATTAACAACCCGTCCAGCCGATCGACTGTGGTCCGATCGAGCGGACGCCCTAGCAGCGTCCGCGCCATGCGGATTGCCGTCACCGAGCCGTGTTGTTGAATTTGGATCATGGTTGCTCAGCCTCTTTCGTCATAAACCGACAATTCACCCATCACCCGATCGGGGATTTTCACCGTGCGCCCGCTATCATCCACACAAATATGGCTGCTGTGACCACTGGCACAAAGCTGACCTGTCTCAACTTGGCGCACTTCATAGGCAAAGGCAATGCGCCGGCTGCGCAGATCGGTCAACGTCGTCAAAACCTGCACTGGATCACCGAAACGGATGGCGGCTCGATATTGGGCGCTCACCTCGGTGACGGCGAAGTTGAAGCCCGCCGCCGCAATCGTGGCATAGGGCATTCTCGCCGCCGCCAGCCACGCGATCCGCCCCGCCTCGAACCAGACAATATAGGCGCTGTGATGGACCACGCGCATGGCGTCGGTCTCGGCAAAGCGCACGGTGATATCAAGGGGGACGGGGGCAGTGGGAAATGGTTGCATAAAGAACGCTTTCAAATGTGTCATGCGTAATCCGTAACATGTTACGGATTACGCATGACACATTTTTTACATATGAATCGGATGGCCCTCGACGGCGTGCGCCGCTTCCATGATCACCTCGCTCAGCGTGGGGTGCGCATGCACATTCCGCGCAATCTCCGCCGGGGTGATCTCCATCATCTGCGCCAGCGAAAGTTCGGGCAGCAGTTCCGTGGCCTCTTCGCCCACAATATGCCGCGCCCAAAATTTCGCCATACTTGGCGTCGGAGATAATCTTCACAAAGCCGATTTTGCTGTTCAGCGCCTGGGCTTTGCCATTGGGCAAGAAGGGAAATTTGCCCACCTTCACCGTGTAGCCGGCCTCTTTGGCCTGGGCCTCGGTCATGCCCATACTGGCAACCTCAGGTTGGCAATAGGTGGCACGCGGCATGAAGATATATTTCTCGGCGGGGATGGGCATGGTCTCCACCCCGGCAATAGACTCGGCGGCCACAATCGCCTGGGCACTGGCAACATGGGCCAGGGCCAGCTTGCCTGTGCAATCGCCAATTGCATAGATGTTTTCAACATTGGTGCGCATGGTCTCGTTGATCTCAATATAACCGCGCTTGTCCAGCTTGACGCCCGCCGCATCCAGCCCCACCTTTTCGGTGTTCGGTGTGATGCCGATGGCGATGAGCACGCGCTCCACCTTCACCGTCTGCGTGCTTTCGTCCTTGAGATTCTTCACCGTGATCTCGACACCGTCGCCCTTGACCTCAATCTTCTCGGTGCGCGAGCCGGGCAGCAGCGTAAAGCCTTTGGCCTTAAACGCCTTGGCAACCTCGGCGGCCACCTCTGGCTCTTCCAGCGGCAACACATGATCGAGCATTTCGATCACGGTAACTTTGCTGCCATAGACGTTGTAGAAATAGCCCAGTTCCATGCCGATCGGCCCCGCGCCGATGACGGCGATGGACTCTGGCTTCTCTTGCAGGCGGATGGCATGGCGATATTGCATGACGCGCTCGCCGTCCACTTCCACGCCGGGGAGATCACGCGCCCGTGCGCCGGTGGCGACAATGAAACTCTGCGCGGTCACCGTGCGCTCTTTGGCGTCGGGCTTGATCTCGGCGGGGGTGACTTGGATGGTGTGGGCATCGGTGAAGACGGCGTGGCCTTCGATAACCTCGATCTTGTTTTTGCGCATCAAAAAGCCCACGCCTTTGGTCTGTCGCCCCACGACCTCCAGGCTACGCTTGACCGCACTGCTGAAATCCACTTGCAGATTCTCAAAGGTGAAGCCAAACTCCTCGGCCTCGAGCAATGTTTCCAGCACAGAGGCGTTCTTGAGCAGCGCCTTTTTGGGAATACAGCCCCAGTTCAAACAGACACCGCCCAGATTTTCGCGCTCCACAATTGCGGTCTTTTTGCCAAGCTGTGCCGCCCGAATCGCCGCCACATAGCCGCCTGGTCCACTGCCGATGACGATGACATCGTAGTCGTAATTTGCCACGGTTCCTCCAAAGGTTCTTTCTGTGAGATCGAGATCTTTAAATTAGTCTGACTCTTTGTTCATGATGTAGTGCGTAGTGCGTGCTGCATAAATCACTGTACTCGCTTATTCTACGTACTACGCACCACGTTCACAGTATCACCGTCCCATTTCTCCAAACTTTCCTTCACCTTGACCACAAAGGCGTCCGCCTCGGCTCCGTCTAGAATGCGGTGATCAAACGAGAAACTAAGATAGCACATGGGGCGGATCACAATGGCGTCGTCGGCACTGGGCAGCAGAGGATGACCACCACTGCGCACCACAGGCCGCTTCACAATCGCGCCCACGCCCAAAATGCCCGCTTGCGGCTGGTTAATAATCGGCGTTGCCAGCAGGCTGCCGCCCATGCCATGATTGGTGATGGTAAACGTGCCGCCCCGCAGTTCGTCGGGCGAAAGGCGATGGGTGCGCGCCCTGTCGGCCACGTCATTGACCGCGCGCGCCAACCCAGCCAGATTACGCTCGTCGGCATCGCGGATCACGGGAACCAGCAGTCCCTCATCCACGGCCACAGCCACGCCCATGTGTACGCGCCGGTTGCGGATAATGCCGGTATCACCAAAACGGCTGTTCACGGCGGGGAATGCCCGCAACGCCTCGGCCACGGCCGCCACAAAATAGGGCGTAAAGGTCAACCGCACACCCTTTTGCGCGAACTGCGATTTGTATGCCTCGCGGTGGCGCACCACCGCGGTCATGTCCACCTCGTGGAGCGTGGTTACATGCGGACTTGTCCGCACACTGCGGCTCATGTGTTCCGCAATCGCCCGCCGCATGGCCGAGAGCGGGTGCAGAGTTTCGTCCTCAGAGATTTGACCGCCGACTGCCGACCGCTGACCGCCGATTCGTGACCGCTGCGTTCCTCGTCCGCCGTCTGTGGTCTGCCGTCTGCCGTCTGCCGTCTGCCGTCCAAAAATCTCAGCACATCCTTTTTGGTGATGCGCCCGTGCAGCCCGGTCCCCTCGATTTCGTCCAGATCGAGATCGTGCTCTGCGGCCATGCGCGCCACCACAGGGCTGATGAAGGCGCGACCGCGCGGCTTTTCAGCGGGGGCTGGCTCGCTGCTTTGACCGCCGACTGCCGA
Organism: uncultured Chloroflexia bacterium; assembly: GCA_963721725.1. GTDB lineage: Bacteria > Chloroflexota > Anaerolineae > Caldilineales > Caldilineaceae > RI-153. The sequence continues at coordinate 140,053 of CAVRLX010000015.1, forward strand.
CGGCTGACCGCCGTTCGTAGCGCGTTCCTCGTCCGCCGTCTCCGATTCGACGTCTGCGGTCCGCCGTCCATCGTCAGCGGTCTGCGGTCCGCCGTCTGCGGTCATCTCCCCAATGTAGGCCAACACCGTCCCTGCGTTCACCGTCTCCCCTTCGCCCACCAAAATTTTGAGCAGCGTACCGGCAGCGGGCGCGGGCACTTCCGTATCAATTTTATCGGTGCTGATGTCGAGCAGTGGCTCGAGCTTTTCAACGGCGTCGCCGGGCTGTTTATGCCAGCGCGCCACCGTGCCTTCCACCACGCTCTCGCCCAGTTGGGGCATTTTTACGGCGACGGACATGAGAGACTCCACTCTAGTGCTTCTCCAATCGTAAATTGACAAGTAGGGGCGCAGCTTGCTGCGCCCTTACGGCAATGTCGCCGATCAAAGATTGTGCTGATACTAGCGGGATCGCCAGCGCAGCAGCAGATTGCACAGGATCATAAAAAAATGACACCATTCTTAGTCTGCCGGAAACGGTGGTATGCAACGCCTTGTTCAGTAGGGCACCTCAGCTATCCAGCATGATTGATCGCCAACTGCGGGCTTGTACAAACACAGCTAAGTGTCCCACGTTTTCCGTCGCTACAATAGCATTAACCTGACGTGCCTGGGCTGCCAAAATGACATCACTATCAAGTTCTTTCGGATCAGCAACAGACTGCCCTTGTTGACGTGCCTGCGCCCACAATACCGCTGCTTCAAGCATAACGGTAGTCGTCAGTGGTAGATAGGTGAGAACAACCTTCAATTGGTCTAACCGTCGTACTGAGCGCGTCATGTTGGCTGCTAGCAAACCGCGCCGTACCTCATAATCGATAATTTCAGGAAGATAAATGGTGATGCCAGCCGCCAACATCGTATCGAGCCAAGCCGTAATTTCGAGATTGCGGCGCGGGTGGGCTAACTCACCGAGTGGTCCTGAGTCAAGTGCAATCCCGCTAATCACTAAATCGACTCCGCATGGACATCCGATGATCCTCAATAAGCTGCTTAACCTGCGTCCAGACAGCTTCATCATAGCCGGACTCGTCCGCCAGCCATTCTTGCAGCAAACGGCGTGCCGCTTCATTTTTCTGCTGCTGCGCCTGCATCTCCTGGCTCTGTGGCGTAATCCTAACCACATCATGCTCTGTTTGTAGCACCATCTCTGTAGTCATCTATGCCTCCTCGGTGGGGAAGAGCACCAGCGCCCCATCACCCCGTTTACAAACGGGATCTGGCTGCGTCGTAGTCGTCATAAACATCCATTTCCGCTTCGTTGTGACCGTTGCGGTCAATCCCTTCAATCGTGGTTAACATAATTGAATCTCCATACAGATCTTATGCGGCCCAACGCTCGCATCATTCTGTGGGTAGCTACCCATCGACTCGCTCCACACAGATCCGCTCCGCCAACACGGGCGCGTCCATCTCGCCCGAAAAATAGAGATACTGCTTGCCCGGCACCGTGGTGAAACCAGCATGATCCCCCTGCGGCGTCAGCGCCACAATGTTCATGTATTGACCAGTTGGGCAGAGTCCAGATCCGTGAGATCCGCAAGACATTCCTGCCCGGCGGCGTGGAGAGACATGCCCATCTTCATGTAAAGGATGAGGCTGCGCGCCGTGCTCACACGGATCGCCAGTTCGCCCATGCCAGTGCAAGCCGCCGCGCCGTAGCGGTTATCGCAATAGTTGCCGGCGCCCACAATCGGCGAATCGCCCACACGGCCCGGATATTTCCAGGCCAGCCCGCTGGTGCTCACCGCCGAAGCAATGTTGCCAGCGCCGTCCAGCGCCAAAAAGTTCACCGTGCCGTGATCCACTTTATCTTTCAAATTCATGGGACGGGTCAGGCGACTGGCGAGTTCGCGCAGGGAGAGTTGGTTGAATTCATCCACGCCCGCTTCGTCGAAACGTTCGCGCCAGCGTTGCAGCGATTCAAAACTGCGCTGCTCGCTGGGCTGCATCCCCAACTCGGCGGCCAACCGTTCGGCCCCGCGCCCGCCAGCAGCACATGGGGCAATTCCTCCATCACCTTCGCGCGCCAGGGTGATCACGTTGCCGTAGTGGAGAACGCCCGCCACCGCGCCGGTGCGCAGCGTGCGCCCGTCCATAATGCTGGCGTCTAGCTCCACATCGCCCAGAATGTTGGGCAACCCGCCATAGCCCACACTGTGATCAGCGGGATCATCCTCCACCACACGGCAGGCTGCTTCCACAGCATCCAGCGCCGAGCCGCCATGGCGTAAAATCTCCATCCCCGCAATGGCCCCCAGACGACCATTTTCGCTGGCAACAATCAGAGGGGTAACGGATGCGTCAGGCATAAGCCCTACTTTCTGTGTGGAATTGGGGATGGCTTCAGGGTTGGCAAACCGGGCAATTGCCTTGGGAGAAGTGGCGCTTTTCGGAAAAGTTCAACTTCTGGGCACACACTCTAGCGCTTCTCCAATCGTAAATTGACGAGTAGGGGCGCTGCTTGCTGCGCCTACGGCAATGTCGCCGATCAAAGCTTGTGCTGGTACTGGTCACGCTTCCTGTCGTAGCGTATCCATATAATAGGCTTCAATCTGTTGCCGAATTTCTTCTTCTAACCCCGCCCAGGGCACGTGCGGCACTTTGTTCACGGTGACAAAATCCTGCACCATAAACACATTGTACACCGGCGCCAGCGCCAACAAACGCTGGGCCAGGGGATGCCGGGCGGCCTCGTCGGGTGTGGACGCGTTCAACGGCTGGCCGAAGATGCGGGCAGGCAGCACAAATTTCAGGGCATTGGGATTGGGCGTTTTCTGAACATGAACGGACATACAATTAGTATAGCAGCCCCCCACCGCACTATCAAACTGGCCTGCGCTTTCACAGCGGCACCCTTCTCTACGAGCCGGGGGGCTATAGACGACCTGGCAGACTTTTTTGAACGTGCCATTGCGACAGCCAGTGCCAACAGACAGGCGTAACTACAAACCTTTATCAGCCCGGAGACTATGCTTTGAAAGCTTCACCGCACCCGATTGAAATTACCTGTTCCAAAGGCTTTTTGGATTGGTTGGCCGCCGAACAGATCAGCCTGGCCTTTACCACCTATCAGACCGATCGGCTCTTCCTGATTGGGCGCAAAGCCGACGGCACACTCTCCACCTTCGAGCGGCTCTTCGACCGCCCCATGGGGTTGTGCGCCCTGCCGGATCGCCTGTATGTGGGCTGCCGCTATCAGATCTGGCAACTGGACAACAGCTTGCCCCCCGGCGAAAGCCACGACGGCTACGACGCCCTCTACATTCCCCGGCGCAGCTATACCACTGGCGATGTGGACATCCACGATCTGCGTCTGGATGGGCAAGGGCGGCTGGTTTTCGTCAACACGCTTTATAGCTGCCTGGCCACGCTCAGCGAACGCTACAGCTTTACACCGCTGTGGCAGCCGCCTTTTATCTCAAAACTGGCCCCGGAAGATCGCTGCCACCTGAACGGGCTGGCCCTGGCCGATGGAGAACCCCGCTACGTCACCGCGGTTTCACGTTCGGATGTTTTCGGCGGCTGGCGGCGGCGGCGCGAGAGCGGCGGTCTGTTGATGGACATTCAGCACGATCAAATTCTGCTCGACAATCTCTCCATGCCCCATTCGCCCCGCCTGCACGATGGCAAGCTCTGGCTGCTCAACGCAGGCAGCGGCGATCTGGGCTATGTGGCATTGCCGCCAGCGGGAGAAGCGGGCCGGGCCGCGGATTTTCAACCGGTGGCCTTTTGTCCAGGCTTTGCCCGCGGGCTGGCCTTTCACAAACAGTATGCCATTGTGGGGCTATCCAGAGCCGCGGCGGGTGAAGGCATTTGAAGGGCTGAGCCTGGACGACAAGCTCACGGCCAAAGATACTGATGCTATCTGCGGGCTGGCCGTCATCGACACGGTTACCGGCAACGTGGCCCACTGGCTGGAAGTTGAAGGTCTGGTCAGCGAACTCTACGACGTGGCGGTGCTGCCGGGAGTGGTGCGCCCCATGGCGCTGGGCTTCAAATCCGACGAGATCAGCCGCTTTGTCACCATCGACTATCCAAACGCCGCGCCACGCTTTCAGCCGCTCAACGCCAGCGCCGAGACTGTGCCCACGGCGTCCATCGACTTTCTGGCGATGCAGACGCAACACGCCGCAGCCCACGGCCCCAGCGGGGCGCACCGCGCCCGTCGGCCCCCTATCGGCTGCAACAATCGTTTGACATGGGGGTGGCTGCCATCGAACAGCAGTACAGCCACCTCACCTTTCCGCCCTTTCACGAACAGCAGCGCAGGCCACCAATTCCGGGAGCCATTGCTGGCTATCCTCGCCAGCAACGGCGGCGAAACGGCTGGCCTGGCCTTGGCCGAGATCAACCCTGAGAGCGAGCGCGCCCGGCTGATCTCCTGTCAGGAAAGCGCGATGCGCTGTCAATCGTTTGACGATGCGACCTTGGTGCCGCCCGCTGTTGGGGCAGAGCGTCTCTATTTGAACATCTGCGACCCGGCTCAGCATCCCCAGTGCAAACTGACCGATCCCCCCTATGCCCCCTATACCAGCGGCCCGGCCATCACGGCGGCCATTGCGGGGGCTATCAATGAGGGGCGTGTCTGGTCAACTATGTGGGCCATGCCTCGCCCTCCACCTGGGGCGGTGCGCCGCCCATGCTGCGCGCCACGGATCTGTCAAAGCTCACCAATGGCGAACGGCTGCCCCTGTTGCTTGAGATGACCTGCTATACCGGCTTTTACCATCAGCCATCCCCCTATGTCTCTCTCTCGGAAAGCATGTTGCGTCTGAGTGGCGGCGGTTCGATTGCCAGTTGGGCGTCCACCGGGCTGAGCGTGGTGGATGGTCACGATTGGATGAACGAAGGTTTTCTGGAAGCTGTGATGGGCCAGGGGATCTATCCGATTGGGCTGGCCGCCCTGGCCGGGCTGGGCCATCTCTACAGCCACAGCCGTGGCAACTATTTGGAAAATCTGGATACCTATTTGATCATCGGCGATCCTGCCACACGGCTAGCCGTGGTGGGCGGGCCACCGCCTGCGACGGCAACGCCGACAGCGACGGCAACAGAGACAGCGACATCAACAGCGACATCAACAGCGACAGCGACATCAACAGCGACGCCGACAGCGACAGCAGACGACGGACCGCAGACCGCCACGGCGACAGCAACACCAACCGACGGCGAACCGCAGACCGCCACAGAGACACCAACTGTTACCGCATCTTCCACGCCGACGACAGACGACGAACCGCCGACCGCTACATCCACTATGACCGCGACACCGACCGCGACGGTGACGGCAACCGTTACACCAACTTCTACACCGACAGCCACAGCCACACCGACAGCCACAGCCACACCGACAGCCACAGCCACACCGACGTCCCGGCACAGGGACGCAGACTGATGTCTGGCTCTATTTGCCTGCGGTGCGGAAGCAAGCCGGGGGCGAGTGATGGAGCATTTTACCATTTATGGGCTGCATGTGGCGTCGGCCTTCCCCTGCCCAGAGCTTTGCCAGGCCATGCCGCGCCCAGGCGGATGTGACGATCCGGGTGGAGACGGCGCTCTCGTCCTGGGGTGAGAGGGGGGTGATGGCGCAGGCGGAAGGTGCAGATCGCTTTTTGCTGGCGATCCCTGGCGTGGCGGCGTTTCACGTTCACGGGGGGCGCGAGATTATCATCCAGCCTGCGCCCCAGGCCGATGCCGCCGCTATTCGCCTATTCTTGCTGGGGTCGGCCTTTGGCGCGCTGCTGCATCAGCGGGGCATCACCCCTATGCACGGCAGCGCAGTTGCCCTCCCACGGCGCGGTGATCTTCAGTGGCCCCCAGGGGCATGGCAAATCGACGCTGGCTGCCGCCTTTGCCGGGCGCGGCTATCCTCTGCTGAGCGATGATGTGTGTGCGCTGACGGTGGAGGGGGAGACCGTCTGGCTGCACCCGGCCTTTCCTCGCCTCAACCTGTTGCCCGATGCCGTGGAGCGGTTGGCGATCTCCGGCGAGGGCGAGCAGCGGCGTGCAACCCTTTACCGGCAAACACCTGATCCCCATGCCAACCTTTTCGCCACACTCGCATGCGCCTACATGCGCTATACGAACTCCATCCGGCCGACTGTGGAGGCTATTACGCTGCGTCCCGTTGCACGGCTATGCGCGCATAGCCGCGTTGATGGGCAACACCTATCGTGTGCAGTTTGCCCAGCAGATGGGCCGCGCCGACGCGCATTTTGCCGCCCTGCACAGCGATCGCCCGCCAGCATCGATGTGATCCATGTGCAACGGCCCGAACGCCGCTTATTTGTTGGATGAACTGATCGCCGCTATTGAAGCAGATGCTGGGAGCAGATGCGAAGATGACACAGCGTTTCGAGCAAGAACGTCTGAAAATGGAACGCGGATAAAACGGATTGAGCGGGTCTACACGGATTCTGTATTGGTCAACGAGAGATGGAACGGATTTTATGACGCAAAGATGCAAAGAAAAGAGGGACTCCTCTATCTTCGCTTCTTTGAATCTTTGCGTTGAAAACTTGTGAGTGTTCAATAGTCATGAAGGGGAACCATGCAATCCAAACCGATCACACTCAACGACACCGTCGCCCGCGCCGATGGGCTTTTGTCGGCGGATCTCGACAACGAAACCGTGCTGCTGGGGATAGCTCAGGGCGCTTATTTTGGATTGACCGACACCGCTCAACGCATCTGGCAGGCTGCTGGACGAGCCACACACTGTGGCCGAGCTGGTCACCATGCTCACCGCCCACTATGAGGTGGACGCAACCGAATGTGCGGCCCAGACGCTCCGTTTTCTGGAACAACTGGCCGACGAAGGGCTAATTCAAGTCTGGGCAGGCCAGAGGCCATGAACCTACTCTTTGGGCTGCGCCAGGGCAACGGCGCGCCTGTGGATCCGGCACTGTTGTTCACCATGGGGGCAAGTTTCCCCAGCATGGATCAGGCGGCGGCACACTGGCATTCTGACAGTGTGGGGCTGGGCTGCCTGCCCGGTCTCCACACCCCGGCGGCCGATGCGGCCCCGGCGCATGATGATGTGCGTGGCCTGCACGGGATTGCCAGCGGTCGCCTGATCAATCGGGGCGAACTGGGCCATGCGCTGGGGATTCCGACCGCAACCGCACACGAACTCTCCGACAGTGCCCTGATCCTGGCGGCGTGGGCGCGCTGGCAAGCAGATTGTGTTCATCATCTCGACGGTGATTGGCACTTTGCGCTCTGGGATGCGCCCGCCCAGCGCCTTTTTTTGGCACGACGATCTTCACGGCAGCAGCAGCTTCTATTATCACCACAGCCGCGAGTTTTTCGCCTTTGCCTCGCACCGCAAAAGCCCCTGTTGGCGCTGACTCAGATCCCGCAACGGCTGCACCGGGAACGCATGGCCCAGATCCTCAGTGGCTCGTTGGGCGATGGCAGCGAAAGCGGCTATGCCGACATTCAGCGGCTGCCCGCCGCCCATACGCTCACGCTGGATGCTGACGGGCTGCGCGTCCAGCAATACTGGTTTCCCGAAACGTTGTCACCGCTGCACATAGACGACCACGAAGCCGTGGCCGAATTTCTGCGCCTCTATCGGCGGGCGGTGGACGCCCGTATACCGGTTGATGGCAAAACCGGGGCTATGCTCAGCGGCGGGCTGGATTCCGGCTCGTTGGCCGTGCTGGCCGCCGAGATTTTGGGGGAACGGGGGCGGTCGTTATCGGCGTTTGCCTCTGTGCCCATCACAGCCACGGCCCCCGATCTGGCGGGCAAGGGGGCCGTGGACGAAGGACCGCTGGCCGCAGCCGTGGCCGAGATGAGCGGAAATATCCAGTTGACGCGCATCACCGCCGAGGGCCACTCTCCGTTGGCGGCCATAGCGCACATGCTCTGGGTTCACGATGAGCCATCCTATCCGGCCAGCAACAGCTATTGGCTTTCCTCGCTCTATACTGAAGCCAAAGCCCAAGGCATCACTGTCTTATTGAACGGCACTGTGGGCAACGATACTGTTTCGTGGCGGGGGATACCGCCGAACCTCTGGCAGGCACTTTTGCAGGCGGGACCAGGGGCAATGGGACAACGCTGGCAGCAGATCCGGGCGCAGTCGGGGCTATCGCCAACCGCCACATTTTGGAGTGTGCTGCTCAAGCCTATCCTCCGCGCGCATGCGCCACCGTGTGCCCTTTCTTGAGACAAAGCGTGACTGGCGGAGCATCAGCCCCATGCACCCGGCCTTTGCCCGCCAGCCCACCATTGCCAACGCCATCGCGCTGGCCCAAACCCGCTGGTACCCTGCCGATGGGCAGCGGACGAACGGGCTGCTTTTCGCATGGATAGCCCTGGCCGTTGGATGCCGCCCACATATCTGTTTGAGGACAGTGTCGCTTTTGGCGTAGATACGTTTGACGTCACGGCAGATCGGCGGCTGATGGAATTTTGCCTGGCCCTGGGGCCGGAACATTATCACAACGGGGCGCAGGATCGCTGGCTGATTCGCCGGGCCATGCAGGGGCGCTTGCCCGATAGCGGTACGGCTGGCACGGCAGCGCGGCCGCCAGTCTGCCGATCTGATTATGCGTTTGCAGAAGCAAGGCGCAGAGCTGGCCGATCTCATCGCCCGGCTGAGCACGCCACCCGTTGGCCGCCGAGATGCTCGATCTGGCGCGCATGGCAACCATTAGCCGCGCAGATTCAGGCGGCCCCGGCCACGGTTCAACACAACGAATGCAATGCTGTGTTGCTGCGTGGGCTGATGGTGGGGCTGTTTTTGGAACGGTTTTGAATCCGCTGACTGCAGGAGAGATTCTTCGTCGCTACGCGCCTCAGCATTCTCATGCTGAGGCAAGGCGCTTGGTCGTAGTAGGCGGGAGGATTCCGCCGTACAATTTACCGCCCATAGGCCCGCAACGATGCCAGTAGCCGTTCGTGTGGCAGCGCATAGACAGTGTTACCGATCACGCCCGGTCATGGTCTCGGCGGCGACAAGCACGTTGACAATGGCTTCCTCCGTAGCGTGGACCGTGGCCTTGAAAAGCGGCGTGATGCGGTCGTTGGGCAGCATCACCACCGAGCTGGTTGCATCGCGTTGCCACGCTTCTGGGTTGGCCGTGGAAAAAGCAATGAAGATATCGCCCGAACTGTTGCCGCCCATGCCGCCGACGCGCGCCAGCCCCAACGCCATCCGCTGGGCCAGCCGCCGCAGTTGATGGGGCAGCAGCGGCGCATCCGTCGCCACCACGCCAATAATCGACCCCGCGCCCAGGGGCGGCTTGCCCGTTTGAATTTCGGGCAGCAGATCAGCGATCTCCGCACCCACAGGCACACCGGCGATTATCAGATCCTCACGTGCGCCATAGTTGGCCTGCACCAGCGTCCCCACCGTATAGCCGCCATCGTCAGCATTTAGCTTGCGCGACGCTGTGCCGATGCCGCCCTTGAAACCGTGACAGATCATGCCTGTGCCGCCGCCCACGTTGCCCTCGGCCACCGGCCCCGTGGACGCACCATCCAGCGCAGCGAAGACATGGTCCGGCTTGACATGAAAGCCGTTGATGTCGTTGAGCGTGCCGTCATAGGTCTCGCCCACCACAGGCAGGCTCCAAAAGACGTCGCCCTGAAGCGGATGATAGAGTTTGCGCGCCACTGTCCACGCAATCACCGCATCGCGCACAACGCCCACGCTGTGTGTGTTGGTGATCAGTATCGGCCCTTCCAGCCAGCCCGACTCTTCAATCCAGATCGTACCGGTCATTTCGCCATTGCCGTTGAGTACATGCGTTCCGGCAAAGACAGGGCGATGGACGCGACCGTGCGGCAGAATGGCGGTGACACCCGTGCGGATCTGATCGCCTTCGATCAGCGTGGTATGCCCCACATGCACCCCGGCCACATCGGTGATGGCATTGTGGGGGCCGGGCGTGCCGGTGAAGGGAATGCCAAGGTCTCGGGCGCGGCTCATGGGTTTCTCTCCTGAGGTGAATCAAGTTGCAGGGCATCACTTTCCGTGAAGCCTGTACGTTTGTAAAAAGGGATGCTCTCGGCGCTGGGCCAGACGTAGAGCGTTGCCAAGTCTTGTTCGGCGGCCCAATCCACGGCATGGCGCATCAACTCAGCGCCGATCCCCTGGTTTCGATAGGCCGGACGCGTATAAACGTTGGTGACATAGCCGTCGTGGTTGACCAGCCGGTTAATCTTCGGTACCTTGATCATCACCTGCACGTAGATGTGGCTGACGATCTGTCCGTCTGCCACGGCTACCCAGATGCCCCAGCGCCCGCTCGCCAATTCTCGGCGTAGAAAGGCGATACAAGTTTGCACCAGCGTTTCCCTGTCATGGGTGGGAACAAGGCCCTCTGCTTGGGCGCTCTCCATTCCGAACTCCCAGCGCATGGCCGCGAGTTCGGGTACATCTGCGTTGGTGGCAAGGCGATGTGTGATCTGTCCAGTCGTCATGGGTCTCCTTTCACAGAAACGTAGGCCGGACTGACAGCCCGCCCTACACTGTCCCCGCCCAGGCCAATAGCTGCTCGTCCTGTCCAAAGGGTGCGATAAGTTGCAGCCCCAGCGGCAGGCCATTGGCGGCTTTCCCGGCGGGCAACGTCAGCGCGGGAACGCCGGCATTGGTCCAGGGCAGGTTCATGATCGGGTTGCCTGTGGCGGCGATGCCTTCGGGCGCAGGGCCAGTGGCGGGTGGGGCCACCCATAGATCGGCACCGTGGACAGCAAGCGTATCGGCTAACTGCTGGCGCAGATCAAGCCGTTCCTGGCGAGATTGGGCCAGTTCGGCCGCGTCCACACTGCGGCCCATTTCCATGATGGCGTGCATGTGCTGGCTGTAGAGATCGGCGTGGCGTGCATACCAGACGCTGTGTTCTTGTACCGCTTCGGCGGCCATCATGCGCCGGTGTTTGCGCTCCATTTCATCGAAATCAGCAAAGAAAGGCGTGCGTTTGATGGCAAAGCCCGCTCGCGCCAACCGGGCGAGTTGCTCGGCAAAAGCCTGTTGCCCCTCGTCGCTGGCACGCGCCAAGTAGGGGCCTTCGGGCACAAGCAATGTCGGTCGCTCTTTCGGCATTGTCGCGGCAGCGCGATCATCCCAGCCGTCGCACATCACCGCCGCCGCCATCTTCATGCCCGCCAGATCTTGCGTAAAAAGCCCCACGTGATCCAGCGCTTTGGAGAAATAGAGCAGCCCGGTGCTGGGGATGCGATCATACGAGGGCTTGAAGCCGACAATGCCGCAAAAGGCCGCCGGGCGGATCACCGAGCCGATGGTCTGCGTGCCCAGCGCCAGTTGAAATTCGCCCGCGGCCACGCCCGCCGCCGATCCACTGCTGGAGCCGCCGGGGGTGTGCGCCGGGTTATGCGGATTGCGTGTGGGGCCGGGTTCAAAATAGGCAAACTCGGTGGTGACGGTCTTGCCGGCCACAAGCGCGCCCGCGGCCTTGAGCCGAGTGACGCTGGCGGCCTGTTCGCCTTCAAACAACGCAGCGGGCAGTTTCGAGCCGGCCTGGGTGGGGAAGCCATCGACGCGAAAAATGTCTTTGACGCCCACCAGCACGCCAAAGAGGGGTGGGCGCTCGGCGGGCACAGGATAGCGCGCCAAGAGTGCTTTGGCCTCACGGCGCAAGCGTGCGCGGCGATCTGGCTCCGGCAGCAAGGCATGGATCGACGGCTCGACAGCTTCCATGCGGTCGCAGGCTTCTTCAATATAGTGCAGCAGATCCATCTGCCCATCGCGCAGGGATACGGCGGTCTCGCACAGGGGAAAAGGTGATGTATGCATGGCGTCCTCGCAATTCCAAAAGGGTGTTGAAGCCGGTATAATACCCGAAAGTGTAGCCTACCTACGCGCCGATGTCCACGTAAGCGGTAGGACGGACTGTTAGTCCGTCCGTCGCTCTGGACGGACTAACAGTCCGTCCTACCCATTATCCCAGGAGAAAATTGTGTCCATTGATCACCCTGCTTTGAGCCTTTTTGCCGAGTTACTTGTGGCCGCGCCCTCTGGCCGGGAAGAACGTGTGGCGGCGATTGTACGCCGCCATCTTGACGAGATGGGCTATGTCCATGAGACCGATCCAGCGGGCAACGTGCTGGTACGGCTGGCCGGTGCGCGTGCTCATGCTTCGACGATCTGCTATGCCGCGCACATGGACGAAATCGGCATGGTGATTACGGCGATTGACGCCGACGGCGCGCTGCGCGTGGATCGTACGGGCGGCCTCTATCCGTGGAAGATCGGTGAGGGGCCAGTGGAGATTGTGGGCGATGGCGATCCGATGATTGGCGCGCTCTCGTTTGGCTCTACCCACGGCGCTGGCGCAGGCGACAAGGCCATTACTTGGAAAGACGCCCGCATTATCACCGGGCTGACGCCGGCGCAGTTGAAGGCACAAGGCGTGCGCCCTGGCTCCACGGCAGTGCCGATGCGGGAACACCGCGGCCCCGTGCTCTTTGGCCCGGCGGATGATCCGCTGGTGGCGGCGTGGACCTTTGATGACCGCATGGGCGTGGTGGCGCTGCTGCGGCTGTTGGAACGGCTGAAACAGGACGACCAACAGCCGCTTCACCCCACGCTGATCGCCTTCACGGTTCACGAGGAGGGCGGCGGACAGGGGGCCAAAATTGTGGCAGACCGCGAGCGACCCGAGATTTTCATCTCGGTGGACGGCGCGCCCATGCCGCCGGGCGCGCCGCTGGCGCTGGATGGCCGCCCGGCGATTTGGAGCAAAGACCGGCTGGTTCATTACGATCAACGGCTGCTGCGGGCGCTGATGGAGGCTGCCGAACGCGCTGGCACGGAATTGCAGCCGGTGGTCTATGACGGCGCGGCCAGTGACGCCAGTTTGGTCTCCTATGCCGGGGGCGCGTATCGGGTGGCCTGTTTCGGCCACGTGCGTGAGAACAGCCACGGCTACGAGGTGGCGCGGCTGTCGGTCTTTGACAACATGCTGGAAACGCTGGTGCGTTTTGTGACGGAATCGGATGTTCAAGGCTAAGGGAATTTCACCGCAAAGAACAGGATCTACGTCTGCGCCGAGGTGATGGGGGAGGTGGCAGCGGATCAACTGCCGCCCCAAGCGCTGCCGGATCTCGATCTGCGTGATTGGCGTTGGGCGCTGTCGAACCCGGTGTATGTGGGGTAGCGCAATGGTTCGCTACCTTCGGAACTGGGAAATATGGGTTGCGGCATAAGACGCTGTGTGGGTACAATATCAGCATACTTGCAGGATAATGAATAGTTGGGCGGCAAACTTTTGTAGCTAAGAAGATATGTCATGAAACAATCAATCGTCCATGTTGCGTTGGTCATCAGAGATTACGATGAAGCGATAGAGTTTTATACGAAGAAGCTACATTTCACTTTAGTTGAAGACACATATCAGCCGGAGCAAGATAAGCGTTGGGTAGTTGTTTCTCCCCCGGGATCAATTTTGGAACTACATTGTTGCTAGCTAGAGCTTCAAAGCCGGGACAGGAAGCTTTCATAGGCAATCAATCGGGCGGGAGAGTTTTTCTATTTCTCAACACAGATGACTTTTGGAGGGACTATGATGAGAATGGTCTCTCAGGGCATAAAGTTTGTGAGAGAACCTAAGAAGGAGATTTACGGTATAGTCGCTGTTTTTGAAGATTTGTATGGAAATCTGTGGGACTTGCTAGAACTTAATGAGGGCTATCCTATCTCCCGGCGCGCCCTATAACAACGGCATGCACCCGACGCCCCGCCATGCTGCCTCTCATGGAAGTTAATGGGGGCGCAAGTGATGCCGACCGTTAGGCGGTAAAAAACTTATGACAGTGTTTACCTTCCATTTTGCAAAGATTAAGATTGGCACAGCGGTCATGGCACTCTTTCGCCCGCCGACCCGTGAGCAAATTCCTGGCCTCAACCATGCAGAGTGTATGGCGAGGATGACGCTTGGTGCTCCAATTCTGTCACCGGCTCGGATGCAACTCCGCCATTTGACGATGTTCGCGGCGTGGGATAGCCATGTCGCGATAGACGATTTTCTTAATGGCACGAAGCTTGGCCGTGCGCTTGCCACAGGCTGGCATGTCCGGATGGCGTTCCTGCGCCGCTGGGGTCACGTTACTGAATTCGATGGACTTCCTGAAAGCGTTGGAGAACAAGATCCCGCAGCTCCCGTGGTAGCGGTGACGCTCGCTCGGATGAAGCTCCCACAAGTCCCGCGCTTCATTCGTTGGGGCAAGCCAGTCGAAGAGCTTGTTCGAGACCACCCTGCCACAACCATAGCAATAGCAGCCATGAGACTGCCTCGAACCGTCTCTACCTTTTCAGTGTGGACCTCCCAACGAGAAATGGTCGATATGGTTCGTGGACACAGTTCAGTGCCTCGACCTGAACGTCATTCTGCGGCAATGGCCGAGCGCCAGCGCAAGGATTTTCACTTCGAGTTTACGACTCTCCGATTCAGGCCAATCGCAGAGTATGGAACGTGGGAGGGCCGTACCAATATCGTTCCACTGGATAACGCTAGTGATAGGACCGTCACCTAACGCCAGCTTCACTTGCCGCGAGCACCGGGATCATTCACGATTTTGGGATGTGGTGGTTGAAGTTGTCTCGCCATCAGATAAGTTGGATTCTGCTTGCGGCAAGTGAAGCTGGCGTTGGGCGACGAATGAACGGTGAGCATCCTAACCCAGTAGTCACCAAATCCACAGAAAAGTGCACCCTATGCCAGCCAGAGATATACATCATGATGCGGTTCGAGAAGCCTTGGGAAAGGATGGCTGGACCATCACGCACGATCCGCTGCGTGTTTTGTGGCAAGAGAAAGCGCTCTTTGTGGATTTGAGCGCCGAACGAATCTTGACGGCCGAAAGAGGGCAGGAAAAGATTGCCGTTGAGATCAAGACGTTCGCTTCTCCCGATGCCGTACACGAAATCCATTCGGCGGCAGGTCAGTACGTCTTCTATCGCGCAGTCTTGAGACGGCTGCACCCTGGACGAGTTCTGCATTTGGCGATTCCTCACGAAGCATTTGAATCCCTCTTCGCCGCGGGTCGTGTTGGTGAGGTGTTGGTGACCGATGAACAAATTCGACTGCTTGTGTTTGATGTGGAGAAAAGGGAGATTCGACAATGGCTAAACCCATAGAACGCTACCGACAAATTGTGCAACAACTCCTGGACGACTATGCGCAGATTCCCTATGCCCATGATGATCTCGCTGACGAAACAATTTTTGATCGGCAAGCGGACCGTTACCTGCTCGTGACTCTTGGTTGGCAGGATCGGAAGCGCATCCACACGACTATTCTGCACTTGGATATTCGAGAGACTCAAGTATGGGTTCAGTGCAACAACACCGATCAGGATATTGTGGCGGAGTTGGTGGAGCGGGGTGTCGCACGAGCGGATATTATGGTGCCTATTCCCGCTACAACAGAATCCGAACCTCATCTTGTGGCGGATGCACTTGTAACGGTGTAGATAGCAACTTCGTGACAAGCAACCCTGCCCAACATTGCGTGCAGACGACCGGGATAATTTGAGTTCGTTTGTGAAGTTGAGTCCCCCCGGCAGCATCTGCTCAATTTACTATTACAAACAGGGTGGCCGCACCGGCTTTCGATCTGCGCAGGTGGCGCTGGGCGCTGTCCGATCCGATTTATGTGCGGTAGCGGACTGGTTGGCTACCTTCGGCACGGGGAAATCCCCTAGATTGCAGCATAAGACACCCTGTGGGTACAATTTGAGTGTACATTCAGGATAATGAATAGTTGCTTGCGCGCCCGCTTGCTTGGATGCCCTATAATTAAAAACACGTAAAATGAAAATCAATATTTTTTATTCATGGCAATCAGATAAGCCTAAGCGGGTTAATCTCAACTTAATTCAAGAAGCAACTCAGCTCGCCATAGAACGGATTATTTCGGATGACGAGTTTCAATTTGAGGCCGCTTTAGACCGTGACACTCAGGATATTCCTGGAAGTCCCGCAATCGCTGAAGCCATACTGTCAAAAATTGATCAATGCAGTTTGTTTTTGTGTGATGTAAGTATTGTTATAGAGCCAGCTCCTCAACGATCCTCACCTAATCCAAATGTTCTGATTGAACTTGGCTATGCAGCAGCTCGTATTGGATGGGGAAAGGATAATATGCGTGATGAACGAGACTTATGGTGCCCGAACAAACTTCCGTTCGATCTTCAACATAGGCGCTGGTGCCTATTCGATACAGATTGGCGGATAGCGCGAGGAAATGATACGGAAGGTAGATTTTCAGACACATTAAGGAGAAGTTGCTTAGCCAAGAGCATAGAATAACGGCGATTAGGTCTGTTGCATACAGAGCGGCAAAGTTAAATTACCCATACTGCTGCATAAATCCGAAAGATTGCTCGCAATGTAGCAGATTTCGAAGTTTAGTACATGCTCTTAGCCGAAGTTTATCGGAAACATTTTGACTAGGGCTTCTAAATAACTGCACATAGTCATGAAGGCGGGGATGAAAATCATATTGAAAGATGGTACCGCTGCATGATGCCAGGGAGCGAGTACCCAGCAACTTAGCTTAGTTGATCCTATTCTTGAAGTTTTGTCACAGAACACACTTCAAAGCCGCATCAATGCGCGAATCAATTGGTGGGCGAGAGTTATCTTGGGCTAGAAGTGTTCGTTCAGCGAATCTCGTGCGTGTAAGTCAAGATTGCAATCGCATTTTAGATCAATATGTGGATCGAGACGATACTCTTATTTCAGCAGATTGACGAAATCGAATCATCGTGCTGAAACTTTAGCATCAATGATTTCAACATCATTCAGAGTGCCAGAGCTTACTGCACTCTATGATAAAGGTATTCCCAATGTCCATGCAGATTTTTTCCGTTATTTCTCGTTTCTGTGCTTAAGTCCTATCGCATCATCCGTCAGTATGGTGTCAAAGACGAGTAGTCAATCCTGTCCAGTTAGTGACTAACGCAAGACAACAAGGCGCTGCACCCAACCGCCTACAGCTTCGCTCTCTGCGCTCGTGCCTAGCGTCGGTCGCTGCGCTTTCGGTGGCGGGTGAGCTGGTCGTCCAGATAGGCAAGGAGACTTCGGAATTAGCGATCCTGATGGCAACCAATCACACTCGAAGAGCCGCCGAGCGGAATGTAATCAGGCGAGAGATTCTGGTTGAACAGAATGATTCCGATGTGCATGGAGTTTGAAGTCGAGCCGTTGATGCTCGACTTTTGCTGTTATAATGACGACAGGGTAAAGATAAATATTACTGACGGAGTATCTGCGATGGAAACACAAGCATTGTTAAAGCGCATCACCATTGATCCAGACATCTGCCACGGAAAGCCATGCATTCGTGGATTGCGATATCCAGTCGAGGTAATTCTGGAATTGCTGAGTGCTGGAATGAGCAATGAAGAAATTTTGGCAGATTACGAAGACCTGGAGTATGAGGATATTTTGGCCTCGCTTGCCTTTGCAACACGCCTCAGTCAAGTGAAGCGGCTAGAGACTGTATTGGCATGAAATTCCTCGTTGATGCCCATCTGCCCAGGCGTTCATCAGTGATGAACGCTTCAATCACCCACTTCCCTACCCCTCTGCCCGCAGGCGCGGATTGCTCACTTCGTCGAAGCCGATGTGGACAAGGTAGAGCGAGAGAAAGAGCGCCATCAGGGTGAAGACCGGCGTGAGCCACCACCACCAGAGGTTCTGGAAGATGGCGCTGTAGTTGAGCGCCCAGTAGATCATCATGCCCAGCGTCATTTCACGCTGAAGCCCCAACCCCAAAATCGACAATCCAGATTCGACCAGCAGAATAGCGAACATTAGTTCGCCCTGAGTTGGGCAGATTTTCGCACGTTGACAAATCTCAAATTGGGTTTTATTCTGGTCAAGAACACCCAGCCCTTAGATGTGCAAAAAGTCGGACTTGTCCCACAGAGGCCCCCCCGCAACGGTTCCTGTGCGAGCAGACTTCACCACCCTACCTAACAATCAACCTTATAGTTCAGCCAACGGGATGCATTTCTATGACACACGAAATTGCGCCTTCTGTAAAGCCGCTTCCAAACAAAAAGAAGCGTTGGGCTGCCGACACGCTTTACACTAATTTCTCGTATCTTGCCATGATTCTGCCCGGCGCCATCTGGCTCTTCTTGTTTGCCTATCTGCCCATGCCCGGCATCGTCATGGCCTTCAAAGACTATCGGCTGTCGAGACCGCCCCAAGACTTTTGGATTCAAAACAAGTTCATTTACAGCCTAATCCAAAGCCCCTGGGTTGGCCTGGACAACTTCAAATATTTGGTTCTGCCCACGAATATTGAAAACACGCTGATGTACGTGCGCAACACAATTTTGTACAACCTGCTTTTCATTGTTGTCGGCCTCGTGCTTGCGGTAGCGTTGGCGGTGATCATTAACGAACTGACCAATCAATTTTTTGCAAAACTTTATCATTCGATTCTTTTCCTGCCCTATTTCATCTCGTGGATCGTGGTTGCCTATGTTGTCTACGCGTTGGGTAGCTCTGGGGGCATTATCAACTCCATCTTCACCTCGTTCGGGGTTGCGCCCATAGAAGTCTATAAAGAAAAAGCCTACTGGCCGTTCATTTTCGTCATCGCCAATATTTGGAAATACACAGGCAACGGTTCCATCATCTACCTTGCCACGATTGCCAGCATCCCGCGCGAGCTTTACGAAGCGGCTGCCGTGGACGGGGCGGGGAAGTGGAGCCAATTCACCTCGATTACCTTGCCCTACCTCACCCCCGTGATTGTGCTGCTGCAAATTCTGGCCGTCGGTCGCATTCTCGGTTCCGATTTCGACATGTTCTATACGCTCCCCAATGGCGCGGCCCTTGTCAAGGATGTGACCTATACCTTAGATGTCTTTGTCTATAGTATGTTGCGAAGCGCCACTCCGCTGGGCTATCCGGCTGCCGCAGCCTTCCTGCAATCTGTGTTTGGCTTCTTTCTGATCCTGATCACCAACTTTATTGTGCGCAGAACGAGACCAGAACTGGCCCTGTTCTAGACAGCTACGGGAAAACAAACCATGAACGAAGTGATGAAAGTAGAGACTGTGGTGAAGCCGGGGCCGCGACAATTGTTCAAGGTCTTCTCAAGAAAGCGACATGGAGATGTGCTTGCCATTGCATCAACCACCAATTTCGGCTTCAATCTGCTCTTGATCGTTGCCTGCATTTTGACATTGATTCCCATCTACGTGATCGTCATCTCCTCGATTACGTCAGAAGCCTCGTTGACCGCCAACGGATACCGCCTGTGGCCAGAAGAATTTTCGGGGATGGCGTATCGGTTTCTCTTCAGCCAGGGGTCGATTGTGATGACGGCCTACAAAAACACGATTATTTCCACCGTGGCTGGCACGATCTTGTCCGTGATCATGGTGGGGTTGTATGCCTATCCGCTTTCTAGGGACAACTTCAAATTCAGCACTTTCTTTACCTTTTTCGCCTTCTTCACCATGCTCTTCAGCGGCGGACTTGTGGCCTATTACATGGTGGCACGCCAAGTTTTGCTGCTGCAAAATACGCTGTGGGCCTTGTTTCTGCCTTCGGCGTTCAGCCCCTTTTGGGTGATTGTCATGCGCACCTTTTACAAAACCAACGTGCCCAATGAGATCCTCGAAGCGGCGCGGATTGACGGTGCTGGCGAATGGCGCACCTTCTTGCAGATCGTCGTCCCGCTCTCGGTCCCTGGGTTGGCTACGGTGGCGTTGTTCAGCGCGATTGGGATTTGGAATAACTTCTTCAATGCCCTCCTGCTGGTCGATGACGCCCAATATTACAGCCTGCAATTCACCATTTACACCACTCTGAACAATATCCGCTTCTTGTTGGAAAACGCAGACAAGATGCAGGGCTTGGTCAATCTTTCTGAATTGCCTTCCCAGACCTTTCGCATGGCAATGGCGGTGGTGACCGTGGGGCCCGTGATCTTTGCCTATCCTTTCTTCCAACGCTACTTCATTAAAGGCTTAACCATCGGGGCGATCAAAGGCTAACGGTCAACCGGTGTGGTAACTTTTTTGTGTTGTCTCAAGCTCATTGTTGCA
Source organism: uncultured Chloroflexia bacterium (assembly GCA_963721725.1). Lineage (GTDB taxonomy): Bacteria > Chloroflexota > Anaerolineae > Caldilineales > Caldilineaceae > RI-153. The sequence continues at coordinate 160,144 of CAVRLX010000015.1, forward strand.
TAAATTCGCACCTGCCCACAAACAGGTCGAAGTGATGCCAGAGCTTTCTCTCTATAGACAGACCATCCACCCCTCTTTTAGCAAAGGAAAGTAGAAAATGCCAAGAAAGTACCTCTCGTTTCTTCTATTCGTGATGATATTTGCGGTTTTGGCCGGCTGTGCGCCTGCCGCCGCGCCGGTTGCCGAGGGAGACCCCGTCGGCTCGTCAGGTGATGTTGTGGTCCTCGACTACTACTGGATCGGCAACGGGGATACAGATCAACGTGCAGCCGTTGAAGCGGCGATCAACGAGTATGTGGAACCGCTCATCGGCGTCAACCTCGTCTTTCACGTTGTGGGCTGGGGTGATTGGGAGACCAAGGCCATCACCGGTTTGCAAGCTGGCGAAAAGATGGACATCTTCTTTACCGCTGATTGGCGCAACTATATGCAGCTTGCCAGCCAGGGGCTGTTCCTGCCGTTAAATGACGACGATGGCGAATATGGCAACTTGCTCGAAGAGTATGGGCAAGAGATCGTCAAAGGCCTGAACCCGGCCTTTATCACCGGCACGCAGATCGACGGCGTCAACTATGCCGTGCCCACCAACAAAGAGCTGACGGTTCCCGAAGGCTTCATCTACAACGTTACAGTGGCGGAAGAGATCGGGTTCACCGAAGAAGAAGCCGCCAAGATTACGAACCTGCGCGATCTGGAACCCTGGCTCGAAAAAGCCAAAGCCGCCCGCCCCGATGAATATCCCTATCTTACTGATGGCAGCGGTGGCTTCCAGCCCTGGGTGCCGGGCTTCGCGGCTGGCATCAGCAGCAACTTGATCAGCATGAAGTTTGCTCCCGATGACGGCGGCACTTTTGACGAGACCATTTACAGCACCATCGAAACCGACTGGGCCAAAGAGCAGGCCGAGATCATGCACGAATGGTATCAGAAGGGCTGGATTCACCCCGATGCAGGACTCACCACCTTTAACACGGGCGAGATCCGCAACGCGGGCAAGTTCTTCATCGAATCGCAGCCGCTGAAGGGCAGCAATATCAAAGCCCAGGAATTGATCAATGCGTCTGGCAATGCCGACCTAGTTCTGAAAGAGATCTATTCCCAGCCCAAGGTCAATATCACTACCCACTCCGGTGGCTCTATGCTCGCTATCCCCATCGTCTCCGAGCACCCTGTGGAAGCGATGCGCTTCATCAACATGATGCACAGTGACCCCAAGCTGCTCAACATGATGCTGTTTGGCGTTGAGGGGACCCACTGGGAATTTGACCCCGATGGGCGTGTGAACCTCCTCAACAGTGCTTGGTATGGCGCGCATGGTGGCGCGTGGACGCTTGGCAACACCTTGCTCCAAGCTGTCTCCAACAAAGAAGATCCCAACAAGAACCGCATGTTGATCGAATACTCCAATGATTCGGTTGACCATCCTTCTTTGGGCTTCCGCTTCCGCACCGATCCAGTGGCTGCCGAACTCACCGCCATTTCTGCCGTGGCCGACGGTCTGCACCGGGCGCTGATGACCGGGTATGTTGACCCTGCGGTTGAACTGCCCAACTACATTGAGGCATTGAAGGCTGCCGGTATCGACACCGTCAAGGCTGAGGTCGAGAAGCAGTACGCCGAGTGGAAAGCGACACAGGGCCAGTAAGCGCTGAGTTGTAATCGCATAGTAACTATACAGCTTCAGGGGCGACTCACTGGTCTGAATGAGGCTACAACACTGATCCGCTCCTGACCCGTGTGTCGCACCTGAATCGTTACATCGCATAGATTAAAACAGGGGGCTGTCTCTTCGTCTGAGACAGTCCCCGTTTTTTACCGAGACTTTCGATTATCGAGATTGACAGCGCTTTGCGGCTGCTGTACGATGGCGCACATTGTGTCCCCATTGTCTGCACTGGAGCGTGCCATGCCATCCCCTTCGCCGTTGCGCATTTTGCTCATCTCCCCACGCGGCCCCCTCTACCGGCACCGCGGCGGCGTGTGGAAAAAGTCGCTGCGCTATCAGCCGCTCACCCTGACCACGTTGGCCGCGCTGATCCCGCCAGAGTTAAACGCCCAGGTCACGATTGTGGACGAAGGCATCCATGAGATTGATCCCAACGCCGAGGCCGATCTGGTAGGCATTAGCATCATCACCGGCACGGCCCCGCGCGGCTATGAACTGGCCGCGCAATTTCGTAGCCGTGGCATCCCCGTGGTGCTGGGCGGCGTGCATGTGACACTGCTGCCCGACGAAGCCCAACGCCACGCCGACGCCATTGTCACTGGCTATGCCGAGGATAGCTGGCCGCAACTGCTACGTGATTTCGTGGCCGGGCACATGCAGTCTCGCTATACGCAAGCGCCGGGGTTGAGCCTCGCCAATCGGCCCTTCCCGCGCCGAGAGTTACTCAACAGCCGCGATTTCGTCGTCGCCCACACCGTGGAAGCTACCCGCGGCTGTATTCACCAATGCGAATTTTGCGTCGTGCCCAGCGCCTGGGGTCGCCCGCTGCACCATCCCGTGGCCGACGTCATCGCCGACATCAAACAGATGGGCGCAAAACGGCTGATCTTTCTCGACCTCAACCTCATCGCCGACAAAGCCTATGCCGCAGAGCTTTTCACAGCGCTGATCCCGCTCAAAATTCAGTGGGGCGGGCTGGCGACGGTCTTCATCGCCTGGGACGAAGAATTGCTCGATCTGGCGGCGCGCTCGGGCTGCAAAGGACTGCTGATCGGCTTCGAGACCCTCTCCGCCGATGCTCTGGCCGAGACGAAAAAGTCGTTTAACTTGAAACGCGATTATCACGAAGTGGTGGAACGGCTGCACGCACGTGGCATCGGCATTCAGGGCACCTTTGTCTTTGGCTTCGACAGCCACACCGAGGACACCTTCGCCGAGACCGTGGATTTTGTGATGGAGACCGGCATCGATCTGCCCCGCTACGCCGTGCTTACGCCTTTCCCCGGCACGCCGCTTTTTGATCGCCTGAAGCGAGACGGGCGCATCCTTAGCGAAGACTGGACTCGCTACGACGGCCAGCATGTGGTCTATCAGCCGCAGCAGCTCACACCGGATCAACTGCTGGCTGGCAACGAATGGGCCTGGAAAAAAACCTATAGCTACGCATCCATCGCCAAACGGCTGCTCAAGGCGCGCATCATGCTGCCGCTCTCCCTGGCCGGGAATCTGGGCTATCGCTTCTACGCCCACAACCTGCACAAGTACTACACGTGTGATTGGGCCATACCATTTACGACTGACGATTTACGATTGCAGAATGTCGAGTAGCTTGTCACCATTGAATACACAACCTCGCCCCCAATCGTCAATCCACCATCGTAAATCAACCGAGGTTCCCTTGAAAATCACCTTCATCCGCCCCAACATGCTCCCCATCCGTGGCCGCGACGCCATGCAGCCGCTGGTCTTTGCCATCCTGGCCGGGCTGACACCACCGCATGTGCAGCGGGTGCTCTACGACGACCGCCTGGAATCGATCCCCTACGACGAGCCAACGGATCTGGTCGCCATCACCGTGGAGACCTACACAGACGCGGCGCGCCTATCAGATCGCGGCGGCGTATCGGCGGCGCGGCGTGCCTGTGGTCATGGGCGGCTATCACGCCACCTTTCTGCCCGACGAGGTGTTGCAGTTTGCCGACGCCGTGGTCATCGGCGACGCCGAGGAGCTGTGGCCGCGTGTAGTGGCCGACGCCGAGCGGGGCGCATTGCAGCGAATTTACCGAAGCGACGGCTTCCCCTCGCTGGAGCGCGTGCAGCCGGATCGCAGCATCTTCGGCAACAAGCGCTATGCCCCGGCGGCGCTGGTACAGTATGGCCGCGGCTGCCGCTTCGCTTGTGAGTTCTGTTCGATCCACGCTTTCTATGGCAAAAACCTGCGCCAGCGTCCCGTGGAGGCCGTGGTGGACGAGATCCAGCGCACGGGCAAAAAACACATCTTTCTGGTGGACGACAACATTTTTATTGACGTGCCGCGCGCCGTGGAACTCTTCGAGGCGCTGATCCCGCTGAAGATTCGCTGGTCGTGCCAGATCAGCATCGACGTAGCGAAGGATGCGGCGCTGATGGACCTGCTCCAGCGCAGCGGCTGCACCACGGCGGTGGTGGGCTTTGAGTCGCTCAACGCGGCCAATCTGCGCCAGATGAAGAAGCATTGGAATCTGAAACACCACGACTACGCCACTTCGGTCAAAATCTTCCGCGAACACGGCATCATGCTCTACGGCTCGTTCGTCTTCGGCTACGACGAGGACACGCCCGCCTCCTTTGCCGAGACACTCAATTTTGCCATTGAGCACAAGTTCTACACCGCCAACTTCAACCCGCTGACGCCCATGCCCGGCGCGGCGCTCTATGATCGGCTGGCTGCGGAAGGGCGGCTGCGTTACGAACGTTGGTGGCTCGATCCCGCTTTCCGCTATGGTGAGGCGGTCTTTCATCCACAGGGCATGAGCGCAGATCAACTGACCGAAGGCTGCTATCGCATCCGCAAGCAGTTTCACAGCCTGCGTTCGATTGCCAGCCGCGCCGCCGATGCGCACACCAACGCCCGTGATCCTTACCGGCTGGGGTTGCATCTGGCCTCGAATTTGGTGAGCAAGTGGATGATCGACAAAAAGCAGGGGATGGCGCTGGGGGAAGCGGGACGAGGGGCGGAGAGCGAACCAGTCTTATGACCGCTTTATTAACACTCCCACAGATCGCAGCGCAGCCAGAGATCGCTACCTGTGAAGTCATATTACCGTCGGGCGAACGGGTGTTGTACCGCCCGCTCATTCCCGATGACGTGGCGCGGCTAACTACT
>CAVRLX010000016.1:0-835426 GCA_963721725.1 uncultured Chloroflexia bacterium
CGTGTGAGGGATTGAAACAACTTCAAATGAATCTGTATGGGAAACTAACCCGCTTGAGGGCTACCTAGTAAATTCAATAAAGTTTTCGGAAATAGATTTCTAGACATTCAGGATGAAATTCACAAAAATAAAGCCGATTTATATCTAAAAACTTTTTCGGAACTACTCTGTTTCTGATATGTCTTATATAATAATTGCCCCACCGCCGCAGTCGATCCCCCGATGCCGCAGCGCCACATCCATCAATAGCGCTTCCCGCCCAAAAGCCACGGTTCCGTGCTGCCCATCTCGGCTTTCAAACGCAAACAGTGGAAAAAGCATGGGCAACTGCAAACGCCGCTTCCATTCCAGAGGATGCTGTTGGCCCAGACAAAGCAGGGCCGGGAGTGCTTTGCGTTCCAGTTTGCGGTTGATAGCATTTAAGCCCGGCACAAACTCATCACACTCAACTGTGACACCGGTCAAAACTGTTGCCACCCCGAAGCGCTCTGCGCCCCAGTTCATCAAATCCCGCTCAAGTTGAATGCGATAATTTGTGCGCTCTGGGCGGAAGCCGCGTATCCGCAGAAAACCAATAGGCTCTGTCCGTTCCAGCGGACGGCGTTCCATCCCTGCCCGATCCACCGCCAGCCAGAACTCTTCAGCCGTCAGCCCTTCCAGCCGTCCATTGGCAATCAGCGAAAAGAGATCGTAACTCTTGATTTGCTCTGCGCCCTCTTCCGTTTCATCCAGCACGCCACAGGTAAAATAGCTGCCACCTCGGAAACTAACGGCTTCTTCCACCAACTCTTTTTGGCTCTCGGTCAAGGTGCGTAGCCGTCCAAATTGGCCGTTCATGCTGGTCTGGAATGCGACTTGATAGCGCTGGGCAAGTTGTTGCACTGCTTCTTGATACTGTCCGCGCACCACATAGGCCCCGAAACCTTTCAGCACTCTGGCCGACTGTAGGCTGCCCCAGCGTTGGGCATATTCTGCGAAATCTGTCGAGACGGGGAATGCCGATTGGATGGCCTCTGCCAGCGTCGCCCGGTCGGTTTCCATACCATCGGCCAGCAGAGCTGGCGCTTTATCTCGACCCTGAAAAAGCGCTTCGCAGGTCCATTCGGGCAATACAGCGTGGGCATGGAACTCGTTGAATTGATGTGTCACCCCATCTTTGACAAAGCTATCGTGGCGTCCCAGCCGCCCCAACCGTTGTAAAAATGTACCTGCGTCCCGGCTTTCAAAGAGCAGAAAGTTGATCTGAAAATCCACGCCCACATCCACTGTACTTGTCCCCACAAGCAGATCACAATCGTAGGAATTGGACCGACGGCTTCGACTTGTAAATCCAGTATTTTCTCCCACTCTCAGCCCATAAGGCTTGAGCGCTTCGGTCAAGCGATCCACAATGCGCTTTGCCTGGGCCACGCTATTGACGATGATTGCCCCCTTGGCCGCAGGGCGGTTCTGGACAAAAAACGGGATAAGCGTCTCTTCCAAATGCATGTCCAGCCACGCTTCCACCGACCCGGCGCTAAAGGCGATGTCGCTGCCATGCAAAATGCGCCGCCATTGCTGAGGATCTGGCACATCTGCGGTGTGGGTATATTCGCCACGAATGATCTGGGTGGACAGACCGGCCCGTTCTAAATATCCAAGCAACAACTGATTGGGTGTGGCCGACTGAAACAGGAATTGACGACGACGAGCAACGCCTGTCAATTGATGAATCAAGAGTAGCGCATTCATGACGCTGACAACTTGAGGTGTCTCGAAAACATGAAATTCGTCAAAGGTAAATTGCTGATAGCGTGTGGTCAAAGGCCCAATCAGCTTGTCGGGTGCGTCGCCAGTCTTGCCTTGCCGTCGATAGAAAAGCTGCATAATATAATGGAAAATATCCGGGTTGGTCAGCACCACATCATGATTCTTTGCCAGACTCATCAACGCATCGCCACGAGTAGAGAAATCGCCATCTTCCATGATCCGGTCCAGGACGGTGCTGTCTAGCTCTTTCACGGCTTCGGTGTACTGATTCCAGATCCGCCAGGTGATAGCGGCCTGGCGATGCTGATCCCGAATCAGTTCATTGGTCGGGTACATGGCAAAGAGAGGGCGCTTCCAGCCTTCTACAAGCGACGGTAATTGTCCGGCCAAACTTTTGCCGTCGCCAGTCATTGCCGTGTTGAAGACTACATCAGGTCCATCCTTTGCCGTTAATGCTCGATATGTATCCACTTGATGCTGTGAAAGTTTCCACCCTGACGGTAATAGGGTTTCAATTTCTTCTGGTACTCTATCGACAAGACGAGAATAAACGGGGTAAGTAAAAATTTTATAGACAGTCATTTTTTGTAAGCGCCTCTCTTTGTATAGCCGACGATGCTCTCCACAGCCTGACAGCTTGATTCTCGCACAGGGTCTCCCCGAGAATAACGGGGAATGTCCAAAGTTGGCAGAAGTCCGGAGTCCCGGCGCTCAACGCTAGACTCAGGACGATGGACTTCTCAACTCTGGACTTAGGACCCCGGTCTCCCCGACTCTGGGCTAAAATACACCTCCCCCATGGCCCGCACCATTTTCACCATCTCCGCCTGCGCTTCGTCGCCGCCCACCACCCGGCAGTTCGGTCCGTATCCCAGCAGAAGCCGACAGGCCCGAAAGAGATCATCGGTGCTGCCGGTGACGCGCACCCAGCCGTCGGCGTCGGTTTCGTGAACCTGCATGGCGTCAAAGTGGCGGCTGATATGGCCCAGCCGGGCAATTTGCGGAGAAAGCCAATAGTCCAGCCCGAAGCGGGGACGGCGCGGCAATGTGGGGGGCAGCTTTTCGGGCAACACACGCAGATGCTCGTCGGCCACGATTTTGTCCATGCGGAACGGTTGCCATTTTTTCTGGGAATGTTGGCCCAGCGGACCATCGGACTGAAGCCAATAGGCGTCCAGATAGAGATGGCCGCGTTGGGCATCAAAGCGCTGGCGGAAGGGCATCACCGTGTGGATGCGCGGCTGACTGTCGATCTGGCCCGCGGTGCGATAGGCAAACTGAAGCTGACGCCTCTGGTGAATGCTCTTCGCCACCACCTCTTTCACCTTCTCGTCTACTTGCTCCTCATCCCGATAGCGCAGATTAAGCTGAAACTGTTCGCCTTGGTGGGTGAGCCGATGCTGTTGGCCCTGGGTGAGCATGTCGCGGATGCGCGCCAGCAGCCGTACTACATGCTCGCCATTGGGAACCCCACCATCAAAGGTGCGCAGCAAAAAGCCCAGGGCGTTAAGTTCGTCATCGTTCAGGGCCAGGGGACGAAACTCGCCAAAGCCTTCGATTTCGTAATTATGCCGTCTGGCGATCGTAGCTGGGTATGGCAATGCCCAACTCCTCGCGCAGAAACTGAATATCGTCTTCAAACTGGCGGTTGAGGGCTTTGCTTGTCTTGGCCGGATCATAGCCATCCTCCAACTCGGCCTGAACATGGGCCATCAGAGTTTCTCGGTCGGTGGGGGAAAGCTGCAATCGGCGCAGAATACTCAGGGCGCGGTGCAATCGTTTTGGTATGGTGGGCATGGCTAAACTTTGATAAACGTGGGTGGATGGATGATGGAATCGATCAACTGCGGTGGCGGCGGTGTGAGGAGTATGCGCAGTGAAACTATAGTAGCCCAGGTAAATGATGAATGCCAATGGAGATTTTTTTGTATCAGACTGGGGGCGGATTGCCCATTCATTCTCAAAATGACTTTCCTGCGAAAACCACAGAGAACACAGCGTTTTTCACAGAGGTCGCAGAGATTTCAGGAGAAAAATCTGCGTCCATCTGCGAAATCTGCGGATCAAAAGGCTTTTTGCAATAGAGGCATTTCGGGAAGTTCCATGCAAAATTTTATAGTCTAAAAGGGGTGGGGGCGGATCTGTTCATCCAATTCTTTCTCTGGTACACTGGGCAGGATCGGGCGGAAAGCATGTTGCGTCTGCCCGGCTCTACTTTCGCTACTTTGTGATGACGACCCTACCTTTTGGAGAAACTGATCGTGACCGCTGAAAAAATTCCCGTCTGGCGCAAATATCTCACAGACTACAACGAAGGCTTGGGATTGGTCTATGAGCGCTTTGTGCTCAACGATTTTTTGACCGCTCTGCAACGGCGCTATGGCGTGCGCTCGGTGTTGGAAGCGCCGCTCTATGGCATGGCTGGCGTCAGCGGCATCAACAGCTACGAACTGGCGCGCACGGGGGCCGCGGTGACGCTGGTGGATGATATTCCCGAACGGCTGGCCGGGGTGGAGCGCATCTGGCGCGAGGATCTGCAACAGCCGGTGAATCTCATCGGCGTGGACCCGTACGGTTGGGGCCAGTTGCCCCTGGCCGACCATAGCTTTGATCTGACGTGGTGTTGGGCTGCGCTCTGGTACATCCGCAACCCGGCGGGGCTGATCCACGAATTGGTTCGCTGTAGCCGCGATCTGGTCTTTGTGGCGATGCCCAACAATCTTCAGGTGGGTTATTGGATGCGCAAACTGATTATCGACCGCGAGTTTTTCGCGGATCATGATGAAACGTGGACCGACATTGGGCGCATTCAGCGGCTATTGGAGGGGGCAGGCGTGGAGATCATCGACGAGGGCGTGTTGGACGTTCCCCCCTGGCCCGATACGGTGATGCCCGCCAACGAGGTGCTCAAACGGCTGGGCATTAAAAGCAAGGCGCTGGAGGAGCAGTTCACCGGCGAGGGCTGGCAGTGGAACACGATGGCCTATTACACAGGGCAAGAGCCGGATCTGCGCCAGCGTGTGATGAAATATGCATGGCTTGATCATGCGCCGCTGCCCTGGCAGGCCAAGGCGATCTGGGCGCACCATCGCTATCTTGTGGGGCGGGTGCGGCGGTGAGTCTCATGAGACGAAGAGTTAATCTCATTCAGCGGAGCGATTTGCGAATTCCAAGATATGAACTATTCTATTATTCCTTTACGCACCGCATCCTAGTGCTTCTCCAATCGTAAATTGACGAGTAGGGGCGCAGCAAGAGCTGCGCCCCTACGGCAATGTCGACGATCAAAGATTGTGCTGATCCTAGGGTGCAGCGATCTGGCTGGGGAGGATGGGCCAGCCCTCGGCGTCCCAGCCCAGAGACTCAATGCGCAGTTTGGGAATGCCGATCTGCTGGGCGTCGTAGGCGTGGTAGACCATCCGATAGACGCCATCCTCGACAAAAATGCCGTTATGCCCCGGCCCCTTCCACTGCCCATAGGCAGAAAGAAGCAGCGTACCGCCGCCTTCGGTCAGCAGAACCCCCGCCCGATCGACATAGGGACCGGTCAGCGCGTCACTGCGGCCCACATGCACGTTGTATGTACTTTGGATGCCCTGGCAACATTGATCAAAGGAAACGAAAAGATACCACTTGCCGGCGCGCTGGATGATAAAGGGCGCTTCAATGGCGGTTGTGTTGTCTGGCCCTGTGGACCGGTTCGCGAGGTGGTGATTGGTGGTATCCTCAGCATCAAAGAAGCCTGTGGCCGCATCGATCTTGCGCATCCAGATGCCCTGCCAGAAACTGCCCCACGTGAGCCAGGGTTCGCCCTGTTCGTCTAGCACCAGGGCGGCGTCGATGGCGTTCCACGGGTCGCCCGGCCGTGAGCGCAATACGATCCCCTGATCTTCCCATGCAAAATCCGGGCTAGCGGGATCGAGGGTGGCGTTGGTCGCCAGACCAATCGCCGAGTTGGGCGTGCCAAAATTCGAGACCGCATAGTAGAGATGCCACTGGTTATTGAAGAAAGAGATATCCGGCGCCCAGATGTCCGACAGGTTTGGGTTGATTTCCCGTGTCCACGCCGGGTTACGCTCAAAGACCCGTCCACAGGAATCCCAGGTGATCTTGTCCGGCGAGCAGATTACAGGGATGCGGCCGCCCGTGGAGAAGATGTAATAGGTTTCGCCTTCCTTTGTCATCACTGGATCATGGATGTGCTGGATCAGCCCCTGTGGCTCAAGGGTTGTGCCGGTGGTGGCTGGTGGGGGCATAGCATCGCTTTTGGCTGGGAGCTGCATTGGCTGGCAAGCAGCCAGCAAAAACAGCAGCAGCATGAGGGAAAGGATTCGGGCAATTGCGAATGGATTCGGCGGTGTGGTTCGCACGGGGATGAATCCCCCCGGCGTTCCAGGTCCGCGATTGATCTGGGAAAGGATCTGATTCATGGTCTCTTTTCATCTGTCAAATAGAACGCGGATGGGGCGGATTGCCTGGATTCAACAATGGCAAACTCTGCCCGATCCGCGTTCTATTCTGTGGGCCGCAAAATCAGGCGGCGCTTGTAGTCAGCACTGTAAAGGAGAGCGGCGGCAGTTGGATCGTCGCCTTGCCGTTATCGATCTGCGGGGCGGTGATGGCTTGGGCGGTGATGGCGTTGGGGTTCTCCCAGGAATTGACAGCCTTGGGGTCCGTGCCCGCCATTTGCCACGCCTCGCCCATACGCAGGTTCAGCCCATCTTGCCAGATCAGATCGGTGACCACGCTCTCGGATTGGCTGCGGTTGACGATGAAGATCGCGCCCGTGCCGCTGGCCTCGTCATAGGATGCGGAAACGTCGAGCAGCGGCACATCGCCATACTTCTCGGTTTCCACGCGGTCCGCCTTGACCAGCACATCCAGCGCTTGGCCGCGGGCGAGGTTGCTCATCAGCATAAAGGGGTAGTAGGACGTCTGCTTGAGCAGGTCATCGCCACGGGTGTGTAGCCAGGAGATCACGTTGACGATCTGCGCCACACAGGCGATCTTGAGCACGTGGCTCTTGCGCAGGAAGACATTGAGCCACTGGGCCACAACCAGCGCATCTTCCAGATTGTACATTTCCTCGCTCAGGTGCGGGGCTTCGGTCCAGATCGCCTTTGAGCGGATCGCCTTTGTACCAGACTTGCCATTCGTCCCACGAGAGGTAGACATCGTGTTTGCTGCGCCGTTTGGCCTTCACATAGCGCAGGGTTCCCGCCAGCGTATCGACGAAATGTTCAAACTCGACGGCGCTGGCCAGATAGCTGGTGGTGTCGTTCTCGCGGTTCCCGGCGTAGTAGTGGATCGAGTGGTAGTCGATGTGTTCCCAGGCATCTTCCAGCGCAATGCGATCCCATTCTGGATAGGTGGGCATACGGTCGTTCGAAGAGCCACAGAGGATCAGTCTTGATCGACGGGTCCATCCACCTCATCAGCTTGGCGGCTTCGCGGGCCTTGGCCCCATATTCTTCGACTTCCAAATGGCCGATCTGCCACGGGCCATCCATCTCGTTGCCCACACACCAATAGCGGACATTGTGGCGGCTTGATAGCCGTGCTGGGCGCGCAGATCCGACCAAGAGGTGCCGGAAGGGGTGTTACAATACTCGACCAGATCGGCGGCAGATTGGATCGTGCCTGTGCCCATGTTGACGGCCATCATGGGGGCGGCGTTGATGGCTTTGCAGAAGTCCATGAACTCATTGGTGCCAAACTGGTTGGTTTCGAGCGATTGCCAGGCGAGTTCACGGCGACGCGGTCGTTGATCTTTGGGGCCAACGCCGTCGAGCCAGTTATAGCCGCTGAGGAAGTTGCCGCCTGGATAGCGGATGGTGGTGTATTTCTGGTCGCGCAGGGCGTCAAGCACATCTGTGCGCAGTCCGTTTTCGTCGGCGTGCGGAGATTCGGGGTCATAGATGCCTTCGTAGACGCAGCGCCCCATGTGTTCGACAAAGCCGCCAAAGAGCAACGGCGAGATTTCGGCAATGGTGCGGTTAGAATCGAGATAGATCTGAGCGGAAGAGTGAGTCAAGGTGTACGTTCCTATTGTTTGAGTGATGGGTTTACTGACCAGCCAGGCCGGCGGTGGTAATGCCAGCGATGATCTTGCGCTGGAGGATGGCATAGACGATGAGCGTGGGCACAGAGGCAATGAATGCACCGGCGAAAGCAAGCCCGCGTTGGACGTAGCTGCCCTGTTGGATCACCAACAATCCCACGGGCAATGTCAGGGCCGTGCGATCACTGAGGACGATCAGGGGCCAGAACAGATCGTTCCAAAGGCCCAGGAAGGTGAAGATAAAGAGCGCCACCATCGCCCCGCGCACCAACGGCAGACAGATCTGCCAATAGATGCGAAAGCGATTGGCGCCGTCAACACGGGCGGCATCTTCCAACTCCGAGGGGATGGAATAGAAATGCTGGCGCATGAGGAAGATCCCCGTCACCGAGGCGGCGGCGGGCCACCAGATGGCATGGTAGGTGTTGAGCATTTTCAGATCGCGCAGCAGCAAAAAGGCCGGGATCAACGTGACGGCCACCGGGATCATCAGGCTGAAGAGCAGCAAGGAAAAGAGCATATCTTTGCCGGGGAATTCCAGCCGTGCAAAGGCATAGCCGCTGAGCGTACACAGAAAAACGATGATGGAGGTGCCAACCAAGGCGACGATGAGGCTGTTGGTGAACCAGCGTATAATGGGCAGTTGTGGATCGACAAAGATCTTGGTGAAGTTTGTCAGCGTGGCGGGCTGCGGAATCCACTCAATGGGGAATTTCAACTGATTGGCTTCCAGGGTGAAGGCCATGGAAAACATATAGAGTAAGGGCACGATGACGATTGCAACCAAGGGCAGAAAGACGAGCCACATGAGCAACGAACGCCAAAAGCCCTTTCCAAAGCGATACCGGATTTGGGATCCCTGCCGTACCGGACTGACAGCGGATGGGGTAACAGGTGTCACGATTCCCTCCTGGGTTTAGAATTCAGTGCGCCGCCGCATCAACGTAAAGAGCACAACGGTGACGATAATCATCACCAGGGCCAGCACAACGGAGATGGCTGACGCATAGCCAAAGCGGAAGAATTTCCATGCCGTTTCGTATAAATACATGGTCGCCGAACGCGAAGCGTTGCCAGGGCCACCGCCGCTAATGATGTAGGGCTGGGCGAAGACCTGCATGTGGGCGATAAACTGTGTCACCACCACAAAGAGCATGGTGGGCATGATCAGCGGCAAAGTGATGTGGCGAAAGGCATTCAATCGCCCGGCTCCGTCGATTTTGGCGGCTTCGTAGAGCGATTCGGGGATGGTGTGCAGCCCGGCGATGAAGACCAGCATGGGAAACCCAAAGGTCCACCAAACCGTTGTAGCCGACAGCGCGGGGATCACAATGTTGGGGTTGCCCAGCCATGAAATGCGCGGGCCGTTGAGAAGCGTGGTGACAAAATAGTTGATGATGCCGATCTGTGTATCCCACACCCGGATGCCGATGATGCCCAGCACAGAAACCGAGAGAATGGCCGGGGCATAAAAAAGCACGCGCAGGAAATCACTGCCAGCAAAGGCGTGCTTCAACCCCGTAGCGACCATGAGGGCCAGAAAGACATTAAGCACAACGGTAATCGCCATGAAGGAGGTCGTGTTGCCCAGGGTCTCCCAGAAGATCTTGTCCTTCCAGAGGGCGGCATAGTTGGCCGTGCCGATGAAGTTCTGGTCCGTCAACATGATCTTCCAGTCAAACAGGCTGATCTGGATGACCGCGGAAGATTGGATAGAGCAAGAAAACGGCAAAAAAGAAAAAATGAGGCAGGATAAAGAGATAGTTGGGCAATTGATCAAGCAATCTCTTGCGGCGACGGGCTTCCGGGGTCAAAACAGTGGACGACAGGGCGGATGAGGTCATAGGGCATCGGCTCCAGGGTAGATGAAAATTGTGGGACTGTGCAGCGCACAGTCCCACAGGCCGAAGAAAACGACTACGGGCGGTCGAGAATCGCCTGAATTTGCTCGTTGCCAGCGGTCAGCGCAGCAGCAATGTCAGCATCTGCGCTCGCCAGGGCAGTACCGACAGCGGTTTCCCAGGCGGTCTGAATTTCAATAAATGCCTTGTGCGAGAGATCTGTGCGGCCAATCTCGTTGAACTGGTTGGCGGCCATGGCAACCGACGGAATCGCCTGGACTTCGGGCAATTGTTGCACGGACTTAAGCGCAGGCACTTGGCCGGAACCAGCCCAGTATGCGCCCTTTTCGACCAAGAATGACATCAACATCTTGGCCTTTTCCACGCCACTCTCATCCACACCCGTCGGGATCGACATAATGTGAGAGTCAAACTTGACGCCCTGCTGACCATCCGGGGCCAGGGAGTTAATGAAAGCGGTCTTGGTCAGCGCGGCCACATCGGGGTTATCACGCATGAAACCACCGGTCCATGTGCCTTCCCACATGAAGACAAGGCGATTGTTTTTGTAGAGATCGCCGGCCCACATTTTGCCGGGAACGGCGGGCGGGGCCACATAGTACTTGTACATAAGATCGTGCCAGAACTGCACAGCGGCGATGGCTTCGGGGCTGTCCAGGGTGGCAGTGGTGCCGTCTTCGCTGATCACGGAAGCACCGAACTGCATCAACGTGGTGGGGATGGTGAAGCGGGGCCAAGTATAGTCAATCGCCCACACATCCACGTTTTCCGGATCGAAATCTGCATCAGTCGGGTGTTTGCCGTTGACATCCGTGGTCAACTGCTGGGCCATGGCAATGAATTCAGCACCGTTCTTGGGCAGCGCTTCGGGATCGAGACCGGCATCTTCCATCAGCTTCGTGTTGTACCAAAGCATCCAGCCGTGGTTGTCAAAGGGCACAGCCATGATCTCGCCATTGACGGTCAGTTGGCTCATCAGCGATTCGTTGAATTCATCCACGTTGAGGAGGCCTTCATTGAAGATAATGTCTTCCAGCGGCATCATCAGCCCTTCGGTTGCCATCTGGTTGACCTCGGCTCCGTGGAAGATGACCATGTCCGGCGGGTTGCCAGCGGCTACCGAAGTCGGGTACTTCTGGAAGAAGATATCCCACGGGTAGCCTTCAGAGTTGAGGCAGACATCCGGGTTTGCCTCGGAGAACTGCTGAAGCAACTCGGCAAAGACTGCACCGTCGGAACCTGTTAGCCCGTGCCACAGAATCAACGGATCGTCACAGGTGCCAAAGTTGTTGATCACCGGGGTGGGGACGGGGGTGGGGGCATTGGGATCGACGGTCGCATCAGCCACCGCGACCTCTGCTGCGCCTGTGTCGGTGGCGGCTGGGGCAGCGCCTCCACAGGCGCTGATCAGCAGCGACATCACCACGAACAAGACGAGGACAAACGAAAACTTTCGCATCTTTCTTTCTCCTTGGGTTTGCAAAACAAACAGGGTAGCAACTTATGTTGATAAACGCAGATTTCTGCGTGGCAACCGATATTGGGCAGAGCAATCAGGGCTTACGCGCCAAGCAGTTGGGAAAAGTTGAACTTTTCAGAAAAGTTCAACTTCTGGGGCGCCTGCGTAAGTCTTGGAAAATGGAAGCAAAGAATCAATAAGAGCAATGGGCAAAGCGGCGCACAGAAGCAGGGAAAAGCGCCCAAATGCTCGATTTCTTCTCAGCGTGGAATGGGGCGGCGATGGGGTAGCCACGCATGAAAAGCATAATTGAACTTGTTACAGACGGCTAGGCAGACTCGCGTACGACAAGCCGACAGGCAACTTCAAAACGACGATTTGGGCCTTGATAATTACCCAGAAGTCGCTCGAAAAGGGCTTCGGCCATCACCCGCCCCAACTCCGCTGGATATTGCGCCACCGTGGTCAGCCGCGGCCGCACCCACACCGCCGACGGAATATCATCAAAGCCCACAATGGCAACATCCTCTGGAATGCGCAACCCGGCTTTTTGCACGGCTTCCATTGCGCCAATCGCCATGAGATCGTTACAGGCAAAGACGGCAGTTGGCGGCTGGGGCAGCGCCAGAAAGGCTTGCATAGCCCGTTCGCCACTCTCCGGGGACCAATCGCCAATTTCAATCAGTTCGGGATAGACAAGCAGATTGGCCGCATGAAGGGCTTCTAGAAAGGCAGCCTTGCGCCGCACACCCGCCGCAAAGATGGAACTCACGCCGATGAAACCAATCCGTTCGTGTCCGCGCGCATGAATCAACCAAGTTGTCGTCTCCCGAATGGCGCGGTCATCGCTGCCATAGACGGTGTCCACTTTGGGGTGGTTGACATGTTGCCCCAAGGTTACCACAGGCGTATCAATACGCGTCAGGAGCTTTTCAAAGTCGGCATCCTCTAGATGATAGGGAACCATGAGTAAGCCATCAACCGGACGTCGGATCATGGATTCGATGAAGTGTGTCTCACCTTCCAGCGTATGATCCGTGTTGGCAACAATGAAATCGTAGCGATGGGCGCGGGCAATGTCTTGAGCGGCGCGCACCATAGGATGATAGAAAGGATTGGCAATGTCGGCGATCATCATGGCGACCATGCTAGTCTTTTGACCGCGCAGGCTGCGGGCATGTAAATTGGGCTGATACCCAAGCTTTGCCACAGCGCGGAGAACGCGTTTCTGGGTCTCCTCGCTAATGGCAATGCCCTTCTCCGAACCACTTAGCACCCGCGAAACCGTACTCTGCGAGACGTCTGCCAATTTGGCAACATCTTGCATGGTAACGGGGCCTTTGGCGGGCGAGCGTTCGTGGGAAGTCATGGATGCCTTTGTGCAATCGTATGCGGTATTACGTATGTTAGCATAGGGTTGCGCCATCGTCAAGCGGCATTTTATCGCTGATAAAGGCAAGTGGCAAGGGCAGTAGACCGGCCAAGTTGAGCGCATTTTTCATGCGTAGGGGTACACAGTTTATCTTCCCGGAATCTTGCGCTCATGGGCGTAATTCCTAACGCGAAAGAGTGAAGCAGAGAAGACCCTCTCTGCTTCACTCTCGCGTATACATTCGGTTGTCTGTGCGGGCAAGCATGCGAACTATTCGTTTACCACCATCGCTGTCACCATGCCAAACATGCCGTGGGCAGATTCAGCGTGCGACAGAATGTGACAGTGGAAGGCCCAAACGCCGGGCGTATGGCAATGCACCAACACATCAAATCGTTCGCCAGGGGCCACATTCACCGTATCACAGGTGTAGGGAAGGGGCAGTTTCCAGCCATCTTTGGCAAAGACAACCTGTTCTAGCCCGTGCAGATGCATGGGGTGAATTTGCAGCCCTTCATTCATATAGCGAATGCGGATGCGATCCCCCAGCTTGGCGATAATCGGCTGTGTATAGGGAAATGACCGCCCGTTAATCGTCATGCCGATGCCGGCGTCGTTGAGAATAATCGTGTAATCGGCGTCGTATTTGGGATCTTTAGAGGGATCTTTGCGGTCAATAATAAACGCGCCCAACAGCCCTTTGGTCACCTGTTCCATAGCATTGTGGTGTGAATGGTACATATGCGAGCCAGAGTTTTTGGCCTCAAATTCATAGGTGAAGCTCTCGCCGGGCTTGATGGGCGGTTGTGTGATAAAAGGCACACCGTCCATGTTGTTGGGCAGTTTCACCCCATGCCAATGGACGCCGGTACTCTGGCTCATCTGGTTGTGGACAATAATGCGCACGTTGTCGCCCTCGGTGATGCGGATCTCCGGGCCGGGCACGGTGCCGTTAAAGGCCATGGCCTTGACCACTTGCCCCTTGGCAACGTCCCAATCCATCTCGGTGCAGGTTAATTCAAAAACCTTGACACCATTTTCCATGCGCGGTTCCAGCTTATTATTCCAAAACAGATCGTCTTTGCCGATGTAGTCGAGGAAAATCTTCACGCCCTCTTCGTGGTGTGCGTCCATCTCGTCGGCGGTGACCGATGCCTGGGCGACACTGGGCGCGTGATTGTGGGCAGCGGGTGCGCCAGACGAGTCGGCAGCGAAGCCCGTTGGTGTTGTGGCGGCAATGCCAACGGTTGCGATACCAGCCGCACGCAAAAAGTTTCGTCTTGAAATCCAGTTATCCATAATTTCTCTATCTCTCTCTGATAATTTTGGGGCCGCAGGCAATTACCCTCGGCAACGTAATCTAGAGAACAGTTTATACGGATTGTTCGTGCAGCAGATCAATCAGGTGGATAGACAGAATGGTGGCAATGTGGAGAGTTTACTCCTAGCCATATGGACAGTGGCGGAAAATGTACAGCCCCGCCGGGATGATCCGGCGGGGCTGTACATGGCAGGGTTCAGTTTATCGATGGAAGCGTCTACGCGTATTCTTCAATCGGCGGGCAGGCACAGACCAAGTTGCGGTCGCCATAGACGTTGTCAATGCGGGCCACGTGCGGCCAGAACTTGTTTTCTTTGACCCACGCCGCCGGGAACGCCGCGCTTTCGCGACTATAGGGGCGATTCCACTCGGCGGCGGTGACCGCGCCGGCGGTGTGCGGTGCGTGTTTGAGCGGGCTATCGGCGGCGGCGATCTCGCCACGCGCCACGGCGTCTGCCTCGGCGCGGATGGCGATCATGGCCTCGCAGAAGCGGTCCAGTTCATCTTTGGATTCGCTTTCCGTCGGCTCGATCATCAGCGTCCCTCCCACCGGCCACGACATGGTCGGCGCATGAAAGCCATAATCGATCAGCCGTTTGGCGATATCCTCGACCTCGATCCCAAACTCTTTGAGCGGGCGCACATCGATAATACACTCGTGGGCCACACGGCCATTGGCTCCCTTGTACAACACGGGATAGTGCGGCGCCAGGCGAGCCGCCACATAATTGGCGTTGAGAATGGCAACCTTGCTAGCCTCAGTCAGTCCGCTGCCGCCCATCATGGCAATGTAGGCATAGGAGATGGGTAAAATGCTGGCGCTGCCCCAGGCTGCCGCCGAGACCGGCTCAATTGCCGCCGTGCCGCCCACGCCCTCCACTGCCGGGTGGCCGGGCAGGAAGGGGGCCAGATGCGCCGCCACGCCGATGGGTCCCATGCCGGGACCGCCGCCGCCGTGGGGGATGCAAAACGTTTTGTGCAAATTGAGATGGCAGACATCGGCTCCAAAATCACCGGGGCGGCACAGACCGACCAGCGCGTTCATGTTGGCCCCGTCCATGTAGACCTGCCCGCCGTGTTCGTGAATGATGCGGCAGATCTCACGGATGCTCTCTTCAAAGACGCCGTGGGTCGAGGGATAGGTGACCATGAGCGCGGCCAAGTGATCGGCGTGGGCGGCGGCTTTGGCGCGCAGATCAGCCACGTCGATGTTGCCGTTTTCATCACAACGCACCACAACCACCTCCATGCCCGCCATCACCGCGCTGGCCGGGTTGGTCCCATGTGCCGACGACGGAATCAGGCAAATGGTGCGCTGTGTCTCGCCACGGCTCAGGTGATAGGCGCGCACAGTGAGCAACCCGGCATATTCGCCCTGGGAGCCAGCATTAGGCTGAAGCGAAACCGCCGCAAAGCCGGTAATCTCACGCAGGGCCGCTTCTAGCCGGGCGAACATGTCGGCATAGCCAGCGGCTTGAGCCACCGGCACAAAGGGGTGGATGGCATTGAATTCCGGCCACGTCACCGGAATCATTTCAGTGGTGGCGTTGAGTTTCATAGTACACGACCCCAGCGGGATCATCGAGTGGGCCAGCGACAGATCACGGTTTTGCAGTTTGGTGATGTAGCGCAGCATCTCCGTCTCGGAGTGATAGGTGTTGAAGACGGGATGGGTGAGAAAATCGCTGCTGCGGGCCAGCGTGGGGCTGTAATTCGGCTCTACATCTTGTGCAATGCTCTCCAGATCGATCTCGCTGTCAATGCCAAAGATCTCGAAAAGCGCACGCAGATCGGCCACTGTAGTGGCTTCGTCCAATGCAACGCCCACGCTGCCATCGGCATAGGCGCGCAGGTTGATGCGGCGTGTGCGAGCTGCTTCCAGCCATGGCTCGCGATTGCCCCCGCTGATCTTCAGCGTGTCAAAGACCGGCCCAGCGTTCACGTCATAGCCGTGGCGTATCAACGCTGTGGATAATACTGCCGTCAACATCTGTACGCGGCGGGCAATCTGGGTTAGCCCCGCCGGGCCATGATAGACAGCATACATCGAGGCCATCACGGCCAACAGCACTTGGGCGGTGCAGATGTTGCTGGTGGCGTGCTCACGGCGGATGTGCTGTTCGCGGGTTTGCAAGGCCAGGCGCAGCGCTGTGTTGCCATTGGCATCTTTAGAGACGCCCACCAGTCGCCCCGGCATGATGCGTTTGTATTCGTCTTTGGTTGCCATGAAAGCGGCGTGGGGTCCGCCATAGCCCAGGGGCACGCCAAAGCGTTGGGCGCTGCCAATGGCAACATCTGCGCCCCATGTGCCGGGCGCGGCCAAGAGAGTCAGCGCCAGTAGATCGGTAGCAACCACGACCAATGCGCCCTTGGCATGGAGTTGCTGGGCAAAGTCGCTGAAATCGTGGATCGTGCCTTCGGTGTCGGGATATTGGATCAGCGCGCCAAAAATTGTGTTGTCGGGGACAAAAGTAACGTGATCGCCCACGACAATTTCAAGGCCCAGCGGTTCGGCCCGCCCGCGCAACACAGCGATCGTCTGCGGGTGACATTTTTCCGAGACAAAAAAGCGGTTGGATGCGTTGCGTTTCTGGGCACGATGACAAAGCGTCATGGCTTCGGCGGCGGCGGTTCCCTCGTCCAATAGCGAGGCATTGGCGATTTCCATGCCAGTGAGGTCACTCACCATTGTCTGAAAATTCAGCAACGCTTCCAGCCGTCCCTGGGCAATCTCGGCCTGATAAGGGGTATATTGGGTATACCAGCCAGGATTTTCCATAATGTTGCGCAGGATCACCGGTGGGGTGAGGGTGTCATAGTAGCCCATGCCCAGGAAAGAACGATAGCGCTGATTACGGCTGGCAAGCGCGCGCATCTCGGCCAGCACATCGGATTCGGCACGCGGGGCGGGCAGTTGCAGCGCGCCCGCCATGCGGATCTGCTGCGGCACGGTTTCGTCGATAAGCGCGTCCAGTGAGGCCACGTTCAGCAGATCTAACATCTGCGCCACTTCGGCAGGGTTGGGGCCAATGTGGCGATGGACAAACTGATCGACCGGGGCCAACAATGCAGATCGCACGCGCTGGCCTGTGTAATGACCATTTTTTGTGATTTCGGGTGCAACAGCCGAGATGAGATTCCCCATTCCTTCACTCCTTAGACGGGTTACAAGATAGACTGGACAGTGATTAACCAAATGATTAACCAAATGATTAACCAAAAATTGACGTAAGTATTCAGGTGCGACCCACTGGTCAGGAGAGGATTCAGTGTTGCAGTCTAATTCAGACCCGTGCGTCTCACCTGCAGCTATATAGTTAAAAATTGACAACAAAAAACGGGCGCTTCTAAAGAAGGCCCGTTAAACCCTGTCCTTGACCTGAGAGATTGATCCATCCGGTTTCCCAAGATGGAGTTGCCCCGTCGGTGACTCTGTTTACAAACAGAGCGCTTTCCAGAGTGGCCGCATCACAACGATCCCTTTGCCTGAGAGTGTCACCTCTGGGGTCATGGCTCCCCCACAGGCTTGCACCTTCGGCGCTTCAGTCCACGAAGTCTCTCTCGCTGTGCATCGGCAGATATTTAGTTGATGTTGGTATTATAGGACAGAACAGCACAAGGTACAATCAAAGGGCATGAGAAATCACCGAACCGGTTTCATTTAGCATAGCGGTCAACTTGGACCCCCTTCCGGGAGATGGTAGCCTTATACTATACTCCGCGGCAGCACACAAAATGTTTTTCGCTCTTTGAAAAATGTTTTGTGTGCTGCTTAGGATATTCTATCCATCAACCCTCTGAGGAAGCCATGAAACGTTTAATTTTAGTTCGACACGGTGAAACCGAAGCCAATCGTGGGAACATCTGGCATGGCGCGCTGGACGGTCCGCTGACGGCACGCGGGCAAGCTCAGATTGAAGCCACAGCCCGCCGCCTACAGCAGATCCACGCAGAGATGCCCATTGATCACATCTATATGTCACCTTTGGGGCGCACTCGACGCACAGCCCAGGCCATTGCCGATGCCATTGGCGTTGTACCGCAGATTGACGACGGGTTGCGCGAGATGAGCATCGGCGAATGGGAAGGGCGCACCATCCACCAATTGCGCGACGAACATCAACTGTGGGAGCGCTGGCAGGCCGATCCCACGTTTACCCCGCCTGGCGGTGAATCTCCCCATAGCTTTAGCCAACGTGTGCCCTTGCCCTTTACAAGTTTTCTCGAATCGCACCCTGGCAAGGTTGTGGCTGCTGTCACCCACGGCGGTGTCATCAGCAGCCTGCTCGCCCAGTGGTTCGGCGAAGGGCCGCGTGATTGGACGCGCTGGGACCCTGCCAACTGTGCCGTCACCATTTTAGACCGGGCCGGCGACGGCTGGACGATCTATTGTGTCAATGATACAGGGCATCTAGCCGAGATCAGAGCAGCCGAGGGCGATACAAAGTAGTTTACTGCGCATTTACCCTCATACGGCACAGGATGACATCCGTTGCCCGAAAACGCATTGCACCATCTCTCAAATCCGCTCAATAATCGTCGCCGTGGCTTGCCCATGCCCAATGCACATCGTCTGCAAGCCATAGCGACCACCGCTTTCCTCCAGAGCGTAGAGCAGCTTCGTCATCAAAATGGCTCCCGTTGCCCCTAGTGGATGGCCCATGGCAATGGCCCCGCCGTTGGGATTCACCCGCGCCATGTCCGGCTCGATCTCCTCTGCCCAGGCCAGCACCACTGAGGCAAAGGCTTCGTTGATTTCGACAATATCAATTTCATCAATGGACAGACCCGCCCGCGCCAGTGCTTTTTGGGTAGCTGGGATCGGCCCGGTGAGCATCAACGCTGGGTCACTGCCCACGGCCACCCGGCTCCGAAAACGTGCACGGGGCTTCAAACCCAACGACTCAGCCACAGAGCGTTCCATCAGAAGCAGCGCCGCTGCCCCATCGCTGAGCTGGCTGGCATTCCCCGCTGTGATCACCCCATCCTCACGAAAAGCTGGCTTCAGCGCCGCCATTTTTTCACGATTTGGGTTGGCGCGGATCCCCTCATCCTGCTGCCACACGACTTCCCCCAGTGGAACAGGCACAATTTGGGCCGAAAATGCCCCGCGTGCCACGGCAGCGGCGGCCTTCACATGGCTCTCATAGGCATAATCGTCCAACGCTGCCCGACTAAATCCCCACTTTTGAGCGATCATCTCGGCGGAGACCCCCTGATGTAACAGGGTATGGGGCGGATTGGCAGGAAATTGCGCCGGATAATCCGACATCATAGGCACACGGGTCATGTGTTCCACGCCAGCCGCGATCACCACATCCGCATCCCCGGCTTCGATAGTGGCTGCGGCAAAATGGACCGCTTGCTGGCTCGAGCCACACATACGATTGATGCTCACTGCCGGAACCTCAACTGGAAAGCCAGCATAGAGCGTTGCCAGCCGCGCAATGTTCGCCCCTTGCTCGTCGGTTTGGGTTACACACCCCATAATCACATCGTCCACCTTTCCAGGCTCGATTCCAGTACGTTCCACCAGGGCGGCCAGTACATGGGCTGCCAGCCGGATAGGTTCAATTTGGACTAAGGAACCGGCCCGTTTCCCAATCGGGGTGCGAACGGATTCCACAATGACTGCTTCACGCATCGTATATTCTCCTTTGGAATTCGTGCAAAAAATCCCAAATTGGGTATTGAAATGGGATATTCAGAGTGCTATAATGGTTCAACTGCGAGGAGGAGAAAGACTTTCTCGCTCTTTTTGTTCCTTTTTACTGTAGTGGTTTAGAAACCCTGGATTCTCAGCAACTTTGTCATCCAAGATGTTTCACGTGAAACATTGACATGGTTACAAACATGAAAAATAGATAGCGCATGAGTCGAGTTGCAACAGAGACCCCGCTCCCCATCCCGGTGATGGACTATGAGGGCAGTGATTACCGTACTGCCTTTTGGGAAGGCAAGGGGCGTGACTATGAAGACAAGATTGAGCGAGCCGCTCTGCAGCGTTGGTTGCCTCCCAGCGGAGGAAGAATTGCCGAGCTAGGGGCAGGATTCGGTCGTTTGGCGGATCTTTATCTGGGCTATGAACAGATTATTCTGTTCGACTATAGCCGCACATTGCTGGCCGATGCTGTGAAGCGCTGGGGGGATGATCCACGCTTTATCTTTGTGGCTGGCAATCTGTATGATCTGCCGCTGGCAACTGGTGTGCTGGATACAGTGGTGATGGCAAGGGTGATGCATCATCTGGCTGACGTGCCCACAGCGTTGAAAGAGATCCAACGCTCACTGCACGGAGCGAGCACGGCCATTCTGGAATATGCCAATAAGCGCAACCTCAAAGCAATTGGGCGTTGGTTACTTAAAAAGCAGGATTGGTCACCCTTTGCATCGGAGCCAGTGGAGTTCGTACGGCTGAACTTCGATTTCCATCCCCAGTGGATGCAAAGTCAGTTTGAAGAAGCTGGCTTGGTGGAGATTGATCGTTTTGGTCTCTCTCACTTTCGGCTGCCTTTGTTCAAGCGGCTATTTACACCAGCCAACCTTGTTCAAACCGAAAAGTACTTTTTCGGGCCAGCCGGTCACTATCCCTTATCACCTAGCGTCTTGGTCAAGGCTCGCTTGCGGCAGGATCGACGGCGGACCCAGCTTTCAACTAATCCGGCTCATGTAGAAAGCCTGTTTCGATGCCCTCATTGTACCACAGAGGGGATGATGCGGACGACACCACATGAAGTGCGCTGCCAGGGGTGTGGAGAGAAGTATCAAAAGAAAGATGGCATCTGGGATTTCAAAAAAGCGCAGCCAGTTTAACGGTAGGGCAAAGCTCCCGTTGATCTAAAAACAAAGAGAGCGCTAAATGAATTTCCAGTTACATAGTCTGTTCTAGTCTTATTGTAAAGTTCAAAGCTGCACTGGGTAAGCGCGAGGAATGTGTTAATCTACCTTGATTGAGGAATCACAAGGTAGGCGGATCCAATGCCCAGTCATTAGAGAGGAGATAGCAATGGCAGAAGAACTGGTAACCACCCAAATAGAAAACGAATTGGATGGACAGATCAAAGTCTTGACACCGGAAGAGGCCCAGACCCACCTATTGCAACTAGGGCGTTCTAAGGGGTTTGTCAGCTATGATGACGTTCTGAAGGTGATGCCTGAAGTAGAAAATAATATCGAACAATTGGAAGACATTTTTGCCAATCTCTTTGAGCAGGGGATTGAAGTCGGCCAAAAGGAAGAAATCGAAGAAGAAGAGCCAGACGAAATTATTGAAACGGTGGAGGAAGAAGAAGAGTTTGATCTCAGCCAAATTGAAATCGACGATTCCATCAGTCTCTATCTAAAAGAAATTGGTCGCGTTCCCTGCTCACGGCAGAGGAAGAAGTTGATCTGGCAAAGCGGATGGAAAAAGGCCGGATTTCTCGCCAGAAATTGACTGATGGTCTGGAAGATTGGGAAGAACGCGAGCGTTTGCTGCTGTTGGTGCGCGATGGGCAGGCTGCGCAAGAACATCTGATTAAGGCCAATAGTCGCCTGGTGGTCAGCGTTGCCAAGAAATATGTGGGGCGTGGTGTGCCTTTCCTGGACTTGATCCAAGAGGGCAATATTGGGCTGATCCGTGCAGTCAAAAAGTTCGACTACCGCCGTGGCTACAAATTCAGCACGTACGCCACGTGGTGGATTCGCCAAGCGGTGACTCGTGCCATTGCCGACCAGGGGCGCACAATCCGCGTGCCGGTTCATATGTACGAGCAGATCAATCGTTTGACCCGCACCAGCCGCCAGCTTGTGCAGGAGTTGGGTCGGGATCCGACCACAGAGGAGATTGCCGAGGAACTGGGCGTCACACCAAAGAAGGTTGAACACATCATGCGTGTCAGCCAGCGTCCGTTGAGCCTGGAAATGCCTGTGGGCGAAGAGGAAGATAGCTATCTGGGTGATTTCATTGAAGATGAAGACGCCGATAGTCCACAAGATGCCGCAGGTCAGCAGTTGCTGCGCGAGGTGATCGACGAAATCTTCCAAAGCCTGACTCCGCGTGAAGTGCGGATTTTGCAATTGCGCTTTGGTTTGGTAGATGGCTACTGCTACACGCTGGAAGAGGTGGGTAAGAAGTTTGGCGTCACCCGTGAACGTATCCGCCAAATTGAGGCACAGGCTCTAAGCCGACTGCGCCATCCCAGCCGCAGCCGCAAACTGCGCGATTATCTTTCCTAAGTATACTCCTGTGGCGCTGCCTAGGTTAGATGGAACGTAGGTTTGTGTTTGAATTTCAAATAGTCTAAAAAGTGCCCCGTCAGCTATGACCGGGGTACTTTTTTGTGTGGAAAGTTTACGCAATTCTAGGCATGAGCCTGCTTACAATGTCATTTTGGTTTTTTAGTACATAGTTTAGAAACTACCTTATTAAAATGTAAGCTTACTGAACACTCATTTTGAATAACAAAAAGTCCGCCGGTTACAAACCGGCGGACTTTTTGTTATCGATTCGTACCTATACAGGTCTAGGGTGCGACGCACTCGCCACACGAGCGTTTCACAACCGTTCTACTCCTGGCGAGCGCGTCCCACCTGTATCGTTACATCGATTCTTTGGAATTTCAGGGGATAAGCGTACATGAAGCGTGCGCTCAGTTGTTCCGCATCACGTTTCATGCCAGACCCCGCCCCATCCCAAAGAGCTTAAGAATTGAAAAGAGTAATCGGATTTACGCGTCCATGCGGAAGAAGTGCGTAGCGGCATCCCACAAACTCTTGGCGCTGAACTTGGTGGGGTGAATCCGGCGGCTGATCATCCAGCCCTTGAAGAGCTTGTGCATCCACCAATAGGTGGTGTCGGTCAGCTTGTTGTGGGGCAGGGCAATCATGCGGCGGATCAACGGTTCCATCCACGGCCATTCGGCCCCCAGGGCAAACCAACGCTGCAAGTGTTCAATTTTTTGCTTCTCGGTGACATCGTCAAAGACCATAATGGAGCGGTCCCAGGCAATAGAGGAGATATCCTCAAACGAGCCGACCATAAACTCGTTTTCCTGAGCATACGCGCCCAATTCTGTGCCCGGATAGGGCTGGAAGAGGAAGGCGTGGGCATAGGAAATGCGTGCTTCGGCGTTGAGGCGCATGGTGTCGATGTCATCTTCCAACGTGGTGCCGGGCAGCCCCAAAATGTTGGTGGAGGTGACATGAATGCCGGCATCGCGCAGCATGTTGCCAGCCTGCACAATGTTATCACGGGTCATGTGGCGCTTGAGCACATTGTTGCGGATCTCGTCATTGGCGGCTTCGATGCCCATGCTGACTGTGCCCGCGCCAGCCTGGGCCAATAGCTCCACCTTGTGCGGCCAGCGCACGAGCAGATCGGCGCGCACATTGCAGAAGAAGGGCAGCCCCACTTCTTTGGGCCATTTTTCAGCGAATTCTTCCAGCCAGTCGTCGAAGATCACAAAGAGATCGTCGATGAAAACGACGTTTTCCAGCGGCCACTTGGAGCGTACCCAGTTCACCTCTTCGATGATCTGATCCACTGGGCGCTGGTTGCCGCGCTTCTCTTTTTTGTAGATCTGATAGTAGGCATGGTTGAAACAATAGGTGCATTGGTACGGACAACCGCGCGATCCCATGAAATGTTTCACCGGTGAGTTGCGGCTGTACACATGCTTGTCGTAGATCATCTCGCGGTCGGGGTGCGGCAGCGAGCCGAGATCATGGACCAGCGGGCGCACGGGATTGCGCACGATTTCATCTTCGATCTTAAACCACCAATTGGGGATATCTGGCTTGAGGCCACCATTGCCCAATGCGTTTGCCAGATCGACAATCGGGCCTTCGCCTTCGCCGATACAGAGCGCGTCCACACCAGGTTCCTCGATCATTTCGGGAAAGAAGGTGGGATGTGGCCCGCCAAACATCGAGAAGACAGCTTTGTCCCTCATCGATTCACGGATTCGGTTGTTGAGGTCAAAATAGTAGCGCTGTGAGCCGGTCATCACACTGTAGCCCAAAATGTCCGGTTCAAATTCCTGGGCAATTTTGATCGGATCTTCCTGGGCAACGACAGCCAGTGCCACTTCATGACCAGCTTTTTTAAGGACAGAGGACAATTGCATAATCCCCTGCGGTTCATAGTCGATCTGCTTCTCGACAAACAAAATACGCATTGAGTTCCCTCCATATGGTGCGTATCGGGGCCTGACGGCACGACGGTACGGTATCGGGCAGGGTACATTCTATTGATAGATGGCCTATTTTGTCAAACAAAATTTGTAGAAATTAACAGAACCGGTCGATCCTGTGGGAAACGGGGTGTGTAAGTGGCGATAATCCGCGCAATTCGTGAAAAAAAAGAAATCGGAAAGGAGCGGTGGCAAATGCGTTCTATCTCGCACTCCACAAATTAGCCATTTTCGGCGCGGTCGGGTAGAGTTTCAGCATCCAATCCTGTTACACAAATACCACCTGAACAGAAACGGCTGATCATGAAACTTGGTTATAGCACCTGGGGCATGCCTACCGTCCCCATTGAGACGGCCATTGCCCATTTGGCTGGCCTGGGCTTTGACGCTGTGGAGATCTGCGTGTTGCCGCGCTTCACCACGGCGGTGGATACATTGGACGCGGCCGAACGGCAGCGCATTGCCGGCTTAATCGCACAGTCCGGGCTGACGCTCTCGGCGGTGAATTACTATACTTCGTTGCTGGAGCCAGACGAGGCTATCTATGCGCGTGATCGTGCCCAGATCGAAAAGGCGGTGGATCTGGCTGTGGAATGGGGCGCGCCGGTAGTGGTGAGCGGCGTGGGCGGTCACCCCGGCGATTGGCCCCAACACGCCGAGCGAGTAGTGGATCGCGCTGCCGCCCTGGGCGAGTACGCCGCGGCACGCGGCATCACGATTGCGCTGGAACATCATGTGGGCGCGGCGATTGAGTGGCCTGATGAAATGGTGGATTTTATGCAGCGCGTCAATTCCCCGGCCATCCGCACCAATTTTGACATTAGCCATTTCAACGTCGTGGGCGTTCCCATTGCCGAATCGGTGGAGAAACTGATGCCCTTCGCCGCCCACACCCACGTCAAAGATGAGCGCGGGCGCTCGCCCAACCACGAGTACCTCATCCCCGGCGAGGGCGAGTTTGACTATGTGACCTATCTCAAGGCGATGGACGCCCACGGCTACACGGGCGCAGTCTCCACCGAGATCAGCATGATGGTGCAGCGTCGCCCTGAGTACGATGCGCTGGCAACCGCCACCGAGTCGTATCGGGTGTTGGCGGCAGCGTTTGAGCGAGCGGGAATTTCCAGAGGACGATAGTCCACCGTAGTGGTGTATCAGCTAGGAATGCTGGCGAAAGATGTTTAGAAATGGAGACGTAGGATGACATTGGCCCCGACTATCGATGCCTTAATCGAAAAAAATTCTCACCTGCGTGGTGGTCGCCCCATTGTGGCAGGCACAGGAACCACGGTACGCACCATTGCGGGGCTGTACAAACTGGGTATCTCTCCTGAAGAAATCGCCACCCAACTTTCTCATCTGGAGTTGGTGCAGATTTATGCGGCATTAACGTACTATCATCTGCACACGGATGAGATCGAGGCCGACATTCAGGCAGATTCTGAAGAAACCCTCCAGCGTCTAAACGTTTCTGACAAATAGCATGGACGTACCGATCAAGCTCTATCTTGATGAAGATGCACAGCGTACCGATTTGATCCAAGGGCTGCGGGCGCGCCACGTTGATCTTGTGACTGCATCTGAATCTGGACTATTGGGACAGAGCGATGAGGTACAGTTAGAGTATGCGACAGCACAAGGACGCGTAATTTTTACGTTCAACCGCGGCGATTTTTTCCGTTTGCATACAGAATGGCTAACGAACACACGCCAGCACACGGGCATCATTGTTTCGGATCAAGTCCAGACAGGCGTTGTTGTGCGTCAATTGTTGCGCCTGATGAGCACGAAATCAGCCAGCGAGATGAAAGATGCGCTAGAGTTTCTGAGTCATTGGCGTTGAATCAGACCCAGGACTTACGTAGTCGCCCCAGAAGTTGAACTTTTCTGAAAAGTTCAACTTCTCCTATCGCAACTGGTTAGTGCGTAAGTCCTGAGACCTTTGCTCCACCAGGAAGATTGCAGAAGAAGACGATAGTCAAAGACGATAGACGAACGTTAGGGTTGCTTGCTCTTCGTCCATCGTCTTCCGTCCATCGTCCACAAAACAGAAAGACAGACACTTCATGACACAACCTGACTATAACGAAATCGATCCCGAACAGTGGCTGCACATGTACGAGCAGATGAGCAAGATCCGCGCCTTTGAAGAGAACGCCAACGAGCTTTACACGGGCGCCAAGATGCCGGGGCTGACCCATCTTTATATTGGCGAAGAGGCCATCGCCGTGGGCATTTGCGAGGCGCTGCGCCGCGATGACTACATTACCAGCACACACCGCGGCCACGGTCACTGCCTGGCCAAGGGCGCGACATTGGACAAAATGTTTGCGGAGTTGCTGGGCAAGGAAGCAGGCTATTGCCACGGCAAGGGCGGCTCCATGCACATTGCCGATCAGGAGACGGGCAATCTGGGCGCGAATGCCATTGTGGGCGGCAGCGCCGGGATCGCCACCGGCGCGGCGCTCTCGATTAAGATGCGCGCCAGCGATCAGGTGGCGGTCTGCTTTTTTGGCGATGGCGCCATGGGGCAAGGGCTGCTCTATGAATCCATGAACATGGCCCAACTTTGGAAGCTGCCTGTCATCTATGTCTGCGAACACAACATGTATGGCGAATATACCCACCACAGCGAAGCCATGGCCGGGGATCCGCATGAAACGGGCGGCGGGCTTTGGCATCTATGCCGAAGAGGTGGACGGGCAAGATGTGCGCGCTG
This sequence comes from uncultured Chloroflexia bacterium, assembly GCA_963721725.1. Taxonomy (GTDB): domain Bacteria; phylum Chloroflexota; class Anaerolineae; order Caldilineales; family Caldilineaceae; genus RI-153. The sequence continues at coordinate 26,716 of CAVRLX010000016.1, forward strand.
TCCACATGACCACACGGCGCTTGGTCGAGCGGGCGCGTCGCGGCGAAGGTCCGGCCTTTTTGCTCTGTCACACCTACCGTTTCCACGGCCATCATGTGGGCGACATTAGCCGCGAATATTACCGTTCCAAAGAAGAAGAGGCACAGTGGCGCCAGCGCGATCCGCTCACGGTGCTCTCGACCTGGCTGATTGACGAAGGCATGGCCGAGCAGGCCATCTTGGAACGCATCGACACCGAGGTGCGCGGCGAGGTGGAACAGGCTGTCGAGTTCGCCCTCAACGCTCCCTATCCCGCAAAAAGTGAGGTTACCCGCCATGTCTATGCTTGAGTCTTTACGCGGCAGCACAGCCAACAATGGAACAGTGCGCGAAATTACCATGGCCCAGGCCATCCGCGAGGCGCTGGCGGAAGAGATGCGCCGCGATCCGCGGGTCTTTATCATCGGCGAAGATGTGGCCGAGGCTGGCACGGTCTTCAAAGTGATGACCGGACTGGTGGAAGAGTTCGGCCCACAGCGGGTCATCGATTCGCCGATCTCCGAGGCGGGCATTGCCGGCCTGGGCGTGGGCGCGGCCATGACCGGCATGCGTCCTATTGTGGACATTATGTTTGGTGATTTCACAACGCTGGTCATGGATCAGATGGTCAACCAGGCCGCCAAGACCCATTACATGTCGGGCGGCAAGCTCAAAGTGCCCATGGTGCTGCGTACAACCATGGGCGCGTCACGGCGCTCGGCGGCGCAACATTCGCAGTCGCTGCACGCCTGGCTCAGCCATGTGCCGGGGCTGAAAGTGGTGGTTCCGTCCACGCCCTATGACGCCAAAGGGCTGATGAAAACGGCCATTCGCGATGACAACCCGGTGGCGATCTACGAAGACAAAATGATGTACACGCTGAAAGGCCCCGTGCCCGAAGGCGAATATACGATTCCTTTTGGCGTGGCCGACATCAAGCGCGAAGGCAGCGACATCACACTGGTGGCGACAAGCAGCATGGTGCAGGTGGCGTTGGAGGCGGCAAAACAGTTGGCGGAGATCGGTCTCAGCGCCGAGGTGATTGACCCGCGCACCACGGTTCCGTTGGACAAAGAAGCGCTGATCACCTCGGCCAAAAAGACAGGCCGCGCCATTGTCATCGACGAAGGCTACGAGCAGTACGGCGTCACCGCCGAGATCGCCTCGGTCATTGCCGACGGCGCGTTTTATTATCTCGACGCCCCAGTCAAGCGGCTGGGGGCCATGAACGTGCCGATTCCATTTTCGCCTGTGCTGGAGGATCTCACCATCCCCACCCCGGCGGACGTGGTGGCGGTGGCGAAAATGTTGTGTGGGAAAGCCTAGCTACGTCAGCGGTGGATGCCATCCCGCTAATACCCAGAAGCGCCGGGATTCTACCACGTAGGGGTTGTTCATTTGGAGTGCATCTACAGTGGCGCGCCCTATGGCATCTAAACCGTGAATATGGGTTCCGTCCTGGCTCCATTGAAAGTGATCATGCCAGGGCTGGTGGCGAGGATTAAAGAGAGGGAGATCCTGTCCTGTGACTGGATCTTGGGCAAGCGTGCGATGGCTTTTGAACTTGTTGCAACGATGGCAGGCAAGCCAGAGATTCTCGCGAATGGTTTTGCCGCCCTGAGATGTAGGGATGATATGCTCGATTTCAAGTGGACTTCCCATCAACTGCGAAGACGAGCGGCAATAACCGCAGCGATGACCCGCATCTTGTGCAATTTGATGGCGTAGATTGACGGGAATATAGGGAGACATTAGTCGAGGGCTGCGGGCGAAGGCAGCGCATACCCACGCCATTTGAGAAGCACACAGGCATAGGATTTGCGCAGCATGTGAATGTTAAATGCTTGGTAGAGTTGCTCAAATTCAGCGGATTCTGTTTCGGTCAGATTTTCATCTCGTTCTTTATCAAGCAGTGCCGAGTATCGAATCTGATCCTGTCTATCTGTGTGGCTACGTGCGACGCTCCACAGCGCAACATCAGAAAGCGTTTCGAGATGGGGAAAGGTGCTGGCGCATGTCAGTGGGCAGGTCATCCAGAAGCGGCGGGACATTCTGGTCGATTGCCTGTAAGACAAGATCAGCGATGGGCTGATGGGTTACATCGGCCAGCCGTTGAAGCCGTTGATAAAGTGGTTGTGGCAGATCCACAGCGATGGTCTGTTCACTCATTGTGGTCCTCCATCCGATTCATACAATCACAACGTGTGCGCATTATATCATAGACATACCCCTGGTGACCGGAGATTCGCTCACCACCATTGAGGAAGATTGGAAATGCCCAAAGAAGTCATTATGCCCGCGCTGGGTATGGCCCAGGAGACCGGCACGCTGTTGCGCTGGTTGAAGAAGGCAGGAGACACTGTCCAAAAAGGCGAACCTCTCATGGAGATCGCCACCGATAAAGTGGATGTGGAGATTGAGTCGCCCGCTTCGGGGACGCTGGCACAGATCACCGCTGCCGAGGGCGACGAGATCCCCGTGGGGCAGACCATCGCCTTGATCCTGGCCCCCGGTGAAGCGGCTCCAGAAGGAACCACAGAGGGCACAGAGAAAGAACCAAAGAAAGAACCAAAGAGACCACAGAGAGCAGAGAGCCGCAGAGCCCTCTGTGCCCTCTGTGCAAAGCTCCGTGTCCTCTGTGGTTAAATCCGAAACCCTTCCCATCAGCCCGGTGGCGGCGCGCATGGCCGCCGAGCACAATATTGATCTGGCCCAGATCCAGCCCACGGGCAGCCGCATCGGCAAAGAAGATGTGCTGGCGTACATTGAAAGCCAGAAAAGTTCACCGCAAAGTTCACCGCAACGGCGCAAAGAGGGAACGAAGGTTTTGGCCTCTCCCAAAGCGCGGCGATTGGCAGCAGAGCAGGGCATCGAGCTTGCCGCCCTTGACGGCAGTGGACCCAACGGGGCTGTCCTTGCCGCTGATGTATTCGCAGCAGAAGGAACCACAGAGGTCACAGAGAGGGAGACACAGAGACCACAAAGAGAAGAAGCCTCTGTGTCCTCTGTGCAAACCTCTGTGACCTCTGTGGTTAAATCCGAAACCGTCTCCCGCCTCTGGCAGATCATGGCCGACCGCCTCACGGGCAGTTGGACCAGCGTGCCCCATTTCTATCTTGTGCGCGAGGTGGACGCCACGGCGTTGATGGCGTGGCGCAAACGCACGCAACCGCGCGTCGAAGGCATCACCTTCACCGATCTGTTGGTCAAAGTGGTGGCCGAAGCACTGGTGCGCCATCCGCGCCTCAACGCCAGTTGGGGTGAAAAAAGCATTATCACCAACGCTGAGATCAACGTGGGGCTGGCCGTCGCCGTCGAGGATGGCCTGCTTGTGCCCGTGATCCACAAGGCCGACCAGTTGCGCCTGAGCGAGATTGCCACCCGTCGTGGCGAAGTTGTGAAAAAAGCCCAAGCGGGCAAACTGGCCCCGGCAGACATGGGCGGCGGCACGTTTACGATTAGCAATCTGGGCATGTTTGGCGTGGATGCCTTCAACGCCATTGTCAATCCGCCTCAGGCGGCGATTTTGGCTGTGGGCCGGATTGCCGACCGTGTTGTGCCGGTGGACGGTCAGCCGGCCGTCCGCCCGATGATGACGCTGACGCTCTCGTGTGATCACCGCGTGGTGGATGGCGCACGCGGCGCGCAGTTCCTGGCAACCTTGGCCGACATGATCGAAGATCCGCTACGAATGGTGGAATAGAATCCGTAGAGGTGGGCAAGGCCAACTCAAAGAAATATTCGTCCACGAAGAAGACGAAATTTCACAAAGCTAATTCTTTCTTTGTGCTTCTCGTGTCCTTCGCGGATCATTGAATGGCTTGGAATGGCCTACGTTGAGTGCAACGCTTCCTCTTGTGTCTGTTGCGCATAACTATCCAGAAGTTGCTGAATGTAGACTTCATAAGACGCATTGGATGCTTGCGCCTGTTGTTTGAAGAAGGCAATACTTTCTTTTCGCAGTGCAAGCGTCACATGGACAATTTCTTTGGCTTCGTCTAACTCTTTAGCCGGGGGCAAAAAATCATCCACGCGTTTGCCCAGATCAATTGGCTCGTCTGTATACTTAATCTGTTTCGCGATTTTCTTGTTCATAACGTCTTCTTCCTTTTCGCCAAAAGCCTGCCCCGAAGATACGAATTGTGTTATCTCGATAGGTAAAGCGGACAGTTAGAATTTCATTATTAACGCTGCCCAAACAGAAAAAACGTTGTTCGTTTTCGCTGTGGCCTGCATCTTCGATAATGATGCGTTTGGGATCAGTAAATGCCTTGCGAGCGTCCTGAAAAGAGACGCGGTGTTTCTCCTGGTTGATCTGATCCTTAGCGTCATCCCATTCAAAAAAGAATTTCATAGAGAAAGCTTATCATTTCACAATGGTGAATGCAATCAAACGACCCAAACTGCTCCTGGCCTTTAATGAAAACGTACGTAACAACTATCTCGCCCCCGCCGACGTGGAACGGCTGGATGCCTTCGCCGATTGGGATTGGTTCCCCTGTGAGGGCGGCGGCATCTATGACACCAATCAGAATCCAGAGGCGGCGGCGGCGCTGCGCGAGTGCATCGGCGCGTATGACGGCATCGTCATCTGCCACGGCGCGCCCACGCTCACTGCCGAGATTCTCGACGCCGCGCCCGATTTGCGCTTGATAGGTGAGTTGGAGGGCGACCGCTTTGCCAGCCGCATCGATCTCGACGCTGCCTGGGCGCACGGCATCCGCACGGTGGACACCACCAATGGCTCGTCCTATCCTGTGGCCGAGTGGGCGCTGGGGCTGATCCTGGTCTCCACACGCAACGCCGGCGCACACTTCCGCCGCATCATTGCCGGGGAAACCCGTGTCTCCGCCGAAGTGCGCGCCAAAATGCCCGGACAACTTACGGGCAAGCGTGTGGGGCTAATCGGTGGCGGTCACATGGGGCGGCGATTGATCAAACTGTTGCGCCCCTTCGAGACCGAAATCTGGGTGCATGATCCCTATCTGCCGCGTGAAATGGCCGAAGCGCTGGACTTCACCCAGACCTCGCTGGACAACGTGCTTTCCCAGTGTGATGTCATCGTTTGCCTTGTGCCGCACACGCCCAAGACCCACGGCATGATCGGCGCGCGTGAACTGGCGCTGATTCCGTCGGGCGCGGTCTTTGTCAACGTCTCGCGCGGGGCGGTGGTCGATTCGGCAGCGCTGATTGAACGCCTCAAACGTGGCGACATTATCGCCGGGCTGGATGTTTTCGATCCCGAACCTGTGCCGCCAGACAGCGAGATTCTGGGGCTGACCAACGTCTTCTTCAGCCCGCACATTGGCTATTACAGCGGCGATCAACACCCCCATTTCTTTAACCTCATGGTGGACGAGATCGAGCGTTTCTTCGCGGGCCACGAAACTTATTTCGACCTCACCCCGCGCAGCAAGGCAAACCGAAAGGGATTGACGATTGAAGATTAAAGATTGACGATTGCAATGTGTAGAGCATCTTGACACAAGGATTGCGCTCAGAACGTCAACCCAAAATCGAAAATCGTTAATCAAAAATCGTTAATTCAATGACTTGAGGAGCAACGACAATGTTTCCCATTCAATTCGGCTATTGCCTTCCCATCTTCGCCGCACCGGGAGGACGACTCTTCCGCACGCCCAACTTTCCGGCGCTGGATGCTGCGGCGGTGATGGCGGCGGCGCGCGAGGCCGACGCCCTGGGCTATCATGCGCTGTGGGTGGCGGATCACCTAATGTTGGGCAAAGACAACGCCATCCTCGAAGGCTGGACCACACTGGCGGCGCTGGCCGGGGCAACGCGGCAGGCGCGCCTGGGCATGATCCATCAGGCCCACTTCTTCCGCAGCCCAGCCATGACGGCCAAAATGGGCGCAACCCTGGACCAACTCTCCGGTGGGCGCTACATCTTCTTTGCCGATCCTGCCTTTGGTCGCGCCGAGCATGTGGCCTATAACCTGCCCTATCCTGACGAAGCCGAGGAACGCATCGCCCGCACCGTGGAAGGGGTGGAACTGGCCCTGGCGCTGTGGGAAGCCGACAGCCCGGTGACGTTCAACGGCAACTATTACAGCGTCGAAGCCGCCACCTGTACGCCTCAGCCTGTTCAACAGCCCCATCCGCCGATCTGGTTTGGCGAGGCTCATCCCAAAACGCTGGAAGCCTGTGCCCGGCTGGGTGACGGCTGGAACACGGTCCCCGTTGGGCTAGAGGAATTGCGCCGCCGTCTGGATGCTCTCGCCGCGGCCTGCGAAGCCGTGGGCCGCTCCGTGGATGAGATCGAGCGCAGCTTGGAGACGCAGATTCTCGTTGCACCGGACCGGGAAGGCGTGCGTCAGCAACTGCGCGCCATGATCAGCCTGGGCAGCGATGCGCCCGCCGCCGATGTGCAAGCCTTTATAGACGGCGACAGCGACGACTATCCCGCCTCACTCACCAACACCTACATCATCGGCACACCCGACGAGGTCACAGCGCAACTGCAAGCCTATATTGATCTGGGCATTAGCCACTTCATGCTCTGGTTTATGGACGCACCACAGAGCGCAGGCATGCGGCTGTTTGCAGATGAAGTGATGACGCGGTTTAAGAATTGACGAAAGACCAAAGACGATAGACGAAGCATAAGATTGCGATTGAAAATCAAGCATCTGTACCATCGTCTCGTCCTCCGTCCATCGTCCATCCTGAAAGGAGCACCCCATGAACCTTCACCTCTCCGGCCAAGTGGCCGTGATCATCGGCGGGGCCAGTGGCATTGGGCTGGCAATTGCCGAAGCCTTTGCGGCTGAGGGCGCGCCCGTCGCCATTTTGGATCGCGCTGCCAACGTGGCCGAAATAGCCGCGCAGATCGGCGCGGAACATGGCGTGCCTACCCATGCTCGCGCCCTCAACATCGCCGACTATGACGATGTCGTGGCTGCTGCCGCCGAAATTGAAGAACAACTCGGCCCTGTGACGCACGTGGTCAACACCGCCGCCATCGGATCGGGCAAGGGTGGCTTCCCCTTTTGGAAACTGGCCCCCGCCGACTGGCAAAGCGTGCTCCAGGTCAACATTATGGGCGTGGTCAACACTGCTCACGCCTTCGCCCCCGCCATGTGCGAACGCCGCGCCGGGACATTCCTCTTTTTAGGGTCCGTGGCCGGGCAAATCGGCTCACAGACCGATCCGCCCTATAGCGCGTCCAAAGCCGCGCTGCTCAACTTTACCCAATGTGCGGCTAAAGATCTGGCTGTGTATAACGTGCGCGCCAACATCCTCAACCCCGGCATGGTGAGCACGCCGCTGCAACATCGCGTCTATGCCGGGCAGGTGGCGCATCTGCCCGAAGCGGAGCGCCCCAGCTATGACGAATGGGCGGCGGAAAAGATCGGGCGCTTGGTTCCGCTCAACCGCTGGCAAGAGCCAGAAGAGTTAGCCAACATGGCTGTCTTTTTGGCGTCGGATCGAGCCAAAAGCGTGACGGGACAGAGTGTCAATGTAGACGGTGGCTGGGTCATGCATTGGTGATCCAAAATGATTGAATAGACCAAGGAGGATGCCATGAGTGGCGAGCGCTCTTTTCAACGATGGACCGGTGGTTTAGCCGTGGCCGCGGGGATTCTAGCTTTGCTCAGCCTTGTGATTGGGCTGGCGGGTGTCAACTACGATTTCGAGGTTTTTTCCGATGCATCGTCACTCATCGCCGCCGGCACAATGGCTGCCGACTTTGTGCGTTGGAGTTTCTGGCTGAATATGCTGGGCAACTATCTGCTGCTTGTGCCGCTTGCGCTCTGGCTCTTGCGCTGGCTTAAGCCTCTCAATCCACCCTTCGCCCAGGTATTTACAGCCAGCGGCCTGCTCTATCTGATCTTGGGAGCCACGGGTTCGGCTGTCCTGGCTGCGGCCTGGCCCCTGCTTATGCAGCGCTACGAACTGGCTGACGTCTCCCAACGCGAATTCTTGACCCTGGCCTTCCAGGTGGTGGCTGCCGCCGTCGAAGATGGCCTGCATGGCGTCCTGCAGAACCTGTGTGGGGCGATCTGGTTTCTGGGCATGGGAGCGTTGATACGGTCAAAGCACGGTGGATTGGGCGTATTTACCCTCAGCATTGGCGGTTTTCTCTGCCTCAATCTTATCGGCGCCATTTTCAATATTGAGGCACTCAGCTTGCTGGGACTCACCGCCAATATTGTGTTGGGGCCGCTCTGGGCGATTTGGCTGGGTATCGTTTTACTGCGAGACAAGGCTTCAGCGATTCCGACAAAATAACAACCCAGGGGCCGCATAAAAAATAGGAGTGTGGGCATCCCACGCTCCTATTTTTTATGCTGTAAATTCAGATTTTCACGATTGTTCATCCATGTGAGGAGGCCGGTTCCTCATCCAAATCGTGAAGGACTCACTTTATCGAGGAAATCGCCTCAATCACACATCTACTTTCTCATCAGCTCCACTTCATCCACATAAAACGCCGCTTGCACTGCGCCGCTGCCATCCTGCACGTTGATGCGGGCAATCTGGCTGGGGCTGCCGATGCTGCTCAGTGGCACGCTGATCTCCGTCCACACGCCCGCCGGAGCAGTGAAGCGATAGGCTGGCCCGTTCGCGCCTTCGTCGGTGGATTGTGTGTAGATATCCAACACCGAGCCGCCCGGCGCGCCATAGACCCAGAGCTTAATGGCGCTGTAGTTCGCCATGTTGATGGGCGCAGACGCACGCAGGGCCAGCCCCGCCCACGCCTTGTTGTACTTCACAGCGATGGAGGCTGCGCCCGCTTTTACGGGTGATGGGTTTGCCAGATTTACCGTGCTGTCCCAAGACCAGTTTGCCCAGCCTGCGCGCCAGCGCATCCCCGTAGACCGTCAACCCCCTGGGCGCAGAGCCGCTTCCGCCTGCTACCATTGGCAAGTAGACCGGTTTCCTGTCGTTGGCCGGGTTAGAAGGCGAATCGACACAGGCTTGCATCAACGTCACATCTTGCTGATCCACATCCCCATCTTTGTCCAGATCGTAACGGAGATCAAAGCCCTCTTGTGTGTTGTTGCTGCCCACCCGGCTGTTGACCCCGGCCACGTCCGCCGCGTCTAGCACGCCGTCGCGGTTGGCATCACAATAATCAGCTTTGTTGATTACGGTCAGCGTGACCGGCACAGTGACTGGCGTCAACCCTGCCGCCGAGAAAGTCAGATTCCCAGCATGGCTACCGTTTTCCAGCGCTTCGGGCTTGACAATCAATGTGGGCACTGTGGGGGTGCGCCCGCTGGCCGCGCTGATCGCCAGCCACGCCACATCGCTGCTCACCGTCCACGAGACGGGCAAGCGGCTGACCACTTGCACAACGTGTTGGGGCAGTGCGCTATCGCCAGAGAGATCGGCCTCGAAAGCAATTGACTCCGGCTTGACGATGAGCATATTGGGCGCGGGCGCGCTGTCCGCCGCTGTGGGGTTGCTGCCTTCGCCAATTTCAACGGCATCATCTCGGCCATCGCCGTCGCTGTCTGCCAGATTGGGATCGGTGCCCCAGTTGCGTTCCATCACCAATGACAGACTATCGCCATCCGTATCGCTATAGGCATCATTAGACGTAAGCGGGCTGAGGCTTTCGGCGGCTTCCACTGTGTCGAGGATGCTGTCGCCGTCGTAATCGCCTTCCACCGTAACGGTGGCTGTCGCCGTGGCGGTCAACCCGGCGCTGTTTTGCGCTGTCAATGTGATTAGATGCACGCCCACACTCAGCGGCACGTTGAGCAGATCACCGTTGCCCAGATCGCCGTCGCGGTCGCTGGTCCAGCGCAACGCCACCGGGGGCAGATACCCATCAGTGGCATCACGCGCCCCGCCGATAAGATCTACCGTCTGGCTTTCGCGCAGAATCGCGCCATCCAATGGAGCGGAGATGAAAGGTTGCGGCGGCTGCGCGGTCACGCTAAAAGGAACCGAGATTGCGCTGCCTGTGTGCAGCCCATCGCTGGCCGTGACACGAATACGTGCATTGGTGCTGCCCGCCAATTCCGATGAAAGCACGCTCGCCGTGCCGCTGCCCACCGCCGAAGCCACCGGCGTCCACGTCACACCGCCATCGGCGGAATAGTCAATGCTAACCTCCAGGGCGTCACCGTCAGCATCGGTGGCTGTCCACGCCACGGGGATGGCCTCACCGTTGAAACTGCCCCCGCTTGGGCTGGTAATAGAAACCGTGGGCGCAGCCATGCCCGGCGCAAAAGTCGCCAGCACGCGCTCGTCATGGCGCAGTTCCACACGACGGGTTGCCTCGTTCAGAACCACAGTGGCGGCGAAAAAGCCCAGCGGACTTTCCGCCTGTGGTTCGTGATCGTCATGTTTGTGGATGGTGTCGAAGACGGGGAATAGGCCGATCCGATCCAACTCAGCGCCATCCGCCCCGCGCTGCACCAGCCAGTAGCCTGTCTCGAAGCTGAGGCTGAGGGGCGCTTCTTCGCCCAGGGCTTCCACGCGGCTAAACGATCCACTGTCACCGCTACGCGCCACCGTGCCGGAGACGTGCAGCCGCCGCCCCGGAATTATGCGCGGGGTGATGGTGAAATCGGCGCTCTGTTCCGCTGCCATGCGCTGTTGAAACGGCCAGGGCAAAAAGCCTGATAGATCCGCGCCGCCAATCGTGGCCCGGATCATGCCGTGATCCACGGGTTCAAAAAAGGTGTTGTTGTTGTATTTGGCACAGGCATAGCTCATGACAGACTTGGCACGTGCCGTCCAGGCGTTGCCATTGTTCTGGGGATAGAACTGCACGCCGCTAATGGGATTAATCACCGGGGTCAAGACGCCCGGCTGGTTATAGAGCGAGAGATCCCAGTCGAAGCGCCCAGAGGCCAGTTGCCCACACGATTTGCTCGACTCGAAGGTTGTGCCCAGCGGCCCAATTTCATCGTTGACGGAATGGCTCAGGTTGTCGTTGATGCTGCCGTTATAGGCCCAGGGCTTGACCATGTTGAGAATGTGGCCGATCTCATGCACAAAGAGATAACTGGATTGGGTGGTGCGGTTGACGCCGTTGTTATCACCGCGCATAACCCCATCGTCGCCTTTGGCCCAGCCAATGTAGAGGGGAAGCTCCAAATGACAGCCATCATCCGAGCCAGCCAGCCCAAAGGTGAAGACCTGAAGCGCGCCCTGGGCAATGTCGCACAGGGTATCCAGCGTGCTCAACCCCAGCCGGTTAGCCATTTCGCTAACATCGGGCCAGAGACCGTAGCCATCGGCACTGCCCATGACAATGGTCGGCTCTACCACGCCAAAGGTGATCAGTGCATCCTGTTTGGATCGGTCATTCCAGCGGCTGCGTGCCCGATCCAGTTGGGGCGCGTATTGGTAGAGTTCAAAGAAATTATCCAGTTCAAGCTGCTCGTCGGGAACCATCACATCGTTGGACCAGATAAATTCCAGATCGCCGGTGGGCAACATGCGGCGGCGCGCTTCATCCAGATTGCGATCGGTGTTGGTCTTCAGGGTCTGTAACTGCGCGGCTGTATAGTTCTCGCGCATAATCGGCACCAAAATCACACGGGTGGTGATGTTGTGCGCGAAGCGTACCGTGGTGCTGAATTTGGTAATGCGCTGGCTGCGGTTGAGCAGTTCCACATCGATCTTCAGATCCCCTGTGACAAAGCCAGCGCCGCCAATGGGCACAATGTTGAAAAGATTGAGGCTGTTGACAATGTCCGCCAGTTGCGCAGGGCCGGGCGGGGTGATGGAGGAGGGAACCCCGCCGCTGTAGAGTCGATCATACGTAGAGGATGCGTTGTTGCGCGGGTCGGTAAAGGTGATCTGCACCCGATCCACGGCGACGGTATCGCTGGGGCGCGGGTCGATGTTGCGGCGCAGATAGTGTTGAAAGAAGGTAGGGCGAGCATAGACCAACGGCTGCCCAGGCAAGCCCTGGGTCAGGATCAGACGATCCACAAAGAGATCGATCTTGTTGAAGGGCAGGGAGGCCACGGCTTCGTTGCCACAACTGTTGAAGACTTTGGCCGCGCCCACGCCGTCGCCAGCGTGGATCTGCGTGGTGATCAGCGTGGGCGTACGCACCCAGCCATCGCGCACTGTGCCACCCAGCATCACACGCGCATTGGGGTCAAAATTTTGGCCGGTGATGGTAACCGGCACGCCCACCGTGCCGCCCGTGGGGGCGATGCTGCCAATGCGGGGGATGGCGCAGAAGGGTTGCCCGCCGCTGGTGGTGCGTCGCTTGCGGTTTTTGACCACGGAGATGTTGCCCGACACGTTTTCCGCGTTCAGTCGAACGGTGATGGCGGTTTCGGTCACGCCCACCACTTCCACCGGCACGCCGCCGATGCTGACATCGACCACGGCGCGATCTGTGCCAAAGCCGCTGCCGAGGATCTGGATCTGATCGCCAGCCGTGCCTGCTTTGGGCGTGAAATCCGAGATCAGCGGCACACTTTCGGCCAACGGCGGCAGCGTGGCCCCGCGCACACTCAAGCCGCCGTTGGGGTGGGCAAACCAGACCCGATCTGTGCCGTCGGCGGCGTTGTCGCTGATGGCGCTTTCGCGCAGCCCCGAATTGGTGACGAAATAGCCCTGCCAGCTATCCACATCCACAAAGGAGGCGCCCGCCCACAGCCGCCCGCGTTCGTCCACAGTCAGGGGCAGATGCGCGCCCCCAATGGAATAGGCGACAAAGGTTTTTTCGCCGCGATATTGGACCACGCCCCCGGCATGGCTAATGGCAAACCAGCCGTTGCGCAGTTGCACAATGTCGGAAACGCTGTTGTTGGGCAATCCATCCGCCGTGGTCAGCGTGTTCCAGATCGCATCGGCGGGGTTAAAACGCCCAATGCCGGCGTCTGTGCCCACCCAGAGCACGCCGTCGCGCCCTTCCACGATACTCTTGACGTTGCCGCCGGTGGGCACGGCCATTGTCGTCACAAAGCGGTCCCGGTCGTATAAGGTGACACCATTGCCCGCGCCGATCCAAATCCGCCCCTGGCTATCTTCGGCCAGAGCGGTGATGGGGCCAGCCGGTGCAGCCGTGGCACTGGGCACCGCACTCACGCCCCCTGCGCCGTAAAGTTGCACACCATCGGCTGCTGCCGATCCAGACTCGCCCGCGGCTGTCTGCGAGAACGGCGTTCACGCCCGCGATGGCGAGATTCTCCCAAGTGACGCCGTCGGGCTGGAGAATGTGCAGTTCGTTGGCACTGGCGACGAAGAGCCGCCCGCGCACCGTCCACACTTTGCGGATGGTTTTGGCGCGCAGTGCGTTCTGTTCGTCCAACTGTTGCCAGCGTTGGGCAATGGTAAAGACCTGTTTGTCGCGGGCGCTCCAGACACGTTCGCCCACGGCCTTTACCGCGCCAAGCTTACTATCCCATTCGCTGCTGTTGCGCACAACGCTGCCAATCGGCGCGTTGAGCCAGGTATAGTCTGTGGTCCACACCGACTGACGATTGGCATCTTTGCCCTTCACTTCAAAGACGGTGAGACCACCGCTGGCGTTGGCCCCCCGATCCACGCCAAACCAGACGCGCCCATCGCTGTCCACGCTGACGCTATTGCTGTTCGGCCCCGTGGGCGTGTTCATGACGTTGAAAAGCCAGTTGACGCCAAAGGTGCCGGGAACCGTGGCCGCCGGGTAGCGGCAAACGCCACCTGTGCCCGATACCCAAAAATCGCCATTTTTGCCAAAAGTCATTTCCGTGGTGTAGGTGGGTTTGAAGCCACCGGCATTGCAGATCTTACCGTAGTCGAACTCGCTGAACTCGCCGTTCACCGAGTTATACGTCACGCCTTGCATGTAGACATCGCCAGCTCCGGCTTCGGCACGCGGCTCTGGGGCCATACGGGGGCCGCACGTCGCCACTTCTGTGACCAGCCCCCAGGTTTCATTATTGGCGCGTTTGACCAAACTGTGCGAGCCATAACAGCCGTTCCAACTGCCGTGCCAGAATTTGAACTGGCCTAATCCCCAGCGCCAATCGAGAGTGGCGTGTCCGCCGGGGACGCTGTTATCTACATCGGTTGCCACCATGGGCGAGTTGCCCAGAGGGTTGAAATCGTTGATAAACTCGTCGCTTTCAGGAATCGGCCAGAGCTTGGTGGTGCCGGAACTGCTATCGTAGGTGATGGTATTTTTGTCCAGCACATAATAGGCGCGGTCAATGTCTGGATCGTAGCGTACCAGCCGTACATTCGTGCCGCCCAGCACCTGTGGGCTGGAAAACTGCCCCTGTCCGTTGGCAAAGACAGTATACGTGTTTCCGTTCATGCCCATGATCACGCGCCGATAGTCGCCGTCAATGTCGTTGACCGTGTAGCCAAAGCCCAGGAAATCCCAGCGCCCCAGTTCCACCGCCGGCCCATCGCCCAGCGCGATCTTCCAGACGTTCGCTTGGCCGTTGCTGTTGTAGCCGCCCATGACCAGCGTGTGTCGGTTGCGCTCGCTGTAAACGGCAGAGGCCCAGTGGCGTGTGGCCGGAAGTTTGCTGGGCGTCTGCCAGATCTGCCGTGTCACCGGATCAAAAGCCAAGACCCATTCGGTCACATTGCTGCCCAGCAGATAGATCAGGTTGGCTTTGCCGTCAATGGCTGCGTTGAGACCATCATCGGCCTTGGGGAGTTGGGCGCTCAGGGCGGTGACGCTGCCAGCGCTCCCATCCCCATGAGCGCTTAGTTCGTAAATGCTCTGGACGGCTGTGCCGTTGGTGTCGATGCCGCCAAAGAGGAAGATGCTGTTGGTGGCGGCAACATAAGCCGCGCCCATCTGGAGCAATCCTGTGGGCAGGCTAAACCCGGCCACGCTGATTTGCTCGGTGGTGGGATCAAACACGCTGATGGTATTGAGGACACCCGCAGCGCTGTTGCCACCGATGAGGAAAATTTTGTCTAACCCGGCATGATAGACTACCGCTGGCGCGCTGGCGGCGACGTTCATTTTGGCAGCCAGGGTACGCACAGCGCCGGTGCTGGCATTCACGGCATAAATGGCATCTTGCACCGTGTTACCAAAGCCCCCAAAGACATAGACCGTATCGCTGGCGCGCACATAGGCTGCGCCCGGTTGCAACAGGCCCACTGGCAGATCGCCCAGTTTGGTCACGTCGCCTGTGCCCATGTCCACGCTATCCATGCGTGTGCTGATGCCGCCGTCCACGTTGCCGCCGATGAGCAAGGCACGGTTGGCCGCTGGTATCGTCACCGTGGCCGCGCTATAGCGACGATGGGGCAATGTGTTAAATGTATCGTCGGCGGCAACGTTAGGATAGTGAACCGGGAAGGGGTGCAGGCTATCTTGCGGCGCAGGCACATAGCCGATTCCTGTGCCACGCCCTGCGCCCACACGCCCGCCAATCGCATCGTCCAGGCTATCGGTGAAGTGCCACGCGCCCACCAGCCCCGGCATCTTTTCGTTGAGGTAGATGTGCATGGTGTGGCGAATGTCGTTCTGGCTGCGCGCTACGCTCCACAAGCGCGCCTCGGCAATATAGCCCACGAAGAAATCCCACGAGTAATCATCCCCGATCCGCAATTCACGGCTGCCAGTGGGCGCTGGGCCTGCCGTGCCGGTATATTCTAGATCGCCGTTAATGTAGTAGCGGCGCTGGCCGTTGGCCGGGTTCCAAACCACGGCGATATGCGTCCACTGGTTGGGCACCAAAATCGTAGTGCCGTCTTGTTGGGCCGATCCACCTGTGTGAAAGCGGATGCGCCCGCCACACAACCCCACCCAATAGCCTTGGGTGTAATCCTTGCCAAAGATCGTGCGGCAGCCATTGAGGTTGGTTGGATAGATCCACGCCTCATAGGTGGCCGCCGTGGATGGGTTCAACGCCGCATCGTGGGAGATGTCCACGTAGGCATCGGTGCCGTTGAGCGTCAGCGCGCGCGGGGTGATGGCATCCACAGCGGCGGCGTCCACCGGCGACTCGGGAGCGCGTTCCTGCGCCAGCACGGGCTGCGCCGGTAAAAGGTTCCCTAGCAAGAGGGTACAAAGGAATAGAAATCGGATGAGATTGGGCGTGTAAGTGTGGAGAATGGACATGGGTGTGCTCCTCTGTAAGACAATCTGTCCTTCAACGAGCAACAATTTTTTCTGGCCCCGCCAGTGTTCTGAACACTGGCGGGGCTTTTGTGGAATTACCGTTGCAGCGTGGGCAGATAAATGTTTTGCGATGGCGCTGTTTCAGTTCCCGGACTGGTGTAGCCAGACGGGTCCACCCAGAGCGTGACATCTACAATCACTGTACCAATGGCATTTCCGCTTTCATCTTTGGCGGTGAAGGTGATGATGGCTGCGTTTTTGCTATTGGCGGCCAAACTTGCCGGGTCGCCAGTGATCTTGACCGTGGTGGAGACGCCGCCCTCGTTGCTATCCAGCGCCAGCCAGGCCGCGCTGCTCTGCGCCGTCCAGGTCAGCGTGCCGCCGCCCGCGTTGGTCAATTTCAGATCGGCGGTCTGTGCCGTCTTGTTGTCGCTGCTCACGCTCCAAGTCACCGTCGTGGGCGCTACGGAAAGCTTTGGCCCTGGCACGCTGAGATCATCGACAACGTTGAGTTGCACCGTGGCTACGGCACTCATCCCTACGCTGTTATACGCCGTCATGGTCAGCTTGTGCGCGCCCACAGACAGATTGTTCAACGTAATCTGCGCGCCGTAGATGGCCTCTTTGTTGTCTAGCACCCATTGCAAGCTGCCGCCATGCAAGAAGCCATCTTGCGGGTCCCAGACTTCAACGCTGGCGTTGAGCGGCTGGCCCCACTGCACCTGGGTAGCGTCTGCCGGGCTGATCTGGCGGATCACTGGGGCGTGGGTGGGCATGGTGAATTCGGGGCTGTTGGCTTCGGCACTCTGCGCGCCGTCGCTGGCGATGACCCGGAAGATGCCGGTGCCGCCGCCCAGGTTGCCGATCTCCACCGCTGCGCTGCCGCCGGTTACGCCCAAGCGCAGGGGTTGGAAGCTGGCCCCGCCATCGTTGCTGTAATAGATACCAAAGGTGAGTGCGTCGCCATCGGGATCGCTGGCGCTCCACGAGAGGGTGGCGGTGGTGTCGCTGGGCGCGGGCACGGCGGCCAACGACACGTTGCTCACCGAGGGCGGAGTGGCGCTGATAGTGTGACTCGTCAACACTTTGTTGTCTGCCACCCGCACGATCTGCACCGACCGTGTGCCTGGAGCAAAGGTCACCACTTGGGCAAAGCTCTTCCATTCGTCATCGCCGCTCTCGGCGGGCGTAAACTCATAGGTCGCCAGGGTGCCGCCGCTGGCGTTGAGCAGCCGAATGGCAAAAGGACCGGGCACACGATCCGGCATGGTTGTGACATCGGCGGAACGCTCCACCACGTGCAGGGCGGCGGTGGTTCCATCTGGCGCAATCGTGCCATAAAGGCCCAGCCAATCGCCGGCGATGGGGGCCAGGGTGGCGGCTGCCGCCACGTTGCCTGGCTTGGGCAGGTTGTCATACATGCGGTTGTAGTTCTGATCGCTGGTCCACTGGAAGGGCCAACTGCCGCTGTTGCAATAGGCCATGAAATCGGTCCACTGGCTGCCACGCAGGATCAAGCGCGTGTCATAGTGGATGTACAGCCCATTGACACTATCGTCGTCGGGGCCAATGTGGGCGCTGGGGTAGGTGGGCGAGGGATCGCCGCCGTCCAGACCACACTGTTTGTCGCCTTTGGCCGGGTGGCCCAACCCCACCGCATGGCCGACTTCGTGCCCGGCATAATAGCCATCGCGCACGCCGTCCCGATCCGGCCCGCTGGTGACACGATTGGCCCCGGCCTGCCCACGCGGGAATTGATTGGCATTGCCGGTCTCTGGAATTGCGCCATAGATAAAGGTTCCCGTGGGCACGGCGCGCCGTGTGCGTTCACGGTTGAGCAGGCTGTTGACATAGTCGCTGGCGCACAGGTTGAGGTCTTTGTTCTCGGTGATGTTGCCCATGGCGTCGCGCACCACATAGGCTTCGCATTCGGGCAGGTTGCGTGTAACGCGCGTTGCCAGCCCGGCATCGGCGATTTCCCAAATTTCATATTGCAGCCCTGGTTCCAGGTCGCCGCTCTGAAGGGTGTAGCCCAACGGGTAGACCTTGTTGATCCAGTTTACATTTTTAAGAGTGCCTTGCACTCTATAGGTGGTGCCACTCAGGGCATAGCTCATCTCGGCGAAGATCAGGTCGAGTTGGGGCGAGGGCTGAAAGTTAAACGGCCCATAGCTGGCCGTGTTGTCCGCGTAGGTCGGCTCCAGCGGAATGCCAAAGGGGTTGAAATCAGCCCGCAAGCTCAACGCCGTCTGTTCAGTCCATTGCCAGGGCAGGCGGAAGAGGAAACTCTGGTTCAGATCCCAGCGATCGGGCGTGCCGCGCACGGTGATGCTGCGGTCGAGATTCGAGACTGAGCCGCCATTGGCAACGCCCGGCCACGAGGCCGTCAGTCGTGCATAAACATCAGGCACGTTGCCCCCATCGGATTTCACAAAGAGGCGCACATAGGTATCTTTGCGCCGGATCAGGCGCACAGTGTTGCTGCTGTTTTGGATGCCCTGGGTGATCTCCATGCCGGTTATACGCATATTGATCTTGGGCAGGGAGGCGGCGTCGGCGGCTAATCGGTAGACCGTGTTATCGTTCATCCAAAAGACGAAGGTGCCGTCGCTGGTCAAGTTGGTGTTGCCCATCAGCGGCGTCACCGCACTGGGACGAATGTAGAGTTCGCTGCCCGCACCGCCGGTGAGTCCCTGGAAGTAATCCAGACTCAGCGGCACCCGGATCAGATAATCATAGGCGATGCGGAAACAGAACCCCGTGCAGACCGGGCTATAGTCTTCAAACACAAAGAGACGATTGGCATCGCTGGCAAGAAAACTGGTGCGGATATACTTGAGCGATCGGTTGCTGCTGCCGCGCGTGTCCGGGCTGGTATAGGCAACACCACCATTGCCCGTTGCCAGATCTGCCCAGCGCACTGTGCGCCCCTGGCTATAGAAGAGTGGCTGAAAGGGCTTGCAGCCTTCGCGCGGCGTGGTGGCAAAGACATCAGTTTTGCCGTCGCCGTTGAAGTCGCCAAAACGTAGATCGGCCAGCGCTTGACCGGCAGAGGCCATGTTCTGATAGCCGCCCGTGCCGCCGCTGGAATAGACCCATTGCAGGCTGCCATTTGCCAGCGGGCGCGCCGTAAAGACATCGGTTTTGCCGTCGCCGTTGAAATCGCCAAAGCGCAGATCGGCCAGCGGCGTGTTTGCATAGTTCAGGTGTTGAAAGTTGCCCGCACCGCCGCTGGAATAGACCCAATCAAAGTCGCCACTGGCTTGGGGCACAGCCGCGAAAACGTCGGTCTTTTTATCGCCGTTGAAATCGCCAAAGCGTAGATCGGCCAGGGGGATATTAGATTGAGCCAGATTCTGATAGGCTGTCAGCCCGGCAGAGGAGTAGACCCACCGGAAGTTGCCGTTCCCCAGGGGCAGCGCCGTGAAAATGTCGGTTTTGCCGTCACCATCAAAATCGCCAAAGCGCAGATCGGCCAGCGGTGTATCGGAAAAGTTGAGATTCTGATAGCTGGCATTCCCACCCGATGAATAGAGCCATTGCAGGCCACCCGCTTGGCGTGGGGCGACGGCAAAGACATCGGTTTTGCCGTCGCCGTTGAAATCGCCAAAACGCAGGTCTTCCAGCGACTGCCCAGCATAGGCGATATATTGATAGCTGCCAACGCCACCCGAGGAATAAACCCATTGCAGGTTGCCGTCGTCGCGCGGCAGCGTGGTGAAGACATCGGTCTTTTTGTCGCCGTTGAAGTCGCCAAAGCGCAGATAATCCACGGGGCCGTCGGCATGGCTCAAGTATTGGTAACTGCCCATGCCGCCAGACGAATAGACCCACTGGGTCAGGCCATCGCCGCAGATCTGCCGCCCGCCCGGTGCGTGGAAGGTGCCGACACCGGTTGCCAGGATGGTGACGGCATAATTGGCATGTGGATTGATCAGGCGCAGTATGCCATCCGTGGAAAGCACATAGACATAGGTGCCATCGGCTTTGATCTGCGTTGAGAATTTCTCGGTATAGTAGAGCGCGTAATTTTTGCTGCCGTCGTTCTTGTCTACACGCCAGACGTGGCCGCCCACATAGCCATAAATTTCGCTGCCGCCGTCGGCAATCGCCGTGCTAGTCTCGCCCACAGGGAAGGGCAAAAGCAGCGTGGGTGCATCGCCAGGATTGGCGGTGAGGGGTAGTTTTTGCAGCCCGGCAGCGTCCATCCAATAGAGGTGGGTTTCGTCGACCGCTAAATTGGATTTGATGATATAGGGGTTACACTGCCCCACCGGGCGTGTATCGTTGCGCTCGAAGATGCGGCGGATCTCGCTGCCCGTGGTGCGGATGCGCTGGATCGTCACCGGATCGCTGGGGGCGGGGTTGCAGCCGGCGCTACTTTGGGATCGGGGCCAGGGCAGGGGGGGAGAGTAAACCAATAGAGCACGGGCGACTTCACAACAAAGCCAGAGACATCTCTGGCAAAGATGGTGGGATCTTCCAATGTGGCGGCGGGCGTAATCTCGCCTGCCGGTGGGTCAGCAGGGGGGGGCGCGTCCTGGGCCGCCACAGGCAGCGCAGTCACAAGCATTCCCAAAACCAATAAAAGCAGCCAACCCCTGTGGATCCACTGTTTCATGCGGTTCATGGCAACAATTCCTTTCACTACGACAAAGAGGGGGGAGGTTTGCCAGTAAGTGACAACAAAGTCTGGCTTCTTCAGCTAACCATACTTATAGAGTGAAAAGAAGGGTGGGGTTCGTACAGCAATTCGTACAGAATGGGGATTGGGAGAGTGGGGATTAGCGATTGGATATTGGTGATGGGAGACGATGGACTATGGACGACGGACGAACGTTTGGAACCATCATAGTTCTAAACGTTCGTCCGTCGTCTGCGGTCTGTCGTCTGCGGTCAGCCTGTCAATCCCCCCACATCCCCGCGAACTTCTGCTTCTCTTGCAGTTCAATGTACGGGATCGGTGTGGAGAAGGGATACTCGCCGTGGAAACAGGCGTTGCAATAGCCTGCTTCGGCCTTGAGCGCAGTCATCATCCCCTCGATGGTGAGATAGGCCAGCGAATCCGCGCCGATATGCGCGCAGATTTCATCCAGACTTTTGTGGGCAGCGATGAGTTCGGTCTGGGTTGCCATGTCCACGCCCATGAAGCAGGGAAACTTAATCGGCGGGCAGGCCACGCGGACATGCACTTCCGCAGCGCCTGCATCCCGCAACAACTGCACCAGCGGCCCCGATGTGTTGCCGCGCACAATGGAATCGTCCACCATCACCACGCGCTGCCCGGCCAAGTTATCGGGGAGCGGGTTAAATTTCATGGCGACGCCTACTTTGCGCAGTTGGTCCGACGGCTGAATAAAGGTGCGGCCAATGTAGCGGCTTTTGATCAGCCCTTCGCTATAGGGGATGCCGCTGCCCTGGGCATAGCCGATGGCGTGCGGGGTGCCTGAATCGGGCACGGGGACCACAATATCGGCGTCGGCGGGCGCTTCCTTTGCCAGTTGGCGGCCTAATTCCTGGCGCACTTGATGCACCAATTTGCCGTTGAGGATACTGTCTGGCCGGGCAAAATAGATCTGTTCAAAGGTGCAAAAAGCCAACTTCTGCGGCGGCAGACCGGCCACAATTTCATAGCCATCATCATCCAGACGCACGATTTCGCCGGGTTCGATCTCGCGCACCATCTTTGCGCCAATCGTGGCAAAGGCGCAGCTTTCCGAGGCCAGCGCAAAGCCGCCGTCCAACTCGCCTAGCACTAGCGGACGCAGCCCCCACGGATCGCGCACGCCAAAGATGCCCTGGTTGGTGAGGATAATCAGCGTGTACGCGCCGTCAAGTTGGGCCATGAGCTGACGAATGCGCGCAAACCAGTTGCTGCCGCGGGTGCGTGCCAGCAAGTGGATGATCAACTCGCTGTCGGTGGAGGTGGACAACCCGACGCCGCGCTCCAATAGATCTTTGCGGATCTGCGGCGCGTTGATCAAGTTGCCGTTATGCCCAATCGCCAGTGGCCCGTCAATCGTCTCCAACACATAAGGCTGGGTGTTGCGCAGCCGCGACGATCCCGTGGTGGAATAGCGCGTGTGGCCGATGCCCATGTGTCCGTCAAGATGAGCCAGATTGTCTTCATTGAAAACCTGCGAAACCAGCCCCATGCCCTTGTGAACGTGGGCAATGCGGCCATCGCTGGTCACAATGCCGGCGGCTTCTTGTCCCCGATGCTGCAATGCGTAGATGGCAAAATAGGTGAAGCGAGCCACCTCTTTCTTCGGGGCGTAAATCCCAAAGACACCACACTCTTCGTGCAGGGTATCGCCGTCAAAGTCGAAATCGTTGTGGGGAAACATGAGTTCTCCTGAAAAGAAAGACGAAAGACCGTAGACGATGGACGAAAGTAGAACCTCAGTTAACGTTCGTCTGTCGTCTTCCGGCTATCGTCCCAAAGATGTACGCGCCGCCAATGCCGTTTCCAACGCCTCGTCCACGGTTGCCGCGGTCACGGTGATATGGCCCATTTTGCGCCCTGGGCGGGCTTCGCTTTTGCCGTATAAATGCAACTTCGCCGTGGGAAAAGCCAACAGCGCTGCCCAATTTGGCTCACCGGCCTGCCAGACATCGCCCAGCAAGTTGACCATCACCGCCGGGCGCACGATCTCCGTCGATCCCAGCGGCAGCGCGCAAACGGTGCGCAGTTGTTGCTCAAATTGGCTGGTCACGGCGGCCTCAATCGTGAGATGCCCAGAGTTGTGGGGACGCGGGGCGATCTCGTTGATCAACAATCGGCCATCGGCACATACGAAAAACTCGATACAGAGTACACCGACAACGTCCAACGATTCCAACACGGTTTGCGCCAACTTTGCCGCTTGCCGCGCCACAGTTTGATTCACCCGTCCCGGCGCAATCGAGACGTCTAAAATGTGGTTGCGGTGAATATTTTCAATGACGCCATAGTGGGCGAAGGAACCATCCACACCGCGCGCCGCTACCACGGAAACCTCGCGCTCAAACGCTACAAAGCCTTCCAAAATCGCGGGTTGTTCGCCAATCGCCGCCCACGCCGCCGCTGCCTCTTGCGGACGGTCAATGCGTGCCTGGCCTTTGCCATCATAGCCAAAAGCCGCTGTCTTGAGCACCGCCGGACAACCGATTGTTTCCAGCGCTGTGTGCAGATCGAAGAGCGAGTTCACGGCCATAAAGGGGGCCACAGGCAGGCCCGCTTCGGCGAAAAAGGTCTTTTCGCGCAGCCGATGTTGGGCTGTACGCAGCACACGTCCACTGGGGCGCACGGGCACACCCTCTTCGGCGGCAATCAGCGCCACATGCAGCGGCACATTTTCAAACTCAAAGGTGACTACATCCACGCCGCGCATAAAGTCTCGCACAGCAGCCTCGTCGTTGTATGCGGCGCTGATCTCTTTGTCGGCAATCTGGCCCGTGGGCGAACCCTGATCCGGCGAGAAGGTATGGATGCCATAGCCCATGCGCCGCGCTTCCAGCGCCAACATGCGCCCAAGCTGTCCGCTGCCAAAGACGCCGATGGTGGAGCCGGGAGGGATTGACGATTGACGATTGACGATTGACGATTGGGCGTTCAATCTCTTACTCTCCGATCTCTAACACCTGATTGAGCACTTGTTGTGCGCGGTCTTCTCGAAAAGCCTGTAATTTGGCGCGCAGATCGGGGCGGCTTGCGCCCAAAATCGAGACGGCCAGCAGCGCGGCGTTGATGGCCCCGGCTTTGCCAATCGCCATCGTCGCCACGGGCACGCCCGCCGGCATCTGCACAATCGAGAGCAGTGAATCCATGCCATTCAGCGCCTGGCTTTGCACAGGCACGCCAATCACCGGCAACAGTGTATGGCCCGCCACCATGCCGGGTAAATGGGCCGCGCCGCCCGCCCCAGCGATGATCACTTCAAGCCCGCGCTCGGCGGCACTCTCGGCATACTCCACCATCCACACCGGCGTGCGGTGTGCCGAAACCACGCGGCACTCATGAGGCACGTCAAAGTCGCGCAACGTCTGCGCCGTAAACTGCATACAGCGCTCCCAATCCGAGGTGCTGCCCATGATCACGCCGACGAGGGGTGTGGAAGACGATAATCCATTTTTCATAGCGATTCCTTGTGATAAGGAGTAACGAGTAATGAGTAATTGGGGTTGACGACGTTGCTTACATCAATTGCGGTCATGACGTCGCCAACTCATTACTCATTTTTTGTAAATTTCTCGCCACCCGCTCCCCCACAGGATACGATCCCGGCTCGAAAGGTTTACCAGTGAGCAACTCGTAGGTGCGAATGTAGCGATCGGCGGCAGCGATAGCGAGATCAGCGGGCAAGGGGAACGGCTCGCCGTCGCCGCGGTAGCCGTGCGCCGCGTAATAAAGCCGCACAAACTCCTTATCAAAGTTTTCTGGTTCATCTTGTTTTGCTTCTCTGCTCGAAAGAGAAGCGCCTTCTGCGGTTAATTTCTCATAACTCTCCAGCGTCCAAAAACGGCTGGAATCCGGCGTGTGGACCTCGTCGATCAGCGTCACGTTGCCGTCGGCGTCCAGGCCAAACTCGTATTTCGTGTCCACCAGCACCAGACCGGAGCGGCGCGCGATCTCCTGGCCGCGCTGGAAGAGCTTCACCGCCACATCCTGCACCCGCATCCACGTTTCGGGATCGACCAATCCTTGCGCCACAATTTCGGCGCTGGTAATGCGCTCATCGTGGCCGCCGTCCTGGGCTTTGGTGGTGGGGGTGATAATCGGTTGCGGCAGGGCGTCGTTTTTGCGCAAGCCATCGGGGAAGTCAATACCGTAAATATTTCGCTCGCCCTGGCTATAGCGTACCCAGAGCGACGTGTTGGTGACGCCGCTGATGAAGCCGCGCACCACCACTTCCACCGGCAGCGGACGACAGCGCCGCGCCACTGTTACGTTGGGATCAGGCGATGCGATAAAGTGATTGGGCACAATGTCACGCGTCTGCTCGAACCAAAAGGCCGAAAGCTGGTTGAGTACCTGCCCTTTGTACGGAACCAGCCCCAAAATGCGGTCAAACGCAGAGAGGCGATCCGTGGTGATCAGGATCAACTGATCGCCGTCCGCGTAGATCTCGCGCACCTTGCCGCTGCTCTTGGGGCCGAGGAAAGGCAGGTCGATGCCGTCAAATGCCTGGGCAGAATCGCTTCCGAGTTGCTTTGCATTTCGATCTCTGCTCTCGCGTTCCGGTCTCTGCGTTCTCTGTAGTTCTCTGCGGTGAATTTTACTCTGGCTAATCATTTCGGATCATGGCCCGAAAGAGCGCCAGCCCCAATTGACCATTCCCGCCCAGCGGGTTTTGGATGGGCACGATGTGGTCCTCCGGGTGGGGCATCAGACCAACCACGTTGCCGCGGGCGTTGCAGATCCCGGCAATGTCGGCCACCGAGCCGTTGGGGTTGAGCGGATAGCGCCCGCCCGCCGGGTTGCCGTCGGCGTCCACATAGCGCAGCGCCACCAGCCCGTTGTCTTGCAACGATTGTAGCGTCGCCGCGTCCGACACCTGGAAGTTGCCCTCCCCATGCGCCACAGGACAGAAGATCAACGCATTGATGCCAGATAGAAAACTCGCACAACTGCCCGCTTCCACTTTCAAATGCACCCAGCGACATTCAAAATGGCCGGAGGCGTTGTCGGTGAGGGTTGTATTGCGTGTTGCGTGTTGCGTGTTGCGTGTCATGCTATCTGCCACCTGCCCCGGCAGCAGCCCGGCCTTCACCAACACCTGAAAGCCGTTGCAAATGCCGAGGACGCGCTTGCCGCTCTCGACAAACTCGCTTAGTTGATCGTGAAAGAAGACCTGAAGATCCAGCGCCTTACGCACACCCGCGCCCAGCGCGTCGCCATAGGAAAAGCCACCGGGCAGCAGCAGCATGTCATAGTCTTGAAATTGACGTTCACCCTGCGCGCAAGCTGTTCATGTGGACAATTTCAGGCGTGCCCCCGGCCAGTTCACAGGCACGGGCGGCTTCGTCGTCTCGGTTTGTGCCAGAGGCGTGGAGAATCAGAATTGATGGTTTGGTCATGTGCTTTTCACCAAGCGTGCCTTTATCGGTAGTGCGTAGTGCGTGATGCGTAGACGACGAGAGTGACTTGGCGAACTACGCACTACGCTTCCACGCCGCAACAATCTTTTCAAGTGGTAAACTTACTTTTAACTCACCTTGATGTTCAATGTGGAGATGTTCCGCTGCGGTCACCTCGCCCAGCGCAATCAGCGTCTGCCCGGCGAACAGAGCTTCCACCATTTCGGCATCGTCCGGCTTCACCTCCAGCAGCAGCCGCCCGTTGCTTTCGCTAAACAGGCTCTCCCCAATCGCCAATCCCCAATCGCCAATCGCCACATCTGCGCCCAACCGCCCCCCAATCGCCATCTCGGCCAGCGCCAGCGCCAGCCCGCCCTCGCTCAGATCATGGCAGCTTTGCACCAGCCCGTCTCCAATCGCCCGATGCAGCAGCCGATAGCGCACGAGCGGATCGGCGGGCAGCGTGGGCGCAACCCCGCCCGCTTCGCCCAAGTGATGATAGAGCAGCGAGCCGCCCAGTTCCAGCTTGGTTTCGCCCAGCAAATAGAGGCGATTACCCGCAGCTTTGAAGTGCGACGTGCACGTTTTGTGCATATCCGGCACAATCCCAATCGCCGAGATCAGCAGCGTGCTGGGGATCGGCGTGCCGTTAAATTCGTTGTAGAGGCTATCTTTGCCTGAAATAAAGGGCGTGTTATAGGCCAGCGCGCCGTCATAACAGCCCTGGCAGGCATAGACCAACGCCCCTAATCGGTCGGGCAGGGTGGGGTTGCCCCAGCAAAAATTGTCCAAAATGGCGATGCGCTCAGGATCTGCGCCCACAGCCACCAGATTACGCACAGCTTCGTCAATGGCGCTAATCGCCATGGCGTAGGGGTTACGCTTGCCCAGCAGCGGGTTGATGCCGTTGCTCAGCGCAAACGCCCGGTTGTGTTCCCACGTGCCCAGCGGTTTCAACACTGCGGCATCGGACGGCCCATCCATGTGTGGCCCCACAAAGGGGCGCACCAATGTGCCGCCGCGCACCTCGTGATCATAGCGGCGCACAATGCCCTCTTTGCTGGCAACGCTGGGGTGCGCAAGCAGCGCCAACAGCGTTTCGCCCAAGTCGTCGGGCAGGCGAACATCGGGGTAGCGTGCCACATCTGGCTCTTGATACGTGGCTTGATGATGGCGTTGGGGCAGCCCTTCGTGCAGCAGCAGCATGGGCAGTTCGGCCACGGTGCGCCCGTCGTAGCGCACACGCAGCCATTCGTCGCCGGTGAAGTGGCCCAGATCGCTGATCTCCACATCCCACAGCGCAGCCAGTTCGCCTAGCCGGGCCAGATTAGCAGCGGGCACGGCCATCACCATGCGCTCTTGCGCCTCGGAAAGCCAGATTTCCCACGGCGTCAGCCCGGGATATTTAAGCTTGACCTGACGCAGTTCGACATCTGCGCCCAACTTTTCGCCCATCTCGCCCACCGCCGAGGAAAGCCCACCCGCGCCGCAATCGGTGATGGCGGTGTAGAGCTTTTCGTCGCGTGCGGCCTCAATTAGTTCGATCAGCCCCTTTTCGGTGATGGGATCACCGATCTGCACAGCGCTGCCCGCCAGTTCACCGGTTTCGTGGGTCAGCTCTGCCGAGGAGAAGGTGGCCCCATGCAGACCATCGCGCCCGGTGCGCCCGCCCAGCACTACGATGCGGTCGCCCACATGCGGTTCGGTGGGATGGCTGCCATGTGGCAAGATCCCCACAGCGCCGCAAAAGACCAACGGGTTGCCAATATAGCCTTCGTCGTAGATCACCGCGCCGTTGACCGTGGGCAAGCCCAGTTTGTTGCCATAGTCGCCGATGCCCGCCACCACGCCATCGGCAATGCGCGCCGGGTGCAACACGCCGTCGGGCAGTTGATCCAATGGCAGATCTTGCGGGCCAAAGCAGAGTACATCGGTGGTGGCAATCGGTCGCGCCGAGACGCCAATCACATCGCGCACCACGCCGCCCACGCCCGTGTTGGCCCCGCCAAACGGTTCCAACGCCGAGGGGTGGTTGTGGGTCTCGACTTTGAAAGCCAGATCAAAGTTATCGTCAAAAGCGATAATGCCGGCGTTGTCCACAAAAGCGGAGTAGAGCCAATCTGGGTTGATGGTCTCGGTGGCGGCGCGAATATAGGTTTTGAGCAGGCCGTCCACCTCGCGCACCACGCGTGTGTAGCCCTCTGCCGTGTTAATGCGGAAGCTAATGCGCGCTTTGAAGGTTTTGTGGACGCAATGCTCGCTCCAGGTTTGGGCCAGTGTTTCCAGTTCCACATCGGTGGGGTTGGTCTGGAAGGTGTCGAAAAAGCGCTGAATAATGCGCATTTCGGCGGCATCCAGCGAGAGCATGCGCGCTTTGCTCAGGGCAAGCAACGCCTCTTCATCCAGCCCGGCCAGCGGAATCTCTTCCACAAAATCGCTGGCAGCCGTGGTCGCCTCGAACTGGGGTTCAATCGGCCCCAGCGTGTAGTGATCCACGGTCTCGTTGCAGAGCAGGCCGCGCGCCAGGCGATGTAGATCGGTGTCGCTCAATTCGCCGCCCAGCACATAGCGATCCGCCGTGGCGGCGCGCAGGGCAGGCAGCCCCAGTTCCACAAGGCCACGTTCCAGTTCGCGCGCCGTGATATCCGTGACGCCAGGACGGGGCGCGACTTCGATCACGTGGGCATCGGCGGGCACGCTGCTGCTCTCTGCGTCGATGTGGGCAGTTTCCACCACGGGATCGACCAAAAGAAAAGCACAGAGCATATCAAGTTGCTCTGTGCTGAGGGTGTCCGAAAGAAAGTACAGCTTGCTGCGTGTACATGTTGTCAGGGCGGAAATGCCCACCCGTTGGGCATCCGTCACCAGCCTGCTGTTGTCGTGATGATTGTGCCGCACTACTTCAATGCGCATGGACATACGAATCTCCCAAACTTGCGTAGACCTTGTTTGTCAGACAAATTAGCCGAGGAATGCAAAAGACCCGAACAAATACTCGTCGGGTCTTTGAACGAACCTATACTTTGTGTACCCCCAAGGGGATTCGAACCCCTGTTGCAGGCTTGAAAGGCCTGAGTCCTAACCGCTAGACGATGGGGGCGCGGAGTGCTGGGCCTGCGAAGGGGAGTATAGCAGGATCAAGATGGGCGGTCAAATTGTGGGGGATTAGAAATTCATGATTTATAGCGCAGCCAGATTCCCATCTCAAGCGCACGGGGATCAATCCCCGTGCTAAGGACAGCGCCCCATCAATGGGGCTTGTGTCACCGCTGCCAGCCCCATTGATGGGGCGCTGCTGGTAGCCGAGGGCTTCAGCCCCCGGCTGCATCAACAATCAGGGAAATTGGGGACACACCCCCTGGCTTTTCCAATCTTGCGCATCTCTGTGCATCGCATCTATACTGAAGCCCCAATCCCCCTTTTGAAACTTCCCGTGTGAACGAATAAGGAGCATAAAGTGATGAGTGTGGATGTCACCACCGCAGATGCGGCCCCTGCCGAGGAATCTGCCAGCGAAGAGCAAACCGCGCCCAAAGGGCTGACTTTGTATAAAGATGCATATTTGGGTTTTTCCTTTTTTCGCCCCAGCTCGTGGTATCAATTTAGCTGGCTGGATCGCCGCCGTGGCGTGCTCTTTGGCCCTATCGAGAACGACAGCAGCACGCTTTTCGCCGTGGCCGTGCAGGAGTTGGGCACGCGTGTGGCCGAGTCGGATCTTCCCGACCTGCACATCGGCTTTATTGCCGGCATCGGACGGCTGACCGATTGTAAAGTGGAATGGCAAGATCAGTGGAAGCATGGCGATCTCATCGGCATGGAAGCCCGCTACACCTTTAAGGAAGAGGGCATCGTGCGCAAACGCTGGGTGCGCGTGCTCTATCACGACACCCGGCAGATCACGTTGACGGCACAGGGGGCCACCGCTGCTGAATACGAACAGTGGTTGCCGCTCTTACATGAGCAGATGAACACCTTTCGCGTCGACGCCACGCCTCTCTATAAAAAGAGAGCCGCCAAACCGACTGCGCCTGTCGCCGGCGAGATCGCCGAAGCGCCCTCTACCGAAACATCTGCCGACTCGATAGACACGGAAACCGCATGACAAGCCCGCTGCCCCTGCCCGAAGGCTTCAACCCGGCCACCCACATGATCGCCAAAACAACCGAATACGGCACATTCCATGAAAGCCGGCGGGCCGCACGCCTGGCGGCGGATCTACTGGCAAACGGCACAGAGGCGGATCAGGCGCTGGCGGTGAACGTGCTCGAAGCCGTGTTGCGTTGCCAAGAGACGAATCCCGCCGATCCGCATCACGGCAACTTCTATTGGATGGCCGAGGACACGGTGGTAGAGGATCTCAACGCTGTGGAGTTTGTGCTGGAATCGCTGATCCCCATGCTGCGCCAACACGGCGACCGGCTGCCCGCTGCGATCTGCGCGACGGGTGCAGGACGGCGATCCGCCTGGGGCTGGCCGAGATTGCCCGGCTGGATGTTCTGATCGCCTACACCAACATCACGCTGCTGGATGTGCTGAACAGTTGCCTGGGCGGGGAACTCTTGGGCGATGCGGCGATTGCCCAGCGCGGTTATCGTAAATTGCGGGAGTGGGCAGCCTTCACCAACGCCAGCGGCCACCCGTTTGAGTTCAACAGCCCCACCTACATGAGCGTTAATCTGCGCGCGCTCAAACGTCTGGCTGATCACGTGCAGGACGAGGAGACGCGCCTACGCGCACGCGCTATGTCCGCCAAACTTGGCCTGAGCGTGGCGCTGCACATTCACCGCCGCACAGGACGCTGGGCCGCGCCCCACGGTCGCGCCTATCACCCTTCGGTGATCTGCGAAACGCCACCGGAGGTTGAACTACTGCGCGGCTGGATCGCCGATGGCACTGTGCCCGCCTGGGTAGCCGATGTGTTGGATACGCCCACACCGTTCCAGGTGGTGGAGACGGTGAACGAGGCGCGCCGCATTGCCCTTACTACCCATCACAGGGAGGAATTCGTGTTGGGAACCACCAGCGGCGTCTATCATCCTCAGGCAGATGTTTGTATGGTGCATTATCATCGTCCCGCTGCGCCGCGGCCTGGTGTGCTCTATACTCGCTACGTCCTGGATGACAAGTGGTTTGGCGATAGCTATCACGCCACGGACCGCACCAAGACGCGCAATCTGCCCGACGAAGGCTCGTTTTATAGCGTGCAAGCGGAGAATCGCGCGATCGGCGTCTATGCGCCGCTGACTTTTCAACACGGCAAAAGCGCCAAAGCCGCCTTCATCTGGCTGGGCCGCGCCGAGATCGACGAGATCTGGATCGGCGATCAGCGCGTGGATAACTTGCCCGTTGAAGTGCCACCGGACGCTGTAGTCGTCATCGGCAGCGGCGACGCCTACACCGCGCTGCGTCCGCTACACGCCACCGCGCTGAGCCGAGAGACGCCGATTCGACTGCTCGAACGCGACGGCGATCTGGTCTTGGAAATCTACAATTATCAGGGAGCGGAAAAGCGCTTTTGGGAGCTGCGCAACCCGGGCTTTTTCTTCCAGGGTCACCCCATCTGTGCATTTTATCTGGAAGTTGCGGCGCGGGTAGATTTTGCCGACGGGCGCGCCTTTGCCCAGATGGTTGCCAGCGGCACAATCGAGGAATCTCTGGAGCCGCCCTTCACTCGCGGCGAAAGCGGCGAACGACGGTATCGGGCTGCATACCAGCGCGGGGAGAAGGTCGTGGGACTCGAGGTGGATGTGATGGGCTGGGCCTTGCTGCGCCGCTGGACGGAGTCGGGCGATCTGGGCTTTCCGATGCTGGAAGCGCCGGTGGCCCGCCAAAACAGCCGCGGACGCATTGACGTTGCGGACGCCGTCCTCACCTGTGATTCCCAACCGGCGTGGCTGTGGGGCAATGTGCAGCAAGGGCGTTGGGTGGTGGGTTATCTGGGCGAAACCCCCACTGCGCTAACACTAGAGACGCCGCAAGGGGCAGTTGATGTTGAAAACATGGGTATGGGTACGTTGCTCTGGGACAATGGCGAGGTCAGTGTAGAGGCCGTGGGCGCGCCTGTGGTCCGCAAGCGCTAGACTGGCGAGATCTCTTCTTTTTGAAGCGACTCTTTTTGAAAGGAAGCCATCGCCGCTTTGTTCTCTGCTTCGATCTCAACGCAGTAAAAACAGAAACTTTGGCGCTTGTACGCTTAGTACGTTGGCACAAGCCGAGGCTCGCGCTATAATAGACTTGGACTTTGATTGAACCGGTTTACCCCTCCCCCCACCACAAAGGAGCTTAATTGTGAAGATTGTTGACGTGAGCGTGCAAAGCTTCCGTTACATCAGCAACACCACTCGCGATTCTGAAGGACACGGACATCCGGGCGATCCCCACGAAGCCAAGCAGAGTGTGTTGACCATCACCACCGACGATGGCGTGAAAGGTCACTGTTTTGGGGCCAACGCGGCGGTGATTGAGAGCTTGGTCAAGCCGCTGCTCATCGGCGACGATCCTTTCTATCGAGAGCGCATCTGGCAGATGTTGCGTGAACGCCAGCGCCTGCACCTCGGGTCGCTCTCAGACAAGGTGCTCTGCTCTGTGGATCTGGCGCTGTGGGATCTGGCCGGGCGTGCCCTGGGTCAACCTGTCCACAAACTGTTGGGCGCGTATCGCGACAAAGTGCCCGCCTATGCCAGCACCATGTGTGGCGATGACCTGCCTGGTGGCCTCTCGACGCCCGAAGAATATGCCGAGTTTGCCGTCTGGTGCATCAAAGAGCGCGGCTATCCTGCCTATAAACTGCATACATGGCAACCGCCCTATTCTGGCGCGCCCAGTGTGAAGCGCGATATTGAAGCCTGTGCCGCTGTGCGCGAGGCTGTGGGGCCGGATGTGGATCTAATGCTCGATCCCTTCCACTATTACAGCCGCGAGCAGTCGTTGGAACTGGCGCGCGGGCTGGAGAAACTGAACTATTTGTGGATGGAAGAACCCATGGGCGAACACAGCATGTCCAGCTTTGTCTGGCTCACCGAGCAGGCCGATCTGCTAATCGTCGGGCCGGAGACTGCCGAAGGCAAGCATTATGCCCGCGCCGAGTGGATCATGGCGAAGGCTGCCGATGTGATCCGCGTGGGCGTATGGGATGTGGGCGGCATCACCCCGGCCATGAAGACTGTACATCTGTGCGAATCCTTCAACATGAGCGTGGAAGTCCACGGCGGCGGACCGGGCAACCTGCATGTGCTCTGCGCCATGGGCATCCCCGGTCGCTATTACGAACGTGGCCTGCTGCATCCGTTCATCGACTACGAAGCCGTGCCTGCTTGGCTCAACCAGCGCGATGACCCTATGGACAACGAAGGGTTTGTCCACGTCTCACAGGAACCGGGTCTGGGGCAGGATATCAACTGGGACTATATTAACGACAATCTGGTCTAGACCGCAGACCGCTGACGACAGACTGCGGATCGCTGAAGTTCGCCAGACTTCTGATGCGGTCTGCGGTCTGTCGTCGGCCGTCAATAGAGGAGATCCCCATGCGACGTTTTGGACAGGTGATCGGAGTCAAGCCGGAACGGCTCGACGATTACAAGGAACTGCACGCCAAGACATGGCCCGGCGTGCTCAAGACCATCTACGACTGTAACATCCGCAACTATTCGATCTATCTACATGGGACGCTACTCTTTGCCTACTTCGAGTACATCGGCGATGACTTCGCCGCAGATATGGCGAAGATGGCGGCTGACCCAGTGACGCAGGAGTGGTGGAAGCTGACTGAAGCCATGCAATCGCCAGTTTCGGATCGGGCCGAGGGTGAATGGTGGAAGGCGCTGGAAGAGGTTTTTCACACAGATTGAACGACAATCCCCAAGGCCATTGAGAGGATAAACCCATGAAATTTAGCTGTTTACCCGTTTCGCTCTATGCAGAGATTAGCGCGGGCAGTCGTACATTGGCCGATTGGTTCCGCTTTGCCGCCGAGTTGGGGTTAGACGGCGCAGACATTAGCGTGGCCCATCTGCCAGACCGCACACCGGCAGCGCTGGATGCGATCCGCCAGCAAGCCGATGCAGCGGGCGTCGATATTCCGGTGATGGTGACCTATACCGACTTTACCCACCCCGACGCCGCCGAACGCAAACGTCAAATCTCGTCATTGCGGCGCACGATTGACGCTGCGGCTCGCTTGGGCGTCTCGGTGTTGCGTGTCACCGCCGGGCAAGCCCATGCTGGCGTGGGGCGAGACGAGGGCATTGGTTGGGCGGTGGAAGGGTTAACCGCCTGCCTCGATCACGCCGACGATGCGCGCATCACCCTGGCCTATGAGAACCACACCATCGGCTATGGCTGGACGCAGTACGATTTTTCGCAGCCCGCCGCCATCTTTTTAGAAATTGTGCGGCGCACCGAAGATAGTGGCCTGAAAATCCTCTTTGACACCGCCAACCCGTTGGTGCTCAACGACGATCCGCTGGCAATGCTGGCCGCCGTGGACCATCGGCTGGCGGTGCTGCATGTCAGCGATATTCGCCAGACGGGCAGCTTCGAGCCAGTGGTGATCGGCACAGGTTCGTCGCCGCTTCGGGCAATTTTTGAACACTTGCACGCTGTAAATTACAAGGGCTGGATCAGCGTGGAAGAGGGCAGCAAAACCGGCGAGGCTGGTTTCCGCCAGGCGATCCCGTACATGATGGCACTGTGGGCTGATGTAAGCAGCCAAGCAAGATAGCAACACTCCTCAATGCCGATATAAAGTTGTAAAACGTGATGTGCGAGATACAAGAAGAGTCATGTTTCACGCTCACGTTTCATCAAAGTAAGATAGGCTGTCTCAGCAACTGTACCCGCTCCGATTACTGCCCGCGTACCTTCGTCACCCGCTGGCTGATGGCAGCGTGGGCTGCGCGCACACCCTGCCCTGAAGCGACGAAATTGACGGCATTGGCTGCGTCAATCGAAAGGCTCTGCGCCACACTGACGGCGTCCATGTTGGCGGCTAGGAAGAGGAACGTCCAGCTGTATTTTTGCTGTTGGTGCTCGATCATCTCTGCCAGCCGCACCTGGGTATAGTCGCGGCTGGCGTTCTCCATCCCGTCGGTGAGGATCGCCACCACCACACGGCCAGGGCGATCCCCTTCTGGCATTTTTGCCAACCGCGCCCCACATCGTCAACCGTTCTGCCCACCGCATCCAGCAGCGCGGTCTGGCCGCGGGGCACATAGGTGTCGCTGTTGAGCGGGGCTACCTGTTGAATGTCCACGCCCTGGTGCAAAACGTCGTATTCGTGGTCGAAGAGGACAACGGTCAGATGCGCTGCCCCAGGGAGCTTTTTCTGCTCCTCCAGAAAGGCGTTGAAGCCACCAATCGCATCGTCGCGCATGGACTGCATGGAGCCGGAGCGGTCGAGGATACAGACAATCTCGGTGAGAGTTTGGTTCATGGGATGGTTCCCTTTCTTGCTTTACCTACACTTGGTTAAGGCTTCTAGCGTAACAAAGAAATTTATACATCTGCATCATATTCTTCACTATCTTCAAACAAAGTAAGCTGTTGCTCTACATCCCCCTGAGCGGTACGGTAAAAAATACGGGGAATATCCCGCTCATACTGTAAGCCGCCGAGACGATTCACTACTTCGAGCAATCTCGGTACGCAGTAGTCGGTCATACGCTCGCGAATCTCTTGCGTGTTGAAGCGTAGCACGTGCCATCCTGCCGTCGCCAGAGCGTTGTTGCGCTGTCGATCTCGCTGTCCTTCCTCTTTGCCGATGTGATAGCTGTCGCCGTCGGCTTCCACATCCAGACTGCCCCCATTGCAGAAGATGGCAAAGTCCAGAAAGAAGTTTTGCTTGTTCACGGTCACGCCCCACTGGCGTTCCGCATTCAAGTGTAAAAGTTCTAATTGCTGCCATAGGATATCTTCAAGTGGGCTGTCATTAAAAAGGTCATTGAACTGGCGAGCCTGTGTAAACTTCTGCCAGGTAGTAGGCACAAAAACAATGCGTCGTGGGCGCGTGCTGCGGATCGGTTGCGGCAGGGTCAACAACTGTTCCAATGTAACCTTATAGTAGCGATTGTTGGTCTTAGGACCGAAGAGTTCGTGGGGGAAAAGCTCATAGCGTTTAACCTGCTGAATTGACTGCACTTTGCCATAATAGCGGACAGTATACTTCTCTTCATCAAAGATTTTGGTCTGGTAAAAGGCCAACCAGGTTGGCGGCCAGCGTTTGGGTGTGTTAGAAATGGGGATGCGATACCAGCCTTCGTTTTGGAGGATGCCGAAGTCGCGTTGGTTGTTGAGGATAGCGACGAGGACTTCACCTGGTGTTGACACAATTTGTCTCTTGTCTAGAGTATCGCCTCGGTGGGTGAGAATCCCTTTATTCGGCGCGAATATCGGAAAACAAAAGGCGGTTCTGGTTAGGAGGCATGAGATAGCGGTAATGGAAATAGTATAGGCAAATCAAAATCAAACAACAAGTCACCCCTTCAACGCGAAGCCCTGCACACCTTCTACAAAATAGCGCTGTAAAAAGAGGAAAAGCAACACTGTGGGAACCGTCGCCATGGTTGCCACGGTAAAGGCAAAGGGATAGTCGGTGATCACGTTGCCCACGGGCGTGCCTTTGAACGAAGGCCCGCTGAACATGATGCGCTGAAAGCCCAGGGCAATCGGCCAAATGCGCTCGTTGCCGCCAGTGACGATGAGCGGCCACAGGTAGTCGTTCCAGATGGCGACGGACTGAAAGATCACCATGACGGTGATGGCCCCTTTGAGCATGGGCAAATAGACGCTGACCAGCACTTGAAAGGTGTTGGCCCCGTCCACACGGGCGGCTTCTTCAAAATCTTTGGGGATGCTGAAAAAGGTCTGGCGCATGAGAAAGATGTAAAAAACGTTGACAATGCCGGGGATCAACAGCGCCGGCCACTCATTGACAAAGCCGTGGCCGCCCTGCCCCCAAAGATTGTTGCCGCCCACCAACGGCCAACGCGCCAACATGACATATGTGGGCACGTAAAAGACAATGCCAGGAACCATCATCGACGCCAAGAGCAGCAAAAACATGGCGTCGCGCCCTTTGAAGGTGAGCCGGGCGAAGACGTAGCCACAGAGCACCGCCACAATGCCCGGCACAATCACGTACCAGCTTATACGCAGCAGTGTATTGATCACCCAGAGGAAGATGCGCGATTGGGCGGTGAAAAGCGCCACGTAATTGTCGAGATAGAGCGAACTGGGCGCGGAAACCAAGTGCTTTGGGCGTAATCTTGCAGCGTGGAGAGTGACGCCGCCGCCCCAAAGGCCAGTGGATAGGCCATGAAAACGCTGCCCACAATCAGAATAAACTGGATAATCAACCGGTTGCGGCCCAGCCACAGCCGCTGCCCCAGGCTCTTTTGGTGAATCATATCAAGACTCCATCAGAATTGCACCGCAAAGGCGCGAAGAACGCAAAGACAAAGATCAGAATAGAACGCAGATGACGCAGATTGAACGGATTTACGCAGATTCCAGACAAGTCATGCAACTACTTATGCGCTTTGCCTTTTGATCTTTTCCTTTTTCTTTGCGGCCTTTGCGACTTAGCAGCGAATAGTCTCCGCTTAAACCTCGACGCGGCCATCTTGCATCAGCCGCATCCCCGTGAGGCTGAACCAGAGCAGCAGCAGCGCCATGACCACGGCCCCTGCGCTGGCAACCCCCAAATTTGTGTTGACAAAGGCGTCGTTGTAGATCTGCAAGAGCATGACGTTGGTCATGTTCTGTGGCCCGCCTTTGCTGATCAGCAGCACGGCCTCGAAGATCTGGAAGCCGCCGATGATGCCGGTGACCAGCACAAAGAGGATCATGGGGCGCAACAATGGAATGGTAATGTGGCGCAGCAGCCGCCATTCGGTGGCCCCGTCTACGCGCGCCGCCTCGTATAGCTCTGGGTGAATGCCTTGCAGCGCCGCCAAAAAGAGCACCACCGACGATCCCACACCGCGCCAAATCGTGAAAGCCACGATGAATGCGCGCATCCAGCCGCCTTCGATTGTCCAGATAATCGGTTTCTGCCCCAGCGCGTCGAGGATGCTGTTGAGGATGCCGTCAAAGGGCGAGATGAAGATCACCGCTACCTGCGCCATAATCGCCGCCGAGGTCAGCGTGGGAATATACCAGAGCGCGCGATAGAGGCCGCGCCCAAAGACTTTTTGGTTGAGCAAGACGGCGATCATAAAGGCGATTACCGTCTGCACCAGCAGCGAGGAGACGGCAAAAAGCGCTGTGTTGAAGATGATCAGCGGGTATGCGCCTTTAAAATATTGAAAGTAGTTGGCAATGCCGATCCACTGTGGTGAGCCGCTGATGCCATTCCAGCGTGTAAAGCTAAGGCCCACATTGAGCAGCACAGGAATGATACTAAAGATGGCGTAATAGAGCAGCACCGGCGTCAAGATGATCCAGGCTTCCAGGGCGTGGCGGTGACGCCAGCGCCAGATCTGCCAGCGAGAAGGCGGAGAGGCAGCGCGGCGGTCTACATTGGTTGAAGGCGAAGCTGCGGTCATTTCGGTTTCCATAGATCTGATCTCTCCAGCACTGGGTTAGTGTACAACTTTCTCTTTTCTAAATAAATTTCTCTATCTGCTACTCACGTATTTCTTAATGTAATAAGTTACAAACCTGACGGCTCTGCTGAATCACAGGCAGTTTGGTCCATGTAGTATTGAAAGAAAGTTATGGTAGATCCCTTGCAGTTCGCTAGATGATTTAAACTAGAATGAGTGATGATTTATATAATAGGAAAGAACTATTTAGTGTATAGAGCAGCTGTACTGTAAAAGTTTTTATTTAAGACCTGCCAGGATTCTGAAATCCTGGCAGTGTCTCTTGACAGGATTCTAAATCGGGGGTCTGACGGTGGGTTAGTTTTCCGCCATCACGGCTTCGGCCTGTTCTTGCGCCTCGTTCATGATATCCTCAATCGGATCTTCCGTGCTGAGGACACGGGTCAGCATGTCGTTGTAGATGCTCCACAGTTTCTGCGGATCCTTGCGCCACTGCGGCAGCACACCCAGCTCAGGGTTGTTGAGCAGTTGATCAATATATGCCTGATCGGCTTCGTCCACATTGGGGCGCAGTTTGGTCAGCGCGCTGCGCGTGGAGGGCAGGCGGCCCAGTGTGGGATAGACCATGTCCTGCACATCGTCGCGGGTCATGAACTTGATAAACTCAGCCGCCAGGGCCGGATTTTTGCTCTGTGTCAGCACGGCGTACATCACATTACCCACGATGATGCTGGCCGGTTGACCGCCTTCAGGCACGGGCACGCCAGAGTAGCGGCAATCTTCGCAGCCCGACGACTCGGCCCAGCCGATGTGCCAGCTCCCCGCGATTTGATAGGCAGAGAGGCCGTTGAAAAGCTGGCTATAGACGCGGCCTTCGTCGGGATCAAAGGTGAGGCCGGGCGGCGTGTAGCGGTTGATCTCGCGCAAGAACTGCATCACGGGCGCGGCTTTGGGGTTGTTGAAGTCGGGATAGGTGCAGTCATCTTTACACATGGGCGCGCCGGCCTGGGCCAGATAGACGGCCACACGGAAGATGCCGCCCACCGAGAAGCCCACCGGCCCTTGCAACGTATAGCCATAATACGCGCCATCCCCGGCCTTGCTAATCTGCTCGGCCTGGGCCAGCAGTTCGTCCCACGTGGCGGGCGCTGTGTCACAATCCAGCCCCGCCGCTTCGATCACAGTGCAATTGCGCTCGAAGCCAAAGACGCCGGTAAAGGCCGACAACCCATAGACCTTGTCCTGATAGACACCTGCGCCATAGGTTCCCGGAATCAAGTTGTCTTTGACATCGGCGATGTACTCATCCAGCGGGACCAGCGCGCCCAATTCGGCATACTGTTGGAAGAAGTTCTCGCCCACCACAATGTCGGGGGCATTGTTCGCCAGCAGCGCTGTCACCAGATTCTGGCGCAGTTCTTCGTCCCAGCCGTGATATTCCAACTTCACGGTGACGCCGGGGTGCTCTTCCTCAAACTTCTCAATCAGATATTTGCCATACTTGCCCTGGCCTTCGGGATCCCCTTCAATGGTGTTGACGGTGTTCCCCTCGGCCCAGACGACCAGTTCCGTGGTGCCAGCGGCAACGTCACCGCCATCCGCCGCCGGCGCAGGGGCCACCGGCACGGCACAGGCTGTGAATAACAGCGCGAAAATGAACAGGATCACAGGTACGTGCAGAGACGATCTGCGTTTCAGCATCTTCTTTCTCCTTGTTTCAATTGGTGGGTGTAATGGTGGGGAAAGCGGAGTCAGAATAGCATAAAGCACGGGGCTTGGCAATCAGATTGAAAGTGAAAATAGCCGTGTGTACTTCTGACTTGTCCACCTCTGGTGGGTCAGTCTGGAGTACACACGGCTATTGCGTCTAGGGGCTGTTTACTGGTCGTTGTCTACCGAGAGACGTATGGCAGATACCCTTGATAGCTGTTTGCCACAGGCGCACCGTTGCTACTGTTGTTGTTCACCAGGGGCAGGAAGGTGTGAGCCAGGGTCACCCTGTAGTCTGTGCTGCCGGAACAGAGTGGGGTCTGTTTTTGGCCCTGGCCGTTATCATCCATCGCCAGGGTGAAGAGATAGCTGCTGGCGAGAGTCGGCTCCGGCGCTGTGTAGATCAGCGTCTGCTCGCCACCCACCGGTAGATCCTGGGCCAGGATGAACGTCTGCTGCACGCTGCCATCCCGATAGAGCGTAAAGGGCATTCCGGCCGGGATGGTCACATGCCCGCTGGCGTTCTTCAGGGTAATGGCAACTGCGTTACCCAGCTTGATGGTGAGGCGGGGGAGCGAAGGATCGATTGTTCACCAGGGCAAAAGTTTTTGTGTCCATGACAATGCCGCCACTGGCTACTGTGAAGATGGCGCTGAGCAACAGATCATCAGTCAGGGTGTCCTTGCACAGATACCCCTGCGCGCCCATGGCAAAAGCAGCCACAATGCTTTCGATATCATCTCGAACGGTCAGGACCAAAATAGCGGGTGAACGTTCTTGGGCAGTGAGTTGCTCCAATACAGCCAGTCCCGATAGGGGGAACATATTCAGATCCAGCAGGACAACATCAGGTTGCAGGTCAAGACAGAGCGAAACTGCCTGCTCCCCAGAAATGACGCTGCCCACAACTTCAATTGTGCCTGCTGTATCCAGCGGTAACAGAATCGAGCGTCGAAAGAAGTCATGATCATCGACAATCAGCAGTTTAAGCAGAACCATCAGGTGAATCCTAGAGGTGGCGCTCCCTCTTATATTCCCTTTTGTAAGAGGGAGCGCCATATAATTGTGTAGAATTACCGTTGCAGACTGGGCAGGTAAAGAGCGCGCTCAACCACAATCTTGGCCTCGCCATCTGGATTCCAATCGCTATAATCCAGATAGGCGGAATGTGTACCTTTGGGCAGAGTAATTTCGTAATTTTTGGTCAATTCTTCCCCATCTGCCCAGATGGCGGTGACATCCAGATAAAATTCCCGATCCATTGCCGGAACTGTCTCTGCCGTTGAGACCAGATAGACGCGCTCCTTGGCTTTGTCCACACCGATGTAGACGACTTCTCCTTGCTTGAGCAACATACCGTCGATCTCCACAACTAGACCGGGATCATCCTGGCTGGCTGGATCGAAGGCCATGTAGAGAGCCGGGGCGATGGTGTCCTGGCTCGCTTCAAAGAAAATCTCGTCACCGTCCGGGCTAATGTCGAAGCGGTATATCTCGTTTGCCCCCAACACGATGTAATCCACCCCCATCACAAAATCGTCGCCTGTAATGGTGAGATCGCCGTCGGTGAGACTCTCCGCGGTGCTGCCGCCCACGTAGACCTGGTAGAGGCCATCTGAGGTCAGGTACGGAACGGTATAAACGGGCGGCAGATCCAATCCCAGGCCATGTTTGACTGGGGTACTCACCACATTGTTGATCTCATTGACTTCTTTTTCAGTTGCGAAGTCATATCCTGTGCGCCGTCCCTCATCGTCGACAACCAGGATTTTGCCTTCACCACTGAAGCTTATCTCAAGGGTTTCGGTCGTGGTGCTTGCCGCTGAGATTTGATCGTTGCCGCAGAAATCACAGGTAAAATATTGCCCGGTTGGCATATCGCGTAAGCTAATACGATTGATCCCCAGCGTTTTGGTGCTAGCGTCCCCTTCGTAGAGGCTGGCTTTCTGGGTAGGATCGGCAGCAGCCATGTAGCTCCATTTGTTGGTCGTCTTATTTACCGTAATGTAACGTTTCTGGCCAGGGAAATTGTTGTCATAAACCACAATGCGGTACTCATCAGTGTTGCCTATCCGCTCGATGGCATAAGGGGTGACTGCATGACCTTCTTTGTAGCCGGGCTTGAAGAACCCCACTGCATAGCCAATAGAGGGTGTTTTGTTGAATTCTTCAATCAACTTATCCACAATCTGGGCTGGCGTCATGGTATCTCGACTTTGAGAGGCCTCGCTGCTCACCTCATCAAATGTCTGCCGTACAAAGTAGGAGGCAACATAGTTTTCAACGGTCTGCCCAGGGAAAGCCAGACTATAGACTGTGTTTTTCCCAGGTTGAAATTCATTGGGCGATGTCATGGCTTTGAAAGGTAACGTTTCGAAGAAGCGCTGGGCTGTGACGGCCATTCCCTCGCAGTGTCCCCCATTCATGCCGTCCAACTGGCTTTTGATCCACTGTGTACCGGCGGCGCTTAACTGGCAGTTGTTGCGCGTCGCATTCTTGTTTTTGCAGGTTTTCGGCCCGAACAGGTCAAAGACGTCCGCCGGCCCTAGATCATCGGCGGCACCAGCATGTTTGCCATAATTCTGGAATCCGTAGCCATGAATTTCTGGATCAAAAGCAACACCTTGAGCATTCTTGTAGACGGTCAGAATTGTCCCCGCCGCCATCACCGAGGTTTTGCCAGGGGTAAAGGTGATAATAGAACGAAAACTGCCTCCCCCCAGCGGGTACCAGGCCTGTAGCGTCGGTGCGTCAATGGTGGAACCAATGGCAGTCGCCTGGGGAACTTCTACCACCAGGGTAAAGATGCGGGACTCACCTGGGGGCAAGGACGAGATATTATCAAAAGTCACCATCTTCTGATCCGCCTTGTAGGTTCCCCCGCTTTTGTAGGTAGTGTTGGCAGGGACGGGCGCTTCAATATCAATCACCTCGGGGATGGTAGTTGTGCCCTCGTTGGTCAAACGAAATGTATAGGTAAGGATGCCACCGGGGCTGATTACACCCTGGTAGAGGGTGCGGGCTATGGGCTTATATTCCTGTGGGGTCGGTGGCGTGTCAGACCCACGTGTCTGCACTACACGCACCTCTTGCGAGAAGGTCAGTCGTGTCGTCGCTGTAAATTCTGGCAAAGTGAGCTTAAAGAGCGCATCTTGGGTCTTCAGTGTCGTTCCCACCAGGTTTTCTGGCACCTGCACCGTATAGGTGAAGGTGGCCTTGCCCCTTTCGCCAATGGACCGTGGGCAACGGTCACCTCGCGGGTGGTATCGTTAAAGGTGCCACCACTGACAAAGGTGGTGCCGTCTGGAATCTTATCCACCAGGTTAATGGCGGAGATGGTACCCCAGGCGTGGTCGTGGGTATAGGTGAAGGTGAAGGTCAACGTCTGTCCGGCCACCACTTCGCTGGGGATGCTGTGCTGTGCGGCTGATGTGGCATCCTCAGCAGCCAGTGCCAGGGTAATGGGTAGAGAATTCAGGCAGAGCAGAAGCGCTATACCCCACAGCAGGATACGTCTGTAGGAAAACCAGGCAGGTGAAGAGAGAGAAAAATCTGCAGACACGTTAAATCCCCTTATGCGTAGGAAGTAATATACGGATGTCCACCATTGTGGACATCCATAGCCAAGTATAGGAGAAAACAGGTGTCCTGTTGCGGGAAAAAAGAGAAGACTTGCGGGAAGAATTCCCGAATTTGGAATAAAGAGGGAGCCGGAAATCTTTCCAGCTCCCTCTTTGTGACTCTACGGATTCAAGATGGGTATGTAGATGAATAGGTCACTGGTGGGCGTCTCCGCCTGACCACTGTTGTGGAAGATTGACGGCAGGTAGAACTTGGTGGGGCCAGAGAGCACCTGCTCATAGACCCAACTCTGGTAGGCCTGTTGGCCCGTGGCATCGGTGAGGGTCAGCCCCACGTTGATCTGTACCATTGGTGTGATGACTTCGCTTTCATCAACCGGTGTCTCGTCGGGTATTGTCACCTGGGTGATGGTCAACGGCACCGTACCGCTGATCTCTACCGTGCGTGTATCCAGCCGCTTCAGCGTCAGCCAGGTGGGGAAGGGATCGGCGGTGACGGTGATACTGTCACCCAGGCTGAGATCCGCATCGTCGAATTTCACCTGCATGTAGACCAGCGCGCCAGGGGCAAAGCCTTCCCACAGATCATTGCTGGTTTCCACAATGGTGGGGGCATTGATCCAGGGCTGTGCCGGTGCACTGACGGTCAGGGTGTACGGTCCGCTTTCACGCTCATTGCCCAGTGCATCGTAGGCCAGGATGAAGTAGCTGTACTCACCCGGCGTGGCGAATTCGGCGCTGCCTGGGGTGGGTTCGTACTGCCAGCCGGTGCTCGTTGCGCCTGGCTGTGCCAGCGTGACGGGATAGTAGACATATTCGCCCAGCGGGTCAATGACCTCCAACTCCATCATGTCAACGCCGGATTGATCGGTGGCGCTGCCGCTGAGGGCGAAG
Organism: uncultured Chloroflexia bacterium; assembly: GCA_963721725.1. Classification (GTDB taxonomy): domain Bacteria; phylum Chloroflexota; class Anaerolineae; order Caldilineales; family Caldilineaceae; genus RI-153. Next base: position 71,543 of record CAVRLX010000016.1, read on the forward strand.
GTGCCGTCATAGTCGATCTGTGTCACCGGCTGGGTCGCCAGCGTTACGGTCGGCGGCAGTGTGTCGATCAACAGGGTCAGACGCTGCTGTACCCCGTTGCCCGCCGCATCGTAGGCGGTGACGGTAAAGGGCACCGTGGCCCCGGCAATGCCGCGTTCTATGCTCCGCTCCAGTGACCACTGGGCCTGATCGACGGCTATGCGCGTGCCGGTGATGGCATCGCTGAAGAAGATCAACTCTGCGTCCTGGCAGGATTCGAAGCCGCCCAGCGTGTCACAGACCTGGACACCGGCCAGCCAGCGCTCGTCTGCCGCCAACCCTTCCAGCAGTAGCGTTTCTGTGGTGTTGGTGGTAGCGCCAATCGCTGCACTGGCACGTTGATCCTCATCCAGGAAGGAGAGGGTTGGGGCCTGGTTGTCCACCTCGAACGTCCACTGGGCGATGACGCCACTGGCAAAACCGTAGACATCCTTGGCCGAGAGGCTGACCTGTACCTGGGTGCCGTCGGGCGTATTCTCGGGGAGGGTGATAGCACACGCCCACGCGCTGGTGAAGGAATCGATCTGGGTGGTGTCGTCGCAGGTGAAGGAGCCTCCCAGACTGGTCTGCAGGGTGATTTCGGCCACTGGCGATTGGTCAAAGACAATGCCTTCCAGCAGTTGTTCGCCTGTGCCGATGAGATCTTCCAGCAATCGCTCATCGAGTTCAGCGTCCATGGGCGCGCTGCGGTCGATGTCATGGATCACTGTGTGCGGCTCATGTTCATAGGTGACGATGATATCGTCCTCGGTGTTCTCTACTTCCTCCACCGGATAGATGGTCATCACCGTGACGGTGTACGCTGCACTGGGGTCGACGGTCTCGGTGAAGCTGATGACGCGACTTTCCAGCGGGGCCAGTGTGCCCACGGTTAAGGTCTGACCATTGCTGGGCAGATCGCCTTCTACCTTCAGCGTCAGGTGGCCGCTCTCCTGGCTGGAGAGGTTGCGCACCGTGGCATAGAAGGTCAGTTGATCGCCTGGCCCGGCGCTGGCCGGCAGTTGACCCGTTGGGCCTGCCTCTGGTCCGCCGCCACCGACATTCTCGGCGACTTGTTGGGCCAACTCGCAGACCGCACTCTGGCTGCTGTCCGTTACCCCGGCACAGAGATTGCCCAGCAGGGCTTCTACATCGTCGGGCACCACGGCGCGCACGCCTTCATAGACCACCGGGTCATAGATTTCGGCCGCTGGATCGGCGATGAACTCAACGTCCAGCAGCGATTGATCAAAGAGTACGTTGGTGGGGCAGTTGTCCAGCGTATTGTTTACATTGGCATCTGCCGACAGCCGCATGGATGTCTGCAGGTTGACCAGCGTGCGCTCTACATCCAGCGCCTCAGGCAGATGCTTGGGCAACATGGTCGGGCTGTTGAGTGGGTTGTTGCCCGGCATGGTCGCCCAGATCTGCAGACTTTCCTCTTCGCTGACAAAGCCCACCAGCGAAACGTCTACCGCGGCGGGGTTCACGCCCAGCAGCGCCAGCGGCAGCCAGAGGTAGGCTGCTCCTTCGCTGTAGCGGAAGCGCATCTGCGCTGTCGCTATATCCTGCCAGGCGTTGCCATTCCAGCTCAGCAGGCGTACATGCTCGGCATCCTCCACAATCACGGCAAAGTCAGCCAACATGCGATCCACGTTGTTGGATTGGTATTGGCGGCGTTCGGGCATCACCACCAGGCTGTCGGCCTGGGCGATGGCTGTGTAGGGATCGTAGGCGTAGAGGCCGCCGCCCGTTTTGGAATCGATATAGAGGTGCAGATCGCCTTCGGTGTCCAGGTTAAGGCCATACCAGTGCAGGGCGAGCCATTCCTGGTTCCACGTGCCATAGAGCGATTGCAGGCCGCTGCGCGCACTGGCCCCGCCGCTGAAGATGCTGGCGCGATCTTCCTCGCCTAACAGATTACAGGTCTGCCCGGTGGCAGAGAGTGCTTCTTCCCACAGCCAGGCCGGCTGCCCAGGCCCGAACTCGTCCCAGTTCAGATAGGAGGCTGGCGGCGCACCGTCAAAGTAGATCGGCCCTAGGCTGAAGGCGTTGGTCTCGTTCTGCCGCGTCCACGGCTACCACATGAGCATAGTAGCGCCCTTGGTCGGGCAGAGATTGGCTGTGGACACCTGGCTCGGCATAAGCGGTCAGATCACTGATCACCACGGTCTCGGTCAGGGTCCAACCCACGTAGTACTGGGTGGCGCTGACAGATTCGCTCCAGGCGATCTCAGTGGATGCCTGGGTGAAATCCCCGGCAAAAGGTCGGGTGCTGGCCAGCACGGCATCATCGACCAGGATATAAGGCTCGGTCACCGTAATCCAGGTCGAGGTGGGCGAGGCGGGTTGCTGGCCGGGTACATAGGCATCCGGCCGTTCATAGCGCACCGTGGCGGTGAAGAAGCCCGGCCCGATCATTTCCGTGGGTGTGGAGAGATCGTCGCCTGTCTCTGGCTCGGCCAGTGTTGAACGCAGCGCTGCTGTCGGTGTATAGGTCGAGCAGGCGGCCACACCGTTGGACATGGTACAGCGGGTGCAGTTGCCGTAGAGGTCGCAGCTTTCCGCCTTGGGGTTGCTGCTCAGGTTGGCCCCCGATTGATAGAGCGCATAGAGTCGCTCCTGCGGAACCCGGCGCAGGAAGAGATCCCGGTACCAGGTGGCATTCCAGGTCAACCCGGCGGGGGTGAGGACGCCTGATGCGTAGAGGGCAGTGCTGGCATTGCTGGCATTGGAGATGTTGCCACACACAAAGGTGTTGCGACCCAGGCTGAAGTCAGTCACGGTACAGGATTGCTGGCCCGGTGTGGTGCCACCCACGGTGATCTGCGGGGCTTGGGTATCGATGAGGCCAGTCCAGACGGCAGGCAGCGTGCGCTGATTGCCCAGGGCATCTTTGGCGCGCAGTGAGAGGTCATAGATACCTTCCAGCCCGGCTGGCACCTGAATCTGCCAGGTGGTGGTGATCTGATTGGCACTGGCCAACGTTGCATTCTGCCAGATTACCTTGCTGGCATCTTCCTTGTCGCGGCGGTGCAGGAAACCGATTTCTACCTGCTGCACAGCGCTTGGCGCGCCCTTGGCATTAACGAAGTCGGTGACACTGCCCTGCACCACAGGTAGGTTGGCTGGCTGTCCCGGTCAGTGCCGCTGGGCATGGTCGCCGCCAGCGTGGGCGTTGGCGCGGCATTGTCCACGGCGACATTGCCCACAATGCCCTGGAACTGATTGCCCAACTGATCCACTGCCGACATCCAGATCTGGAAGGTGCCGTTGAACATGGGGGGCAGTTCGACGTTGTACTGCCACGTGCCGCCGGTCACCTGCACATCGCGTGGCAGGTTCAGGGGAGTGCCCTGCGGGTCGATTACCATAAGGGTAGTTGACTGCAGACCACTGCCGGTGTCGCTGGCGGTGCCCTGTAGCTTGAGGGCGGTCTGCTTGCCGCTGGTGGTCAGCGCCACCGTGGGCGGCGTGTTGTCGATGTTGATGGTTTTGGCGTCGGTGCGGACGTTGCCCACATTGTCGGTGGCGCGCACCTCCACCTGGGTGCTGCCCTGGATGTCGCGGCCAAAGACCCACACGCCACTGGTGGCGGTTTCGCTGCGAGCGCTCTTCCAGGTGCCGTCGGTATCTTTATACTCCACCGAGCGGATGCCCGATTCGGCGTCGCTGACGGCCACCCCAAAGATCGTGGTGCCCGGCTTGACGAACGCACTGCCGGTCAGCTTCAGTGTGGGCGGATTGTAGTCCACCTTGAAGCGCTCGGTGCTGACGGTGTCGTACCAGGTGCTCTGGTAGACGTACTGCGAGAGGAACTCGCTTACCTCCAGCGGTTTGTTGTAGAAGAAGAATTCGTCCATCTGGCCGCGGTAGCTTTGACCCAGGCGCAGGGTCGTCCCCGTGCGACAGATCAGACTCTTCATCCGCTCACGGTGGATCAGCCGTCCATTGAGGTAGAGGCTGACGTCGTTCTTGCCGTTGAGCGGATCGTAGTTGACCCCCACCTGATGCCACTGGTTGAGGGCCAGCGAGATATCGGCCGGGGTGACGGTGAATGCCTCGCCACAGCTGTTGCCTGTGGACAACAGGCCCGTTAGCTGCGGTACCACCTGCCCGTTGTTACTGACCAACTGCAAGCGCCAGGCAAAGCTGTCGGCGCTCTCATTGGTATGCAGGGCGACTATCCCGGCAGGCGCAGTGGGCGCGCTGGGCAGTCGGATCCAGGTGGAGAAGGAGAACGCTTTGTGTTCCTGCCCGCTGACAGCCAGGAAGGGGGTGGCGGTGGTGGCTGTACCCGGCTGATTGCTGAACTGTAGACTTTCGCGCACCTGTCCCTTCAGCCCACTCTGCGGACAACTTGCACCCGCTGTGCAGACCAGATTACCCCGCCCTGTGCTGTTGACAAAGGTGGTGCTGCCTGCAGTTTCATCCAGCGCCAGGTAGATCAGGGCACTGTCGGTGAAGGATTTGCGGATAACGGCGTGGGCCAGACTGCCACACTGCAGGCCAAAGGCATCCACCAGGCCCCCAGCCCGACCGAAGATACCTGTGGCGGCAAGTCCGTTTCCACAGATGATGGCCTCTTGCTGGTTGCCACCGTTGCCGCCAATGGCAGTGAGTTGCGATGGGTGTAGCCAACGGATCCACCGCGCCATTTTCGCCGAGCGGCGTACAGGCTAGCTGGATCTGATCCAGCTCGGCCCCGGTTCGGCTTTTGAAGCCTGTCACGGCGGCGTTGGTGGCGCAGAGACGCTCGAACTCGCCGCCCCCACTGCCACCGGCGGTGCCGCGGCGGATGGGGTCACCCACCCAGCGCCCGCTGGGGTCGATAACGGCGCAGAGCGGCCCCACCTGATCCACGCCCCCCCCGGCTCGGCCATACAGACCGACCAGGGCTTCGTTGGTCTGGCAGCGCAGATCATAGTCATCGCCGCCACTGCTCCCCACACTGCTGGTGCGGGCACTGAAGAGGCTGACGCCGCTGATCTGCACTTCGTCCATTAACGCCTTCATGGATCCGCCCAGGGTGAGATCCGGTGTATAGTTTTCCTTCAATCGGTATTCGGCACGGGGCGATGGGCCAAACCAGATCGTCTGCACAGGCTGGCCGTTGACATAAAGCTGCAGCATATCGTTGTTCTGGGCCAGGGCCACGTGAGACCACTGGTTGGTGGGCAGTGTCGCGTTAGAAGTTGTGCTCACCTGATCCTGACAAAGCAGGCCAAAGGCGTCGATCCTGCTACCGCCGCGCCCAAAGATGCCATTGGCGGGCAGATTGGACGGGCAGATGCGTGACGATTGCTGGTTGCCACCCCCACCGCCCACACTTTCCAGGCGTGTGGCGTTGCGGCTGTCCAGGATGCCAGCGGCCAGGGGTCGCGCACATTCAATCTGAATTTGATCGACCAGGCCACCAGCGCGCCCGCTGAAGCCACTCACATAGCTGCCGCTGGGGCATTGGCGCACAAAGTCGCCGCCGCCATTGCCGCCAGCACTGCCGCGGCGCACAGGCTCACCCTGCCAGCTTTCGTAGCTGGCGGAGGGGGTCACACAGAGCGCGCCCACCTGATCGATCATGCCACCGCCGCGGCCATAGATGCCCACCAGCGCTTCGCCGGCGTTACAGCGCAGGTCGTACGTACCGCCACCACTGCCGCCAATGGCATCAGTGGCTGCGTAGTGGAAGCGAGCACGCAATGCTGTGCCGCTCTCCTGTGGCGTGGCAAAGAGGGCGAAGCCTTCGTTGCCCTGGCCGTAGCGCAACAGCGGAACCGGCGTGGTGGCATTGTTGCCTGCTTCCGGCTTGAACCAGAAGCCGACCACCAGGTTACTGCCAAAGCGTTCGCGCAAGCGCTGAATCAGTAGCGCTTGTCCATCGGTGCCTGTGAAGCGCACAGCCTGGCCGGCATAGCCCTTCAGCCCGGAGGTGGGGCATTTGCCTTCATTGCAGACAAGCTGGGTGGCGTCCACCCCGGCGTTGCGGAACTGAGTACGGCCCGAAGCCTCATCCAACTGGTAGGTGAGGCCGCCGCCGTTGACCAACTGGCCCACCTCTTGCGGGGTCAGAATGCTTTCGTAGATGCGCAGATCGTCCAGCGCGCCCTGGAAGAAGTTGTTCTGGACGTTGTAGTGAAGATTTCCGTCCCATAGGAAGGAACTCCACCCCGTGTTGAAGGAACCATTGCGCCGCGGATCGATGGTGACGGTGCCGAGTAAGTCATCCGAATCAATAGAACTATCGCTCTTACAGCCGCCATCTTTCTCCCCTCGGTCCTCCTCACATACATAGACGGTGCTGTTGGCATCGCCCACATTGGCATCGCGCAGGGACAGCTCGCGATTAATATCGCGGCTCTGGTCGTTTTTCACCCCTTCATAGCGGGCAAAGGGATCTTTGCTGCCGTTCAACTGCAGATAAGGTTCGGCAGCAGAGAACAGGCCATCCCCTTCATCGAGCCCCCGGAAATAGACGTTGTGTACATAGAGTGTGGCCTGGCTGCTGCCGCGGCCAAGGGTGAAGCGGTTGCCCGCCGGCACTTTGTTGGCGCAATTTTGCAAGGTATAGCTGCCCACCAGTTGGCCGTTTTTGTAGGCATGAACCAGCGTGCCGTCATAGGTGACGAAGACATGAGTCTTCTGTGCCACAGGAATGGTCAGCGCCGTGAGCACCTGCTCACAACTTGCGCCATCGGTGCTGGTGAAGCTGATCTTGGCTTTGGGCGCGTCGCTGAACAGATCCACCACTGAAAGCTGGAGGTACTTGTCCACACATCTTTGCCCACATTGTCAGGACCCAGGATCACGCGCTCGCTGTACTTGCCGCCAAAGGCTTTTTCCAACGTCACCCAGCCGCCCAGGCTGAAACGGGGCTGCGTAAAGGCCAGTTGGTCGCCAGCGGCCACATACCAGTGGCTGGCTTTGAAGGTGCCGTAGCTGTCCGTAGAACGGATCACACTGGGGCAGTAATCACCGCTACAGGTGAGGGTGGCGTTGCCTGTGCCATCTTTGAAGTTGCGTTCGTCAGCCGGGCGTTGCTCAAAGTTCAGATGGAATTTCAAGCCGCTGGGCTGGGCCAATCCCTGAAGCTGATCGGCATACGAGGCGCTGGGATCGACCATGTTGGCCCCGGCGCGGTTGCGCAGGATGATCTCCTCGCTGCCCCCCACCGGCTGGGCCGGGGCCGCAATCGTGCCCTTGATGTGCTGGCTCTGTTGAGGCTGCAGTGCAAAGGTGATGGGGTTGATGGCGCTGCTGGAATTCAAAATCTCCGCCTCCAACAGACCATAGGCCACCGGTTTGCGCAGATCATTGGTCACGGTAGAGGTGAAGGCAATGGTCTGGCTAGGGGCCAGGTAGCTGCTGCTCTTCTGGTTGGTGCTGGTACGGATGGAAAGCACACTCACATCGGTGTTGCGAGCACGGGGATGCAGCGCCAGCACCCGCTCTTGCTGATCCGAGAAGGTGTCGCCATCGGTGTCAAAGACCAGCGGATCCGAGGTGACCCAGGTGCGCTTGCTGGCGCCGCTGGCATCGACGTAGATCAGTTCCCAGCCGTTGATCTCGTCATTGTCCGAGAGGCCGTCGCCGTCACTGTCGGCGCGGTCGGGGCGGGTGTGCCGGCGCAACTCTTCGTAGTCGCTCAGACCGTCGCTGTCGCTGTCGGCCTTTAATGGATTGAGTCGCATGTCCTGTACTTCAACAGCATCGGGCAGGCCATCGGCGTCGGCATCGCCGCTCTTTTCATCGGGGTCAAGATCAGCGCGCAGCCCATCGCCATCGGCATCGTCCAAGATGGGGAAAGCATTTTTGCCGCCCCAATTCAGGCGATAGCGATTGACAAACTGTCCGTTCTCCTGCACCTGTTCCAGCGTGTAGAAGTCGGTGAGGGTGTTGGGGAAGACATCGTAGATCAAATTGGTGCCGATGGTAATGACCTGGGTATCCCCCTTGTACTTGTTAAAGTGAGCAAACTTATGGTCACAGCCAAGGGCAAAGAGACCACACTCGGCCAGGGTATACGTGTAGTATTCGCGGACAAAGAGATCCGGATTCCAGTTGACACCTGCGGTCAGTGTGATCTGGATGGTGGGTGATACTGCCTTATAGAGGCGATCCCGATCATCAAGTTTGCCGACGCTCTTCCAATCCGCAGGGGTGGTTTTTCCGAACAACTTGTGATTCTTTTTAGCGTCCTGGTCGGTAATTAACTCATAATTGAAGACATTCTTCTCTTTGATCAAGCGTTCGTAGTCTGCACTGGTCATGGGCCCCGTTTTGTCTACACCGATGATGCCGGGGCGGGACTGCCAGTGGTTTACCACGAATCACTTGATTCAGGCTGTGCGCTTCGGGCAGGCGTACGGTAATGGTCACTGGCTGGGTGACCTGCAATTGGTTGCCCGCGTTCATACCCACCCGATCACCCATCGGAATCAGCTTGGTGTCGGTCTGGCCAAACTGTAGACGATCTTTGTAGGCCATGTCTACCATGGGCAAGCTTCTGTAAAAGAAACCAGCAATGGCTGCTGTCACGTTGCCCACAATGCCTTTGCAGAAGCTTTCGTTGCGCTGCTCAAAGTCCTGTCCACTGCTATCTTCCCCCCCTATCCAGTTGGCGAGCTTACAGATAGCAGTGAAGATGCCATCCAGCAGACCAATCAGCAGGGCAATGGCTGTGCCGATGGGGAAGAAAAGGCTGATCACAAAGAGCAGAAGTACCACAACAGCGGTGGCAACCCCCTGGGCCAATGCAGTTTTGGCGGCCACGGCGTCGCCGTCTACAAGCAGTTTGACGAACATCACCAAAGCGGCCACCAGGATCAAGACGGCCACGATCACCGCAGCGGCGCGGCCGACGGTGCTCATGGTGTTCTGGAAAGCCAGCGCACTTTTTATGCCTTCCATCGCTGTGCCGGAGAAAGCCTGTACGCTCTGAATGATCTTGGTAATCTCCTGGGCCAGTTGCAGGCCCGCCAGCACTGCGCCCATGGTGGCGTTGATGGCCTCCAGCGCTGTGACCGTGCCTTCGCTCAGGCCAAGCTGATCTTGGAGCGCAAGGACCACAGAGAGTGTGGCCGACGCCCCGGCAAAGGTTACCGAGGCCACGCCAAAGCCCCGGGCAAACTTGGCCGATTTCAGTGCGCCTTTGAGGTTGGCAGAATTTTTGACGTCCTTCCCGGCCAGATCGAGTAGACTCTTCTTGGCGGCTGTCTGGCCCAGGGTATCTTTGGCTTCTTTGAAGTCATCAAAGACCGAGAGTCAACGCGCCGACTGAGTTTTCACCAGCGTTGTCAAAGGCCGCGCCTAGCTCATCCACCAACCCCTGAACTTCGCCCAGTTCATCGGACAAAGGTTGGGACAGATCATTGGCCAGGCTGATACCACGCGCCAGATTCCAGAAGACGCCCAACGTCGCCTGCTGGAACTGTTCGGCGTCGAATTTTTGGCGGGTCGGTTGGGGCAGTTCTTGGTAGGCTTTGACCGTGTGACTCTGTAAATAGTTTGTCCACAACTTGCCAGGGTCCGCCGGGTTCCAGTTGGGATTCTGACGGCCACCCACGCTGGTTGGATTGGGGTTGTAGGTAAAGCTGCCCAGGCGGATATTTGTGCCGCTCTTCTGTGCGCCCTTGCTCATGTCCAGCTTGAGCGCATCCCCCGTGGCGACGCCACTCAACCCCGTCATCTTGGATTCACCCCAGGTGACGTAGAGCATGCTGGGGTAGGGCAGTTGATCTTTATAGGGCTTGAAGACAGTATCCAGCAGATCGGGGGCCTGCTGGGTGGTGAGCTTGCTCATCAAGCCGTAGCTGTCCGGATCCTGAACCAGCTCGCTGCTGCTCAGCCGATTCCCGATCTTGGGGTTCTTGGCTTTGAAGGCCTGCAACGCCTCTGCCGGGGATTTCTTCTGGCGCAGGTAGCTCTCCATCACCGTGCCCAGGCCCAGCAGTTGATCGGGTACGTAGGCGGCCATGTTGGCAATCTGGGCTGGATTTTCATAGAAGATCTGGGCCTTGGCGCTGAGATCTTCCTCGGCGGTGAAGGCAGTCAGATAAAAGCTGTCATAGTAACGGTGGACAAGCTGCTGCTTGGTGGTCTTCCAGTGGGTGCCGTTCTGGTAATTCGTCCCTTTCGGCAGACAACTGTCGTTGTATGTACTCTCTTTGGGCACCACACAGTGATCGGCGTCCATCTGCACCAGCCAGACCAGCCGGGCCGTGTGATTTTTGCTAAACAAGCCAGAGCCGTTGGGCCAGTAGAGCATTTTGGCCACAAAGTTGATGGGCGCGTTGCTCTTGGTGTCCCGGATCAACGTGGCGGGCAGATAGACCTGAAGGCTCTGTTTGTCGGCAGTCCACGAGACGCCCATTTGATAGCGCTCCAGCACGGCCATATCCAGCCATTCGGCCAGGCGGCCATTGTCGCCCATCACCGGCGCCTTGCCAGGCAGGGTGGGCAGGTGAATGGCCTCATCACCAGGCAGGATCACCTCCAGCATGGGCACCAGTTGCATGTCGCCGTTGGCGGCTGCACCAGTGGTGCCGAGTTTGGTATCATGGACGCGCCGGATTTGCCCTTCGTAGTCTTCCGAAGGCCAGTCCAGCACGTTCATGCTGTACCAGAGATGCTGGGCATTGGTGGGGCGCATCTCAAAGGTGATGCGCAGCGGCTTGCCACCGCTGTAGTTGGAGACACCGTAGGCAAAGGTCTTGTCCTTGACCCCAGCGCTTGTATCGCCAAAACGACTGTCAGGCTGACCGTCCATCCAGTCCTTGACGCCGTCGTTGTCGTTGTCGTCGTCGGCAAAGTCGGGCGTGCCATCGCCGTCAGTGTCGGCACAAATGCCTGTGCCTTTGGGCGCGCCCTTCACGCCTTTGCCGCTGGGGTTGACCACCACATCAATGGCCTGGACACATTCCAGCGAATCCTGGATGCCGTCGCCATTGGTGTCGATATTGAGGGGATCCAGATACCAATTTTTGCCACCCAAACTGATCCCGGCTACCTCGAACCCATCGGAAATCAGATCGCCGTCGGTGTCGGGGTTATCAGGCCGCAGGCCCAGGGTCAGCTCGGAGGCGTCGTCAACGCCGTCACCGTCCGAATCTTTGGTGGATGTGCTGGTATTCAGCGCACGTTCACGCGCGTTGGGCAGGCCATCGCCATCTGTGTCGGTGTCGGCTGGCCCCAGCAGGGAGGGGGCCGTCGCCAGCGTGGACAGCGCGCGCTCTGCCGGTGTGGGCAATGTCTGTGCAGCGAGGCCCTGGGTTACGTCGAAGGTAGAGGTGAATTCCGCTTTAACCGCTTCCACTGCCTCACGAATGCGCGCATCCTCAGCCTGATCCACCTGGATGGCGGTGACGCGCTCGGTGCGGCGTACACTGGCCGCCTGGGTTACAGAGGCGCTCAGCACTGGCTCGGTGACAAAAAGGGCGACCAGCAGCAGCATGGTTATGCGGTAGAGGCTGGGATTGTGTCGGAAACGGATGATGGCCATCGGGAAGAGCAGGAACAGCATCAGCAGCAAAGCGATGGTCACATCGCTGGCGGCTTCGACAGGCGTTTGCGGGAGCGCATGGGTAAGGTTGCTGCTCAGCGTTTTCCATTTGTTCCAGGCATAGCTGCTGTGAGGAAGTTCGCTTCCTCGCCACTGGCTGTAATCGGTAACCGTTTCAATTTCCCGGTATTCGCTCTCTCCGGGGAGAGGGGGATAGACCGCGTGAATTTTGAGCCGCTGAGGTAGCCCCGCCTCGTTGAGCCACAAGGTGCCGACACCGGTCATTTTTTCGTAATATTCCAGCGGCTCCAGCCCCTCACTGGGGGCCAGTTCGCCACGGCGCAACATCTCCGTCTGGAGTTGCTGGCGCATGATCTCGGCCCAGGCCGCGCCGTCTAGTTCAAATGTATAAATCTCAAAAGTCTGCCCGGCCACCATTTCACCACGCAGAGAGTGCACCTTGCGCGTGGCCTGCAGAAAGGCAACGGGATCGCTGCTGGTCTGATCAGGCGTGGCGCTTTCTTCCAGGCGCTCCCAATCCTGCCCGGCCACACGGCCCCAGGCTTCACCCGCCTGGAGTTTCAACTCCATCTGGCCGATGCCATTCAACAGATGACCGCTCTGCTCGGTGATGGCCAGTTGGGTCAGCTCAGCGGTTTTGTCCACCGATCCGGTGACCTGGATCGAACTGGTCTGGCTGCTCAGCCCCACATTTGCCAGCGTGGGCAGGGGATGGGTAGTCTGGGTGACCTTTGCGCTGAAAGCGTAGCCATCCAACAGGGTCAACTGGCGGTATATCTGCGTCATGGTGAGGCTGGTGTTGCCCCAGGCCCGTCCTGGCAGGAAGATTCCCACCATCAGGAAGAGGGCCAGACCTATCCCCCCGACATAGCGAATCAGAGGTCTGTGCAGCGCGCGCTTATATCCGTTGTGTTCCATCATTTTCATCTCTTTGTCTGGAAATAGTGAAAACAGCAGCGTTTGAGGGTGTAGCTTGTAATACAAATGGGAGTATAGCAGAATCAGTCTTAATCCGTTGCGGGAAAAAAGGAAACGTTTCGGGAAAAGTTCCCGAACACGGGAAGTCCAGTTCGCACATGGCGTAGACAACCAAGATTTATCCACGCCATAGGCGGATCAAACCGCAACCACTACATATAGTATGTTAATTGTGTTTGTTGTCAATCAAAAGAGAGCAAAATGTCCTTTTATCCAACTTGAGTGCAATTTGACATTGATCAGACAACTATAATTGATGCAAATGCTTGGTTTTCCGCCTAAAACTGGCGATTTCAAAGGTAATTTCGAGAATCCTCAGATTATTTCAGCGAATGGACAGTTTGAGGGTGTAGCTTGTAATACAAATGGGAGTATAGCAGAATCAGTCTTAATCGTTGCGGGAAAAAAGGAAATCTTTGCGGGAAAAGTTCCCGAACGGGCGAAGCTACAGGGCGCAGGTGGCGGTAGGCAACCAGATTGATGCACGCCATAAGCGGATCAAACTGCCGATCTTAACTCAGAGGGTCTCTTTAAGATCAACCAGCCCGTTGCGCAGGGCAAAGTTGGCTGCCTGTACGCGGTTTCTGACCTCCAGGCGCAGGTAGAGCTGGCTAAGTCGGTTGGAAACGGTCTTGGCACTGATCTGAAGATGCTCGCTGATCTGCTCGTTGTCGTAGCCCAGCGCCACCTTGCGCAGCAGCACAAGCTCATCTGGCGTGAGTTGAATGTGCTGACGATGTTCCTCCACCAGGCGCGCTTGATTCACCAACAGGCTATTTTTGAGCAAACCGAAGGTTTTGGTATCCGCAAAGATGCCGCCGCTGGCTACGGTGAAAATGGCACTGACCAGCAGTTCATCGGTGATCATATCTTTGCGCAGATAGCCTTGCGCCCCAGCACAAAACGCATTCAACACACTCTGCGGCTCGTCACTGCCTGTCAGCACCAGAATGGCGGGGGCGCGATCCTGGGGCGTGATGCGCTCGATGGCTGCCAGCCCGGAAAGGTAGGGCATATTCAAGTCCATCAACACCACATCTGGTTTCAGGCTACGGCAGAGGGTCACCGCCTGATCACCAGAGGTGGCCGTGCCCACGATTTCAATCTCTGGCTCTGCTTCCAGCGGCAGCAGGAGCGAGCGCCGGAAAAAATCATGGTCGTCAACAATCAGCAATCTTACAGAGGGCATGGCCACCATCCAAAACGAAAATAAGAAACTTACAAAAGTATGAAACACATCAATAGTAAACTACAGGTATGTCATTTTGCCATATTGGGTAATCTACCTTTGTTCCAGGATCAATGCTGATGTTTATTCGTCCATACACCGTTTCCCAAACAGTCATACTACTGTTGACACTTTTTCTGCTGGTTTACTTGCAAGTATCCACCAGGCGCATGTTGCCAGAGAAGCAGGCACATACCCGCTGGATGAAGCAGGCAATTGCCTGGGGGGCGATGGTGAATCTGCTCTTTTTAATCATCGGCGTGGCAGAGCATCCCCACATCAATCTTCTCGCCTACGGGCGCGATCCCGTTGGTTTGCTGGCCTTGCATGCGCTCTGTCAGGCGCTTTATGCCACCCCACCATTTGAACGGTTTGGGCGTCGTGAGCGCCAGGTGGTGACCTGGATTTTTGTGGTACTGCTGATTCTGGAAATCGGGTATCTGCTTGTGCGGCTGCACGCCTTTGCCCAGACTGGCGTTATCGAACCCAAGATGGTCCCCATGCGGCTGCCTATTTTGCTAACAAGCCTCTGGCTCGTCGTTCTGGCAAGCCGCAAACTCTGGATCGCAGAAGGTGTTCCGGAGCTGTCCCCAAGGCAGCGTTTGCATCACATGGTTTTTGCACCCCAACAGGATGTAAGTCGTTTCTATCGAGGGGGACTCTTCTTCTTCCTTTTGAATGCCGTCATGATTGCCATCTTCATTGTGCATGTTACTGAACCCAGCCCTTCCCCCCACTTGGGCGCTGGTCGCAGCGGATATCTTGGTTGTAATTTCCTATCTAATGATGCTGTTTGCCTATCTTGCTTCTTCACAAGCGTCTACGGGTTTAGAAATCCGCCTGATCGGGGCGGGGTTGACCATCTTTCTGGGCCTGATCTCAATCTTAGGCTGGATTATCACCTTGACTTTCTTAAATCAACAAACCCAAAGTGTCAATCCTGCCTTGATCTTTGGCAGCCAGATGCAGTCCCAATTTTTTATAACCCCAGAACCATACCATCACCTGGCAACGATGCTCAGCGCGCTATTGGCTCCGCTCATTGGGTTTGCTGTGGGGGGAACGATCATCTTTGTGTGGCTCTACACCACCTACTACCGCAGCACCTTAAAAAGCTCACTGGCGCAGATCAGCACAGGCTTCCAGGCCGTGCAACAGGGCAATCTTGCCTACCGTATCCCGCCCATTACCTGGCAGGATGAATTCAGCCAGATTGGCGCGTCCTTTAACCAGATGACAGAATCGTTGGAAGATGCCTATGAATCGCTCTATACTTATCAGGAGCATCTACAATCTCGGGTGGAGCAACGCACGGCACAACTGAAAGACGAGATGGAACTGCGCAAACGGCTAGAAGTGCGCCAGGGCATTCAAGATGAACGGGCGCGCATCGCCCAGGAAAGCCACGATGGCCTGCTGCAAACGTTGATGGGGGTGCGCATTCGCCTGAACCGGGGCAAGCAACTGAGCCAGCGCGAAGCCACTGTGATCCAGGCGGAACTGGCCGAGATGGCTGAGGAGATTACTCACTCAATTCAGGATCTGCGCAACTTGATCCACGAACTCAACGAGCAGATCTTGCCAGATGGATTGGTCAGCGGGCTGGAGCGATTGATCCAGCGCCACCAGCGCACCTATCCCACCTGTATTCATACTGATTTTCGATATGTGCCCGGACGGCTGCCCTTAAACCAGGAGTTAAACATCATGCGCATTGTGCAGGAGTCCCTTGCTAACGCCAGCCGTCACGGGGATGCCAGCCAGATCTGGATTTCAATCCAGGGTGGAGATCACAGGATCACCGTCGAGATTCGTAACAATGGAAAGGCATTTTCCCCCGACGCCCAGAGCACCGGGTGGGGATTAAAGAATATGCAAAGACGCGCCAAACAGCTCCATGCCGATCTGCAAATTACCAGCCAGCCCGCAGGCGAAACCGTGGTGGCGGTGACGATTCCCGTCGCACCCAGCGAAAGTTTTTGACCCACACTTTTGACAACTGCCGCTGTGCAGTTTACGCTTGGGGGGATCTCCAACCTATCCAATCTTTTCTCCAATGTAAGGAAACTCCCATGCCTCTTCGCGTCGGCATTATTGGCTGTGGCAAGATCGCCCACCTTCACGGCGAAGGCTATCGCGCCGCCCCAGATCTGGCCGAGGTTGTCGTCTGCTCCGACGATTGGAGCATTGACGCTGCCCGTCAACTTGCTGCCACCTTTCCCAATGCTACCGCTGTGGGCCACTGGCAGGCCGTGGTCGAGCGTGATGATATAGACGTGATCTCCGTCTGCATGCCCCACGACGATCACCTGCCGATTGGTCTGGCGGGAGCTGCCGCGGGCAAACACATGCTCATCGAAAAGCCCTTTGCGCTCAATCTTGAACAGGCTCGTCAAATTGTGCAGGCCAGCGAGCAGGCGGGCAAGGTGCTCATGGTGGGCCAAAATCAGCGCTTCATGGAGTCGCACCGTCGGGTCAAAGCGCTATTGGATCAGGACGCCATCGGCAAACTTGTGGCTGTGCGCTTCGACTGCAACCAGTTTGTGAGCAAAATGTATGGCCCCGATAGCTGGATGTTCGAGCGGGCGCGCACGGGCGGCGGCATGGTGATCAGCACCGCCGTGCACAAGCTCGATCTGCTGCGCTGGTTCTTCGGCGAGATCACCCAGGTCTCGTCGTTCCAGGCCACTACCAGCCTGAACTATCGCGAGGCCAACCCCAACGAAGATGTGGCGACGATCTTGCTGGAGTTTGAAAACGGCATGTTGGGCGAAGGCTTCTATCTCTTTGCCGCCCACAAGTCGCCCATCCCCACCACCACCAGCGAATTGACCGTGATCTATGGCGAAGAGGGCATCATCCACAACGTGCTGGGTTGGCATGTCTACAGTCCCAAAATTCCCCAATACAGCGCGGGTGAAACCAAACTCGATTTCCCCAACGAACCCTATGTCGGCTCGGTGGTCACCGAGATTCGCCACTTTTTAGAGTGCATTCGCGACGGCAAAGAGCCGCTTACCTCTGGCCGTGACAACCTCAATACCGTCGCCACCATTGACGCCATCTATCGCGCTGCCGCCAACAAGACGGTGGAGCGGGTGGAGAGAATTTGACGAAGGACGATAGACGACAGACGAATAGGGACGCTCAACCTTCGTCCATCGTCTTTGGTCTTTCGTCAACGCCACCACTATCTAACCGATCCGCGGTCTGACGTCCGCGGTCCATTCACCCACAAAGGACAACACACTTATGGAACGTATTCCTCTCGCCATTGTCGGCTGCGGCGGCATGGGCCACCGCCATCTCTTTGGCCTGGCCGAGCTACACCGGGCTGGCCTCTCTCGCTTTGATCTCGTCGGCGCCTGTGATCCCGTGGCGGACAACGCCAACTCGCTGGCCGACGAAGCCGCCACGCTGCTGGGCAAGCGTCCCACCGTCGTTGCCAACCTAGACGAGTTGGCGGCACTGGGTGTCGCCGCTGTGGACATCACCACCACGCCGCGCTATCACCACAACCTCACTGTGGATGCCGCCAATCACGGCTGGCATGTAATGGTGGAAAAGCCCGCTGGGCTGACGGCGCGCGCCTGTAATCTCATGCGCGAGGCCGCCCAGAAAACTGGCAAAGTCGTTAGCGTGGCCGAAAATTATCGCCGCGATCCCATCAACCGGCTGGCAAAGGCGCTGCTCGATGGCGGGCATATTGGTACACCGCGCTTTATGATCCACCAAACGGCTGGGGGTGGTGACCGCATGATGATCTCGGTCTGGCGGCATCAAAAAGATCAGAGCGGCGTGCTGCTGGATGTGGGCGTGCATTTTGCCGACATCATGGAGTATTTCCTTGGCCCCATCACCAGCGTTTACGCCCAGATGCGCCTCTATGAAGCGATTCGCCACAACCCGGCTGGCGAAGGCAAAGAGACTACCTCCAACCCGGCGGGCGTCTATGGGCGCTGGCAAAAGGCCATGCCTGCCCATTTTGAAGCCACCGCCGATGATGCAGTTTATGCTACGCTGAACTTTGCCAACGGCGCGGTGGGCCAATATTTGGAAAACCACGCCGGGCATGGTCAACCGCTCTGGGCGCGCCAGATCCACGGCTCGAAAGGTTCGCTGGATCTGCCCAACGACCGGAGTGGCCGCAACATTCGGATGACGACGAACGGGGAAACAGTAGATGATGGGCGCTTGCTCGATCTTGTGCCAGATTTCCGGCTGGACGAGGTTACCGCAGCCCTCTTCGGCGGGGATCGACTTTGGAAATACGATTTCCCCTTCAACGAGACCGACCGCAAACTGCTGGCCGTGGAATATGGCGATTTTGCCGGGGCCATCCTGGGCGAACATCCCGCCGAGGTGGACATTGAACAGGGTAGCCGCTCGGTGGCGATCTCCTATGCCATGATGGAGTCGGGGGCGTCGGGGAAGATTGTGAATGTGGACGATGTGCTGGCGGATCAGGTGAACGGCTATCAGGCATCGATTAACGAGAGTATGGGGTTGGCGGGGTAGAGCGATTGGGAAATTGGCGATTAGAGATTGGGGGATCGGCCCGACGAGACCAATCTCCCAATCTCTTCTTTATCCTCAGTCGCAAGTGGGGCGCTGGCTGTCTCGCCAGCCAGGCGAATGTGCGTCCAGATAGGCCACGATTTCCGGGTCGCTAATGGCGAGGCAGTTGTTGAAGATGTAAAGAAATTGAAGCTGCGTCATCTTGGTGATCTCTTTGGGCAGACTGCTCAGGCGATTGTGGGATAACGACAGGTAGGTCAGCGCACTCAGATCGCCAATGCCAGGGGGCAGGCTATCCAGTCGATTTAAATCCAGATAGAGTGTCTTCAATTTACCTAACTTGCCGATCTGATTGGGAACCGTGCTGAGCTGATTTGTCCATAGGATCAGGGTGTTCAGTTCGCTCAAATTGCCGATCTCCGGCGGTAGGCTTTCCAACGCATTGTCATACAAATAGAGTTGTTGCAGGTTGGCAAGATTGCCAATCGTGGCCGGGAGTCCGTGCAGCTTTGCGCCGGAGAGGTAGAGGATTTGCAAGTTTGCCAGATTCCCAATCTCTGGCGGCAGACTTTCCAGCGGGTTACTCGTCAAATAAAGATTTTGCAGATTGACAAGCTTGCCAATGCCAGCGGGAAGACTTGTCAATTGATTGTCCGCTAAATATAGATCCTTGAGGGTGTGCAAATTCCCGATCTCATCGGGCAGCCTTGTCAGGCGATTCCCCGAAAACTCAAGGTAGATTAGGTGAGAAAAGTTGCCCACTTCTGGGGGGATCTCGCCGATCAAGTTGTTTCCACCCAACACCAACCGTGTGACATGACCTGCTTCGCAGGTAATGCCGAACCATGTGCAGGGTTGGTCGCGCACAAACCAGCCGTCAGAATTAAGCCAACTAGGTGGCACATAGGGCACGTCAGGATTCGTGGCAAACCAGATCGCTTTTAATGCCTCACATTCGCGCAGGGGAATTTCTGTAATATCGATGCAGCTAAACGGATTCTGTATAGAGGGCAAATAGTAGATATAGTCTTCTGCCGGCTTCTCCTCTCCACGGGCAACCTCTCCACGGGCAACTTCTCCACCACTCAGCAACAGAAATAGCATCATCAACCATCCCATCACCGTGTAGCGCGTCTTCATGTTATGGCTCCTAAATTTTGTGTTGATCTACTTTACATTTACACCCCACCCCCCGCCGCCGGGCGTCTCGATGCGCAGCCGCTGACCTCGCCGAAAACGCCGTGTGAACTTCGACGGCAATGCTTCTTCTCGCCCATCTGCGTGGATCAGCGTATTGCGCCCCACGGCCCCTGGCCCGCCACCGGCCAGCCCCCACGGCGCAACCGTGCGCCGCTCGCTGAGCATGGTCACCGTGGTCTCGCCCAGCAGTTCATATTCGCGCACAATGCCTTCGCCGCCGCGATGTTGACCTGCCCCGCCACTGCCCCGCCGCAAGCCATACTGGGTCAAGCGTAGCGGATAGGCCATTTCCAATGCTTCCACCGGCGTGTTGAGCGTGTTGCTCATGTGAACATGCGCGCCGCTCAGCCCATCGCCGCCCGGCGCGGCGCCCATGCCGCCGCCCACCGTTTCATAATAGGCCCACGGCTGACCGTCGGCAGTCTGGCCGCCCATGGTGACGTTGTTCATGGTTCCCTGCCCCGCTGCGGGCAAGCGCTCCGGCATGGCGACAGCCAGCGCGCCGATGACGGCGTCGGTGATGCGCTGCGACGTTTCCACATTGCCCCCGGCCACGGCAGCGGGCGGCAACGCGTTCACCAGCGTTCCCGGCGGCGCGAGGATCTCCACTGGCGCAAAGCAGCCTGTGTTCACCGGCACATCGCCGCTGCTCTCGCCCACCAGACAGCGCACCACGTAATAACAGGCCGAGCGGGTGACGCTTTCCACGGCGTTGAGCGAACCGTGCATGGCCGGGGCCGTGCCTGTGAAATCAAAAGTCACCGTCTCCGCGCCAATGCGCGCCGTCACGCAAATGGGCAGCAGCGTAGTCTCACCGTTTTCGACAAACTCAATCACATCCTCAAAGTGAAATTCACCCTGCGGCCACTTGGCAATCGCGGCACGTGTCAGCCGTTCGCTATATGCCAGCAGATGCCCGGCATACGCGCGTACTTCGTCTGCGCCGTGGGCCGCGATTAACTCGTGCAGGCGGCGTTCGCCCACGGCATGGCTGGCCCGCTGCGCCGCCAGATCACCGCGCCGTTCGTCCGGGGTGCGCACGTTGCGCAGGATCAGCCGCAACAGCCCTTCGTTGACGCGCCCCGCCTCGTAGAGTTTCACCGGCGGGATGATGATGCCCTCTTGGTAGATTTCAGTGGAAAGGGGCAGCGAGCCGGGACTCATGCCGCCGACGTCGGCGTGGTGCGCGCGGCTGGCGACGAAAAATGAGGGGGTGACAAGATGAGGGGGTGACAAGGGGCGATCAGCGGGCGGATTCAGCTTGTCACTGTCTTCCACAAAGACGGGCGAGATCATGGTAATGTCGGGCAGGTGCGAGCCGCCAGCATAGGGATCGTTGAGGACGACGATATCGCCAGGGGACCAGTGGGGGAAGGTGTCCAGCGCGGCGCGCACGCTGGCGGGCATGGCCCCCAAATGGACGGGGATGTGGGCGGCCTGGGCCACCATACGCCCTTCGCCATCGAAAAGCGCACACGAAAAATCAAGCCGCTCTTTGATATTGGGGGAATAGCTGGTGCGGCGCAGGGTAATGCCCATCTCTTCAGCAATCCCGGCAAAACGGTGTCGGTAGAGTTCCAGCGTAATTGGGTCCATGGATGGCTCCGGCATAAAAAATCCACGAAGGTACACAAAGAACCACGAAAGCGATCTTCGTGCCACTTCGTATGCCTTCGTGGATCGAGGCGCGTTTGTACTACGGTTAGTGAGCGGCGGCGTGTTCGTTGTGATGATCGGCGGCTGCCGCGGCCACGGGTTCAGGGCGATTTTCGGCCCAGGCCAGCACGCGCACGCCAAAGAGCACAACGAGAATGCCAAAGATCACATAGACGCTCAATTGGAAGCTTGGCCCATACAACTGCACCCACTGGCGCAGCGCTGTGCCCGCCGAGTCGGGATAGTCGATCTCATAGCGGGCGTTCAGAGGGATGGCGTTGTAGCGCTGGGTGCGGCCATCGGCCCAGGTGATCAGCACATCGCCCACGGTTTCAACCTCGCCCAGATCGAAGAAAAGTTGATCGCTGTCGGCGCTGACCTCGCCTGTGAGGGTTTCGCGCTCCAACTCCAGCGTCACGACTGTGCCTTCTGTGTTAGCATTGCCCTCTGCCGCTTGAAAATCAAAAAGCAGCCATTGGTGACCTTCCGGTATCTCGACGCCAAAGCTGTCCGCCTCTGGTGTTGGGTTTATCACGCTCTGGACGATGCCGACGATAATCAGCACGACAAGCAGGGCAATGGCAATGGAAAGCGTGCGCCGAATGGCGACAAGTCCAGATTGCATAGAAAAGTCTCCTCTGTGGTAAAAATTTGTGGTAGAAACGACGTAACTGTTCAGGTGCAACGCACTCGCCAGGACAAGATCGGGCTAGACACTGTGTGACGAGTACGTCGCACCCTGCACCTCAACAAAGACGAATGTAGCATTCAGTTGAATCACTGTTATATCACATTTGTCACCAGAATTGAACTGGACGACGTATTTATCAAGAGAAAGGAACGACTGTGGACGGACCCAAGAGTGCTTTGGTCACGGGCGCGGCCAGTGGGATTGGCCGTGCTGTGGCCGAGGCCCTGGCCCAACGCGGGTGTACTGTCGTGGTTGTGGATCGCACGGCGAATGGCGAAGAGGTGGCCGCCAAAATTGGTGGTCGCTTTATTCACGCCGACTTGGCCCAGCGCGCCGATTGTCGCCGTGTCGTGGACGAGGCGTTGGCCCAGGTCGGACAGATCGACATTTTGGTCAACAACGCTGGCTTTCAACACATTGCGCCGATTGACGAGTTCCCCGAAGATCGCTGGGATGCCATGCTGGCTGTGATGCTGACCGCGCCCTTTTTGCTCACCCGCTCCGTCTGGCCGGGCATGAAAGCACGCGGCTGGGGACGCATCATTAACATGGCCTCGATCCATGCCCAGGTGGCCTCCCCGTTCAAAGTGGGCTATGTTTCGGCCAAACACGGGCTGATTGGGCTGACGCGCACGGCGGCACTGGAGGGCGGTCCGTTGGGCATTACTGTCAACGCCATCTGCCCGGCCTATGTGCGAACGCCGCTGGTGGAAAGCCAGATCGAGGCCCAGGCCCAATCTCGCGCCATCAGCCCCGAAGCCGTGATCGAACAGGTGATGCTGGAACCCGCCGCCATCAAACGCCTGATTGATCCGGCGGACGTGGCTGCCCTGGTTGTCTATCTCTGCGCCGATGCGGCAGCTTCTATCACAGGGGCAACGCTCAACATCGACCTGGGTTGGACGGCACGCTGATCGGTTTATCACTTGCGCTGGCAAAATGATAAAATCTTACCCAGCCTTCTTCTGGCATCTCACCATCCAACACCCACCCAAACAGCTATCCAAAGGAGAGAGCGTTGACTACTCGCCCCAATGTGATCGTCTTTTTCACCGATCAACAGCGCTGGGACACCACCGGCGTCCACGGCAACCCGCTGGATTTAACACCCAATTTTGACCGCATGGCCCAAGCGGGCACACACGTTTACAACTCGTTCACGGTGCAGCCCGTCTGTGGTCCGGCGCGTTCGTGTCTGCAAACGGGCATGTATGCCACACAAACCGGCTGTTTTCGGAACGGCATTCCGCTGCCCACGGATATGCAAACCCTGGCCCACCATTTCCGCGGGGCGGGCTACAGCACAGGCTATATTGGCAAGTGGCACTTGGCCGATAACAGCAGCGCCGGGCCAGTGGATGCGGCGCAGCGCGGCGGTTATGACTATTGGCTGGCCTCCAATTTGTTGGAATTCACCTCCGATGCCTACGACATGGTTATGTATGACAACGACGGCGAGGCCGTGAAACTGCCCGGCTATCGTGTGGATGCCCAGACCGACGCCGTGATCCGCTATGTGGACGAGCATCAGCGCGATCCTTTTTTCCTCTTTGTGTCGTACATCGAACCGCATCACCAGAACCATGTGGACGATTATCCGCCGCCCGACGGCTACCGGGATCGCTATACCGGGCGCTGGATTCCGGCAGATCTGGCGGCGCTGGGCGGCTCTACCCATGCCCACTTGGGCGGCTATTTTGGCATGGTCAAGCGGCTGGACGAAGCGCTGGGGCGATTGCTGGATGCGTTAAAAAGCCTGGGCATGGACGAAAACACCATCATTCTTTTTACCTCGGATCATGGCAATCATTTTAAGACGCGCAACGGCGAATATAAGCGCTCGTGTCACGAGGCGTCGATTCGTGTGCCCACAGCGCTTTATGGACCTGGTTTCATGGGCGGGGGGCAACTGCGCCACCTGATCAGCTTGGTCGATCTGCCGCCCACGCTGTTGGACGCCGCCAGCATCCCCGTGCCGGAGAGCATGGCCGGACGTTCGATTTTGCCGTTGGTGCGCAAAGAAGTGACTGATTGGCCGCAAGAGGTGTTGATTCAGATCAGCGAATCGCAAGTGGGGCGGGCTGTGCGCACGCAACGCTGGAAGTATTGTGTGAACGCGCCCGACAAGAGCGGCTGGCAAGATGCTGGTTCGGATCACTATGTGGAGCAATATCTCTATGATCTGCTTTCGGACCCACACGAACTGACCAACTTGGTCGATCTGGAATCGCACCGCGAGGTCAAAGCCGTGCTGCGCGAACGCCTCTTGCGGCGTATGGCGGCGGTGGGCGAAACCGCGCCCACAATTGAAGCGGCCATGCCCGAACGCCCTGCCGGTCAGCGCATGGTGACCACCGCAGAGGCGCACGCCTAAAATTTGAACGCGGAGGCCGCGGAGAGCGAATCTCTGCGGCCTCCTCGTTCAAGCTATCCGCTCGTGATCACAGGGCAACCGGCGGCCATTGCCTCCAGCACCATCATGCCAAAGCCCTCATAGTGGCTGGGAAAGAGGAAGGCCACCGCCCCGGCATAGAGACCGGGCTTGTCGGCTTCGTCCACCCAGCCGGTGAAATGGACCGCATCCAGCACGCCTGCCTCTGCCGCCAGCCGCCGCGGATCAGGCGCAAAGGCTGTGTCCGTTTCCGGCAATTTCCCCGCAATCACCAACTTCACCGCCGGGTCGCCGCCCCGCTCTAAATAGCGCGCGTACGCCGCTAGGATCCCCGCCACATTTTTACGCACGTCAAAACCGCCCACGTAAAGGAAATAGCGATTGGGGATTGGGGATTGGGGATTGGTCGGCGGTCCGTCGTCGGCGGTCCGTCGCCCGCTGTTTGGCCCGTGATGGATGGCGAAAACACGCGCTGCCGGAATGCTCAGGTGCTCCACGACGTCGCGCTGGCTGGCCTCGCTTACGGTGATCACAGCAGCGGCGCGGCGGGCCGTGTGGCTCACCAGCGCAGTATAAAGCCGGTTGAGCAGACCGCCTCGGTACGCGGGCAACAGGCTGGGGATCAGATCGTGCACGGTGACAACCGTGGGCACAGGCTGCCAGAGCGGAGCCGCCCAATAGGGCACAAAGATTACATCCGCGCCCAGACCGTGAGCTGTCCACGGCACGGTGATCTGTTCCCACCAGAGTTTGGCAAGCTGGCGGGGGAGGAGAGGGGGAGCAGTGAAGGGTGAGGGGTGAAGGGTGAAGGGTGAATCTCGGCGGTTGGCGGCTGGCAGTTGGCGGTCGGCGGGCAGTAGCACAGTGTAGCGGTGAGCGGGTTCCGCCGCGGGCAGGTGGTCCAGCAGATAATCGGTATACTGCCCACTGCCCGCGGTCTGTTGCCCGGCAAACCAGCCGTTAATGAGGATGTGCATCAGGCCCGTGTAGAGGCGTCAAGCACAGTGATGCCCACAAGATTTTCATCATGGTAGCGCAATACCATGCCATCGTCACTCATCTCTGTGCGGTTGGCTCGTTGCGGCCGACGAAAGCTAATATAAAGAACATCAGCCTCCTCATCGTAATCAACAGAAAACCGATGCCTCGGAAAATCGATCAAAAGCGGCACAGCTTCAAAGACAGACTGGGGAATCGGACTCACGATTGCTTTTTCCATAATGCTTTCTTTCGATCGACTTCTTCAATGAAGAATGCTGTAATGACGAAACCGTCCACATCGGAAAGCTCTCGGTAAATCACCATCAAATATCGTCTGTGTCCAAAATTTCGGACTGCTGTCAGTGAACCCTTATATCCAGGAATCACAAGCTCTGGGTCTTCGACAGTATTCAAGACTTCTTCATAATACCCTGCAACATCATCGTGATTTTCGACAATGTGCAGCCATCGTTCAGAAGTTAACCGGATAGACACGCCATTGATCGAAATCGCAATATCCAAGTCGCGCCTCCATCATAGCAGCCAACCCTCGTCCAATCAAGCCGATTACGCCTGACCCTGCATCCATTCCACCGTGCGACGCAGCCCCTCGCGCAGATCCACCTGTGCGCCCCAACCCAGATCACGCTTGGCCTTGGAGCTATCCAAATAGGTTGCCAGCACTTCGCTGGCCGGGCGCGGGATATAGGTTACAGCCTGGGTGTATCCGATCACGTCGGCCAGGGTGCTGTGGATCTGGTTGATGGGGGTGGGGACGCCCGTACCCACGTTGTAGATGCCCACGGCGTCGCTTTCCAGCGCCAGCCGATTGGCGCGCGCAATGTCGCCCACAAACGCAAAATCGCGGATCTGTTTGCCGTCGCCGGTGATCTTGGTGGGCTGGTCGGCCAGCATGGCCCCGGCGAAGATAGCGATCACGCCTGCCTCGCCTTTGCTGTCCTGGCGCGGGCCATAGACGTTAGGATAGCGTAGCGCCACATAGCCCAGTCCATAGTTTTGATGATAAAGGTTGAGGTGATATTCGCAGCTTAGCTTGTTGGCGCCATAGTTGTCTTTGGGCTGCGGCCAGCTCTTTTCCGTAAAAGGCAGCCGGTCGCCTGCTTCGCTATAGCCTTCGCCATAGACCGCCCCGCCTGTGCTTGCCATGACGATCTTTTTGACGCTGTGTTTGTGGGCCAGTTCGAGCAGATTCAACGTGCCAATCACGTTGACCTCGGCATAGGTGGCGGGCTTTTGCATGCTCTCACGTACGTTTGCCATGGCGGCCTGATGGCTGATGGCGTCGATACTTTCTTTCTCGAAAATCTCGGCCAAGGCGTCGGCATTGCGAATGTCTGCTTCATAGAATTTCACACCTTCCGGCAAGTTATGACGATGGCCTGTATGCAGGTTATCCACCACGACGACATCATGCTCCGCCGCCAATAAACCATCGGCCACATGACTGCCAATAAAGCCGGCTCCACCAGTTACAAGAACTTTCATTTATAATTTCCTTTGGTGAATTTGCGTTGATTTTCTGTTTGAATAATGCCGTTTAGCATAGCCCACGCCCTGGGGACTGTCAAAGAAAGTTGCTGGTTTGCGTTTCCGATCTGGCACGGTACAATGAAGCCTACGTTACTCGCTCTCGCGCACTTTCGAGGTGACCCATGCTTATCTACAATGCCACTGTCATTACATTTGACGAGGCCAACCCGCTGGTTGGTGATGGCGCAGTCCACTATCAGGGCGACGAAATTGTCGCCGTGGGCCACAGCGCAGATCTATTAAAACAGTACCCCGATGTGCAACATTGGAACGCCAACGGTATGGTGCTCATGCCGGGGCAGATCTGCGCACACACCCACTTTTACGGCGCGTTTGCCCGGGGCATGTATATTCCCGGCGAACCAGCCAAAGACTTCCCCGAAATCTTGCAAAAGCTCTGGTGGCCGCTGGATCGCTCGCTGCATCTGTCCAGCGTCAAAAGCTCCGCCGAGGTTTGCCTGGTGGACGCCATCCGCAACGGCACAACTACGTTGATTGATCACCACGCCAGCCAGAACGCCATTGACGGCAGCCTAGATGCCATCGCCGAAGCCGTGGACGAAAGCGGTCTGCGCGCCGTACTCTGCTACGAAGTCACCGACCGCGACGGCCTGGAGAAAGCCCGCGCGGGCATCAAAGAAAATGTGCGCTTTATTGACCGGATCAACCGCCACCGTGTTTCAGAGCCAGGCGGCGCGCTGGGCAATCGCATCGCCGCCACCTTTGGCCTGCACGCCAGCCTCACTCTCTCCGATACCACATTGGAGGATTGCGCGGGCAAGAGCGACCGCTATCATATTCACGTGGCCGAGCACCCCGCCGACGCCTTTGACAGCTTGCACAAATCCAACCGGCGCACGGTGGAGCGGCTGCACGATTTCGGCATCACCGGCCCAGAGAGCATCTTCGCCCACTGTATCCATATTGACGCCTGGGAGATGGAACTGTTGCGCGATACCAAAACCTTTGTCAGCCATCAGCCCCGCTCCAACATGAACAACGCTGTAGGCGTGGCGGCTGTTCCCGCCATGCTGCGCGGCGGCATTCAGGTCTGCCTGGGCAATGATGGCTTTAGCAACGACATGTTCCTTGAAATGAAGGTTGCCGATCTGTTGCACAAGGTCAGCAACGGTGACACACGCACGCTAGGCGCAGCCAATGTCATGAAAATGGCCGTGGAGAACAATCGACAACTCGCCGGTCTCTTCTTCGACAAGCCTGTGGGCATCCTGGCCCCAGGCGCGTATGCCGATCTGATTTTGTTGGATTACTACCCCACCACGCCGCTGAAGATCGAAAATCTGCCCTGGCACGTTCTCTTTGGCATGATCGGCGGGCACGTCCACAGCACCATCTGTCACGGCAAAACGTTGATGAAAAACCGTGAACTCAAAAGCGCGGACGAATCTGTCATTACCGCACGCAGCCGCGCCGAAGCCCAGAGAACCTGGGATCGATTTCTCAAGCAATACGGGGAGGAATAAGAGTACAGACGGAGGACAATAGTCGGGGGACGAACGGTAAGGTTGTTGATCGCGCAGCAAGGTTCTCAACTTTCGTCTATCGTCTTTCGTCCCCGTCTATCGTCTTTCGTCTTTCGTCCCATCATTTCAATTCGCAACTTATCGGAGCATACCATGTCCAAACCCACCATTGCCGTGATCGGCGGCACCGGCGAAGAAGGCTCGGGGCTGGCGTTGCGCTGGGCCGCCGCTGGCTATCCCATTATCATTGGCAGCCGCAGCGCCGAAAAGGCCACTGCCGCCGCCCAAGAATTGAGCGCCCTGCTCCCAGACGGCAGCGCCGCCATCACTGGGGAGGCTAATGCCGCCGCTGCTGCCGCCGCCGATCTGGTCGTCCTCAGCGTGCCGTATGACGCCCAAGCCGCCACCATTGACGGCATTAAAGATGCCTGCCAGGGCAAAACCGTGATCAGCGTAGTTGCGCCCATCAAACCTCCCAAAGTCAGCCATGTCTGGCGACCCGAAGGCGGCTCGGCAGCCCAGGAAGCCCAGGCCCAATTCGGCGAAAATGTGGTTATCGTGGCGGCCTTTCAAAACGTCAGCGCCAGCCACCTCAAAGATCTGGACCACACCGTCGAGTGCGATATTTTGATCACCGGCGACAATAAGGCCGCCAAAGAAGAGGCCATCGCCCTTGCCAACGCCGCCGGTCTCTATGGCATCGACGCTGGCCCATTGGTCAACGCCAGCGTCGTTGAAGGCATGACCGCCCTGCTCATCGGCATCAATATTCGCAACAAAGTAAAAGGCGCGGGGATTCGGATTACGAATATTCCGCGCGGAAAATAACGAGTAATGCGTAATCCGTAATGTACAGAGCAAACTCCCTCTCCATTACGGATTACGGCTTACGCATTCACACATCCACCAACGGACTCACCCATGCCCATACTCCCCCCCAGCGCCCAACGGGTGCAAGATGCACTCGACGCCATTGGCGTCACCCTTCAGGTCATTACCATGCCTTCGTCCACACGCACCTCGGCAGAGGCAGCAGAAGCCGTGGGCTGCGAAGTCGGCCAGATCGCCAAGTCGCTGGTCTTTCGCGGCAAAACCAGCGACAACCCGCTGCTGGTCATTGCCAGTGGCAGCAATCGTGTAGATGAAAAAAAGCTGGCAGCGCTCTTTGGCGAAAAGATCGACAAGCCCGACGCCGACTATGTGCGCGCCCGCACCGGCTACGTCATCGGCGGCGTGCCGCCCCTGGGCCATGCCGAACCGCTGCACACGCTCATTGACGAAGACCTGCTCCAATACACAGAAATCTGGGCCGCCGCCGGCACACCCAACGCCCTCTTTCGCCTCAACCCGGCCCAGTTAGTGGAGATCACCACTGGGCGCGTGGCGGATGTGAAACGTGATCCGTGATCCGTATCACGGATCAATCGCCTATCTAATCGCAATCGCCAATATCTAATCGCCAATATCTAATCGCCAATGAACCTGCTCTCCGCGCTGCGCCTTACCCTCAATCCTGCCCAGCCCGACGTGGTCGCGCTCACTGGCGGCGGCGGCAAGACCAGCACGCTCTTTCGCTTGGCCGATGAGATCGCGGCCGCGGGCAAGCGGGTGATCACCACCACCACGACACGCATCTTCGCCGAACAGGTCGATCAATCGCCGGTGCATCTTCCTGTGCCGGATGGCATCATCGATTGGCAACGGCTGGAAACGCTGTTGGCGAAGCACGGCCAATGTCTGTTGGTCACGGCACTGGATGGTCCCAAAATGGTGGGGGTTGCGCCCGCTGTGGTGGATGCCCTGGCCTCGCGTGCCGCCGATCTGGGTATCGCCGCCATCCTCATTGAAGCCGACGGCAGCCGTCGCCGCCCGGTCAAAGCGCCCGCCGCCCACGAACCCGTGATCCCCGATTCCACCACATTGGTCGTGCCTATTTTGGGGTTGGATGCTGTGGGCGTGCGCCTGGATGAAACGCATGTACACCGCCCCGAATTTGTGCGCGCTGTGCTGGGCATTGATGATCCGATGCTTCGCTTGACGCCTGCAAT
The DNA here is from genome assembly GCA_963721725.1 of uncultured Chloroflexia bacterium. Lineage (GTDB taxonomy): Bacteria > Chloroflexota > Anaerolineae > Caldilineales > Caldilineaceae > RI-153. The sequence continues at coordinate 101,806 of CAVRLX010000016.1, forward strand.
GGCTGCGTACTTATTGGTTCACCCCAATGGCGGGGGCAAAGGCCGACCGTCAACCGCGCGACTTTTGCCCCTGCTCAACAAAGCAGAGAGCGCCCCAAGATTGGCAACGGGACGGCTCATCGCCCAACGGCTGGCAAGGCAAGGGCAAGCATCCTTAATCGGCACAGTGGGCATGGGCGAGCGTTCGCCCATCCGCGAACGCTGGGGGCCGACCAGCGCGGTCATTCTTGCCGCTGGGGAAAGCCGTCGCATGGGAGAGGCCAAACAGCTTTTGCAACTCGGCGGCGAAGCGCTGGTAACACGGGCGGCGCGGCTGGCGTTGGAGAGCCGTGCAAGCGAAGTAATTGTGATGACGGGCGCACACGCCGACAGGGTGAGCGCGGCGCTACAAGTGATTGGCAATAGCCGGTTGCATATTGTACATAACCCCGATTGGGTGGCGGGGCAATCGACCAGTGTACGCGCCGCTGTGGCTGCGCTGGCTGCGGAGAGCATGGCCGTCATGTTCCTGCCTGTGGATCAGCCTGCGGTCCCCGTTTCGCTGTTGCGGCGCGGATGGCGTCTGTGGCGAAGTGGGGCGGATCTGGTTGCGCCGTGTGTGGATGGCGAAATCCGCGGCGCGCCGGCGATTTTTGATCGCCAAACTTGGCCCCAGCTACAAACGTTGACAGGCGACCGAGGCGCGGGGGGGCTGCTCAAACAAGGGGCCACCGTGGCAACCCTCGATACGCCAGCATCCTGGCTAGAGGATGTGGACACACCCGCAGCCTGGCAACGGTTTCTTGAACGCAATTCAGAGATGACTCCACCGTAAAAAGATTTTTGACCACGGATAAACACCGATGGACACAGATTTCTTCTCCTGAAATCTCTGCGATCTCTGTGAAAAACTCTGCGTTCTCTGTGGTTTTCGCAGGAAAGTCATTTTCTCAATCCAAAGGAGCGAACTATGAATATTCTTGTCACCGGCAGCAGCGGGCAGATTGGCCGCTATATTGTGCGGGAACTGGTCGAAGCCGGTCACACGGTCACCGGCGCGGATCTCTTCCCGCCGCACACCCCCGACGGGGCCTTTTTGCGTGTGGATCTGACCCAAGCGGGCGAAGTTTACAACGCGCTGGCGCGCAGCCGCGCCGAGGCTGTGATCCACATGGGGGCCTGGGCCGATGCGGGCAAGGTTCCCGATCCGCGCACCTATGGGGAGAACGTGGTGGGGACGTTCAACCTGTTTCAAGCCTGTGCGGATCTGGGCATCCGGCGCATTGTCTCGGCCTCCAGCGCCCAGGTCTATGGCTTTGCCGGTGCGCCGCCGCTCTATGCCCCGGTGGACGAGACTCACCCGCTGCGCCCGGTGAACGCCTATGCGCTCTCCAAAGTGGCGGGGGAATCGGCGGCAGACTATTTTGTGCAAAATTTCGGGCTGACGATTTTGTCGTTCCGCTTTATGGGGGTGCGTACGCCAGGGAGGATTGCCGGGGAGATGGCTGCAATGGCACAGAATCCGGCCAGCGGATCGTGGCTATTGTGGACACGCACCGACGCGCGGGATGCGGCCGTGGCCTGTCGGTTGGCTGTGGAGATTGGGCAAGTGGAGCCGGGACCCTACAACATTACTGGCGCAGAGGTAGTCTTAGACGAGGAGACGCTCGCGCTGATTCGCCGCTATTTTGGCGACGTCACGCACCTGCGCGGCGATCTGCCGGGCCACATTTCGCCCCTCAGCATCGCCAAAGCGCAGCGTGCGTTTGGCTATCGCCCGGCCTTGATCTGGAATCGTTTGCAACAACACCCAGAGTAGCCCACATCAAAAGAAGGTTAACTGCGCCCCGTTGCGCCTTGAAAGATCTCAATACTACTTTCCACGAAATCGGCGGCAAATTCTAGCCAGTCAAAATCCCCGGTCAGCGTGGAAACCTGAAAGATGTCGAGCGTAAATTGCCAATTGCGCTCGGCATACAACCAGCCAGACAAGGCCATTCCGATCATAAGTACCAAGAAAAGCCGTAATAAATGGCGGCCACTGCGATAAAAATGAGGCATTCTCTCTATCTTTCCCTATCAAGCACATAACTCAGCTATATAACTCTACAACACAGATTCATTGTTACCTTGCCCCACCAAATTTGCAAAATTCAGGCGCTGTGCTATACTCTGCTCTTAGCAAAACATGGGTGAGTAGCTCAGCTGGTTAGAGCGCACGGTTCACATCCGTGAGGTCGGGGGTTCGAGTCCCTCCTCGCCCACCAAATGATATTGAAGCGCACGCACAGGTTTATCGATAAACCTGTGCGTGCGCTTTTTTTGCGTCTAGGAGCATTTTGCCAAGAGTACCCCAATTTGCTTGCGAATTCGTCAAGAATAATTATCGTGCTGCTTTCCACCTGGGTCCGCCTTGCTGCGTCTGGAATGGCGGCGTAGATCGGGACGGAACTGGCTGCGTAATTATTTACGAACGGCGCATCATGGCTCGATCCAGCGCGCCGCCCAACCATAGTCCTGCCCAGCGCACCACCTTGTTGATCATCCCCGGTGTATAGTGCGCCTGACCGCGCTCAATCGCCTTTATCATCTGCGCGGCCACAGCTTCGGCAGACGGAAAGCGTTCCCATTTCATGCGGACCGGATCGCCCCCCGCCTTGCGATGCATCCCCGTGCGCGCCGCTCCCGGATGGATGACTTGTACGCGCACGCTGTCGCCCGTTTCAATGCGCAGATTGCGTGCGAAGCCATCCAGCGCTGCCTTGGTGGCCGAGTAGACCGCATACTCCGGCGTTGCCAGCGCTGCCGTCACCGAGCTAATAAAGACAACGCTGCCCCCGGCGGCGCGCAATCGGGGCAGAAACAGATGGGTGAGCGCCGCCACAGCTTCCAGATTCACCACCACCAGATCACGAATGTTGGCCGCAGTCTGGTGCGCCAGGGGGCCAATGTAACCCATTCCCGCATTTTGGATCACGAGATCAAGCGTTTCAATCCCCTGGCTTTGCAGAAACGCCTCCACACGGGTCGCAGCGTCGGGCCGCGCCAAATCCGCTTGGCAATAGTTGCTGGCATTGAAAAATGGCCCGTCCAGATCGGCCAGCGCCTGCCGCCCCACCAACACCAAGCGTGCTTTCCCGCCTGCATACTGTCGCGCCATCGCCAGCCCCAGCCCGTCCGTTGCCCCGGTGATAAGGATGGTGCGAGGGGCGTGGAGCGAGGGGCGTGTTCCAACGTCTGCGGTCTCTTCGCTCATCGCAGCGCCATCCGTAACTGTTCCGGCGAGATGTTGCCGCCACTCAGGATCAGCGCCACCTTCTTGCCCGCCAACTGCTCGCGCATTTTCAGCGCCGCCGCCAGCGGAGCCGCGCCCGCCGGTTCAGCCAGCGTTTTGGCCTTCTCCAAATAGAGTCGCACTGCTGCTAACATCTCGTCGTCGTCCACCAATACGAAGTCGTCGAGAACGTCCCACAACATACGTTGCGGCATCATATAGGGCGCGCCTGTGGCGAGACCTTCGGCCATTGAGCGGTTGGGCGCCTCTCTGTATTCGTGGGCCTGCCAAGTTTCATAGGCGGCGGGCGAGGCAGTGGCCTGCACGCCGATGACGCGGATGGCCGGATTCACGTGTTTGGCGACCAGCCCGGCCCCGGCGGCTCCGCTGCCACCGCCCACCGGCACGATCACGACCTCCACATCGGGCTGATCTTCAAGAATTTCCAGCGTGTGCGTTGCCACGCCTGCGATCAGCAGTGGCTCGTCGCCAGAAGAGAGGAAGTAGAGACCTTCCACCTCGGCCATCTCTTTGCCTTTCTTTTTGGCCGCCTCGAAATCGTCACCCACCAACCGCACCTCTGCGCCATAACTGCGCATGGCTTCCACCTTGACCAGATTGGCGTTGGCCGGGGCAACGATCACCGCCTTGACGCCAAAGAGCCGCGCCGCATAGGCCACCGATTGACCGTGGTTGCCTGTGGAGGCGGTGATCACGCCGCGCTGGCGTTGTTCGGCGGGCATGTGAGCCATAAAGTTGATGCCGCCGCGGATCTTGAAGGCGCCGATGGGTTGATAGTTTTCGTGTTTTACGTAAACCTGCGCGCCCAACACGCCGTCCAAGAGCGGGTAATGGTGCAGCGGCGTGCGCGGCAAATAGCGCGCAATGGTTTTGCGCGCCGCCATGACATCGGCAAACGTGGGAGCGACGGGCTGAATGGGTGTGGTCATCACAAGCCTTTCTGAAAAGGAAGGGGCGGATCTCGATGCCCAGAGTATACTGGACTCGCGCCGGTTGCGGAAACAGCGAGCAGAGGGTATTGGGGATTGGCTATTGGGGATCGGCTATCGGGGATCCGAGGTGCGGCACACTATCATCATGCCGGGGCGGCGGATCGGTGTCTATTCGTGTCTGGGGCCGGGCGTCATTGCAGATGCGGGTCAAACGCCCGTGGGGGCCAGAGCAGTACGGCTGGTGATGGGGCGTGGTTTGGCGGCGGCGAATACCAACGCAGGGCGCAATTGTGCTATACTCAACCCATCTTTTTTGAACAGGTTTGTTTTCACATGGACTGGTTATGACTGACTTATTGGATGAGTTGAACCCCCCCAGAGACCATGAATCAGCCACCCTCACCGCAGATGCCGTGCCGTTGTTGATCTTTGTGGGTGTAACAGGCGTGGGAAAAAGCACTACGTTGGCCGCGCTAGAGTCCGCAGGCGGACAGTTTACGCTTTTGCCCGACCGCCGCACCCTCACCGACGCTGTGATCATCCCGGCGGTGCAGCGGGCAGACGGCGAAGCGCTGCGCCCCATCACCGACCGCACGCAGCGGTTCGACTATACGCGTCGCTATCGTGAACGCTACCCTGGCGGCATGGCCCACGCGTTGGCGCAGTTGCCGATTGCGGTTGACGGCATGGGGACGCTCTGCTTTGATGGACTGCGCGGGGCCGAAGAGGTGGCACACGCTGCCGAAATTCTGCCGCTGGCCCGCTTCGTAGTATTGGATGCCCCGGATACGGTGCGCGTGGAACGGTTGCTGAATCGCGCCGACGCCTTCGATCAGGTTGGGCAAAAGGCTACCCATCGCGTGGCGGCTGATCTGCTGGACATGCCCGGCGTGGATGCCGTCTTTGATGCCGCCGCCCAGGAGCACCTGCGCGGTCTGGTTGCCAGCGGTGCGGTGGATGCTGCCGATCTGCGCGCCAAAGTGGTCATTGTTGTGGCCGAACGTCAAAACTATGACCCCGCCGCCGCCATCGCCGCGCTCCATCGCCTCGCCCCGGCGCGCACGTTGGTCGTCGACACTGCCGCCTGCACACCCGCCGAAGCCGCCGCCCGCATCCTCTCCTTCATTCACCATTAACCATTCACTATTCACCATTAACCCTTTCTCATGCCTATTATCAACCGTATCGAAACCATCACCTTTCGCCTGCCCCTGCAAGATCCCCTGCGGTGGGGCAAATCCAGCGTGCTTAACGACGTTACCCATGTGCTTGTGCGCGCCACCCTGAGCGATGGCAGCGTGGGCGTGGCCGAAGCCCCGCCGCGCCCCACCATTTACGGCGAAACCGCCGAAACCATCCACGCCATTGTCCACAGTGAACTGGCCCCCCTCCTGCTTGGGCAATCCCTGTCGGTTCGCGCCGATTTGCCCACGCTCCATGCCCGGCTGGCGACCATCCGCTTTAACCACGCGGCCCACGGCGGCGTAGATATGGCGCTGTGGGATGCCCTGGCCGCGCATCAGGCTATCCCGCTGGCCGACCTATTGGGAACGGTTGCCGAACGTGTGCGGGTCAGTTATATTTTGGGCATTGGCGACGAAGATCAGGTGCTGGCCGAGGCGCAGCGCGTGGTAGCACAAGGCGTGCGTGTGCTCAAAGTGAAGATCGGGCGGGCGTGGCAGACCGACGTGCAAAGGCTGGCTCGGTTGCAAACCGAGCTTGGCCCCACCGTCGCTCTCTATGTGGACGCCAACGAATGTTTCACGGCGGACGAAGCGGCGCGCTGTTTGGCGCACTTGGCCGAAATGGGCATCCACTATTGTGAAGAGCCGCTGCCCGTGGAGCAGATCACGCAGCGGGCGGCGCTGCGTAGCGCCGGTCATTTGCCCCTGATCGCTGACGACAGCACCTTTTCGCTGCGCGATCTACACCGGGAACTGGCGTTGGATACCTTCGACATTCTCAACATCAAAACCGCCCGCACCGGCTACACCGAATCCGAGGTGATGCTGGGCGCTGCCCTCGACGCGGGCAAGGGCATCATGATCGGCTCGCAGGCCAGCGCTGGGCTGGGAACCATTGCGTACGGCGCTCTTTGCGGGCAAAGCGGGCATCGATCACCCGTCGGAATTGAGCTTCTTCTTAAAACTAGAGAGCGATCTGCTTGACCAGCCGCTGGCTTTAGACGATGGCTATCTCGATTTGGCGCAAGCCAGCCGCGCCGCTGTCGATCCCGATCTGCTGCGCGACGCAACTGTGGGCTACAAAGAAACGCACATGTCAGCGCTTGCGTAGTGTGGGGCGCATCATGTTCCACGCACAACTATGCAGGTGCGTCGCACCCTCGACCTGTATAGATCCCTACACACAGGTACCTTATGACCTTGTCATCCACTTGAAAGGAGTCCCATGTCCACACGTCTGCCCATTTCAGGTCCGCTGGGGCTGGGTGATCTACTGGATCGGGCGTTTCGGCTCTATCGGGCACGCTTGGGCCTCTTTTTGATGATTGCTGCTCTCTTTTTGGTTCCTTTCAGTTTAATTTCTGGATTGCTTTCCGGCCAGTTTATTACCAATTATATGGACGCCTTCGTTGCCATTGTCGCGGCCGAGGGCAGCGCCCCAGAGACGATCTTCTCTGAAGCGCTGGGCAGCGCGGGTAGCTTTTTTGTGGTTATGATGGGCATGGCGATTCTCAGCCTTGTGATCAGTGGTCTCGTGACGCTGGCGCTCAATCACAGCAGCATTGCCGTTCTGCACAACCAGCCCATCTCGCTGGCAGAGAGTATGCGCGGTGGCCTCCGCCGCTTTGGCTCTTTTGTTTGGATGAGTATTGTCCAATTTTCGGGAATTGCCCTGGCGACGTTGGGCATGGGCATTGTAATTTTTATCTTCGTCATGGTTATCATCTTTATTGGGGCGGCGGTGGGCAGCGCCCTGTTGGAGGGCGATAACATTTTTGCCACAATTGCCGTGGTCTTGGTGGCATTGTGTGGCTACTTTTTGGCAATCCTGCTCTTTCTCGCCCCGGCGATCTATCTTTCCGCACGCTGGCTGGTGGCGACGCCCGCCATGCTCGCCGAAAACCTGGGCGCCATGCAGTCTCTGCGCCGCAGTTGGGCGTTGACCAAAGGGCACACTTGGCGGGCAGTCGGGTATGTTGTGCTGCTTTATTTAATCACCGCGATTGTCGTCGGGTTGCCTGTGGGGCTAATTCAACAACTGATCCTCCTCTTGCTGGGCACCTCGTCGCTGGGCCTGGCAACCATACTATCCTCTGCCATCTCTTCCATCTTCAGCGTGCTGTGGACGCCGCTCTATATCTGTGCCGTGGTGCTGCTCTACTACGATTTGCGTGTGCGCGTCGAAGGCTATGATCTGGCGCTGCGCATCGAACAATTGGAAAATGAATTGCGCCCCCCCAACGGACCAGAGTTCGAGACCCCCGCCCTATGAAAATGTGTGGGCTGCGTCTGGCGCGTCTTCTGATCTGTCTTTGGCTGCTGTGCGCGCCGGCTACGCTCCACGCCCAGAACGATCCCCTGCCCTTCGCCGACTATGTGCAACGGCTGCTGCGGGCCACATCAGATCTGCGCGCCGGAGTGGATCTTGCCACGGTGTCCGCGGCACTGGAACACATCGAGGCCGTACAGTTGCCCAACGGCGACACCCTGCCGGTCACGTCGCCGCTGCTAGGCGTGACAACCCGCGCACAAGCCATCACCCGCCTCGATACCCTCACCGCCCAACTTCAGGCCAGCAGCCAGGACCGCGCCGACGTTCGCCTCGCTCGACTCGACCGCCTGATTGAGATCCTCGCCCTGGATCGCCCTACCCTTTGGCAACGGTTTTGGCGCTGGGTCGAAGATCTTCTGGATGCCCTGCGCCCGCGCTCGATCTCACCCGGAGTGACCAGCGCGGCGGAAATTGCCTCAACGGTGCTCGTGTGGGCGATTGTGATCAGCGGCGGCGCGCTGTTGGCCGTCATGTTGAGCTATTGGCTGCGCCGTCTGCTTGCCGGTTTTGTGGCAGATGCACGCCTGCGCCGCGCCCGTGGGGAGGACGATTTGCCCCAGACTGCCGCCGAAGCCCGCACCCAGGCGCAAACACTGGCGGTGGCGGGTGACTATCGCCAAGCGGTGCGGCGGCTCTATCTTTCCGCGCTGTTGCATTTGGACGAAAGCGATCTTTTGCGTTTTCGTCGTGATCAGACCAACCGCGAAGTGCTGCGCTCTTTGCCCAGCGCTGCCCCCATTCGCCCCCATTTGGAGCCAGTGGTGGAGACCTTCGACCGGGTCTGGTATGGCATTCGTGAACCTGACAAAGCCACCTTTGACGCCTACCAAATCGAGATCGACCGCTTGATGGCCGCCACGGCAGAGAAACCCCGTGAATAGCCGCTTTGCCTTCAACCGCCAGAATGTGAGTATCGCCGCGCTTTTTGTGATCCTCATGGGGGCCGTGCTGCTCCGGGGGCGCACCGAGATCCCCACACAATCCTATGACCCGGAGAGTCGCCGTCCGAATGGTCTCTATTTGCTCCACCGCTGGGTGGACGATATGGGCTATCGTTTCACCACCACAGCCAACCGCCGCTTTACATTGGCCGATGACTTGGGGCTGTTGCTGGTCTATCCCAGCGAAGAAGCCTTCCGTACAGAGGAAGCCGCTGAAGTTTTGGCCTGGGTGGAGGCGGGCGCAACCCTGGCGGTGATTGGCAACCCTGATGAAGCATTGGCCGAGGCGTTTGGCTACACTTGGCAAGATCTCGACTTTAGCAACTTTGTCACGACAGCCACACAGCCCCAACCCTTGCTGCCTGCCGCCCCCGCCGAGATCGTGGGCACAGGCGCGGCCACGTTGCCCCAGCCAGAGAGCGACAGCGCGCTGCCAGTCTTGACCGATGGCATCGATCAGCCGTTGGTATGGGCCGTGCCGCAAGGAGAGGGCTGGCTCTGGCTGCTGCCCCGGCGCTATGCGTTCACCAACGCCGATCTTATGGATAATCGCGAGATGGCCCCGTTGTTGTTGGCAATGCTGCGCTTTGTGCCGGATGGCGCGGCGGTGGCCGTGGATACCTATCATCTCTTCGGGCCAGAGGTGGCGGTGATGACTATACAGGATTGGCTTTATAGCACGCCCTTGGGCTGGGCGACGCTTTTTTTGTTGCTTTTGATGGCGCTATACTTTGTGCTGAGCGGTCGCCGATTGGGGCCAGCCCTGGCTGTGATCACTCAGGGGCGGCGGCGCGAGGCGTCCGAGTTCGTGGTGGCAATGGCCGGGCTGCAACAGCGTGCGCGTGTGCGCGATAGCATTGCCCGCCATCACCGACAGCGGCTGCTATTGGCCTTGGGCCGCCCCCACGGCATCCCGCCGGATCTGCCCGATGCCGAATTTCTCGCCCGCCTGCGCGAGTCCGACAGGGGGATCAGCGCCGAGCGCATCGCCCACATTGAGCGCAGCTTGCGCGCATTTGCAGCCTTGCCCGATGCCCAAACGCTGGTGACATTGGTGGCCGAAGTGGATGAAATCCTCCAGCGCAAACCGCACCATACCCTCTAAATAAGGATAGCTATGACACTCTCTGATCTCTTTGCACAGCTAAAAAGCGAAGCCGCCAAAGTCATCGTCGGGCAAGAAGCGGCCTTTGAACAGATCGTGGTTGCCTTCTTGAGCGGCGGCCATGTGCTGTTGGAAGGCGTGCCGGGAACAGCCAAAACGCTCATGGCAAAAACGCTCTCGCGGCTGATTGCCGCCGACTTTCGCCGCATCCAATTCACGGCGGATCTCATGCCCAGCGACATTATCGGCACCCAGATCTACGACATGAACAGCGGCGCGTTTAACCTGCGCCGCGGCCCTATTTTCACGCAGATTCTGCTGGCCGACGAGATCAACCGTGCCCCGGCCAAGACCCAATCGGCGCTGCTGGAAGCGATGGAAGAGCGCCAGGTGACCATTGACGGCACGGGCCATCGGCTGGACGAGCCGTTTATGGTGCTGGCAACGCAGAATCCGGTGGAATACGAGGGCACTTATCCGCTGCCAGAGGCGCAATTAGACCGGTTTCTGTTCAAAGTCGTGGTGGATTATCCGCTGGAAAGCGTGGAACAAGAGGTGCTGCGCCGCTATCACACGGGCTTTGACGCCCACGAGTTGGATGCCACGGGCATCGGCGCGGTGATCCACCCGGGGCAGATGGCGGCCATCCAAGCCGAGATCCGCGCCATTACCGTGGAGCCGGGCATCTTCGCCTATATCACGGCGATTGCCACGGCCAGCCGCCGCAGCCCGGATCTAATTTTAGGTGGCAGCCCGCGGGCCAGCATTGCCCTGTTGCAAAGCGCCAAAACCTATGCGGCGCTGAAAGGCCGCGATTACGTCACCCCCGACGATGTGAAAACACTGGTGACGCCCATCTATCGCCACCGCCTGATTCTGCGCCCCGAAGCCGAGATCGAAGGCATCGACGCCGATGTCGCCGTGCGTCGCATTGTGGCCGGGCTGGATGTGCCAAGATAATGTGTGTTGCGGCTGGCGTGTTGCGTACCTCAGAACACGCCAGCCGGTTTAGAAAGGAATCCCCCATGCGTAAAAAATTCATGTTTGCCTTGATTGCGTGTATCGGCGTCATGATCTCGTTGGCGGCACTGGTGCGTGCCGATGATACCTATTATCTGCCCTTGGTGGGCAAAGGCGTTACATTTTCTACGATTCCACCCAGCCCGACTGCAACCCCTACAAGCACCCCCACTGCTACGCCCAGCCCAACGCCGGGCTGGCCTGCCGTGCAACTTGTCGCCGTGGCAGGGGACTTTGATCGGCCCGTTCACGTCACCAATGCCGGGGATGGCAGCGGACGCCTCTTTGTGGTGGAGCGCACGGGCTACATTCACATCATCCAAGATGGCAAACGGCTGGCAATGCCCTTTTTGGATATTCACGAACGGGTCACCTGTTGCGAAAGCGAGACCGGGCTGCTCAGTGTGGCCTTTCCGCCCAACTTTGCCAGCAATGGGCGCTTCTATGTGGCGTATACCTTTCAAGAGGGATCTCAACTGCGCTCGCGCATTGCCCGTTTCCGTGTGGGCACAGATCCTAACCGGGCCAACGCCGCCAGCGAACAGCCGCTGTTGACCGTCGATCAGCCCTATGCCAACCACAACGGCGGGCAGATCGTCTTTGGTCCCGATGGCTTTCTTTATATCGGCATGGGCGACGGGGGCAGCGGCGGTGATCCGCACAATCATGGTCAACGGCCCCAAACGTTGCTTGGCTCCATGTTGCGCATTGATGTCGAATCGAACCCATCCGGCGCGTACAGCGTGCCGCCTTCCAATCCTTTTGTGGGCAACACGGAGGGGATACGCACTGAAACCTGGGCCTATGGGCTGCGTAATCCGTGGCGTTTCTCGTTTGATCGCCAAACCGGTGATCTCTGGATCGCCGATGTGGGCCAGGGCACACGCGAAGAGGTGAATGTTCAGTCGGCCAGCAGCGCCGGCGGCGAGAACTACGGCTGGAAGCTTATGGAAGGGAAAATCTGCTATAACGCGGATAGCTGTAATCAGAGCGGGCTGACGTTACCGATCTGGGACTATGGGCGCAGTGAAGGGCGCTCGGTGACCGGCGGCTTTGTCTATCGAGGTACGCAGTATGCGGCCCTGCGCGGTCTCTATGTCTATGCAGATTATGTCACCGGGCGGGTGTGGGGATTGCGCGAAGTCAGTGGGGATCTGGGAAAACCGACTCTTGCTCAACAGCGCCAAGAATATCAGCAGTTTTGGCGAAGGCGAAGGCGGTGAACTCTATCTGGTAGATTACAGCGGGACGATCTATCGAGTACAGCCAGCCACGCCTTGATCTCGGCTGGCTTTTATAGAAAAACGGACAGCACTACGCGTGCGTTTTATGCTAAAATACCAGTCAGTGGATGGGTGTACGGTTTGGAGGAAAATGTATGCCAGAATCAAAGCTTGACGGCGAAACCTTGAAGGAGATCAAGGAGTATATTCTCGATAACTTACCAAGTGTGCTCGACCGTGATCCGCGCTTTGTCACCTATATTGAGGGCATCGTCGCCGAGAAATTTCCGCGTCGAGATGAATTCGCGCGCTTGTTGGACGAGGTGCAGCAAAGTCGGCTGGAAAATGCGGCCCGCTTTGACAAGATCGAGGCATCGCAAAGACAACAGGCCCAGTCCACCTCGGCGCGGTTTGACGCGCTGGAAACCGATCTGCGCGATCACCGGCGGGAGACTTCGGCGCGGTTTGATAAGGTGGAGATGCGTTTGACCACAGTGGAAGAGGAAGTGAAGTCGCTGCGCCAGGAAATGAACGAGGGTTTCCATCAGGTACAGGTGAGCATTGACCGCTTGGGCGCACGCTGGGGCATCCGCAATGAACAAGTTTTTCGGCGGACCATGCGCGCCATTTTAGAAGAGAATTTTGGGGCCAAAGTAGAAGAGCGTCACATCCGCGGCGAGCAGTTTGATGTGGTGATTGTCCACAACGATCACATTCTTGTCGAGATCATGGCGAGTGCTGGGCGCACTATTGTGCAACGTATGGATCGCAAGCGCCGCATCTACACAGAAGAGACGGGGATAGCCCCCAAGCGCTTTTTAGTGGTAGTGGGGTCGATCCACAGCCAACGGGCACAGCAGCTACGCAGTGCCGGCTTTGAGGTCATCGAACCTGAAGCCGACGATGATTCTATCGAGATTTGATCTGTCAGAAGTCGAACTTTTCCGAAAAGTTCGACTTCTTTCCTTACCCCTCCCGCACCCACACCAGCAGATCGCCCTCTCCTCGGTTATCCCAGGCATAATAGGGGACCGCTGTCAACGCTACTGACTGCGCGGCGGGTGGCTCGTCGTGATAGAGATCGATGCCATCCCACGATGCCATCTTGCGCGCCTCCCCTGTAATCACTACCACGCCACCCAGCAGATCAGGCGCAAAGGCGACACTTAATGGGGCCTCAGACGGCAGTTGCCACGTCTCCAGGGCGTTACCGTTGTCGGTCCCTTCCAGGCAATAGATCACTGGACCGCGCTGTAACGCCACACGCCCGTTGTTGGCGCGCACGCGTGGATCCGCATAGATGCGCTCCACGGGCATCGTCAAGTTCAGCCCGATCTGGTCTCCCGGCTGCCAGGTCCGCTCCAGGCGCAGGTAGCCCTTTTCCGCAAGAGCGTTCACTTTTTCCCCGTTGATCGTCACTGCATACGCTTTGCACCAGCCCGGCACACGCAATTTCAGCGCAAAGGCTGTGGCAGCTTGCGGCTGCACGGTGATGGTCACCGCGCCATCCCACGGATACTCGGTTTGTTGGCGTAATATCACAGGCTGCCCGCCCAGTTGAAGTTGTGCGCTGCTGCCCACGTAGAGATGAATCACGGCGGTGTCGTCGCTGGCCGCGTAGATGTATCCCCCCAGCGAGGCCAACAATCGGGCGATATTGGGCGGGCAACAGGCACAGCCGAACCAACTGCGGCGGTGGGCGGTATGGCGTTCGTTAAGCGACTGGTGTGCGCTGCGATGCACGGCCAGCGGGTTGACATAGAAAAAGGTGTCGCCCGCCAGCGAGATGCCGCTGAGCACACCATTATAGAGCGCCCGCTCCAGCGTATCGGCATATTTGCCGTCACAGTCCAGTTGCAACATACGCTGCATCCAAAAGACCAGGGCAATCGAGGCGCAGGTCTCGGCATAGGCATCTTCATTGGGCAGGTCAAAATCCCCGGTGAAGCCCTCGTTGTGGCGCGACGATCCCGCCGCCCCGGTAATGTACATGCGGCGCAGAATGCTCTCGTAGAGGCGTTCGCAAGCGCGTAACAGCGATTCGTCGCCGGTTTCGCGGGCAAGGTCGGCCATGGCAATGTACATATAGAGGGCGCGTACAGAATGGCCCACGGCCACCGATTGCTCGCGCACTGGCTGATGCGATTGGTTGTATTCGTAGCTTTTGGCCCAGAAACTCGCGGGATCTTCGCCGCGGGCGCGTGCTTCTTGGTCATAATAATGGGGCTGTGTGCCGCGTTCGTTGATGAAGTATTGGGCTAATTTCAAATAGCGCGCTTCGTCGGTGACATGGTAGAGGCGCACCAACGCCAGTTCGATCTCCTGGTGACCGGGATAGCCGCGCGTTTTGCCCGCCTCTGGCCCGAAAACCGAATCAATGTAGTCTGCATAGCGGATCATCACATCGAGCAGGCTACGCTTGCCCGTGGCCTGAAAATGGACCACCGCCGCCTCAATCAAGTGACCGGCACAGTAGAGTTCATGCCAATCGCGCAGATTGGCCCAGCGCTTCTCTGGCTCCACCACGGTGAAGTGGGCGTTGAGATAGCCGTCGGGCTGTTGCGCCCCGGCCAGCAACGCGATCACATTGTCCACCTGTACTTCCAGGGCCGGATCAGGCGATTTCGCCAGGGTATAGGCTGCGGCCTCCAGCCATTTTGCCAGATCCGATTCCCAAAAAATGTGCGGCGGGTTGGGATCGCCCGCTTTCCAATCCAGTTTCAGCGCGCCAATATGGCCGGTTTTGATTAGGTTGTCATGTTCAACTTGCAGGGTCACTTTGTGGTTGATCTGCTGTCGCGGCGACCAAAAGGCGTCGTCAATGTCGACAGCCGTCCAGGGTGCAAAGGAATAAGGAGGGTTTGGCATCGGAGTCACTTTCGTATTGCGTGCTGCGTGATTTGTGTGTACCTATCCAGGTCTAGGGTGCGACGCACGGGTCTGATTAGGCTACAACACTGAATCCTCTCCTGACCAGTGCGTCGCGCCTGACTAGTTACAACAATTTTTCAATCAACTCTCGGTACACCGTCACGGCGCGCTGCAACTGCGCCACGTCGATCCACTCTCCCAGTGTATGGGCTTGGGCAATGTTGCCTGGCCCCAGCACCACGCAATCCATCTGCTTTTTGTAGAGGATCGCTTCGGTGCCAAAAGGCACAGTGACAGCACGCGCGACGCCTGTGGCCGCGCACGCCGCCTGGACAATCGGCGCATCGGGCGACGTGTGAAACGGCTCCAGGCGATAGACGTCGGTTTCCAGCCCGTGGGCATGGGCCCGCTCCACCACCAGTTGAATGGCCTCATCATAGTGTGCGCCGGGCATACTGCGCAGCCCCAACGTTGCCACGCTTTTGGCCGCCGTCACATTGGGCTTGGTGCCGCCATCGTCCAGGGTGAGATTGAAGCCATTCGTGGGCGGCTCGAAATCATGGCTCATAAAATATTCGTCACTGCGAAACCGTTGGGCCAGTTCGGCCATCTCGGCCAGAAAGGGCGCAATCACAAAGTTGGCCGAGATGCCTTTGTCTGTGCTTGTATGTGCGGCCACGCCGCGCGCCGTGACGTTGATGCGCGCCCCGCCCTTGTGGGCATAGACTGGGATCAACTCAGTGGGTTCGGCCACCACGCCATATTGGGGCCAACCCGCCGCAAAAAGCTGCGACTCGGCCAAAATTTGGCGCGCCCCGCCATAGCCCATTTCCTCATCGGCGGTAATGGCGATAAAGAGCGGATGGCGTAGATCGGCGGTATCCACCATGGCCGCCGCCGCAAGTGTGGCCGCCAGTGGCCCTTTCATATCGCAACTACCGCGGCCATAAAGCTTGCCATCGCGCAGCGCGGGGTCGAGCGGATCCCAACCCTCGCCACCGGGCACAGTGTCCGAATGGGAAAAGAGACAAAGCCCACCGCTGCCCGCGCCTTTCTTGCCCACCAGACTAACTTTTTCAGTGCCATTGTCATCGTGATAGGTCAGCCGCTCGACCTGGAAACCAAGTGCGTTCAAAATGCTTTCTAATCGGTCGGAAACCACTCCGTTGCTATCCTGGCTTTCAGAGGGGATGGCAACAAGTTCGCGGGTAAGCTGTACAACATCAAGGGAACTCGTCAATGTCTGCTCCTTGTAGGCGAAAGGCTGGGATGATAAGGAAACAACTTGCTTTTCATTGTGCCTTAATCGTCAGAAATCTACTAGACAGATGACTAGGATAAAGCCTGTCCGATAGTGTAAGCGCATACATAGAGCTACGCTTTACAACACTATCAAAACTGTCCGCAAGCCTCCGGCCCTTCACACACTTCACGAGCCGGATGAGGCCATACTCATCGCCAGGATAGAAAGGGCCGCAGACTTTGACCGAAATCTTCGATGGCCTGCAAGCGTGCGTCTTTAGTCTCGTCGCTCAGTTTGCGCAAATCCAGGCGCGTAATGACGGCGCGCATATCACGTGCAGGCATGTACTGTAAATAGTAGCGAAGTGTGCCCGTGGCAATAAAAGAAACATCCTTTTAATGGAAAAAGCTCGGTTGCGTTTCAAGCAGAGACTCTGTATAATCAGGCTAAATCGCAACCAAGAAAGGCCCAGTCTATGTTGAAAACAAAGTTTGGTTCACTTTTGAAAATCGTGCAAATGGGTTTGGTTCACTTTTTGGGGCAAAAATCGCCGTTTTCGAGCCAAAAACCCTCGATTTTTGCAGTTTGGTTCAATTGAGGCCGAAAGATCAAAAAAATCCCCGTCAGGAGAGTGATTCACAAATAGGGAGCAGGGAGAGCGTCGCCGCAAGGCGGCGCTTTTTTTCTACGGTAGCAAAGTTGACTAGTGGTTATGTTCTGGTAGGCTGAGAGGTATCGGATTCAATAATCAATAGGATGAGAGAAAATGGCCCGCAAGCGAAAACGGCCGCAGGCGACCCGGGAAGAAATCCTTGCATGCGTCCAACGTACCTGCCCTGTCTGCGGCGGCACGATGTGGATCGATTACGAGAACTATCGAACGGTCACGCTCCTGGATGAGGGGGTGCGGTTACGCCTCAAGGTGCGCCGATGCCAGAACAAGGCGTGTGAACGCTACCACAAAGCGTATCGTCCGGAAGCAGAAGGGCGCTGGGCCTTGCCTGAGCACGAGTTTGGGCTGGATGTGATCGCCCAGATTCGCGCCCTGCGCTATCAACGGCATCAGACGGTGAGTGAAATTCACACAAGTCTGAGCGGACGAGGGATGGTCATCAGCGAGCGGACGGTGACGAATCTACTCGACCGTTATGATGAATTGGTGGCGATTCATCTGGGCGAGAGTGCACGGCTCCAGGCCCTTTTGCAAGAGCAGGGGCGGGTGATTCTGGCGCTGGACGGGATGCAGCCGGACGTTGGACACGAGGTGCTCTGGCTCGTTCGAGATTGTCTGTCTGGGAAGTGCTGTTGGCACGCTCCCTTCTGTCTGCCGAAGGGAAAGCGCTGGCGGCGTTGCTGCTTGAGGTGAAAGAGAATCTCCTCGTTCCCATTGTGGGCGTTGTCAGCGATGGACAACAATCCATCCGCAAAGGCGTAGCTCTGGCGCTACCGAACGTGCCCCATGGACTCTGCCACTTTCACTATCTGCGGGAAGCAGCCCGGCCCATCTATGAAGCCGACCGTCATGCCAAGAAAGAGCTCAAGAAACGTGTGCGTGGCGTCCGAGCCATTGAACGCACGGCAGAGGCTCAGCAAGAGCCGATGGACCAGGTCATCCAGGACTACTGCGGTGCCGTGCGCAGTGCCCTGACCGATGATGGACGACCACCGCTGAATGCCGCAGGTCTGCGCCTGCAGGAGCGTCTCGTTGCCATTGCGCAAAGTTTGGATCGCATGGCGGAAAAAGGGGGCTTCCCCCCCAACTCCAACGGCTGAACGCCATTGTGCACAAGGCGCTCGATGAGACCAGTCCTCTGGTGGGCGTCTGTGCGGAAAGCCTACACGCGGGTCTACGCCGTGGCCGCTGTTTTGGAGAATGCGGATGAACTGAGTCACACTGCCGTTCGCCGCAAACTGAGCGGCATCATGGGCGCTATGCAGCGTTGGCAGTCGCAGACTGGCAAGCTACAATCGGCTGTGGCCCATTTCTTGAAAGTGACCCGCAGCTATTGGCCTGGGCTCTTTCACTGCTATGCAATCCCAGACTTGCCCCGGACCAACAACGACCTGGAGCATCTCTTTGGCCGCTATCGCCATCTGGAGCGACGCATCACCGGCCGCAAAGCCACCGCTCCCTCTTTGGTTCTGCGGGGAACAGCCCGTCTCGTCGCCGCCGTCGCCACGCAACAGCACTCCTTTGGCCCACATGACCTGGTGCCGCACGATCCACAAGCTTGGCATCGCCTGCGTAGTCAGATGGAGGCACGCTGCCAACAACGACGTCGTCAACTCCGCTTCCGACGAGATCCGGCGGCGTATTTGGCTCAAGTCGAGCAGCGTCTGCTCAAGCTAACTTTGCCACCGTAGTGATTCACAAATAGGGAGCAGGGAGAGCGTCGCCGCAAGGCGGCGCTTTTTTTTGAGCAATGAAAGGGAAAGGAAGTGCAAAGTGCCTTTCGTGGCCGAAATGAGTCCAGATTCGTTGGTTGAGGGGGAGGGCGGGGTGGGTGCAGGGCAAGGATGGACAGACGGCGGTGGGGAGCCGTCGTGGGGAGAGGGGATTGGCAAGAGGGAGTCAGTGAAAAGTTAGCCATCGTCGACCTGGGCGGAACGATGACGCTGGGCCTTCTCGTGGGCGAGGGTGAGGGCAAGCCAGCGTTTGAGGTTGAAGGCAAGGGCAGCCATGCGTACCTGGAAATCGGCCCTGGCGAGGCCGGTACTTTGGGCGCGGCGAGCCCCGTTGTAGCGGGGCCCAGAGGGCACCCCGGCAGCGATGGTGCGCTCGATGGCCGGGCGCAGTTTCATGTCGGTTTTGAAGGCGGCGGTCTGGGTGTAGAGGATGGCTTGGCGCTGCTGGCTGCGGTAGCGGCTGATGAAGACCTGGCGGTGGCTGTCGGCTTTGGGACCGCGGCGCTTCTTGGTTTTCTTCGCTGTTTCTTGCGCGGCTTTCTTTTCTCCTTCTTGTGCTGCTTCTTGCGCTGCTTCTTGTGCGGCTTTCTGCTCCGGGACCGTTGCCTCGGCCACTTTGGGACCGCGGCACTTGTCCCACAGCGGGCAGGCGTGGCACTGGTTGGCGCGGAAGCGATAGTTCCAGCCGTCGGCACTTTTGGAGGGATAGAAGGTGGTGCTGGTTTTGCCGGCGGGGCAGGTGAGCGAGCCGTTTTCATGGAGGGTGAAGTCCAGAGGACCGAAACGCGCCTGGTTCTGGCTGTGGTCGATGAGGGCGGCCACCAGTTGGGTCTGGCCCGCACTGGCTTTGTCCACGGCGTGGAAGGTCTTGGGCGAGCCAGCGGCGCGGTCGTAGATGAGTTTGGGCGGCAGTCCAAAGCCTTGCTCTCGCTGGTGCGCAATCAGCGCCGCCACGCCGCTGCCGTCGGGGGTGGCCCCGGTGGTGGCGTAGATTTCGCGCACAAAGGCCGGGCTGGCGCTGACATGGATGTTGTAGCCCAACTCGACCTTGTCGCCGTGTTTGCGGAAGGTGGCCTCGGGGTCCACGCTGCTGCCCAGCACGAAGCTGCCCCGCTCCTTCTGTGTGGCGGGGCGGGCGCGGCTGGCAACCCCGCTCTCGTCCCGCTCGAAGACGAACTCGTCGGTCAGCACCTTCCCCAACACACCTTGCCAGCGCGTGGAGAGCGCCCTCAGCAGCTTTTCGCCTTGGGGCAACTGGACGCAGGCCGCCTGGGCCAGGCCCAGAAAGCGGTCGGCGGCCAGCGCTGTCTGGCGCTCACGCTCGTCTCGCGCCGCCTTGTCCAGCCAATAGTCAGGCGTTTCGCGCTCGGCTCCCCACAGCGCTTCGCTCAATTCAGCCGTGAGACCGGGCAGCGCTTGCGCTGGACTGAGCGCCGTCCAGGTTTTGTGCAGGCGGCGGGCGGCGTCTCGCATCAACTCGGTGCGGCTCTGGCGCGCCACGTTGGCGACGAGCGCGAAGGTGTCCCCCACCTGCGCCTGGCCGGCATCGGCGGGGAAGTCAGCGTCGAGCTGGCGCAGGATTTCGTCGAAGAAGAGGCGGGGGTGGTGCTGGCTGACCCAGGTGTCGAAGCGCTGCAAGGTGGCATAGCTGAGGGTCCTTTGATTGAGCCGATATCCCACGAAACTGCGCACCAGGCTGTGGCTGCGCACTTCGTTCACCGTCTGCCGCAACGACCACCCTTTGAGCGCTTTCACCAGCAGCGTCCGCACCAACTGCCCCACACTGTGCTCTGCCTCCTGACCGCGCCCGCCCGCATACAGCCGATACCCCTGGCAGCCTGCTTCGATGTCCCCAAACTCGAAGCGCTCCCACACTCGCACCAGCAGGTCGTCCCGGTTCGCCGCCCGCACCTGCGCCTCTTGTTCGGCGCTCACCCACGACCATACGGCCTCGGCATTTTCAATAAAAAACTTTGTGACTTCCTCTGCGTTTTGGTGTATAGTTTTCATTGTGGTTTTTGCTGTGAGTGAGTTGGTCTAGGCAACTATATTCTCTCACAGAAGACCACTTTTTTTATCTCTGGGATCTCAGGGATTGAACTTTATGCAAGACATCGAACGGTGCACTAAAAGCATTCCTATGCACTGAATGGGTTTGCCCAGCTTACAGTTTCGAAAACTCGGTTTGTCAACCCCATGAGATCAAGAACCGATTTGTGAATCACACTCGTCCGAGGGATTGAAACTAGTTCATCGGTATGTAAATCGTCGGCAGATGTTCAGGTCTAAAAGACATTCAACCCGTCCGAGGGATGGAAGCACCTCTCCCCAAACAAAAGCCCACAGTCAGGGCATCGACTGTGGGCTTTATGGATAGATAGGAACGATGCAGGTGCGACGCACTCTCCAGGAAGAGAACGGTTGTGAAAAGCGTATGTGGCGAGTGCGTCGCACCCTAGACCGGTATCGTTAGGATAGATGGGCAAACGCCGTGGCAGAGGCGGGTTTACTGATAGGGCCGCACAATCAATGTATAGCCCTGGCGTGCCTCGATCTCCACCAGATCGCCTGCTTGCAGCGGCGGTGCGGCGGCGTCCAAACTGCGCAGGGTTGCGTTCCAGCGTTCCCCGGCCAAAAAGACCGTCCCCTGTCCGGCTTCGTCAAAAGCCACACGCACCTGAGCCGTCTTGCCAATCAGCCCTTCGCTGCCCCCATAGGCCGGACGCCGCTGGGCGGCCAGGGCTTTGCCGCCCACAAAGAGCGCAAACAGCGTCATCAGCGCGGCCAGGCTCAGAATCGTGGGCCAGGGGACCGACAGCCCCGGTGCATCAAACAGCAGGGCGCTGCCAAAGATAAAGGCCAGCGCACCGCCAAAGGCCAGCGCACCAAAGGTGGGCGTAAACGCCTCTGCCACCAGCAGGATAACCCCCAGCCCCACCAATGCCAGCCCGGCAAAGTTGGCGTCCAACTGCCCCAGCGCATACAGCCCCAAGAGCAGGCTGATCAGCCCCACCGCGCCGGGAACGAAACTACCCGGATTGTAAATTTCGGCAATCAGCCCGATCGACCCCAACGAAAGCAGAATCGTCGCCACGCTGGGGTTGGTAATAAAATTGAGAAATTCCTGAAGCGGGTTCATCTCCAGCCGTTGGATCAGCGCGTTGTCGGTTTGCAGCGTCACCAACTGCCCCTGTACGCTCACCTCGAAACCGTCTATTTGTGCCAGCAGATCGGCCACGTCGCTGGCGATAAAGTCAATCACGCCCAGCGCCAATGCCCGCTCTGCTGTGGCCGCGGCGGCCTCTTCCACCGCAGAGATGGCCCAGGCCACGGCTTCGTCGCCGCGGCGTGCCGCCAGATTTTCAATGTCCGCGCTGAGAATATTCGTGACTTTGGCCTGCATGGTCTCGCCCACATCTTCGCCGCCTGCGCCCACAGGACTGGCCGCGCCAATGCTGCTGCCGGGCGCCATCGCCGCCACATGGCCCGCCAGCGTGATGAAGGTCCCCGCGCTGCCCGCCTGGGCCGCCGACGGAGCCACATAGACCACAATCGGCAGCGGCGCAGAGAGCATATCTTGCACAATGCGTTTGGTCACCTCGACGCTGCCGCCGGGGGTATCCGAATTGCAGGATCACCACATCCGCGCCGGTGGCCTCGGCCATTTCCAGGCCATCGTGTAAGTAATCTTGTAAAATCGGGGTGACTGCGCCGCGGAAGGTGAGAACATAGGCCAGCGCTTCGCCGTTGGCCTGGGCCGGGGGAGCCGCCAGGGCATGGCCCACCAGCGGCAGAATTAGCCCCAAACAGAGGCTTGTGAGATAGACGCACCGAAAGAGAATGATTGCACTATGTTTCAGAGAACTATGTTTCAGAGAACTATGTTTCAGGGGAGTGTGTTTCAGGGCGGTATGTTTCATGGAATGCCTTTGTATTTAACGCAGCCGATGGCTACGTGTCTCGCCTGGGAGAAGCTTTAGGGGGTGCGCTTGACCGTTTCCACCTCCGCAATCATCTCTTCCACCGATTTACGCCCGGCTGCCGTGGTGGCTCCCAGCATTTGCATCAGCTCGCCGATGCGCTCTTCGGCATCCACGGCGCGCACCACGGTTCCCGTGCGCAGATGCCCGTCGGCGTCATAGACCCGCTTGTTGACGGTGAGATGGCGATCCCCAAAAGCGGCCAGTTGGGGCAGATGGGTGATACACAACACTTGATGCGGCACAGTGCCGTTTAGATGCGCCGATTGACCGGTGAGCCGCCACAGCTTTGCGCCCACCACCGATCCCACGCGCCCGCCGATGCCCTGATCGATCTCATCAAAAACCAGCGTGGGCGTGGCGTCGGCATGGGCCAAGACGCTTTTCAACGCCAACATGAGCCGCGCCGTCTCGCCACCCGAGGCTACTTTTGCCATCGGTTTAAGCGGTTCGCCGGGGTTGGCGCTGATCATAAACTCCACCTGATCCGTGCCAGTACTGTCAAAGGCCACACGCCGCCCATCGGGCAAATAGGCCCCATCGGCGCGCGCGCTTTGCACCACGGCCACGCCAAACTGGGCATTGCTCATGCGTAGTTCGGCCAGTTCATGTTCCACTTGGCGGGCAATGCGCTCCCCGGCGGCGATGCGGGCGCGGCTGAGATCCGCGCCCGTCCGGCCAATCTCGTGTAAGAGCGTCTCTTCCCACGCTTCCAAAGCGTTGGTCTTGACTTCCCAATCGCTGAGTTCATCTAATTCGCTCTGGGCGCGCGCCCCAAAGGCCAGAATCTCTTCAATCGAATCGCCATACTTGCGCTGCAAGTTGTTGATCAGTTGCAGCCGCTCTTCCACCTCGGCCAAACGCGACGGGTTAAATTCCAGGGTCTCGGCGTAATCTTGCAGATCCCGCGCCAGATCGGAGAGTTGCTCCAACAGGCTTTGGCCGCCGTCGGCGGTCTCTTGCATGTCTCTGTCAATCCGCGCCAGCCGTTCCAGCCTGCCCACGGCCTCGCTAACCAAGTCAATCGCGCCCATGGCTTCGCCGTCGCCCTCGTTCAGAATGGCGCTGGCACTTTGGGCCAATTGGAGCAGCGCTTCGGCGTTGCCCAGGCGACGGCGCTCGTTCTCTAGCTCTTCTTCTTCGCCGGGCCGCAGCCGGGCGGCGTCGATCTCCTCGGCCTGAAACGAGAGCAGATCCACACGCTGGGCCAGCGTGCGCGCATCCTGGCGCAGGCGATGAAGTTCGCCGCGCACGCTGTTTAACTGGCGCACAGCTTCGGCCAGTTCACGGCGCTGCGGCATCAGCCCGGCATAGCGATCCAACACACCGATGTGGGTGCGCGGCTTGAGCAAATTCAAATGTTCGCCCTGGCCGTGGATGTCCACCAACAGAGCCGCCACCTCGCTGAGCAGTTGCAACGTCACCGAGCGGCCATTGATGCGGGCAATGTTGCGCCCGGTGCGGCGCACCTCGCGGTTGAGGATCAGCAGATCCGGCGCGTCGGGATCGTCCAGCCCTTCGGCCTCGAGCAGCGGGCGCAACTGCGCGGTCAGCTCCCCCGCCGCCGTATCCCCACTGCCGCCCAGCCGGAAGGTAGCTTCGATCTCGGCGCGGTCGGTCTCGGCGCGGATCATCTCCTCGGTGGCGCGGTCGCCCAGCAACAGCCCCAAGGCATCAATGATAATCGACTTGCCCGCGCCGGTTTCGCCGGTCAAGATCGTGAGGCCGCCATGAAAATTCAACTGCAATTCGTCGATAATGGCGAAATTGCGGATGCGCAATTCTAGCAGCGCCGTATCCCCGGCTGTGGGTGGAGCGCTGGTTTGAGTCAAAGAGTTCGGCATAGGGAGATGGTGGGTGCAGAGATTTTGATCACGATAGTCTCAATTCTAGCACAGACGGTCGATGCCTTAAAGCAACGGGTAACCCGAATACGTTGTCAAAATATTTGCGGCCCCTCTTACGCGTGCTATAATAGGCCCACGATTCTGTCCGTCTGCGGTTCATTGCCCAGTCCCTCGCCAATGCCAACGACGATTTTTGTGCATTGCACTCGTTTCTTCTGACAAGGAGCACCTTCCATGAATTTTGGCCCAACAGAACTGATTCTGATTCTTGTGATCATTGTGATTTTCTTTGGCGTGGGGCGTCTGCCCGAAGTCTTTGGCGCGGTGGGCAAGGGACTGAAAGAGTTCCGCAAAGCCGCTGACGACGAACCCAAAGCCGACGAGGAAAAGAGCATAGGCGAAAGCACACCCGCCAAAAGCCTGGAATAAGACGCGCCCAGGCCCGCCCCAGCCGGTCTATAACGCCGCCGCAGCACACAAGAGAATTTGTCAAAGAGCACAGAATGGTCCTTTGTGGCGCTGCTTCGTATAAAATCGACGTAACTGTTCAGGTGCGACGCACTCGACACACAGCGTTCGCAACCGATCTACCGCTGGCAAGTGCGTCGCACCCTGGACTTGTATAGATACAAATCGACAGTCCATCCTGTCACAGAAACCGGTTGTCCAGCCCTGGACAGCCGGATTCGATCCAATAGGCCCTCAACACCTCTCTATCTCCACGTCCCATGTGAAAGGTCAATGTGTGAAGATTCTGCGTTTTTTGGCGCTGTTGATGGCGGTGCTTGCCGCGTACACGGCCCAGTGGCTCTTCACACACCCCGCCCCGCTAGAGGCGATCCCCAGTGCATGGCTGGATCGGCTGCCGGTGTTGCGTTCGACGCTGGGCTGGACCCCGGAAAATTTACGCAATCTGGCCTTTTTCCTGGCCTCGCTGGGGGCGTTGATCTATGGCCTCGCCGCCCTGCCCTGGCAATGGACCTTGGCGCGCCGTCCGTCTCTTTCCCCCGCTGCCGCCACAGCTCGCTCCGCTAAAATCGGGTGGGGGCTGGTGCTGTTGGCGCTGGGCCTCAGTGCCGTACTCGCCTTTTTGTGGTCGCCCCAAGCGGAAACGCTCTTTTTGCAGTGGACTTGGCTGGCGCTGCTGATCCTGTTTGGCGTGGGCTGCGCGTGGCTGCGCCCGCCAAGCGAGCGCGCCCGACGATGCCGCGCCCGCACGATCTTGGCCCCAACTGCTGCTCATTTTGCTCATCGGCGCGCTGCTCTATGGCTGGCAATTGGATCTGCTGCCCCTGCGCGTGGACGTTGACAGCGCCCACCAAGCGCTGGCCGCCATGCAGATCCTCAGTGGCAACGAAACGCAGATCTTCGCGCCCGGCGCGGATGGCTTGCCGCCGTTGGCCCACTATCCCGCGGCGCTGGGGATGCTCTTGAGCGGCGATTGGCTTGTGGGCAACCGGCTGGCCGGGGTCTATGCCGGGATGCTGACGTTGTTGGCGGTTTGGCTGCTGGCCTGCGAGCTTTTCCGCCACACCCACGAAGGGGGCGACGGGCAACTCAGCGCCATTTTTTGCGTGGGCATTACCGGCGTCAGCGTTGCGCTGCTACACTTTAGCCGCCTGCCGCTCTATCTGGAGCCGGTGGCGTGGGGAACCTTGGGGCTGTGGGCGTTGCTACGCGGTCAGCGCACGGGGGATCGGCTGGCCCTGGGCTTGAGCGGACTCTTGGTGGGGCTGGCAACTCTGCTCTTCCCCACTGGGCGCATTTTTTTGCTGGTGGCGCTGGTAGGGTGGGCGCTGCATTGGTGCGTACAAAGCTTGCAGAGTGTAGACACCCTGCGCGGCGGATGGCGAGAATTTCTGCTCTGGCTGGGCGGCGTTGTGGTTTTCACGGCGCCCACGCTGGGGGTGTGGCTGCGTGCGCCCGCTGGCTTTCTCCATCCCCTGCGCAACGGCGCGGGAATCGATCCTGCCTTGCCGCTGTGGGAGCGTCTGGAGCGGAGTGCGCTGGCCTTCAATCTTTATGGCGACAGCAGCCCCGTTTTTAATCACCCGCAGCCGCTTCTGGGCAACTTGTTGGGTCCGTTGTTGATTCTGGGCGTGGGCGTGTTGATCCTGAATTTGGATCGGGTGCGCAGTTGGCTGCTCTTGTCATGGCTGGCAATCGGGCTATTTGTGGCGGCCAACATGGGCGATGTGGCGCCCGATGCGCGCCTGTTGTTGCCCGTAATGCCGGTGGTGGGGTTGATCTGCGGGGTGGCCGTGGATCGCTGGCTGGTGACGCTGCGCCATAGCGGGGCCTGGCTGCACCGGATCGGCAGCATTGGGGCGCTGGCTGTGTTGCTGTTTGGGCTGCTCTTTAACAGCATCGGCTATTACGAACGATACACCGTGGGCGCAGATATGGCGACCGCCGTGGGGCGGGCCATGCGCGATTTGAACCCTGGCGAGATCCCCTATTTGCTGGTGGGTACAGGCCGCCCCACCTGGGACGATCCGGTGATCACCTATCTGGCGGCGTTGCCCTATCGCACGTTGCCGTTAAACGAAATTCGTCCCGACACATGGCCGCCCAGCCTGCTCGCGGGAAGTGTTGTCATGCTTTTCCCCACAGATCGTGGACTCTCTGCCGAGTTGGAGAGCCGCTACCCTGGCGGCTTTTATGAAGTGCAACGGGATCGCCTGGGAAACCCGATCTTGATCCGCTATATCTTGCCCTGACAGATAGTTTGTTTCCCCTCATGCAACCAGCAAGGGATACCAGCGTTCGACATTAGCCCGATAAAATTTCGCCAGCACGTCGGACGGCAGATGCAGCCCGCGGGTGGTGCGCCCGCGCACGGTGACGGTTTCGTCGCTTTCAAAATAGGCAAAATGCATCTGATAGGTGGCGCGCAGGGTATCGAGCATCTGGGTGCGCGCCTCGGCATCCAACGCCGAGAGCGACCCACGCAGAACCACATCCGTGCCAAAGAGAATGCGGTCGGCATAGTCGATGAAAAACTGGCGTACCTTTGCGCTCTCCTGCACAGCCAGATCGACCAGCCGCGCCGAGATGTCCACGGCAAAGTTGGGGTAGCGATCTAAGCGAGCGGCCACTTCGTCCACGTCATATTCCAAGCTGCCCAGGTGCGCGCCGATGATCTTGAGATCGGGGTGCTTTTCGATCATGTGATCGCGGGCCACCATCAACTGGGCGTGGCTGGGATAGTCGGGGCGAGTATACATGTGCCATTCAGGGTTGCGGCTGTAATAGCCATAGTGGGGATTGTGCGCGTCGAGGGGTTGCCAGCAGGCCAACGGCTCGGCAATGTGGGTGAGCAGCGTGCGCCCGCGCCGGGCCACATGCTCAAAAATGGGGTCGAAGATGGGATCATCCACCATGACAAAGCTGCCATCGGGCTTGCGGGCGTCCATACCCACGTTTTTCCAAACTTTGCAGGCAATCGCCCCGGCCTCAAAATCCTGATCGAGCTGGGCAATCACGGCGGACACATAGTCAGGATCGTCAAAGCGCGGCAGATCAAAGGTGGTACACCAGGCAAAGCGGTTGGGATATTGGACGGTCAGTTGCCGGTAGATCTGGGCCTGCGCCTGCCAATCGGCCCATTCACTGCCTGCATTGGCGACGCAAATATTCAAAAACGAAAGATCAAATTCTGCCATCAACGCCAGCAAATCGGGGTGGTCATCGCCATAGTGAATGTGGGCATCAATCAACGTCATGGAGTCTCCTTTGGGGGGCTGTTTGGATGATGCGTAATCGTTTTGCACTATAGTGGGCAGAAAATCAATTGTCAAAGCAGTTCCTATGATGAGCAGCGCATGGGGATGCGAAATCATTCCCGGAATGTTCGCTGGAGATCGCCAAAAACAAGGGGAAATGCGATAATGTTCGCACTTTGGTTTTCAGCGTAACCATACAGGTGTGCCGCACTCTAGACCTGAATCGCTACTTTCAATCTTGCCTTCACAAAGGAGCCTCTCGTGAGCAACCGCACGATCCGCGCTGCAATTCTTGGGTGTGGGAATATCGCCGGCCCCTATGCCAAAGATCTCGCCAAAGCGCCCCAAATTGAACTGCTGGGCGTGGCGGATCTTGACACGACGCGCGCCGAAGCCCTGGCCGCCGAACATGGAATCACGGCCTATGCCTCGCCCGCTGCGCTGTTGGCCGATGACCGCGTCGAATTGGTGGTCAACCTCACCATTCACCACGCCCACTATGCCGTGACCAAAGCCTGTTTGGAAGCAGGCAAACACGTTCACAGCGAAAAGCCGTTGGCCCTGACCACGGCAGAGGCCGAGGCGTTGGTGCAATTGGCCGCAGAAAAAGGACTGCGCCTGGGCTGTTCGCCCTTTACGTGGATGGGCGAAGCGCAACAGACGGCGTGGAAGCTGATCCGCGAGGGGCAACTTGGCACGGTGCGCGTGGCCTATGCCGAGGTCAACTGGGGGCGCATTGAAGCGTGGCACCCCAACCCCGGCCCCTTCTATCAAGTGGGCGCGCTCTTTGATGTGGGCGTCTATCCGCTGACCATAATGACCACAATCTTTGGACCAGCCCGGCGTGTGTGGAGCTATGGCACGTTGTTACACCCTGCCGCGTGTGACCAAAACTGGCACGCCCTTCACGATTGAAACGCCTGATTTTGTGGTGACGATGGTGGAGTTTGGCAATGGCACGGTGGCGCGCCTGACCACAGATTTCTATGTAAGCAACCGCAGCACTCACCAGACTGGCATCGAGTTTCATGGGGATCGGGGATCTCTGCACATTTCAAGCTGGCAGCTTTTCAACGCCGCCGTGGAGTTCGCCAACTTTAACGAGGGTTTTGAGCCGGTGCCGCCAGTGAAAGAGCCGTTCCCGGGCACAGAGTGGGGGCGCGGTGTCATGGACATGGCCGACGCCATTATCGAAGGCCGCCCGCACCGTGCCACCGGCGCCCAAGCCGCCCATGTGGTGGAGATCCTCAACGCCGCCGTAGCATCCATGCACAGCGGGGACCGTGTGGATCTACACACCACCTTCAGCGCGCCCAGCCCCATGGCGTGGGCTGGTTGAGTAAACCATTTTCTTAGGCGTTGTGCTCCCCTGAGGCGAAAGTAAAGCCGCATATAAAACATTCGTATCAACAACAATCTGAAGCGTCATACTTACCCTTGGGATTGAACTTGATCATATCATAGAGTCTGCCTCAGGCTGCGTCAAGAGCCTCTCAAAATTTAGCGAAACTGGAGAAGGGACTTATGCCAGAAAATAACCCGCGACCGCTAGTCAATCTCTGCAAACTGCTTTTAGACGAAGATCGGCTGCGCCTGTTGGGGCTGTTGGCGCTGAAGCCAGCCACCCAGGCCGAGCTAATTGCGCAAGCGTCCATGAAGGCGGGTGTGCTGGCGCGCCATCTCTATCAACTACAAGAGGCACGCTTGATTACCACCCACAATGAGGGCGGCGTGGATCGGTATACCCTCAACGGTGATCGCATCCAGACCCTTAAGCGCGAACTCTTTGCGCCGCCGCCCAACGCCGAACCACAGAGTGAAGAAGAAGAGGTGTTGGGTCGCTTTGTGGAAAACGGACGCTTAACGCAACTGCCCACGTCCCACACCAAACTGTTGACGGTGTTGACCTGGCTGGCTGAAGAATTCAAACCCGGCCAGGAATATCCCGAACGCCAGGTCAACGAAATTTTGGACAAACACGCCTCCGACCCGGCCACACTGCGCCGCCTGTTGGTGGATTATCAATTTCTCAGCCGCAGCGGCGGTATCTACCGTCGCACCCTTGCCGATAAAGTGGAGTCTGTATGAATATCCCTGCCTATCCCCCCAGCCGCCGCGAACCCCTGCGCGAAGTTCACCATGGTGTCGAAGTGGCCGATCCCTATCGCTGGCTAGAGGAGATCGACGCTGCCGAAACTGGCGCGTGGATCGAACAACAGAACACGCGCACCTTTGCCCACCTCGGCCAGATCGAGCGGCGCGAGCAGATCCGCCAGCGCATGACCGATCTATGGAACTATGAAAAGTTTGGCGTGCCATTCAAGCGCGGCGGGCGCTATTTCTTTACGCGCAACGACGGGCTGCAAAATCAAGCGGTGCTTTATTGGATGGCTGCGCTGGACGGCGATCCGATTGAATTGCTCGATCCCAACACCCTTTCGGCGGATGGCACGGTGGCGCTGAGCGGCTATGCTGTGAGCGATGATGGCAAATTTTTGGCCTATGGCCTCTCGGCCTCTGGCTCCGATTGGATGGAATGGCACGTGCGCGAAGTGGAAAGCGGCGCGGATCTGCCCGATCACCTGCGCTGGGTCAAGTTCTCCGGCGCGGCATGGACCCCCGACGGCGCAGGCTTTTTCTATAGCCGCTACGACGAACCGCCAGAGGGCGAGACCTATCGCGGCGCAAACTACCACCAAAAGCTCTATTATCATGCTATCGGCACAAGCCAGGGCGAGGACGAAGTTGTCTATGCCCGCCCCGATTTCAAAGAGTGGGGTTTTGGGGGCACGGTCAGCGAAGATGGCCGCTATCTGCTCATCACCGTCTGGCACGGCACACACCGCGAGACCAACCTCTTCTATCAAGATTTGGTCGAAGGCGGCGCAGTGGTGGAACTGCTGGGCGGCTTTGAAGCGGACTTTACATTTGTGGGCAATGATGGACCGCTTTTCTACATGTACACAGATCTCGACGCGCCCAACGCCCGCCTGATTGCCATTGACATCACCCGGCCAGCGCGCCAGCATTGGCGCGAGATTCTGCCCGAAAGCGACGATGCCCTGGAATATGTGCGCTTCGTGGGCGGTCATCTTGTGGCGGTCTATCTGCACCACGCCCGCAGCCTCGTGAAGATCTTCCGCCCCGATGGCAGCTTTGTGTGCGCGGTGGATCTGCCCGGCATTGGCACGGTGAGCGGCTTTGACGGGCGCGCCGATGATCCCGAAACGTTCTTCGCCTTCACCAGTTTCACCGACCCCGGCACGGTCTATCATTACAATGTCGAGACCGATGCGCGCACGATCTTTCGCCAGCCTGCGTTGCCCTTTGATCCCGCCGATTATGTCACCGAGCAGGTTTTTTACCCCAGCAAGGACGGCACGCGCGTGCCCATGTTCCTGATCCGTCGCAAGGACGTGACGCCGAGCGCGCAGACGCCGGTCTATCAATATGGCTATGGCGGCTTTACCGTTTCATTGACGCCGCAATTTCGCGTTTCGTGGCTGGTGTGGATGGAGATGGGCGGCATGGTGGCGCAGCCGAACCTGCGCGGCGGCGGCGAATATGGCAAAGCCTGGCACGACGCCGGCAAACTCTTGAAGAAACAGAATGTCTTTGATGACTTTATCGCCGCCGCCGAGTGGTTGATCGAAAAGGGCTACACCAGTACGCCCAAACTGGCGATTGGCGGTGGCAGCAACGGTGGTCTGCTGGTGGCGGCTTGCCTCACCCAGCGCCCGGAGCTTTTCGGGGCGGCGGTCCCGGCGGTGGGCGTGTTGGACATGTTGCGCTTTCACAAGTTCACGATTGGCTGGGCCTGGACCAGCGATTACGGCTCGCCAGACAACGCCGACGAGTTCGCGGCGCTGTTGGCCTATTCGCCCTATCACAACACGCGCCCCGGCACAGCCTATCCGCCCACGCTTATCATCACCGGCGACCACGACGACCGGGTCTTCCCGGCACACAGTTTCAAGTTCGCCGCCGCGCTGCAACATGCCCAGGCTGGCCCCGCGCCGATCCTGATCCGCGTGGAGACCAAAGCTGGTCATGGCGCGGGCAAACCCACGGCCAAGATCATCGAGGAGATCGCCGATGTGTGGGCGTTCCTCAGCGGCGCGCTGGGGATGGACTAAGCAGCGCCACGAAGGAACAGTTCCTGCTCGTTGAACAATGTCATTGTGTGCGGCTGCGGAGCATAGGCGCGTATAGGGATTACATCTCGGCTTCCAATAACTTCTCTTCGCCAGCACTATGGACAAGCAAAACTGTGCCTAGTGTGCTGACCAGTTCATTGAGTTGTTCGGCATAGGGGGCTTGCTCTTGGGACTGGGGACGGTTCATGCCCAGCAGGGTAAGGTCGGTCTGCTGACTCCACTCGATGGCTATCTGGGCAAAGGATTGGGTTTCGGGAGCGACGATCACCACGGGATCGGCGGCCAGGCGCACTTCATCCAATAACTGGCGCAGATGGTCCTCGGTCTGTTGAACGCCCTCGGCAGCGTGGATCACCCGTAATAGACGCACGCGCGCCCCGCGCCACGAGGGATGTTTGGCGACGATGTGGGCCAGCAACATCATGAGATCGGCGTTATGGCTGCGCCCGCGCCACCAGACGTCAATCACCTTTTTGCGGCCAAAGCCACGGGTTGCATCATGTTGCAAAAAGAGCACCGATTTCCCCAATTCCACCAGCGTATCCATTAACTGGATCTGTTGGCTGCGCCCCTCGGCAGTGCGGCTCCAGCCCAACAAGACGGCGTTGGGTTCCAGCCCGCCCACGCCGTGGGCCTGGGCCACTGTCACCGCGCCTGCATAGAAATCCGCGACCACATCAGCCTCGGCAAAAGCGGTCATGTGCCGATCTTGAATGTAGCTGCGGATCTGGCGACGGGCCAGGCTGCGCAACCTATGCCCGGCAATCTGGCGCACATCACCCACCAAAAGTTGAAAGAACGAGACCACACCTTGCCCCATGCTCAGCCACTCGGCCACCTCCACCAGCGATTCACGGTTATGGGGCTGCCCGGTGAAAACCAGCAAATTAGGCCGCCAGTTTTTAACATGATAGCGCTGGGTTTCCAGGTTGAGCAGTGCCCAGCGCGCCACGGTAAACCAGAGGCCGCTGCGCACATCGCCCCAGGTGCGGGTGATGGCGCGGCGTTGCAGATAGAAATAGAGACCATAGCTGAGCAGAATGGCGAAAATCGTCGCCAAGGGGTTGATCAAAAACATGGCGGCATAGCAGCCCAGCCGCGCCCAGCAGCGAGACGCTCCAATGGATGCGAAAGCGCGGGCGAAAGCTGGGGTTGCCCACCAGGCGCTCGATGCTCGCCACCAGATTGGTCATGCCATAGGTGTTGAGGAAAAACATGGTGATAACCGGTGCCACAACGTTGAGATCGCCGGCCCAGATCACGGCCACGGCGATGCCGGTGCTGACCAGCACAGCCAGGCGCGGCTCGGTGGGGCTGCCCATTTGATGGGTCAATACGCGCGGCACCACGTTATCCCGCGCAATGGCTTGCAGTGTGCGCGGCGCAGACATGATGCTGCCCAGGGCAGAGGAAAGCGTAGCCGCCCACACGCCTAACAAGATCAGAAAGGGCCAGCGGGCGATGCTTTCCATGACGATGGTATTGGTCTTGAGTTCTTCGGGCGTGGCGTGGGTGGAGAGCCAAAAGATGGCGGCAAAGTAGACGAGCGCGGTGACCAAAATGGAGGCGATGGTGCCGAGCGGAATGCTTTTGCTGGGATCTTTCAAGTCGCCCGACATGCTCGTGCCCACTTCAATGCCCGTCACCGCCGGAAAAAAGACGGCAAAGGCCAGCCAGAAGGTGACCCCTTCGCTGTAGCGGGGTGTCAGCACGGGCACGCCGATGGCATCCCAGCCGCCACTGAAGAAAGAAATCAGCGAAAGGGCCAGGATGGCGAGAATACCATATTGGATTTTAAGGGCAAAATCAGCGCCGATATAGGCGATAGCACAGAAAAGTAGTGCCACACTGGTGGCAATCAGGCGCGCATCCAACGCCGCAAAAGCAGGCAAAGTCTGGATGGCCTCGGTGAAGCCGATAATGTAGAAGGCAATGGAGATGGCCTGTGACAAATAGAGTGGAATGCCAATCGCCCCGCCGATCTCCAGCCCCAGCGAGCGCGAGATAATGTAATAATTGCCACCCGCGCGCACTTGCATGGCCGTGGCAATCGCCGAAAGCGAAAGCCCCGTGAGCAGCGAAATGCTGTTGGCAATCGCCACAATCACCAGCGCGCCGATCAATCCGGTCTGCCCCACCACCCACCCGGCCCGCAAGAAAAGAATGATGCCCAGAATTGTGAGGACATTGGGCGTAAAAACACCGCCAAAGGTGCCAAAACGAGCAGTGGAGGGTTTGCTGGTGGGGAGTATCGTCGTTGTTGCGGTCATTGGGTTTCATGTCCATAAACAGGCGCACAACCGCGGCGGGGGAGACCGTGGGGAAGACGCTTACGGTTTCAGGCTAAAGCGGACAAATGGTGAGATGCGAACGCTTTGTGTTTCTTCGTGAACGGTTACGATTCGAGAGCAGCGCGCCAAGCGGAGGGGACGGCGTCGCTGACGGCAATCTTTTTGGCCCCAATAAAGGTGGCTAATTCGCGCACAGTGTCCGCAATCGCCGCGCCACTCTCGGCGTTGACGTCGCTTTCATGTTCCGGGTAGATGGCCTCAATGCGATAGGTTTTGGTTTTGCGGTCCATCTTAGAATCCATGCGCCCGATCAGGCGGTCGCCATGCAGAATTGGCAAGACGTAATAGCCATATTGGCGTTTGGCCGCAGGCACGTAAATCTCAATCCGATAGTAAAAATCAAAGAATTGTTCGGTGCGGTTGCGGTCACAGATCAAGTTATCAAAGGGCGAAAGCAACACTGTGCGCGGTTGCCAGCCGCCATTGCGGATGGCGTCGAGCAGGGGCAACGTCTGGCGGTGGATGTACCACGGGCCGGGCCATTCGCCGCGCTCGTCGTCCACAATGGCCGCGGGCACGATTACCCCTTCGTCCACCATCTCGACCAGCCGTTTGCCCAGGGTGGGATAGCGCTTGCGGATAAAGTGATTGTTGATCTGCGGCTGCGTGGCAATGCCCAGGGCTTGTAGCGAGCGTTGTGCCGATTGGCGCACCACCTCTTCTTCACTCCACGGTTCATGATCCATCCACTCATGCAGCCAGGCATCGGCCAGATGCCACAACTTTTGATTGGCGCGCCGCCCCACCGCCAACACATGGCCGCTGCCATACAGAAAATCTAACATGCGCGCCACGTTGCGTCCCGTGTTCCAGCCGCTGTTAGAATCCCACGGCACGGCGGCGATGTCCTCAAAATCGCCGGTTGCCAGCGGTCCTTCGGCATGGAGTCGCTCCATAATATGGGTTTGAAGCGCGGCGTTGGCCGCCATCCATTCGCGAATACGGCCATGCCAGACGCTGTCGCCGGTGTAGCCTTCGCCCATGGCGCGCGCAAAGAGCGGGTAATCTTCGGTGAGCACCAGCGAGGCGCAGTGTGCCCACGCCTCGAAAATGGCGCGGTCTTCGCTCTGCAACGATTCCAGCAGCGCCGGGTCGAACGATCCCAGGCGGCTCCACAGCACAAGCAGTTGGGTGCGTTCCACGGCGCGGATGGGATCGATCTGCACACAGTTGAGGGCGCGGAAGATCTCCAAAATGCCCGACTTGGTGGCCGGTGGCCGTGGGCCAGCCAGCCGCTGCGCCATCACCGCCAAACGGCGGGCTTCGGTGGGGGTAAGTTGCAGTGTGGTCATTGCGCTTTCTTCCCAGAGAAAACAGGTTGGTAATGCTCCACAGTGGGGAAGGGATCGTAGAAATGGTGGAGCAATCGTTTCCATTCCTGATAAGCGGGCGAGCCGCGAAAGCCTTCAATATGAGCCGCGAGCGTCTCCCAATGAACGAGCAGAATGTACTGGCTGGGCTGCTCTATACAACGCTGTAACTCGTGATTCAGATAGCCCGGCATGCTGCTAATGATACGCTGTGCCTGGGCAAAAGCCGCTTCAAAGGCAGACTCTTGCCCAGGTCGCACCGACAAAATCGCCACTTCAAGGATGGGAAATGCCGGTATCGTCACCGCAGCACCGCTTCGCTGATGGCTTGGTATCCCTGCGCTGCGGCGAGTAAATCATCCAGTTTCAGCCGTTCATTGATAATGTGGGCGTCGCTTTCCGTGGCCGGGCCAAAGCCCACGCTGGGGATGCCCGCCACGCCCGCGCTCCAGGCCGCATTGGTGCAGAAGCGGTACGCCGCGGTTTGGGCGGCGATGCCCGCGCCGTGCAGCGCGCCCAGCGCCGTTTGCACAAAGGCGTCATCTTCGGGCAGCAGCCAGGCCGGGAAGAATTTCTCTTGCACAAAGGCATAGCCGGTGTAACTCTTATAGTCGCCCACGCCGACCGTAGCGCTGAACTGAATATCGCCCAGTTCGGGTCGCCCGGTAATCGCGCCCAACACATCCTCGGCACGTTCGCCGGGGAGCAAACGCCGATCATAGGTGGCGCGGCAAATGCTGGGGATCACCGAATGGCCGGGGTAGGGATCAGAGATAATATCGGTGAGGGCAAAGATGGCCGGCCCCATGAGAGCATCTTCGGGCAGCGCCAGATCTTCCACGGCGGCGATGACGCGCATCATGTCTAGCACGGCGTTGCGCCCCTGTTGCGGCGCGGACGAATGCGACGGCTTGCCCACGGTCTGCAAATGGACCTCGGCGCGCCCGCGCCCGCCGCGCACGAGATTGAGATCGCTGGCCTCGCCAATCACGACAAAATCGGCCCCGGTCTGTGCCACCACCTTTGCCAAGGCCACGCCTTCGAGCACTTCTTCCAACACCGAGGCGCTGACCACCACTTTGCCGCGTATCTGGCTGCGATCCAGCGCCGCGGCGGCATAGACCATGGCCGCCAGCGCGCCTTTCATGTCTGCGGCGCCGCGGCCATGCAGCGCGCCGCCCATCACTTCGCCGCTGAACGGATCGAGATCCCAGGGCACGCCGGGCGAGACGCCCACGGTGTCGGTATGGGCGTCAAAGACAATCGTCGGCCCCGCCGCCTTGCCTTCGATGATCCCAAACACATTGCCCGCTTCGTCGGTGTGGACACTATCATAGCCTAGGCTTTTCATCTCGTGTTCGACACGCTGGGCGACTTCGCGCTCCTCGCCGCTGAGGCTGGGCATGCGCACAATATCACGGGCAAATGAAATCAAGCGTCCACTATCCATCAGTCCTCCAAAAGGGTCAGGGTGCGAGTGCGGTGAGGAATCCATCGCCGTGTGGATCCGAAAAAGTAATCACTCTATTTTACCGGAAATGACTTCATCAGAGAAATCCCCTCAAGGAACTTTGGGCTGGGGAGCAACGTCCACAAAACCAACAGAGACTTTAAGCTACACACTTTAATCTATAGACTGTACCTAGTCAGGTGCGACGCACTCGCCAGGCGTAGATTGGGGGTGAAACGCTTGTGTGGCGAGTGCGTCGCACCCTGCACCTGTATCGTTACTACACTTTAAGCTACAACACTATTTCACAAGGAGAACCGTTATGTCCCCTGGTACATTTGTTTGGACTCTTGTTATGTTACTCTTGCTTCTCTCTGGCTGTGTGGCTGCGCCACCATCCGCCATTGATCCATCTTCGCCAACGCAATCGATTGTTACACCCGCTCCGGCGACAGGTACACCCGTGGCCACCGATACGCCCAAACCGCGCCTTGCGCCTGTGGCAGCCTTGCCCCTGCTCTGTGAATGTGGCAACCGCTTCATTTTGCTAGAGCAGGGTGAGGCTACACCGCTTGGCCTACCCGACGGCCTGATCGGGCTGTACTACGACTTTGCGCCCAGCACACGCCACATTCTGTATGGCAGCCAGTTCCCCGATCATGGGGCAGGGCCAGCCACGCTCTCGGTCACTGATCTGCTGGCCTATGATCTGACAAGTGGCGAAAGCAGGGCGCTCATTGCCGATGAAATCGTGGTGCGCGCCGAGTGGGCAGCCGATGGGCAGAGCATCGTCTATGTGGCGGCCACGGACGCTACCTATGAACTGCGCTGGCGTTCCCCGGATGGCAGTGAACGTCTACTGGCTGTGGATGTGTCGCCCTTCTTCCACAGCGCCCCCAGCGGGGAACAGATTGCCTTCACCCGTGAAAGCCCCTATGCCGACGCAGCGCCCGGCTTTTTTGTCGTGGATCTTGACACCGGCGAAGAGCGGCAGATCTCAGATCTGGATCGGGGCGGCACAGGCGGGTTGGAAGAAAAGCCTGTGTGGACACCCAATCAGGATGCCTTCTATATGAACTTTCAGCGCAGCGAAGAGCTAAACGGCCTTTTCCGTTTTGATCTCGACGCCGCCGAGACAAAGGTTACTTTTGATCCGGCGCTGGCCGAGCAGCCCTGGTATACCTTTGCGCCTATGCTTGGCGTGTGGCTCTCACCCACCGAGGTGCTGGGCACGGCCAATATCTACAGCGATATTACGCCCATGGGCGGCCAGCCCACGGTGATCCGCTACACGTTGGACGAAAGTGGCACGGTGATCACCGAAAGCAGTCTTGTAGTCGAGGGCATCTTGCTTGGCTGGAACGTCCCCGGCGAGTCCGTCTGGGTATTGGCCGATCCCAATCCCCGTGTGGTGGCATTGCCATAACCACAATCTGCTGTGGACTTTCACAGGGTTAAACGATTAACACATAGGCGGTCCCAGAGTCCTGGGACCGCCGACCTCCTGTCCGGCCACGCTTCCCGCCTCACGCCGCCCATTCTGGAGGAAAGCGCCCTCTTTGGTATAATAGAGTGAATTCTCGCTGCTCATGCCAAAGGAAACGCCATGCACCAGTCTCAGTTTGCGGATATTATCGACACCATCACCGGAGAGTTGGAGACCATCAATGCCTTGCGCGATGACACCCTGCAACGCAGCCGGTCGCTGGTGCGCTCATGTGCCCACAGCATCCGCGCCATCCACCGCCATGAACTGGACGAAGCTGCCCAGATGTTGGCCCAAGCCCGCCAGGATGCCGCCGAGATGGTGGCTCCCCTCGGCGAATACCCTGCGCTCTATCATGCTGGCTATACTCAGGACGCGCTTAAAGAGTTGGTTGAGGCCCATCTGGTCTATGCGCTTGTCTCCGAGACCGATCTACCACAGCCTAGCCAACTTCATGTCACCGGGGCCACCTATCTTAACGGCATGAGCGAAGCCGCCACCGAAATGCGCCGCTTTGTGCTCGACCTTATGCGTCGCAACCAAGTGGAAGCAGCCGAACCCTATTTGGCGGCTATGGACGACATCTATACCCTGCTTACCGCTGTGGATTTCCCCGACGCCGTCACTGGCGGGCTGCGCCGCCAGACAGACGTACTGCGCAGTGTCCTAGAGCGCACCCGCGGCGACCTCACCCTGGGCATGCGCCAAGAGCAACTGCAACTGGCGCTACAACGCGTTGAAGACAAAATCGGATAGCCTCATGCCCAAAGACCGTTCCCTTGTCCGTGCCAGTGATATTGGCCTGTGGAGCTTTTGTAACCGCGCTTGGTGGCTGGCCCATGTGGAAGCAGCCCCCCCCGAGAATCCCGAAGCCCTGGCCGCGGGGACGCGCGCCCACGCCGCGCACGGGCGCAGCCTGCATCGATCCACACAAATGGCACGGGTGGGGCTGTTGCTCTGCCTCATCGGGCTGGGTCTGTTTGCCCTCTTTTTACTCTTTGGCTGGCCGGGATCGTAGATCTGGCCTTTTGTTATGGCGTGTTTTAATGACGAGTTCTATGACAAGATCGCACGTGACTTTGAACACTTCTGACCAAACAATATCGACAGCATTGGCGGGCGCAGCGCTCTCCGCCCTCAAGTCTGTCGATCTGCGCAATCCCTCTTTGGCGGATCGACAGGTGCGCCAGCCCGATACTTGGCTGCTGCGCCGCTGCTATCAGGCATTGGCCCTCTATGGCGACGCCAACACCGCCTTTGCTGCCGCCGAATTAGTGCGCGAACGCGAGACCCTCTCCCCGTTTCGCGTCTTGCCGCCGCTGGCTCGCCGCGCCGTCGCCGATGTGGGTCTGGCGGTTTCCCTTTCGCAACAGATCCAGACCCTGCGTCACGAGATCAGCCGTCCGCTTGGGCGCAATTTGGCCGAATGGAGCGAGCGGCTGCTGGCGCTGGCCTGCGCGGCTGCCCATTTGTCCGATAGTGGGCTGGCGCTGGCTGCGCTGGAACGTATGGATCAAGCTGCCGGGGCGTGGACGATGCTCTTTAGCCACAGCGAACGTCGGGAACTGCTGGCTGACACGGTGGCCCACGTGGGGTTGCATCCACTGACGGTGATGCTCATGCGCCAATCGTTGCGCCAAGAGGGCGAGGTCGGCGCGCAATTTCTGCAACAGGTGGCTGTTCACGCCGCAACCCAGATCAAAGAGTCCAAAAACGTGGCCCAAAGTCGGCGTTTGCTGCGCCGCTGTGTCGAGATCTTCCAATACGCCACGCTGACCTCGCTGCTCAGCCGCCGCTATGCCGCTGCGGTCTTTGGGCTGACCGGCGACGTGGGCGCAATTCTGGAGCAAGTCACCATTATCGCCAATATCCAAGAGGCGCGCCGCGAAAGCGGCGTGGCCTATCGTGAGGGCGAAGGCAAAGTGTTGCGCCAGGTCAAGCGCCCGCGTGCCAATCTCGACGCAGATTTTCAACTTTACACCCTCAAAGAGGCGGTTGACCAGGTGGAGGTTGGGGAAATTGTACCGGCCCAACGTCGATTGCTGGCCGAGCGGTTGGCGCGTTTGGGCACAAGCAGTGATGGCTGGACTGCCGCCGCCACCGCTGGCACGCTCTTGCACCTGGGCGAAATCGACCATGCCATCGCCGTGGTGGATCAGATTGACCGCCGCGATCCTATGCGCAGCGAGGCATTCCGCGTGTTGGTGGAAGGGCTGCTGGCGGCCAATCGCCCTGATGAAGCGTGGCGGCAGACCCAAAAAGGAATCGCTTGGGCGCAATCACTGGCCGAACATCACCCCGAACGGCTGACGATCTGGGGCACAGCCGAGGCTTATCTCACCCACGGCCAGGCCAGCCCCGTCTTGGAGATTCTCAACCGACGACGTTCGCCCGGTCTGTGGGCGTGGCTGCGCCGTCTCTTTGGCGAACTGCCCGGCGAAGAGACACTGCGCGAAGATGCGCTGCGTATGTATGCGGCGCTGATTGGCGGCGAGGGCAGCGTTGCTCAGGCGCTGCCTATTTTGGCAACCCTGCGCCGTCAGGCTCCCCAGTCGTTGGACGGCAAAGCGCTGGCCCTCTTTTACACGGATCATGTGCTGGTTCCGCTGCTTGTCACGGGGCATTATGATCTGGCGTGGTCCTTTTTACAGGATATACGGACGGTGTTGGGGCGCATCCTGAGCCGCGAGCAGCCCGCCCGTGTGGAAGCGGTGGCGCTACTGCTGGTGGAACAGTTCGAGGCATTAAGCGCAGCCGCCCCGCCCGACGAAGTCAACGTTGATCTTGAAAAAGCCCACACCGCCGCCTTTGATCTGCTCACGCACCTGTGGGAGCGCAGCGCTGCCCAGGGCATCTGGCCCACGGTCTACACCATCGGCGGCTCGCTGCCGTTGGTCATCGCGTTGGCTGGCCCGCAAGCCGTGCTGGAGATTGCGCGCTTTGCGGCGAAGGAGGGGCATGTGTGGCGGCGGACAGCGGCGGCAGAATCCACAGAGGAAACGGAAAATGAAGAGATATTGGCTCGATAGCATCGAAATAAAAAGGCCCGGCACACATTCTGTGTGCCGGGCCTTTTTATTTCAGCATGATGCGTGATTCGTCATGAATGAACACGAATTACGCCCATAAATACTTCTAGAAAATGTTGAGCAGACCATTCCCAAAGGCACTGGCAAAGACCAGGCTGACAATGCTCATCAGCTTGATCAGAATGTTGAGGGCCGGGCCGCTGGTATCCTTGAAAGGATCGCCCACGGTGTCGCCCACCACGGCGGCTTTGTGCGCGGGTGAATTTTTGCCACCCATCACGCCGGTCTCGATCCACTTTTTGGCATTGTCCCACGCCCCGCCAGCATTCGCCATCATCACCGCCAGCATGAAGCCAGAGGCAATCGAGCCGATTAACATACCGGCCACAGCTTCTTTGCCCAAGATAAAGCCCACGAGCAGCGGAACCACCACCGCCAGCGCGCCGGGGAGAATCATCTCGCGCAGGGCGCTTTGGGTGCTAATTGCCACACAGGTCTTGTAATCCGGGCGACCGGTGCCGTCCATCAGGCCGGGGATCTCGCGGAACTGGCGGCGCACTTCCATTACAATCTGATACGCAGCCTTGCCCACCGCCGTCATGGTGAGGGCAGCGAAAAGATAGGGCAGCATCGCG
Organism: uncultured Chloroflexia bacterium; assembly: GCA_963721725.1. GTDB lineage: Bacteria > Chloroflexota > Anaerolineae > Caldilineales > Caldilineaceae > RI-153. Next base: position 144,307 of record CAVRLX010000016.1, read on the forward strand.
CCGATGAGCAGACCAGGGATCATTTCCGAGTCGAGCAGGCTCAAATCCGCAGGCGTGAGACCGGCGGCTTGAATATAGGCCGCCATCAAGGCCAGGGCGGTCAACACCGCCGAGCCAATCGCAAAGCCCTTGCCCGTGGCCGCCGTGGTGTTGCCCAGGCTATCCAGAGCGTCGGTGCGCTCGCGCACTTCGTCGGGTAGATCACTCATTTCGGCGATACCGCCGGCGTTGTCCGCCACAGGCCCATAGGCATCCGTTGCCAGGGTCACGCCCAAAGTGGAGAGCATCCCTACGCCAGCCAGCGCCACAGCAAAGAGACCCCCATTGAGGCCGCTCACCGCGCCGCCCAGCCAGAGTGAAAGGATAATCGCCACGGCGACAATTAATACCGGGGCCACTGTGCTGACCATGCCCACAGCCAGCCCTTCAATAATCAGGGTTGCCGCCCCGGTTTCCGAAGCTTTGGCAATGCCCTGGGTGGGCTTTTCAGTGTAGCTGGTGTAATACTCGGTAAAGTAGCCGATGCCGTTTCCGGCCACCAGCCCCACCACCACCACAAAGAAGAAATTCCAATCAACCCCAGTCATGGCGACCAAAATCGCCGTAAAAACCAGCACCAGCGCCGATGCACCATAAATAGCCCGGCGCAGCGTGTTAAGCAGATCTTCCTGGGTGGCGCCCTCTTCGGTGCGCACAAGGAAAGTGCCCACCAGCGCGGCAATCACACCAACCGCAGCCACGAGGAAGGGCAGCATAATCAGCGCCTCGGCTCCGACCAGCGCTTCGGCCCCAGATTGAGCGGCGATAATCGCCCCCAGCGCCGCCGCAGCAATAATCGAACCGCTGTAGCTCTCGAAGAGATCCGCACCCATGCCGGCCACATCGCCCACATTGTCGCCCACGTTGTCGGCAATCACGGCGGGGTTGCGGGGATCATCTTCGGGGATGCCCTGCTCCACCTTGCCCACCAGATCCGCGCCCACGTCGGCAGCCTTGGTGTAAATGCCACCGCCCACACGGGCAAAGAGCGCAATTGAACTGGCCCCAAAGCCAAAGCCGGTGATATAGGTAATGGTCTGCTCCAGGCTCACACCCATGTTGGTAAAGAAGAAGTACAGCCCCGTCAACCCCAACAGGCTAAAGCTCACCACCGCCATGCCCATAATCGAGCCGCTGGCAAAGGCCACGCGCAGCCCGTCGTTCAGGCTTTTGCTGGCAGCGGCAGCCGTGCGCACATTGGCACGTACGGCTGTAAACATGCCCAAATAGCCTGCCGCGCCCGAGGCCACCGCGCCGAGAACAAAGCTAATCGCGGTCTGCCAGTTGAGAAAGAGCGCGATCACCGCCGCCACGATCACAACGAAAACGGCGAGGAACGAGTATTCACGGTTAAGAAAAGCCGCCGCGCCTTCTTGAATGGCTGCGGCAATCGAGCGCATCTTGTCGTTGCCGGTGTCCATCCGCAGCACACGCACCATTTGTATGACAAGATAGACCAGCCCGATCAGGGCTACCACCATTGTAAAACCGATTGCATTGTTCCCATTTAGCAAGGTACTTCCTCCTTTGCCATCCACAGAAAGCGTCTAGTATTGATAAAAACAATTTGTACAAAAAGCGCCCACAGAGGCGCTTTCAGCCCATAAAAATAGCCTCTGCCGTGAGCATGTCTGCTCGCAGAGGCCAGGAATAGCCTGCTGCCACATCTTTGTAGCAATCTTCCAAACGGAGAGGTTTTGTGCCAGCTTTCACAAGCATGACATTGATATAACATTCTATGGTAGGGCAAAGGGGAAAGTCAAATTTTTAGGCAAACTTGAAAGAATGCTTCCAATTGTGCGAATGGCGAAGAGAAGACGAAAGACGATAGACGAATGGTAACGATACAGGTGCGACGCACTCGCCAACGGAAGTTGGTTGTGAAAAGCGTGGGTGGCGAGTGCGTCGCCCCCTAGACACGTATCGTTACAACGAATAGATTGTTACATGCCAAGTCATACATTCATCTATCGTCCATCGTCTTTCGTCACCTTATCTGTCACCTTATCTGTATAGCCTGTTGTAGTGATAATAGTGCGCGAGAATGCGTTCCACGTAGAGACGCGGCTCGTCCAGCGTCATCAGCTCCACAAAGAGTGTTTCGTCTCCGGCGGTCAGCCGTTGCCATGTGGCAGCGTTGCCCGGCCCGGCGTTATAGCCAGCCAGCGCGGCCACGATGCTATCGTTTACATAATCGCGTACCCAATCTAAATAGAAGGTACCAAATTTAACATTAATGTGCGGGCGATAGATCAGGTCGTTGGAATAGTTGGGATAGTTGATGCGCCCTGCGATCTCTTGGCCCGTGCTAGGGATGATCTGTGCCAATCCCTGCGCCGCGGCATAGGAGCGCGCGCCCTCTTCAAAGAGGCTCTCTTGGCGGATCAGGCTGTAAAAGAGCAGCGGGTCGAGATCGTTGACGGCGGCTTCGGCGTCCACCAATTCGCTAAAGTGAATGGGATAGGCGATCTTTTGCAGAAAGATGGGCGCATCTTCCACCAGTGTGGCCCCACTCAACGTTAATAAGCGGGTGGCAGCGCTAATGCTATGGCGGTACGTGCCGATCTCCTCAAAATGCAGGGTCAGAGCATAAAGCGCAGCCGGGTTATCTTGATAGCGGTTATAGACCCGATCCAAGAGGGCCAAGCCTTCGCCACGCCGATCCAACGTCAGCAACAGTTCGCCCGCGGCCAGATCAGCATCGGCCAGCAGCGCAGGCGTCAACCTACCTAACGCTGCGGCGGGGAGTTGCATCTGCTCCGCCAGCCAGCGGTCGGCAAAAGCGCGGCTGCCATCATCCCCGGCCAGAGTGGAGGCCGGATTGGGCAGCGCTTCCACGGCATCAAAGAGATTCTGGCGCACGGTGCCAGCCAGAGCCAGTCCTGCCAGCACGCCATAATAGGTGTCCGGTTCACGCGCAACCAGAGTTTGCCATTGCGCTCTGGCTTCATCCTCTTCGCCCAAGGCAGCGTGGGCGCGTCCTCGCCAATAGGCGGCGGCTTGCCAGCGGCTTTCGGGATACCCGCTTTGCAGACGGCTGAAACTACTGCGCGCCTGGGCATAGAGTTTGTTGACCATGGAGCCGATGCCCAGCACATAGAGCGCCCGCGGCGCCCGCTCACTGTTCGGGAAACCATCCACCAACGTCAAGAAATCGGCGGCGGCTTCGATCTGATTATCGGCGCTAATCGCAGAGAGGGCGCTGCGCCAGAGCGCTTCGGCGGCCAGTGAATCCTGGGGATGTTCGCGGGCAAAGGTGCGCAGGATGCGCCGCCCGTTGGTATCATCCCCACGCAGGATCTCTATGCGCGCTTTGTCTAACCAAGCCTGCCCAAAACAGGTGCAGTCAGGGTAGTTGGCGATGACTTGCTCCAAAAAGGTCTGGGCTTCGGCCCAATTGCCCAACGCCAGGTGAGATTGTCCCAGACCCAACACAGCCCGCCCAGCCCGCGCCTCATCGGGCGACTGCGCCAAGAAGGCGGTGAAGGCGTCAATCGCCGGGTAATAGGCTTCGGCGTTAAGATCAATGATGCCACGCACAAAGAGATCGACGGCCACATCCCGATCCACCAATGCGGCCAATGCTGGATAGGACGAGCGGCTTTCGGGATAGTCGTCGATAACGCTTTGCCACCGCGCCAGCGCCGTGGTGGGATCATCGGCCTCAGCATAGGCGTTGCCAGCTTTGGTGGCAAGGCTGGCTCGATAGGTGGGGTTTTCGGCAAAGGCGAGAATCTCATCATAGACCGCTGCCGCCGCTGCCCACTGCCCGGCGGATTCGAGCATGGTGGCCGCGGATTCGAGTAGGCGGGCCTGGGTGACGCGATTTTCTACGGGGTCGGCGGCGCGTTGATAATCGGCGGCAGCTCCAGCATAGTTGCCCGCCGAGCGCCGAATTTCGGCCACCAGTTCGTAGATCACTTCGGTGAGTTCGGGGTGACTTTGCAAAAAGCGCAGATAGGCGTTCACGGCTTCGTCGGCACGGCCCAGACCAACCAATGCTTCGGCGCGCAAAAAGACGATCTGTGTGCGTTTTTCGTCATCCGCGGGCAGCGCATCGACCCCACGCTCAAACTCTTCGATCATCGCCAGCGCCTGAGCATCGTTGTCTTCGGCCAGATAGGACTCCACCAGCCGATAGCGCGCGGTGGACGCCAGCGCCGCATCCACGTCGGGATCGGCCAGCAGTTCCAAGAGCAGCCACTGCTCCTCGGTGTAATAGCCATAGCGATGCAGGCGCGCCGCTTCGTCCAACCGGGCGTGGGGCAGGGGCGTGGGGCCATCTGTGGGCGTGGGCGCGGTTTCTTGGACGCTTCTCGGCTCTGTGTTGGCGGCTGTGTTGGCGGCTGTGTCATCGGGCATGGGCGTCGGCGTAAACGTGGGCACAAGCACCGGCACGCTCAGCGCGGCGGGGGTTCCCAGATCAATCGTCACCACAGGCGGAGGTTGTCTCTGCCAGCGGCTGATGCCCCAGAAAAGGGCCAATACCACGAGCAAGGCTGGGATCAGCCAGAGTAGCATTTTTCGGTTCATGGGAGAATTATTCATAATAGATTGGTAACTATACGGGCTAGGGTGCGACGCACTCGCCACACGAGCGTTTCACAACCGTCCTACTCCTGGCGAGTGCGTCGCACCTGAGTAGGTACGATTATTGTTCATTATTTTGGGAGAGGTAGGTTCTACCCTTCACTGGTCTGTTTGTGGGCGTTCCGCGGCTATGCTATGATGCGGCAATTGTGACCGACAATTGTGACAGCCCCTTTCACGCTAGAACGAATAGACCATGAGCGCAGTTCCCAAGACAGAAACCCTTGCCGAAACCTATCAAACTGTGGTAGGGATGGAAGTCCACGCCCAGTTGCTGACGCGCACCAAGATGTTCTGCCGATGCAGCACGGATTATCAGGGCGATCCGCCCAATACGCATACTTGCCCCACGTGCCTGGGCTTGCCCGGCGCCATGCCGGTCATGAACCGCGCCGCCGTGGAGGCAACGATCAAAACCGGGCTGGCGTTGAATTGCCAGATTGCCAAGAGTGCGGTCTTTGCCGCGCAAGAACTATCATTACCCCGATCTTCCCAAAGGTTACCAGATTTCTCAGTACGAATTGCCCCTATGTGAGCATGGCTGGGTGGAAGTGGATCTGCCTGACGGCAGCAGCAAGCGCATTGGCATCCATCGCGTCCATTTGGAAGAGGATACTGGCAAGAATATCCACGACGGTAGTTTTACCCTGGTCGATCTCAACCGGGCGGGCATGCCCCTGATGGAAATTGTTACCGAGGCCGATATTGCCAGCCCGGAGGAAGCCTATGCCTTTCTCACCAAGTTGCGCACAATTTTGCGCTATTTGGGCGTCAACAGCGGCGACATGGAAAAAGGCGCGCTGCGCTGCGAACCCAATATCAGCATCCGCACGGCGGAACAGGCCAGCCGCGGTGACTATGGCACCAAAGTCGAGGTGAAAAATCTCAACAGTTTGCGCGCCGTGCGCAGCGCTATTGCCTACGAGACAGTCCGCCAGGCTGGCGTCATTGACGGCGGCGGCAGCGTGAAACAGGTCAATATGGGCTGGGACGAAGAGGCCCAGCGCACAGTGTTGCAGCGCAGCAAGGAAAGCTCGGAGGATTACCGCTACTTCCCCGAACCCGATCTGCCGCCCCTGTTTGTGACGCAGGAATGGATCGAACAGATCCGCGCGACACTGCCCGAACTGCCCGATGCCCGCATTGCCCGCTATGTAGAGGCGTGGGGCGTGCGCCGCACCGATGCCGAAATTCTCACGGCGGAGCGGCAAGTGGCGGAATTTTTCGAGGCAGCGGTGGCGGTTTATGGCACAGACGCTGACAAGCCGAAGCGCATGGCAAACTGGTTCACTGGCGAGCTTTTCCGCCTGATCTACGCCGCGGGCGATGCCCAGGATCTGCGCCAGATCAGCGAGTTGCCCATCCAGCCAGACCAGATGGCGGCGCTGCTGCGTCTGCTCGACGAAAAGACGATTAACATGAACATTGCCAAAAAAGTGTTGGAGATGATGGCAGCGGGCGGTGATGCTCCCCAGGCCATTATTGAGCGTGAAGGCTGGGCGGTGGTCAGCGACACGGCGGTAATTGATGCCTCGATTATGGCGATTCTCGACGCCAACCCTGACGAACTGGCCCGCTACCGTGGCGGCGAAGAGAAGCTTTTCGGCTTCTTCATGGGGCAGACCATGCGCGCCACCCGCGGCCAGGGCGATCCCGCCACGGTGCGCCAGCGCTTGCAGGACCTGCTGGCGGGATAAGTGAAGTGTGAAGTATGAAGAAAGAGGAGAGGGGCGTCTCGCCAAGTGCGAGACGCCCCTCTCCTCTTTCTTCTTCAGAAATCTTTATTCTTTTGCTTACTCTGCCGATTGCAATTCATAGGTGATCTGCAACTGCATGGTCATCTTGAGCTGACCAGCGGCAATCGGACCCGCGCCGCCGCCACCCAGACCCTCACGGGCCGATGCGGCAAAATTGCCACCGAAGTAACCACCACCCTGGCCGATAACCTCGCTGATGCTGATCACTTTGCCAACGGTGTTGCCGGTCAATTCAGCCAGTTCCGCAGCCTTGGCCTGGGCATTTTCCACAGCCTTCTGGCGGGCTTCGGATTCGACCACCGAGGGATCGTCGAGGCTAAAGCTAATGCCATAGATGTTGTTGGCACCGGCGTCAATCGCAGCATCCAACACACCTTCGATGCTCTCCAAGTCGCGGATCACAACCAGCACGTTGTTGGTGACATGATAGCGAACCTGCTCGGCAGGCTCCTCTTCGCTGCTGCTTTCGGCCATGGGCATGGGCGGCGCGCTATAGTTGCGCTCGGCCCAGATGTTGAACCCACTGGTCTGGATGTCCTCTTCGGCCACACCAGCCTCCATAAGGGCGCTTAACACAGCTTCCATGGTCACGCGGGCAGCCGCTACGGCGTCTTGCAGCCCGTCTTCCACCACTTCTACACCGATATTGGCATTGGCAATGTCAGGCTCAATGGTCACGACGCCTTCACCCACCACGGTCACAGAATGGGGTAGGGACGGGGTTGTCACATCCTGGGCTTCGACCAACGCCGGGCGAAAGCCAACCTGGGCCACCAAAAATGCGGCTACCAAAATAAAACTGGCAATCACACTAGAAATTCCAATCGTTCGTTTTGACTGAGACATGTAAAGATTCTCCTTCATCTGCTTGTTAGGGGACTTTTCGTGACGCCCTGTGCGCCACTGCTTCCAAGACGAGACGGATTGCAAGATTGTTCCGCTCAGTTTCAAAAAATAATTTTGAATACTGCAAATGTTGTAGGGAGATTGGCCTCGGAGACTGTTTGGAAAGGGACTGGAAGATTCCAGGAAAGGGCCACACGCTGACTTTGTACCGGTCATCATCTGGCCCTTTCCCGGAATATGGCATTGTAATCGGGCTTTTCAAACACTCGCTCAGTTGCTGATCATGGGCATATCATGCTTGTGCGAATCTTCTTCCAGCACGCGCAGCATGAAATCCGCCACATCGGCCCGCCCGATCCGCGCGCCGGTTCCCTTGCCCACATAGCCCACTTTGATCTGGCCTGTGTGGGCATCCTCGGTGAGCATAGGCACGCGCACCACCGTCCACACCAGCCCACTTTGTTCGATCAAGGCGACATGCTGAAGAGAATCGGCCTGGACATCACGCGCCAGGGTTTTCAACAGAAAGCTCATCACCCGGTTAAAGAGCTTTGGCTCATCTTTGGCCGGATAGGGCACGCCCGCGCCGGTCAATGTAATTAAGCGCGCAACCCCTTCTTTCTGCATGGCCGAAATCACCGACCGCGCCGCCACCGTCATCACATCTTTGGCCGATATCTTTGTCTGTCCCAAAGCCAGCAAGACCGCATCGCTGCCCGCCACGGCCTGTTCCACATCTGCGCTATTTTGCACATTGCCCTGGATGACCGAAAGGCGGTCATCTTGAATGGTCAGTTTGGCCGGATCGCGCACCAATGCCACCACTTCATATCCCTTTGCCAGCGCTTGCCGCACCAGCGGAATGCCCGTGCGCCCACTTGCCCCCAAGATTGTAATTTTCACCGGAGTTCTCCTTTTGATTACACAAATTTAGACGGTCAGCACCACCTTGCCCGTCGTCTCGCCAGCTTCAATGGCACGATGCGCCGCGGCCACCTCTGCCAAGGGAAAGCGATGGTCGGTGATCACACGCAATTGCCCCGCCGCCAGATAGCCCACTAGGGCGCGCCCGGCTTCCATCTGGGCCTGGGGCGGGTAGGCGGGCGTGTTGAAGCCGCCGACGCTGAGACAATTGCGGATCAACTGTGGGGCGGCAATCATGGTGGGCGCGCCGCTCAACGATCCGTAGACGGCCATGCGCCCAAAGGGGGCCATACACGCAATGCTCTGTTGCGCCAGCGCCCCACCCACACAATCCAGCACAACGTCCACACCCTGCCCCTCGGTGGCGGCCATCACCTCCTCGACCCACGCCGGCGAAGAGGTGTTGACGGGAATCGCCCCCAACTCGCGGATCAGCTCCATTTTTTCCGGCGTGCGTGTGCTGCCAATCACGGTTTTTGCGCCCAAGGCACGTGCCACCTGCACAGCCAGCGACCCCACACCGCCCGCCGCCACATGCACCAGCACCGATTCGCCCGCCGCCAGCCGGGTCGCCTTTGCCAACAACAGATAGGCCGTTTGCCCCTGAATGGGCAGCGCGGTGGCGACAGCCAACTCTATGTGCGGCGGCAGTGGCATCACCGCCTCGGCCGGGGCCACGGCATACTCGGCATATCCGCCCTGCACATAGGAGACCACACGTTGTCCCACGGCAAGATGGTTGACACCAGCCCCCAATGCAGCCACATGCCCGGCAGCCTCAAAGCCCAAAACCAGGGGCAACGGCATCGGGTTGGGGTACGCGCCACTGCGCTGGCCGATGTCGGCATAGTTAATGCCCGCCGCCTCCACCCGTATCAGTACCTGACCCGGCCCCGGCTGCGGCTGCTCGATCTCGTCTAGCTGTAACACCTCTGGCCCACCGCGTTGATGAATTCGGACTGCTTTCATACTTGACCATCCTTTGCTTGTATCCTCTATTTGTGGACTACGAAAGTTGTTTCCCCTCGCGCACCGCATGGCTGTTTAGATAGCCAAGCCACGCGCCCACGCTTAACTCCCCGGCATCGTTGTGTACAACCTGTTTTGTCAAGGGGATCTGTTTCTGCTCAAGCGCACTAGCCAATGTGACGGTCTCGGCGCGTGTCTCGATAAAAGCCTGGGTCAGCGCTGTCATTCCCAAATTAGAATCGGGACAATAGGCGTCGTATTCATCTCGCACAAAGGGTTCACCCAGCGCCACACGCAAGCGCCGTTGTCCCCAACGCTCAATGCCGATAAGGTGGCAAGCCTGTTTGCGGTTGCGCGGCGTATCGCCGGCCTGGCGCAGACGCGTTGCCAGATCGGACTGGGAGTCAGTCAAGCGCTGCGTCAGCTCTGTATAGGTGGCACCGCGTGCCGATCTTTCAAAGAAAAAGTGTAATATCCTGCCGATGAAACTCATTCGTCATTTCCTTTTGTTTTTAGACTGGTCTACATAAAAAAGACACAAAAAAAATCATGCCGTTACCTGCATCAACAGATAGATCTCCTCAGCGGCATGGAGCAGCGGCTGGGGGCTGCGATAGGTGCGGCAAAGCACAATCGCCCCTTCGATGAGCGAAATCAGCAATGAAGCCAGCCGTTCGGCCCGCTCCGTCGAATAACCACCCGCCAGCAACTTCTCTTCAAAGGCGGTCTGCCAGCAGCCATAAGCCTGTCGGCAAGCTTCGTTTAGCCGCTCGCTGCTGTTGGCGGCTTCCAGCGCCACCGTGGTAATCGGTCCGCCCGCCCGGTAGCTCGACGCCTCGACATAGTGCGCCAGGGTTCGCAAAAAAGTGACCACAGCCTCCACGGTGTCATCGGTTTCGGCCATGCTTTGGCGGATGCGCGCCTCGACACTGCGGCTGGTGCGCTCAATCGCCTCTTCGGTCAGCCCTTCTTTGCCATCGGGAAAATAGTAATAGAGCGAGCCTTTGGGCGCGCCACTCTCGGCGATGATCTGGTTAAGCCCGGTGGCGTGATAGCCCTGGGCCTCAAAGAGTTCGCAGGCTGTGTTGAGAATTTCGTCGCGTTTCGTGCTCATAGATACTCTCCTGATCTAAATTATAGCAACTGGTCTACTTATTCGCAAATAGTGAAGGTTCTTAACGCGCAAGATTGCAGTCCGTCCCCACGCTCATGAGGTTGCTCAACTCCGCGCCAATAACGCCATCGAATGCGCTGCATGAGGGTTTTCTTTCGCTGTGGGCCGATCCCAGCGGTACAAATACGCTAGAGCATCGCATCATGCCTAGGATATTCACCCAGAGCCTCATTTCTACCCCTAAAAAAGATATGCCCACTAGCCATCGTTGCTGTTATACTCTTTATAAATATGAGATTTGACTGTAATTTTCCCTTTGGAGGAATGACGTCATGAGCGTTCATATTACTGTTTCCGACAAAATCGCTGACCATCTCAGAACGCTTTCTTTTCCCGATGAGATGGATATGGATCACAAACTTCTCAGTTTGTTGGATACGGAGTATCGCCGACGTCTTGCCCGCTATCATTTGACAGATCGCCAACTATCGCAGAAGTACGGCATAGACTTTGGGACATTTGAAGCGGAAAAGGTCACTGAGCAAAAAGGTTACACGTGGGAAGTAGAATCTGATGCCATTGCGTGGGAAACGGCCATTGACGGGATACGTACAGTAGAGCGGCGGCTTCGGGAGTTGACCGAGCCAGTGTGACCGATAGATCTAACTTCATGAACAATAAAAGACCCGGCCACGGCGGCCGGGTCTTTTATTTTGTTTTGTGAATGGGGTTCAGGCGAAGCTGATCTCTACATCGGCCAGGAGTTCGGCCACGATGCGGTCAATGCGTTCGTCTTCGCTTTCGTGTGGAGGTGCGGGTCGCAGATTTCCCCGGGATCAAGATCGACCAAAAGGTCGAGGGCAAAGGTGGCGATCAGGCGTTGATAACGTGGAGGTGGCTGGTTCATGGCTCAGTTTCCCCCTGAAATGAAAGTAGCACAAGTTCATCAACGGATGATGCACCATAGAAAGGCCAGATGCAATCGAGAAAATGACGCAAGAGTCTCGGCTTTTATTTTTACTTGGCGAAACATTAAACGGCAGCTATATCCTCATCAGCCTCTGGCCCAAAGACCTCATCAAAAAAATGGATAGCATCAAGATTCTCTTGCCACTGCCTATGCCAGGCCACAGCATCCAGTTCCTGATGACGAGATAGGTTCAAGAATCGCGCCGCCTCCACAGGCCCCAGGGCTTCCACCAATGCATAAACTGCCTTTTGAATCATCATCTCTTCTGGTAGCAATGGATGAGAAGTCATCCCAGGTTCTCCTTTTCACAATATGCCATCGGCGTACCACACCAGATTTCCATTTGAATACGTCGACACTGACGTAAAAGTCGATCATCCACGCTAACAAAATCACATCGAGCATAATGAGCAAAAGCAACATGGGCAGCATCTGCAAGCCCCAACCCCCATGTCACCAATTGCTGTGCATACTGGCGCACCTCTGGCAGATTGTATTCGCCTTCGGTACCAAGTTCGCTTAACAAAAACCTAACATGTGCTCGCTGTATCGAATCAGGAGTCGCAGATACTTCGAGTCGATGTGCAGGCGAAATTACCATCTCCACTATATTGAGACGTATGCAATCCAGCATCAACAAAACAGCATCCGTTTCCATACGAATTCTCATCTGGTTCTGATCATCGAATGGTCGATTCAGCGCACAGACATCAACATAAACGCGAGGGAGTCCATCACTCAAGTTATCTCTCCTCTATACAGATTCCGTCATTAAACGCCAATCACATTGTAGAGATATTATCTGTTTTTGCCAAACACTTCATAGATGATCCATAGATGGGGATCTCACGTATCCCTATACCCTTGCGGAAAGTTTATTCGTGTAAATGTGGTAAAATTCTCCCCATACAAAACCGTCGCCCTCCTCCCCACCACGCTAGATAGAGAGAATCCCATGTCTGACACGTTTACTTTTGACCAAATCGGACGGCTGCCCCTGCCCGGTGACAACGTGGGCATTGCCACGCAGAAGTTGCCCGCCGGCACCCAGATCACCTATAACGGCGCGTCGTTTACGCTGGATTACACCGTGATGGAAGGCCACCGCTTTGCCGTAGAACCCATCGCCGCTGGCGAAAAGCTGCTCTCGTGGAATCTGCCCTTTGGCGCGGCCCTGCGCGATATTGCGCCGGGCGAGTACGTCTCCAATGAAGAGATGCTGCATGCCCTGAGTGGGCGCTCCATCGACTTTGCGCTGCCCACCGCGCCCAACTTCGCCGATCACATTGAGCCGTACATTCTGAATGAAACCACTTTTCAAGCGGGCGAACCCACCGGTCGCTACGATCACGACCGCACCTTTCAGGGCTATCGGCGACCCGCTGACCGAGGCGTGGGCACGCGCAACATGATTGTGCTGCTCGGCACATCCTCGCGCACGGGCGGCTTTGTCAAACAGCTAGAGGCAAAGCTGGCCGGGTTGGCCGACGGCTACGAGAATATCGACGGCATTATGGCCGTGGCCCACACCGAAGGCGGCCACGAAAACCCCAACAATCTCGACTTTGTACTGCGCACCCTGGCCGGTTTCATGGTTCACCCCAATGTGGGCGCGGTGCTGGCTGTGGATTACGGCCCGGAGCCGGTGAACAACGCCCTTGTCCAACAGTATATGCTCGATCACGGCTATGCGCTGGACGGCGTGCCGCACCGCTTTTTCTCGGTGAGCGGCGGCTTTCAAAATGCCCTGACCGACGCCGAAAGCACCGTGCGCGGCTGGCTGGACGAAGTCAACGCCACGCCACGCACGCCCGAATCGCTTACCCATTTGAAGATTGCCCTCCAGTGTGGCGGCTCCGATGCCTTCTCTGGCATTTCGGGCAATCCGCTGGCCTCGTGGGTGGCGCGTGAGGTGATCCGTTATGGCGGCGCGGCCAACCTGGCCGAGACCGACGAACTGATCGGTGCGGAACCCTATGTGCTACAACGGGTGCGCGACGCCGGGACTGCCCGCACCTTTTTGGAAATGTTGGATCGCTTTGGGCAACGCGCCGCCTGGCATGGCTCCTCGGCGGCGGGCAACCCCTCTGGCGGCAACAAATTCCGCGGGCTATACAACATTGTGCTCAAATCCATCGGCGCGGCCATGAAGCGCCACCCCGACGTGCGCCTGGATTACGCCATCCCCTATGCGCAGCCCATGCGCGAAGGCGGCTACTATTTCATGGACAGCCCCGGCAACGACTTGGAGAGCATCGCCGGGCAGGTGGCATCGGGCTGTAACATGATCTTCTTCATCACCGGCAACGGCTCGATTACCAACTTTCCCTTTGTGCCCACGGTCAAAATTGTCACCACTTCGCGGCGCTTCCAATTGCTTCAGCGCGATATGGATGTCAACGCCGGCAAATATCTCGACGGCACGCCCATGGACGACCTGGGCGCGCAGATGCTCGATCTCACCGTGAATGTGGCGTCCGGGCAGCGCAGTGTGGGCGAAAAGGCCGGCCACGCCCAGGTGCAGCTCTGGCGCGATTGGCGACAGACCGACGACAGCAATCTGGATCGGCTGCTCCACGCCCCCGCGCCCAAAGGCAACCCCATCCCAATCGCCCAATCTCTCACTCACCCGGTCACCTTGTCACCGGGTCACCCCCTCGATCTTTTCCCAGACTCCACCTCCGAGCGCGTCGCCCTCATCCTGCCCACCAGTCTTTGCGCCGGGCAGATCTCGCGGATGATGGCGCGCCAGTTCAACGCCCAGGGGTTCGGGAAAGCCCAGGGCATTTCTCGCTTTGTGGCGCTGGCCCATACCGAAGGCTGTGGCGCATCCGGCGGGCCATCGGAACAGCTTTACGTACGCACGCTGCTCGGCTATCTGCGCCATCCGCTGGTGGCCCACTGTCAGTTGTTGGAACATGGCTGCGAAAAGACCCACAACGACTATGTGCGCCACGAAATCGAGCGGCTGGGGCTGGGACAAGAGCGCTTTGGCTGGGCCAGCATCCAACTCGACGGCGGCATCGATGCCGTGACAGCCAAGGTGACACGCTGGTTTGAAGGTCAACTTGCCAACGCCACAGCGCCGCAACGCCAGCCCGCTGATCTGGGCGCACTACGCATTGGCTTGATGAGCGCCGGTCCTGTTTCCGACGTGGCGGCACGCGCGCTGGCAACGTTGAGCAATGCAATTGTGGCGGCAGGCGGCACAGTCGTGGTCCCCGAAAACGCGGCGCTGCTCTCCAGCCTGGATTACCTGACCGGAACCATCGGAGAGGGCACACACCTGCCCACCCTGGCCTATGGGCAGTCGATTTATGACAGCGCGGGCGCGGGCTTCCACATCATGGAAACACCCACCGCACACTGGACCGAGACGCTCACCGGGCTGGGCGCAACCGGCGTGGAAACCGTGCTGGCCTACATCGGCGAACACCCCATCGAGGGCCATCCGCTGCTGCCGACGATTGAGGTCACCGCCGAGGAGAACGTGGAACAGCACTATGCCGCCGACATGGATCTGGTGCTGGGCGGCGATCCGCAAACGTGGCCGCAGGCCCTGCTCGATCTCGTGGCCGATGTGCTCTCGCAGCGGCTTTCTCCCAAAGCCACGCAAGAGGGGAACATTGATTTTCAGTTTACACGCGGGCTGTTGGGGGTGTCGTTGTAGGATTCGGCTCTATCAACTGTATTTTCAAAAGGCCAGTGCCAAGTGATCGGCACTGGCCTTTTTTTGTGCCAGCGTTTGTATCCAGAAATCATACGAGGATGGATAGCTTCCCCTGCGGGGTTAAGCCACAATGCGAGAAGTCGAACTTTTGGGAAAAGTTCGACTTCTCAACCCGGAGACCTCCACATTGCGGTGGCCTCTGTGAAATTCTCCCCGTTTTCTGGGGCTTTCTTTTAATAAGGAGACGTTATGGTTCAAATCGGCTATGCCATTTCTAGTGAAGAACACAAACCCAACGACATCCTGCAACACGCCCGCCGTGCCGAGGAACTGGGCTTTACCTTTTCTCTGATTTCAGATCACTTTCACCCGTGGACGCACACCCAGGGTCAGGCTCCTTTTGTGTGGAGCATTATCGGCGGCATTGCCGCCGTAACCGAGCGCATCAAATTGGGCACAGGCGTCACTTGCCCTATGGTCCGCACCCACCCGGCGATTATCGCCCAGGCCGCAGCCACCGTGGCGACCATGATGCCGGGGCGCTTCTTTCTGGGCGTGGGCACGGGCGAAGCGCTCAACGAGCACATTTTGGGCGATCACTGGCCCGAACATTCGATTCGAGTGGAAATGTTGGAAGAAGCGGTGGAGGTGATCCGGCTGCTTTGGCAGGGCGGCAATCAGTCATTTTACGGCGCGTACTACACGGTGGAAAACGCCGAGATCTTCACCCTGCCCGACGAAGCGCCGCTGATCCATGTGGCGGCCAGCGGTCCCAAAATGGCTGAAGCCGCCGGGCGCTTTGGCGATGGGCTGATCAGCACGGCCCCCGACGAAGAGGTAATCGAAAATTTCAACGAAGGGGGCGGCAAAGGCAAACCCCGCTTTGGCAAGATGACTATCTGCTGGGCCAAGACAGAAGCAGAAGGCGTCAAAACCGCGCATAAATACTGGCCCACGGGCGGGCTGGGCGGCGAATTAAATCAGCTTTTACCTACACCCACCCATTTTGAACAGGCCACCAAAACCGTGCGTGAAGAAGACATTGCCGAGGCTTTTGTCTGCGGGCCAGATGTACAGAAATATGTGGAAGAGTTTCAGCGCTACGTCAAGGCTGGGTTTGATCACGTCTACATCCACCAGATCGGGCCAGATCAGGAGGGCTTTTTCAAGTTTTACGAGAAGGAGTTGGGGCCAGCGTTGGCTCGGAAAGTATAGAGACTACGTGATTGGGAGATTACAGAAGAGATAGCTCTCCTCAATCTCTTAATCTCCCAATCACCTAATCTCTTCTGCCCTAAATCTCCACCCGCTCCCCACGCGCCGCCGACAGATACGCAGCATAGATCACCCGCGTCACATCCAGGCCCAGTCGCCCGTTGGAGACGGCGGGCTTGCCCTCGGCCACGGCTTCGATAAAGGCCTGACACATGCCCAGTTGCCCCGAACTCCAATCTTCGTTGGGCAGCGGCGTGGTCCACCCGGCGGATGTGCTGACCTTTTCCATGATGTAGGCGTCGCCAAAGACCGCCGGGTCGGGTGTGTAGGCCTGAAGCAGATCGTGCGGGCTGAGGTTGCACTTAAACTGCCCGTTGTTGAGATAGACCTCGAGCTTGCTCTCCATGCCGCCCAGCACCGCATCCGAAGCATAGGCCATCGCGCGTGAACCGTCCTCAAAGCGGATCAGCACGCCCGCCCAATTTTCCACATCCTGCCAGCCGGTGACAATCCAGTTTTTCTCCGCAGCCGCCACCGCCGGGATCTGTGTGAGATCGCTCACCTCGGCGCTCACGGCCACCGGGCGGATGGGAGCGCCGGTGCGGGCCAGTCCCTCTTGCTGTTTGAGATAGAGCATAGCCCCAATTGGGTGCGCGCCCAGGCGGATCAGCGCGCCGCCGCCCGTGTAGCGCCAGGTTTTGGAGAAGGGCGAGTGCGAGCCGTTGTGACATTCGCCGCCGCGCATCTCCACAATGGCACCGCCGGAGCGGGCGATCAGCCCTGCGGCCCGTTGAATCGAGGGCGCGTAGATCCAGTTTTCGCCGTACATGAGATGCACCCCAGCGCGATCGGTGGCGTCCACCATGGCCTGGGCGTCGTCACTGGCAATCTGCAACATGACCGCCCGATCCTGGCCGGAGATGTCGCTGTCGCTGGCCTCTTTGGGCAGATCCTGGCCCACATAGGCGGTGAGCGGTTTGGTGCAGATCACATGTTTGCCCGCCGCCGCTGCCGCTTCGGTGACGGGGCGGTGCAGGTGATTGGGGATGCAGAGATCGACCACGTCCACCGCATCCAGCGCCAAGACTTCATGGTAATCGGTGAAAACGTGGGGCACGGCGTGGCGATCAGCATAGTTGCGGGCGCTCTCCTGGCTGCGCGCCGCCACCGCCACAATCTGCACATCGTAGCCGCTCACCCCGGCATAGCAGCGGGCGCGGGTCTCGGCCAAAAAGCCAGCGCCGATCATGCCGACGCGGATCTGTTTGCGGGTTGTCATGGTCTGTTTCTCCTTTGGAATTGCATGAAATATGACGATAGACGGAGGCCGATAGACGAGCGAGTTGTGCCTCTCCACTCTATCCATTCGTCTTTCGTCTGTGGTCTTTCGTCTTTCTGCGGTCTGCCGTCCGCGGTCGGCTGGCCTTGATCCACCCCCATAGCGCGCCGAAAAAGTCGCCGATGGCGCGGCTGTTGCGGCGCGTGCGCGACCAGCGGGCAGGGCGTGCTTTTTCGGGTGAGCGTGGGGGTGTGCTGCCCGCCAAGTTTTGCCAAAAGACCACATCAGTGGCGTCCAATCCCAAGCGGTTGAGACGACGGCTCAGGTGCAAATCGGCGAGCAGGCGAGCGATGCTGGCGACAGCCTCGGCCCGCTGTGGAGATCGCCAATAGTGGGCAACGTAGCTGGCAAAGCCAAACTGTTTGGCCGAGACTGCCACGGTCAACCGGTCGGCATCGCCCCAGCGCCGCGGATCGGCCAGCAACCGGCGCACGTCCGCCACGGTTTTGAGCAGATCGTCAGCCTCAGCCTGGGCCAGAAACGACGAAAGCGGCAGATCGGCGCGGGCGTAGAGATAAAGGTGCTGTCGGGCACGTGTGATAGCGACATAGAGCAGCCGCCGCTCTTCCTCCACGCTGGCCCCACGTTCGTAGGGCAGCAACCCTTCGTTGCAGCCGGGCACAAAGACTACCGGCCATTCACGTCCTTTGGCCCGAAAAATTGTGGTGATGGTGACACCGTCACGTTGTTTTGGCTCCGGTTTTTCCGCCTCTGCCAAAAGCTGATCCAGCGTGCGCCCGGCGGCAAATTGCAGATAGGCGGTGAGCATCTCCACGCGCAGACGGCCCAATTCTTCGCCGCCGCTCTCTTTTGCCAGCGCCTCGGCATAGCCCAGCCGCGCCACCAACGCTTGCAGCCACGTCTGTGCCGGTTGGCGCTTCCCCACCTCACCCGCCAGCCAGTGCAGATCCGCAGCCAGCGCAGTCATACGCGCGGCGACCGACGCCGGCGCGCTTTGGGCGGCTGTGCGCAGTGCGGCGGATAACGGCTGCCCGCCAATCACGGCCTCGGCACACGCATCAATATGGGCGCGGCCAACATAGCGCAGGGGGCGGTTGACCACACGTTGCCACGCCTCGCGGAAGGGATCGGCCTGGGCTGCGGAAAGCGCTTTGCCGCCCAGCAACTGCGCCTCGTAGCGGGCCAGCCGTGCATAATCCAGCAACACGGTTAGCTCCGGGCGGCGGTAAAAGGGCAGATCGCCCTCGACGGTGTAAGGGATACCCGCCGCCAATAGGGCCAGTTCCACTGGTGCGCTCTCGGCAAAGAGGCGCAACAAGACGGCCACCCCCGCGGGCGCAAAGCGTTTCGTTTTAATTTCGACGGCCACAGACTGCCCCAACGCGGCGGCATTGGCGTAACGTTGCAGGGTAGTGGAGCCGTCAAAGCCGCGGGTGAGTTGTAACTGCTTGGGACTGCGCGTGCCATTGTGGCGGATCACGGCGTTGCCCAGCGCGATCTGGGAGGCGGTGCAGCGGAAGTTCTCTTCGAGAACGTAGACGGGCGCGGCGTAGCGGCGTTGAAAGTCGAGAATGAAACGCGCCGCCGCCCGCGCCATTCATAGATGGTCTGATCATCGTCGCCGATGACCATGAGATTGCGGTGCGGCTGGCTCAAGCGGTCGATGATCTCGACCTGGGCCAGATTCACGTCCTGAAATTCGTCCACGAGTATGCAGCGATATTGAGCTTGTGCCCACTGCAACAGCGCGGGATGGCGCACGAGCATCTCCCAGCCGGTCATGAGCATATCGTCGTAGGTGATCCAGCCCAGGCCGCGGCGTACGCTTTCGTAGCGCCGGTAGAGATCGAGATACCATGATTTATCGGCGGGGGCGCTGGCAGAAGAGGCGATCTTTGCGGTGGCGGGAAGTTGCGCCGCGGACAGATCGGCATAGGCCAGATTGCCTTTGCAGCGGGCCACGTAGTCGAGAAAGTCGTCGCTGTCCAGCCCGTTGAGTTGGTCCACAAAGGGCAAGCGCTGGCGGCGGGCCTCGACCAATGTGCGTGCCAACAGTTGACGGTCCAGCCCGTCGGGATTGCGCGGGGATTTTGCCAGATCGGGTTCGGTCAGCCCTCGGCGGCGCGCTTCGCTCACTAATCCATAGCCCAGGGCGTGCAGCGTTTTAACCTGTACGCCGCGCACGCCTTTTTGGTGCAGACTACGTTCAATGGCAGCGGCGGCGGCGCGGTTAAACGAAGTCGCCAAAATCTGCCCGGCGGGGAAGATGCCCGCCCGAACCAGCCGCTCCACCCGGTGGACGAGCGTGGTGGTCTTGCCCGATCCCGCCGCAGCGAAGACGAGGGCGGGGCCGTGGTTATGGGCGATGACAGTTTGTTGGGCAGAAGTGAGTGTCATGGAAAGATGCTGCGTGTGCGTGCTGTGTGTTACGTAACACGCAGCACGCAACACACTTTTTGACAATCAATTGATCGTAGAATGGCTACGCCACTGCCCGCGCCAGCCACATGCCGAACAGAACGGCGGTCAGGGCGAGCAGGTTGTTGGCGGCAATGTTGATCCACGCCAGCGCGGGGAGCGTCCCCTGGGCCAGCCCGACGGTCTCCACGGCATAGCTGGAAAAGGTGGTGTACGAGCCACAGAAGCCCACGGCCAACAGCAGCCGCCACGGTTGCGGCAGCGTGCGTAGGCTACCCCAGCTCAAGAGAAATCCTAAAATCACGCTGCCCGTACTATTGACGATCAGCGTGGCGTAGGGAAAGCGCGCTCCCCAGTGCTGCAAGGCCCACAGCCCCAGCCAATAGCGGGCGTTGGCCCCCAGCGCGGCCCCAATGCTGATCCACAAAATCCGATCCATCTTGTCCTTTCACAATTTTTGTAGACACGGATGGGAGAGAACACGGATATTTTCTCTTCAAGGCAAAGGCACAAAGTTCTGCTCTACAGCTCTGCATTAAAACGACCACGTATTGTCAGACTTAGCTTTATCTGGGCTCTCTTCCATCTGTGTTTACAAATTTTACGGTGAATTAGCTGTGCCCGAGAGTTCGGCGGCAGGCAGGGCGGGCGGCGTGGGCGGATCGCCGATCCACTGGCGATAGAGCGAGTCGGCCACCTGTGGGTTGCGCGCATCCATGGCCGTCCACAGATCAGGCGGGTGTACAATGCCATAGCGATGTTCGGCCACATAGGCGCGCAGCAGCTCGGCAAAGGGGCGCTCGCCCAGGCTCTGGCGCATGGCCCCATAAAAAAGCGCGCCCTTGCCATAGACCACGGTCTCGTAGACGCTGCCATCTTCATAGGCCATGACGGGCAGGTTCAGCGGCGCATCTTTGCCCCGCCCCATGAGCAGATCAAGCACCGCCTGCCAGCGTTGCAGTTGCAGCACATCGGCAAAGGCGCGCCCGCGCATAGCCTCGTAATAGATACGGCTGGAATATTCGGCCAGTCCCTCGTCCATCCACGGATAAGTAACGGGGTCGTTGCCCACCAGTCCATACCACCATTGGTGCGCGATCTCGTGGGCGGTGCGAATCTCCAACTCATCTCGATAACGCTCATAAAGCTGGTTGCCCAACAGGATCGCCTGCGGATATTCCATGCCGCGGAAGCTGAGCGGAGCCGCCGCCACGCGGCAGATCGGTATAAGGATAGGGGCCGAATTGGTCGCTGTAGATGCGCAGCGCCGCCGCCGCATATTGGAGCGCAGCACGTCCGGCAGATTCCTGGCCGGGCAGCCAATAGCTGGTAATGTTGGTATCGTAGGCGGTGACCGATGCTTGTCGAAATTGATCGCTGGTGTGCAACAAAAATTCACGCGAGGGCGCACTCGCCCATACATACTGCACCTGATCGGTCATCACTGCCGTGTTGGTGATCAACGTGCCGCTGGTGACCGGGGTCTGCACGGCGGGTAGCGTGGCAGTGACCACGAAAAAGGACGATAGATTGAAGGCAGCATCGCCGCGCGCTGTGCCGCGCTCCAGCCACCAATTGCCGCTGGAGACTGTGGGGCCGGGTTCGTAGATCGCCAGCGACGGATAAAAGAGCGGCAGGCTCACCATCTCCTGGCTGCGGCCAAAGAGACGATAGGCGTGGGGTCCATCGGTCTCCCATTGGGGAATGTCGAGCAGCCAACTGAGATAGACGGTGATTTGCTGACCAGAGAACAAGGCCGCGGGCAATTCCACACGCACCGCGGTGTTCTTCTCAAGATACGAGAAAGGCACGGTCTTGCCGCCCACCGCCGCGCTGCCAATGCTGAGCAGCCCGCCATACTGTTCCAGCGCCGGGTAGAGGCGAAAGATCAGATAGGTCCACGGGTCGGGGCTGGTGTTGGGAACCTGGATCAGCGCCGTGCCTTGCAGTTGGTTTAACTCGCGGTTGAGTGTGACATTAATATCGTATTGGGGCAACGGTCCCAGCGCTTCTACGGCGGGTTGAGCATCGGCTTTTAGCGCCGCTCGATAGCGCGCCAGGGGATCGACGGGGATGCTTTCGGGGCGGTTTGCCACGTAGAGGATCACCACGGCGGAGATCAACAGCAGCGCCAGCCAGCCCAACAACAACGGCCAGTTTTGAATCTTGATCGGCAAACGGGGGGAGTTTTTTCCGGCATCTTCTTCAAAACCAGGCGGTGATTCGACACAGAGCAACAGTGTGCAGTATAGCATGGGGATAGAGGGTGAAACAATTGGGGCGTGTACTTTAGATGCCTGATCCTAGCGCATCAAGTTGATGTCTGTACTATAGTCGAACTCTTCTACCGTACCTTGCCCCAGCGAGCCAGCCATTCGGTACGTGCTGGTCTCGGATGAAGTCCTGCATAATCTATCGCAGCGCCTGGAGTTCGGTCAGCATGACATCCAGCCGGACCAGGACCTCTCTGGCTGTGGCTGAAGAGGATACTTGCGTTTTCTGAATAGGATCAATAGTCTGTGTCATAGGTATCACCGCCGGCCCCAGTATATCATGGAAGCTTTGGATGCAGTGAAGCCAATCCCGTCTCATTTGACACTTAACGATGTCGATGCTACACTTTCCAGCATTCAATTTCTACCCCGGTTGAGAGGTGTTTGAATACATGCTTATGCTGACTTCTATGCAATCAACTTGCTCGCTCAGGAGGACCGCCCGCACCTTCCCAGACTAGTTTCTGGATTCTTTGCGCGTGGCCTGGGTGAGTCGGTAGACGGACCCAATGAGGATGCAAAGCTCTCCAGATTGGAGAGCTTTTTTTATTTCACTGTTTCAGCGGCCCAGGAATCAACCTTATGTACGTCCCCAAACACTATCAAGAAAACGACCGGGAAACTATGGTTGCGTTTATGCGCGCCCACTCCTTTGGCACGTTGATCACGGCTGTGGGTAACGTGCCCTTTGCCACCCACCTGCCCTTTGTGGTGGATGTTGAACGGGGCGAGCACGGCACGCTGGTCACGCACATGGCGCGCGCCAATCCACAGTGGCATCATTTTGAAAATGCCAGCGAGATACTGGTGACATTTCAGGGGCCACATGCCTACATTTCGCCCCGTTGGTATGCCAGTGAATTTAACGTGCCCACGTGGAACTATGTCGCCGTCCACGCCTATGGCCGGGTTTCGCTGATTGACGACCCAGCGCGCATCTACCCCATGTTGGACAGACTTGTCGCCCAATATGAGGGCGATCCCCCGGCGGGGTGGAGCGTGCCGTGGGATGATCCACGCTATGGCAAGCTCACGGCTGGGATCGTGGCCTTTGAGGTGGCGATTACGCGACTGGAGGGCAAGGCCAAGTTGAGCCAGAATAAGTCGCAGGCGGATCGCCAGGGCGCGGTGCAGCATTTGACCGCCCAAGCCAATGCGCAATCCACAGCGGTTGCCGAATTGATGACCCTTTCCATGCAAACTGAGGAGCAGACAAATGTTTAAGGCAGGCATCGCCGGGGCCAGCGGCTACACTGGCTATGAGTTGATCAAGTTGATCCATCGCCACCCACAGGTGGAGATCGGCTGGCTGACCGGGGAGAGCAGCGCTGGGCAGCGCTACGACGAGGTCTATCCAGTAAAGTGGGACTATCCGCTGATCACATTAGAGGCGGCGTTGACCCGCACCGACGAGGTGGACGTGGTCTTTCTCTGCCTGCCCCACGCCGCTTCAATGGATGCGGTGAGACGCTTTGCCGAGGCCGGGGTGATGGTGGTCGATCTGAGCGCGGACTTTCGGCTCAAAGATGCCGAGATTTATACGCGCTGGTATCACGAGAAACACACCGCGCCAGAACTGCTCGAATCGTTTGTCTATGGCCTTTGCGAAATCAATCGGGCGCAGTTGCCGGGCAGCCGCCGCATCGCCGTGCCGGGCTGCTATCCCACCAGCGTAAACCTGGGCTTGTATCCGCTGGCAAAAGCGGGCTGGCTGGGCGAAAAACTGATCGTTGATTCCAAAAGTGGCGTCAGCGGGGCCGGGCGCAAGGCCAAGTTGATGTATCACTTTGTGGAAGCTAACGAGAATATCACGCCGTACAACGTGGGCCATCGTCACCGCCACATTGCCGAGATGGAGCAGATCCTCAACCCGGCCAATGGCAAAGATCGCCAATATCGCATTCTCTTTTCGCCGCACTTGCTGCCCGTGAACCGGGGCATCCTCAGCACCATGTATGTAGAAGTGAAAGAGGGCGTCAGCGAGGCCCAGGTCTGGGATCTCTACGCCGAGAGCTACGCGGGGGAGCCGTTTATTCATCTGTTGCCATTGGGTCAGGCGGCCAGCCTGGCTCACACGGTGAACAGCAACCGCTGCGCCATCGGCATTATCCCCGCCGACCCCACGCAACCCAACGGGCGCGACTATGTGATCACGGCCAGCATCGACAACCTGATCAAAGGGGCGAGCGGGCAGGCAATCCAGGGCTTTAATATTGCGATGGGGCTGGACGAAACCGCCGGGCTGATTTAACACAGAAATTTCAACGCAGAGATGCAAAGGGGAGAATAGAACGCAGATGACGCAGATTTGGCAGATTTTCGCAGATTCCAGAGGCGAAACCCAACCACTTTTGCACTTTGCCTTTTGCCCTTTGCGACTCTGCTCCTTTGCGTTGAAATTTCTGCGTTAAAATCTTTGGGTTGAGAAAATGTTGACATGACAGAAGATCGCACAATTTTAGAGGGCCATCTTTCGATTGAGGCGGCGCTGGCGGCGGGCAGCCGGGCGGTTTATGCCATCTATGTGCGGGCAGAGAAGCGCGACAATGCGCTGCGTCCGCTGTTGCGGCTGGCAGCGCAAAAAGGCGTGTCCGTGGAACGGCTGCCCACGGCGGAGATCGATCTACGCGCCCAGGGGCAGACCCACGGCGGGGTGATCGCCGAGGTGGGGCCGCGCCGCTTTGTGGAACTGGCCGATCTGCTGCCTGCGGATCAT
Source organism: uncultured Chloroflexia bacterium (assembly GCA_963721725.1). Classification (GTDB taxonomy): domain Bacteria; phylum Chloroflexota; class Anaerolineae; order Caldilineales; family Caldilineaceae; genus RI-153. Next base: position 169,108 of record CAVRLX010000016.1, read on the forward strand.
GCGCCCTTTGTGGTGATGATCGACGGCGTGGAAGATCCGTTTAATTTTGGCTATGCCCTGCGCGCGCTCTATGCGGCTGGGGCAGATGGGCTGGTGGTGCGGCCACGCAATTGGATGAGCGCGGCGGGCACAGTGGCGCGGTCCTCGGCGGGGGCGTCGGAATGGATGCCCACGGCCGTCGCAGAAACGGCGGAAGATGCCGCCCGCTTTTTCCGAGAACAGGGATTGATGGTAGCCTGTGCAGTAGAGGAAAATTCTGTGCCCATTGACGAGAGCGATCTGCGCGGGCCACTCTTTCTGCTTGTGGGCGGCGAGAAGCGCGGCATTACCCGCTCGTTCCTTGATCAGACAGATCTACGGCTGCGTATTCCCTATGGCCGGGACTTTGCCCAATCGTTGGGGACAACTTCGGCAGCGGCGATTTTGGGGTACGAAGTGATGCGGCAGAGAAAGCAAACTGAGATTAAGCGATGGGGAGATTAGGAGATTCCATGACTGAAGAGTCTATTCCCGCCGACGAGACCCCCCGGTATGTGGTGGTGGTGAAGATCGGCGGCAATGAATTGGACGATGAGGCATTTTTGTTTGGGCTGGCGAAAGCCGTGCAAAGCCTGATTGACGACGGCAAACATCCGCTGATTGTCCACGGCGGCGGCAAGGCGATTGCCGATTATCAAAAGCGGCTGGGGCTAGAGACAAAGTTTGTCGAGGGGCTGCGTGTCACCGGCGAAGAGGACATGAGCGTGGTGGAGATGGTGCTGAGCGGCCTGATGAACAAGCGCATTGTGCGCGCGCTGGTGAAGGCGGGCATCCACGCCGCCGGGATCAGCGGGGTGGACGACGGCACGATCTATGTGGAAAAGATGTGGCATCCTCTGGGTGATCTGGGGCGCGTGGGCGAGATTCAAGACGTGGATCTGCACTTGATCAACACGTTGCTCGATGCTGGGATTGTGCCTGTGGTCAGCCCGGTGAGCTTTGGCTCGTATGACGCGCTGAGCTACAACGTCAACGCCGATCACGCGGCGGCGGCGCTGGCCGTCCACACCGGGGCGATTAAGCTGATCTTTGTGAGCAACGTGCCGGGGATCATGATTGCCCAGCGCGTGGTGCGGGCCATCACTGCCAATCAGGCCGAAGAGTGGATCGCCGACGGCAGCATCCACGGCGGCATGGTTCCCAAAGTGCGCAGCGCGCTGGAAGCCGTGCGCAGCGGCGTGGCCCAGGCCGTGATTACGAATCTGGCCGGCGTGCAAGAGAGGACGGGGACGGGGATTATTGGATCAAGATAAAACGTCAAAGATGAGTAATGAGTAAGGTCTTGTTAACGCCGCTAAGTCCATCTGCTAAGTCCAATAGAAAATCAGTGCGGTTAACCCAAATTACTCATTACTCTTTATTTATTACCAAAGGGAGAGAAGAGAACCATGACACAGACAGCAACCACCCAAGAGGCGATTGAAAACGAGCAGAACTATGTGCTGGGGGTCTATAGCCGCCCGCCGTTTGTGATTGAGCGCGGCGAGGGGTCGAAGGTCTATGATACCACGGGCAAGGAGTATCTTGACTGTGTGGCCGGGATCGCCGTGAACGTGCTGGGCTATAATGATAGCGGCATCAACAAGGCGATCAATGAAGCAGCATCCACGGGGGTTCTGCATACGAGCAATCTTTACCACACGGCGGCGCACGCCAAGCTTGCCAAGCAGCTTTGCGAGACCAGCTTTGCCGACAAGGTGCATTTTAGCCTGACCGGCGCGGATGCCAACGAGGGCGCGTTTAAGTTTGCCCGCCGCTATGCGCGCGAACAGGGCCATGAAAACAAGTATGAGATTTTGGCCTTTACACGGGCCTTTCACGGGCGGCTTTTTGGATCGCTGGCGGCGACGCCGCGCGAGAAGTATCAACAGCCCTTCCAGCCGCTGATGCCCGGTGTGCGCTTTGCCGATTACAACGATCTGGAGAGCGCACGCGCCGCCATGAACGAAAATGTCTGCGCCATTGTTGTGGAGCCAATCCAGGGCGAAGGCGGCGTTTACCCGGCCACCCCTGAATTTTTGCAAGGGTTGCGTGGCTTGGCGGATCAATATGATGCCCTTTTGATCTTTGATGAAGTGCAGTGTGGCCTGGGCCGCGCGGGGCATCTGTGGGCCTATGAGGGGTACGGCGTGGAGCCAGACGTGTTGACGGTTGCCAAGCCGCTGGCCGGTGGGCTGCCGATTGGGGCGATTCTCATGCGCCAAAAAGTGGCCGACGCCATGCACAAGGGCGATCACGCCAGCACCTTTGCGGGCAACCCCTTTACCACCCATGTGGCTAACTATGTCGTGAGCCGGGTCTCGCAGCCGGAATTTCTGGCCGATGTGCGCGAAAAGGGCGACTATCTCATGGAACTGCTGGCCGAACTCAACAGCCCGCATGTCAAGGAGATCCGCGGCAAGGGGCTGATCGTGGGCGTGGAACTGGACATTGAAGCTGGCCCGATTGTGGAAAAAGGCTACGATCACGGCTTGTTGCTTGTGAGTGCCGGGCCAAATATTGTGCGTTTTGTGCCGCCGCTGACGATCTCGAAAGAGGAACTGGCCCAGGCGGTGGAGATTTTGGGTACGATTTTGCAAGAGATGTGATGAAGGTATTGTGATAGGTTCAGGTATTTGAGCAAAACCTCCAATACCTACTATCCAATATTCTTGCATTCCCCGGAGGCAACCATGAGCACGACCATCCGTCACGCAATCGAAGATGATATTCCGCACCTGTTAACGATGATCAACGAGTTTGCGGCGCAGAATTTGATGTTGCCGCGCACCGAGAAGGCCATTCTGCAAACGCTGCCCGATTGGTTGGTGGCGGAGGCAGAGGTAGATGGCGAATTGCGTGTGGTGGGCTGTGGATCGCTGGTCGCCCTCACCGAAGATCTGGTCGAAGTGCGCTCGCTGGCAGTCCATGCCAGTCAGCACGGCAAGGGGCTGGGCGGCGACATTGTCAACAATTTGGTGGCGCTGGCGCGCGCCCGCGAGTTCAAGCAGATCTGCGCGCTGACCCTGCGCGAAAATTTCTTTCAGCGCCTGGGCTTCGAGATCGTAGATCGCTGGAGCATTAGCCCCAAGCTCTGGCAGGAATGTATCTACTGCCCCAAGTTTCACCGCTGCGACGAAGTGGCCGTGCTCATGAATCTCACCAATCAGCCCGTGGAAGAGACCGCCGCCGATGTGCTTCATCCGGCGGCGTGGAATGGTCTGCTTAAATGGCAATCGTGGCAGCCACTGAAACTGGCCTATAACCGCAAACCGATTCATTTGGAGAAGGAGTAGGGAGAGTAGATATTGGGTATTAGGTATTGGCGATTAGCACCGACAATATCCAATATCTACTCTTCAATAGCCCCTATCTTCTGCCTGGGAGGAGTTGAACTTTGGAAGCGATTTTGGCCCTGGCAAACGGGGACATTTTTTACGGCGAAGCCTTTGGCGCCGCTACAACGGTGGTGGGCGAAGTGGTGTTTAACACCAGCCTCACTGGCTATCAAGAGGTGATCACTGACCCTTCCTATCGGGGGCAGATGGTCTGTATGACCTATCCGCATATTGGCAACACCGGCATCAACCGCGAGGATGTGGAGAGCGATCAGCCGCAGATCACGTCATTGATCGTCCGCGAGATCAGCCCGATGGTCTCTAACTGGCGGGCCAACGAAACGCTACACAGCTATCTGGAACGCCACGGAATCCCCGGCATCAGCGAGGTGGATACGCGTGCGCTGACCCGGCGGCTGCGCGATCAGGGCATCTTGCACGCCGCGCTGTGTACCGACGGCAGCAAAAGCGCCGATGAATTGCTACAACTGGCACGCGCCTGGGAAGGGCTGGATGGCCGCGATCTGGTCAAGGAAGTCACCTGCCACGAGATGTATCACTGGCTCGACGGCACCGCGGTGGAGTGGACGCCGGTTTCGTCGGGGCCGGCCAGCAGCGGCACGGCGACTGCGCCTGTGGCCGACGCGCCGCTGGTGGTGGCCTATGATTTCGGCATCAAACACAACATTTTGCGGCGGCTGACCAGCCACAATCTGCGCGTTGTCGTTGTCCCGGCGGACACCCCGGCGGCGGAGGTGCTGGCGCTGCATCCCCAGGGCATCTTCCTGAGCAACGGCCCCGGCGACCCGGCTGGGCTGCCCTATGCAGCGGAAGCGGTGGCCGGGCTGCTGCATCAAGGTATTCCCACCTTTGGCATCTGCCTGGGCCATCAGATCATTGGGCGGGCGCTGGGCGCGAACACCTATAAGCTCAAGTTTGGGCATCATGGCAGCAACCAGCCTGTGAGCGACAGCGAAAGCACGAATGTGCAGATCACAGCGCAGAACCATAACTACGCCGTGGACGAATCTACGCTGCCCGCCGGTGTGGAGATCACCCATCGCAACCTCAACGACGGCACGGTGGAAGGGCTGCAACTCACCGAGCATCCCGTGTTTTGTGTCCAATATCACCCCGAAGCCAGCCCCGGCCCGCATGACGCCGACCTGCTTTTTGCCAAGTTTGCACGCATGGTGGAAGCCCACGCCAGGCAGATCGACCCCGCCAGACCAGCGTAGTATCTCCCCATTCTTTTCACGGAATTGTAATTTTATAAGCTGTGATTCGTGTTGCGTGAGTTAAGTCCGCAACACGAATCACGCAACACGCCCACATGAGGAAACCCATGCCCTACACACTTTATCCATTGAGTTTAGAGGACGAACCGCTTTTGTGGCAGATGCTCTATTACGCCGCCCACGTGGACGAGGAAGCGATGGGTAGGTCTGTGGACACCATCAAAACGGATGCCGTGTTGTGCAATTATGTGACTAATTGGGGAAAGGCTGGGGATTTGGGCTTCAAAGCAGTGGATGACGCCACGCTGCAAGCGCTGGGAGCGGCGTGGCTGCGTTTGCCCGGTGCGGCTGGCGGATACAGTGTGGTGGACGCGGAAACGCCGGAATTGGCGATTGCTGTGTTGCCCTCTCAGATTGGGCGCGGCATCGGCACAGCCTTGCTGACCCACCTGCTGGCGGCGGCGCGCGGGTGCTATCCGCAGATTGTGTTAAGCGTGCGCGAGTATAACCCGGCGGCTCGGCTCTATCAACGGCTGGGGTTCGTCACCCGCCAGATCGTCACCAACCGCGTGGGCAGCCAATCATTTGAGATGATCTATCGTTTGGAGGGAAACCCATGAATATGGCTCTGAGCCGCGCCGTGGAAGAAGCTTCGCTCAACGCTTGGCCCGCCCACAAAATTCTCATCGATCAGGGCTGGCTGGTGCGCTTTGGCGGCGGCTACACGCGCCGCTCGAATTCGGTCAATCCCATCTATGCGTGTGGCGAAGATGACGCCACACTGGACGCCAAAATCGCCCGCTGCGAAGCCCACTATCGGCAGCATCAACAGCCCACGGTTTTCAAGATCACACCGCTGGTACAGCCCGTGTATCTGGATGCAAAACTGGCTGAACTGGGATACACTTTAGAGGCTCCCACCGGCGTGCGCGTCTGCCCGCTAACTGATTTTTCGTACGAAATGGCTGGGGCGGTGACGGTTGATCTTGACCATACGCCCACGTCGGCGTGGATCAATAGCTTCGCTGGCATGAGCAATTTGTCGGAGCGGGCGAGACAGGCGCTTGCGGGCATCCTGGCGGCGATTGTGCCGCAGACTGGTTTTGTGACGCTGCGCGCCAGGGGCGATGTTGTGGCCTGTGGCCTGGGCGTCTGTGAGGGCGAGTTGATAGGGCTGTATGATATTGTCACGGCGGCCCCTGTGCGTGGGCGCGGCTATGGGACACAGCTTTTATTGGCGTTGATGGCATGGGGTAAGAGTGTGGGCGCGCAAACAGCTTATTTGGCGGTGATGGACGAAAACGCACCGGCACGCGCACTTTACACCAAACTGGGATTTCATGAAATTTACAAATACTGGTATCGGGTGAAAGCATGAAAACGATTCGGACGGCGTTGGTGGGCGTGGGCCATGTAGGCAGGAGCTTTCTGCAAATCATGGAGGAGAAAGGCGAGCGGCTGGCCCAACAATACGGGCTGCGCTTTCAAATTGTGGCACTGGCCGATAGCAGCGGCGTGGCGATTGACGCGGCAGGCTTTGATGCGGCTACAGTGCGCCAGCACAAGCAAGCGGGCGGGCGCATCGCCGATCTGGTCGGCTATCAACCTGAGCTAAGGCCCGCCGCCATTTTCGATGCCACGGCATGCGATCTATTGTTGGAAGCTTCGCCGGTGAATTTGCAAAGCGGCGAGCCGGGGCTGGGCGTGGTGCGTGCGGCGCTTCGGCATGGCATCAACGCAGTGTTGGCGAACAAGGCCCCGTTGGTTTTGGATTTTCAAGGATTACACGCACTGGCGGCACAAAGCGGGGCAGGGCTATCCTTCAGCGCCACAGTCTGTGGCGCGCTGCCGGTGATCAACATTGGTCAGCGCGATCTCATCGGCGCGGAAATCTCGTTGGTGCGCGGCATCTTTAACAGTACGAGCAACTTCATCTTGGAGGAGATGGGCAGCGGGCGCTCCTATGCCGGGGCGCTGGCCGAGGCCCAACGCCGTGGCATTGCCGAGGCCGATCCGGCATTGGATGTAGAAGGCTGGGACACGGCCAACAAACTGGTGATCATCGCCAACAGCTTTTTGGGCATCCCGGCCACGCTGGCCGATGTCTCGGTGGCGGGGATCACCGACATTACCGGAGATGAGCTGCGCCGGTTTCGGCATGAGGGCAAAGTTCTTAAATTGGTGGCCGAAGCGCGCCGTGTGGCCGCTGGCTATGCTCTCGCTGTGCAGCCTGTGGCATTGGACGGCGCTGATTTTCTGGCCGGTTGCCGCAGTTGGGAGATGGGCATAGAGATCCATAGTGATCTCTACGAGATTATGTATTACAAAATTTGGGAAGAGGGGCCGCTGCCCACGGCGTCGGCCATGCTACGCGATGCGGTGAATTTGGTGCGCTAGAGGCTGGAAACTGGGCGCGTAAAGGCCGGCATGATGCCGGTCCTTTTTACAATAGAGAATGGATACTGATGTCTGTGCGGTTAGGGGATGAAAAGCCGCTGGCCGACATAAATTGTATCATTTGCCAACCCATTACGCGTTTTCAATGCAGAGACGCTGACCCCAAAACGCACTGCCACACTGGAAAGCGTATCGCCAGCCCGCACACTATAGGCGCGTGTGCCTCGGCTCGTCTGCACCGTGGGCGTGGGGGCAATATCGATTACAGAGGGTAGGGGTTTGGGCACTGTCACTGTCTGCGCGGGTGAAGTAGCCGGGGACGACGGCGCGACAGGAGTGCCTCCGGCTACCCGTGATGTAGCGCTTGGGATGCGTAAGGTTTGCCCAACCCGAACAATATTGGGATTGGTGATGCCGTTATAGCGAATGAGATTGGAAACGGTTACTCCATAGGATGCGGCAATCGATGATAACGACTCCCCCACTTGGACGACATGGTAACGATCCTGAGCATAGGCTGTTGATGTGTCAATCATCACAGCGCTATAAATAAAGGTTAGTAATCCACAGGCGAGGAAAAATCGGATCAAACCTAAGCGCACCCAGGTGTGGTTTTGTGACAAAAAATTTCTACTATTCATTTTTAACCCCTTCTTCGATCAACTCGAATCTATCAATATATCCCACCATATTTACTGTGGAATGAGTAGAAATCTCTCCTTTTCAACAAAGATAGCTACTATTTTCTTAAAAACAAACCCAATTATTATGACACTTTGTCCGCAACTGTACGCCTATGCAATTCTACTTGTTTTGTGTGCGTCACCGTGTCACCGTCGGCACATATACCCGATTGGAACCGATATTTTCTGCCGAAATAGTCCCGAAATGCAAATTTAGAATTGTCTGACTTTCGGGCAATTCAACAGTATACTCTCTCTGTGTGGTCAGGATAAGACGGCCGCTAGCTTCGGCGCTTACCTTATAGACACCTGCATAGAGATTCTCCACCCGCCATTCACCGCTGCCATTGACAGAAGTTGTGGTAATCAACTTACCATCTAGTTGAGTGATGTGAATGGTAATTAGCGAATTCCCTGCTTTCTCATCAGAGGCCCACAGCCCATCCACGTTGGTATCTTCCCACACTGTGCCGCCCAACACACCTTTCGCCACGGGTTGGGGAGCGCCTGCTTCCAGCGCAGCCCCAGCATTTACACGGCCATGCCCAAACTCAGGATCGAAGCCCGGTGTGCCCAGATCGAGCGCTGTACTCTGCAAAAGAGTACGTACCTCGGCCACAGTCCGATTGGGTTGCTGGCTGAAGAGGAGACCGGCGACACCGGCAATGTGAGGCGAGGCCATGCTGGTCCCGCTCATAAATGTATAGCCACCATAAAAATTCGACAGATCATAAAAGGTGCTGAAAATGGCATAGCCCGGAGCCGAGATATCAATCCAGTCGCCATAGTTGCTCAGGCTCCAGCGTGAATCATCCTGGCGGGTGGCGCTGACCGCCATTACATTCTCCAACGCGGCGGGGTAGAAAGGCGTATTGGTGCGGCTATTGCCCGCCGCTGCAACGATGAGGACACCTTTCGCCACGGCGTAGTTGATGGAATCCTGGATGACCTGCGTATTGGAATTGCCACCCAGGCTCAAGTTAATGACCCGTGCGCCATTGTCGGCGGCATAGATGATCCCCGTTGCCACATTCGACCATGTTCCCACGTTGCCAGAATCCAACACTTTCACAGGCAGAATCGAGCAACTGGGGCAAATGCCAACACTGCCGATGCCATTGTTGGCATTTGCCGAAATAATACCCGCTACGTGTGTCCCGTGACCGTGATCATCGGCGGGGTTGGCGTCGTTGTTGACGAAGTCATAGCCAGGCATAATGCGGCCCGCCAAATCGGGATGTTCTGCATTGACGCCGCTATCTACAACCGCCACAATAATTTTCGACTGGCCCATGCTGAAACGCCACGCATTGGAAAGGCCGAGCAGTTGAGGCGCATAGACACGCTGAGTATTGTTATAGTCAGGATCATTGACCTGGACCGGAGACGGCGGGATGGTGCTCTGTGCGTAGCTTTCGTTTGCGGTTCTGGGTTCAGTTATGACCGGAATACCCCGAACAAATTCGTCAAGTTCAGCCGAAATTACAAATGGACTGCTTGCCCCCATTAACGGGTCTTGGCCCAGAGCAGGCGTATTAACGATTCGAATTTGGGCAGTGTTGATGGCATCGATCCACCGTACCATCACGCCGTTCATCTGGCGAATCACAGCATCCCGCTCGGCATCACTAACGTTGTCCACAAATTTGACCAGAATAGACTCTGAATCATCTTCCCCTGCATAGACTGGCACAAAGACCTGCATACCCAGCCACAAGACAAGAGCCAGGATCATTACCAGAAATGTTTTTCTTACGCCTGTGGCAACGTTTACCATTGAAACACCTCTAAGGTATAGGTAGAATGAGTCAAGCAACAGCGGCATTCAAATTTGTAATTAGAAGGGTTCTGAGGCAGAAATCTGCCGATGCTCTACCGTTTCTCAGCTTTGACGCATTTTTTACAACTCCGTTATGTATACCCTAAAAGAAAATGACGGTTGGCTCAATAGGTATGTGGGGGGGGTGATACCGGGATATGAGTCCTATCCGCCGTATCTTGTTTGCCCAAGAGAGGCCAGGGATGCTATACTCGCGGCCATTGTGCCGAATGAAAGGACACACGATGTCGCAAGTAAACCGAATTTGTTCTCAGTGTGGCGGGAGTGTTGCGCTGCAAGCACGTTATTGTGGTGAGTGTGGGTATGATACCAGCCGGGGATTGCCTGTGCAGAGAAATTTGCTGCCGGCAACGGTGAGCAAAGCGGCGTTGCCGGTGGTGGTGGGGTTGGCTGGCTTTGTCCTGCGCACAGGCTGGAAACTGCTCCAGGCCCAGTTGACGCAGATGGCAAATCGTCCGCAAGCCTCCCACCTGCCTACACGCTCTGTCGATGGGAATGTAGCCGCCCACCGATCGCATCGGACCATTCATATTCGTTCATGGTGGGCAGTGGGCGATGCTAACGGGGTCTGGCGCAAGGGCCACGAAGAACATACGATTGAGATTGACGAGTAGCCTTCAAGCCGCCTCCAGAAACCAAAAAGGCCGACTGTGCAATTGCACAGTCGGCCTTTTTATAGGGAGAAACCCCAGTTTTAGATTAGCGTTGGGGCTGCGAGGGCCGCGCCGTCAACGTCACGTTGATCTCTTGTTCATCGCCGTTGCGTAACACAGTCAGGGTGACGGTTTCGCCGGGGCTGGTATAACGCTCCAGATAGATGAGCAGATCATCAAAGCTGGTCACAGGCTGATTGTCAATGGCGATCACCAGATCGCCCCCACTAGCCGTGGGGCAGATCCCGACCAGATTGGTCTCTACACTCTCGCTACCGCCGCGCAGCCCCGCCAGATCCGCCGGGGTATCGGGCAACACCGAAGCCACATAGGCCCCGCGAATCTGGGGCGAAAAATCGAGCAGCTCGGCGCAGATCGGGCTATAGGTGCTGCCACTAATGCCGATGAACGAGTGTTCATACACACCGTTGGCGACCAACGCCGGCACCACACGTTCCACAATGGAAACAGGAATGGCAAAGCCGATCCCCGTGTTATTCATCTCCGAGACGCGGATCTGGGCGTTGACGCCAATCACTTCGCCGCGCTCGTTGAGCAGCGGCCCGCCAGAATTGCCAGGGTTGATCATGGCGTCGGTCTGAATGGCCTGCGGAATACTGAAACTGGTGAGCGCAGGGATACTGCGGCCAATGGCGCTGACAATGCCGCTGGTGAGCGTGCCTTCAAAGCCAAAGGGGTTGCCGATGGCGGCCACGCGTGCGCCCACTTCAATTTCGTCCATGTTACCCAGCGCCAACGGAACCAAATTGTAGCCTGTGGGATCGATCTTGAGCACGGCCAAATCACTGTGATCGTCGATGCCCACCACTTCGGCAATCGTAATGGTTCCATCGCTAAACTTCACCTGGACACGGTCGGCCCCTTCCACCACATGCGCATTGGTCACAATATGCCCCTCCACATCCCACACAAAGCCGGATCCTTGTCCTTGCGGGATGAGGCTGTCGGGGTTAATCTGCGGCATGCCAGGGACGGTGGCGGGCGGTGTGCGCTCTGGGCTGGGGATGACGAAGGGCTGATTACGCGAGAAATTTTCGCCGCTGGTCAGGGTTTCTACATTCACCACAGAGGGAGCCACCTGCTTATAGATGGCGGTGAGCACAGCCGTTTCATAATCCACTACGCCCGCAGGAATCTGAATGGGCGCAGGTGGGGCGGCGCGGGTGGGCAGCGCTCTGGGCATCGATTCTACACGTTCAACGGCACGCGGCGACGCTGTGGAGGTTTGGGGCGTATCCATGAAAAAATAGGCTCCAACAACGAGAATGCCGCAAATTGCAAAGAGAGCGACAAACCCCAGCGCGCCCAGCACCAGCCACACAATTCGATTTTTTCTTCTATTCTGGTCAACCATAAGACAATCCTTGATTTGGCGAAAAATCGCACAAAAAGAGACCGATACCAGGATGACCGGCATCGATCTCTTCTTTCTTGTTTATTCAGCGCAGCAGCACATAATGACACCTATCAAAGAGCAAAAACCGGTCCTTTGTGGCGTTGCTTGGTATATTCACCGCACTGGTTACGTTGATAGCCACGCGTGCCGAGTCCTATAACTGTTCGTATGGGCGGCGGATTTCGCCTGCATAGAAGCCATTGCCCATTTGCTGTTTCATGCGCTTCTGGGCCTGGCTAATGCGCCAGCCCCATAGCGAAAGGGTTGTCCCCGCCATCAGCAGTAACCCAGCCACAATATAGGCCAGCAATTCCGGCCACAGCCAGATTGCCAGCCCCATCAAGATCAGCGAAAGCCCCGGCGCAATCAAAAGCCAGCCGCCAAATCCGTTGGCGATGGTAGAGACCCGCCGACCATAGTTCCCGAAACGGACAAAGAAAGGTGAACCGTTATACATCGTTACTACCCCTTATCTATCTTTGGACAAGCCAAAGCAAATTCTCAAAACTTTAGTCACGTCGCCCCAACAGAATAAAGGCATAATAGAGCAGCGTAGAGACCGCTTGCAGCGCCGCCGCCACATACGTTAGCGCCGCTGCATCTAAGACAGCGCTGACGCCCTGAAGTTCCTGGGGAGCCAAGACGCCCTGAGAGACGAGGATCTCTTTGGCGCGCTTGCTGGCGTCAAATTCCACCGGCAAGGTCACCAGCGCGAAAACCGCCGTCGCCCCAAAGAGGATTAACCCTACCCAGGCCAACGGTCCGGCATTCAGAAAAAGCCCCACAAAAAAGATCACGGGGCCAAGCCAACTGCCAATTTGCACGCTGGGCACCATAGCACTGCGCAAGGCCAGGGGGCCATAGTTATGTTTGTCTTGAAGCGCGTGACCGGCTTCATGCGCTGCCACGCCCACCGCGGCCAAACTGTTGCTGCGATAGACATCCGGGCTAAGGCGCAATGTCTTGCTGCGCGGATCGTAGTGATCGCTCAGGAATCCCTGCACTTGTTCCACAGCAACACTTTGCAGCCCATTGGCATCCAGAATCATACGCGCCGCCTGCGCACCGGCAATACCACGGCCAGAGGGAACCTTTGAATATTTACCAAAAGCCGAGCGAACCCGTGCTTGTGCCCAGAGGCCCAGCAAGAGGGCGGGCAGACCAAAAAGAATGTAAAGTCCATAACCAGCAAACATAGTTTTCCTCCAAGATAGATCAGTGGAAAAGAAGATGCAGATAAACACAACCAGTCGAACCGCTCCGCACCTACTATACCATACGAGAATAGTATAAAATCAGTTGCTTTCTGTACCGTTTGCGATTGATTAGCGATCTGTTAGTCTGCGCCGAACCAAGCCCCAAATCAGGTACACTTCGGTATTACCCAGCAAAAAGCTACTCGACAGATAGACAATCAGGGCAATGGCCGTCCCCCCCAGCATGGCAACCCAGCCCAACGGCAACGGCTGCGTCCACACGGGGTGGCTGCCCAGCCAAAGGAGCCAGCCCCAAACCGCGCCGCCCATAAGAACAGCGGCGCTGACAATCCGGGCAGTGCTTGCCAGCACAGGTCGCCATGCAAGGCCAGGAAGAGAACGGCGCAAGAGTATCACCATTACCAACGTCTCGATGATGGTGGCGACGCTGTTCGCCAGTGCCAGCCCGCCATACCCCAGGTCGTCGATCCACCAAAGGCTGAAGAGGATGTTCAGCCCCATCGCCCCGATGCCCACCACGACTGGCGTCAACGTGTTGTGCAACGCATAGAAGACGCGTACGAGAATTTCCAGGGCAGCATGGGCCACCAACCCCACCGCATAAAATTGCAGCGCATAGGCTACGGTCAGCGTGCTCTCAGCATCAAAGCTGCCCCGCTGCAACAAGAGCTGAATCAGCGGCACACGCAACACAAATAACCCCACCGCCGCGGGCACGGTCAAGAAAAGCACCATGCGCAGCGTGCGGGTCACGGTCTGATGCAAGCCAGCATGATCGTTGGCGGCAATCTGTGCCGAAAAGGTGGGGAAAGCAACGGTAGCGATGGCCTGGGCAAAGATGCCCTGGGGCAGCAACATAAGCAACCACGCATAGTTCAACGCGGCCAGACTCCCCGCGGCCAGTCCACTTGCCAAAATGGTATTGACCAAAAAGTTTAACTGTACAAAAAAGAGGCCAAGCACACGCGGGGCCATGAGTCGGCCCACCTCGCGCACATTTGCCTCGCGCCAAGTCAGGTCAAGAGAATAGGCCACCCTGGCCCGCATCAGCCCCGGCAGTTGAATGCCAAAATGGGCGAATGCCCCTACCACAACGCCAATGACCAAACCATAGATGCCGAGCCGCGGACCCAGCAACCAAGCCCCGCTAATAATCGCCAAATTGTAGAGAACCGGAGCCAGGGCGGGCAGCGCAAATTGTTGTACGGCGTTGAGCGCGCCCATGATCAGCCCGCTGGCCCCAAAGATCACGGTGCTGATCAACATCCAGCGCATCAGCGTGGCCGTGGTCTCGGCTTGGGCAGCGTCGAAGCCCGGCGCAATAATCAGCGTCACCAGGGGATGGGCGAAGAGCGCAGCCAGCGCCGCCAGGCCCACCAATGCCAACGTCACCAAGTTGAGCACACGGCTAAAAAGCCGCCATGCCGCCGCCTCTCCACGGTTTGTCAACACATGGGAAAAGGTGGGGATAAAGGCGCTGCCCAAGGCCCCGCCCGCCACCAGTTGAAAGAGCAGATCGGGCAGGCGAAACGCCGCCAAATAGGCGTCTAATTCGGCGCTGGTACCAAACTGCGCCCCAATGACAATCTCGCGCAGCAGGCCAGAGAGGCGGCTGGCGACAAAGAGCAGCATCACCGATAAGGCCGCGCCTGCCATGCCACGGGCGGGCGGGCGTTTGGGGGGATCGAGTGGTTGGGGAACGGGTGCGGCGTCTGGGGTGTACGTTGATTGGTGATCCATAGAGGGCCATTATAGTATGCTTTAGCACGCACCGCACATTGTGCCGGGATTTTTAGCGCAAGAACAGTTGTGCTAAAATCTCCCCTATACTCTCCATGACTATTATCTCTTTCAGCAAAGGATCTGAGGATGTCTGCTTCCTACCTTGCCATTAACGCTTGGCGCGAAATGCTGGCCCGCCTTTTTGATGCGACAATTGTCGAGTTCAATGTCAGCCCCGAATGGCTGATCAACCCGGCCACACGACGTCGGCTTAAATTGGATTACCTCTACCCAGAAGTGGGGATCGCCGTGCGAATTACCGGGTTGACGGCCAAAGGACAGCGCCGGCGCAGCGATTGGGAATCGATGGAAGATGAGCAGCGCGACCAAACCCGCGAAGAGATGTGCCGCGCCAACGGCATCCAGTTAATTGTGATCGATCCCTTTGAAGAGCCAGCCAAAAGTATGGATAAGGTGTTGCGTATTCTCAGCCGCTCCAGTCGTCTATTGGCCGAAGGCGACGAGACGAAGAAGCGCAAACAGCGGGGTATGGACGTTTTGGGGAAGGCACATCAGCGGGCCACTACGTTACACGGACGGCTGCTGAGAACGCCCGACCAAACAATTGCCACATTGGCGGAAAGCTGGCGAGATCGAGAGGCAGGCTTGGCAACGGAGTTGCAAAACGCCAGTCAACTGGCCCAGGTCACTCCATCGCCCGTGGCACTGAAAGTCATCTCGGCGCTGCAAACCGGCCAAAAGGTACGCCACACAGCCTTTGGCGAGGGCGTGGTCACCGACGTACAAGGGGAAGGGCCAGAAGCTCAGATTACGATTCTGTTTGACGGCGAACGCGAGCGCATGTTTTTGCTCAAACTGATCACGGACAAATTGCAAGTTCTGTCGTGAATTTGGCTCTGCTTAATTCACAACCTGGCCGTAATAGGTGGGCACAGTTGGAGTTTCTACCTGAGGAGTCGACTCCATGCGTAACAGGAGCGCAGCGGTCAGCCGGGTATTTTCTTCTACAGCTAACTGCAATTGAATGCTCTCGCCTGTGGCATACAATGACAAAAAGCCGATGATGCCCGTTAAGACCAACATCAACCCGGCAATCACACCACCCGATTCCAACAACACCAGCCACTGTTCATCCAACAGCGATTGTTGTACCAACGAGCTGCTTAGACCTACGCCCAATGCCCCCAAAATTGAGAGCACAAGCACGATCCAGGCTATCACCTTGAAAAGGGTCGAAATCAGACGTAACACGCCAAATCTGGGGGGTACACTCATGTCTATTCACCTATTCTTGGTTTTATGAATACGGGAGGCGACTTAAACTCTCCGTGTGACTATACAGGTCTAGGGTGCGACGCACCTGTATCTTCCCTCTCTGTATAAATCTCTGTGTAAAAAGTAAAATACCCCTGCAAAATTTGCAAGGGTATCATTTCGGCTGTTGGGGTGGCTTCCCAGATCTATGTGCTTTTAGGCGAGGGTTCGCTTTTAGCGGCGGGTTCGCTTTTGGGCGCAGGGTCACTCTTAGCGGGTGCACTTTCTGCCGTGCTCACCGCAGGTTCGCTCTTGGCGCTTTCGCCACTTTCTGAGGAACTCTCGGTCTTTTCCGGCTCTTTTGTCTCGCTGTTGCCATTGCCCTTCTTGGTCTCGCTCTTGCTATCGGTAATATACCAACCGCTGCCCTTAAAATGAATGGCGGGCTTGCTGAGACGGCGGCTCACAGTCTGGGCAGCACAAGCTGGGCAGACCGGATGGCTTTGCGCCGAAAAAGAAACAATCTTTTCAAATTCATGACCACACGCTTCACAAACAAATTCGTAGATAGGCATCTACAACCTCCAAAGATTCACCGGTATAATCCCGATATAAATAATCCCGATATAATATTGCCAAGACAACATGCCTGATTGTATCGTGCGGCTGTTTTGAACCGTGTATGTACACAAAGCATCCTATCGAGTATACCGAACTCGTGGGTGACTGTCGAATTTTCTTACCACTTTCCCCAGATAGAAAGCGCACCATGACTGAATCTCTTCCGCTCTATGTGAGCTACGAACCTGAAGGCATCTACCTTGTGGCTCCCTTTACCGGTCGCCGTCGTCTAATCCGTGGCTGGGGTGAAAATCCAGCCCACTATGTCAATATTCGCATAGCGGGTATGCCCCTCTATGGGCACAACGGGCTTGATTTTGAGATGTCGCCGAAAACGCCCATTCTCGCAACAGACAGTGGACAGGTTATCACCCTGGGCTATGATGAAGCGGGCTATGGTCGATTTATCAAAATTCGCCATCGCTGGGGCGAATCAGTATACGCACATCTACATGAATTTACTGTGGAGAGTGGTCAACATGTCGAGCGCAGCCAGCCCATTGGCATTGCTGGTGGTTCGGCTCATCGCCAAAAGCATCTTCATTTTTCCATTCGGATTGACCCCTATAACGAGGCAGATGGGTGGGGAGGCTATACGAATCCGTTACCCTTTTTAGAGCCTTCAAATTTGCTGCTCCCTCAACTCTCTTAAAAGCACTTATCACTATCTTGAGTTATCCCTATAAATAAATTCTTTTTTAGTCTTAATAGTAGGGTCTGGGGATATGGTGATAACTCTGTGGGGTACTAAGACAACCCACTATATCTAGTGTTGTTTTGTGCATACCCCCAAGATGTTGTAATTCTAAGTTCGCAAAACCATTACCACTTTTAGAATAACTTTTGGAATAACTTGGGAGAGTTGGGGATAGAAATCGGTCGAATATATGTGCTACGCGAGATGTAGTGGTTGGGTTGCCAACTCTTCCTTGGCTGGGGATAACTGGGAAAAGTGGGGATAACGTTATTCTATGGTCTCTCAACAGGTTATTTATCCACTTTTACACCCAGTTATCCCCAGTTCTATCCCCAATTGGATCAGTTATCCCCAGCTGGGGATAAAGGTGGGATAACTTCGTCTTTTCTCCATCAGGGGCATATGAAGGGAATAATTCGTTGACAGAGACCAACGCCGACAAGTAAAATATGCTTGCTCTATCCGCCTGTTGTCCATCACTCTGAGACGAAATCGTATGCTAATCCGTGTACTTACCTTTAACATTCGCGGCTGGCGCACGCTTCAAGATCAACCCAATTGGGAGCGAGTCGCCGCGGTGATCCAAGCAAGCAAGGCTGATCTGGTGGGGCTAAATGAAGTCTTCCATCCCCAGCGCTTTCAACCAGACAATCTGATTCAGGGCGAGACTGCGCTGGATTGGTTGGCTCAACGTGTGGGAATGCAGGTTGTCTTTGGGCCGTGTCTACGCTGGCCGGCCACCACTACGCTGCCCGAACATAGCTATGGCAATGCCCTGCTCAGCCGGTGGCCGATTGTTGCCAGTGCCGCCCATCATCTCACCCCCGTGGATGGCAAGGAACAGCGCGGCTTGTTGGAAGCACGTGTCCTCTTGCCGGATAACCGCCCGCTGACCCTGTACGTGACCCATCTTGACCATACTGACGAGGCCGCCCGCATGGTTCAACTGCGCGCCGTGCGCACATGGACCGTCCGGGATCGTAACCGCGGCCATTTGGTGATGGGCGACTTTAACGCCATCCATCCCCAGGATTATGCCCATCGCCCGCACGATCTGGCGCAGTTGGCCCAGCATGAAAAAGGCGCCAACATGACTGACCATGGACAAGGTCCCCAAGTGATCCCACAAATGCAGAAAACAGGCTATATCGACGTTCTTGACCATTGTGGCGTCCACGGCGGCGACACCTTTTTGCCCGCTGAGGGCAATCTACGCATCGACTATATCTGGGTCAACGCCCCGTTGGTCAATGGCATTCGCCACGCCGAGATCTGGCAAGAATCGACAGGCCAAGAAGCCTCCGATCATCGTCCCGTCTTTGCCGAGATCGAGCTTTAAACATGGATCTTTTTGAACAGGCCCGCCAGGAGCGGCTAGAAAAAGAATCGCCGCTGGCCGCGCGCATGAGGCCGCGCTTGTTGGAAGAGTTCATCGGCCAGGAGGCCATTGTGGGGCCGGGACGCCTACTCTGGCGCGCCATTCGCGCCGACCGCCTCAGCAGTCTGATCTTCTATGGCCCGCCCGGCACAGGCAAAACCACCTTGGCGCGTGTCATCGCCAACACCACCGCGGCCCATTTCACGGCGCTCAACGCCGTGTTGGCCGGCGTCAAAGACATTCGCGAAGCTGTCCACGAGGCCCAGGAACGGCTGGCCCTGCACAACCGCCGCACGATTCTTTTTATTGACGAGGTTCACCGCTTCAACAAAGCCCAGCAAGATGCCCTCCTGCCCTGGGTGGAAAATGGCACGGTGATCTTCATCGGGGCCACCACCGAAAACCCCTACTTTGAGGTTAACAAAGCGCTGGTCAGCCGCAGCCGTATTTTTCAACTGAAACCCCTCACCGAAGATCACCTGCGCCAAGTGGTGCGCGCCGCCTTGGCGGATCCTGAGCGCGGTTACGGTCAGCTTCGTGTGTCCATTGACGACGACGCCCTCGATCACCTGGTCAACGTTGCCAACGGTGATGCGCGGGCGCTGCTCAACGCGTTGGAACTGGCTGTGGAAACGACACCACCGCAGGCTGAGAACCAGGAGATGAAGACAGGGGCGCAAGGAGTGGCGCTCAAAGAAAATGGTTCCCCATCACCCATTGCCCATCTCCCATCCTCAGTTATCCACATCTCCCTCCCCATCGCCGAAGAGTCGATTCAGCGGCGCGCTGTGCTCTATGACAAAGAGGGCGACGTTCACTTCGACACCATTAGTGCCTTTATCAAAAGCCTGCGCGGCAGCGATCCCGACGCTGCGCTCTATTGGCTTGCCAAGATGGTCTATGCCGGAGAGGAGCCGCGCTTTATCTTCCGCCGCATGTTGATCTTTGCCAGCGAAGATGTGGGCATGGCCGATCCCCTGGCCGTGGGTGTCGTGACGGCGTGTGCCGAATCGTTCGACCGTGTGGGGCTGCCCGAAGGCAATTTCCCGTTGTCACAGGCCACTATTTATCTTGCCACCGCGCACAAATCCAACAGCACACTGGCCTTTTTTGACGCGCTGGAGACCATCCAAAACGAGGCGGAACAAGAAGTGCCCAGCCATCTACGCGATGCCAGCCGCGATAAAAAAGGCTTTGGACACGGCGAAGGCTATCTCTATCCACACGCCTATCGCGAGCATTGGGTGGCCCAACAATATCTACCGGCGACGCTCCAAGGCAAACTCTTTTACCAACCCAGCAATCAGGGCTACGAGACCCGCATTGCTGCCGATGTTGCCCGACGGCGCGAATCGCAACTGGCGGCTATGGTGGAGGAGAGCGGCGCGCCATCGGAGATTCTCACCTTTTCGCCCGACGACCCTGCCCGTGAACGCTGGCTTCAGCGCACGATCTCGCGAGCCGGCAGTGACCTCTCCGCCCTGCGCGACCGTCTTTTTGCCACGGGTCCATTGCCCCGACACGGCGTCTTGTTGGATCTAAATGCAAGCAGTGGGCTGCTGACGTGGGAAGGGCTGCGGCGCTTGCCAGAGGGGGGCGTCTATGGCTTGGCGCGCACTGCCGCCGATCTGCGCGCATTGCAAGAGCAGGCCGCAGCCCTGCCAGAGATCGACCGTCCGCATCTTCGGCAGGGCACGCTTGGGGAATTGCCTGCCCTTTTCGGGGAAGATTGGTTGCGTTTCGATGCGATTGTGGGGCGCAATGCGCTGCTCTTCGAGATGGACAAAGAGGCTGCCCTGACCCAATTGGTGGCGTTGCTGGGCAAAGATGGCTGGCTGGCCCTGGCCGAGCGTGTTGCACAGCAGACACCGCGACTCTATGATCTGGTGGATCTGTCGGGATTAGGCTCAAATCTTGCCCGCAGGGTAATGGCTGCCGAAGAGGGGATCTACGCGGAGGCTGAAAATGCGATGGTTAATTGGAATGAAGCGCAACTCGCGCTGATCGCTGACAAACTGGCAACAAAAACCGGACGCCGCGCTACGGTTACCCGCGAAATTCATGAAGGCGATCTGCAAGTGACAAACGCCTTGTTCCAACGGTGGTTTAGCCCAGGCGATGGGGAGCGACCTTCCTATCGGGAACGGCTGGAGATTTTGTTGAGGGAGGAGGAAGTAAAGGCGGTCGAGGCTCTCTATCGGCGTCAGTTATTGAACTGTACCGTGCCCTGGCCGAGCCATACGGCGTTGGTCCAGATCACGGCGTGAGCAAACCGGGCGTGTCCACATCCGTTGGCGGCAACAATGCATCATTTGTCAGCGGCAACTCAAAGGTAAAGGTTGTGCCTTCTTTGCTACTCTGCACCCAGATGTGGCCGCCGTGGGCTTCAATAATGCGGCGGGCATTGCCCAGCCCCAGCCCCGTGCCGCTATACTCAGACGAAGTGCTGCGTACCCGGTAGTAGCGATCCCAAACGTGGTCCACTTCTTCAGCGGGAATCCCAATCCCCGTATCCGCCACCGAGACCACCACGCGCTGTCCTCTGTTTTCCACGGCGACGCGCACATGCCCCCCCGGCTTGGTATATTTAATCGCATTGCTCAGCAGATTATCAAAGACCTGCCCCAGACGATCCGCATCACCGTGTACCATTACTTTTTGGGCCAGATTGGTCAGCGTAATGTCCAACCCGGCTTTCCGCGCCGTCATCAGCGCGCTGCGCACCACTGTACGTGCCACCTCTAAGAGATTAAGCGTCTCCTCGCGCAGCGGCTGAGATTCATATTCGCGCACTTTGAGAATATCTCCCACCAGCCGGTTGATCACATCGGTGCGCTCTTGGATCACCTCTAGCGCTTCGCGCTGCTCGTCGGTGATGTCGCCCATGGCGCCTTCAATCATCAAATCAGAATAGCCACGGATAAAAGTCAGCGGGGCACGCAGATCATGGGTAATGTTCTGGATGAATTCCTCGCGCATGTGATCCATTTGATTGAGCGCTTCGTAAGCTTCCATGAGATCCACTGCACGTCTGCGTGCTTGCCCCAACAGCCGTGTTTTTTGAATGGCCGAACCGGCCAGTTCGGAGATGGCACCCAGCAGGCGGCGTGTCGTGGGATCCGAGACCACGCGGTTGGCGGTAATCACGCCGATTACCTCTGCGCCCACTTTGAGCGGAATGTTGAGCAATTCGTTAAGATAAATGTCGGAATGCTCCCAGCCAATTTGGCCCTTAATGTTCTCTGCGCCCACAATTTCTACCCATTCGCCCTGTAAAATACTCCGTTCAAAACTCCCTTCGTGGGCGTAAAAAGGACGCTGATTAAAATGAGTGCGGTATTCTTCGGAAATATTGTAGCCGATCGCCAGACGCAGTATGTCGCCCGGTTGCTGGCGCAAAATGATCGCTCCCTGCAACTGCCATTTTGCTTCGCTCTCCGCCAAAATTGTGATTACCTGATCGAGTACGCTGCGTAACATGGTCTCTAGATCGAAGGTGCGGTTAAGCATCTCGCTGATCTCTGCCAGCACCGAGACTTCGTTGAGACGGCGGCGCGTTTCTTCCAACAGGCGGATGTTGCGCACCGCGCCAGCGGTTTGGTTGCAGAGCAGGGTGATATTGCTGCGAATTTCCGCTGCAAAGGCGTTGGCGCGATAGCTTTTCAACGTCAAGCAGCCGATCATCTCCGCTTGATGGTTGTAGAGCAGGGGAGCCATTAAAATGGAGCGAACTTCGTGGGGATCGGGCTGATGGCCGGGTCGCCAGCGCATATCGCCGCGCACATCGGCAAAATAAATTTCACGACGTTCCTGGCGGATCTGCCCAAGCAGAGGATAATCACTCATGCGCAACCGACGATGGCGGGCCTCGTCGGGGTTGGTATAGCCGCTGACCACGGCAAAATAGCCCACCTCACTGTTGTCTGGGTCCAGCAACATCACCGACCCTGTGTCGTAATCGACAAATTGGCCGATGGTATCAAAGAGTGCCTCGACTGCGCCGGTCAGCGTGTTGGTTTCCATGAGCCGGAAGGAAAAATCCAACTGGGTTTCGGCGAATTTGCGCTGGCGCTGTTCTGCTTGAAAGAGACGCCGATTTTCAATGGCCGTGGCGATCTGGTTGGCGAAGATACTGTGGATCTGTTTTTCTTCGGGACTGAACTCGTGGTTGCGCGCCTGAAGCACAGCCAACACGCCAATGATCTCTCCTTTGATCAACAACGGTAGCACCCCGGCGGCTC
Organism: uncultured Chloroflexia bacterium; assembly: GCA_963721725.1. Classification (GTDB taxonomy): domain Bacteria; phylum Chloroflexota; class Anaerolineae; order Caldilineales; family Caldilineaceae; genus RI-153. Next base: position 191,843 of record CAVRLX010000016.1, read on the forward strand.
CGATTTCAAAACGATCTTGCGGCCATGTGCGATCTTTGGCAGGGTAAAGCGCGTAGTCAGCCACATAGACGGGGGTAGATTGGGTGAAAACCTGACCCAGTATGCCCTTATCTTTGGGCTGCGGCGTGCCAAGGCTCAATAGAGGAGTGGGGGGGAGGATGCCGCTGGTCATAAGGGCATCGTTAAACGTATCGTATAAAAAGATAGCTGCCGTTTGGGCTTGGGTCAGCGACAACAGCCGTTCGATGAAAGAGTTGAGCAACTCATCTTCCTCCATGCCCGACGCAATATCCAGTGAACTGGCGTGCAGGGTGGAGAGCGCCGTCAACCGTTGGTTTATCTCGTCATAAAGCTGGAGATTTTGGAAGGTGACGCCAAGTTTGCCCGCCAAAATCGTGAGTAACCGCAGGTCATTATCGCCCAGTTTGCCGGGCTGTTGCGATTCAATGTTGATGACGCCATAGACCTTCTCTTGGACGAAAATGGGGACACAGAGTTCGCTGTGGATATTGGGCGCAGCCGCGATAAACTCAGGATGCTGGGCCACGTCTTTGATCAAAATCGGGCTACGCTGGCGCACACAAGTTGCCATGACCCCTGTGGAAAGTGGGATTACATAGCGCACAGTGGCCGACGGATAGTTGTATTGGGCCAGCAGATGCAGCGCGTTCTCCCCAACCCGATACATACTGACCAGATCATAGCCAAAGGCTTCTTGCAGAATTTTTAACGTTTCGCGTGCAATGGTTCGAGCGTCGGTCTCCACAATTGAAATCAATCCTGTGGTCTGCAAAATCTCCAAGTCTTGAATGTGGCGTTGACTTTCGGCCAGCAAGCGCGCATGTTGAATGGCGATGGCGCTGTGGTTGGCAAAGAGCCGCAAAACCGTGGCATCTTCGCCATCAAAATAGTCAGGTTCGGGGTGATCAATGGTGAGGATGCCGATGAGCTGGTTCTGTACAGCCAGAGGAATCGCTATAAACGAACGCACATATTCAAACCCAGCCAGGGGTTTCCACGACGCTTGTTGGACATCCCTGCACATGTAGAGATCACGGGTTTTCTCAATCGTCTGCCAGACAAAATCGCTGCTTAGCTGAAAATTGGATTGCCCCACTGTATGAACGGCGCGCCCCACCGCCGCCTGGGTATAGAGCCGCTCCCCAGTGGCAAGGTGGATGGCCGCTGTGTCATAGGAGACAAGCGTGCCTAGAATCTGTAAAATCTGTTCCAAAAGATAGTCAAGTTTGGGGACGGTCAGCAGTAGACGGGATACGTCAAGCAGGGCTTGGGTGATCTCTACCGAGACAACCTCATGTTTATGCATAAATGGATCGCCCATTATTTCGGCCACCGATTGTAAGGGTCTAGGTTGGCTGCCAGGCGCAGGATAGGAGGTCATGAAGGTCATCATCCTATATCCTATGGGAACAATACAGATGGTTCTATGCCAACGTACGAGCAATTTTCGATGTTACTGTGGATATCACAATGCGGTGTAGAAACAGTATACCTTATCCTACTCAAAAGGAATATCAGTCTTGTTGCGCAAAAAATCAGCATAATGCATGATGGAAATAGAGTAACTATACAGTTCGGGTGCGACGCACTCGCCACACAAGCGTTTCACAACCGTTCTACGCCTGGCGAGTGCGTCGCACCTGCATAGGTACGCAATAGAAAAGAGGGCATCTCTGCCCTCTCTCTCTGAACTTCTTATTACAACTTGCGCACTTGACCACGTTTCAGAAACCTACTAGGTCTGGTTTAACTGCGTAAGTCCCAAGTATATTACCACCCATCGGCAGAAGGCTCGCTCTAGGCTGTTTGGCGCACCGAGGCTTCGTCCTGTTGTTGATCTTTGCGCATGTGGCAATGCTTGTACTTTTTGCCGCTGCCACACCAGCACAGATCATTACGCCCTGGGCGGTTATTCACATTGCGCACCGTTTGTTGAACCGGCGCGCCGCTATCGGTGCGGTTGACACGAATGTTGCGGGCAATCGGCTGGGCCACCACTGGCTCACGCTGGACGGTCAGACTCATGACAGTTTTGACTACGTCGCTGCGAATATCACCCATTAACTCCTGATACATGCCAAAGGCTTCGCGCTTATAGGCAACCAGCGGATCGATCTGGGCAATCGCCTTTAGGCCAATGCCCTCGCGCAGGCGATCAAGATCAGTGAGATGGCGAATCCAACGGTGATCGACTGCACGCGTCATCAACTGGCGCTCGAAGTTACGCAGATTGTCCGCGCCCACCTCGGCCTCTTTTTGCTCATAGACCGCCAGCGCCATCTCCACCGCAGCGTCGCGGATCTCGTCGTTGTCCAGATCTTCCCAGGCCGCTTCATTAAAATCATCGGGGAAGGGAAAAACCGTTCGCAACGTCTTGGTCAGCTCTTCCAAATTAAGCTCGTCCCGGTGCAGCGTCCCCGTAAACTGACGCACCGTCGCCTCCACCTCTTGGGTGATCATATCCATCACCGTAGGTCTGAGCGAAGGCTCGTTCAAAATGCGCCGCCGCTCGGCATAGAGGGTCTCACGCTGTTCGTTGACGACTTCGTCGTATTTCAACACATGCTTGCGAATGTCGAAGTTGTGACCCTCGACACGGGTCTGGGCATTTTCAATCGCTTTGCTGATCATCCCCGCCTCAATCGGCTGATCATCTTCAATCCCCAGCCGATCCATGATGCCGGTGATGCGGTCGCCGCCAAAGCGCCGAATCAGATCATCTTCCAAACTCAGATAAAAGCGACTGCGCCCCGGATCGCCCAAGCGCCCCGAACGACCACGCAACTGGTTATCAATGCGGCGGGCTTCGTGGCGTTCTGTGCCGATGACATACAACCCGCCCACGCTTTTCACCGTTTGCTGATCGCGCTTAACCTCGGCATGTCTCTCTTTGAGCACTTCGGCCCAGCGCGCCGCGTACTTCAGCGTGGGGTCCTGGCCGCGCTTGAGCAGATCCAACACTTCGTTCCACTCAATTTGGGGAATCTCGGTCAGGTCAATGCCTTCTTTGCGCATCTGTTCGCGCGCCATACCCTCTATGTTACCGCCCAGCAGAATATCCACACCACGGCCAGCCATGTTGGTGGCAATCGTCACCGCCCCCGGCTGCCCGGCCTGGGCAATAATCGTAGCCTCGCGCTCGTGTTGCTTGGCGTTGAGCACCTCGTGGGCAATGCCGCGCCGTCGCAACATCTCGCTAATCAGCTCGCTGGTCTCAATTGCAACCGTCCCCACCAGCACAGGTTGCTGGCGCTTGTGCGCCTCATCAATCTCGTCGATCACCGCCTTGAACTTGGATTTCGGGTTCTTATAGACAATGTCCGCCATATCATCGCGGATCACCGGCTTATAGGTGGGCACGGCGATCACATCCAGATTGTAAATGCTGCGGAACTCTTCTTCTTCGGTCTTGGCTGTGCCTGTCATGCCCGCCAGCTTGTTATACATGCGGAAGAAGTTCTGAAAGGTAATCGTCGCCAGCGTCATGGACTCTTTCTTGACCTTGACACCCTCTTTGGCCTCAATCGCCTGATGCAGACCCTCGCCATAGCGCCGCCCATCCATCAAGCGCCCGGTGAACTCGTCAACAATGATCACCTCGCCCTCGCGCACAATGTAATCTTTGTCGCGGCTATAGAGCGAGCGCGCCCGCAGCGCATTGTCCAAATAAGGGATCATCTCAAAATGTTCGGCGCTGTAAAGGTTATCAATGCCCAGTCGCTCCTCGATCTTGGCAATCGCCGCCTCGGTCAGCGTCGCCACCCGCTCCTTTTCATTGACCTCGTAATCCACCTCTGGGCGCAGACTGCGCACCAATTCGGCAAAGCGGGCGTAATAGTCTGAGCTTTCCTCGGCCTCGCCAGAGATGATCAACGGCGTGCGCGCTTCGTCAATTAAAATGTTATCCACCTCATCGACAATCGCATAGTGCAGGCCGCGCTGTGATTGCTGGCGCTTGTCCATCACCATGTTGTCGCGCAGATAGTCGAAGCCAAATTCGTTGTTCGTGCCATAAAGAATATCGGCCTGATAAGCCTCGCGGCGGTTAATCGGGCGCAATCCCTTAAAACGGTCGTCCTGGGCGGGGTACTCAGGGTCGTATATGAAACTGCCCTTATCTGGGCTGCCCGCGCTGCTTTGAATCACAGCCGCCTTCAGCCCCAACAGGTGGTAGACCGGCCCCATGAGTTGCAGACCAACTTTGGAAAGATAATCGTTGGGCGTGACCAAATGTACGCCACGGCTAGAAAGTGCGTTGAGATAGAGGGGGAGCGTCGCCACCAACGTCTTTCCCTCCCCGGTTTTCATTTCGGCGATCTTGCCAGAGTGGAGTACCATCCCGCCCAAAAGCTGCACGTCATAATGGCGCAGACCCGTGGCGCGTTTGCTGGCCTCGCGCACGGCGGCGAAGGCTTCGGGCAGGATTTCGTTGAGAATCTGGCTTTCCACCTTGAGCAGCTCTTTTTGCAGCCGCTCCACCTCGATGCGGGCAAAGCGCTGTTCGTCTGTTCCAGCCACGGCGGCATATTCAGCCTCGGCCTCGACAATATCTTCACGGATCTGCACGGTCTCTTCGGCCAGCCGTCGGCGAAAGCCTGCGGTTAAATTGCGCAATTCTTCATCATGTTTGCTCTCAAACGAAGTTTCCAGCGCATTAATTTTCTCGACGATGGGCTGAAAGCGCTTGAGTTCTCGCTCGCTGGGATCGCCGACAAGGGCATTCAAAAGCTTTCTAAACATGGATACCTTCTATATCAATTGGTTAAAATCACAGGCAAAAATCACAGTCAAAAATCACAGTCAAAAAATCTATTCATCAAAAAGTGCCCCGACGCTGATGCCTTCGTGGATGCGGTGAATCACCTCGCCCAACAGGGGGCCAACCGAAAGCACGGTGATCTTGTCCAGTGTGTGATCTGGGGGCAGATAGAGTGTATTACTGATCACCACTTCGTGCAGGCTACTGTCACGCAATCTCTCCACGGCGGGGTGGCTAAAGACCGCATGGCTGGCCGCGGCACAAACTCTTTTGGCCCCGGCTTCGCACAAAATGGCCGCCGCCTTGACCAACGTGCCGCCCGTGTCGATCTCGTCGTCCACCAAAATGGCAATCTTTCCTTTCACATCTCCGATAACGTTGGACATGCTGGCAAGTTCCCCGTTGCGCAGCGACCGCCGCTTTTCAATAAAGGCCAGCGGCACATCCAGCGCCTGGGCAAAATTGCGACCGCGGCGCACAGCACCCACATCTGGCGCAACCACAACACTGTTGTCCAGCCCTTTTTGCTTGAAATATTTTACCATGAGATGAAACGCCGTCAATTCATCGGTGGGGATCGTAAAAAAGCCCTGAATCTGCCCGGCGTGGAGATCAATGGTGAGGAAGCGGTCGGCCCCGGCCGTGGTGAGCAGATCGGCCACCAATCGCGCCGTAATCGGCACCCGTGGCTGATCTTTCTTGTCGGTACGCCCATAGCCGTAATAGGGAACCACGGCGGTGATGCGCCCGGCACTGTCGCGACGCAACGTCTCGATCAGGATCAACAACTCCATTAAATTGTCGTTGGTGGGGCGGCCCGTGGGCTGGATCACAAAGACATCTTTGCCGCGCACGCTCTCTTGTAGCCGGCAAAATGTATTGCTGTTGGGGAATTGGGTGATCTCGACCTTGCCCAGAGCGGTATTCAAATAGGCACAAATTTCTTCTGCCAGCGGACGATTGGCTGTGCCACTAAAAATCGCCAGTTCACCGTACATACCAGCCACAGCGAGGCCTTTCTTGTGGGTTGCAACGCGGGCCAAGCCACCCGGTCACAGCATCGGGGAACAATGCCACAGAGTCCTATAAATTGCCTTGAAAACCCAACCGCTCTCTGCCCTGCTTTGTTCAATAAAGGGAACAAGGTTGGTAGCCCGTCACCCACAATGCCAGCGTGTGCTACGTTGCGCCAGAGTACATTGGCGCACTTGGATCTGTGGACTGACGGGGCGAGAGCCTGCCGCGCGTGTGGCAAGGCGCGTGGCTAACTGCTGCAAGCCATCGTCCAAAACCCACCCTTCCAACGTGACAACTTCGCGGCAAGCGTGGATCTGGATCTGGGCGATGGCCCCTCCCAACAACGGATGGCGTGCCAGAGCATCGCGCACGCGCCAAGCGGTTGCTTTGTCAATTGTAGATGGCGACACAGAGATCATGACGTACCTTCCTGAACCAGGGAAATGTCCTACGGATCAGGGTATCACCTCTGCATGTGTGGCACATTAACCCCGCGTTAGTGATGCGTTAGCCTGTATCGGGTCTCTGTATGGCGCAGCGGGAAGGGTTATCCAAAGTGTAATGGTTGCTGATCAGAACGTCAACTCTGCTCACTATACATCCTCTTCTGACAAGCGGCTCTTCTGACAAGCGGCTTTTTGTGTGATAAAATTTTTGGAAAGGTGCTTTTGTACACGAGACCGAACCTGGAATAGGACGGCATGAACCGACGTCAACTCGTCTTTATTGTACTGCTCAATGCCTGTGTCAGCCTGGCTATGGCTGTGTTGGTGGTCTGGATCGCCGATCTGCGCCGCCCCGATGCCGAAGAACTGGCCGCACAGTATACACCGCCGCCCCCTGTGGTCTTGATTGTGACGCCCACCACAGGCGTTGATCTTGTGGCTGCGCCCACGCCGACGCCCGCGTCTGTGGATCTCCTTCCCACGCCCACGCCTGTTTCGGCCGCCGCCAGCGAGCCAGAGGTGTATGTAGTGCAACAGGGTGACAGTCTTTTTGTGATTGCCCTGCGCTATAACCTGACCGTTGATCAGTTGATGCAGGCCAACAATTTAACCAATCCAGACTATGTTTTTTCGGGCCAGCGATTGGTGATCCCCAGCCCCGGCGGCACAACGACCGCAGGCGCAACCGCCATTCCCGCCGCGCCAGGCGGTGACCTTTCGCTGCAAGTGCAACAGCCTAACACATTGGATGCCGAACAGGTGCTTATCGTCAATGAAGGCAACAGCGCCATCAATTTACAGGGATGGACCCTGGGCGGCGATGTGAACGGCCCAGTCTACGCTTTTGGCGATCTGCCCCTTTTCCCCGGCAGCAGCGTACGTTTGCACACGCGCAGCGGACAGAACGACAGCCTCAATCTCTATTGGTCTCGCTCGTCACCTGTTTGGTCAGCGGGCGCGGTAGTGCGGCTGTTTAACGCCGATGGCCGAGAAGCCGCCAGCTACACAGTTCCATAACCAACATTATTAGGAGGATGGCATGAAGAAAGTCGGCATTATGGTGGGGCGCGAACGCAGCTTCCCACGTGCCTTTATCGAACGAGTCAACAGCCGCAACGCTGGGGTGACGGCAGAATGGGTAAAACTGGGCGGCACGGCGCTGGATGTTCCCAATCCCTACGCCGTGATTGTCGATCGCATTAGCCACGAAGTCCCCTACTATCAGCTCTATTTGAAACACGCCCAAATTCAGGGCACCTATGTGATCAACAACCCCTTTGGGCGCATCGTGGAAGATAAATTCACCGCCAATGCGATTGCCCAAACATTGGGTGTCGCCGTCCCCAAATCCATCATCCTGCCCAACAAAGAGTATATCGCCGACATCACCGGCGAAAGTCTGACCAACCTGCTCTATCCGGTAAACTGGCTCTGGATTGCCGAGAGCATCGGCCTGCCCACGGTGATGAAGCCTGCCGTGGGCGGCGGCTGGAAGTCTGTGAGCATTGTCCACACCGTGGAAGAGATGATCCGCGCCTACGACGCCTCGGGTCAGCTTTCCATGATCGTGCAAGAGTTTATCGACTGGGATCGCTATCTGCGCTGTATCTGCATTGGCCGCACCAAAGTGCTGCCCATTGCCTGGGATCCCAACCGGCCATTTCACGAGCGCTATCAATCTAACGTTGGCTATCTTTCGGAGGAACTGGGCACACGGGTGGTGGATGATGCGCTCAAACTCTGTCGCGGATTGGGCCATGATATGAACACCGTGGAGTTTGCCATCCGCGACGGCGTGCCCTATGCCATTGACTTTACCAACAGTGCGCCCGATTTTGACATTGTCAGCCTGGGCGAATGGCACTTTGAATGGGTGCTGGAGGCCATGACCGATCTGGTCATTGAAAAGGCATTGGCCCACCGTCCGATCTCCGACAGCTACGCCGCTGGCGTCATGTCGAGTCACATCTAGAAACCTCATGCATCCCACCGATCAGGTCATCGAAACGTATCATCATTGGCTGCGTCAGAGCGACGTAGCCGCGCTGTGGGGTGCTTTCCGCGATCAGATGGCGGCGAACTTGCTCACCTTTGGCGACCGTCCCATCTGCAACGTGCTGCGTCCGCATTTTATGCACCCGGCAGAATATGAGCGTATGGTGACGGCGACAGAAGCGGTGGTCAGCGCCATTCACAAGCTCTATGCCGCCCTGCGCCGCGGCGAGATCGACATGATCACGGCGTTGCATCTTTCGCCCGCCGAGGCCGCGTTGGTGCAACTGCCCGACCGCCACGGTCGCCCCGATGTATCGGCGCGCATGGATGCGTTTTGGCTGCGCGGTCATGAGATTGGCCGCGGCGATCTCTACTTTTTGGAATACAACGCCGACAGCCCCGGTGGGCTAAGCTATGGCGATGTGCTGAGCGATCTCTTTTTCGATCTGGAACCCATGCGGCGGCTGGCCGAAACGCACCACATTCAGGGCTATCCTGTGCGTCGCCATGTCTACCAAACGCTGTTGGGGTGCTATGTCGATTGGTGCGCGGCGCTGGGGAAATCTCCTGTGGCGCGTCCCAATATCGCCATTGTCGATTGGCGCACCGTGCGCACGCGCAACGAATTTATCCTCTCGCAGCAGATCTTTGAGGCAGCGGGCAGCGTTGTGCGCATCTGTGATCCCGACGAACTGACCCTGCGCGACGGGCGGTTGTGGGTGGACGATTTCGCCATCGATATCGTCTACAAGCGTGTGGTGGTCAACGAGCTGATTAACCGCTACCCGGACCCGGCGCAGTTGTTGGCCCATCCGTTGGTGCAGGCGGTGGCGTTGGACCAGGTTTGCATTGCCAATCATTTCAATTGCCAACTCCTGTATAATAAAGCCATCTTCGCCCTGCTCAGCGACGAGGAGCATGCCCATCGCTTTAGCCGCGACGAGAATCGCGCCATTGGGCAGCATGTGCCGTGGACGCGTATGGTGGCAGATCGGCGCACGCGCGTGCATGACGAGCCGGTTGAGTTGATCCCGTGGATGGCGGCCCACAAAGACGATCTGGTGATCAAGCCTATCCGCGAATATGGCGGCACTGGCGTGATCTTGGGGTGGGAAGTGGACGAAGCCACTTGGGCGATGGCGGTGGAACGAGGGTTGGCGACGCCGCATGTGGTGCAAAAACGAGTTCCCATCCCGCGCGCACAGTTTCCCATCTGGCAGGGCGAAGCGCTACAATTCGTGTGGCGCATGATGGATGTCGATCCCTATGTCTGGCGCGGTCAGCGTGTGGCCCATGCTGGGGTGCGTCTGGGCACGAGCAGTCTGCTCAACGTGAGCGCCGGCGGCGGATCGGCTGTGCCGCTTTTCTTGGTGGAAGAGAAATAGCGGGACGGACTGTCAGTCCGTCCTACGTGTGCTTTGATTGGAAGTGAGGAATTTCATGGCTGACGAAAAATCTCCAAACAGCAGTGGTGATGGCAAAGCGGCCGAGGGTGGCAGCAAACGCCGTTATTTTCGCCAACGCCGGCGCAAGGGCAAATCTGGCGAAAAGCGGACCAACGAGCAAGCCGCGCCCACGGCACAGGCAGGTGGCAAGGAAGCCAGCCCAGAGCGTAAACCGAACCAGCGCAATAACCCTGGCAACCCTAATAACAATACCAAAAAGCGGCGTTCGCGACGCCGGAATGGACGGGATCGGCAGCCACAGGTGGAGACTCCCTCGGTGGTAAATCAAGAGCCGGAGCCGACCTATCATGAACCTTCATCGGTTTATGTTTACACCTATATTGTGCGGCCCGCCTATCGGGATAGCATGAGCGACTATCGCCCGGAAACGTCGTTTTTGCAGAGCGCTCACCGCGAGGGCGAAACGGTCCAGATCCACGAGCATGGAGCGGCTGCAAGAGGAGATCAACGTTCAACTAGATTTGCAGTTCAACCCGCCGCCGAAACCCAAAGTGTCGTTGGCAGATATCTTCGGCGATGACGACGATGACGACGACGGTGATGACGATGAAACGACTGATCAGTGAGGAAACCCGTGGCCCCAATCATAACTATACGCGAAATGGCCGATCATGTCGGCGAAGAAGTGACGTTGCAGGGCTGGCTCTATGCCAAGACCGGCAAGGGACGGCTGCAATTTTTGCAGATACGCGATGGCAGTGGCACTTGCCAGGCGGTGGTTTTTAACAAGAATGTCAGCGAGGCCGATTTTGAAACAGCCAAATCGCTGACCCAAGAGAGCAGCCTGCGTGTCACAGGAACCGTGAAACAGGACGAACGCGCTCCCGGCACGCCCGGCGGCTATGAACTGGACGCCATTAGCGTTGCGGCCGTGCAGGTAGCCGACCCTGACTATCCGATTACGCCTAAGGATCATGGCGTCGAATTTTTGATGAACAACCGCCACCTGTGGCTGCGTTCGCCGCGCCAATGGGCGGTGTTGCGCATCCGCGCCACCATCATCCGCGCCATTCGCGGCTGGCTAGACGATCACGGTTTTGTCAACGTGGACACGCCCATCCTCACCCCGTCGGCGGCGGAGGGCACAACCACCTTGTTTGAGATCGACTATCACGGCGAGCCTGCCTATTTGGCCCAGACTGGGCAGCTTTACAACGAGGCCAACATCTTCGCCTTTGGCAAAGTCTACTGTTTCGGCCCCACCTTCCGCGCCGAGAAGAGCAAAACCCGTCGCCATCTGCAAGAGTTTTGGATGGTGGAGCCGGAGATTGCCTTTTGCGATTTGGAAGGGCTAATGGAGATTGAAGAGGCGTTTGTCAGCCACATTGTGCAGACCTGTCTACGTGAGAATGCCGCCGAATTGGCGCTGCTCGAACGGGACACGGTGCATCTGCAACGTGTGTCGCCGCCGTTCCCGCGCATTCATTACGACGAAGCCGTGGCGATGATCAACAAGGCTGCGGCTGCCGGTGAGATTGTCCCCGGCTATGAAGATACCGTGCCGTCGATTGAGTGGGGCGATGATTTTGGTAGCCCACACGAGACCTATCTGGCTGCCCAGTTTGACAAGCCGGTTTTCGTCCATCACTATCCCACCCAGGTCAAGGCTTTTTACATGGAGCCAGAACCTGACCGCGGCGAAGTTTGTCGCAGTGTCGATCTGCTGGCCCCTGAGGGCTATGGCGAGGTTACCGGCGGCAGCGAGCGCATGAGCGATCCGCAAAAGCTCATCGCAGCCATTGAACATCATGGCCTGCCCATGGATGCCTACGAATGGTACATCGACCTGCGTAAATATGGCTCCGTGGTCCACAGCGGCTTCGGCCTGGGCCTCGAACGCACGGTGGCTTGGGTCTGTGGCCTCGATCATGTGCGCGAAACGACGGCGTTCCCGCGCACACTTCAATACTTGCGACCGTAGCAGATGACAAGGTGACAAGGTGAGTTTACTTTCACCTTGTCACCTTGTCATCTTGTCATCTTGTCATGTTCTACGTACTCATTCTTGCCCTCGCGTTCATGCTTTCCCTCACTCTGACCCCGCTTGCCATGCACTTGGGCCATCGCCTGGGGTGGGTGGATCGACCGGGAGGACGCCGTAAACACCGTGGCATTGTTCCGCGCACAGGCGGTCTTGCCCTCTACGCCGCGTTTACCCTCACAATCTTGATTACCCTTGTCTTGCCCTGGCTGCTGCCCGCCGAGATTGCCGTCGGGCTGGCTGCCGCCGCGCAATGATCCCGACGAATTGCGCCGTGTAATTGCCCTGCTCGTCGGCGTGACTTTTTGCGTGGGGGCTGGCCTGCTCGATGATCGGCTGCGTTTTTCGTCGCTGCCCCAATATGGGGTGCAATTGGTGGCCGCGCTCATCGCCATTGCCGGGCTGATTTTTATCAAGCACGTCAACAATCCCTTGGGCGACGGTTTCCTTTTGGATGCCGAGGCAGGGTTTCCGTGGTGGGTGGTGCTGCCGTTGACTGTCTTTTGGTTCATGGGGATGATGAACACGGTCAATTTTTTGGATGGTCTCAGTGGATTGGTGGCGGGGGTGACAGCCATCCTGTGTGCGATCTTGGCGATTCACATGCTCTTTGCCGCCGAGCCGCCGCAGTTAAGCGTGGCGATCTTGCCCGTTGCGCTGTTGGGAACGGTGCTGGGCTTTTTGCCCTTTAACTTTGCGCCGGCGCGGGTTTTTATGGGCAGTAGTGGCAGCTATGTATTGGGCTTTGCCCTGGCTGCCCTGGGCATCATCGGCGGGGCGCGGCTGGCAACGGTGTTGCTGGTCTTGGGCTTACCTGTGCTGGACGTGGCCTGGCTGATCTATAGCCGCTGGCGGCGCGGTCTTTCGCCGGGGGCGGGCGGGCGCGATCATCTACACTTTCGCCTGCTCGATATTGGCCTGCGCGAGCGGGTCATTGTGGTTGGATATTCGGGTATTTTGCGCGCTTTTTGGCGGGATGACGCTCTTGCTGGAAGCAAGGATTTACAAACTGGTGGCGTTGGCGGGGTTAACGTTGCTGGCGCTGGGGGTGATGATCTGGGCGGCGCGCATATCTGTACAAGAAGAATAAAAAAACCTGTCAGGTTTTCTGAAACCTGACAGGTTTTTTTACAAAGTTGGCGAGCTATTCGCCAATGCGATACCAATCTTCAAGGTTCCACAACTCAGTATCCCAGCCGTTCATATCCACGCCACCCAGCGTGTTGTTGTAGGCAGAGACCGAACCACGGAAGACCAGGGGCAGGTTGGTGTAGTTCTGGGCCAGCATGTCGTTCAACTGCATGGCAATCACTGCCCGCTCTTCCAGCCCAGCCGTGTCGGTGAGAGTGGAGTAGAGCGCATCGTATTCAGGACTGCACCAGCGTTCGTTGTTATTGCCCAGCCACCCCGTGTCCGGGCTGGCGATGTTTTCACCATCCAGACAGAGCCAGCCCGAGAGGTAGCTTTGTGGGTCGGGGCTTTCTGGGCCGTTGGTGAACATCTGCACATCAGCATAGAACTTGCCCAAGGTGTCGGGGCTGGCAGGATCGCCACCGAAGAAGACGGCAGCATCAATGTTGCGCAGTTCGGTGGCAACACCGATCTCTTCCCACCATTGCTTGACCAATGCCTGGGTTTTTTGGCGCACAGAGTTGGTGGAACTCTGATAGAGCACGCGCAGTTCGACACCATCTGCGTTCTCGCGTACACCGTCACCGTTGCTGTCTGTCCAACCTGCTTCTTCCAAGACGGCTTTCGCACCTTCAATATCTTGGGTCAGGCAACCGTCGTTAGCCGTGGAGACCACCGATTCGGGACCAGATAAGATGTTGCAGGTGGGCTTACCAGCAAAACCGTACAACTGCTCGGCAATGATGGTGCGGTCAATGGCCATGGAAAGGGCCTGGCGCACTGCCGGATCAGAGAGGAATGGATGGGCGTTTGTGCCATCGGCGGTCCACACCGAGCGCTGATCGCCCAGATCGGCACCGGGGTTGGTGAAGTTGATCAGGATGCGTTCCACATTGCCGCCAAAAGCATTGGCAACGGTTCCCTGTCCAGCCGCTTCCATGTCGATCAGAATTTGCGGTTCGACTTGCAGGTTCCAGCCATAATCGGCTTCGCCCGTTTCCAGCACGGCACGAGCGGCAGCGGCAGCGTCACCGCCACCCTTCATTACTACTTCGGCGAAGTGGGGCTTGTTCTCTTCACGGTAATTTTCGTTCACCGTAAAGACCACCACATCATTGGCACGGAAGTCGCTCACTTTGAAGGGGCCAGTGCCGATGGGGCCAGTGTTGGCCTCGGAACATTCGGTGGCAGCTGCCCCCAGGCACTCGGCAAACTGGGCTTTCTGGATAATGGGAGCCAGTTGGGAGCCAAACGGGTTATACGGGTAGGGAGTTGGGGCCTCAAAGGTGATTTTCACTGTGAGGTCATCCACTGCTTCCACGCTGGCAACGCCTTCAAAGCTGGTGGCGGAACTACAGCCCATGTCAGGATGGGTGCAGTATTCCCAGGTGAAGACGACATCTTCAGCGGTGAACGGTGTGCCATCCGACCAGAGCACGCCCTCTTTGAGCGTCCAGGTAATGGAGGTGAGATCCTCGGCAAAGCCGCCATTTTCCACAGAGGGAATCTCTGCGGCTAACACGGGAATCAACTCGCCAGAGGGGCTGTAGTTGAAGAGTGGCTCCAGAATAACCGAGGCAGCATGAAAATCTTTGGTTCCACTGGAGAGATAGGGGTTGAGAATCGACACAGCCTGCCAGTAGAGCAGGGTGACCGTGCCTTCCGTGCCGCGGCCTGGCTCTTCGTCATCGGCGGCTTCTTCGGTGGTGCTGGCTGCTTCTTCTGCGGCTGGGGCTGCTGGTTCGGCGGACGGTGCAGCGGGTGTACACGCTGTCGCCATCAGCATCAAGAACAGCAGCAGACCAACCAGACGCACCAAACTGAGTGACTTGGATTGCATCATCTTCTGTTTTGCTCCTTTGATGGAATGAAATGGAAAAACGCTATGCTCAAAAATAGTGTACCAGATCGTACCAGGGGATGGATGGATTTGGACACCAGGGACTAACCGTTTTTTACGCTACCTTGGGGGAGTGTATAGAGGAAAATTGTTACCCCAGGCAGGTATGAATTATTGTTTACAGCTTGAGGAAAAAGATCTGCTAAGTTCTTTCAAACTTAGCAGATCTTTTTTGTAAAATCAACTATTCACGAACTCGATACCAATCTTCAAGGTTCCACAATTCAGAATCCCAGGCGTTCATATCCACGCCACCCAGCGCATTGCTGTAGGCAGAGACTGAACTGCGGAAGACCAGCGGCAGATTCACATAATCCTGGGCCAGCATGTCGTTTAGCTGTTTGGCAATCACCGCCCGCTCGTCCAGATTGGCGGTCTGGGTGAGCGTTACATAGAGTGCGTCATACTCAGGGTTGCACCAGCGTTCCACATTATTGCCCAACCAACCGGTGGCGGGGCTGGCAATGTTTTCGCCGTCCTGGCAAAGCCAGTTGGCAAGATAGTTTTGCGGATCTGGGCTGTCGGGCAGGGCCGCGTACATCTGCACATCGGCGTAGAATTTGCCCAGGGTGTCGGGACTGGCCGGATCACCGCCGAAGAAGACGGCAGAGTCAATGTTGCGTAATTCTGTCGCTATGCCGATCTCTTCCCACCATTGTTTGATCAACGCCTGGGTCTTCTGGCGCACAGAATTGGTAGAGGTCTGGTAGAGCAGGCTCAGTTCCACGCCATCTTTCTCGCGGATGCCATCTCCGTTGCTGTCAACCCAGCCAGCTTCTTCCAAGAGTGCTTTGGCGCCTTCAATATCCTGGGTTAGGCAGC
Source organism: uncultured Chloroflexia bacterium (assembly GCA_963721725.1). GTDB lineage: Bacteria > Chloroflexota > Anaerolineae > Caldilineales > Caldilineaceae > RI-153. The sequence continues at coordinate 207,381 of CAVRLX010000016.1, forward strand.
CATCGTTGGCGGTGGAAGCCACCGCTTCGGGGCCAGAAAGGGCGTTACAGGTGGCCTTGCCTGTAAATCCATAAAGCTGTTCGGCGATGATATTGCGGTCAATTGCCATGGAAAGAGCCTGGCGCACGGCAGGGTCAGTAAGGAAGGGATGGGCATTCGTGCCTTCGGGCGTCCACACCCCGCGCTGATCGCCTAGGTCTGGGTTGACGTCGGTAAAATTAATGAGAATACGTTCGACCAAGCCACTATAGGTGCTGGCAACCGTTCCTTGACCCGCGGCTTGCATGTCGGCCAGGATCTGCGGTTCAACTTGCAGGTTCCAGCCATAGTCGGCTTCGCCCGTTTCCAGCACGGCACGGGCAGCAGCGGCAGCGTCACCGCCACCTTTCATCACCACTTCGGCAAAGTGGGGCTTGTTCTCTTCACGGTAATTTTCGTTGACAGTGAAGACCACCACATCGTTGGCGCGGAAGTCACTCACTTTGTAGGGGCCAGTGCCAATGGGGCCAGTGTTGGCCTCGGAACAGCCCGATGCAGCCGCACCCAGGCAGTCGGCAAACTGGGCTTTTTGCAAAATCGGAGCCAACTGTCCGCCAAATGCTGAGTATGGATAGGGTTTCGGGCCATCAAAGGTGATCTTCACGGTCAGATCGTCCACCGCTTCAACGCTGGTAATGCCTTCAAAGCTGGTGGCGGAGCTACAGCCCATGTCCGGGTGTGTACAATATTCCCAGGTAAAGACTACATCTTCGGCGGTAAGTGGTGTCCCATCTGACCACAAGATGCCCTCTTGGAGGGTCCAGGTAATGGAGGTCAGATCTTCTGAGACGCCACCATTTTCCAGTGTAGGGATGTCGGTCACCAACAGGGGAATCAACTCGCCAGCAGGGCTATAGTTGAAGAGCGGTTCCAGAATCACCGAGGCGGCGTGGAGATCTTTATTGCCGCTGGAAAGGTAGGGATTGAGCACCGACACGGCCTGCCAATAGAGCAGGGTAACGGTTCCATCGGTGCCGCGCCCCAACTCTGCCGCAGCCGGGGCTTCTTCACCGCTCTCTGGCTGCGCTTCTGTGCTGGGCACTTCGGATCCAGTGGACGGTGTCGTCGGCGCACAAGCAGTTATCGCCAACGCCACGAGCAGTAACAAGGACACAAGATGGATCAACCGGGGGAATGGGAAGGTCATGAGATTTGTTTTTCTCCTTTGAGGGATTAAAGTTGAAAACACAACACTAAAAACAGGATTTGTAACTCATTCAGAGGGTAATACCACTGGCTTTGATTCTGTGCTGTTTCGACGTGAAGAGAGGAAATAAACACAGCACGGTAGCGCGGATAATACATGGCGCGCTGAATGTTGTCAAACGCGAAAAATGGGTTATTGCACGATGAGCGCTACCGTCATCCGCTTTGGAACAACCTTTGTTATACTACACATATGACCAGAATCCTTGCGCTTGAAACCAGTTGTGATGAGACCGCCGCCGCAATTGTGGCAGATGGCCGCACCTTGCTAGGCCATGCCGTCGCCACCCAGATCGAAATGCACCGCCGCTTTGGGGGCGTCTATCCCGAAGTTGCCAGCCGCCAACATGTGCTCGCCATCCAAACCGTGATCCAAGATGCCCTGCGCGATGCGAACGTTGCTGCTGTGCATGAATTGGACGCCATCGCTGTCACCCACGGCCCCGGGTTGGCGGGCAGCCTGCTGGTTGGCGTGAATACAGCCAAAGGGCTGGCCTTTGCCAGTGATCGCCCCTTGATCCCGGTGAATCACTTGGAAGGGCATGTGTATAGCAATTGGCTCGATCTGCCCGACCGCCCCGGCGCTGTGGATACCTTCCCCACCCTGGTGTTGATTGTCTCTGGCGGGCATACGTCGTTGATCCTCATGACCGGGCATGGGCGCTATCAATCCCTGGGCCACACACTAGATGACGCCGCCGGCGAAGCCTTTGACAAGGTGGCGCGGCTGATCGGGCTGGGCTACCCAGGCGGGCCCGCGCTTCAGGCTGCCGCCCAGCGTGGAGATCCGCTCCGCTACGCACTGCCGCGCCCGCTCATGGACGCCCCAGCCCATCGCTATAATTTTAGTTTTTCCGGGCTAAAGACAGCCGTCCTCAACCTGACCCGTCAGTTAGAGCGCGAGGGAATTGAGCCGACTGCACCGCAGACGGCAGCCGATCTGGCGGCGAGCTTTCAGGCGGCCGTGGTGGATGTGCTGGTGGAAAAGACAGCCGCGGCAGCCCAGACTTTCGGCGCGCACCAAGTCTGTATCTGTGGGGGGGTGAGTGCAAACGAGGCGTTGCGGCGGGCCGCTGCGGATCGATTCGGTAAACTGGGGATTGCCTTGCACATTCCGCCACTTTTTCTGTGTACAGACAATGCCGTCATGATTGCGGCTGCGGCATATTATCGGCTGGCGCTGACCGACGTGCAGACTACGTTGGCAGTAGATGTCTTTGCATCGTTGCCCCTGTAATGGAGCGTTATTGGGCGGCTGTGGAGCCAAACTCGTTGCTTTGGGCGCTGGCCGAGAGGAGGGTGTCGTCGGTGGATTCGGGGTCTGGCGCTGGCGAAGGCATCACCACCCGGCGATAGACATCTGACTGTCGCCAATCTTCGGCGGCAATGCGGGCGTTGAGAAAGGGCGGATAATCGAGCAATTTAGCATGGACATAGCTCCCCACCACGCGCAGGCTGGCGACAATAGGCGCGGCCAAAAATGCGCCCAGCACCCCACCCACGCTGGCCCCCACCACCACCCCACACAACACTACGATAGGGTGTAAATTAACACTGGTTCCGATAATGCGCGGGACCAGAAGTTGATTCTCCAACTGTTGCACCACAAAATAAATTCCCACTGTGAGCAGCGCAAACTGAAGATTCCCGATCTCCAAAATAGTGCTGCCTTGAATCAACGCCACTATCACCGCCGGGATCATGGCAATGGTGGGACCGATATTGGGGATCACCTCCATCGAGCCAGCCAGAATGCCCAGAATCAGCGCGCCCGGCATCCCCACCAGCCGCAAAATCCCCCACGTCGTCACGCCGATAATCAGCGAGAGCAACAACTGCCCCCGGAAGAAAGCCTGCCAGATTTTGCTCATCTGGCGGATCAATTCGGCAGCCTCGCCGTGATATGACTGCGGAAAGAGTCCCTCAATATAGTTCCGAATCTGAGGCGCATCTTTGGTCATGTAGAGGCTGAGGAAGAAGAGAAAGAGCAAAAAGAGGAAAGCATTCAAAATGCTCCCCACCACCGTAAAGCCAATATAAGCCGTGCCGCCCACTACGTTGGTGGCGGTGCTGATCAGTCGATTGAAATACTCCAACAAATCGCGCGCGCTGGGCAGCACCTGAAAGGCAATGTCTCCATTAAAGTTGGCCTGAATCTGCGAGACAAAGTTCCCAATGGTCAGCTCGAAGCCCAACACTTCAATGTGCGTGGGCAAATTGTTGACCCAACTTTGCATTGCCAGCACCAACGCCTGGGTGGTACGCGAAACATCCACCACAATCAGCGCGCTGAGTTGCTCAATCAAAATAGGGATCAACAAAATTGGCGAGATAACAATCGTCAACAAGAGCAGCAAATAGAGAAAAACCGTGCTCAACCCGCGCGGCACGCGGATGCGTTCCAGCAGATCCACAATCGGGTTAAGCAAATAGGAGATCATAAACGCCAAAATCAGGATGGGCAACACAGGCCGACTAAGCCAGAACATGACCGCTCCCACCACCAAAAGTACAATCAGCGCCGTGCGTTTGGTGGATTGATCCCAAGCTGTGCTGGCCTGCATAAAAGGCACAAGGTTGCGTTCTGCCCGTCGGCTGACTGGCGTTTCCAGGCTGACTGGCGTTTCCGGTTGGGGCTGCGCGGCTTGTTCGGGTGTCTCTGGTTGGGGAGATTCGCTCATGCTTGTTTGTACCAACAGGGGTCTCTCTGCTTTTGCCGTGATCAACGGGCAGCACACGGCTGTAACGGTGATGTCACCTCGGAAGTTGACTTGTTCCTAAAATGGAAACACCCCAGTGCGGGCAAAGTTACGCCAGCGCCCGCTACCGTCGGCTGCGCTTGCTGCGCATCTTGCGGGCCAGGCTGAGCGACGAGCCTTCGTGTTCCAAAAACTGTTGAAAGAGCCGATAAAAGCGCTCACGGTCTGCCTGGGAGATCACCGCCGCGGCGTCCGCCGTCTCAATGGGATAGGGGTAGCCGTTGCCTACCACACATTCGGCACGCACACGGTCCAGAATTTCGCCCGCCTGCCCTGTCTCCACAATCCAGCGCGGCAGCTCCACACGGGCCGGGGCGCGATCCCCCACCAGCCGCATATAGCCAAAGCAGATGCGCTTATAAAAATCGGCGCGCCCATCCCGGCTCAGTTGATCCGAGCGGGCACACACAAAGAGCGGGCTGCGATCTCCCCAAGCCGGCAGCACGCTCTGGAGCAAACGAGCATCGCTGGTGTGGTTCAGCCGGGCTTCGGGGATCAGGTTGTTGATCAACGTCACCAGATCCTGGCTATAGGCGCTGTCCACAAAGCCAACCAATGGCACTTCAAAGTGCTGCGAACAATCCAAAAGCTGCTCGACTGCGGCCAGATAGGGGCGGGCACGTTCGGGGCGCAATTGTCCGGCAAACGAGATCACCAGGGAGCCATCAAAGAAACAGAGCGGGCGACGTTCAAATGGGCGCTGGGCATAGCTTTCCATCAACTCGCACAGCTTTGCGCATTCCATCAAAAAGCGTTGTTGATTTACCCGCCAACTGGGAAAATCACCGCTATCGCCGTCCTCGTCGTCGCCCAGTTCGTCGGGAGAGAGCACCTCGAACTCTACATCTTTGACATAGCTGGGCGTGCCATTTTCGGGGGTCTGTTGATGTTCATTGACAAACCAGCCCACCTGGACCGCACCCACAGGCATAGAATAGTCTTTGGTGGGGGTGATCTGGCTACCGTCCACTGCCAGCGATGGACGATTATAGAGCACGGTCAGCGCCCATTCGCGCGCGTCCCGGTGATTGGCCCAGGCTTCACCAAAGGGCATCCGCAACCGCTCGGCCTGATCCCACTCGGCGGTGGGCAGCGCGCCCGGCCAGTCATCGCCTACGTGATTCAGTGCGTCCCAAAGCGATTCACTTGACATCTGGCGAAAGGCAGTAAAAGCCACCGCCGTCCGCTCTTGCTCTTGTTGCAACGTGTGTGTATAGCCGCTAAAGCGGGCGCGCTTGCGTTCGAGCGCGGCCATGACTTTGTGTTGATCAAACATGACGCTCTGGCTCCTGAAAACGAAAATGGTCACCTTGCTTTAGATTGAAACATTTGTTCGCGTCTTTGGCAAGCCTTGATTCATGCTATTTTCTCTTTGCAGACTTTGCTACAGAAAATTATCCAGTCTATGATATGCTAATACCTATCTTACTCAGAATTAACCAACTCAAGGAGGGTCTATGGCAGTCCAAAAATCGGAAGCAACCTGGAAGGGAACCCTGAAAGAGGGCAACGGCGTAATGACAGTGGGAGCCGGTCACTATGAAGGTCCCTATACCTATGCCTCTCGGTTCGAGACCGGCAAAGGCACAAACCCGGAAGAACTCATCGGCGCGGCCCATGCTGGCTGTTTTTCCATGTTCCTCTCGGCGTTGTTAAGCCGCAATGGCTTCACCCCCACCGAGATTACCACCAAAGCCACCGTCCATCTGGGCGAAGGTCCCAAGATCAACAAGATTGAACTCGACTGCCGAGCCGAAGTTCCCAATCTGAGCGAAGAAGATTTGCAGACTTACGCCACCCAGGCCAAAGCGGGTTGCCCGGTTTCCAAAGCCCTGGCCGCTGTGGATGAAATCATCCTCAACGCCACGCTGGTTGGCTAGTCTGATCACCTGTCTGCCCGAGAGATCGATCATCCATTGATCGATCTCTTTTTCTTTTCTACACCACATCCTTCACTCGAAAAAACATGACCCTGGACGTACCTCTGCCTTCGCAAAGAACAAGCACACGACTTGGCTGCTGGCCTTTCCTTGTGACGCTCTTGGTCGCTGGAATTGGATTGGCGCGCCTGGTTGCCAAAGCGCTGGAAATCGGCACTGCTCCCCAACAATTCCGAGATTCCTTGTGGACACTGGGCATCACGCTGCTGCTTGCTGCGGTGCTAGCGTTGCTGCGGTGGCGCGCCCACACCGTGCGGCTGCGCGCCTGCTATACAACGTGGCTGTTGTCGTTGATCCTGCCTGTGCTGCTCTTGCCCACTACGTGGATCGCACCAGCCCAGTCACAACTGGCCGCGCTGATTCAAGTGCTGATTCTGGCCGTCTATGCCCTGCTCGTGCGTTGGATCGTGGGCGCGCGCACCGCCCGCGGCACACGCGCCGTTGCCCTATGGATGGCGTTGGCCTCGGCGATCATGCTTGGCTATCCCTGGCTCGTCTGGGGATCGCTGGGATCGCTCACCGACATCATCCTGGCTTTGTTGGCAGCGATGCTCTTTGGCTGGTCTGCCGCCCAGATTATCGCCCGCTTCTGGCTGCGTTCGCTCAAGCTGGCCGCCACCACACCGGGGCGGGATCTGCTGGTTGGCGGTTGGGTCATCGGCATCTCACTGGTTTTGATGACGCGCAATCTGGGCTTCAATGGCGGCTCACTGGTTATCTCAATAGCCTTTCTTTCGTTGGGCTGGCTGGTCATGGCGGTGAGTATGCTTGGCCGCAACTATCACAACAAAGCCGCCCTTAACTGGCCTGCCGTGGCTTTGCTTCTGGGCGGCGTGGTGGCCTTTCCTCTGCTCTTTGCCGACACGGATACCCTGTCGCTGCTCTATGTAGCCCAAGCCGAAGCAGGGCTATGGGGCTGGCTGGCCGCGTTGATCACCCTGTTGGGTGGGGTGGTTTTGGCTGTGTTGCTAGGGTTGGCGCGGACATGGCTCAAAGCGCCCGGCGCACAGTGGGGAGCAATTCTGCTCGTGGGTCTAAGCTGTGTGGGCGCAGCCATCATTTATACCACCTGGGGCAACCCTGGCTTGCACGGCGATGCTCTTTTTGTGATCCTCACCGAGCAGGCTGACCTCACGTCGGTGGCCGAGATTGACCCTGTCGAGGCGCGGCGCGAGGCGGTCTATGTCACATTGGTGGACCACGCCAACCGCACTCAGGCCGATCTGCGCGCCGAGTTAGATCGCTGGGGGATTGCCTACACCCCGTACTATCTTGTCAACGGGTTAAAAGTCGAGGGAAACCTTTTTGTGTTATGGTGGTTGACGCGCAATCCCGCTGTGGATCGGGTTTTGCCTGCGCCTTTGCTGCGCCCGCTGCCGGCAGCCATCTTCGGGATGCCCGGCGAAGAAGCCGTGCCCACATCGGAGCGGCTCTGGAACCTCGCCGCCATTGAAGCTCCGCGCGTCTGGACAGATCTGGGCGTGCGCGGCGAAGGCATTGTTATCGGCCAGTCGGATAGTGGCGTCCAGTGGGATCACCGCGAACTACGTGCTGCCTATCGTGGCGCCCAGGGTGCAACCCTTGATCACAACTACAATTGGTTTGATGCCTGGGCAGATGCGCCTGCTCCCCTCGACGATATCGGCCACGGCACCCATACGCTGGGCAGCGCATTGGGTGCAGCGGTGGGCGTTGCCCCTGGCGCGCAATGGATCGGCTGCCGCAACATGGAACGCAATTTGGGCAACGCCGCCTATTATCTGGACTGTCTACAATTTATGCTGGCCCCTTTCCCGCTGGATGGCGATCCTTTTGTGGATGGCGATCCAGCGCGCGCGCCTCAGGTACTCAACAATAGTTGGGGCTGCCCGCAAGCCACCGAAGGTTGTGATGCCGATTCCCTGCAACCTGCGCTGGATGCCCTCCGCGCCGCTGGTACCTTTGTAGTGGTTTCTGCGGGCAACGATGGCCCCTCGTGTAGCTCTTTGGATGCTGCCCCGGCCATCTATGCGGCCAGTTTTACCGTCGGGGCGTCCACTCGCTCGGCGGATCTGGCCGCCTTTAGCAGCGTCGGTCCGGTTCTCGCCGATGGTAGTAACCGCATCAAACCGGATCTACTTGCGCCCGGTGTCGAGATTTTCTCCTCTGTGGCAGACAACCAGTATGCCTCCGCCGATGGTACATCGTCGGCTGGTCCGCATATTGCCGGTGTGGTGGCGCTCTTGTGGTCCGCCAACCCGGCGCTGATCGGCGATATTGCAACTACCGAAAAGATTCTGATTGAGACGGCTACCCCCTTCACCGGAACCGTGGCCGCCATGCCTTTTGTCTTGGATGCCCCCTGCCCGCTGAGCAAAGATGCCGTCCCCAACGTCTTTGCCGGGTACGGCATCGTCAACGCCTATCGCGCTGTGGAACGGGCGATGGCGATGGGAGAGTAGCGAGTGGTGAGTGGCGAACGTCATACCCAATCGCTAATCGCCACTCACCACTCCTCGCTCTGTCTGTGGCAAATAGAGCGTATGCTTGAACATGTCGGTTGCTTGTGTCTGCCATTCGCTCAGGTTGCCCACGGCATCCCAGGCCCGCACCCGCACCGCCGTGATCTGGCTGTTCATCAACGATAGCGTGAGATTTTCGGCCAGCGGGTTGACCCCCTGTTGATCTTCCCAGCCTTCGTCAGCGCGCTGCACCGCCACGGCATACCCCGCCACGCCCGAAAGTGCATCTGTGCCCTGCCATTTCACCACAAGTTCATCGGCATCGCGCTGATACGAAAGCGCCAGATCTGGCGGCGTGCGGTCAATTCCAAAATAGAAACTCTGACTGAAGCTATAATTCTCGGCGTTGTCCTGTGCCCAATAGCGCACGGCGTGTCGGCCCTCGCTTGCCACGCCAAACGGCGCTGTGTAAAGCGCATAGGGCGCGTTGTCCAACACATAGGCCAGCGCGCTGAGACCGCTCATGGCGTCGGCCCCGCTGATCTCCACCTGCACCGCTTCGCCAAACCAGCCATCCACCGCCTCGATCCCCGATCCATCGGCCCGCAGCGCCCGAATCGCCGCCGTGGGGCGACCCATATCCAGCCGCAGCGTGGCGACCTCGCTTTCGCGCACATTGCCGCGCCGATCTGCCACCCGGAAACGCACGGGATATTGACCATCGGCCAACGACGTAAGTACCGCCGTCACCTTTTGGCGCGCCCACGGATTGGCGGCATTTTCAAACGTCAGCGGTAGGCTATCCTCACCAATCACCAGCCTCCCACTTGCGGTTTCCAACCCACTGCCCAGATCACCCACCGTCGCTGTCAACGTTATGGGCAGCCGCGTATGCCAGCCTTGCGCCCACGAAATGGCATCAAAGGCGGGCGCGTGTTCGTCCAACAGCCGAATCGAATGCTCCACCGGTGCGCTGACATTGCCAGCCCGATCAAAGGCCACTGCCGTTACCGTGGTAGATTCTCCGCCGGTAAGCGGCCACGCCGCCGTCTGGGCACCCTCGGCGCGCAGCGCAAAAACGCGCACCCGATCCAGGGCCAACTCCACTTCGCCATACCACTGCACACGCACTTCTAGCCCTTGCGCTGGCACAAAAAGATGGAAATCCACCGGGATCTCGACCCACGCGCCATCCAGCCCAAAATCGCTGGCCCACAGATCACGCACACCCAGCAAGAGATCGCCGCCCTTGTCGGTGACGTCCAGCCGTGCAAGCGGGCGATCCGGCACCGCGCCATCGACGGAGCGCTGGGGATGGGCGCCCATACGCAGCCGAAAGAGCGCTCGATAGCTAGTCTTGCTGGGCAGCCCCGTGGCATAAGGCCCATACCAATAACCCGGTTGATGTTGACCGGGATACGCCACCCGCGCCGCGCCACCGTCGGCGCTGCCATCGGCCATCACCATGCCCATGTTGGCAGAGGCCAGCAAGCTTTCCCCTTGCCATGTCCAGCCGTTGCTGAGGCCGATGCGCTCTTCGCTGCCCGCTGCAAAGCTCAGCGTCGCCGTGGGGATCTCGCTGCTGCTGGGGGCGTTGACCGTGGGCGGCGCGGGCGGGGTGCGATCCAGCGTCAGCCAGATCTCCTCTTGATAGCTTCCGTTGAGCCAAAACGAAACACTCACCGGCACGCCCTCGCTAATCGGCCATGGGCGCTGCCAGACGCCGCTTGAACCGTTCAACGTAACGGGGCCTGTGGGTGTGTGAATCGTCAACTGCCCTGGCAGCGGCGTGGCCGGGGTCAGTGCTCGCCAGCGGATGCCGCCGCCCGGCAGATAGCCGTTGGCCTCCAGCCCGGTGATGCCCGCCAAAGGCTGGGCCGGGTCCAGCGCGTTTTGCAGATTGACGCCACTATAATAATGGCCGAGAATCTGCCGATAGCTCTGGCCGCTGGCGGCGCGGCGCTGTGCCCCCCACTGGCTCAGGCCATAGCCATGCCCAAAGCGCGTTTCGCCCAGCCCCGTCCAATCGGGCACGGCTTGGAGCACGGCCACCGTGGGATGGGTGAGGGTGGGATGCCCATTTTTGGCGCTGTACATGGCGATAATCGGCGCGTGCTTGGGATCCCCCACCGCCGATAGATAGTGCCCGGCGGTCTGGGCCACGGCGCGGTCGCTGCGTTCATAGCGGTCGTCACACATCATCTGAAAGTTGGCCCAATCGGTGACATCATAAGTAGGTCGCCCCTGTTGGATCTGATACCACGCGTAGGTGCGTGCGGCCACGGCTTGGGCTTTGAGCGCCTCAATCGGCCACGAAACCGGCGTCTCGGCGGGGACGGAGCGCGCCACGTATTCTTCAAACGGGATCACATCCACCTGCCAATCGGCCACCTTGCGACAGCCGTTCTGAGGATGGTGGGCCACGCGGATGGTCTGCGGGTAGATGGCATTGCTAATCGACGTGGGCGCGGGCGGAATCGTGCGCCCACGGGGAGGGGCCACAAACGCGTCGAGTTGCGATTGACGGCCCAGGCGATCATAGCTGCCCGTGCGTTCGCCCCGCATGAAACTGAGATGGCGGTCATCTTGCCACTGCGGCGAATGGCCGGGCAGTCGGTCCATCGGCGCGCCGCTCTCTCGGTCAAAAAGATAGATCTGGGCCAGATCGGCGGTCTCTGTCCCCGCCGGAATGATACTCACGGCGATTAGTCTGCCGTCAGGGCTAATCTGTGGGTGGCCCACGTGTACGCCCACCCCCTGAAACGCCACCACATCGCCCACAAGCAGACGGCGCGCTGTCAAGTCGCCCTCAACGCGCACATCGGCGGGCGTTGGATCCTCGCCCGCCTGGGCCACCCCATGCGAGCTTAGCCATGCCAGCCACAAAGTGAGCAATAGACTGATCCAAAAAAGCAGGCGCACGGTGCGCGCCATAGGCGTTGACATGAACTTGTTCTCCCACATAATAGAAAAAATCGTTTCACAATACCGAAAACCGAATAGACTTTACTGGAATTCCTTGCCTTTTTAGAATAACAGCCCCAACCGCGCCCGACTATAAGCCAAGAGTCAGAGATCCCGGCGGGAAATTTGGCCCCTGTTTTGCCACTTCTCTGCGAACGGTTTACAATCAAGGGGCGTAACTATCCAGGCGCGACGCACTTGCTACATAATTGTTTTACACTCAATCTACCTCTGGCGAGTGCATCGCACCCTAGACGTGAATAGATACCAAGGGGCTATGCAGACAGAAAATCAGTGGAACGAACTTGAGATGGTCACCCAAAGCGCCGAGGAAACCCAATCTCTGGGCCGTGCGCTGGGACATTCGATCCATCAAAGCCTGGTGGTGGCGCTTGGCGGTCCGTTGGGCGCGGGCAAAACCACACTCACCCAGGGCATCGCCGCCGGCCTGGGCATCAAGGTGGCCGTGACCAGCCCCACCTTTACGCTGATTAACGATTACGCAAACCCCACTGTTTCTGCCAAGTTACTCCACATGGATACTTATCGTCTGGGCGATGCCATTCATGAGGCGGCGGGGGTGGGGCTGGAAGAGATAATCGACGAAGTGACCGAAGTGGAAATGGATAAGGTGCGGGTGCTGGTGGTGGAGTGGGCCGAGCGCATCGCCGCGCTGTTGCCCGCCGATCATCTTTCCATCTGGCTGGATTATGGCAAGGGTGACAATCAGCGTAGGCTGACTTTTCGCGCACACGGCCCCGCCAGTGCAGGGGTGCTGGCTTCTTTTAGTTCCATTCAAGAGGAATTTCGCCCATGAGCATGTCGGCTTTGCCTGATCTCGGTACACATTTGGCGACGGCGCAGGTGTCCCACTGGATGACCCCAAATCCGCATACCTGTACCGCCGATGTGTCGCTGGCTGATGCGCGTGATCTGATGTTGGAGCATCATTGCCGTCGTCTGCCTGTTTTGGACGAACACGAAACACTCATCGGCATTGTCAGTCTGGGCGATGTGCGTCAGGCCGCCCCCTCTAGCATTACCACCCTGAGCCTCTTCGAGATTAACTATTTTTGGACGAAGCTGCGCGTGGCCGAGGCGATGACCCCGGATCCGGTGACCGTCGGCCCCGACGATCCGCTGGAGAGAGCCTGTCAACATATGTTGAGATACAAGATCAGCGGGCTGCCTGTGGTGGCAGATCGCCGAGTGGTGGGGATTCTCACCGAAACCGACATTTTACGCTTTGTGGTCAGCCTGCCCTGGGACCAGCCCCGTACATAGAGAGGTCGCCATGCACCGCATTCCCATTCGGCAAATTATGAGTTCACCCGTGATCGTCATCCACGAAGAGGCGCTGGCCGTCGATGCTGCCCAAGTGATGGCAGATCATACGCTGCGCCGCCTGCCCGTAGTCAACGACGAGGGCTTTTTGGTGGGCATTGTCACCGATGCTGACGTGTTGGAGGCGGAAACGGCAGAGAGTGCGTTTCATCAACTGGAGCCGGGCGTGGAAGAAGAGTGGCTGGCTGTGCGCGAGATTATGAGCCGCGAGGTGATCACCATCACCGCCGACGCCACTGTGGGCGAACTGGTCACAGTGCTCATGAAATATAAGATCGGCGGACTGCCTGTGGTGCAGCCATCGGCCCAATCGCCGCGGCAATTGGAACTCGTGGGCATTGTGACAGAGACAGATATTTTCAAAATGATCGCCGATGCGTGGGAAGCGGAGAAAAGGGGCGGATTGGCAATTAGCGATTAGGGTAAGGAAAGCCGAGGGCTAGAGACCCCTACTCCCCCAATCGCATCTCCCGAAAACTTACATTTTCCCCCTCGATCTCATAGATCCCGAATGGGTGTGGCGCTTCGGTAAAGGCGCGTATCCCGGCGAAATAGGTTACCCCCACCGCATAGAGCGGCACGCCCCAGTGGTAATGGCCGTGGATTACCAATCGCACTCGCCCGCTTTCCACAATCTGGTCGCGCATCTCTGCCCCTTCGCCATAGGTGTGGGGGTACGTCTTCGTTGAGTGGCGGCCAGACCACGTAATGCTGAACGTGAATCTGCGGCAAGCCGTCGTCACTGTGGAGCGCATCCACAAAGCGGCGGTGCGACCTCCCCACCCGCTCGGGCACATGATCCGCACCTTCGTTATCATCAAAGGTAAACACCCGATGCCCAGCCACGACTTGATCCGCGGGCAGATGCCCAAAGACACGCTGCATCAAGACTGGGTGATCATGGTTGCCGGGAACTAGCGCCATCGAGCACGATATGCGCGCCAAAATCTCGGCCAGCAGGCGCAGATCCGCCTCTCCCTGTGCCATTGTCAGCGGGTCGTCCATGTCATCCAATGGATAGTCGAGGAGATCGCCGCTGACCACAAGTAGATCCGGCTGCTCGGCGCTGATACGTTCAATGGCCTCGGCGAAGCGTTCGGGCATCTCGCGGCTGCGGCGCAGGGCAATTTCCGACGTGCCGGGCAGGTGATGGCGCATGTGAAGATCCGAAATATGGGCAATCCGCATGGGTAGTCTCCTTTGAATAATAGAAAAAGGTATACAGATTTTACAGATGAATGCAGCTAAAAATCTGTGCAATCTGCGATATCCGTGGACAAAAATTCTAAACTCACGGCGCTTGATAGGTAACGCTTCCCAGCGTTACCCACGGCTCTGGCTGGGTTTGCGGCAACAGCCACTCGCCCATGAACGGTCGTACCGCCACTTGCACCCAATAATCGCCGGGGACAATGGGATTCGGCATGATTGCATACGGGTCGGCGATAGCCGCGCCCGGTTGCCAGCGGTCGGTACTAGTGCGCCCTTGCGCCGGGGCATGGCTCCACTCTGCCGCCAGCCAGCCTTCGCTTTGGTGGATCAGGCGTACCGTGGGCCGCAGATCGGCATTCATGGGCCGATCTGCGGCCCAGACTAATTGGAGCCGGACCGGCTCGCCAATCGCCAAAGGCTGCGATGGCAGACTTGCCTCGACCAATCCAAAGCCTGCGCCAAAGATGGCGAGTGGCTGGGCGGGCAAGGTGGCTGAATCCAGCGGGCGCGGCGGCGCAAAGCCGGGCTGCAACACCAGCGCATAGACCATCAGCCCATACAGCCCCATGATCGCACTCCACCCCCACACCCGCCAGCGCGCTCTGTGAACGAGCCGCCCCAGGCAGCCTTCCACGCCCAGCGCCGTCCACACGGCAATCGGAGCAATGGCCGGCCAGAGCAGCCGCGCCTGATCCGTGCCCAATGCAATCGCACTATAGCGCACCAGCCCGACGAAAACCGCCACCGGTGCGCCGCCGATGATCAAGATCTGGGCCACGCCAGATGGAGTCCACGCCCGACGGCGCGCCACAAAGATCGCCATGCCCACCAGCAACAGCGCAGACAGCATGGCTGTGACAGTGTAGGTCGGCGCGGGCAGCATAATCTGCCCCACGGGACCAAAGCGCCCCCAAAAATATTGATGCAGCCCGCGCAGCAGCCAGACGAGATCTGCTGGCGAAAGAGGCGTTTGGCGTTCGTCAATCGTGGCCCGCACCAGATTCCACGCCAGCGGATCGCCGTAGGTCTGCCAGTTGCGCATCAGCCAGGGCGCGGCCACCAGCACGCCGATGCCCCAACTCAGCCCGCTTTGGATGGCGAACAAGCGCCACCTGCGGCGGTCCGGCAGCGTGCGCCAGTGCCGCGGCCACACGCTGCCCAGCGCGGCGATTCCGGCCAGCGGCCACAGCGCCAGCGTCCCCACTTTGGAGAGCAGCCCCAGCCCCAGGCAGATGCCCAAAAGCAGGGCGCGGCGCGCGCTGGGTCCGCCTGTGGCGATCTGCACACAGACGAGAATTGCCAGCGCGCCAAAAGCGCCGGCGGCGTTGTCGTTGTTAATCGCCCCGCTAATAAAGTGAAAACCCGGCAGCCCGGCCAGAAACGCCGCTGCCATCAGCCCAATCTGTGGGCGGGCGGGGAAGATCGTGTTGCCCAGTTGCCAAGTTGCCCACAGCGTCAGCGCGCCCAGGGCAATGGAGAGGAAACGCGCCAGATGCATCGCCAGCGGTCCGCCCTGCCAGGGGAAACTTTCTAGGCGGGTATGCACGAAAAAGTTGGGCGGCTTCTCCGGCCCCAACGGTACAGCGTCGGGGTTGGCGCGCAAAAAAGTAAAGTCCAGCCCGGTCCATGCCGTGAGCGTGGCCGCGGCCCAGTGATAGAGCGGCGGGTGCTTGCCCTGGGTCACGGTGGGGCCGTCGGGCAGTTGCCAATGCGTGCCGATGTATTGAATATAGGCGTAGTGATCGGCTTCGTCGGGGGCTTCGGCCAGCGGTTGCGTCACCGAATAGGCCGTGGCGAGAAGCAAATAGACGCCCAAAATGGCGTAAAAAGTGCGGCGCGGGGACGGCATCACGGCCATGCGACGCTCCCCAAATCGACGCGATTATCGGCAGTGGGCGGCTCGACAGTGAGGTTGACCAGCGGGTCGGGCTGATAGAGACCTGCTTTGAGCATGAAGCTTTGCGCGGGCGTGCCTTCTGGCAGGGCAATGCGGTGTGTGTCTACGATCAACTCGCCGGGTTGCCAGCGTGTGGTGGGCGTGAAACCGCCCACGGGATCGCCGTCATGTTGGGCGATCACCGCGCCGCTGCCGTCAACTACATGCACAAAGGCGCGATAATTCACCGCAGTCTCGCGCCGGGCCAGCCAATAGAGCGTCACATCCAGCGCGTTGACATTGGGCACGGCCGCGGCTTCGTGGCCGACGAGCACAGCCAGATCGCCCAGTTGTACGCTCATCGCCGTCGGGGTGTGCGTGCGCTGGCCGATGCCGCCGCTGTTGAGCAGCAAAAGCAAGGTCACCGCCCACAAAAGGCCCGCCCCCACTTTTTCGCGTTGTCCCATCCGCTGCCTTTGCCACCAGACGATTCCAGCCCAGCCCAGCACGCCCAGCGTGGCAAGCAGCGCGCCCAGCCGTCGCGCCGTGGTGGGGCCAACGTGTAGATCAAGCGTGTGCGCGCCGGCGGGCACATCTACGCTGACAAGGCCCAAATCGCCGCTGGCATAGACGGTTGCCGGGGTCCCATTGAGGGTTGCGCGCCAGCCCGGTTGCTCGAACTGGTGCAGGCGCAGGGTGAACGGCGCGGGGCTGTCGATTGCTACCTGGGTTTGGTGATAGCCGGTGCGCTGGACGACGAGGCTGGGCACGGGCATGGGGGGGCTGTCGGCTGCGCCGTCGTGCGGGCGGCCAATCGCCCAGCGCTGTTCGCGCACGGTCACGGGCAGAAATTCGCCGGTCCACGTAGCGCCGATCTGCCCGGTTTCGGCGTCCTCTTGCCACATGCGCTGCGGTGACAACGTCTCGGCGGCGGGCAGATCGAGGCTCTCAAAAGGCAGATTAGGCAGGCTCACACAAACGATCAGCACAAACATGCCTGCTGTCCACGCCCGTCCGCTGATGCCGGGGAAGAGCACGGGCAGCGCCGCGGCCAGCGCGCTGAGTCCCAGGGCGGCCAGGGTCAGAAAGCGCCACGGGTATTGGAGATAGCCCAGCGCAGGCCGCAGCAGATCCCACACGGGGGTGGCGGCTGTGGTGAGCATTGCCAGCGCCGCCAGCGTCAGCAGTGTGTGAAAGGCAATGTGCGGCCAAGTGGCGGGCAGCGTATGCCGTCGCCAGCGCCAGATCAAGCCGCCCAACGTCAGCAGAACAATGGCAAGGCTGAGCCGATCCACAGGGTAGACGATGGGCTGATCCGCGGGCCGAACATAGGGATAGACAAGCGGGCGCGCCAGCAGATCTGCCAGTGGTACTAGATGTAATTTGTAGCCATCGGAGGGGCCAGCGGCCAGCCCCACGGCGCTGCTTTCGCCGATCACAGGTAGCCAATAGGCGGCGCAAATCAACACGGCCAGACTGAGCGAAGCCATAATCAGCCAAAGCCGCCGCCAGCGCTGCGTCCACAACAGGAGGAAGGCCACGTACAGCCCCATCACCGGGACCATGAGCAGCGCCGTGAGGTTGTGGGTGAGCACAAGCCCAGCCCAAGCCAGAGCGCCCCAAAGCGCGGCAGGCCAGGGGGTGTGATTGCGCAAGAGCGCGGTGTAGGCCCACAGAATCAGCGGCGGGAAGAGGAAGGCCATGTGTTCGGGGATGGCCCCGCGCACGTAGGCATCGGTGACGTGATAGAAAAAGTAGGTGTAGACCACCGCCCCGGCCAGCCCGGCGCGCGCTCCCCACAGCGAGTGCAGATAGCCATACATTGCCAGCGCGGCCAGTAAAAATCCCAGGGCAATGGTCCCTTGGGCGGCAATGGCCGGGCTGATCCCAAGCAGGGCTAGGAACGCACCCGGCCAGTAGCTTAACGGCGCGTAGAAATTGAGCACGGCCTGGCCGTAGCCAAAGCCAAAGTCGGGAAAAAGGCGCGGATGCAACACGCCTTCGCGCCATGCACCTGCCAGCGCAGCCATGCGGTAAACGTGAAAGCGGCCATCGTCGGAGACAAAGAAGCCGGGGCGCAGCAATGGCAATAGCACGGGCAAAGCCAGGGCAATAGGCAGCAACCAGTGGGGCAGGGGCGGACGTTTGAGTAGGTTATGCATGGGGAAGGCTGAGGGATGGCAGAAGCAGAGAGAGGGAGATTGAGAGATTAGGCAATTGCTCCGAACTCGGCATCTGGTAATCTCCCCCTCTCTCAATCTTCACAGTCTGATTATCGGTCCGGGTCGTATTTACAGACCTGCCCCTTTTCGGCGTTGAAGTATTTACACAGCACAATGTAGGAGGCACGGAAAAAGAGCTGGTCCACCGGGCTGGGGTCCATAATCGCCCACCAATATTGCTCTTCGTCCTGGGGATTGCCATCGTTGAGCCAATCCAGGTTGGGCATGGTGAGCAGGCTCATCATGCCGATCCAGGGTTGCCAGTTGGCCTCGGCGTATTGATAGGCTCGCTTCAAATAGTCGGCCTTGACCATCTCGTCGATGCCCGCATCTGCGCCGTGCCACTTGTACAACGGATTAATCGGATCACTGGTCCAGCCGAACTCCAGAATCACAATCTTTTTGTTGGTGTCGCCATACTTCACCATAATGGCGCGAATGTCTTCCACATGGCGGAAGGCAAAGAAGCGATAGCCACCGTACTTCTTGATTGGCGGCAGCCTCTGCCGGATCCAGTTCCGGGGGAGCGGCGAAGCCAGCCCCGTGTATGCCTAGGGCGTCAAAATAGCCGTTGCTGCTGCCGCCCATGGCCTGATACATGCCCTCATAAAATTTATCATCGGGCATGGCAATATTGCTATCATCGCCTGTGGGGGCCATGCCGGCGCTGATCACAATGGCGTTGGGATGCACAGATTTGATGGCGGCATAGGCTTTGCCCAAAAACTGCACATAGCCCGCCGGATCAGGGCGATTGTTGCCCCATTCGCGGCCCAGATTCGGGTTCGTTCCAGATCTGGAAGGCTTGAATACAGCCTGTGGCTTGGGGTGTACAGTTGTAGCGCTGCGCCACGGCCCGGGCAAAATCTGCGAAATTGTCGGCGTTGCCTGGCGCATGTCCTGCCCAGAAGTTAGCCAGGTCGGGATCGCTGGAGAGACGCGCCAAGAGCTTCAGCCCATCTTTGTTCACCGCTGTCACCACGCGGTCGGCAATCGTCCAGTCATAGACGTCCTTGCCCGCGCCTTCAATCGTCTCCCAGGCAAAGGATTGCTTCACCCAGTCGAAGCCCGCCTCTTTCATCAACATCAGATCGCGGTCGGTGACCTCGGGCCGCCACCACAGAAAAGCCTGTGCGCCATAGGCGGGGCTGTCCATGCTGGCCGGCAGATAATTTACCGTGGCGCCGGTTGCTGGGCTGGCTGCTGTCTCGCTGCGAACCTCGGCTACCGTCTCCGCCGTGGTGACAAATTCTGCCGCCACCCAGCCCACCGCCTGACCGTTTTCGCCGATCTGAAGCCATGTCTGATCGTCCGAGCGGGCAACCAGATCGAACTGTTGCCCCTGGGCCACACTGCGTACCACGTCGAAATTAGTCCCAGGCCCGCTGCGCATGTTCAGTTCCGTGGCGTCGATGGTGACGCGGGTGATGGTGGTTTGCGCTGGCGGGGGAACGGGGGTCGCCGCTTCTGCGGGGGGCGCGGCAGGCTGCGGGGTATCGGTGGGGGCAGGCTGCGCCGCGTTTTGAGTAACGGCAGTTTTGGTGGGCGTGGGCGTGGGTTCTTCATCGCCTCCACAGGCCACCACAAAGAGGGCCAGCAGACAGAGCAGACTCAGGCGAATCAAAAGGGTGCGTCGATGAGAGTGCATCAAAGGTTCCTTTACAACGTTGACGATAGACAATGGACGAAAGACGAACTGAGCAACTTTATACGTTCGTCTTTCGTCCGTTCGGTCTTCGTTTCAAAGGTGAGAGCGACCACACGATAGCGGGCGACTACTTCGCCATATCGCGCAGTGCATAAAAGACGGGCAGCGGCGTCCAGTCGTTGTTGACAATGCCCCATTGGGCTTTTTCCGTGCCATTGGCAACCACGCGGAAGTTGAGATTCCACAGGAAGGCCGGGCCAACCCAGCCCCAGCTCTTCATCATGCGATAGGCTTCCACGGTCCAGGCGGCCTGTTCTTCATAGCTGTTGTCGTTGGCATAGGCATAGCGCGGATCAAACGCGCCGCCAGCGGCCCAGCCAAACTCCGTGGGCCAGATGCGCAGATGGGCGGCTCCGTAGACCACGGCGATGTTGCGATAGCCTTCCATGGTGCTGCGGAAGCTCCACGAGTGGTGGGGGTTGTCACACGCGCCGTTGAAACTGTTGCCGCTCTGTTGAATCGCCCCACACCCTTCTTGCCAGGTCACATTGGGCGGCACATTATAGCCGCTGGGATGGGCGCCAATGCCGTCGGCATATCGGGCCACACCCGCCTTAAACATCTCTTCCAAATAGCGGAAATCATCCATGGCATAATTGCCATTATCGCCCGCCGGGGTGGGCGCGCCGCTGATCACCAGCATCGATGGGCAGGCGGCTTTAATCGCTGCATAGGCCGGGCGCAACAGATTCACATATTCGCCAGGGTTAAGCGGTTTGTTGCCCCATTCATAGTGTAGATTCTGCTCGTTCCAGACTTCAATAGCCTTGAGCGACGTGCCGCAATACTCCCCGGCCAGCCGCCCCACAAAGCTGGCATAGGTCTGCGGATCGGCGGGGGGACCGCCCACGCTGCTATCGAAGCCCGCCTCACGTGCCCAGGGCGGTGCGTTGACCACGCTAAAGAGCAAACTGATGCCGGTGAGGTTAGCCGCGCCCACAATCTTGCCAATGTCGCCAAAGTTGAACTGACCGGGCTGGGGTTCAAAGAGCCGCCATTCGATCTGCTGCTTCATCCAGTTGAAGCCAAGCTCACGCGTCTTGTTCCATCACCGTGCCCTCTTGCCCGGTCTGGATCATATGCGACTGCAAGCCATAGCCAAAGGTGCCGCCGCCTGTGGGCAGGGGTGCGCTGGTCACCGCCGATGGGGCCGGCGCGGCCACGCGGGCGGCAGGCTGGGGTACATCGCCACCGGTCACCCGGGGCAGATCGGCCAGCGACCCTTGCACCGTGGTCAGATCTTTGAAGATCCAGACCGGGTTGCTTTGTCCGCTCAATTCCACTTGCAGCCATTGATCGCTGGCGGCCAGACCCAACACTTTGGCCTGGGTTCCCGCTGCCACCGAGGCGACAACGCCGTAATTGGTTCCCGGTCCGCTGCGCACGTTCATGCGGCTGGGGCGGGTGATGGCGGTGACGCTGCCTGTGTTTACAGCAGCGGGGGTGGCTTCAACCGCAGCCGGGGCCGCAGCCACAGCCGTCGGCGCGCTGCCTGTTTCGGTAATTAACCATTTTGCCAGCCATACAGTACTCTCTTGCCCGGCGATCCGTGCTTCTACCCAGGTACCGTCGGCATTCTCGCTGACGATCTCTACCTGGGTGTTGGCGGGCAGCGTGGCGACCACAGAAAAAGTAGTCCCCGGTCCACTGCGTACATTCATGCGGCTGGGTTGGGTATAGGCGACGCGGGTAGGTTGCGTCTGCGGCGCACTATCTTGGCGAGGTGGTGCTGCCAGCGCAGGTGTGATGGCGGTGACGGTGATAGCCGTGGCTACCATCCCAACGAGAACAATCCGTGCCCAATTCAGGGCGCGGCCCAAAAAACGATGTGAAAGAGAAGACATGAGCAAACTCCACAGATGAACTTAAACGAAAGGCACAACGGGGGAAGGGATCAGGAAACAACAGGACTCTATTGTACGAAAAAGGTGCGGAAAGCAGAAATCTGCGGGCAAAAAGACGGGCCGAGCATGATACCCGGCCCGTCTTTTGTGGGTGTGTTTATATATTATTTCGGCATATCGCGCAGGGCATTGTAAACGGGCAGCGGTCCCCAACCGGGATCAACGATCCCCCATTGCGGCTTTTTCCGTGCCATTGGCAACCACACGGAAGTTGAGATTCCAGAGAATGGCCGGACCGGCCCAGCCCCAGTTCTTCATCATCTGATAGGCTTCCACGGTCCAGGCAGCCTGCTCTTCATAGCTGTTGTCATTGGCATAGGCATAGGCGCGGGATCAAACGCGCCACCGGCAGCCCAGCCAAACTCTGTGGGCCAGATGCGCTTGTTGCCGCCGCCATAGGTGACGGCGATGTTACGATAGCCTTCCATGGTGCTGCGGAAGCTCCACGAATGGTGCGGGCTGTCACACGCGCCATTGAAGCTGTTGCCGTTCTTTTGAATGGTCTCACAGCCGCCTTCCCAAGTGGCGCCGGGCGGCACGTTGTAGCCGCTGGGATGGGCACCGATCCCATCCGCATAGTTATTTACACCCGCCTTGAACATGGCTTCCAGATAGGTGAAGTCATCCATAGCGTAATTGCCATTATTACCAGCAGGGGTCAGCGCACCGCTGATCACCAACATGGAGGGGCAGGCGGCTTTGATGCTGGCATAGGAGGGAGCCAGCAAGCGCACATACTCCGCCGGGTCCAGCGGTTTGTTGCCCCATTCATAGTGCAGATTTTGTTCGTTCCAGACTTCCAGCGCTTTCACGGCAGAGCCACAATATTTGCCGGCCAGCGCGCCGCAGGAAGTTGGCAAAGGTCTGCGGATCTTGTGGCGGGCCACCGACGCTGCCATCAAAGCCGGGTTCACGTGCCCAAGACGGCGCATTGACCACGCTAAAGAGCAGATTCACTCCAGAGCCGTTGGCGGCATTGACAATCCCATCCAGCGCTCCCCATTGGAAATCGCCTGGATCGGGTTCAAAAACCTTCCATTCCACCTGCTGCTTGACCCAGTTAAATCCCATGCCCGTGGTCACCTGCATGACCATACCTGCTTGGTCGTTGTGGACCATGTGGGCCTGGACACCATAGCCAAAAGCGCCGCCACCAGAGGGGGCGGGGGCGTTCACAACAGCGGGCGCAGGAGCGGGCGCAGGAGCGGGTGCGGCCTCGGCCTTTTTCTCTTCCACCGCCGGTGCGGGCGCGGGGGCAGGAGCCGCCGCCACCGCCACAGTTTGTAATTGCGGCGGTGCAGGGATGTCGTTAATCACAGCAAGGCTGCCCGTGTCCCCCTGGGCATTGACCAAGCTGCCAATCGTCCAGCCCACCGTGCCATCAAAATCAAATTGCCACCAATCACCGCCGCTGTTTTTACCCAAGACCCGATAGACTACACCGGCTTGAAGCTGCCCTATCACCGGGTATTGGGTGCTGGGACCGCTGCGAACATTGACCACCTGTCCGCTGCTTAGGCGCACAAAATCTGGCTCAGCCACGACTGCTGGTTCGGCGGGCTTTGGCGTGCCCAAAGCGAGGGCAATGCGGTTGGCCGTGCCAATTAGCTGGTTGTTCTCCACCAATTGGGCCTCGATTTCAATGCCAGAGGCACTGCTAGGGGCCATAAAGGTATAGTTGGGAGTATCTAGCGGGCGCAACTCCTGTACCAAGATAGCCCCATCCTGATTTTTCACCGTGTAGGCCACGGAGAACGAACTGGACTGGGCCTGGGGCAGCGAGCCTTCTTGGAACTGGCGGGCCATGTCCCAAATTTGAGGGTCCACGTCGCTATCATCCACATCGCGGCAGGATCACTTGGGTCACGTTGTATTTGCTCAACAAACTTAGTTTGTGGGCAAAGCTGCTGGCGTTTTCTAAATAGACGGTGCGTTCAAGGCCCTGGTCGTCGATATAGCTGTAAAAATAAGTTTGGGTGGTCGCATCAAGCGTGAGGCGTTCGAGCAGGCGCGAGTTGTTGAGATTAACTTCTATCTCCTGGCCGGGGGCCAAGCTGCTTTCTGTGCCCATTTGGCTGATCAGCGGCTGGAGCGCTTCCTGATAGCCTTTGAGCAGCAGATAGTTGCCACTGCGCTCGACAGAACGGCCGGGCAGTTCAATTTGCAGCTTGGCACGGTCGATTTGACTGGTGGCCCATCCAAGCATCGCTTCGAGTTCGCCGCCGGGTTGATAGGCCCGCGGATCCACCGAGGCTGGCACAATGATCATATCTGCGGCTTCGCCCAGCGTACGCCAATCATAGCCTGCCGTGTTCCAATCCAGCGCCGATACCTGTTGCGGTGCTTCCACACGCACAGCCAGCCGTTTGTTCACATCTTGGGCATGGAGACGTTCGGCCAGCGCGCTGATGAAACTGACGAAATCGGCGCGTGCCGCCGGGTTGGCGTCCACCCCGCGATAGTCTATTACCACACCAGGATAGAAATTCGTCACCAGTAGATCGGCAATGGCGCTGATCTGGTTATCCATCAAACCCGGATCAATCAGCATGTTGTTAAGCAGGTCGATGCGCGGGATCTGGCCTTGATACCAGTTGCGCAGCACCGGTGTGATCTCATAGTTACCCTGCGGCACGCCCTGGAGCTGACCATCCAAGGCTCCGTCACCGCGCAGATAAAGACCAGCCACCACCACGCTCACCACAGCATTTTCGGCATTGGGTGGCAACGTATTGGCGAGGCCAACGTTGGCCGCTACTTGAGGCAGCGGTGCGCCCGTTTGCATCGCCATAAAATTGGTGGGAATTATACCCATAAACTGGGCTTCGATCTTATCCTCGGCGCGCAGCACTGTGCTGGGCAAATAATTCCATTGGCCCCCTTCCCATGTGTAGAGATCTAGCGTTTCGTAGGGTTCGCTCTCGTTGGGGATGGGCATCTGCATAATCGCGCCGCCGGGCGCATCGCCGCGGAATTCCAGCTTGTAGAGCGGGCTGCGCGGTGTCAGCGTATCGGGCAGGGCCGTCGCGGCTGTGCGCCACTGTTCGCCACCTTCGCCGTTGAGGAAGGTCGCGCGTGGCGTGCTGCTCAGGGCGGCGCGGAAGGGTGTGCTAACCAGTTCACCCGGAAACGTAATGGCTGTGCCATCCGGATCGATGATCGTGGCCCCGCGCTCATCAACCGATGTATAGGTGAGTGATCGAATCCGTTCCAACAAGTTGATGGGGGGCAAGAGCAAAGCCACCGCCAACAGCGCCGGGATCAATAACAGGCTCAAGATTGAAGCAGCCGAGCCTTCCAGAAGGCCCCCAAGGTTGCTCCAAAACGAAGTTGGCCTATCAAAATTTGTTCTCTGCATCGATTGTCTTCCTCCAATTCCTGCCCAGGCAAGAATCTAGACGTGTTATAGGACGATCCAAAATCGCCCAACCAATGTGCGCGGGGCAAATCCAGCCACGGGCTATATCATAGCACATGCACAAACGCACTCAAAAATTGCCCGACAAACCCAGCCATCTTGCATCCTTTTTTGTACCCTTTCTCCACAATAGAGAAAGAGTCTGCCTTGCTGCGCTTTAAGGATGATGCTGACTCCATGCTATACTTGCACGTAAAGGTCTATCGTTGTCTGAAAAGAGAGAAGATTTCAGTCGCTTTTCCATCGCTTAGCTGACGATTGCTAAACGATACAACGATTAGCTCCAAAAATTGTACCTATCTAGGGGCGTCGTACCCTATACCTGTCTAGATACGAAAAATTTTGATAAAAAATGAGATGGGCTACAGACACTTCCCTCTCCAAGCCCTTCCCTCTCTAAAATTGAAAGTACCAACCTTGGGCATGACCTATACCCGACTCGATGAACCACAACCCCGCCGCCGCTTTGGATGCCTTCAAATCGGGCTGCTTCTGGGATTTTTAATTAGCCTTGTGATTGGCATGGCTGCCTTGCTGGGCCTCTATACCCTGGATCGCTCTGCTCCCGCTGCGCCACAACCCGAAGCCGCCAATGCACTGCAACCCTCCCGCATCCCTCCTCAACTGGCCCTGTTGCAACTGGCCGACACCGACGCCGACGCGCTGGGGCGGCAGGCGGTGAATGCGCGTGAACGTGCGTTGGGCTATGCCATCTTTGCCTATGATGACACACTCGGCGGGGCGAGGCGGGCCACTGAACTGCTTCGGTTGGGCCAATATTTCCTCAACGCTGACGAAACTGCCCAAGCCGTTGCCAGTTTCCGTACCGCCCGCACCCTTGCCACGTTTGCGGCTGATATCGGCCCCTTGGAGCGCGGCCAGCTCTTAACTCGCAGCGCTGTCGGTCTGCTCGAAGCGGGGGCCGTGCGCGAAGCCGTAGAAAGCGCCCAACAGGTCCAACATGCGGCTGTGCAAATGCCCGATCTGCTGCCTGCCCAGCGTGTGCAGATTTTACGGGGTGTGGAACCGATTCTGCGCGCACAGGGGACGCCCGCCGAGGCTCAACAGATCCGCGAGATTCTCCGCAACCCCAATCTCGTGCGCGGCCGCGTGATGATCAGCCCCGTCTGGCCCACACTGCAAGAAGCGCTCCCGCTAGATGAAGCCTTGCAGACGGCCATCATTACCCGCCAGGCCGCCGCCCAGCGCCTGATTGATCGTCTTGTCGCCACCGGCGGCGCGGATTTTGAAGCCGAGCGCTCCGCCTTGCGCGAGGCGCTGTTGGCCGAAGATACCCTGCGTGCCCAGCGCTACGCCGGCGTCAACACCCCTGTGCTCACGCTGCGCCAGCAACATTTTCTAATTCAGGAGCAGCGTTCGTGGCTGATCTTGAAATTACGCATTGCCCTGGGTGGCTTTGGCGTGGACCTTGTCCCTGATTGGGCTGGTCAGCCTGACGCCATTCGTCTGTCGCTCAATCAAGTTACATCCAACCTGTTGCCCGTTGTCGAAGCGCAAATTGCTGCCCTCTCTGACTCTGTGGAGCGTGCGCTACTGCGCGTAGAGACCTTGCACTGGTTCGCCTATCAAAGCGAGATGGGCTTTTACCCCAATGCCCCGTTGGGTGAACTTGCCACCCGTCTAGAGAGCGCCCAAGCCGAACTGGAACAACTCAGCCGCCCACTGGCCCTGCCCATTTTTTACAATACGGGCAGCACGCCGCCGGGCTTTCGCATTGCCCAACGGTATTGACCTATGCTCGATCTCGATGACTCTACTCAACTTGCCTTCTCGGATCGGCGGGGGCTGCTTGCACGAGCGGCCCAGTTTGAGCAGCGCTGGCAAGCCGCCCTGACTGATGGCGTGCGCTGTATGGAAGGCGTAGAATTTGCTACATCGCCCACCCGCATCTGGCTGGCTTTGCCCTATCGCCTCCGTGGGCTGGGGCGCGCCGTGCAAGCGCTTTATACATCCATCCCCAATGCGCCGCTTGTGGAACTTTGGGAAGGGCAGACCATGACGAGTGAGCTTCTACTCGATCCGTGCGATCTGTGGCCCGATTACCCGCAGCGCGTGGCGTTGGCGACGCCTCTGCCGACAACGACCCATCCATCTACAATTTTTTTGGCGCTACTGGCCTGCTTGGATCGCGGGACGGGTAACACGCTGGCCGAGCAAGCAGTGACAATCCTGGCTGCATCCTCTGATCATCTGCGCACATGGGCCGCCGAGATCCCCGTCGCCGAAAACCCCATGAAGCAGATCGCCCACCGCCTGAGCGAACGACAGCCAATCTTTTGGGCTACGCCACTCTTCGAGGGGTTGGCCTGGGATTGGTGGCAGCGTTATCAGATCTACGCCGAATCTAAAGCCGAGTGGTTGCGCGCCGCCGACATCCGCCATGTTGCCGTGATGGCGCGCTTTCCGCGCTATCGGCCGCAGGCCGGGATCTTTGTGCGCTTGCAAGGCCCAGGCGATAAGCCATTGCCTTGGCTCGCTACGTTGAACCAGGTCTGGCAGACTCGGCGCATCCAATCCGTGACGGTTCCCCCATCTGTGCCAGATCATCATCCCGCCGCAGCCATGCTGGCTCTCTGCGAAGCCGGGGAATGGCTCGCGCTCTACGCTGCCGCGTTGCTGGGTGTGGATGCCACGGAAACTGTGGCGTTGGATTATCTGGATGCGCACGCCGTGGCGTAGCCTGCCCTGCTTTGGGAATCGAAACGGCTACGGTATACTGTGAAAAATTTTAATCAAACTGGAAGATCGCCTTATGAAAATTCTGTATATGTGGTTTCCCTTCAAACGCACAGTGGGACTGTTGGCGCTTATGGGTGTATTGGCCGGGTGTGGGTTCCTTTCGGGAGCGGAAGCGGAGCCAACTCCCACCGCCCCAATTACCCGTGAGTTGATTCCCACGTGGACGCCCACCCCGCTCTTGCCCACGGATATTCCTCTCCCCCCCACGGCGACGCCGGAACCGCCAACGCCCCTGCCCGCCGTTGCCGAGCCAACGCCGCTGCCTGCCGCTGCTGAGCCAACGCCGCTGCCCACAGATACACCCGCCCCAGCTACGGCGCGCCTCACGGTAACCGGCGGCACCATCAACGTGCGCCGGGGGCCGGGAACCACCTTTGGCGTTGTCGGCTCGGTGGATAACGGCATGTCGTTTGATGTGCTGGGTAAAAATCCGGCGGGGGATTGGTATCTCTTCTGCTGTGTCAACGGCGAACAGGGCTGGGTCTATGGTTCTCTGGTGCAGGTGGAAAACCCGCAACTCGTAACCATATCCCAGAGCATTCCAGCCGCCCCACCCACGAATACGCCTGCGCCAGTGGTTGCGGCGCCGCCGCCACCCACGAACACGCCTGTTCCAGCGCCCGCGCCCCAACAGCCCCCACCCTCGGCAGATGCGTGTGCCGGGATTGGCGGCGATGGCTGTAAATTCAAACGAACGGGTGGCCCTTCATTCGCCGGTAACGGCGGCTGGAACTCAAGTTGCAAGCTTTGTTTATTCACAGCGGGGTGTATGGCGGACAGCCACAAGGCAGCTATTTCATCGGGCTGGAGAAAGACGGACAGCGTGTGGCTGTGCCAGATTCGATTCGCAGTGTGGCGTTGCAGCGCAATCAAGGCTCACTAGGCGCCTATAATTACGAATACAAAGTTGGCTCCAGCCAGCTTCCCGGTGGCAACGTTGCCGGCAATTATACGATCTGGGTCATTGACGGCAACGGTGAGCGCGACAGCCAGAACTTTAGCTTTAGCGTGCCCGACGGTCAGGGCGAAGTCTGGATTCAGTTTGATCAGGGCTAATTGCGTACCCAGTAAAGGCTAACAAAAAAGCGGCGCTGAGTTAACTCAGCGCCGCTTTTTTGTTAGCCGATCAGTTAAGGCTGACCCCGGTTTGGCCGTGCCACCACAATCACCCGATGGGAGTTGCTCTCTGGCGGCCAACAACTGACCAGCGTTACCCGCTCGTCAATCGTCGTGCCGATCCACGAGGCATTTTGGAGACGCTGCTCCACAGGCACATCGCCCTCACGTACAATAAACTGGTCTTCCACAATATAATCATAGCGAAAGCCGTTGGCGTAAAGCTGGAAGGAATCGCCGGGCTGCAACTGGTAGAGATTCTGAAAAACTGCGCCATCAATGTTGTTGTGACCAGAGATGACTGTGTTTCCAGGTTGGCCGAGCAGTGCCGAGCTTTCATGATAGCCAGCGGAAAAGGCGGCTGTGCTCCAATTGCGGAACCATTGCGCTCCGATCTGGCTGGGTTGTGGATAGACCGACTGGATCGAGGTGTCGATACCCGCCGACGGGATCACAATACGCTCTGGCCGACCCAGCGGAACCAGCGGCGGCGTGGCCGTCGGCACAAGGCGCATCCGCTCCGGTGTGGGCATGGCCAGCGCCACCCGCACAGGGCTGGCCGTTGGCGTTGGCCGCAGGTGGATAGGTCGGGGCGTCGGTTGGGCTGCCGCTGTGTACAAGTTGCGTGGAGCATTGGCCTGCTGCGCAGAGACGCGGTTTGAGCGGATGCTAATACTAATCACCTGCTTGGAGTCGTCGTTGGAACAGCCCGCCAGCAGCAATAGGAGCAGTCCGACCAAGAGCATTAGTTGAAACTTCCCTGCAAATAGAAATTTTTTCATGGGTTAGTTGATGGGCTAGGTAAAAGATATGTACATAGGTGTGATTATCTATCGTTATCGAATGTTCATAATCATTTTACTGGGATATTGAAACAAACGGCATAGCTATCTGGTCCCGGATCCGCTACTCTTTGTGATCAAAAACTCTTCTGGCCTTTTGATAGCTTGGTTGGACCGGTTTTGCGTATGACCATGCGCAAACCGTGAGCGCCATCCCCCGCACACAAGGACATTTTTCAAAGGCCATTAAAGGGTTCCTTTGGGGTGCTGTTCAGTATACATAGAAAATGGGATGGATCACCCATCCCATTTTCTATGTATAGTTAGATTCTGCTCGCCCTGCACTTAGGCATACGAGTTATACATAGTCGACATTAAGTAGCGACCTTGATCGTTGTAGCGCGAAATTGACGCAAACTGCATGGCGATCTGGTTGCGAACCGCTTCTTCGCGGCGGGTTCGGGTCTCTTCCAGCCGTTTGATCCGATCACCCTGTGTTTTCAAAGCCAAATCGGTGGAGGTTTTGTAGCGATCCGCTTGGGTTTCTGTGCCTTCTGTATAGGGATCAATGAGCGCTTTCGCCTTGGTCATCACTCCATCAAACAGGGCAACCACACCGTCAAAATCCGCTTTTAACGCATCCGTAAGTTTAGCTGAATCTAGCGAAGCCACCAGACCCTCGCCCAGCGACAGCCCCACTTGATCTAACCGCGTGTAAGTGGACCCGGTGGGCGCATCACTCCAGGTAGAAAAGGTAGTTTGGACCAAATTGCGCCGCAAAGACTTGACCCCGAAATTGTTGGCAAGCACTCCCCGTTTGTAGTTGCCTGTGCCGTCATCTTTAACATCCGACTTGGCTGCCATCCACTTGGTAAAATCATTGAGTTTGCTTACAAACGAGTTAATGCTGGATGCTGCCGCGCCGCTGTCGGGGTCGACTGTAATGTTAATCGAATCTGTATTACCCGTGCCGTGGGCCACTTTAAGATCCAGCGTCACGCCGGCAATCACATCGGTCAGACCCAAATTTTTGCTACGCGTCACGGCGATCCCGTTTACAGTAAATTGGGCATTAGTGGCGGCCGTTTCATTGCCATCCACAATGCCATTGGCGTTAGCATCGGTGTCGCCGCCACTGGCGATTATGTTGAGATCGGTGAGAACCGAGCCGCTCACATCGCTCATGGCCAGGGCAAAGTCTGTGCCGCTGGAGTTGGACTGAAGCACCAGCCGGTTATCTACCACGCTAGCCGTAAAAGCATGGTCAGACGTAAGGGTGTTGGCAGCCACGGCACTTGTCACCGCCGCGTTGATTTTGGTACGAATGGCTTCCAGGTTGTCACCGTGGGCCACTGTAATTGAAATATCATTGGCATTGTCTGTGCCGGTGCGGATCTTGAACTCAGATGTATTGCCTGAGCCACCCAGATTCAGCGTGAAATTGCTGACCTGCTTATCGCCCCAAGTCCGGTGTTGTGTGGCAAGGGTGTCAATATGCATCGTATAAAGGGCATCCACCGCCTCTGTGGTGGCGCTGGCCGAGGCATATTTCAGATCGCTGCTAATCGCCCGTTTGGTCTTGAACACCGAAGTATCGGTAGCTTGCAGCGCCTTCACGGCATCACCCAGCCCCTTCATCTTGCTCCCCAGATCGGTATAGACTGCCGATTCCACAGTCAGGCTATCCTTGCGGGTCTTGGCCCGTGCCACAGCCAATCGATAGGGTTCCATGGACGCTGTGACCAGGGCTTCATAATAATCTTTGGTAAGACCAGCGGAGCCTTTGAAGGCGCTATCGATGTTGTTAACCATAAACCCTCTGCTATCTGTGTAAATTTAGGCGGCCATGCTCATGGCGTGGGGCTGTTCGGCTTGCGCATAGACCTGCTTGCGCAACTCTACCCAGGTCAGGCGTAGATCGACAAGGATTTTGCCCGCTTCTTCATAGTGTGTATTACGGATCAACTCTATGCAATAGACATAAAGGCTTAATAAATTCGCCGCAATTTGGCCGCCCTCTTCATGATTAAGCGCAACCTGTAGCTCCCCCACGGCTCGCAAGGCCTTCTCCTGATTGCGGGTGCGGCAGCCAGCAATTGCCACATCGTACGTCAAAATCACAAGTTGCAACGGGTCGGCACTCATGATCTGGGTCTGTATATACTGCTGATTTGCCTTTTGCTGTTGTGGGTAGTACATCTCATTGTCCTTACGGAATTGTTTACGGATGTTAGACGTAACTCTTTTTGTTGGTGTACTAAATCTATCGAAGGGAAAGCCGTTTTTGTGCAGGGTACTCAAGTACCACCAGAGGCGATTTGCTCCGAACATAGCGCAATCAGGCCACTCTATCTTACGCAAGCGTTACACAATCCATATTTTTTGATCATCCTTTATTTGAATCTTGCCGCGAACAATAAGCACAACGACTCGTTATTCACGCATGAGGGATCTATGCAGCAGGTAACCATCGCAGGGCAACGTATTGGCAACGGAACGCCCACCTTTGTGATCGCCGAGGCTGGCGTCAACCACAACGGTGATCTGGGCATGGCAAAGCGGCTGATCGACGTGGCCGCCGAAGCCGGAGCCGATGCGGTCAAATTTCAAACCTTTAAGGCCGATCGCCTTGTCACCAAAAGCGCGCCCAAGGCAGGCTATCAACGCCAGACCACCGACGCTGCTGAATCGCAATATGAGATGTTGCGCCGCCTGGAGTTAAGCGAGTGCGCGCACCGCGAACTCATGGCCCACTGTGCACAGCGGGGCATTCTTTTTATTTCCACTCCATTTGACGAAGAGAGCGCTGATTTTCTGGAAGCCCTCGACGTCCCCGCTTTCAAGATTCCATCCGGCGAGGTGACCAATCTTCCCTTTCTCGAACATGTGGCGCGGAAAGGCAAACCTATCATTCTCTCCACAGGCATGTCATCCCTGGGCGAAGTGGAAGTCGCCGTGCGCAGAATCGAAGTCGCAGGCAACCGTGATCTGGTGTTGCTGCACTGTGTCAGCAACTATCCCACCGCCCCGGCAGATGTGAATTTGCGGGCCATGCACACGCTCTCCGCTGCCTTTGGCTATGCCGTTGGCTATTCGGATCATACCGAGGGCAACGAGATCTCCGTGGCGGCAGTGGCCCTGGGCGCAACTGTTATCGAAAAGCATTTTACGTTAGACCGCACATTGCCCGGCCCCGATCACCGCGTGTCGCTGGAACCGTGCGAGCTAATCGCCATGCTGCGCGCCATCCGCAACGTGGAAGCTGCCCTGGGCAGCAGCATCAAACGCCCTGCCCCAACCGAGCAGGACACCGCCAACGTGGCGCGCAAAAGTTTGGTGCTGGCCGCCGATCTAGCTGCCGGAAGCTCCATCAGCGCCGACGTGCTGATCACACGCCGCCCCGGTACAGGATTGCCCCCCAGTGCGCGTCCTTATGTGGTGGGGCGACGGCTCAACTGTGATGTCCTCGCCGGGACTGTGCTTTCGCTGGAGATGTTATCGTGAGAACGATTGGCGTGGTCACTGTGGCCCGTTCCGATTACGGGTTATATCGACCGCTGTTGCGCGCGATTGAAACCGCACCGGATCTGGCGCTGCGACTTTTTGTGGCGGGGACGCATCTTTCCCCCCACGCGGGGCAGACCGCCGACGAGATCCGCGCCGACGGCTTCGCCATCACCGCCGAGATCGACATGACCTTGGCCGCGGATTCGCCGAGAGCGATCAGTACCTCAATGGGGCTAGGCACGCTGGGCTTTGCCAATGCCTATGCCGCTCACCCGCTGGATATACTTGTGCTGTTGGGGGATCGCTATGAAATGCTGGCCGCCGCGGTGGCCGCCATTCCCTTTACAATGCCCATCGCCCACATCCACGGCGGCGAGATCACCGAAGGCGCATTTGACGACGCCATCCGCCACGCCATCACCAAATTGAGCCACGTTCATTTTGTCTCTGCCGAGCCATACCGCCAACGCGTGATTCAGATGGGCGAAGCGCCGTGGCGCGTGCATACCTGTGGCGCGCCGGGACTGGATAACCTGCACACGATCACGCCGCTCTCGTTGACCGCGCTCTCTGAGCGTGTGGGCATGGATCTGACCGAAGCGCCGCTGCTCGTCACCTATCACCCGGTGACATTAGAAGCCAACAAGGGCGCCAACGAAACTGCCTATCAGATCGGTGAACTGTTGGCCGCACTGGAAACCATCAACAAGCCGGTCGTCTTTACCTATCCCAACGGCGATACCCACGCCCATACCATTGTGGCGGCCATTGAAGACTTTGCCAAACGCCATCCTCGGGTGCGGGCTGTAAAACATTTTGGCACCGAAGGCTATTTTTCCATGCTGCGCCACGCCGCCGCCATGCTGGGCAATTCATCCAGCGGCATCCTTGAAGCCGCCAGCTTTGGGCTGCCTGTGGTCAACGTGGGCAACCGCCAGCGTGGACGCATCCACGGTGAAAATGTCATTCACTGTGGCTACAGTCGCCACGACATCGCCGCGGCCTTGCAGCAGGCCATCTCGCCCCAATTTCGGGCCACGGCGGCTGCGGTCACCAATCCCTATGGCGATGGACACGCCGCCGAACGCATGATCGCCGTGTTGCGCTCTGTGCCGTTGGCCGGATCGGTGCAAAAACAGTTCTACGATCTCACCCAGGAGGCGTCCACGTGGGCGCAGCCCGTTTTTCAATCTGCCTAGTCTGCGCAATCTGTGGATAACGTTTAAGGAGAAAATGTGCAATGTCACAACCAACAAATGGGGCCATCGCCACACCGGGCCGGGATGTAAAACCCAACGCTACCTATGGCGAGGTGCGCCGCAACCCCGGCGAAAAAATGGCGTGGGAAAT
The DNA here is from genome assembly GCA_963721725.1 of uncultured Chloroflexia bacterium. GTDB lineage: Bacteria > Chloroflexota > Anaerolineae > Caldilineales > Caldilineaceae > RI-153. The sequence goes on from CAVRLX010000016.1 coordinate 241,929, forward strand.
GCATCGCTCTAGAAGCCTATTGGGACTATCGCCGGCAGTGGACCGAACTGCCCAAACAGGGCATTGTGCCGGACTTCCCGCTCTGTCTCGACATTGAGACCACCAACGTCTGCAATCTCGACTGCATCATGTGCCCGCGCACGGTCTACATTGCCCGCGGCACCTACGGTCCCATCGGCCACATGCCCTTTGATCTCTATCAACGGATTCTCGATCAGGGCGCAAAGTACAACCTGCCCTCGGTCAAGCTGCAATATTTAGGCGAGCCGTTGGCCCATCCTGACGTTGCCAAGCAGATCAAATACGCCAAAGACGCCGGCGTCATGGATGTGATGTTCAACACCAACGCCACACTGCTCACCGAAGAAAAAGCCTGGCAGATTCTCGAAGCCGGGCTGGACAATCTCTTTTTCTCGGTGGATTCGGCCTACAAAGAAAAATATAACCGTATCCGCATCGGCGCGGATTACGACAAAGTGGTGGAGAACATTATCCGCTTCTGCGAGATCAAGAAAAAAGGTGGCTTCGACCACGTACAGACCCGTGTCTCCATGACGGTGATGGAACACGACGCCGACGAATTGGAAAAATTCACCCAGTTCTGGCTGCAACATGTCGATGTCGTTGGCTTCGGCGTCTATCACGATGTGCTGCAAGATGGCATCGAAACGCCGTACAATCCCAACTTCACCTGCTCGCAACCCTTCCAGCGCATGTTCATCATGTGGGACGGCACTACCACGCCCTGCTGTGTGGATGATCACCGCGGCTATGTCACCGGCAACGCCCGCACAGACGATCTGCATGACATCTGGCACGGTCCCGCCTATCGGGCCATGCGCGAGGCGCAACTCACCGGGCGCTATCAGGAGATCGGCATCTGCAACAAGTGCTATGTGCCCTACACCGAACTCGACGGCCAGGTGCTTTCCGCCGACAGCGTGGTCCACGAGGTGCGCGAAGCCGCCCACAAACAGAACACACGCTGGTACAACCAGGATGACCATCTGGAACTGTCCCAAAAGGCCATCCGCCGCAAAGCCAAATTAAACGCACAGGAAATTGTGCTGAGCTAGAGCGAATTGCATAAACACATTACGTTTCACGGAGACAAACCATGAACTCAATTACCATAAACAACCGCACCGTTGGGCCAGGTGCATCGACCTTTATTATTGCCGAGCTAGCCTGGGCGCATGACGGCAGCGTGGAAAAAGGTATACGCATTATCCGCGGCGCCGTTGAAGCGGGCGCCGACGCTTTCAGCATCCATGTAACCTCGCTGCCCGATTATATGGTGCGCGCCTATGGCAACGCGGGCACGGTCTCGGCGGGCAAGCCGACTTCCGCTATTTATGACTATCTGGACCAGATCAACCCCAGCTTTGACGGCATTGCCGAAATGGCAGCGGCTGTGCGGGCGGGCGGCCTGGCTGTCTGTTTGATGCCCAACGACTTTGCCAGCCTGGAATTTTGCGAAACCCTCGAACCCGATGCCTATGTGCTGGCTCCTGCCTGCTTTGCCGAGCATGATTTTGTCGAAGCCATTGGGGCCAAGACGCGCCCGGTCATTCTGCGGATCGGCGGGGCTACCCTGGGCGAGATCGAAGACGCTGTGCGCATCTTGCGCGAGGCCGGGGCCTGAACAACTGCTCTTGCTTCACGGCTTCCAGACCTATCCCACTGATCTCAAAGAGACCAACCTGCGTGTCATGTCGCTGCTCAGCCACCTCTTTGATGCCCCGGTTGGGCTGGCTGATCACCTGGACGGCGACGACGATCTGGCGAAGGTGATCCCGCCGCTGGCGCTGGCAACCGGCGCCGTGGCGCTGGAGAAGCACATCACTTGGGACCGCGCCGAGAAGGGCGAAGATTTCGAGTCGGCGCTGGACCCAGCGGGCTTTCGCCAATTTGTAGGCTATGTACGCGCCGCTGAAATCGCGCTGGGGACGGAGACCCTGCCACCCTTTAGCGCCGGTGTGCTGAAATATCGCCAGGTGGCACGCAAACGGGTCGTCGCTGCTCGTGCTATCCCCGCCGGGACCGTGCTCCAGGCAGGCGATCTGGTCTGCAAACGCTCGGATGTGGGTGCCTTCCCCGGCGAACGGTCCTATCTCATCGGCCAGCGCACATTGGTTTCCCTAGCCGCCGAAGCGCCCATCACTGCCGATCTCGTGGCGGCGGCTGTGCCGGAGGTGGCGTGATGAAGAGTGCCATCTTCCTCTCTGTGCGCAACAAAGCCACCCGTTTGCCCGGCAAAGTGCTGCTTGATCTGGGCGGCAAGAGCGTCACCGAGCGGCTCATCCAGCGCCTTTTAGAATCCAAGGAAGCCGATCTGGTCGTTGTGACCACTTCGCCCCATCCCGACGACGCCATCCTGGGCGAGATCGCCGAGCGCTGTGGCGTGGCGGTTTTCTATGGCAGCGAGGACGACAAGTTGGATCGCTACCTGGGTGCGGCGCAGCATTTTGGCGTAGACGTGGCCGCCATTGTGGACGGCGACGATCCCTTCTGTGACCCCGCCTATATTGATCGCCTGATCCGGGCGGCACGTGAAGGTGACGCCGATTTCATCACCGTCAACGGGCTGCCTGTGGGCGCAACGGCCAACCTTGTGCGGGTATCGGCGCTGGCAAAGGTCTGTCAGATCAAAACCGAACACGATACCGAAGTGTGGGGCGGCTATTTTACCCAAACCGGGCTGTTTCGCCCTCAATTTCTCGAAGCCGATCCGGCGCACCACTGGCCTGATCTGCGTATGACCCTGGACTATCCCGAAGACTACGCCTTTTTCGCGGCCGTCTCAGATCGGTTACAGCAGCCAGATCAGGTCTTCACGTTGGACGAAATTCTGGCGTTGCTACGCCAACACCCCGAAATCGTTGAGATCAACCGCGCCCGTGGCGGCTCGCTACGAAGACAATCTGCGGCGCATTACCAAAATTGGTGTGCGAGAGGAGGTACTCGCGTGAAATTCTTAATTATTGGACTTGGCTCAATGGGTAAACGTCGTGTGCGCAATCTGAAACATCTGGGCGCAGGCGAGGTTATCGGCTTTGATCCCCGTCTGGATCGACGTGCCGAAGCCGCCGAAAAGTATGGCATTCACACGGTCGCCACCATTGACGAGGGCTTTGCGCTGCAACCCGACGCCGTTGTGATCTCCACCCCGCCGGATCTACACATGCCCTATGCGCTGGAAGCGGCGCGCCGCGGCGTGCATTTCTTCACCGAGGCCAGCGTCGTCGATGACGGCATTGACGAACTCCTGGCGATCTGTGCATCACAGCCCGGGCTGGTCGGCGTGCCGTCCTGTACCATGCGCTACTATCCCGGCCCACGCCAGATCGAAGCCCTGGTGCGCGCTGGCGAGATCGGCGAAGTGCGCTCGTTTGTCTACCAGACCGGGCAGTGGCTGCCCGACTGGCACCCCTGGAAAGATCACCGCACCTTTTACGTCTCCAAGCGCATTACCGGGGCCTGCCGCGAGATTGTCCCCTTCGAGCTGACGTGGTTGACCAACCTCTTTGGCAATGTGGCGGCGGTGCAGGCCTACACGGCCAAACTTTCCGATCTGGAAGCGGACATTGACGATATCTATCAATGTCTCTTCCAATTTGATTCAGGCGTGGCGGGCTTTTTGCAGATGGATGTGCTGGCCCGCACACCGGTGCGCCACTTCCGCCTCCTGGGCAGTGAAGGCACGATTGAGTGGGAGGCCAGCAGCAACGAAGTGCGCATCTTCCGCGTCTCCACAGGCGAATGGGAACGTTTCTCGCTGAAGCGGGGCACGGTGGAAGCCAACTACGCTGAGTGGGCCGCCGAGGAACCTTATATCAACGAAATGCGTGATTTTGTGGCTGCCATTCACGGCGAACGCCCCTATGGCTACACCTATGCCGAAGATGGCGTGATCTTGCGGGTGATGGAAGCCGCCGAAACCAGCAGCGCCGAAGGTCGCCGTGTGCATTTGGCCCAGACGCCGGTTGCCATGCCAGTCTTTGCACTCGCCGCTGATTGACACCCTTGATTACCACTGCCTGGCGGGCTGTCGAGTCCGCCCATGCTTCGTACAAAGGAGAGCTTTGCCATGACCATGTTCCCGCTGACCACGGCTCCGCCCGAATTTATCACTGGCTATCGTCCCCAAGAAGAGCTACGCCAGCGCGCCCACCGGCTCATCCCTGGCGGCGCACACACCTACAGCAAGGGCGATGATCAATTCCCCGCCAACGCCCCGGCTTTCATTGCCCGCGGCCAGGGCGCGGCGGTCTGGGACACCGACGGCCACGAGTTTCTCGATTGGGGCATGGGGCTGCGTTCGGTGGTGCTCGGCCACGCCTACCCCCGTGTCATCGAAGCCGTCCAAGAGCAACTGCTGTTGGGCGCAAACTTTGTGCGCCCCTCCCCCATTGAAGCCGATCTGGCCGAGATGCTGGTTGACCTGATCCCGGCGGCGGAAATGGTGAAATTTGCCAAAGATGGCTCCGACACCACGTCGGCAGCGCTGCGGCTGGCGCGTGCCTTCACCGGGCGCGACCGGGTTGTGATCTGCCGTGATAACCCGTTCTATAGCTTCAACGACTGGTTCATCGGCACCACGCCCACCAACGCGGGCGTCCCCCAAAGCGTGACCGATCTCACGCTGCGCTTCCCCTATCACGACCTGGCCCGCTGGAAGCGCTCTTTGATCAACACCCCGGCGAGATCGCCTGTGTGCTCATCGAGCCTGCCGCCACCGCGCCGGGACCAGGGATTGATCCGGAAGGTCACCGGCTGGCAACCGAGCGCAACGCCGCCTTTCTGGCCGGGGCCAAAGCCATTGCCCACAAACATGGCGCACTCTTTGCCCTGGACGAGATGATCAGTGGCTGTCGGTGGGATCTTCCCGGCGCGCAGACCTTTTACAATGTCGAGCCGGATCTGTCGTGCTTTGGCAAGGGCATTGGCAACGGCTTCTCGCTTTCGGCGCTGGTGGGCCGCCGCGAAATCATGGATCAGGGCGGCATTCACCAAACCGAACGCCCCAAAGTCTTTTTGCTTTCGGCCACCCACGGCGGCGAAACCCACGCCATCGCCGCGGCCATGGCGACATTGCGCGAATTTCAAGAAGCGCCGGTGGTCGATCACCTTTGGCAGATTGGCAGACTGCTGCAAGATGGCATCAACAGCGCTGCCGCTGCCCACGGACTCAGCGCAAACGTGCGCTGTGATCACTACCCGTGCAGCCCGGCCTTGAGCTTTTTCGACGGCGAAGGCAAGCCCTCGGCCCCACTGCGCACGCTCTTCTTGCAAGAGATGGTGGCGCACGGGGTGCTCATTCCCTACATTGCGCCCAGTTTCTCGCACACCGAAACCCAAGTCGCCCAGACCGCCGACGCCGCCTACGAAGCGCTGGCGATCTGCCGCCGTGCCATGGAAATCGGCTTTGATGGCTATCTGCACAGCGCCGTGGTCAAGCCCGTCTTCCGCAAGTACAATTGATGAAAATCGGTATACAGGAAAAAGCCGGACAGCTTTGTGCTGTCCGGCTTTTTGTTTACTCCCCAAAAGGTCGGGTAACTTCCCCCGCGTATGGGGATTGATCCTCAATCCCGGTAGGCGTAGTATAAATGAAAAGGCTTTCCCTTGTAACTGTACACGTCTAGGGTGCGACGCACTCGCCAGGCATAGAGTGGTTGTGAAAGCTCCTGTGACGAGTGCGTCGCACCTATATCGTTATTTTCCATTTCGCAAAGGCGCCACAACAGAGGAGATACGCTATGAATGTTGCCACAATTGACGCTGAATCCGCCCCCATTTTGCCGTTCACCGCGCCCGGCGCGAGCCTGCGCACTGTGGGCGGCAAAGGCTTGAACCTGGCACGACTGGCCGCGGCGGGCTTCCCCGTGCCCGACGGCTTTTTGATCACCACGGCGGCCTATACGGATTTTCTCGGCGCGGCGCATCTACACACGTGGATCAGCGCCGAGGTGCAAGGCGTGCACGCCGACGATCCCGACGCCCTGGCCGCGCTGTCGGATCGCATCCGCGCACGCTTTCGCCAGAGCGAAATTCCCTCGGCCCTGGCAACGGTTATCGCGGACGCTTATGGGCAGATCGGTGCATCACCCGTGGCGGTGCGATCTTCGGCCACCGCCGAGGATCTGCCCGACATGTCGTTTGCCGGGCAACAGGACACCTTCCTCAACGTGGTGGGCGAAACCGCACTGATCGGACGCCGTGCGCGAGTGTTGGAGCAGCCTGTGGACCGCTCGTGCCATTGGTTATCGCAGCCGCAACGGCATTGACCACGGCGAGGTGGCGCTGGCGGTGGTGGTGCAACGCATGGTGCAAAGCGAGATTTCCGGCGTGCTTTTCACGGCCAATCCCCTGAGTGGGCGGCGCACGGAAACCGTCATCGACGCCACGCTGGGGCTGGGCGAGGCGCTGGTCTCCGGCCTGGTGGAGCCGGATCACTACGTGGTGGAGACGGCCAGCGGGCGCATCCTGAGCAGGCAACTGGGCGACAAGGCTACGGTAATCCGCGGTGTGGCTGGCGGCGGAACCGTCACCGAAACGGGCCAGCACGCTCAACCGGCGCTCTCCGATCCACAGATCCGCGCATTGGCGCTGCTGGGGAAACGTGTGGCGGAGCATTATCACTTTCCCCAAGACATTGAATGGGCCTACGCCGACGGCGAACTGTACCTGCTTCCAAAGCCGCCCGATTACGTCGCTTTTCCCTGTCCCGGCCCGCGGCAATGCCACGGACGATCTGCGCCTCTTCTTCTCGTTTGGCGCGGTGCAGGGTGTGCTCGATCCCCTGACGCCGCTGGGACAAGATACGCTCCGCATGGCTGCGGCTGGGGGGGCGTCCCTCTTGGGCTATCGCTTCAATCGCCACACGCAGCCGCTGGTCAACCGAGCCGGCGAACGGCTCTGGCTCGACATCACCGGCATGATCCGCCACGGCTTTGGGCGCAAATTCTTTTTGCGCATCTTGCCGGGGATAGAGCCAGGCGCTGCCGAAAGTCTGCGGGCCTTGTTGGACGATCCGCGTTGGTCAACCGAAACTGATCGGATTGCCAGCGCCACCGTCGAGCGTATTCGCCCGCTGGCAACGACGATACTGCGTCGTTTTCTCGCCAACTTTGCCCAGCCCGACAAAGCGCGCCAGGCCATGCAGTGGGAGATCGAAACCAGCGTGGCAGAATTTCGCGCCAGAATGGCAAAAGCCACCACGTTGACCCAACAATTAGATGTTCATTCCGGGTTGGCGCAAGCTTTCTTTCTGTTACTGCTGCCGCGCTATCTGCCTCGAATTTTGGCGGGCTATCTCAGCTTTGCTCTGCTCATGCGGCTGGGGGAGCGGCTGGCCGCCCAGGATGCCACCATCACGCCGCAGACGGCGCTGGCCCTCACCCGCGGGCTGCCCCACAACGTCACCACTGAGATGGATCTGGCGCTGTGGGAAACGGCCCAAACCCTGCGCCAAAACAGGGAAAGCGCCGCGCTGATTCAAACAGGTGATGCTGCGGATCTGGCGGCGCGCTATCTGGCGGGCGATCTGCCCACCCACACCCAGCGCGTGATAGAGGGATTCTTGGACCGCTACGGCATGCGCGGCCTGGCCGAGATCGACTTTGGGCGTGCCCGCTGGCGCGAGAACCCCACGCCGGTGATTCAGTCTTTACAGAGCTATCTTGCCATTGAAGAGGCCGACGCCGCGCCGGCGATGGTCTTTACACGGGGCGAAAAAGCCGCCGAGGATGCGATCCGTACCCTGGCTGCGGCGGCGGATCGGGCCATCGGCGCGCCTGTGGGCGGCTGGCTGGTGCGGATGCTATCCAAACGGGTGCGCGCCCTGGCGGGTCTGCGCGAAAGTCCCAAGTTCAACGTTATTCGCCTGATGGGCGTCAGCCGTGAAGCGCTGTTGCAAAGTGGCGCGGCGCTGGTGGAAAAGGGCGTGATCGACCAACCTGATGATCTTTTTTATCTCTATTTAGACGAGCTTTATGTGCTGGCGATGGACGCGCCGGGCGATTGGAAACGGTTGGTAGCGGCGCGGCGGGCGACCTTTGAGCGGGAAAAGCGGCGGCGGCCTATTCCGCGCATGTTGCTTAGCGACGGCACGGCGATCTATGAGGGCATGGGCGCGGCCATTAATGCCGATGGATCACTGGTGGGCAGCCCAGTCTCGCCGGGTGTGGTGGAGGGCAATGTGCGTGTGGTTTTTGATCCGCATGGGGCCGATCTGCAACCAGGCGAAATCCTCGTCTGCCCTGGCACAGACCCAGCGTGGACGCCGCTCTTTTTGGCGGCGGGCGGGCTGATTATGGAAGTGGGCGGCATGATGACCCACGGCTCGGTGGTGGCGCGTGAGTATGGCATCCCCGCCGTGGTGGGCGTGGATCGGGCGACAACTCGATTGCAAACGGGGCAGCGTGTGCGTGTGGATGGCACGACGGGGCGGATTGTGTTGGTGGGGGAGACGATAGGGGATTGAGCGAGTGGGAGATTCAGCGATTGGGGAAGAAAATTGATTGCCAATCGCTGAATCTCTTTGAGCCATTACACGTGAGCGGCCCGCAGTCGTTCGGCTACCCAGGCCGCTCTGGATTCATCCAACGAGGGGCCAGGCGGCGGGCCACTGTAGTCAAGTAGACGCTCGTAGGGAACCAGGGCAAAGCAGGCATCCACAGCGGCCTGTACGTCCAATGTCACATCAGGATCTGGCGGCAGCAGAGGCACGGGCACAACGGGCAATCGGTTGCGCAGATCAACCGCCCAGATTTGGGTGAACGGGCGGCGCTGCCAGCGGCTGAGCATGACATAATAGTCGCCTGCGGGCAGATCGCCGGCCAGTTGAATGCGAGCCCCACCGCGCAGGATATCGATTTCCAGCAAATGAACTTGGGCCTGCATCAATTCCATACGTCGCTCGGCATATTCCCGATAGCCATTGCTGCGTTTGTTGGCGGGCGAGAGAATTTCAATCAGCGTGATCAGGCGTCGTTCGGCCACGTCACGGATCTCCACACTTAGGAGTGGCACTTCTTCGGCCATGTGGCTGGCAACTTCGGCGGTTGCCAGCATCGCTTCGGCGGGCAACACAGCCACGCCACCTTCGCTACCGGGTGGCCGCACAATATGAACATCTGGGTAGACGGTACGCTCTTCGGGCATCCCCAGAATCCCCAGCGCTGGCCGGTCTAGCACATAGCGTTTTGCCAGCAGCGCCACGTATTTGGGCAGCAGGCTAGCAATCAATTGAGCGCGGATAGTGGTTGCCAGCGTTTCGTGAAACTCCTGCCACATCTCACCTTCAAGATAGGGATCCATACCGGGAAACGGGGATGGCATTGTGCGTCTCCTTTCAAGAAATACGCCGCCGCAGCAGCACACAAGGACATTTTTCAAAGAGCGGAAAATGTTGCTTTGTGGCGCTGTTAGTATACATCAGGCGCTAGCTGCGTTGCTCTTCTAGGCGATCCGTGGGCGGCGGCGGCGCATAGGACATCTCGGAAATTTCCTTCCACCAGGTGTCGGTCATCTGTACATTCACGGCGTCTAGCGAAGATTCCAACTGGGCCACGTTGCGGGCGCCAATGATCGGCGCGGTGATGGCTGGATTATGCAGCACCCAAGCCACCGCCAGCGTAGCCGGATGCACGCCCTTGGCGTTGGCGTGGTCGGTGAACTTCTCGGCCACGTCATAATAGAAATCAGAACTGTAGCGCTTCATGTACATCTGATTTTGCACCAGCCGACCCTGTTCCGGTTTGGATTTGCTGCTGTATTTGCCCGTGAAAAGGCCACCGCCCAATGGGCTGTAGGGAATCACGGCCAGATCTTCGGCCAGGGCCAGCGGCAGAATTTCCACTTCCACCTGACGCTTGACCAGATTATACATAGGCTGGATGCACTCAAAGCGAGACAAACCCTCGTGGGCCGAGGTTCCCAGCGCCTTCATGATCTGCCAGGCGGCCCAGTTGCTCACCGCTGGGTAGAGAATCTTGCCCGCTGCCACCAGATCGTCTAGGGCGCGCACGGTCTCTTCAATCGGCGTGTCCTTGTCAAACTGATGGACGAAGTAGAGGTCGAGACGATCCGTCTTGAGGCGGCGCAGTGAATCTTCCACCGCGCGGGTGATGTGCCGACGCGACAGCCCGCGAGCGTTGATATCGTCGCCTGCTTTACCAAAGACTTTGGAGGTGATCACCAATTCGTCGCGCTTGCCCTGGATCAGATCGCCCAGAATTTCCTCGGAGCGCCCACCTGCATAGACGTTGGCGCAATCAAAGAAGTTGATGCCTGCATCCAGGCAGCGATTAAACATCTTCTCGGATTCGGCCTCATCGGCAATGTCCCCAAAGGACATGGTGCCAAAGCATAGCTCCGAGACGCGCACGCCTGTGCGACCTAAAAGTACATAATTCATCGAAAAACCTCCTGTGTTGGTTTGGGTTGCCGAAGAGGGGAAAGTCATCCAGCATTTTCAGTGGATGGCATGAAGGGACAGAAAGTGCATGTCCTGCTACAATAGTAAGTATAGACCGATTTTTGATCCCCTCCAAGTGGAAAGGTAGGTATGCGGTGACTCGCATCAAAATTACATCTGGGGAAGTGACCCTGATGGCAGAACTCAATAACACACCCACCGCCCGCAAGATTGCCGAAGCCTTGCCCATGGGCGGGCGCGCCAACCGCTGGGGCGATGAGATCTACTTCCCGATTGGGATTGACGCTGACCCTGATCCCAAGGCCAAAGATGAAGTAGAAGTCGGCGCGCTGGCCTATTGGCCGCCGGGCAACGCCTTTTGCATCTTTTGGGGGCCAACGCCGGCCAGCCACGGCAACGAACCCCGCGCTGCCAGTGCGGTGAACGTGGTCGGCAGGGTGACGGGGGATTTGAAAGCGCTGGAATCTATCAATACTGGAGCCAAAATTCGGCTCTCCAAAGCAGAATAGACACAAGGAACTCTCTATGTCCGACGCACAGAATGTCTTGGGCGAAGTGCTGCAACCCTGTTGCATGGATCCCATCACGGGCTTTTTCCGACGATGGGCATTGTCACACTGGCCCCGGTGACCTGGGTATGCATGTGGTCTGCGCCCAGATGACGGCTGATTTTTTGCAATTTTCGCGCCGTCAGGGCAACGACTTAAGCACGCCCATGCCTGCCTATCAATTCCCTGGCCTCAAGCCCGGCGACCGCTGGTGTCTGTGTGCCGAGCGCTGGCAAGAAGCATTGGATGCTGGCTTCGCGCCTCCTGTATTCTTGGCATCCACGCACGTCGCCGCGCTGGAATTTGTCGATTTGGCTGATTTGGAAGATCACGCTGTGGATGGCGACCGGGCGGCGCGGTAGAGTCAGAGAGCGACAATACACGGTTTATGACCAAAAAGCTTCCTGCCAGTTCTGAGTCCTCCCCCTGGCTGACCTTGAGCGAGGCCAGCGATCTGCTGGGGATTCATCACACCACACTGCGCGCCTGGGCCGATCGGGGCGAAATTCCTGTCTTTCGCACGCCCGGTGGGCATCGTCGCTTTCGGCTGGTCGATCTGCGCGCTTTTCTGCAAAACCGGGTCAACCAGCCTGCGCCCACCACCGCTTTGGTGGATACAGTGGTGGAACACGCCCTAAGCCGGGTGCGCCAGCAGATCGCCAACATGCCGGGCGCGGCACGCGCTGATCTGGACGAAGCCTCACGCGCCATCAACCGGGAGCGCGGACGCCGTCTCTTCGCGCTGGCCCTTAACTATGTCATGCGCCCCGAACAGCGCGAAGAAATTCTCGAAGATGGGCGCAGCCTGGGCCGTGTCTACGGCCACGACGCCGCCCACACAGGCGTTAGCTTGGCCGAAACAGGCCGCACTGTGCAGTTCTTCCGGCGGCAACTGCTGGAGGCCGTGCGCCGAGACGAATCTCTCGACCCCGGCGATGTACAGATCCGCCAGATGATCGCCCAGTTTTTAGATGAAGTTCTCTACGCCGTTCTAGATGGCTATGAACAGGCCATGACCGATCAGGAATAGACGCCGGTTCGTACAAACTTCACACTTCAAACTTCACCCTTCACCCCCACCGCCTCGCGCACATGACCGCTGCTGACTGCCAGCCGTTGTTGGGCCTCCTCGTCGTCGATCCCAGCCAACGCCATGACCACAGCCGTTTTCACCTGCCCCCCAGCTTCCTCCAGCAACTGGGCTGCCTCGGCGCGCCCCACTCCAGTGATGTCGTCCACAATGCGAATGGCGCGATCTCGCAGCTTTTCATTGGTCGGCTGCACGTCCACCATCAGATTTCCATAGACTTTTCCCAACTTCACCATTGCCCCCGTGCTGAGCATATTCAACACCAGCTTTTGGGCCGTGCCTGCTTTGAGCCGTGTCGAGCCGGTGAGAATCTCTGGCCCCACCACCACTTCAATGGCGATCTGCGCTGCCGCTGCCACGGGTGATCCCGGGTTGCAGACCACGGCAATCGTGGGCGCGCCGATCTCGCTGGCATGGCGCAGCCCGCCGATGACATAGGGCGTGCGCCCGCTGGCCGCCAGACCAATCAGCACATCGGCGGCGCAAAAATTGTGGGCCTCCAAGTCGACGCGGCCACCCGCTTCGGAATCTTCGGCGCCTTCCACCGAGCGCACAATTGCTCCTTCGCCGCCAGCGATCAGGGCAATCACACGCGCCCGCTCAAAGCTGAAGGTGGGGATCAACTCGGTGGCGTCCAGCACACCCAATCGGCCACTGGTCCCTGCGCCCATGTAAAAAAGCCGTCCGCCAGCGCTCAATTGTGTGGCAATGGCATCAATCCCTTGGGCGATCTGCGGCAATACTTCGGCCACCGCCAGCGGCACGGCGGCGTCGATCCGGTTCATCAAACGCGCAAAGTCCAATGTGTTCAGATCATCCATAGCGTTGCTCAGGGGATTGCGTTGTTCAGTGGGGGGTAATTGATTCGACATGGTCAATCTCCAGAGGTGAATTTTCGACTCTATCTGTGGGGATAGTCAGTTCGTGGTGTATTTCTATGTAAAGTTGACCCACATTGATTGGGCTGATTTTGTCAATTTGCTTGATACCATTGCCCCCGATCACTGGTGCAATTTGTACTTGATGCGGTCTATGCTCAAAGAAGAGGCGATTGCTCAAAAGATCAGATTGCCGATCCCGTCGCAACCGTTTGGAACGGGCTTTTGCCGCTCTACACGGCCTGCATCCCGCACTAGAAAATTGCAAAGTCGAATTACACAGCACGCAACGCCAGCAACGCTGCGCCCACGGCTGGCTCCACATCGGGGCGGATCAAGGTGGCGTGGGGCGCAAACTGCCGGATCGCCTGACCCACTCGCTCGGCATAGGGGCCGGGGCGCAACATGCCCCCTGCCATCACCAGCGGGAACGGCGTTTCGGTCAACCCCAGCCCCATCACCACCGCCTGTACCGCTGTTGCCAGTCCGCTGGCCCCTTCGTGCAAAATTTGGGCGGCCACAGCGTCTCGTTCGGCGTAATCAATCGCCAACGGGGCCAAGCTGGCGATGCGCTCCCACGAAATATCCCGATAGGTCCAATCGATTAACCCCTGTGGGCGCTCTAGGTGGAGCTGCGCCAGCACAGCCCCACTCAGGGCCGTCTGCGCTGCGCGTCCATCACTGGCCCAAGTGACGGCTTTGAGAATGGCCGCGCCCAGGGCGTACCCGCTGCCCATATCACCCAACAGCGCGCCCCAGCCTCCGGCCCGTTGCTGATTCCCGGCGCGGTCGAAACCGTAGCAGATCATCCCCGTGCCGCTGATCAACACGACGCCATAGACCTCGCCGCCGGTGCCGCTGGCAAGCGCGATGACGGCGTCGTTGTGGATCAGCAATCTCGCTGTGGGGAAAAGCGCGCCCAGCCACTCTGTCATGCGGACGCGGTCGTGGGGACGATCCACGCCACTGGCGCCAATACAGACAGCGCGTACCTCGGCGGCGCTTCGCCCACCATCGGCCAGGGCTGCGCTGACGACGGATTCGAGATGTGCACGGGCGTTTTCAATGCCCACACTGTTCCAATTGGTGGAACCAGCGCTGCCCCGCCCCAACACACTTTGTGCATCGCCCATTAAAACGGCGGTGGTTTTTGTGCCACCGCCGTCGATACCCAGCACGAGTGAACCGCTCATCTTGCTATTCGTCCGCTGTGTCCTGATCTTTTTGGTGCTCTTCGGCCACCAGTTGTTTCAACGCCGAGTCGCCTTCTTGCGAGGCCAGAGGCAGGCTTTCGGGCTGTACGATCACCGATTCGGGCAGGGTGACGCGCACCGTTTGTACGGCCATCCCCTTTACTTCTTCCACGGTGAAGATCACGCCATCTTCTTCTACAATATCGCCCGGTTCGGGGATGCGCCCCAGCACGGTCATAATTAGACCGCCCACAGTGTTCACTTCGGGATGGTCGATCTCCATGTCAAAGTGTTGGTTTAATTCATCCAACAGCAACGACCCTTGGACACGCAGCGTGCGCTCGTCGAGTTGCGCGAAGGGGGCGTGTTCTTCGTCGTCATATTCGTCATGGATCTCGCCCACCACCTCTTCCACCAGATCTTCCAGTGTGATGATGCCGGCGGTTCCACCAAATTCATCCACCACCACGGCCAGGGGAATGCGTTCTTGGCGGAAGCGCACCAACATTTCGTCCAGGGTTACGGTGTCAGGAACATAGGGCACAGGACGACGGCTGGCTAACTCGCGCAGATCAAAGATGGCATCGGGATTGACGCGGTGTCGGGCCAGATCTTTGATGTGCAAGACGCCGATGATCTGGTCCAGACTTTTCTCGTAAATGGGATAGCGGGAATAGCGGGCGTCACAGACCTTGAAAAGAACGTCCTCTTCTTTCTCATCAACGGCAATGCCCACAATGCGCGTGCGCGGCGTCATGGTCTGGCCCACGCTGCGCTCCTTGAGATCAAAAATGTTTTCAATGAACAACTGCTCTGCCGATTCGATCAAGCCGCCTTCAAAGCTCTCTTCGACAATGTATTCCAGCTCTTCCGGCGAGAGCAGGCGGGCGTGAGATTCGGCGGGGGGCACGCCTAACAGCCGCGTCACCATATTACCCAATCCGTTCAGCACAAAAATGGCCGGGGTCAAAAGTCGCTGTAACAGACTCATCAGCAAAGAGAGGCGCAACGCCGTGGCTTCAGCGTAGTGCAAAGCCAGCGATTTTGCCACCATTTCGCCCAGCACCACATGCAAATAGGTCATAATGGCAATGGCAAGCACAGTGGCGATGGTATGCGCCAATGGCTCGGCCAGCGTGGTGTAATGGGCCAGTGGCTCCAACAGCCATTCGGCAAAAATATGCTCGCCGTACATGCCCAGCCCCAGGCTGACCACGGTGATGCCGATCTGTGCCGTGGCAAGATAACGATTTTGGGCGTCGGTGCTGCGCAGAATGCTCAACAATCGGCGGGCGTCGGCAGAGCCTGCCGCGGCTTTTTGGGCAATGCGCGTGGGCGGGGCGGCGATCAGGCCAAATTCGGCGGCCACGAAAATGCCATTGAGGATGATCAGCGTGCTAATAATCGCCAGCGGGATGAGAATGTCCATTAGATGCGTTCCTCCCGCAGTTGCCGTGCTTTTTCCGGCGAGACGACGAGGCTCACGGTGTTGATGCCTTTGCCGTCCATTTTTTCCACGCGCAGGGTGATCTCACCCACAACGATCTCCTCTTTTTCCTCAGGCACGCGTCCCGCTTCGCTCAGGATCAAGCCGCCAATCGTATCCACTTCTTCGTCCTCCAATATCAGATCAAACCATTCGTTAAGATCCGAAATCAGCGCGTCGCCGCGGATGATAATCCGGTTGTTGGATTGGATTTGTAACATGGGCAATTCGATATCAAATTCGTCCTGTAGTTCACCAAAGATCTCCTCAACCAGATCCTCCAGCGAGACCATGCCCGCCGTGCCGCCATATTCATCCAGCACTATCGCCATGTTGTATTGCTGCTTTTGCAACGTCACAAAGACCTCGTCGGCGGGTGTGCTTTCAAAGATGTATTGAATCTCGCGCATCACCGCCCGCACAGATTGGTCGCTGCCTTTTTGTTGCAGGCAGAGCAGATCCTTCAAATGCACCATGCCCACAATATTATCCACCGACTCTTCATACAGCGGGAGCCGCGAATAGGGCGATTCGGCCAATTGGATCAGGAGTACATCCACCGGCTCATTCACCGAAGCAGTAAACATGCGTGTGCGCGGGATCATCACTTGGCGCACGGCCAGTTCGCGCAGGCGCAATGTGTTTTCCAACAGGCGCATCTCTTCTTTTTCCAGCAACCCGCCCGCGCCGCTCTCCTCCACCAACATGAGGATCTCTTCGGGGGCGTGGATGTGGGCATGTTCGCCGGCCTCACTCACCCCCATTAAGCGCAAGATCAGTTGTCCGCTGCCGTTGAAAACCCAGATCAACGGGCCGAAGAAGGCCAGCGACCAGCGCATGGGAACCACTGTCGCCAGGGCCAGCCGTTCGGGATATTGCACGCCGATATTTTTGGGCACCAATTCGCCTAAAACCACTTGCAGCACGGTCAACATCACCAGCACAACCGTGGCGGCAATGGATTGCGCGGCCATCTCTGAAAAGCCGCCCAACCGAACCAGAAAGGGCAATAAAACTTTGGAAAGGCTGGCCTGCCCATAGTAGCCCAGAATCAGACTGGAAAGGGTGATCCCGATCTGGCAGGCCGCTACATAGCGATCCAGTTTATAGATATCTTCAATAAGGGGAAGGAGGGAACGGGCGGCACGATTATTGTCTTCTTCCGCCATTTGCACCAACCGGGATCGGCGGGCGCTAATGGTGGCAAATTCTGCCGCTACATAAAGGGCATTAAACCCGATTAGGATCACAATCGTGGCAACAATTATTAACCAGCTCATTCGGGGATTCCCAAACTCTTTTCGTTTGTATCAATGGGCGGCGCGTTTCCGCTTCTTGGCAGATTATAGCATTGGCACTCTGTAAGATCGAACAGCTTTGTGGTTAACATTCTCTTTTGATCGCCTTCGGCATACACTTTGACTTACATGCGTTCCGTGCTATGATGCCGCTAACCGAAAGATGCCGCTCTCGACTGGCGAATGGTGGGAGTCACCACAGGGGAGAGAGCGTGCTATGCATCTGCACATGACAGTCGTTCGCCTGGGCTGGGGCAGTTGGATCGCAAGATCTGACTGCCCCTTTTTATTTTGCAAAAATTTGGTTATTCCTAGCAATTACTCTGCGGTCTGTTGATCTATACAGTTTGATCTATACAGAGGAGAAAAATTATGTCTCGTGCCTTGCTTTCTGTTTCCGATAAAACCGGGTTATTGCCCTTTGCCCAACAACTCCACGCTGCGGGGGTTGACCTTGTTGCCAGCGGGGGAACGGCCCGCACGCTGGCGGATGCGGGTCTGCCCGTCACCCCGGTGGAAGATCTCACCGGCTTCCCCGAAATCTTGGGCGGGCGGGTGAAGACGCTGCACCCGGCCATCCACGGCGGCATCCTGGCCCGCCGCACCCCCGAACACCTGGCCGAGCTGGGATCACACGGGCTGGCCCCCATCGATCTAGTTGTCGTCAACCTCTATCCGTTCCAGCGCACGGTGGCACAGGCGGGCGTTTCCGATGCCGAAGCTATCGAACAGATCGACATTGGCGGCGTGGCGCTTTTACGCGCGGCGGCCAAAAATTTCGAGTCGGTGGCGGTGATCTCCGACCCGGCGGACTATGAACGGGTGGCGGCGGCAGTGGCGTCCCATACACTGGACCTGGCAACCCGGCGTGGGCTGGCTCTGAAAGCCTTCCGCCACACCGCCGACTATGACACTGCCATTGCTGCCTATCTGGCTGAAGATGCAGCCCAGGGCGAACTGCCCGCTACGCTCACGGTAAATTTGCAACAGGCCCAGACCATGCGCTATGGCGAGAACCCGCACCAAAGCGGCGGCTACTATGTCTACAGCGGCGAGTCGCTCCCGTTTGAGCAACTCCACGGCAAAGAGATGAGCTACAACAACTGGCTCGATCTGGACGGAAGCTGGCAGGCCGCCCAGGATTTCACCGACCCCACCGTGGCGATTATCAAACACAGCAACCCGTGTGGCCTTGCCAGTGCTGCCACATTGGCCGAAGCCTACGTCAAAGCCCTGGCCTCGGATCCCGTCAGCGCCTTTGGCAGCATCATTTCGGTCAACCGCACGCTGGATGCCGCAGATGGCGGCGAAGATGGGCGATCTCTTTGTGGAGATTGTGGCTGCGCCTGATTACGCGCCTGAGGCATTGGAAATTTTGAAACGCAAGAAGAATTTGCGTATCCTGCGCAGTACCGGTGTCACCATGCGCCCGCTCAGCCTGCGCTCGGTTTATGGCGGCGTGCTGGTGCAAGGGCTGGATGTGAGCCAGGCTGACATGGACCCGGCCAACTGGCAGATCGTCAGCCAGCGCCAACCCACAGCGGCACAACTGGCCGATCTGGCCTTTGCGTGGCGAGTCTGTCGCCATGTCAAAAGCAACGCCATTGTCTTTGTGCAAGATCAGGCCACCGTGGGCGTGGGCGCTGGGCAGATGAGCCGCGTCGATTCGGTGATGCTGGCCGCGCATAAAGCCGGCGAAAAATCCACCGGTGCAGCCATGGCGTCGGACGCTTTCTTCCCCTTCCCAGACGGCATCGAAGCCGCCGCCCAGCATGGGATCAGCGCCGTGGTGCAACCTGGCGGCTCCATCCGCGACGCGGATGTCATTGCCGCCGCCGACCGCTTGGGCCTTGTCATGTGCCTGACCGGCGTGCGCCATTTCCGCCATTAGAGAGGAACCACCGAGAACACAGAGAATTTCACAGAGAGCACGGAGATTTTTTTCCCTTCTTTGACCTCTGTGAAGCCCTCCGTGACCTCTGTGGTTAGTTCTGAAAATTTCACTGTTCAAAAGGAAACCAACCTATGACCGACCGAATTTTTGACCTTGTGGCCCAGGAAGAGCAACGCCAGCGCGAGATGGTGGGGCTGATTCCTTCGGAAAATCACACCTCGCCCGAGGTGCTCTCTGTGCTTTCGTCCAACCTCTCCAGCAAGTATGCCGAGGGCTATCCCGGACGACGCTATTATGAAGGCAACCAGATCGTTGATGAGATCGAGATTGAAGCGCAGAACCGGCTCAAAGCGCTGTTCGCTGTGCCCTATGTCAACGTACAACCCTACTCTGGATCACCCGCCAACTCGGCCATCCAGTTTGCGCTGATGGAACCGGGCGAGACGCTCATGGGGCTGCGTCTGGACATGGGCGGTCACTTGACCCACGGTCACCCCAATGTGACTTTTTCGGGCAAGTACTATAATTCCATTCAATATGGCGTGAATGCCCAGGCCCGGATCGACTTTGATCAACTGCGCGAACTGGCCCACCAACACAAGCCCAAATTGATCATCGCGGGCAACACAGCCTATCCGTTCATCCTCGACTTTGCGCGCTTCCGCGAGATTGCCGACGAAGTGGGCGCGTGGCTCATGGCCGATATTTCCCACATCACCGGCCTGATTGTGGGGGGTGAACATCCCTCGCCCGTGCCCCATGCCGACGTGATCATGACCACCACCCACAAGACGCTGCGCGGACCGCGCGGCGCGGCGATTTTGATCACCGAGCGCGGCCTGGCGCGGGATGGGGACTTTGGCAAGAAGATCGACTCGGCGATTATCCCCGGCTTGCAAGGCGGACCGCACAACGCCACGACGGCTGGCATTGCCCTGGCTGCGGCGGAAGCCGCCCGCCCCGAATTTGTGGACTATGCCCGCCAGATCCGCAAGAACGCCAACACACTGGCCCAATCGCTCAAAGACAACGGGCTGAAACTGGTGGGCGACGGCACAGAAAGCCACCTCATGGTGCTGGATCTGACGCCGTTTTCTGAAGGGATGGGCACACAGGTGGCCTTCGCCATGGACGTGGCGGGGATGTACGCCAACCGCAATACCATCCCCTATGAACCTTGCTCGCCGTTTTATCCGTCGGGGGTGCGTCTGGGCACGCCGTTGATCACCACGCGCGGCATGAAGGAAACTGAAATGAAGCAGATCGGCAACTGGATTGGGCGTGTCGTGGAAGAAGTCAAGGGCGATGTGTTGCCGGGCGAACGCGGGGAACGCACTCATTTGTGCGGGCCTTCCGCGAAAGGGCCAGCCAGAACGCGGCGCTGCACGCCATCCGCGCCGAGGTCAAAGAGATGTGCACCCGCTTCCCGCTCTTCCAGTGGTAACGGGGAATTGCGTAGTGAGTGGAATAGGTTATTTTGAACCTGTAAAACTGACACTCCGCAGTAAAAATCAAGGTTGATAACAATACTGGACTTCGGGTTCCAAGAGAGCCGAGATCTGACGATAGACATGTGTCAGATTCAGGATCTGCCTTTGGGGAGGCGAGTTAGGCTGACCGTATTCTTGGATGAGCAGGAAGTCGAGCCCCTTGAAAATTTGGAAAACACGACGCATGGTGGGTCGTTGGGTCGACGATATCGTCGTATAAAACAAAGACGCAAAGGATCGGGCAATTCATGATCCTTTGCGTCTTCGCGTTGGGGAAAAACGCAGAGGCTATGATCCGCAGATTACGCAGATTTCGCAGATTCCAGAGGATTTAATGAAACAGATAATCATCCTAAAATCTGTGTTTTCTTCGTTCAATCCATTGAATCCGTGTTCTATTCTGAAAATCTGCGTAATTCTGCGGATCACTTCTCCCGCGAGATTTGCAAGAATAGGGCTTCTGGGTTAGGAATGGTACGGGAATGACGACCGGAACGGCACGAAGGGTGATCGCATGGCAAAACGTATATTGATCGAAGCAGTGCCCAACTTTTCTGAAGGACGGCAGCCCGACGTGATCGCTGCGATTGGTGCGGCCTTGACTGTGCCGGGCGTCACCTTACTGGATCAGAGCAGCGACGCCGACCATAACCGGTCGGTTTTTACGCTGGTGGGGTCGCCCGATGCTGTGATGGACGGGCTGTTTGCGGGAACTCAAAAAGCCGCTGAACTCATTGATCTTTATCAACAGCGCGGGGTGCATCCGCGCCTGGGGGCCACGGATGTTGTGCCGTTGATCCCGCTAGAAAACATCACGGTTGAAGAATGTGTGGCCCTGGCGCGCCAGTTGGCACAGCGCATTGGCGATGAACTCCATCTGCCCGTCTATTTATATGGCGCGGCGGCAAGTCTGGCTGCGCGCCAAAGTCTGGCCGATGTGCGGCGCGGGGAATTCGAGGGGCTGCTGGCCGAGATTGATCTGCCGCACCGCGCCCCTGATTTTGGCCCGGCGCGGCTCGGCCCGGCTGGCGCGGTGACCGTGGGCGTGCGTCCCTTTTTGATCGCCTATAACGTCTACCTCACCACGGCGGATGTGCAGATCGCCAAGCAGATAGCCCGCACCATCCGCGAGAGCAACGGCGGTCTGCCGGCGGTGCGTGCGCTGGGCCTGCTGGTGGCGGGTCAAGCCCAGGTGAGCATGAATCTGATTGACTTTCGGCAAACGCCGCTGCATGTCGCTGTGGAAGCCATCCGCACTGAAGCCGCCCGCCACGGAACTCTGATTGACCGCAGCGAGTTAATCGGGCTGATCCCGCAAGAGGCCATGTTGGCCGCCGCCGCTCATTATCTCCAACTGCCCAACTTTGACAGCCGCCAGGTGCTGGAAGTGGCGCTTGCCCAAATGACAGAATGAGAATTTAACGCAAAGGCGCAGAGAGACAGAGGCGCAAAGAGAGAAGATTTCACTGTTAGGCTTTGCCTCTTCGCGTCTTTGCGGTGAGACTTTCTGTTTATGTGAACCGCAAAGGGTTTCCCATGCAATCCATTGAACTTGAACTAAAAGCCGCGCCGCCGCCCGTCCCCCAGGGATGGGATGCGTTTATGGCGTCCCATCCCAGCGCGCACGCGTTACAGACCCGCGCCTGGGGACAGTTGAAAAGCGCGTTTGGCTGGTCGAGCCGAGAGGTGACGGTACGCAATCACCGCGGCGAGATCACGGCGGGGGCGCTGTTGCTCTTTCGGCAGGTAGCCGGGCTGACGCTGGCTTACGTGCCCAAGGGGCCGCTGACCGATTGGGACGAATTTCGCCCAAACCCAAGAGCTTCTCACTGCGCTGCGCCACGAAGCACGCCAGCACGGGGCCGTGGTGCTCAAGATCGAGCCGGATCTGCCCGACACTGCGGCGAATCGGGCGTTGTTGACCCGCTATGGGTTTCGCCCCAGCCCGCAGACCGTGCAGCCGCGCAGCACGGTGATCCTCGACATCCGCGGCGACGAGGATGACATTTTGGCGCGCATGAAGAGCAAATGGCGCTACAACGTGCGGCTGGCCGAACGCAAAGGCGTCACGGTGCGCGCCGGCAGCCGTGACGATCTGCGCCATTTTCAGGCGCTGATGGAGACCACAGGCGAGCGCGATGCCTTTGACGTGCACAGCATGGACTATTACCGCAAAGCCTATGATCTCTTTGTGCCGGGGCAGGGGGTCTTTCTCTTTCGCCGAATTTGAGGGCGAACCATTGGCGTCAATTGTGGTGTTGCAAACCGGCCACACGGCGTGGTATCTGTGGGGGGCGAGCAGCAACCGCCATCGCAACCTCATGCCCAATCACGCGCTGCAATGGGCGGCGATCCAATGGGCCAGGGCACGCGGAGCCACCCGCTACGATCTATGGGGCATTCCCGACGAGATCGGCCAGGTGGCGTTGGGCATGCGCGGTGAAAGTGGCGAGCCAGTGCTGGCCGAGGCGATCCCCGTGGACGTGGAGACTCTGCCCGACGGCGATCTGTGGGGCGTCTTTCGCTTCAAACAGGGCTTTGGCGGCACGGTGGAGCGCTTTGTGGGCGCGTGGGATCTGCCGCTGAGTGGCCCTGGCTATGCACTTTATCAAAGTGGATTGACGGTGCGGGCGGCGCGCGCCGAAGGGAAACTCTTTGATGTGCGCCATTGGGCGGGCAAAGCCCGTGCGCTTTTGCCGCGTTCCGAAGGGCCGTCGCTGCATAAAGTAATCGATGCCCAGACTTGGCGCGCGCGTCTGACGGCGTTGCCCGATCCGCATGTGTTGCAAAGCTGGGAATGGGGCGCGTTAAAAGATCAAACGGGCTGGCACGCCGAGCGCTTTGTCATCCCCCGCGCCGATGGACGCCCCGGCGCGGCGTTCCAACTTTTGTGGCGGCAGCCCTTGCCCGTCGTGCCGCTGCGCGTGGCGTATATCCCCAAAGGGCCGGTATTGGATTGGTCCGACGAACAGTTGGTGGCCGATACGCTGGCCGCAGTGGAAGCGGCCTGTCTGCGGCTGCGCTGTCTCTTTGTCAAGATCGATCCCGATGTGGTGGAAGATAGCACGGCGGGGCGACGGCTGCGTGCGCTTTTGCAGGCGCGTGGATGGCGTTTCAGCCCAGAACAGATCCAGTTCAAAAACACCGCGGTGACCGATCTCCGACCCGACGGCGAAGCGCTGATGCTGGCGTTTAAGAGCAAGTGGCGCTATAACATCCGCTTGGCCGAGCGCCGCGGCATTACGGTTCGCCAGGGCAGCAGGGCGGATCTGGCGGCGTTTTATAAACTCTATCAAGAGACCGGCGGGCGCGATGGTTTTTTGGTGCGCCCATTTGATTATTATGAAAGTGTGTGGCGTACCTTTTTAGAGGCAGACACAGCCGCAGATAACCCGGCCGGGGGAGCGCTGTTGCTGGCGACCCATCCCGAAGAAGACGAACCTGTGGCGGGTATCTTTTTGCTGCGTTACGGCGCAAGTGCCTGGTATTTTTATGGGGCCAGCAGCGAGCGTCGCCGCCGCGACATGCCCAATCATCTGCTCCAGTGGCGGGCCATGGAATGGGCAAAAGCGCAGGGCTGCACGGTCTATGATTGGTGGGGCGCGCCCACGAATTTGGCCGATGCCGAGGACGCCATGCAAGGCGTATGGGCCTTCAAAGAGGGGTTCGACGCCCACTTTCGCGGCCATGTGGGCGCGTGGGATTGGTCACCGCTGCCGCCGCTGTGGGATCTCTATCAGCGCGCCATGCCGCGTCTGCTGGATTGGATGCGCGGACGGCATGGGGGCTGAGTTACCCTTGAAGCACAGTTCCGTCGGCAATCTGATACGGTTTGTGGTCCGTGTGCGTCACCGTCACCTCCCCGCGCACGGACACATTCTCCCCAAAATAGACATCGCCCTTGACTATCAAACTCTGGCATTCGCGCAGCGACGGCGCACCGTGGGGGAAGCGTTGGCCGAAATCGTCAATGAGTTTATAGTAGCGTTCATCCAGATCGACCAGTGGCTCGTCGGCGCGGGCGTCGATTAACTCAATGCGGTAATCGGGCGTGAGCGTGAAGGCATCGGACCAGAGCGCCAGGAGATCGTTGGTCTTCTTCACCGGACGGAAGCGCTCGCGCGAGACCTCAATGGCCTGGGCGCCTTCAAACGCCGAGATTGCCAACCCCATAGCCGTTTCCAATTGATAGACGCGCGGGCTGTCGGGGTGGGTTGGATCAACGGGCTTTTCATTGCGGATCATGGGTAGATTGAGCAGCCCATTTTGGGCCTCTAATACGGCTTGCAGCGTGGGCAGGTGGATCCAAAGGTTGTTGGTGTTGAAGAAGCGATAGCGTTGAATGTCTTGGAATGCGTCCAACTCATCGGGCGGGCATTGGGCAATCTCGCGCAGGAGCAGGCCGCCCTCACAGGTTTGGGCCAGGTGTCCGCCTTTTCGGTCGGCGGGGGTGCGCTGGGTCACTTCCAGTAAAAATGGAATCGTTTCGCTGGCGAAATAGCCCAGAATTTCCAGATCCACAGTTGCGCCCAAATTATCAATATTGCTGACAAAGGCATAGTCATAGCCCGCCGCCAGCAGTTGATCCAACATGCCGCTGGAGAGCAACGCCGGGTAGATGTCGCCGTGGCCGGGCGGACACCACTCTTTTTCCGGATCTTGCGGCCAAGTGGCAGGGCTGAAATCCTCACTGAGGATTTTTGGCTCCTTGTGTTGCACAAAATCCAGCGGCACGTCGCTTTTAATGTTGGGGTGGGTGGCTAGGGCTGCGAGACTTTCGGCACGGGTGTTAAAGCTGTTCATCAACACCAGCGGGACACGCGCACTCTGCTCTTGGCGCAGATGCAGGACTTGGCGCACAAGAATATCCAAAAAAGTCATCCCTTCCTTCACCTCAATCAGCGATTTGGGGCCGGTCATGCCCATGCTCGTTCCCAGACCCCCGTTGAGTTTAATCACCACTAGCCGGTCCAATGCATCTGTGCCCGCTTGCCTATAGGGCGCAAGGTGGGCGGCCTGGGGCAGATCATCAATGGGAAGGGCATCATCCCCGCCGATGTAGCCGGTTTCCCCCTCCACCAGCCGCCGATAGTAGTAGCGGAAGGTGTCAATGGCGATTTCGGGAAGCTCAGCCTCACGCATCTTTTGGGCAAAAGGCTCAAACTGTTGGTCAACAGTTGCCGAAATGGGCTGAACATTTGCTTGGGATAGTCGTGTTGTCACAGCGGAACCTCATCTTTCCAAATACACATGAATTACGGGATAGTAAAGAGACAGTTTACAGGTATGGTATAGCCATAGGATTTGCGTAGTTTTCTTGACACGCAAACATAGAACCCTCTGTCACAATAGAACAGATAGTTGATTCGTGTTTCGTCCAGCTTTTATCTGACCCATGTTGTTCTGCCACTACAGTACCGTACCCTGGCGGAATCGACAAAATTTCTGGGAAAACTCCATGCTCCCTTACACCATTTTGGAACTGTTATTGGGCCTGGCTGCCATTGCAACCTTGATTGTGCTTTCTGGCATTGCCCGTCAGAGCAATCGTCGTCTGGGGCGCTATGTCGCGCTGCTCATGGGCGCAAGCATTTTCTGGATTGTAGGCAATCTCTTGGAAATCAGCGCCCGTGACTACGCGGCCAAAGTCTTTTGGGCGAAGATGCAATATTTTGGAATCGTCACCGCTCCGCCCGCCTGGCTCTTCTTTTCCCTGCACTATGCCGATTATAACGGCGCTATTCGTCGTTGGTGGCGATGGAGCTTTGTAGAGCCTGTTTTCATTTTGCTCTTGGTTTGGACCAATGAGTGGCATTATCAATATTGGACTTCGGTGGGTCTCATCCAACAGAGCGATCTGCTCTTGTTGTCGATTGCCCATGGCCCTTTTTTCTGGCTGCATGTAGCCTATTCGTATATTTTGCTCCTCATCGGTACGGGGGTGATCCTGCGCCACATGCGACAGGCCGAACAACTCTACCGCTCCCAAATGATTTTGCTTTTGCTGGCAATGGCCATCCCCTGGGCAGGGAATGTTATTTATGTACTCAATCTCCTCCCCAATCTTTCCATTGATCTAACGCCCATTGGCTTCTTCCTTAGCGCGCTTTGCCTGAGCGCCGCCTTTTTTCGCGTCTATTATGTGGATTTTAACCCGATGGCGCGCAACTCCATTTTGGAAAATCTTAACGACGCCCTGTTTGTGGTCGATCAGAATGACTGTATCATCGACCACAACGCCCGTTCGGTTGAACTGCTGATGGGATTGCGCGGCGACTGGCTGGGCCAACAGGTTGATACAATCTTTGATCGCTATCGACGCACAGGCACAGGCTGGCCGCTCTTTTCAACATTGGACGCACAACGCAAACAGATCGAAATTGTCTCGTTCCGCTACGAAAAGAAGAGTTACTTTTACGAAATGCACATCTCGCCCCTGCACGATAATTACGAACGCCCGCTGGGTCGGCTGATCCTGCTGCGCGATGTTACTGAGCAGCATCAGGCCCAAGAAACCCTGCGCCAGAGCGAAGCCAAAAACCATGCCCTGCTCGAAGCCATTCCTGATCAGATGTTTATTATTGACCAACAGGGAACCTATTTGGATTTCAAAGCCGCTTGGGACGGCGATCTGCCTGCGGCCCCCGAACATCTCTATGGGTTGCGCTTGCATGATATTTTTGCGCTGGATCTGGCTGATCAACTGTTGGCGCAGGTGCGGGACGCATTAGAGAGCGGCGATGTCCAGATCTTCGCCTATCAACTGGCGCGAGAAAACGGCATCGATTATTACGAAACGCGCATTGTTGCCTATACCGACGACGCTGTGGTGATGACCGTGCGCAACGTCACCGAACGCGAACTGGCCGAAGAGCAATTGCGCAGCCAGCGCGCCTATTTGCGCAACATTATGGACACTGTGCCCAATATTATTGCCGTGAAAGATCAACACGGTCATTACGTCTTTGCCAATCAGTCGTTTGCAGACTTCTATGACAAGGCTGTCGAAGCATTGTTGGGCAAACATGATCGGGATCTGCTTTCGGACCCGGCGTTGGTGGAAATGTACAACCAATCGGATCAATTTGTCCTTTCCACAGGCAAAGATTTCTTGGTAGAGGCTGATGAAGGGCTGGACAACGAAGGCAATCCGCGTTGGTTCCAGTATATGAAGCGGCGCATTTTCTCTGAAGATGAAGGTAACTTTCAGGTGCTCTTTGTCAGCACCGACATCACCGCACACAAAGAAGCCGAAGAACAACTGCGGCTGCAAGCTGCCGCGCTGGATTCGGCAGCCAACGCCATGCTCATCACCGACAACACGGGGATTGTACAGTGGGTCAACCGCGCGTTTACCGAACTGACCGGCTATACACCCGCCGAATCTATGGGCGAGAATTTGCGCGATCTGGATGCCGGAATGCCCTCCAGCGGCCTCTATGACCAGATGTGGACCACCTTGGCTGGCGGCGACATCTGGCATGGAGAGCTGATCAATCGGCGCAAAAGTGGGGAGCTGTATATTGAAGAGATGACGTTGACCCCGGTGCGCAACGAAGGTGGCGAATTTACCCACTGTATCGCCATCAAACAGGACGTGACACAGCGCAAGCGCGACGCTGATCAACTGTCGCAACTGGCCGAAGAATTTCGCATTCAGGTCGAAGTCGGGCGGGTTTTGCAGCGGGCCAAAAATGTAAAAAACTTGCTAAACACCATTTTGGAAACCCTCGTCAACCTGGAGAACTTGCAAATTCAGGATCGGGCTGTGGTCTACCTTTATGACGAGGCCGGCACACAGTTAACGCTAGCCGCCAGCTATGGCAATTTCCCCGACCTTTTTTGGGAAAATGAAAAGCGTATCCTCGCAGGCCAGGGGTTATGTGGGCGGGCTGTGGCCGCGCAGCGCATCTTTACCACTCTGGCCTGTACTGATGAAAGCTGCCTTTATGGCGATGGCGCGCTCGAAACTCACGGCCATGTGGCCCTTCCCCTCAAATCTGGCGAACAGATGCTGGGTGTGCTCTATATTTTCACGAATAGTAATAGCGAATGGGATACACGCCGCCTCTCTCTTTTTGAGATCATCGGCGTAGAGATTGGCATGAGCCTGAAGCGCCTGCAACAAGAGGTGGAACTGCGCGAGGCCAAAGGCAGCGCCGAAAAGGCCAACCGTGCCAAATCGGAATTTCTCGCCAACATGAGCCACGAGATCCGCACGCCCATGAACGCAGTCATCGGCATGACCAGTCTGCTCTTGGACACACAACTCAACACCGAGCAACAGAACTTTGTCGAGATCATCCGCAACAGTGGCGACGCGCTGCTGACCTTGATCAACGATATTCTTGATTTCTCCAAAATTGAATCTGGCAAAATGGAGCTGGAATATCAACCTTTTAACCTGCAAGATTGTATTGAAGATGTTCTCGATCTGCTGGCAGCCAAAGCCACTGAAAAGAAACTTGAACTGGCCTATGTCATGGAACCCAACGTGCCACACAGCATCGTCGGTGATGTAACACGGCTGCGCCAGGTGCTGGTGAATCTTGTGGGCAACGCCATCAAATTTACCGAAAAGGGTGAAGTGGTTGTGCACGTCTTGGCCCACCTCCACGACGGGCAATATACGCTGCAATTTGACGTGCGCGATACGGGCATCGGCATTCCAGAGGACCGCATGGACCGCCTTTTCCGCTCCTTCTCACAGGTGGATACATCCACCACACGGCGCTATGGCGGCACGGGCCTGGGGCTTGCCATCAGCTATCGGCTGGCCGAACTCATGGGGGGGAACATGTGGGTTACGAGTCAGGTTGGCGCAGGATCTACGTTTTCATTCAACATCATAGCCCATTCCGCGCCGGTGCAAAAGCGCATTGAACACCCCAACGCCATGCTTTCGCTCAAGGGGCGGCGCGTGGTGATTGTGGATGACAACGACACCAATCGCGAGATTTTGCTGCGCCAGACCCGGGCTTGGGGTATGGAACCCGTCGCCTATGCTTCTGGGCTGGAAATACTGGCTGTGTTAAAAACAGATTGGCGTTTTGATCTAGCGATCCTCGACATGCAAATGCCCGATATGGACGGGCTAACGCTGGCCGAACGGCTGCGTGCTTTACCCCAGACCGTCAAACTGCCGCTGATTATGTTGACCTCAGTGGGCAGCGGCGAGTTCCGCGAGCAGATTCGAGCGCTCAATTTTGTCGATTGCATGACCAAACCCGTACGTCGCGCCCATCTATTACGGGTATTATCCGATCTTTTTGTGGAAATGCCTCTGCGCGAGGCCGATCTGCCTGCACCCCAATCAATTTTTCAATCCCAGACCCGAGAGGCCACCTTGCGCCCCTTGCGCATTTTGCTGGCCGAGGACAATGTCGTTAACCAGAAAGTTGCCATGCACACGCTGGATCGCATGGGCTATCGCGCCGACCTGGCTGCCAATGGCTGCGAAGTGTTAGACGCGCTGGAACGACAGGATTACGATATGATCTTAATGGACGTGCAAATGCCCGAAATGGACGGCCTAGAGGCTACCGTTGCCATTCGTCGTCATCTGCCAAGCCATCGCCAACCCTACATCGTTGCCATGACCGCCAACGCCATGCAGGGTGACCGCGAACAATGCCTGGAGGCAGGCGATGGATGATTACCTGAGCAAGCCTTTTAAAACCAATGAGTTGATCGAAGTGATCAACCGTTCCCCGCGACTGTTGCTGCCGCCCGAGATTCTCATTTCCTGAGCGTGTTATCTTCCACTGGGATGGGGAGATTAGGCGACTTACGGCATAATCTCTCCATTTCCTACTCTTTATCCCTGCCCACTCCATAATAGCAGTGCCCTTGATCTACTCCTTCGCGCATCCAGAGTAATCCCGCCACGTTTGACCCTTTCCAGATCTTAACGCTACAATACAGCAGATCGCGTCCCCCGTGCGACAATGGGTACAGGACTTTTGTACAAAATCGACTTGGAAGGCAGCAAGACTTGTCCCATAATCAAGCTTTTTATTTGAATCACCTCATTGAAGGTTGGGTTGACAACCATGATTGAATTGCCTCTGGTTCTTTTGGGGATGGGTGGCGTGGGGCGTGCATTGGTGCGCCAGATTCTGAGATAACCGCGCTTTCCACGCCGAGCAATACGGCCTCGAGATCCGCTTTCTGGCGCTGTGCGACAGCCGCGCCGCGCTCATCGAGCCGACCGACGGCCTCAGCGACGACGACATTCGAGAGGCGCTTGCGCTCAAAGCAGCGGGCAGTTCGCTGGATGCCCACGAATTGGGCGGCAGCCAGGACGATCTCTCGGCCATTCTCGACATTATCGGATGCCCTGGCACTGTGGTGGTGGACTGTACGGCCACCGAGACCACCGTGCCGGCGCTGCTTTTCGCCCTGGACCACGGCTATAAAATTGTGCTTGCCAACAAAAAACCACTTACTGTGGCGCAGGAGGTATACGACCGGCTCACCAGAGCCGGTGTCACCAATGGCCCGCGTGATCTGGCGCAGACGCGCTGGGAGACGACAGTGGGCGCTGGTTTGCCGGTGATCGCCACGCTCAATCGATTGGTTGCCAGCGGTGATCCAATTGGGCGGGTGGCCGGAACCTTTAGCGGCACACTTGGCTTTCTGATGACCGGGCTGGAAGCCGGGCGCGTCTTTAGCGAGGTGGTGCGCGAAGCGTATGACCTGGGCTACACTGAGCCAGATCCGCGCGACGATCTGGGCGGGGTGGATGTGGCGCGTAAGGCGCTGATCCTGGCACGCGGCATGGGCTACTCACTCAACATGGCCGACATTGAGGTCAAGGGACTTTATCCGCCGCTCATGGACGGTCTCTCGGTGACAGCGTTTATGGCGGCACTGCCCCAACTGGACGAACATTATCGCGAAGAAGTGGCACGAGCCGCCAGCGAAGGCAAAGTGTTGCGTTATGCTGCCACCATTGAAACTGGAGACGAGGGCGCGCACTGTGTGGTCGGTCCCACGGCGGTGGCAAAGAGCAGCCCGCTGGGCCAACTCAGCGGCACAGGCAATCTTGTCGCCTTCCACACGCGCTGGTATGACCCCAACCCGTTGGTTATCCAAGGGGCCGGGGCGGGCGTCGATGTCACGGCCGCGGGCGTGCTCAGTGATGTGGTGGAGTTGGCGTATACGGCCTGAACGTTTTAATGGACGATGAAGAACGAATCCGTAGTGCGTGGTGCGTAGGAAGACGGACTACGCACTACGGACTATCCTTGAACCCAAAGAGGGACTATGAACAACGGATATCCTAATAAAATCAAAGTCGGCATCCTTGGCGCAACGGGCGCAGTGGGCCAACGCTTTATCCAAATGCTCCAAGGCCATCCCTGGTTCGAGATTACGGCGCTGTGCGCGTCGGAACGTAGTTTGGGCAAGCGCTATGCGGATGCCTGTAACTGGAATTTACGCGGTGGCATGCCTGACCATCTGCGCGATGTAATCTTGCAAGAGGCACAGCCGGGCATGGATTGCCAGATCTTTTTAGCGCGCTGCCCAGCGACGCCGCCCGCGAGACCGAGCAGAAGTTGGCGGCGGGCGGCCATGTGATCTGTAGCAATGCCAGCGCCCACCGTTATGACGACGATGTGCCGCTGCTCATCCCCGAAGTGAACCCGGACCATCTCGCCCTGATCGACGTGCAAAAACGCAAGCGCGGTTGGTCGGGCTACATCACCACCAACCCTAATTGCAGCACGACGCACTTGGTCAGTGCGCTGCACCCGCTGCATACTGCCTTTGGTATCACCAAAATTTTTGTGGTGACCATGCAGGCGGTCAGCGGCGCGGGCTATCCTGGCGTCAGCAG
Organism: uncultured Chloroflexia bacterium; assembly: GCA_963721725.1. GTDB lineage: Bacteria > Chloroflexota > Anaerolineae > Caldilineales > Caldilineaceae > RI-153. Next base: position 274,092 of record CAVRLX010000016.1, read on the forward strand.
TATGGATATTCTTGACAATGTGGTTCCCTACATTGGCAAAGAAGAAGAGAAGATGGAAAAGCGCGAACCGCAAAAGCTCTTGGGGCGCTTCAACGGCGAGCGGGTCGAAATGGCCGATTTCGTGGTCAGCGCCCACTGTAACCGTGTGCCTGTACGCAATGGTCACCTGGAGGCGGTGAGCGTGGAGTTTGCCCACAAGCCTTCACTTGACGATATTTTGGAAGCGTGGCGAACGTATAAACCGCTGGCGCAGCAATTGAATCTGCCCAGCGCGCCACAGCCGGCACTGATCTACACCGATGCCCAGGACCGCCCACAGCCCCGGCTGGATCGGCTGGCGGGCAGTATTCCCGGCATGGCAACGGTGATTGGGCGATTGCGTGAAGATCCGCTTTTTCACGCCAAGTTCATTTTGCTCGGCCACAACACCATTCGTGGCGCAGCGGGCGGCAGTCTGCTCAATGCCGAACTGCTGGTTGCGCAAGGATATTTGGGTGCAGAGGCGGCGTCGCTGGCGGGCGCGTTGGCAGTGGCATAAAAAGAGGGTAGTGGCTATTGTCACCAAACCTGAATACCCAATCGCCAATCTGTACCCTCCGTATGATTTATGTAGAGTTACCATCTTGTTGTAGAATGGGAAAGACTCATTGAAGTATCCAAGCCCCCATTCGGGTGTCGGCCCAGTACGTAGCCGCATTCGGTAAGATATAGAAACCGTGATGACGACTGTAGCAGACCGGAAGGTAAGTATGGTAAACGAGCTAAAAATGGTAGCAAGTTATCCGATTGCGCTGGAAAACTATGGACTGGCTGCGTTGAGTGATCTAGTCGAAGATAGGGTAGTTTACCGAAGCCTGGAGCCTTTGGAACGTCGACTCTCTGGATTGAAATCAGCACGGTATCAGTTGGGTCTGAACGATGAGGCTGTGCCGCGCAAATTAAGCGAATCCTATGCAAAGGTAGCGCTGTTCATTTTGGAGAAAGCGCAGGAAAACCGCCGGGCTGCGCTGGATGAGATCGTGATGATCGGCGATACACTTTCGGGCGACGGCGCAGCGTTTGAGAATCTGCGGATGCTGAGGCGCCTTCCCGGCACGGTCTTCATCGGCGACGAAAAGGCCGACCGTAGCCCTGAAAACAAGGTGGATGGGGCAACAGGGCTGTTTCGTTCCAATCGTTGGAGCGGCCTTGCCGATTGGCTGGCCTGGGCGCGCCAACAAGGGTTGAGCCTGGGCAAAAACACCGCCGTCGTGATTGACATTGACAAGACAGCGCTGGGTGCACGTGGCCGCAATGATCGGGTAATCGACATTGCCCGCCTCAAAGGTCTCTATCGCACTGTGAACAAGATCCTGGGCGAGAGCTTTAACGCCCGCCAGTTCGAGCAGAACTACGACAGCCTTAACCGCACCCGCTATCATGTGATCACCGAAGACAACCAGGACTATCTGGCCTATATCTGTCTTGTGCTTAACGCCGGGCTAATCGACTGTGACGAGTTGTTGGATCGTATGAACAACAATGGACTGAATTCATTCAGCCATTTTGTGCGCTGGGTAGAAACGTTGATTGTGCGCGGCGGTGTCAACGAATCGATTCGCCAAGTCCACGAAATGATCAGCACCAGTGTCCGCAGCGGCGATCCTACACCCTTCAAGAGCTTCCGCCGTGAGGAGTTATCCGCCACGCTGGAAGCCATGAACAACCTGCCCGATGATGCCCCTGCCGACGAGCGCCTGGGCCGCGAAATTACCCTGACCCAAGAGGTTTACGAAGTTGGGCGTTGGCTGCAAGCCCGCGGCTCTCTGCTGATCAGCCTGAGCGACAAACCCGATGAAGCATCTGTGCCCAAACACCCCTCACAGCGGGAACTTCAGCCAATTCACAAGGCCCAAACCCATTGCGTTGGGGTCAGCATTGAAGAAAAACTGGCCCGTCTTCGCTAGGCTTTTCCAATCCATGCCCAGTTCCGCCTGACAGTGATGGGATTGCCCTTTCTGTCAGGCTTTTTGTTCTTGTCAGGGGAACCTGGGCAATGTTCCATCAGCTTACTGATTCGTTACTCGGGTACAACTATGCTTAGAAACAGTCAAGAATTGTGTAGTTTTTGTGCGTTTATTTTCATCACTGAATGGTCGTGAACTATGGCAAATAACAAACCAACCAAGCCCACTCCCGGCGGATCAGGTTCGCCCAATAACCAGGACCCCAACAACCGCTTTCGACAGATTTTCAACCGAAGCTGGGTCTGGATCATCCTGGTGATTGTTCTATTCCTGGGCTATCGTATGCTCTTTAACCCTTCTTCCACTACGGGCAACATGGTCGGGCTGAACGATGTCGCCGAGCGTGTGATCAGCGGTGACGTTGATCGTCTGGTGGTCCGTGGCGAGGACGTGATCGTCGAGCTAACCGGGGGGCGCCCACCTTTGCAAACCCGCAAAGAACCGAGCGAAAGTGTGCTAGAAACGTTGCGCGCGCTGGGTGTCCCCGAAGAACGGTTAAACGCCCTGCCCATTGATGTGGAAAGCATCCCCAACACAGGAGCATTTTTTAACTGGCTGGTCATGCTCTTGCCAATGGTCCTGATTTTTGGTTTCTTCATCTTCATTATGCGCCAAGCGGGCGGCGGCGGACAGAACCGTGCCATGCAGTTTGGGCGCAGCCGAGCCAAAAAGATGGACAGAGGCCGACCGCCCCACCGTCACTTTTGAAGATGTGGCTGGGTCGGACGAAGCCAAACAGGAATTACAAGAAGTGGTCGAGTTCCTACGTGAGCCGCAAAAGTTTGCCTCGCTGGGGGCGCGCATCCCCAAAGGTGTGCTTATGGTTGGCCCGCCAGGAACGGGCAAAACACTGCTGGCGAAGGCCGTGGCCGGCGAAGCAGGCGTACCCTTCTTCAGCATTTCTGGCTCAGAATTTGTCGAAATGTTTGTGGGTGTGGGCGCCAGCCGTGTACGTGATCTCTTTGAACAGGCCAAAAAAAGTGCGCCCTGTATTATTTTCATTGACGAGATTGACGCCGTGGGGCGTCATCGCGGGGCAGGCATGGGCGGTGGCAACGATGAGCGCGAACAGACCTTGAATCAAATTTTGGTGGAAATGGACGGGTTCGACAGCGCCACCACAGTGATTGTTGTGGCTGCCACCAATCGCCCGGATATTCTCGACCCAGCCTTGCTCCGCCCGGGTCGCTTTGATCGCAAAGTGGTGGTGGATCGCCCAGACCGGCGCGGCCGCGAGGAGATCTTGCGGGTGCACGCCCGCGGCAAACCGCTGGCTTCGGATGTGGATCTGGGCACGATTGCCCGTCAATCGCCGGGCATGGTGGGGGCGGATTTGGAAAATCTACTCAATGAAGCTGCAATTTTGGCTGCCCGCCGCAATCGCCGTTCGATTAGCATGGATGAAATTGTCGAATCCATCGAACGTGTGATGGCTGGCCCGGCCCGGCGCAGCCGCATTCTTAGCGATGCTGAGCGGCAGGATTGTCGCCTTTCACGAAGCCGGCCACGCGGTGGTCACCGCTATGTTGACCCACACTGACCCCGTGGGCAAAATTAGCCTGGTCAGCCGTGGACAGGCATTGGGCTATGTGATGCCTATGCCCGAAAATGATCGCACGCTTCAGAGCCAAGCTGAATATGAAGATCGGTTGGCTGTCCTTTTGGGGGGTCGCGTGGCCGAGGAGATCATCTTTGGTGAGATCACCACAGGCGCTGCCGACGATCTGGAAAAGGCCACCAAACAGGCCAAAGCCATGGTAACACGCTATGGCATGAGCGAGGCTGTGGGACCGTTGCAATTGAGTCAGGGCGATAGCAACCCCTTTTTGGGCATGGATCTGGGTGAACGGCGGCATTACAGTGAGGCCATCGCCAGGACCATTGATCGTGAAGTGCGGCGTATTGTGGAGACCGCCTATAGCCGGGCACGTGAGATTTTGATGACCCATCAGGACAAACTAACTCTGCTGGCCGATACTCTCTTGGAAAAAGAAGTGTTGGATCGCCAGGAATTTGAGAAACTGTTGGGCATCACCCGCACGGCAGCGTAGAGACGCAAAAAATTGCGTCCCCACTGTCAATTAAAAAGCCTCTCGCGTAAGCGAGAGGCTTTTTCTATTCAGATGGGCAATCTACCTAATTTGTTATCTAGGCCATGCGACGACGATAGAGCGCCACACCTGCCGCCATAATCAGGGCGACAATGCTCATAATCCAGACGTTGACTGTGTTGCTTTCATCAACGAGGCTTGCACCGGTCTGCGGTAACTCGGCGGGCGGTTCGGGTGTCGCCGCAGGTTCGACAGTGGATGCCATGGTTGGCTCAGCGGTGGGTTCGACCGTTGCTGCCATAGTCGGCTCGGCGGTTGGCTCAGCAGTGGGGGCTATGGTTGGCGCGACAGTCGGCTCAGGAGCCGACATGCCTGCAGCCATAAAGGCGGGGCTGACTGGCGCACCATCCACGACCACGGGGCCATCGGCACCGGGGAACTCATAGGTACCGATTTCGCCAGCGTCAATGTGTAACATGGCATAGAGTGTCTCGGTGGCGGCGGCTTCGTCAATCTCCACCACAACGTCGCTGTTCGTGCCTGCCGTCACAGCCGTATGCCCGATAACGGGGCCAAAGCTGCCATCGGCTTGGGCATGAATGACAATCCAGCCATCTTCAGCGGCGACTACCTCGGCCACGGTAACCGTGCCATCTACGATTTCCTGATCCTCCACAGTGACGGTGGGGGTTTCGGCCACAGGAGCCGTCTCTGTCACCAATCCTGTCACAATAAAGGCGGGGCTAACGGGAGCGCCATCCACAACCACGGGGCCATCGGCACCGGGGAATTCATAGGTGCCGATTTCGCCTGCGTCAACATGCAACATGGCGTAGAGCGTCTCGGTGGCGGCGGCTTCGTCGATCTCCACCACAACCTGGGCGTTCGTGCCCATGATGACAGCCGTATGGCCGATGACCGGGCCAAAGCTACCATCAGCGTCGGCGTGGATCACAATCCAGCCATCTTGGGCGGCCACAACCTCAGCCACGGTGACGCTGCCTTCGATCACGGCCTGATCTTCGACAATCACGCTGGGGGCGATCTCTTCAGCCATTTCCACTTCTGTCGTCATGGCTTCTGTTTCCGTCATCGCCGCTGGCATCAGCACGCCGTCGATCAAGTGGATCACGCCGTTGGAAACCGTAATATCAGTGGAGATGATATTGACGCCGTTGACCATCACGCTGTCAGTGGTGGCGCTAAAGGTAAGGAGATCGCCCTGGAGCGTTTCGACGGTCATGCCATCGGTGATGTCTGCGGCCAGCACTGCACCCGGCACAACGTGATAGAGCAGCACATCGGAGAGCGCACCCTGGGGATCGTCGAGCAAGGATTCCAGCGCGCCCTCTGGCAGATAGAGGAAGGCGTCATCGGTGGGCGCAAAGACGGTAAAGGGTCCTTCGCCTTGGAGCGCTTCTTCCAAACCGGCAGCCTGGATGGCGGCAACCAGCGTGCCCAGATTTTCGGCAGCTACAGCGGCTTCGACAATATTGGGGACTTCTTGGGCAGCAGCCTCGGCTTCGGCGGCAGCGGCAGCGGCTTCAGCCTCGGCCTCGGCAGCAAGTTCGGCAGCGCGTTTTTCGGCAGCCTCTTTGGCGATCTTGTTGCTACCGCGCACGATCACAGGGAAGAGCGGGGAGATGACCTCGCCCTCCACAGTGACGGGGCCATCGGGGCCGGGAAATTCATAGGTGCCGATTTCGCCGGCGTCAACGTGCAGCATGGCGTAAAGATAATCAGTTACCATGTCCACGTCAACTTCGACAACTACATCGGCATTGCTGCCTGCCGTGACTGGCGCATGTCCGATGACGGGGCCAAAGTTGCCCTCGGCCTGGGCATGGATCACGATCCAGCCATCTTCGGCGGCAACAACTTCTTCGACGGTGACTGTGCCGTCGCGGATGGTTTGGCTATCCACAGAAACACTGGGGGTTGTATCTCCCTGCGCGCCGGCGATCACGACCGTGGAAAGGACCAGGATCGACGCCAACGTCAGGGAGAGCCATCGATGTACTTTCAACACAGAGGAGCCTCCTTGAAATAGAATGATAAAACGGTTGCTAACAGGATAATGTAGATGGCAATGGCGGAAATCAAAAAGGGTGCATTTGTGGCAGCAAAATTGCATCCCTGTAGAGAGAATACTATACAACCAGACCGCCTTAATTCGCAACTAGCATTGGCGAACCGGAGCGCATCGCCATCATGCCGGAGATGGAGCGCCATTTCGCACTCGGTGATTGATCAAAAAGAGCGCCGGGCGACTTGCCGACGCTCCTTGCGTATCGTTACCTCAGTTTGAAAAGCTACGTTTGAGGTTCGTCTGCCAGAGTAACGGGTGACTTTGTAAAAATTAGGTTATCCCTTGACCGAACCGGCGGTGAGACCCCCCACGATCTGATCCTGTAAAACGAGATAGATAGTGACAATGGGCAGCGCGCCCACCACCGCTCCCGCCGCAAAAACACCCCAGTTGTTGGTAAATTGGCCCGCTGAAATCAGGCGATATAAGCCAACCATAAAGGTGTATTGCTCGGCGCGTTGCAGGATGACGCTGGCAAGAAGAAAATCGCTGAATGTGCCGATAAAGCTCAGGATGCCGATCACTGCCAAAATCGGGCGCACCAGCGGGAAGATGATCCACCAAAAGATCTGCCAGTCTGAGGCCCCATCTACTTTGGCAGATTCGTCTAGATCGCGCGGGACAGAGTCAAAAAAGCCTTTCATCAGCCAGACGTTAAGCCCCATTGCACCGCCCAAATAGACCAAAATCAGGCCGGCGTGGGTGCCGAGCGAGAAGAAGGGGAAGTAGGAGCCAAGTTCCAGCAAGAGCAGAAAGAGGGCCACGATGACAAGCATGTTGGGAAAGACCTGGACCAATACCAAGCTCAATAATAGATTGCGCCGCCCGCGGAAACGAAAGCGCGAGAATGCGTAGGCCGCCAACGCCGCGATCAAAACCACCAACACTGTAGTAATTGTGCAGACTTTAATTGAATTCCAGAACCACAAAGGAAAGGGGTTGAGCGGATCGTTGATCAACTTTTGATAGTTCAACAGCGAAGCGTTTTCAGGGAGGATGCCTTCGCTGGTGAGACGCCCCACTGGGTTCAGCGAGGCCGAAATGATCATAAGGACGGGATACATGGCAAAGAGGATTGCCACAAGGGCCAACAGATAGCTGAAGAACAGCCCAATGGTTTGGCGTTGTTTGATGCTCATCTTCCCGCTGCGGCTTGGGACCATGGATTGGCTAGACATTTTCGGAAATCTCCTCCAGTGCTTTGGTGTAGCGGAATTGCAAGAAGGTGATGGTGGCGACGAGCAGGAAGATAAAAATGGTGATGGCCGAGGCAAAGCCATAATCTGCGCCGCCGCTGCCGCCAAAGGCCAGCCGATAGGTATAGGAGATCAAAATATCGGTGTGACCTGCGGGAACAGGTGAGCCGGAAATGGGCGGCCCCCCTTCTGCGTAGAGGAAAACAATGTTGAAGTTGTTGAGATTGAAGGCGAAGGAAGAGATCAATAAGGGGGCAAGCGAAACCAGAATCAGCGGAAAGGTCATGGCCCAAAACTGTTGCCAGGCGTTGGCACCATCGACCGAAGCGGCTTCGTAGATATCCGACGGCACAGCGGCCAGCGCCCCACTGCTGATCAGCATCATGTACGGGTAGCCCAGCCAGAGATTGACCAGCAAGATCCCCACCTTTGCCATAGTGGGATCGGCAAACCATTCTGGCGAGATGCCAAACAGGGTCTCCAAATAGCTATTGATGGGGCCAAAGCGCGGGTTGAGCAGACCGCGCCACATCAGGACGCTAATGACGCCGGGGATGGCGTAGGGGATGATCAAAAAGGAGCGGATGATCTTGCGCCCTTTAATCAGGGGATTGCTAAAGGCCAGGGCCAGCAATAGCCCCAGGGCAAAGGTTGAAATGACGGAAAAGAGGGCAAATCCGAAGGTCCACAAGAAGATACGAATAAAAGGTCCACGCAGGGCCGGACTGGTCACAACACGGCGAAAATTTTGTATACCTACAGTGGTTCGGTAGCCCGGCACCAGACTCTCACCTGATTCGGAGACAAAAAGTCCTTTGCTGTTGTCGGCGGTGTACGCAATGCCCGTCTGCTGATCGATGAGGGCATCCCGCTCGTCATCATAGATGTAAAGCGATTCAAACGCTGCGGCCTGTAACGGACGCTGTGGGTGAAGTTGCACTGTATTGGGCGCTTCTCCAAATTGCAGACCACTGAGTGACCGCATCACCGTGCCCAATTCTTGACGGGGAACACGCGTGTAGGGGCCAATCTGGCTGGGGATGCCGTTCTCATCCACGGTTCCCACATCACCAACTTCTTCCAGCGGTTCAACAACTTGCCCAGAGCGAGCGAAGAGGAAGGGGCCCTCGTCGGGTTCAAGAAGCAATGCATACTCACCGGCAGGGGTACGATAGGCCACCCAGGTGTAAACAATCGCATCTTGGCTCATAAATGAGTTCTGTTGCAGCCGTTCGATGGTCTGTTGCTTGGTAAGCAGGTGACCTTCCCCATAGTTGGTGAAAGCAACATAGACCGTCGATATGACAGGGTAAAGCACCATTAAAATAAGGAGTGCCAGCCCGGGGGCCATCCATCGAAGTGGGTATAGATCTTCCCACAAAAAAACCGCATTGAGCAGAATTGTAATGACGGCGAGGACAGTGGCGAGAGGATAGATACCGTCGCCTATCATCATATAGAGGAGCCAGACAGCGAACGCATCAATCACGGCCAACCCTAGAATGCGAAAGAGATAGCTTGATGCAGAGCCAGAAAAGGAGGGGAGCAGATTACCCATTTGCCGAGGTTTCTGCGCTTTTTCTGCCATAAATTCACCTCCACAAGGTTAGGTAGATAGGGTGGATGGACTAAAGGGAGGGGCAATGGGACCGGGAGTTTTGGGGAAACTCCCGGTCCCGGATTGAGACTATACTGCGCAGCGCTACAAAGGAACATTTTTTTGCTCTTTGAAAAATGTCCTTGTGTGCTGCTGCGCAGTATATGTCAACTGCATGTGAAGGCTACTGGCCTGCGATCAAGGTGCGAATCTGTTCGGCTGCATTTTGGAAGGCAACCACGGGATCTTCGCTGCCCTGTACAATTAACGTCTGCGCGTTGGACCATGCATCCCAAACCGAAGCCATCTCTGGAAGGGCGGGCATGGGCACCGCAGACTCGCCAGCGGCGGCGAAGCCAGCAATGCTTTCATCGTTCATCTGTTCTTCCAACACAGGAATGAAGGCCGAAGGACGCCCGGACAACTCGGCGATCTGCACCATCACCTCTGGGGTCGCAATGAATTCGGTCAGGAAGAGTTGGGCCTCGATCTGCCCTTCGCCAAAGGCGTTGACCATGAAACCCTGGGCGCCCAGGAAAGGCGAGCCGGGTTGTGTGCCAGCCGGAATCGAGCTGATGGCATAGGGTACGCCAGCCTCGTTGATGCGTTCCAGCGCCCACGGGCCAGTGATGATGAAGGCAGCATCGCCCTGTTCAAAGAGCGTGTGGTAGATGTCATAATCGCTGCCGGGCTGGTAATAGCCTGCTTCTCCCAGTTGTGCCAGGAATTTCGCTGCTTCCAGCGATCCTTCCGAGTCGATCTGAACATCTTCTGGGTTGAAACTGCCATCTTCTGTGCTACCGAAAACATTCCCACCAAACGAGGTCTGAATCGGGTAGAAGTGATAGGGGTCAGCCTCGCGCTGCGGGAAGCATTGATCCACTTGATCGCCCAAATCCGCACAAATTTGCAGCACTTCTTCCCACGTGGCGGGGGCATCGGGAACCAGATCCGTGTTGCGGAAGAAGGCCACGTTTTCTGTGCTGACGGGCATCCCATAAAGCTGTCCATTATAGGTGAAAGCCTGGACAGCCGTATCCACAAACTGATCGGATGTTGCGCCCAGATCCACAGGGGCCACCAGACCGTTTGCCACAAACTGGCCGAGCCAGTCATGGGCGCCGATGATCAGGTCTGGCCCCTCGCCTACGGGGGCCGCAATGACAAAGTCATCACGGGGCGAGGCAGGTTGCTCGACCACCACAGGAATCCCGAACTCCTCGGTGAAGCCCTTCACTAGTTCCGAGAGGAAAGGAGCGCGTGCTTCGTCGGCCCAGATCAAGATGCCGCCTTCAGGTCGTTGTGCCATCTCTTCTTCGGCAGGCTCTTCCGTGGCTGCCGGGGCTTCTTCGGCGGCGGGGACTTCCGTCGGCTCCGCCGTTGGCTCGGCGGCAGCGGGCGCTTCGGTGGGGGCCACAGTTGGATCGGCGGCGGCAGGGGTATCAGCGGCACCACACGCGGCCAGGGTCATCAAGAGACCCAACAGCAATGTTACTAAAATCAACCATTTTTTCTGCATAGTCTTTCTCCTTAACCATTGTTAAAAAATTGTGGAAGTGAAACAGAAGCAACCTATCCCTGATATTGGCGTGAAAAGCACATAGGAAGATTAGCAGCCACGAGAAAACAAGCTGTGCTAAAGCACGCCAAGTCAGGCTGCCAGCCAGCAATCAAGGAAATTCACTGGCGAGCGGCAGGCATACATGCATATTGTACATGGAGTATGGTAGCCTTTGCAATACGTTTGTTAGCATGGGTTCCGCATGGGTATCGTAGGTAGTATCCTCACAGGAGGAGTTGGAAGAGATGCTCAGGTGGCGAGACATCCCCAAGTGCATAGTCGCCCAGATCGTCCAGCGTGAGACCAGCGGGTAGATGGTGGCTGATCGATTACGACCCTCTCCTCAGAATTGGTTCCGCTTGGGGGCGATTGTATAATGATGCACTAGATCTAAAATCGGAACGCCGCCGCCCTCATTCGTGGAGCATCATGAGCAATCAATCCCCGCACAACAGCCGTGAGACGGCCAAAGTCATCTTTCAGCCCGCTCGGTCGCCAGGGCGACATGCCCACTGGCATGACTTTATTGGAAGCAGCCCGCCGCCTGGGCGTGGAAATTGAATCGATCTGTGGCGGTCACCAGACCTGTGGCAAGTGCAAGATCGTGGTGGAGGAGGGTGAGTTCTCCAAGTTCGCCGTGCGCTCCAGCGCCGATCATCTGACTGCCCGCCCCGAACGTGAGCAGGAATACGCGTTGCGCCGCAACTTTGCCGCCAACGAGCGTCTGAGCTGCGCCTGCCAGATCACCGGCGATCTGGTGATCCGCGTGCCAGAGGAGAGCCAGACGCGCAAGCAGGTGGTGCGCAAGGCCGTGGGCGTGGAACGTCAGATCACGGTGGACGCGCCCATGCGTCTCTATTATGTGGAACTTCCCGCCGCCGAGTTGAAAGATCACCGCGGCGATTGGGAACGGCTGCGCGATGAACTGCGCGCTGTGCATGGGCTGGAAGGGTTGCGTCTCGATCCCAAAATTTTGCCCACACTGCAACCGGCGCTGGCTGCAGGCAAACGCGGCATTACGGTGACGATATTCCACGGCGAAGAGGTGGTGCGCGTGCAACCTGGCTTCCACGACGCCATTTTTGGCGTGGCAGTGGACGTGGGCACAACCACGGTGGCCGCCCATCTTTGCCATTTGCGCACCGGCGAAGTCCTCTCGACCGTCAGCCGCATGAATCCGCAGGTCCCCTATGGCGAGGATCTCATGAGCCGGGTCAGCTATGCCATGATGAACGCCGACGGCACCGAGCGTATGCACCGGGCCATCATCGACGGGCTGAACGAGCTAATCGAAAAGGCCACCACCGAGGCCGGCATCACCGCGGCGGATGTGGTGGAGATGGTGGTTGTGGGCAACACGACCATGCACCATCTGATTTTGGGCGTCAATCCAAGCGAGTTGGGCGGCGCGCCCTTTAGCTTGGTCATGCACGGGGCCATTGACATCAAAGCCCGCGATCTGGGCATCCACATTGCCGCGGGTGGCAACATCCACATTCCCCCGTGCGAGGCCGGCCACGTGGGCGCAGACAATGTGGGCGTGTTGGTGGCTGAAGCGCCCTATCAACAAGATAGCCAGATGCTTGTCATCGACATTGGCACCAACGGCGAAATTTTGTTGGGCAACCGCCACGAAATGCTCAGCGCCAGCAGCCCCACCGGCCCCGCTTTTGAAGGCGCGCAGATCGTCCACGGCCAGCGCGCCGCCCCTGGAGCTATCGAGCGCGTGCGCATTGATCCGGCGACATTGGATGTGAAGTACAAGATTATCGGCAATGACAATTGGATTAAAAGTAAAGAAGATATTAGGGATTGGGTAGTAGATGGTGAGCATCCAGACGCGCCAATATCGAATAGCCAATACCCAATATCCAATCGACGCAAACGGCCGCCGCGCCCGCCGCGACGCCATCCTCAACCCGCCGCTCAAGGCTTCGGGTATCTGTGGATCGGGGATTATTGAGGCGATTGCGGAGTTGTTTACAGCGGGTGTGATGGCGGCCAATGGGCGCTTTGTGGATGTGGCGCATCCGCGGCTGCGTACAGGGCTGGGCGATGGCGGCGGCAAGGCCGAGTTTATCCTAGCGTTCCCCCACGAAACCAGCAGCGGCGAGGCGATTACGGTCCACTCCGACGATGTGCGGGCGATTCAACTGGGCAAGGCTGCGCTCTATGCTGGCTCGAAATTGTTGATGAACCGCATGGGCCTTGCCACGGTGGATCGGATTGTGCTGGCTGGTGGCTTTGGCAGCTACATTGATCCCAAACACGCCATGATCCTGGGGCTGATCCCCGACTGTGATCTGAGCAAGGTTGCCGCCGTGGGCAATGCCGCGGGCGACGGCGCGCGCATGATGCTGCTGGACAAGGCCAAACGTCAGGAAGCCCAATGGGCAGCGCGCTGGGTCACGTATATTGAGACCGCCGTGGAGCCGAGCTTTCAACACGAATTTGTGGGCGCGATTGCCATCCCCCACGCCACTGATCCCTTCCCGCACCTGGCCGACTATCTGGCCGAGTGCCGGGCACAATGGTCACCGGAACGGCAGGCGTCCATTGCTACGTTGGAAACCAGCGGGCGCACCAGCCGCGAGGATCGCGACGCGCGCCGCCGTGATCGTCGGGAGCGGCGCGGGTAGAACCATGGAAACAGTGCCATCACCTGATCCAAACGATCTCGACGCCGTTGTGAGGCGCGTTCAGAACCAAGCCAAAACCGAGCAGATGCGTGTGACGGCCCACGCTCAGCAGGAAATGGTTGAGGAAGAAATTAGCCTGGCTCAGATGATAGAAGTATTGACCGATGGGCATATAGTAGAAAATTATCCAGAGCACAGCCGTGGAGCGTGTTGTTTGATGAATGGTGTAACGTTAACGGGGAGACCGCTTCATGTTGTCTGTACAACGAAACTTCCACTGCTGGTGATCATTACCGTGTATGAGCCGAAGCCACCAAAGTGGGTGACGCCAATACAAAGGAGGGAACCGTGAACTGTACTGTGCAAGGCTGTCCCGGCGAGTATGAGGATACAAAAATTGTCCATACTGTAGTTCACCGCGGCGAGATCGTGGTGATTGAGCATGTACCGGCTGAAATCTGTTCTATCTGTGGGGATATACTTTTTACCCCAAAGACAGTTCGAGAGATTGAAACATTATTAGCAAATCGCTCGAAACCGGCGCGAACGGTTCCCTTGTATCAATTTGCCGCGTAAGCTGTAAGCTACGCAGAGGTGAAAATCATGCCCAAAACCGCCCCCTACGGCTCATGGAAATCGCCCATTACCGCCGATCTCATCGTCTCCGATTCGATCCGCTTGGGACAGATCGCGCTGGACGGCGCAGACGTTTATTGGAGCGAGTCGCGCCCGCAAGAGAAAGGCCGCAATGTGATCATGCGGCGCAGCGCAGACGGCGAGATCCGGGATGTGACGCCCGCGCCGTTTAACGCGCGCACGCGCGTTCACGAATACGGCGGCGGCGCGTACACGGTTCACGCGGGGACAGTCTATTTCACCCACTTTGCCGATCAGCGCCTCTATCGTCAGCCGCTGGGAGCAGACCCCGCACCGATCACCCCGGCGGATGTTGACCTGCGCTATGCTGACTTTGTTGTGGACGAAGCGCGCAATCGGCTGATCGGCGTGCGCGAAGATCACCGGGCGGCGGGGCAAGAGGCGGTCAACACGATTGTTGCGCTCCCGCTGGATGAGACAGAGGTAGGACGGACTGTCAGTCCGTCCGAAGGCATAGTCTTGGTCGAGGGCAACAATTTTTACGCCACGCCGCGCCTCAGCCCCGATGGCCGCACGCTGGTCTGGCTGACGTGGAATCACCCCAACATGCCGTGGAATGGCTGCGAGCTGTGGATGGTTCCGGTTCACGAAGATGGCAGTTTGGGGGCAGCGGCATTAATCGCAGGCGGCGAACATGAATCGATCTTTCAGCCGCAGTGGTCGCCAGATGGCACGCTCTATTTTGTCTCCGACCGCACCAATTGGTGGAATCTCTACCGCTGGCGCAACGGTGCAATCGAGCGAGTAAGCGAGATGGACGCCGAGTTTGGCGAAGCGCAATGGGTTTTTGGGATGTCCACCTATGCTTTTAGCGGGCCAACGCAATTGGTTTGCCTCTATTTGCAAAATGGTTTTTGGCAACTGGCTACCATTGACACCGAAAGCTTGGCACTCCACGCCATCGACCTGCCCTATACCGAGATCGGCGGCATCCAAGCTACGGCGGACCATGTGATTTTTGTGGGCGCGTCGGCCACAGTGGCCCCGGCTGTGCTCGCCATGGACACGAAGTCACACGCTATTGAGATCGTGCGCCGCTCTAGCAGAACCAGTGTGGACGCTCGCTATTTTTCCATGCCACAGCCCATTGAATTCCCTACCGAGGGGAACCTGACCGCCCACGCCATTTACTACCCGCCACACAATCCCGATTTCGCGGCCCCGTCCGATGCTGTGCCGCCCCTGCTTGTGAAGAGCCACGGTGGCCCTACATCGGCAACCTCCAGCGAGTTGGACCTTTCGATTCAATACTGGACGAGCCGCGGCTTTGCCGTAGTCGATGTTAATTATGGCGGCAGCACAGGCTATGGGCGCGCTTATCGGCAACGTCTGGAAGATCACTGGGGCATTGTAGATGTAGATGATTGTGCCAACGCCGCCCGCTATTTGGCCGATCAGGGATTGGCCGACCCGCAGCGGTTGATCATCCGTGGCGGCAGCGCGGGCGGCTACACCACGCTGGCGGCACTGGCTTTTCGCGATGTTTTCCGCGCCGGGGCCAGCTATTACGGCATCAGCGATCTGGCCGCGTTGGCCGAGGAGACCCACAAGTTTGAATCGCGCTATCTGGACAAGTTGATCGGCCCCTACCCAGCGGCCAAAGATCTCTATGCCGCACGCTCGCCCATTCACCATCCCGAGGGTCTTTCCTGTCCCATCATCTTCTTTCAGGGGCTGGAAGACAAAGTGGTGCTGCCCAATCAGGCCGAAATGATGGTGCAGGCGCTGCTTCATAAAGAGCTTCCTGTGGCCTATGTGCCCTTTGCAGGCGAGCAACATGGCTTTCGCCAGGCCGCCAACATCAAGCGGGCGCTGGAAGCGGAACTCTATTTCTATTCGCGCATCTTCGACTTTCCCCTGGCCGAGCCAGTGGAGCCGGTCGAGATCGAAAATTTATAACGGCGGACGGACTAGCCGTCCTACAGTGGGGAGAGTTAGACGTGGCTGAATATCAGATCACCTATTGGCAAGCGATCCCGTCCATGGTCACGGCGCGGGAAGGGCGGCGCAACCGCGCCAGTGTGGAGCTTTCACAGCGCTTTCAAGTCGCCATCGACGAAGCCGCTATCCGCGCGGGCATGACCGGCACCGACGCCTATCTGGAGCAGTGGCGGCGCTCGGATTGGCAAAATCGGGAGGGCACACCGGAAGAGGTCGCCGCGGCCGTGGCCGCCGAAACTGAGGCCGAGTACTCGCCGGAGCGCATCCGCGACATGTTGCGGCAATACACGTAATTTATTGATGAAAGACGGAAGACGATGGACGAACGTAGAGGATCTCTTTACCTTCGTCCATCGTCCTCGGTCTATTGTCCTCTTGATAGGAGAATCCAATGTCTGAAAACAAACTAATCGCCCTGTTGCAAGAAGCGTCCCCGCTGCTCAGTGATGGCGCGATGGGAACCATGTTACAAGATGCCGGGTTGACCGACGGCGGCGCGCCCGAGCTGTGGAATGTGAAAGCGCCGGAGAAAGTCCAGGCCATCTACCAGGGCTATATTGACGCCGGCTCCAAGATTATCTCCACGAATACCTTTGGCGGCACATCGGCACGGCTCAAATTGCATAACCTGCAAGATCGAGTGTTTGAGCTAAACGAAGCGGGTGTGCGCCTTGCCAAAGAAGTGGCCGAGCCAGCAGGCGTACTGGTTGCGGCCAGCGTGGGACCCTCTGGCGAGTTAATCGAACCACTGGGGCCGCTCACCATTGCCCAAGGCATTGAGATCTTCGCCGAGCAGGCTGCCGCCTTGGCCGCGGGCGGGGCCGATTTTATCCTGATTGAGACCATGAGCGATCTGCGCGAAGTGGAAGCGTCTGTGAAAGGCGCGCAAAAAGCCACCGATCTGCCCATTGTGGTCACCCTCACTTTCGACACCAATTTCCACACCATGATGGGCGTCAGCCCGGCCCAGGCGGTGACCACATTGGGCACGTGGGGCGTGCAGGTGATTGGCGCAAACTGTGGCAACGGCCCGGCAGAGATCGAAGCTGTCATGACCGAGATGGCGCAGAATCGGCCTGAGGGTATCTTTTTGATGGCGCAAAGCAACGCCGGGATGCCGCAGTATAATAAGGGCGTGATCAGCTATGACGGCACGCCCACGGTGATGGCCGACTATGCGCTGAGAATGCGCAATCTAGGCATCAACATCATCGGCGGCTGCTGCGGCACCACGCCCATCCATCTCCGCGCCATGGCCGCCGCGCTGGAGTCAGTGAAAGATCAGCCCATCATCGGGCCTTCTGCCAACCGCGGCACCGACATTGAAAGCGACGAAAGCCGCGCTGCCCGCCGCGATGCGCGCCAGCGCGGCAAGACGAGAGGGGACAACAGAGATCTAACCACAGAGGACACAGAGAGGGGATACGGAGAACACAGAGAGGAGATGAGCGTGGATGAAAAGGATCCATTGAATGCGTTGACAGAGCGAATCATTGGGGCGGCAATTGAGGTGCATCGCCACCTGGGGCCGGGTTTGCTGGAGTCCACCTATGAGCGCTGTCTGATGTATGAACTGGGGAAGTGCGGGCTACGGGTAGAACAACAGAAACTGTTGCCGTTGGTCTACAAGGAATTGCGCGTCGACAATGGCTATCGACTTGATCTGCTAGTAGAAGAGCAGGTGATCGTCGAGTTAAAAGCCGTTGAAGCCATTGATTCTGTCCACAAAGCGCAGATCCTCTCCTATCTGAAACTCTCGGGCTGCCGTGTAGGTCTGCTCATGAACTTTAATGTGACGATTCTGAAGAAAGGGTTACACCGCTTTGTTCTCTAAATGCTCCGTGCTCTCTGTGAAAACCTCTGTGCCCTCTGTGGTTTCTCTGGCTGATCTGGCATGAAGATAGGCATCATTGCATGTGGGGCCATTGTGCGGGAGATCACCGCGATTGCCGAGCGCCAGGGCTGGGACTATGAACTGACGGCGATTCCGGCGCAGTTGCACAATCGCCCGGAACGCATCGCCCCGGCTGTGGAAAAGAAGTTAGACGAGTGGGCAGCACGCTTTGATTGATTCTAATCGGCTATGCAGAGTGCGGCACGGGCGGCAGCCTAGATGCGCTGCTGGCACGCTATCCCCACGCCGTGCGTATTCCCGGCCCGCACTGCTACGAATTCTACGGCGGCAACATCTTTCTGGAACAGGCGGAGCGCGAGCCGGGAACCTTCTATCTCACGGATTTCCTGGCCCGCCACTTTGATGGACTGGTCATCGAAGGCTTGGGGCTGGATCGCTTCCCCCAGTTGCGCGATGTCTATTTTGGCAACTACAAAGAGTTGCTCTATCTGCGTCAACTGCCAGAGAACGACGAGCGCGAGCGGGCGCAAAAGGCAGCGGAACGCATCGCTCTGGAATACCGTGAAGTGGATACGGGGCTAGAGGTGTTAGAACGGAGATTACTTAAAATGGTCGAAGCAAAACAACAAACTTGCCCCGTCTGCGAAAGCCCGCTGACCACGGACGCCGTGCGCGAAGGGCGCTGCCAGTGCTGCGGGTCGCCGCTGCCCAAAGCCACGCAAGAGAAAGATAAAGCGTGAAACGCGTCATTTTTCTCTTCCTCGATGGCGTGGGCGTGGGCAGCGATGAACCCGCCGTGAACCCGCTGGTAGCTGCGGATCTGCCCACAGTGCGCCACCTCCTTGACGGTCACCCACCCACGCTTAGCACCGGACGCTTCGCCACTGCCCACGCCCATTTCATCCCCACCGACGCCCACATGGGCATACCCGGTCGGCCCCAAAGCGCCACCGGACAAACGGCTATTCTCACCGGGATCAACGCGCCGGCACGGCTGGGCGAACATTACGGTCCCCGCCCGGATCAGCGTGTGCGCGACATTTTGGACGAGGCCAGTATTTTTGCCCAGCTAAAGACACAGCATCAAAGCGGATATTTCTGCAACGCCTATCCTGAAGGTTATTTCAATGCCGTGGACAGCGGAAAGCGACTGCTCAGCGCTGTTCCCTATGCCGCAACTGTGGGCGGGCAAGAGCTGCTCACTGTGGACGATATGCGCGCTGGGCGGGCGCTGAGTGCCAACTTTACGGGGCAGGGCTGGCGCACCGATTTGGGCTATGCCGATGTGCCGGTCTATACGCCAGAGGAAGCGGGCGCGCAACTCTGGCAGATTGCCCAAGATCATCAGTTTGTCTTCTTTGAGCATTGGCTGACGGACTATTTGGGCCACTATCGCAATCACGCCGCCGCCGTGGATAATTTCCAGGTTTTCGACAGCTTTCTGGGCGGATTATTGGATGCCGCAGACTTGATGCAAACCATGATTATCGTCAGCAGCGATCATGGCAACGTGGAAGATTGCAGCCATCGCAAGCATACAGAAAACCCGGCACTAACCCTATTACTGGGCGCAGAACGCGATCGCTATGCGGATCGCATCCACCGGCTGGATGATTTCGTGCCAGTGATTTTGGATTTTCTACACGGAACAGCCACTTGATGAAGCATTTCAACGCAAAGCAGCAAAGACGCCCAGAGACCTTTGCATCTTCCATCCTTTGCCGCTTTGCGTTAAATTTGTGTCCATTGCCGTGAACGGCAGAAGCAGAGGTGACGTATGGTAAATCCAACTGAGCGAGCAGTACGCACGGCTGCTTTTGTTGAGCAGGTTCGCGGCGGGCTGATTGTTTCGTGTCAGGCATTGCCCGGCGAGCCGCTGTACGGGGCCGAGATCATGGCGCGCATGGCATTGGCGGCAGCGCAAGGGGGCGCGGTTGCCATCCGCGCCAATAGCCCGGTGGACATTCAGGCCATCCGCGCCGCTGTGGATCTGCCCATTATCGGCCTCTTCAAAGATGACATCCCCGGCTATCCCGTCTACATCACACCCACACTGGGGCACGCGCGGGCAGTCGCCCAGGCCGGCGCGGATCTGATCGCCATTGATGCCACAGCGCGGCCGCGCCCACATCCGGGAACCCTGGCCGATTTTATCCGCGCCATCCATGCCGAAACGGGTTGCCCTGTGCTGGCAGATGTCGCCACCGAGGCCGAAGGAATGGCTGCCGAAGCCGCTGGCGCAGATCTCATCTCCACCACCATGTCGGGATATACCGACGACAGCCCGCGCCAGGCCGAGCCTGATCTGGTATTGGTGCGCCAGTTGGCTGCCCGCTTGCGTGTTCCGCTACTGGCAGAGGGCCGCTATCGCACGCCGGCGCAGATCCGCCAAGCGTTGGCTCACGGCGCAACCGCTGTGGTCGTCGGCGGGGCCATCACCCGTCCACAGGAGATCACGCGCTGGTTTGTGGCCGAAATCAAGGGGCGAGACTGATGGCAAACATACACGACAGCGGGTATAAAATTCTCTTTTCAAACAAAACCATTTTCCGGGAATTGTTAGAGACATTCGTGGATCAGCCGTGGGTGGCGCGCCTGGATTTTGACCGAGCGGAACGGCTGGACAAGTCGTTCATCTCTGAACATTACAAAGAGACCGAAAGCGACCTCATCTACCGGCTGCCGCTGGATGAAAGCGAGGTCTACATCTACGTGCTGCTGGAATTTCAATCTACGGTGGATCGCTGGATGGCGCTGCGCATCCTCAACTACATCACCAACTTTTATATGGACTGGGTGGGCAACCACCCCAAAGCAGAAAAAGTGCCGCCGGTCTTTCCCGTGTTGTTGTATAATGGAGACGCTCGCTGGACGGCTGCCCAGACGATGACTGCGCTGATGGACCCACAGCCAGATCTGGGTGAGTACGCCATTTCGTTTCGCTACTTCAAGATTGCCGAGAACGAGTATAGTCTGGAGCAGTTGCTGGGCATCCGCAATATCGTCTCTACGCTCTTTCTGGCCGAGTCTCGCTATGATCTCGACCTGTTGGTGTCGCAGTTGCTGATGCTGTTCGAGCGGGCAGAGGATAAGCAGGCTATTTCGCTCTTTCTCAACTGGTTCAAGCAACTGGCAGTGCATGGGCGGATCGATGAAGGGGACTATACGTCGTTTGAAGAGATTTACCGTTCAACGAAGGAGGTAGAAGGCATGTTACTATCAGCACTGGCACAGGAAAAAAAGCGCTTCTATGAGCAAGGTCTTGAAGAAGGCCGCGAGGAGGGTTTCGAGGAAGGACGCGAGGAAGGCCTTGAAGAAGGCCGCATTGCTATTGTTCTGGCAATGTATGCTCGTGGTTTCGATCTTGCGACGATTTCTGATATTACTGAACTTGAGATTGAGAAAATAAAATGGGTCATTACTCAGTCACAAGACCAAACAGGCGCGTAAGTTGATTGTGCATTTAACAAAGCCCAGCCAAGAAGTATCGGCTGGGCTTTGTCATTGATAAGTTAACGAACAAAAACGGAGAGAATAATGAAACTCAGTGTGAGTATGTGGAGCGTGGTCCACGCTGTGCGCGCCGGGAAGATGGATCTACCCGGTTTTGTGGAGTTTGCCGCGCATCAAGATGTTGAGGGCGTGGAACTGCTCGACTATTTTTGGGATGACAAAGAGGCACAATTGCCGCAGATCAAACAACAGGTGCGCGATGCCGGGCTGGAATTGGCCGTCTATTCTGTGGGCAACGATTTCTTTCAGCCGGATCGTGAAGTATGGGAAAAGCAACTGAGCGATCTCTTTCGCGGCGTCGAGACAGCCAACGCGCTGGAAGTCAACCTCATGCGTATCTTCAGCGGCAATCACAAACAGGGCCACACGCTGGCAGAAGGCATGCCATGGATCATCGACGGGTTGACCGACGGAGCTGAGTATGCTAAGCGGCATGGCGTGGTGCTGGCGCTGGAAAATCACGGCCTTATGGCCGGGCGCAGTGAGCAGGTGCGCCAGATGATCGAAACCGTAAATTCTGCGGGATTGCGCGCCAACCTGGACACAGGCAATTTTCTGCTCGTCGGCCAGAATCCCACCGACGCCGCCCACGAGTTGGCCGATTTGGTAGCGCTGGTCCATCTCAAGGATTTTGCCAAAGCGCCCGAAGGCCAGACCGCGCACGTTTACAAAGGGCTGGATGGCGTGGGCTATACTGGCACTGTCGTCGGCGAGGGAGAGGTCGATCTGCCCGCGATTATCTCGATTTTGCACAAAGAGGGCTATGACGGCTGGCTCTCATTGGAATACGAAGGCGGCCAAGATCCGCTGACGATTGGCGTGCCGCACAGCTTGGCGGCGGCGCGGCAATTGCTACCTTGAGATTGACGAAGGACGATAGACGAAAGTTGTGCACGCACAAGGCACTGACCGTCCTTCGTCTATCGTCTTCCGTCTATCGTCCCCCCTCCCGTCTAAGGAGCAAGCATGAACCACCCCACACCTCCATCCCCTGTTCTCGCCATCGACGTGGGTGGCACTAAATTGGCGGCGGGTATTTTGGCCGCAGATGGCAGGTTGCATCAACGCGCCGAAGTGCCAACATTGGCGCGCGAAGGGGCCGAGGCCATTCTAGGACGGATCATCGAACTGGCCCAGAATGTGATGGAGGCCACGCCGGAAAAGCCGGTTGCCGTGGGCGTTGCCAGCGCCGGGCAGATCGATCCTGACAGCGGCGACGTGATCTTTGCCACGGATAACCTGCCCGGCTGGACCGGACTATCCCTGGGGCAGCGGCTGGCGACAGTGCTGGATCTGCCTGTGTTTGCCGAAAACGATGTCAACTGCTTTGCTCTGGCCGAGGCAATTTTGGGCGCGGGCAAAGGCTATCGCCATCAACTATTGGTCGCCATCGGCACGGGCGTGGGCGGCGGCATCATCGTAGACGGTAACCTCTACAGCGGACACATGGGCCGCGGCGGCGAGATCGGCCACATCTGTGTTGTCCCGGACGGTCGCCCGTGTACGTGTGGGCAGATCGGCTGTCTCGAATCCTACGTCGCCACACGGGTGATGCTGCCCAACAG
Source organism: uncultured Chloroflexia bacterium (assembly GCA_963721725.1). Lineage (GTDB taxonomy): Bacteria > Chloroflexota > Anaerolineae > Caldilineales > Caldilineaceae > RI-153. The sequence goes on from CAVRLX010000016.1 coordinate 296,762, forward strand.
CGGTTTTGCCTCGATGCACGAACTGGCACAGCACTATCACGCTGGGGAAGTCATCCTCGCTGTGGATGAATCTGCGCGCTGGCTGGGCGCGGATTGGCGATTGCCGCCCATCTTCTCGGTCCCGAAGTGCTGCTTGTGGGCGGCAGCACCGCTCTGCTTGGCGAACGCTATCTCGACGATGTACGCCGTGTCTATGCCATCGCCGCTGTGAAATCCTATCGCAACATCCCTATTCTTCCCACGCAACTAGGCGCGGACAGCGGCCTGTTGGGCGCGGGCGTGCTGGCTCGGCAGCGTCATAGATAAGACCAATCCCCATTGATCAGGGCTTGGGTTTTCCCCTTCGCCCCACCCCATTGTACAATGCAACACCAGACCATACAGGTTGGCGATGTCGCCAACCTGTCTTTGTGCAATCGATCCAGATAAAGGCGCAGGATAACCCCATGCCCAAACGAACTGACATTTCAACCATCATGATTATCGGCTCTGGCCCCATTATCATCGGCCAAGCCTGTGAATTCGACTATTCTGGCGTGCAGGCGTGCAAGTCCCTGCGCCAAGAAGGTTACCGCGTGGTGCTGGTGAATTCCAACCCGGCCACGATTATGACCGATCCGGAGATGGCCGATGTGACCTACATCGAACCACTTACGGTAGATATTTTAGAAAAAATCATCGCCGCCGAAAAGCCCGATGCCTTGCTGCCCACGGTGGGCGGGCAAACTGGGTTGAATCTAGGCGTGGCGCTGGCCGAGGCAGGCATTCTCGACAAGTACGGCGTCGAGTTGATCGGCGCCAACCTGCGCTCCATGCAGGTGGCCGAGGACCGCGAACTCTTCAAAGAGGCCATGAACGAAATCGGGCTGGAATCGCCGCGCAGTGGTGTGGCTCGTTCGCTGAGCGAAGCGCATCGCATTGCCGGCGAGATCGGCCGCTTCCCCCTCTTCATCCGCCCCAGCTTTACCCTGGGCGGCAGCGGCGCGGGCACAGTCTTCACCCCAGAAGAATTTGAAGAAAAAGTGCTGTGGGGGCTGCGCGAAAGTCCGGTCCACACGGTGCTGGTAGAGGAATCGCTCATCGGCTGGAAGGAATACGAACTTGAGGTGATGCGCGACCGCGCCGACAACTTTGTGGTGGTCTGCACCATTGAAAACCTCGACGCTATGGGCGTGCATACGGGCGACAGCATCACCGTGGCCCCGGCGCAAACGCTCACCGACAAGGAGTATCAGCGGTTGCGCGATCAGGCGCGGCTGGTAATGCGCGTGGTGGGCGTGGAGACCGGCGGCAGCAATGTGCAGTTTGCCGTGGATCCGCAGACTGGGCGTGTGGTGGTCATCGAGATGAACCCGCGTGTGTCACGCTCCAGCGCGCTGGCCTCTAAGGCCACGGGCTTTCCCATTGCCAAGTTGGCTGCCAAGCTGGCCGTGGGCTACACGCTGGACGAGCTTAAAAACGACATTACCCAGGAGACCGTGGCTGCCTTCGAGCCGTCTATTGACTACGTGGTGGTGAAGATTCCGCGCTGGGCCTTTGAGAAGTTCCCTGGCGTGGATCGGGAGCTGGGGCCACAGATGAAGTCCGTGGGTGAGGTGATGGCGATTGGGCATACCTTCAAAGAGGCGCTGCAAAAGGGCGTGCGCAGTCTGGAGATCGGCCGCGATGGTTTGGGTCCGCTGGAACGGGACGATCAGGGCCATTTCAAAGGCTATAGTCCCACCACAGAACTGCATGATCTGCTGCGGCTGCCCAACCGGGATCGTCTCTTCGCCACCTACGAAGCGCTTAAACAGGGCGATTCTGTCGCCACCGTCTGCCAGCTCACGCTCTACGACCCTTGGTTTGTGACGCAGATGAAGCAGATCGTCGATTTTGAAAAGAGCATCGAACGGCTGGACGCGTACACGCTGCGCCGTGCCAAGCGCATGGGGTTCAGCGACGCGCAGATTGGCCGCGTCGTAAACGAACGAATTGATAAAGGGGTATTAGGTATTGAGATATTAGATATTGGGGAGAGCAACGTTGCGGGCAATATCCAGTACCCAATCTCCGAATCTACGATTCGGCTCCTCCGCCATCAATTCGGCATCCTCCCCACCTATCATCAGGTGGACACCTGTGCCGCCGAGTTCGAGGCGCACACGCCCTATCTCTACAGCAGTTATGAGAGCGAAAGCGAAGTGCCGCCCACCCAGCGCGAGAAGATTATCATCCTGGGAGGCGGACCCAACCGCATCGGCCAGGGCATCGAATTCGACTACTGCTGTGTTCACGCCAGCTTTGCCCTACGCGATCTGGGCTACGAAACCATTATGGTCAACTGCAACCCAGAGACCGTCAGCACCGACTATGACACCAGCGACCGCCTCTATTTTGAGCCGCTGACGTTGGAAGATGTGTTAAATATCTATGAGCGGGAGGCGGGGGTGGCAAGTGGCAAGTGGCAAGTGGCCGGTGATGTATCAGAGGCCGCAGACGACGCCCTTCACCCTTCACCCTTCCCCCCTCACTCCTCGCCCCTTGTCAAGGGTCTCATCGTCCAATATGGCGGGCAGACGCCGCTGAACTTGGCGGCGGGCTTGCAAGAGGCAGGGGTGCCGATTTTGGGGACGCAACCAGCGGCGATTGATCTGGCCGAGGATCGCGACCAGTTCAGCGCACTGCTGGCGCGGCTCGAGATTCCGTCCCCGGCCAACGGCATTGCGCGCAGCACCCCCGAAGCGCTGGAGATCGCCGGGCGCATTGGCTATCCCGTGGTGGTGCGCCCTTCTTATGTGTTGGGCGGGCGCGCCATGGCCGTTGTGGATGATCCCGACGGGCTACGCAGTTACATGGTCGAGGCGATCCGCGCCGCTGTGGGCGTCACCGGCAAGCGCGAGGGACGCCCGACCGGGCCGACGATCTTGATTGACCAGTTTTTGGAAGACGCCTATGAGGTGGATGTGGACGCCGTCTGTGATGGGGAAAGGCTGGTCATTGGCGGCATTATGCAGCATATTGAAGAGGCGGGCATCCACAGCGGTGACAGCGCCTGTGTGCTGCCGCCGTACAAAATCAGTGGCTATCACCTGAGCATTATCCGCGAGTATACGGAAAAATTGGGGCTGGCGCTGGGCGTACACGGACTCATGAATGTGCAATACGCCATCAAAGATGACGTGGTTTACGTGTTGGAGGTGAACCCGCGTGCCAGCCGCACCGTGCCCTTTGTGAGCAAGGCTACGGGCGTGCCCCTGGCGAAACTGGCGGCGCGGGTGATGGCAGGCGAATCGCTGGCCGAGGTGGGGCTGACCGAGCAGCCCGAGGTGGACGGCTTCTTTGTGAAAGAAGCCGTGTTACCGTGGAAGAAATTCACCGGCATTGACACGATTTTGGGGCCAGAGATGCGCTCCACAGGCGAGGTGATGGGCCATGCCAGCGGCTTCGGCCATGCCTTCGCCAAAAGCCAGTTGGGCGCGGGCTATCGGTTGCCGGTTTCTGGCGGGGTGCTGATTACCGTCAACGATTTCGACAAGGGCGCAGCCGTAAAACTGGCGCGCGATTTTCACCGCATGGGTTTCACCATCTATGCCACCGAGGGCACGGGCGAATTGATCGAAAAGGTGGGCATCCCCGTGACCACGCTAGACAAGGCATCGGATGCTGGCGAAGGGCGCTATACCACCATCGACGCCATGCGCGACGACAAGATCCATTTAGTGATCAACACGCCGCTTGGATCGGACAGCCGCAACGATGGCCGCAAGATCCGCACGCTTGCCACCCGCATGGAGATCCCGCTGATCACCACGCTGTCGGCGGCCCAGGCTTCGGTCAATGGCATCCGCGCCATGGGCCAAAAAGATCTCACGGTACGCAGCCTGCAGGAGCATTACGCCAGCCAAAACAAGCCCGCAAAATGACCCTTTACAGGGCGAACAATTAGTGCCAAGATGCCAGGGTGAAGAGAGATTTCTCTCTTTACCCTGGCATTTTCTTCAAACCATTGGCCGCAGATTCCCGCTACGGAGCGTTGTAAACCAGCGGGACAAAGACCTGAGCCGTGCCATAGGTGATAGAGAGGGACATGGTGGCCCCAGTGATTTCGCTAATCGTGGCGGTGTTGTGTAGCCGTCCTGACGCGGCGGGCTGGAGGATACCCGCATAGGTAATGGTCACTATTTCCCCCGGCATCAGGCTACTGCTCCAACTGACGCGACGGTTAGAGAGAGTAGGCTGCGGGTCGACGCTGGCTGTCGGGAATGTGGTCAGGGTAAGGTGGGCAGGCAGTGGATTGTTGAGCGAGACTGTGCTGGTAATGCGCTGACTGTTGACGATATTTACGGTGGTAGTAATGATCTCTCCTTCGTCAGTATGGATTGAGGTCATTTCCAATGAGGAGTTACTGAGATTGGTTGGCGGCACCCCCAGATGCAATCGTCCGTGTCCAGTACGCATGGTATCCAGACTCAGGGGCAGTGCGCGTTCTTTCAAAAAGTTGCGGATCTGCTGGACCCCCCATTCCGGGTAGGCGTCGGCGATGAGCAGCGCAGCCCCGGCCACATGCGGCGCAGCAGCACTGGTCCCGTTAAAGGGGCGACTTTCCGAACTGGCGGTGGTAATGTTGGTATAGGCGGCCAGTTCTGGCTTGGGGAAACCGCCCTCGGCCACGCCACCCGGTCCATTGGTGGGGCCTTCGGCACTGTACGCCTGCACATCAAAGGGATGGGCCACATCGATTGCCGCCACGCTCAGGATGTCAGCCACATCAGCCAGGTTGATCAGGCTGCGGTTGGCGGTGGCAATGCCAGGGCGATAAAATTTGGGCATGAAAATCTCAAAGTGGGGGTGGATGGCAGGGTCGCCCCGATAGCGTACCAAAGCAAATCCATAATAGGTCGGCTCCCCGTCAGTGATAAAATGCAGGGTCTCCGTGGGCATCTGTCCAGGAATCCCCTCTTGGGGATTGCGGCTCTCTGTTGCTAATTTCCATTCGCGACCATTCCAACGCACAAGCAGCAGATCATAATCTTCGCGCACCGTCTCCCAGTCGCTCCACCGGGCGTGTAAGGCCAGCCGCACCCCCGGCGGGATTACATAGATCTGCCCATTGCCCGGTCCAAAATAGTTGATCTCCTGGTTGCCATTAAACTCGTGATAGAGATCTTGATCTTGATCGGAAAATGCACCGCCCCAGTGGTGCTCGCGATCATTTCCCACCGCCGTCACCCAGAGAATGCCGGCGGCTTCGGCCAAGGTTGCCAGCTCGGCAAAGTAGCCAGTGCCGTCACCTGGGGTCAGGTTATACCAGCCCACGGCAGTGGCGATTACGTCCACATCTTGCTCAATCAGCCAGAGCACCGCTTCTTTAAGGTCGATGTCGGTGGCGATGCGGGCCAGATAGAACGAACCATCGGGAGCCACATCGTGGATGATTTCGGCCACAGCGGTTCCGTGGTTGGTGGGGCCATCAATAGCATCCTCAGGCTCTTTATCGGCAAAATTGCGCCCGACAATCACCCCCGGCAATTCGCTGCCGCGTAGATCCGCATATCCTTTAAAGCCGCCATCAATTATGCCCACACGGCGACCTTTTCCGGTGATGCCACTGCGATGCCAAGCCGTCACATTAAACGCGCTTAGCGCTTCGCTGTTGATCACTTCATTGCCCGTGCCGAGCAATTCCAGTGTGCTGGGAATGCGTACATAGGTCACATCATGCTGGGCAATCAGCGCGCCCAGGCTATCGGGGCGCACCCAACCTTGAAGTCGGAAGTTGTCCAAGGACATGCCGGTGATCTCGCCGCCCAGGGCTTCCACCTGCGCGCTGATAGCGGACGCGCTGCCTTCCGCGACCCAGATTTGTACCTGGATACGATTTTGGTCAAAACGCAGATCAGGATACCGTTGAACCAGTGGCTCTACCACAGAACCAGACTGACGGCGCGTCTCTGTCAGCCAGAGATCGGCAAGGGTGCTATCGAGTTTAGAGGGGCGCGGTGTATCGGCGAAGCTACGCACCAGATCGGCGGGCATGGTCCCGATCCCCGGTGGCGGATCCACAGCAATCACAGGTGGCGGCGCGGGCGATTGGGCAACCACAGGCTGTGTCAGAAAGAGCGCTGTCCCTATGAGGGAGAGGAGCAGAAGGCGGATAAGCAAAATGAAGTGAGCAGGCGAGAGTGGCATCATGGCAGCGTTGTCTATTCATTGAAAGCACGCACAAATAATTATAGTGGTTCGGAGTAGCCTTTAAATCGGGTACTGTACGGAAGTTGTAGTGTGCTCCTAGATCAACGTTGTCAGCCTGATCACTATTACGCCCAGGGCGGTGAAAATACCCTCCCTCTTTGGCGTTGCACCAACAGATAGTGCCAGCCGCTGTCGGGCAGCGCAACACAATCCACCACTTGATACCCGGCTGCAAAACTCTGTTGCATTACTTGGCGCAGATAAAGCCGCCATGCCATCAGCAAGCCTGGCTCCACACGCAGAGAGGCGACACCGTCGGGCAGGGGCACGGCCAGCGGACGTTCATCTACCACAATCTGCGCCTCCACGGGTTGGCGCAGCGAGCTGCCAAAGTGCAGCGGGCGAGTGGGCAGAATCTGCAAAGAATGCGCCGCCCAATCTACGGGCTGTTGATCCGCGGCCAGGGCATAGGCAACTCGGTCACTTGCCATCTGCCAATCCACCTGAAACCGATCGCTGGGCATGGCAGCGTTGAATTCGTCGTCCATGGTCCCATAGGCATCCACAATGTAGGTGGTGCAGGTAGCTCCTAATCGATGAATGTTAAGCACAGCATTCACCCGTTGCAATGGGTCGTATGTCCAGGTCATCCAATCGGTCAGCCCTTCGGCCAACAAGCGTTCACGTTGGGCCAGTTTCAGGCGCACCCCAATGCCCTGGCTATGCCAACGGGGCAGTACCCCCAGCATGTGGCTGCAAAATTTAAGCGTTGGCTGCCCGCCGACATGTACAAAGGCTGGCCAGCCAAAGGCAAGCCCCACCATGCCGCCAGTTTGCGTTGGCCCATCAGGCGCAAACGCCCCCAGCAACATCCCGCCATTTTTGGCGTGGGTTACCAGCACGTGTACAGGCACAACGTCGACCTCGCCTTCGCTGCCCCACACTTGGCGCTGGACCGCTTGAAAATGTTCACACTCTTGAACGCTGTAGAGCGGCCGGATGGTAATTTCGACTCTGGGTTTCATAGACGCCATCTCTGGTTGGACAATGAAGGGTTAGCGGATGCGGTCGAAGCGGGCGATGAGGACAATTTGCGCCTGTTGCGGATGCAGATCCACAGGCTGTACCGTTGTCAGTGCATAGCCTTCGCCGTGGGCCACGCCCACCAGCCGCGCCAGTTCTGCGCTATCTTCACAGACCAGCCCAAAGCGCCCGATCTTGAGCAGGGCCAGATGGTGAAAAATCGTGGCGTCCACGGCGTCGCCGTCCTGGGGCGTGAGCAGGGCCACGTCGGTTTCATAGTGGCCGCGGCGCAGGTTATCCAAGACGCGGCGCACTGCCCCGCTGTGGATGTCGATGTGCGGCGCGCCAGCCAGGTTTGCCTGGAGCGCCGCCACGGCCAGTTCGGCCTCTTCCACAGCCACCAACGTGGTCATTTCGCCGCCAATCACAAGCGAGATCAGCCCCAGGCCAGCCCACAGATGCACGCCATGCTCAAAGGCTTTGAGTTCGAGCAGGCCCGCCGCCAGCGTGCCAATGGCCTCATCGCCCAAGCCATGCGGCCAAGCCGTGGGCGTGTTGCCCAGCGAAGGATAGGCCGTCAGTTGCTCGTCGCCCAAGCGAATCGGATAGCTCCAATCCCCCACCAATAGATCCACGGTGGCGGTGGCGCCCTGGGCATGGCGGATCAACACATTGACCGGCAGCCCCAGTTCCAGCGAGGGGGCCGCACCGCTGCGGCTTTCCAACACAATCATACCCTTGTGACCGTCGCCAAGCTGATCGGCGGTTGCGCCTACGCTCATTTCGATGCTACTTAAATCGGTTGCTAACTCGCGCCCAGTCTCTGGGTCAACATCAAAGGCCGCAAAGAGATCGGCCAGTTGGGGATGATGCAAGAGGCAAAAGTCAACGGGCAAGAGCGGCGCAACCGGGGGGCCGTCCTGGCGCGTGGGCAGGCAAAGCTGCCCGCTTTCATTCAGCGCAAAGGCCATCTGGGTCAGATAGCCATAGGCCAGCGCCACATCATCAGCGGCGGCGGGGTCGCCCAGACCAACCACGTCTGCCACCAATGCTTCGGCACGGCGGCGGCGCTGGCGCGGATCGGGGAAAATCAAGGGTTGTTCGGCCAGTGCTTGCACAGCCAGTTCGCGCTTGAGGGCAAGTTGGCGATCATAGGCGATGTGTTGCCACTGGCAACCGGCACAGCGCGGCGCACCGTCCGGGTTGAGTACGCTGCCATCGGGCAACGTCACCGGCTGGGGCGGTCCAAAATAGGGGCAGGGCGGCGTCACCCGATCCGGGCTGGCAACGAGAACACGGTGCAACTGTGCCCGACCCCGCGTCAAGTCGACCTCAACCCGTTCGCCGGGGATGGCATCGGCCACGATGACCGCTTTGCCTGTTTGGGGATGACGCCCCACGGCTTCCCCAGTGCTGGTGATACCCTCTAGCGCTAATTCAATCCGTACGGCCATCTGTTTCTCTCGATCTGCTGTCAAAAATTCGTCTTGTGCGGTTTGCAGTCTGTCGCTTAGGCGTGATTGTACCCGCCGCCCTGTGGCTGCGCAAACAATGCCATGCAAAGGCAGCCAAATCGCAGATTGGCCGTTGGTTGTGAAATGCGCTTTGGCACAGTATACTATGCGGCAATGGCCCCACCCTGACGGTAGCTTCGCTGTCGGGCTATCTGTTCCACGTTCGTCCATCTATACTCCGCAGCCGTACACAAGGACGTTTTTCAAAGAGCAAAACCGGGTCCTTTGTGGTGCGGCTTAGGATAACGATTTTCAGCAAACTACTCTCTACTCCAATTGTATTGACCGAGGGAGCATTTTATGAACGCGCTGCCGGAATTTACCGCCGCTTCTCAAGCAGAACAGCCCACCTTTCGCCGTCATGGTCCACCCATCCGCCTGATGATCAGCCTGGGCGCGTTGCTGTTGGCGCTCTTCCTCTCCACTGCCCTCTTTGCCCAAGAGGAAGGCTACATTTACACTGTGCAGCCGGGCGACAACTGGGTGGTGGTTGCCAAACGCGTTGGCCTCACGGTAGAGGAACTTAAGGCAGCCAATCCCCAGGCTATCCGTCCTTCGGGGTGGCTGATTATCAACGAGAAACTCACGATCCCGGCCCCTAAGGTGGAAGAGCGCTATTATGAAGTGCAGCGCGGCGAGGGATGGACGGTAATTGCCGAAAAGCTGGGCGTCAATCTGCGGCTGCTGCAAGCCGTGAATCCGCGTGCCATGCGCGCCAGCGAGGTTCTCTATACAGGAGAACGGCTACTGATCCCCGTGCAGGCCGTGGCCCCCTCGGTTACAGCGACCGCCAACAGTGCATCGCAAACCGCTACCACGACCGGGACGGCGACATCCGCACCGAAAGCATCGCCGTCACCCACCGAGACAGTCATCCAAACCGCGACTGAAACGGCCAGCCCGGAACCTTCGGCCACGCAGACGCCCACACCCGCCCCCACCGATACGCCTGAACCAACCGAGACTGTGACGCCTGAACCCACGGCCACACCCGAACCCACGGAGACGGCCACACCCGAACCCACCGCCACACCGCTGCCCACGGATACACCCGCCCCCACCGATATCCCCACAGAAACGGCCACACCGGATCCGCTGGCTGTGCTGCCCGCCTGTCCCGAATCATTTAATGCCTATGCGGATGCGCTGACTGAGGTGCTCAACACGGAACGCAGCCTGCTCGATAGCTTTGCCGAGGGCTGTGGCTTTGCCGAAAATTTTGAAACCGTGCAGACAGACCTGACCGGTGACGGCGTCGAGGATCTGGTTTTAACCTATCGTAACCGCGACACCACATCGCAGCGGGCCGTCACTCGGCGCAGTGAACTGATCATTGTGGATGGCAGCAGCGACGCCGAAAGTCCCTTTACGCTGGGCCATGTGGCCTATGCCGCCGGGGAAGTGCGTCTGCTTGCCACGGAAGATGTCAACAACGATGGCAAAGCGGACGTGGTCTGGATCGATACAACTTGTGGGGCCAGCACTTGCTTCGATACTGTCTACATCCGTACTTGGGATGGCAGCACTTGGCGCGATTGGACCGAGGGAACCATCACCATGGCTGGGGCCGAGGTGACATTAGTCGATGCCGAGCCGGAGATCAACGGCCAAGAGTTGCAACTCATCGGCGGTATCTATGGCAGCGTGGGCGCAGGTCCACAGCGAGAACGCACGGAGATCTGGACCAGTGCCGACGGTACGCCTTATGCCTTGTATCGGGAAACCTTTGGCGAAAGTGACTGTCTCTATCACACAATTTTGGATGCCAACAACACTTTGGCGTCTGGTGATCAAGCGGGGGCCAAACTGCTCTACGAAGAGTCCATAGCCAACGGCGATCTGGTGGCCTGTTGGAGCCGCCCCAACGAGGTGGACGAACTGCGCAGCTTTGCCCTCTTCCGGCTGGCCCTGCTCAGTGGCTATGAAGGCGACAGCGATGGAGCACAGGCGGTGGTTGATCAGATCAACGATAGCTACCCGGCCCAGCCCTATACCAATGTCGCCAACCGCTGGCTAGATGCTTACCGCACAGGGGGCGATGTCGCCGCCGCCTGTTCCGAGGTAAACGCGTTTGCCGAAGTCGATGGGGCAGCGGTGGCTGTGTTAGCCGATTATGGCTATGCCAATCCCACCTTCACCGCTGCCGAAATCTGCCCGATTTTGGACGAGAGCGGATCGGGTGCGGCCAGCGCGCCGTTAGGCGATAGCGCGCTGGTGCTGACCGCGGGTCTGCCAAGTTGCCCGGAAACCTTGGTGGACTATGGGAAGATCTTGCCCGAAGTGTTGACCATTGCCGATGACATTCTTGTCATGGAAACTTGGTTGCGTCTGTGTGATGCCCTCACCGACGACCGCGGCGATCTGGTGGTGGAAGATCTCAACGGCAACGGTGAAGACGATCTGCTCATCTTTCCCACGATTATCAGCGATGTGGGCCATGGTCCCGGTGGGGCCGAGGGGATTTTGCTGCTCTTTCACCCCACCGGTGATGGCGGCTATGAAGCCGTCTACAGCCAGGAAACCTACGGCCAACCCACCCTACTCAGGGTGGGCGATCTTAACCTAGACGGCGAAAACGAGATCATTTGGCAACTGGAAAGCTGCTCCACCTCCTGCATCACTGGCGTGCAGTCGTTGGCCTGGGATGGCGAAAGCGCCACCTATGTGCCTGGTCTGCTGCCGGGAGCAGCCACCGCCAACGGACAGGTGATCATCGAACCAGTTCCCGACGGCGATCCGGGAACCGGTCAACAGATCCGGCTGGTAGGCGGCATCAGTGGCACGCCCGGCGGTGGTCTGGCCGTGGCCCACACCGAGATCTGGCAGAGCATCGACGGCGGTTCGCTGCGCCGCATTTCGTGGACCTATGATCGCGCCGCGGAGGATAGCGATTGTCTGGGGCTGCGATTGGTGGAGGCGGACATTGCTATGCAGGTCGCCGATGTGCTTGGCTATGATGCGGCCATCGAACTCTACAGCGCAGCCCTGGCCGATGATTCGCTGCGGGCGTGTAGTCTCTTTGGCATGGACGAGGAAGAGGAACTGGCTCTCTTGCGCGGGTTGGGGAATTTTCGGCTGATACAAGCTCAGGCGTTGGGCGGTGATGGCGAGGCCGCGATGGCGACCCTGGAAGCACTCAGCGCTGCGCAACCCGACGCCGACTATACGACGATTGCCACTCAATGGCTGGAGAGTTTCAGTGCTGATGGCGACGTTGCGGTGGCCTGTGAAGGTGTTGTAGATATCTTCGAGGTGAGCAGTGAACTCTGGCAGGTGACGGACAACTATGGCTACGATCACCCAGCGCTGGCGGCAGAGCAGATCTGCTTTGTGCCGTTGGGAGAGTAGCACGACGGCAGAATTTTAATGCGGAGATCGCAGAGGCCGCGGAGAGAAAAATCTCCGCGGCCTCTGCGATCACAACTATCTTTACGGCGTGCCTAGCGGCACGTCATGAATTTTTACCCAGTCAAAGCGGGCAATGACGTTGCCCTGACTGCGGGTGCCGGCGGCGAAGCCCACATCGCCGCCAGAGAGCCGTGGATCATCCACAGAGAAGAGCAGCGAGTCGTTGGCATAAAAGCGGATCCGGTTTCCGTCATCCTCCACAGCCAACAGATTGCTCTGGGCGTTGGTGTGGATCTGCGCCGAGCGTGTCCACGGTTGGAGTGTGCGCCAGACTGCATCCTTTTGTAATTGGACCTGATAGGCCCCACGCCCGTCAACAGTAAAAAGGTAGAAATTTTGGCCGTTGGCATAGCGCACCAGCAGCCCTGCATATCCCCACTCGTCCAGCGGCTTGCCAGCATCCAAAAAGAGCGCGCTTTCCAGACGATAGGTTTCAAGGTCAAGCAGGCCCAAGGTTGACCAGACCAATTGCCCCGGTTTTTGTAGCGCAATTTGATAAGCGCCATCGACAAAAGATATTGCTGTCCCCTCGGCTGTCGATGTGGGCAGCGCCAGGTGGGGCGGAGCGAAATCGTCGTCCAGGCGCAGACCCCTGGCATCACTTACGCCGGGCACATCCCACACCGCATCATAGATCATCCACGCCGTGGCAACAGACATTGCCATCAAAAAAAGCACCGCCATCCACATCAATCCCCTTCCCTCTCCGAAATTTTCTTCAGGGGGGAAGTGAATCGTGTGGGGCGCAGTGGGACGGCGCGCCGTCAACCCAATCGCCTGTCGTTTGCGGGCGCGCTCCTCTTCAGGCGAAAGTGAAGAGGAGGTTTCATTGGCGATTAGGTGCATACACTGGGGCTTTCTGTAAACCGATCTACGTGGAGGCCAACGACGGTAAGGCCGATTATAGCATTTGCCCCAGACTGCGGCAAGCATTCCACAGTGGGCGGGGTGCAAGCAATGGGTGTCATGAGGCAACAGACCGAATATCTATCGAGTGTAGAGATAATTGGGTTGACGTGCGATCCAAAGCCATCTACAATCCTATGACAGTGGCGCATGAATATCAGGAGATGAGCAATGACATCGCCCTTCCCAGGCATGGATCCCTATATTGAACAGAGCCGCATTTGGTCAGATTTTCATTCGCGGCTGGCCGACGAAATTAGCGCACACCTCAACGCGCAGATTCGCCCTGCCTATTTCGCGCGGCTGACACCGTATACCACCTACGAAGTGATCGAAGTTTCCCACGCTCGGCTACAAGGTGTGCGCCCGGATGTGGGGGTGATGCAGGGCCGGCCACCACAGCCCTATGGTGGCGCGGTCGCCGTCATAGAAACAGCACCGGTAGAGAGCGTTGTCGAGATGGAAGCACCGCTAGAAATCATGAGTGTCGAGATCCGCCACGCCGCCCAAGAGTATCTGGTGACGGCGATTGAAATCCTTTCGCCGGTGAACAAGCAAAAAGGCCACGAAGCCTATCGAGACTATCAGCGCAAACGCCGGGAATTGCTGCGTTCCGGCGCACACTTTATCGAGATCGACTTTCTGCGCGCTGGCGAGCGTTCGCCGCTGGATCAGCCTGTGCCACAAGCCCCATATTACATTTCGCTGAGCCGGGTTGGACACCGCCCCAAAATTCTGGTCTGGCCGATCCCGCTGAACGCGCGCCTGCCGGTGATTCCCATTCCCCTTGCCGATGGCGATCCCGACGCCTCGCTTGATCTGGCCCAGGTGGCCGCCGCTGTCTACGAACGTGGCGGCTACGACGTGCAAATCGACTACCGGGAAGCTGTGCCCCCGCCCCTCTCAGAAGAAGAACAAACGTGGGTGGAAGAGTTGTTGCAACCGTACAGAATAAGGAGTAATGAGTAGACTTTGCTTGCCGTACTCATTACTCCTTACTCTCGATTTCGCCGCTCCCACCCCTCTTCAAACAGCCGCAAAAAGTTACTCTGCCCATACGGATATTTCACCGCTTCGGCTTCGTCCAGCGTGACGCCGTGGCCGGGCGCGTCGCCGGGGATAATAGTGCCGTTTTGGAACGTGGGCACGCCGTGCAGAATCTCCTGTGACCACGGCTCCAGGAATTCGTCGAAATATTCGTGGATCAGGAAGTTGGGCAGGCTGGCGTGGATATGGCAGTTGATGGCGGTGAGTAATGGACTCTGGGCCTGATGCAACGCCACAAATGCCTCGGCCGATTCGGCAATGGCGGCGGCTTTCTTCGCGCCCGACACCCCGCCAATCTTCAGCGTTTCCGGCTGTACAATGCTCACGGCGCGGTGGCTGAGCAGTTCGTTGAACTGGCCCAAATGATCGAAGCGTTCTCCCGTCGCCACGGGAACCTCAATCGCCCGCGCCACCGCCACCGTCCCCGCAATGTCTGTGGACATTACCGGCGTCTCGAACCACATGGGCTTGAATTCGGCAATGGCCTTGCCCACGCTCACCGCCGTCGCCACGCTAAAACGGTCGTGGCCTTCAATGCAGAGATCGACATCGTCGCCCACCGCCTCGCGCACGGCGGCGATGATCTCCAGAGAGCGGCGCGCCTCGCTGCCCTCGAAGAAACGATAGGCTTTGCCAAAGGGATCAAACTTGAGCGCAGTATAGCCGCGGCTCGCCAACTCTTGGGCGCGTTCGGCAAAGAAGTGTGGCTCACGCGGCCCCTGATACCAGCCATTGGCATAGACGCGGATCTGCGGGCGCTGTTTGCCACCGAGCAGCTTCCACAGCGGCGCGTTGAGCGACTTGCCCAGAATATCCCAGCAAGCCATTTCAATGCCGCTCATAGCCGGGCCAGTGCCCAGAAAAGTCCCTTTGTGCATTCGCTGCCAGATGCGCTCTGGCTGTGTGGGATCTTCGCCGATCACAAAGCGACCAATCTCATGGACGTCCGCCTCGTGCGATTTTGTCTTCAGCCCGCCCGTTGCTTCGCCCAAGCCGGTGATGCCCTCGTCGGTCTCGACGATCACAAAGACCCAGTTCTTCCACGGGTTGCCGACGATTAAGGTGCGAATGTTAGTGATTTTCATGCAGAAGACTCTCGTTGAGGTTAAAAAGTTATTTGAGGACGAAAGACGGATGACGATGGACCGAGGACGACGGACGAAACTTAAGCATATGAGGGTAATTGACGTTCATCTTTCGTCCTCGGTCCTTCGTCATCTCTTACACTGTAAACAGCGCCCCCACATCCGCTAAAATGGCGTCGAGTTCTTTGTTGTCCATCTCGTCGAGGAATTTGCCAGGGGCGCGGCTGACGGTGGTGCTAAAGATGCCGCGCCGTTTGAGCACCTCTTTATAGGTGGCGACGCCGTGCATGCGCTCAAAGTTGATCAGCGGCAGCAGTTGGTTGAAGAGTTTGCGTGCGCCAGCCTGATCGCCCGCTTCCAACTTGTTCCAGATCGCCACATGCACATCGGTACATTGACAGGCGGGCATGTTGCCGTGGGCACCGCGGTTGAATTCATCGATCATATAGATGCCGCCCTGCCCGCCAAAAACGCCTTTGCATGTAGCGCCCGTCGCCGTCAGCGTGCGGCTAATCGCGCGCGGTTCGGGCAGGGTCTCTTCTTTCAGATATTGCACCCGTTCCAATTCGCGACACATGCGCGCCAACAGATGCACCGACATGGGCGTGCCTGCCGGGCCATAATAGTTTTGGATGAAAATGGGAATCTCAATGGCGTCCGACATCTGCTTGTAGTATTCATAGCAGCCGTCGGGGCCGGGGAAAAGATCGGCGGCGGCATCGCCATCACGCCGTCCGCGCCCACCTGCTGCGAGAAGCGACTTAGGTCCACGGCCGGAATATAATGGCCTGAGGTCGTGGCGGCGATCACCGGGATCTGCCCGGCCGCTTCGTCGACGACGATCTCGATCCAGCGTTTGCGCTCATCGTCGGAGAGGGTGGGGAATTCGCTGGCATTGGCCGGGCCGACCAGTCCATGCGCCCCGGCGTCGATGCAGAAACGCACTTGCTTTGCGCAGCGACTCTTCGTCCAGTTCGTAGTTTTCCGTGAAAGGGGTAACGACAATCACAAAGATGCCGCGCCAGGGCTGGCTCATGGGTAACCTCCAATGGGGTGGGGTGATGGGTGATGTCAACGGGAGTGTAGCATGGAAGCCCAAAAGAGGAAACGTACCCGGCATCTGGGTGTGGGGCTTAGGCCATCAGCGCCGTTTCCAGCGCCTCGGTCAGTGTGCGCGCCCCAATCGCCTCAATCTCTTTGGGAATATCGTCCCCTTTGCGACGGATGGCGTTGCGCGGCACCAATGCCCGCTTGAAGCCAAGTTTGGCCGCCTCGCGCAGTCGTCGCGGCAGATGGCTGACACTGCGCAGTTCGCCGCTCAGCCCCACTTCGCCGATAATCGCCAGATCCGCAGCCACGGGCTGGTTACGATAGCTGCTGGCAATCGCCGCCGCCACCGCCAGATCCGACGCTGGCTCGCCGATCTTCATGCCGCCAATCACGTTTACAAAGATGTCCTGCGTCGCCAAATTGATCCCGGCGCGCTTGCTCAACACCGCTGTCACCAAGAGCAGCCGGTTAAAATCGACGCCGTTGCCCGTGCGCCGCGGCTGGCTGAAACTGGTGACGCTACTCAGCGCCTGCACCTCTACCAACAGCGGACGACTCCCCTCCATGGGCACAGCAATGGCGCTGCCCGATGCGTTGGGTAGCCGTTCGGCCAAGAAGAATTCCGACGGGTTAGCGACTTCTTCCATGCCGTTTTCGCCCATTTCAAAGACGCCCACCTCGTTGGTGCTGCCAAAACGGTTCTTAATCGAGCGCAGCAGCCGATAGCTGTGAAACCGTTCGCCTTCCAGTTGCAGCACCGCATCCACCATGTGTTCCAACACACGCGGACCGGCAATCGTGCCATCTTTGGTGACATGGCCCACCAGAAAAAGCGGAATGTTTTCATGCTTCACCAGCCGCAACAGATGCGCTGTGCAGTCGCGCACCTGCGAAACCGTGCCGGCGGCGCTGTTGTTGGCGCTGCTGTGGATGGCCTGCACCGAGTCCACAATGATCAGCGCTGGCTTGGTTTCCAGAATGCGGTCGAGGATCTGCTCTAGCACTGTGTCGGAAAGCACGAGCAGATTCGGCTCTACAATGCCCAGACGGATGGCGCGCTGGCTGATCTGATACGCACTCTCTTCGCCGCTGACATAGAGCACGCGCCCCACATTTTGGGCCACTTCGGCAGCCATTTGGATCAACAATGTGCTTTTGCCAATGCCCGGATCGCCGCCCACAAGAATGCCCGCGCCGGGGACAATGCCGCCGCCCAAGACGCGGTTGAGTTCGCTGTTTTTTAAGATAATGCGCTGCGAGGGTTCAGTGGGAATATCGGGCAGCGCCAACGGTTGGGGCGCACCCAATGCCGAGAATGGGCCGCGGGCTGGGCCGCTGCTTTCGGTGATCGTGGTCTCTTCCAACGTGTTCCATTCGTCACAGTCGGGACATTTGCCCATCCACTTCATCTGCACGCTGCCACAATCTGAACAGACATAGCGTACTTTGGATTTCGCCACAGGCTTCCTTTCTAATAAAAATATTTGCACCCGCAGGTGCAAATTCAGAACAAATGTGCGTCTATTGTACAGCGTCGTCAGCGGTGGGTCAATCGCTCTACGCTTTGGGTGTTATTCAGAATGGCGAAGCGCCGACAAATGCCGGGGACTTCAGGTTTGGCGTCGATTCATGCAGGAAGCCCCCGGCACTTCTGTTGCCCCACCTTGCATTATACTCTACGCTTTTTGATGTACCTTTGACGAAGGAAGATCCACTTTTGGGAGGAGTAAACAATAAACAAAATACGGATCTCCGCAGTCTTGCTTGGGACTAGACTAGAGACGACAACACTTCCCGTTGTCAAAAGACCTCATTAGCCTGCATCGGTCAGACGGAAATTTCTACTCCAACTGACCCGCAGGCTCCTCTTTTTTATGGCCCTTTTACCTCAAGATTCCAACTGGGATAGGGCTGCGCGCGCGGTGGCAAGTTCCGCTTCCAAGTGGGCAATGCGCGCTTCCAATTCGGTGCGCTGCACATGAACCTCGCTCGTCAGCGGTTGGGGGGCAAGGCTTTCGGTCAGGCGCGTATCCCGGCGAATGGCGAAGACGTGGACGATCCAAAAGACAAGCGCCGTGCCGCTGCGTACCAGCGAATCTAACGTGTCGGTGCCCAGGAAATCCGCATTGGGATCTCCCAAGAGCCAGAGCAACAGGCGATAGAGCACCGTGGCAAAGTCAAAGAGAATCAGCAGCGCGCCCACCAGCGCCACGCCATAAAGATAGGCCCGGCGTGGTCCCGATGCGCGCTCGGCAACTGCCAACGCGCCTTCCGCACTTGCCACACGCTGCACCGCCCGCCAATGGATCGCCCAGACCGGCGCGCCCACGGCCAACAGGCTCAGGCCGTTGGCGATCTGTTCTGCGCGGAAACTCTCGGAAAAGGGGTCTGCGCCTAGCGCCAGCCAATCCAGCAACACGCGCAGAATTTCGACAATGCCGAACCAGAGCAATCCCAGCCCCACGGCAGCCACCAGATAGAAATAAAGACGGCGAATGTTCGCGCTTTCGGGCGTGTCGCCATACCGCTCGGCTTCGGCGCGCACCTGCCCCCAATGCCAGCGCCAAGCGATCACGCCAACCAAGAGCAGCGAAATCGGCACCGCCAGATCGGGGAGTTCCGAATTGGTGCTTATGCGCAGCAGCCGTCGCAAAATGTCGTTAAGCAGCCCAGCCGTCGGCACAAGCGCCACCGCCGCACTCAACACCGTGGCGGCGTAGAGATAGAAGCGGCGCAGGGCCGTGCGCGCTTCGTCTGCGTGGCGAGCAATCATGCTCTCCCAATAGCGCCAGTTGGTCCACCAGAGCAGCGCCCCCGTCAGCAACATAGCCACGCCGTCGCTCACTTGGTTGCGCCACCACTGCGCGCCCACCACATCCACCGCCGAAACCCACTGTTCCAGCAAAAGACGGAGCAGGCTTTCCAAGAGATTGGCCGTCCCAAAGATCAGCATTGCCAGCCCCACCAGCCCAAAGATCATTTGGAAGAGACGACGCAACGTTCCCGCCCAGCCATACTCATGGCCCAGATCGCCATCGCCCCGGGTTTGGGCCGCGAAGTAGGCAAGAAACGCGCCGTTGATGCCCAGGTTGATCAGGTTGGAGAGCAGCGTACTCAGCCAAAAATCCGTGGCAGTGAAATAGAAAGAAGGGGTGTTGAGCAATTGTCCCAGGGCGCTACGCAGCACATCGAGCAGATCGAGGAGGACCAGCACCAACAAAAAGCCCATTGTCCCATAGAGAAAGAGCTTACGCAGGGCCGAGGTTGTCTCGGCGGCGCGAGCAGGTTGGGCTGTGCCCGTGATGCGCTGAATGGAGAGCCAATGCACAAGGAAGATCGGCGTCGTGATCAGCAAAAGGCCCCCGCTGCGCGCCACGGCATTGCGCACGAAACCGGCATCATTCACCGCTGCGGCGTCGGCCAACCATGTGTTAAGCAGCACATTGATCAGACTTTCGGCGGCCATGAGACCCGCCACCAGACTGACAAAGGCCACAAGATAAAAGTAGACGCGGCGGATCACGGCGAGGCGATTGGCTGGGGGGGTGTGCAGCGCGGGTGAGTCAACAGAATTCATGGCAACCTCCGGGGATTAGTAGAAAAAGAGCATGGTGTTGATTTTCCACTGTCCCTCTTCGCGGATCAGCGGCGCAATCTGGCGATCTGTCCACGTAGAGCCGCTGTTAAAAAGGCCGCCGCCACTGTAGTGGTCAATGGCGATGGTCACAGCCGCCTCGTCGGCACCGCGCATCTCCACACCCAGAATACGCAGCCGCTGATCGGCATTGCTGTCCGAGTAGTTGTGGAACTGGTTAAAGGTTCCATTTTTTTCCATGTCGGCCAGCACGGTGGAGGAATAGTATTGGCGCG
Organism: uncultured Chloroflexia bacterium; assembly: GCA_963721725.1. Lineage (GTDB taxonomy): Bacteria > Chloroflexota > Anaerolineae > Caldilineales > Caldilineaceae > RI-153. The sequence goes on from CAVRLX010000016.1 coordinate 316,839, forward strand.
CAGCGGTGGAATCATTGTTGCGAAAGGCCACATACGCGTTACGCACCACGGCTTCAGGACTATCCTCGTCAACGTATTCGGTCTGGCTGACGCCCTCAGTCTGCCCGGTGAGGACGCTGGTCAGCACTGCGGCTACAAGCAGCACTATCACCACACCCACCACTGCCCACGTAAATTTATCTAGTTTGATGCGCATCAATTCCCCCTCTTACGGTGAGCCAATCGGTTCAAATTCGCTCAATTCAAATGTGGCCTGTGATCGCCCATCCACCCACTTCACCACAGCATGGGGGGCCTCTTTGGCAATCCAGATCCGGCTGGTGCGGTCGGTGGTTTTCAACTCCACCAGCCAGCTTTCAAAACTCCCCGCTGGCACGGTGACGCTTTCGCCCTTTGCCACGCGAATCGCCACCCGCTCTTGCTGGCCGGTGATGGGCAAAAAGCTGTTGATAAACGTGGCATAGCCCTGCGCCAGCGGCAGCGTACGCAGCAGCGGCACAAGCGTGCGATCATCGCGCACATCGCTGGTCACGTTGACGCTTTCGTAGCTGAGCAGGCCCTGGAGGTTGTTGAGTTCCATCTCCACGCGTGTTTGGTTAAACGTCGCCTGCACCCGTTGCGTTCCGGCCGACGAGGATCGGGTCAGCGTGCTTTGGATCGGAATATAGCCGCGGGCCTGGGTGGAGACTGTCACCCGCTCGGTAATGCCAATATCGCTGATCAGCCGCGTAAAGGTCCAGCCCGCCGGCGTCCCTTTGTCGTTGGCGTGGATCTCAAACACGGCGCTGCCCGCCACCTGCTCTTCCCGGTTGATCACCGTATAGACACTACGCTCGCCACTCTGCCAGGGCGCATCCCCCAACACCAGCGGCTGCGGCTCCGCCCCGAAGGCACAGCCAGACATAATCAACAGGCTGAAAATTGCGAGTGGCAGATAGCAGGCGGCAGATAGCAGACGGCGGACAGCAGGCTGCAACGTGCAACGTACAATAGGCCACTTTTTGTTCGCAATTCGCAATTCGCAATTCGCCATTTGCAATTCGCCTTACCCCTTCTCCTGCATCCATTTGACGGCAGCCGCGGCCAGCGCCGCCGCCCCAATCGAGAGCGCGTCTTCATCCATGCGGAACTGTGGCGTGTGAACATAATACATCTGCTTCCAACTGGGATTGTGTGTACCCAGGCGCAAAAAGCTGCCCGGCGCTTGTTGGGCCATGTAGCTAAAATCCTCCGCCCCCATCAGCGGCGCGCAGATCTGCACATTGGTTTCACCCAAAAATTCGCGGGTTGCCGCCAACATCACATCGGTGGCGCTCTCATCGGTCACCGTGGGCGGGTAGCCCTTGTGAATCGTGAGATCAAAGCCGCCGCCCAACGCCTCGGCCACGCCACAGGCCCGGCGCAGTTCATCGTGCAACAATTGGCGCGTCTCTGGCTTGAACGAGCGAATCGTGCCGGTGAGCGTCACCATTTCCGGGATCACGTTGTTGACCGTGCCGCCCACAATCGTGCCAATCGTAATCACGCCCGACTCAATCGGATCGAGGCGGCGGCTGACAATGTGATGCACGGCCTGCACCACATGGCTTGCCAGCAAAATCGGGTCAACGGTGCTTTGCGGACGGGCGGCATGGCCCCCCTTGCCCTTTATCACAATCTCGAACTTATCGGCAGCCGCCAACAGCGGGCCAGACCGCGTCGAGACCACACCGGCGTCGTGAGTGGGATCTACATGCACGCCAAAGACAGCATCCAGCCCTTGCAGCGCGCCTTCCTCCACCATGCGCATCCCGCCCGATTTGCCCTCGGCGTCTTGGGCTTCTTCGCTGGGCTGAAAGAGCAGCCGAATGGCGCCAGGCAATCGCCCTTCGTCGGACAGCCCTTTGAGAATCGTCGCCGCGCCCAGCAACATGGCCGTGTGGGCGTCGTGGCCGCAGGCGTGCATGAGGCCAGGGCGCGTGCTGCTATAGTCCACGCCGCTCTCCTCGGTGATGGGCAGCGCGTCCATATCGGCGCGTAGCCCCACCGTGGGACCATGGCCGCCGCGGATGTGGCCGACAACGCCGGTTTTCGCCACCTCGGTTTCGGTCTCAATGCCCAGATCCACCAGCGCGGCGTTGACCAGCCCTGCTGTGCGATGTTCGGTAAACGTCAACTCTGGGTATTGGTGAATTTCACGCCGCCAGCCTCGGATCTGTTCCTGAATCGAGCGGGCACGTTCATAGATTTCTTGGCCTGTAATCGGTGTCATTATCTTTCCCCTGTGAATCATGATGGGTAAGTGAATATCCAGTCTATTATACGATGGACGGGCGTCCACAGAAAAAGATGGTTGATCGGCTCTACGCGCCAGGCGCCGCCAGCAATTATTTTGCTGGCGGCGCCTGGCTTCTCCCCTGGAGGGGAACTGGGTCTCTAAAAAACCTTTTTCAACTGGCCTTTATTTCAAGTCGTCTCTTCTGTCTGATAAAGCGTTATCCTGCGCTCCAATTCACACAGATGATTATCTAATACCGCAACACTTTTTTTTATTTCCTGGCAACTGTACAAAACTTCTCTAGGCAGACGATGACAGTTGCTCAATTGGTAAAGGGTTTCAGTCTCACTTTTAAGTTCCTGCATCTGTCCACGCAACGCCGTAATAATCCATTGCCCTGTAACAAGTGGCAAACCGTGCTCGTTTTGTAATATGTTGTTCTGCATTTCATCCTCGGTGAAATGGGTTGATAACTAATTTAGTGAAGCCTTACATTATTGTAGATATAAAATCATTCTCTATCGATTGGGGATTTCCCCTATTTTTGCAAAGGGAAATGGGGAAAATATCAACACTTTGTACCAAAGTACGTAATAGATTGGTTCTATAGTAATTCAATAATAATTAAATATACTGTGCAAAGGTTAAGGTGAGAAGGGCGGTGTGGGCGCGCTTGATTGCCCCCTCCTTTCAATTCCGTAGGGTACGAAGCTATTTGAAAAGTAGCCAAAAAGTCTTGAGGGTTTATGAGGAGGGTTTATGCGTTTTACATCAGATAGTTTTACATCCGATAAGCGGAGACAGCGTTGGGTGTCAGTGGCGCTGTTGCTTGCGCTGCTATTGAATATTTTCCCTGCCATGTTTGGCAGCAATGTCCCCATCGCCTCGGCCCATAATCTGGACTCGCGCATGGTCTATATGTTCTTTGACCCGGCCACCCAGACTTTGTTGGACAATCGCATTGCCGGCGGCTGGGTTCCGGGAACGCCTTTGTTACAGGTCAACGATGAAATTGGCATGATCATTAAGGCCATTCCCACCGATGGCACAACCACGGGTGTGGGCGCGTATGTTGATTTTTACGTGCCAGACGGCGTGCAGGTCATTGGCGCCGCTTACGTCTTGCCCAATGCCAGCGGCGGCTACACAGACATTGCCATGAAGGGACAGGCACTCATGCCCGCTGTGGGCGCGGGCGGTGGACCGACGACCGATCTGACCGGCATCACGCGTGGCCCCAACATTCTCGGCATCACCAGCCCGATTGTAGATAGCGCCAATACCAATTTAGGCACGCTGCCCGGCGTCTATGGCGACATGGGCATTTTCTATTCCACCGATGCGCGCACGGCTTTTGGCAGCTACAGCGGCCCGAATATTACGAACAACAGCGGCGATGTCATCGGCGCGCGCACCTCGACGGGCAACATTCTCAACAAATGGGACGCCATGCAGATGTTCGCCTATGGCAACAAAGCTGGCCCTATTTTGGATTCTAACGGGCGCGGCAATGCGCCCTGGGGCCTTGCCAACGTGGTGTCCGGCCCAGAGAGCGGCTATGCTTGGCAATTCGATAAAGATGTCTACGACGCCACGGCTGGCACAACCAAGCAGAAGATCGATGCCGCCCTCACTCTGGGGCCGTGGAAACGTATCAAGTATATCGGCAGCCAGATTAGCAACGACCCGCCGGGAAACAATCCGGCTGTGCAGCCCTATACCACGGGAGCCGACGGCAGCAGCGTTGGCTATGCACTGAGCAGCGCCAATCCGCTGCCCGCCGGCACCAAAACCGTACGCTGGGCGATTGGTCAATTAACCGAGTTCCGCCCGGAATATGTGCGCGTCAAGGTGCGCGTGCTCAACCCCACAGCCCTCTATGCCTATAACAACAGTGTGCTGGGGGCCACGGGGCAACCGCTCTCCACCAGTGGCTGTCCGGTCTTTTTTGCCGATACCTTTGGCGGCGACGCTGGCGGTGATAGCGGCGGCAAGGATCACATTTGGCGCTATTATGATCCGTCGGATGCGCGGCTGAACGGCTGTGTGGCGATTGGAAAGCCCACCAATAAAATTGCCGTAAGCGTGGGCGAAACCTTCCGAATACAAGATCAAGTTTTACAACGCAGGGACCAAGACGCTGACCAACGTGGTGGTGAAAGATACACTGCCCAGCGGTGTCCAGTTCATCAACGCGCTGCCCGCCCAGAACAGCGGCCCCAACCCCTTGATCTGGAATGTGGGTACGTTGCAGCCAGGCCAGAAGTTTGAAGCCACGGTGACCGTGAAGGCCACCAGCAGCGGCCTTTTGGAAAACCGTGTGGAGGTGGTGACGAGCGAGTTGCCGCCCCAAACCAGCACAGAGACCATTCCATCTGGGCCGGTGATTGTGCTCAACCCCAACAAGAGTGTTAACCCTGCTATGGTTGCTCCTGGTGGCAGCGTGCAATATACGATTGATGTAGAGAATGTGGGTACAGCCGCCAGCGGCAGCCCCGTGATCATCTCCGAACGGCTGCCCGCTGGTTTTAGCTTTGCCAGCCTTAACAGCACCACCATTAACGGAGCCACCGTCACCACTTCGGTGGATGCGTCTAATCCCAATCAGCCGAAATTTACCGTGCCCAGCGGCATCAACGCCAACAAAAAGTTGCTGCTTGTCTTTACGGTGAATGTGAGCGCCAATGTTGCGACGGGAAGCTACTGTAACTCGTATACAGTGGGGGCGAATGGCGTGAACGTGCAGACGGGCGCGCTGGCCTGTGTCAACGTGGGCGGCGGCCAGATCGGTGACACGGTCTGGCGGGATTGGAACAAAAACGGCGTGCGCGATCCGCAGGACGAAGGCATGCCTAATGCTACAGTCTATCTGTGTAATGGCAGCGTCGGCACCTGTAACGCGGGCAACGCCGTGCAGACCCAGACCACCAACGCCAACGGCAACTATCTCTTTACAGGGCTGGTGGCGGGGACCTATACCGTCGGGGTGGCCCCAGGCAACGGTTATGTGCAGACGTTTGATCCCGACAGCACGGTGGACAGTCGTCATGTGGTCACACTGGCCCAGGGCGAACAATATCTGCTGGCCGACTTTGGCTATGGCCCCAACTTTACAAATGGCGCGGGGGCCGTGGGCGATCAGGTCTTTGACGACAAGAACAACAATGGCATTTTTGACGCCGGCGATGTGGGCATTGGCGGGGTTACCGTGCGCCTCTATGAAGATACCAACGGCAACGGGGCCATCGACAGCGACGATGCCCTGGTTACCACCACGACCACCAGTGGCGGCGGCGTTTATGGATTCGCCGATCTGCCCACAGGCGTGAACTATCTTGCCCAAGTTTTGACGAGCGACACGGCGTTGCAGACCTACTTTGGCGGCAGCTATGCCCCCACCACCAATACCCTGCAAAGTTCGCCCAACCTCTCCGGCACAGACAACACACTGGACTTTGGCTTCAAAGCGGTGGTTCCGCTCACCGTGGGCGATCAAGTTTTCATTGATAACAACAATAACGGCACAATGGATGCCGGTGATACCCCAATTGCCAATGTGACGGTGCAGTTCTATCAAGACACCAATGGCAATGGCACCATCGACGCCGGCGAGCCGTTGGTCAACTCGGCGGATACCAACGGCAGCGGCATCTATACAGCGCAATTGCCGGCGGGAACCTACGTGGCACGTGTACTCGCCACCGACCCGGATCTGCCCGCTGGCCTTTCGCCCGTCAAGAGTACAATTCCATTTACACTTTCGGTTAGCCGCACGGATATTGATTTTCCCTATGTGCGCTTGTTGACCAAAGCCGTGGACAAATCCAGCGCCACGGCGGGCGAGATCTTGACCTATAGCCTGACCCCACGCTATCCGGGCAGCAGCCTGCTCAGCAATGTAATCGTCACCGATACGATCCCCACGGGGACGACCAACGCCACCAATATTAACGCTGGCGGCACATTGAGCGGCAGCACCATCACCTGGAACTTGGGCAGCAATGTGGCGGGCGTGAACGGCTCGCAGCCCTCGGTTTCCAGCGGGCTGACCGTGCTCTCCCCAGCGGCACAGATCGACACCAACCGCGCCGCCGATAGCGCGGATCAACTGCCGGACGTGGCAATGGATAGCAGTGGCAATCGCTACGTTGTTTTTAACCAGGGTGGCAACAAGACTTTCTTCACCAAAAGCACCGATGATGGCGCTACCTGGAGCACGCCGCTGGATATTACGTCTACGGCGAGTAATAACGACAAAAATGCCACCATCGCCGTGGACAGTAGCGGCAATATTCATGTGACCATCGACCAGAACAGTGATAACGTCTACTATCGCAAGAGCACCAACGGCGGGATAAGCTTTGGCACTGCTGTGCAGATTGATACGAGCCGAGCGGCCAACAGCAACGATCGTTTCCCCGATATCGCCGTAAGCGGCAACAACGTCTACACGGTCTTCAACCAGAACAACAACCGCACCTACCTTGCCCGCAGCACCGATGGCGGTACAACTTGGGCAGCGGCGATTGAGATTACCTCGATCTCTGGCGGCAATAACGACAAAAACGCCGCCATCGCTGTGGACGGCAGCGGCAACGTACATGTGGTCATCGATCAGAACAACGAGAACGTCTACTATCGCCAGAGCAGCGACAGCGGGGCAACCTTCAGCACTGGCGTGCAGATCGACACTGCCCGCGCGGTTGATTCTAAGGATCGTTTCCCCAAGATCGCCGTAGGCGGCAGCAATGTGCTGCATGTGGCGTTCAACCAGAACAACGCCAGCACGTTCTATGTCAAGAGCAGCGACGGCGGCGCAACCTGGGCCACAGCGGCGAATCTCTCCACGGGCGGCGCAGACAAGAATGTGGACATTGCCGCCACAAGCAGCAATGTCTATGTCGCCATCAACGACAACAACGACAACGTGAGCCTCCGCCAGAGCAGCGACAGCGGGGCTACCTTCAGCACCGCGATGGAAGTTGACTCGGTCATCGGCGACAGCACCGATCGCAATCCAGCGCTGGCCGCGGCAGCGGGCAAACTCACAGTCACTTTTGGGCAGAACGGGCAGAATGTCTTCTACACAGGCGGCACAATTCCACTCTCCATGCCCACCACTCCGGCACAGATCGACACCGAATCGGGCGGCCAATAGCGCGGATCAACTGCCCAAAGCGGTGGCTGATAGCAACGGCAACTTATACGCTGTCTTTAACCAGGGTGGCAACAAGACCTTCTTCACCAAGAGCACCGATGGCGGTGTCACCTGGAGCACGCCGCTGGATATTACATCCACAGCGAACAACAACGACAAGAACGCCGCCATCACTGTGGACAGCAGTGGTAACATTCACGTCGTCATTGATCAGAATAACGACAATATCTATTATCGCCGCAGCACCAATGGCGGCACCAGCTTTAGCAGTGCGGTACAAATCGATACTAATCTGGCGGCCAATAGCAATGACCGCCTGCCCGACATTGCGGTGAGCGGAAGCAACGTTTACGTGGTCTTCAACCAGAACAACAACCGCACCTACTTTGTGCGCAGCACCAATAGCGGTTCGACCTGGGCCACGGCGATTGAGACAACCTCGATCGCTGGCGGCAACAACGACAAGAATGCTGCCATCGCTGTAGACAGCAACGGCAACATTCACCTCGTTATCGATCAGAATAACGAGAACGTCTATTACCGCAAGAGTACCAATAGTGGCAGCACATTTAGTACCGGCGTGCAGATCGATACTGCCCGCGCGGCCGATTCTAAAGATCGCTTCCCCAAGATCACTGTGGACAGCAACAATACCTTGCATGTGGTCTTCAACCAGAACAACGCCAGCACCTTCTATGTTAAGAGCAGTGATGGCGGCGCAACCTGGGCCACGGCATTGGACCTTTCCACAGGCAGTACAGACAAAAACGCCGCCATCACCGTGGACAACAGCGGCAAAATCTATGTCGCGATTGACGACAACAACGACAATGTGAGCGTGCGCCAAAGCACAAATGGCGGCATTTCGTTTAGCCGCTTCATTGATGTTGATACGACGATTGGCGATGGGGCCAATGACCGCAACCCGTCCATTGTTGCCACGAGCAGTGCCGTGCATGTACTCTTTGGGCAAAATGGGCAGAACGTCTTCGCCACTCGCCTGACGCTGCCTGCAGGCACAGGGTCCACCACCACCAGCATCAGCGCCAGCCCCACGCTTGTTGTGGGCGGTGATGGTATCACAATACGCATGACCTTGAATTCGTCCAGCGCCGTCAGCAACGTGGCGGCGGGCGCGCTGAGTGTGGTCAACCAGACGGGCGGTGCCAACGCCACAAGCTGCTCGGCAGCCACGTTGGTTAGCGCCGATACTACGATCAGCGGCCCCAGCGATCCGGTGATCTATCAATGGACGTGTACCGCCCAGGCTGGAACATCGCCGGGCAGTGTCAGCTTCCGCGCCAACGCCACCGGGACCGGCGGAACCTTTGCCCAGGCCACGTCCAACAGTGTGTTGGTCAGCCCGATTCTAAGCTACAAAGTGACCGTGGTAAACCCAGCCATTTCGCAGTTGTCACAGATCGACAACATCGCCAGTATCAAGAGCGACACGGTGATCCCGTTTACCAACAGCAACAAAGTGACTACGCTGCTGCCCACTGGCTCGATTGGCGACTTCATTTTCTATGACAATCCGGCCAATCCCAACGGCCTGCCCGATGGCGGCGAGGCTGGCGTAGCGGGCGCAACCGTGACTCTCTACAAAATGGTGAACGGCCAGTGGCAACTCTATGCCTTGCAGATCACGTCGGACGGCACGCAAGACGTGGACGGCAACGGCAGCATTGATCCGGTGGGGTATTACAACTTCACGGGCCTGCCCGCGGGCGAGTATGATGTCGCCGCCGAATCGCAGACTGTCGCCAAACCCGGCACCAATCCAGCGGTTTATGGAACCATGATCTCGACCAGTGGCGAGCATAAAGAGATTACCCTTGCCACCGGCCAAGTGGTGACCAATGCTGACTTTGGCTTCATCGAAGCGGCGCTGCTTGAAGGTCACGTCTTCCATGACGTGAACAGCAATGGCGTGTTGGACGGCAGCGAACCCCGCCTGGAGTTTGTGACCGTGGAATTGCTCAATAGCAGTGGCGTTGTGGTGCAAACCGCCGTCACCGACGACGAGGGCGAGTATCACTTTCTGGTTGCGCCGGGCGATTACACTGTGCGCTATGTCACCACTGATCCCGACATCCCGAGCACGCTGACCAAACAGACCACGCCCACCTCAATTATGGTGGCGAACGTTACTGCGGGTAGCGAACGGGCCGATCTTGACTTTGGCCTGGACAATCCCGGTACTATCGGCGATCTGGTTTGGCTGGACAGCAACGGCAACGCTACCAAACAGAGCGGGGAGCCTGGTTTACAGAACATCACCGTGGAACTCTACACCGGCAGCACGGTGAATGTTAACAACCTGTTGGACGTCACCGCCACAGATGCTAACGGCAACTACCTCTTTATAGGCTTGCCCGACGGTCCCTATACCGTGCGGGTGATCAAACCATCGGGCTACACCGACACCACCGCCAACCCCCAAATTGCCACGGTCAACGCCGCTGGGGGCAGCCCGAACTTCCTCACCGCCGACTTTGGCCTGAATGTGGCGACGGTGACGCTAAGCGGCCGGGTCTACAACGATCAGAACAACAATGGCGATGACAACGGCGAACCGGGCTTTGCCAATGTAGACGTCACTGTGATCTGCAATGGCACAACCTACACAACCCAGACTACCGCCACGGGCGCGTGGAGCCTGAGCATTCCCAGCGCCAGCAACTGCACGGCCATCAGCGTGGACGGCAGTGATGTGCCCGGCGTCTTCCAGCCCAAAGAAGTCGCCACCCCCCCCGGCACAGTGAATAGCAATGTCACGGACCTGGACTTTGGCTTTGTCAGCAATCCAGGCAGCATCAGCGGCACGGTCTGTGTAGGCGGCGGCGATGGGCAGTGTAATATTGGGGAAACTGTGTTGACCAACGTCACCATCACCCTGCGCTATGCTGGCTCCGACGGCATCTTGGGCACGGCAGACGATGTCGTCACGCCCCAACAGACCAACGGCAGCGGCACCTATAGCTTCCCCAATCTGGCCCCAGGCCTCTATCAGATCACCGAGACGACGCCGGCTGGCTATACCAGCGTGGCTGATGCCGACGGCGGGAATCCTGACAGCATCACCGTCACCCTGGCCTTTGGGCAGATCGTCATCAAGCGCGATTTCGAAGAATCGCAAAACTTTGTGGCGCAGCCCAACTATGTGATCAGCAAAAAACTGAACACGCCTGATCCCGTGCGCAAAGGGGAGTTGATCAGCTTTACCATTCGCATTACCAACACCGGCAATGTGACGATTACCACGCTGCCGCTGCGCGATGTTTATGCCGATGGCATCATGCCTTACATCGGGGCCACGCCTGCGCCAGATAACCCCCAGCGCGGCCAGTTGACGTGGACTGACCTCACTCAATCCGGGGCCAGCGGCTTCGGGCGCGATCTTGGCCCAGGCCAAGTGTTTATGGTGGTTGTGTCGTTTACGGCGGGCCAGGATACGTCCGGGTTGCCGGGCGGAGCCACCACCAACACGGCGACGGTAGAGGGCGCGCTGTACGATCCCAGCGGCAACGGCACACAGCCGCCCACCGGACCGCTGCCCACCAAGAGCGCCCAGGCGACGGTGCGCATCTTCGCCGCCACGGCTGTGGCTCTGGCCGACTATGCGGTTTCGGTGGATGAGGCGGGAGTGAGCGTACACTGGCAGACCGTGGACGAGAGTAACATCGCCTACTTTAACCTCTATCGGGTGAACAATGGCGAACGTACATTGGTAACCACCCGCGAGGCACAAAAGGCCGGGCAACCAGTCAGCGCCCTCTATGAATACCGGGACAGCGAGATTCAGATCGGGAAGCTCTACGAGTATCGGCTCGATGTATACGGGCTGGACAACACACAAGCGTCCATCAGCCTCGGCACTGTCTTGGCCGGGAAAGCCCGGATCTTCTTGCCCAGTTTGACACGGTAATTCATCCGACAACGCCATACTGTAACGGCATAACATAAAAAGGTCAGCGGTTCTAAGCGCATCAGACCCGCTGACCTTTTTTGTTCCTTGGTGGACAATCGCCTCATGGCGCGGCTGTTTGATTTCCGAAATCATGGGGAGTATAGCATCCTCAGATTCGGCGTTGCCTATCATACGTTCTTCCTCTCCCAATCGCTGTCCGGTGAATTCATGCGAAGGATTGGCAATTCGCAATTCTCAACTTTCTTGACTTTTCACCCCACCATTGCTATAGTGCCCCACAATTGCATACCAAGACTCTTATCCAGAGAGGCGGAGGGACCGGCCCTGCGAAGCCTCGGCAACCCGGCCACAAGAGCGCAACGATGCGTTTCTATGGGCCAGGGTGCCAAATCCGGCAGACAAGTTCTGGAAGATGAGAGGAAGCATTCCGCTCTTCCCTCCTCCCTTGCGGGAGATGATGTGTAGAGTCTCTCGGAATCGTACCCTCTCATCTGTACAGGTGAGGGGGTTTCTTTTACCCCACATGCGGGCCGTTCACCCACCACGATCCAATATTTTCACACCCACAGGAGAGATTTTATGTCCAATGGAGAGGAACGCACGTTAGGCTTTTCCACACGCCAACTTCATGCCGGCCAACAGCCCGACCCCACCACCGGCAGCCGGGCTGTGCCCATCTATCAGACCACCAGCTATCAATTCCGAAATACGCAACATGCGGCCAATCTCTTCGCTCTGAAAGAATTTGGCAACATCTACACGCGCATCATGAACCCCACCACCGATGTGCTGGAACAGCGCATCGCAAACCTGGAAGGGGGCGCGGCGGGTCTGGCCGCCGCCAGCGGACACGCCGCGCAGACGATGGCGATCTTGACCCTGTGTGGCGCAGGCGATCACATTGTCACCAGCAGCCGCTTGTATGGCGGTACGTTTAACCAGTTCAACTATACTTTCCCGCGCATTGGCATTGAAGTCACCTTTGTGGATCCCAGCGATCCCAGCAATTTTGAAAAGGCCATCCGCCCTAACACCAAGATTATCTACGGCGAGACGCTGGGCAACCCTGACATTGCCGTCTTCCCCTTTGAAGAAGTCTCGGCGATTGCCAAGGCCCACAACATCCCCGTCATGATCGATAACACGTTTGCCACTCCGTACCTCTGCCGCCCGTTCGAGTGGGGAGCCAACATCATCACCCACAGCACCACTAAATTCCTGGGCGGGCATGGGACCACGATTGGCGGCATCATTGTGGATGGCAATAATTTTGACTGGACCAGTGGTCGCTTTGAAAACTTCACTGCGCCTGATCCCAGCTACCACGGGCTGGTCTATGCGGCATTGACGGGCATGGGATTGCCGCCTTTTGCCATCAAAGCTCGTGTACAGACGTTGCGCGATATTGGCGCTTCCCAGGCTCCCATCAATAGCTGGCTGACGATCCAGGGCATCGAAACCCTGAGCCTGCGCATGGATCGCCATGTTGCCAACGCCCAAGCCGCGGCCGATCACCTCTCGGCACACAAATCGGTGAAATGGGTCAGCTACCCTGGCCTGAGCAGCCATCCTGATCACGAACGCGCCAAGAAATACTTGCCCAAGGGTGCAGGCGCAATCCTGGGCTTTGGCATTCAGGGCGGCGTGGAAGCCGGTCAGAAGTTCATCGACAATCTCAAACTCTTTAGCCACCTTGCCAACGTGGGCGATGCCAAGAGCCTCGCCATCCACCCGGCCAGCACCACCCACAGCCAGCTCACCGAGGCCGAGATGAACACGGCGGGTGTCTCGCCCGACTTCATCCGCCTGAGCATTGGCCTTGAAGACATTGAAGACATTTTGTGGGATCTGGATCAGGCACTGCACGCCGCAGCGGCGTAGAGGTCGGTAATAAGCGATTAGCGATTAGGGAGTGGAGCAGAGTTATACGCCACCAATTCCCAATCGCTAATCGCCAATCCGCTAACCACCCAATCACCATGACTTCATCCATTGGCATTGTAGACGAAAAACAATTTACCTTTGCCACCGACGAACCGTTTCGGCTGGCGAGTGGCGCGACGATTGGCCCTGTGACGCTCTGTTACGAGACCTACGGCACGCTCAACCTGGATCGCACCAACGCTATCCTGGTCTTGCACGCGCTTAGCGGCAGTGGACATGCCGCTGGCTACCACGCCGAGGAGTCCACTTCTTTGGCCGGGCTGACCGACAGCGGCACGATCAAGCCTGGCTGGTGGGACGATTGTATTGGGCCGGGCAAAGCCTTTGATACCAACCGCTATTTTGTGATCTGTAGCAACGTGCTGGGCGGCTGTTATGGCTCCACGGGGCCGGGCAGCCCGAATCCGCTCACGGGCAAACCCTATGGCCTGGGCTTCCCCGTGGTGACGATTGGCGACATGGTGCGCGCCCAGATCAAACTCATCGACTACCTGGGCATTGACAAATTGCTCTGTGTGGCCGGCGGATCTATGGGCGGGATGCAGGTGTTGGAATGGGCGGCACACCACCCAGAGCGCATCCACGCTGCTATTCCGCTGGCAACCACAGCCCGCCATAGCCCCATGCTCATCGCTCTTAGCGAAGTGGGACGCCAGGCCATCTATGCCGATCCGAACTGGAATGATGGAAACTATTACGAGAACGGGCGCAGACCCGACGCCGGGCTGGCCGTGGCGCGCATGGTGGGCCACATCACCTACCTTAGCGAAGAGTCCATGCAGACAAAGTTTGGCCGTCGTCTGCAAGGCCGCGAGCGCTACGGCTATGATTTCGCCGCCGAGTTTCAGGTGGAGAGCTATCTCAAGTATAACGGCAACAACTTCACACGCCGCTTCGACGCCAACAGCTATCTCTATGTCACCAAAGCCATGGACTATTTCGACCTGAGCGCACCCACCGGCTCGTTGGCCGCAGCCTTTGCCAAGAGCGGTGGCGTCAAGTTTCTCGTGGTCAGCTTTACCAGTGATTGGCTCTACCCGTCGTATCACAGCAAGGAACTCGTGCGCGCCCTCACCGCTGCCGGCGTGGACGTGACCTATCTCGACATCCAAAGCACCTGGGGCCACGATGCCTTTTTGCTCGAAGTGGAGACCATGACCAGCCTGTTGGGCAGTTTCCTAGGGCGATTGGCGCGGGAAGAGGGGATTGGCACACCAGAGGCGGCATTGGGTAGTGGGTATTAGATATTGGGTATTGGGGAGGGTAGAGATGGCGCTTGCGTTTGAGGATTTGCGGGTATTGAAGGCGGCGGAGGAACTGGCAGATAAGATCTGGCAACTGGTAGTTACGTGGGATGATTTTGCCAAAGATATCGTAGGCAAACAGTTGGCAAAGGCGGCAGATTCGATAGGGGCCAATATTGCTGAGGCATTTGGGCGATACCATTACGGAGAGAAGTTACAGTTCCTCTACTACGCCCGTGGCAGTCTCTTTGAAACCAAGTATTGGATTAACCGGGCAGCCAAACGTGGTCTGATTAATAAACAACCAGAGGGACAGTTCGCCTCTGAATTGAACGATTTAGGACGTCAACTTAACCAGTTCGCACAAATGATCCGGCAGCAACGTAGCAATGGCAATTCTAACTCTATGGCCGAAACAACCGTTCCCTATGCTTCGGATATGATTATTTACGACGAATCTATTTTTTCTCAAGATGACTTAAATGGCCTTGCATCCATCCAATCCTAGCCAACACTCAATACCTAATACCCAATATCCAATATCCAATGTCCTCCGCCCCGATCTGCAACTGCGTGGCGGATCTCATTCCGGCGGGCGTGCGCGTGCTGGATCTGGGCTGCGGGGATGGCGCGCTGCTCGACTATCTGATCCATTACAAGCAGAGCATCGGGCGGGGCATCGAACTCAGCGAAACGGGTATGTTGGCCTGTGTGCGCCGCGGCTTGAGCGTGCGCCAGGGCAATTTGCAAGAGGGGCTGGCCGATTATCCCGACAACAGTTTTGATTACGTTGTGCTCAGCCAGACCCTCTCGTTTTTGGACGACCCGCAGATGATCCTGGCTGAAATGTTGCGTGTGGGGCGCTGTGCGATTGTCAGCTTCCCCAACTGGGGACATTGGCGGGCGCGCGTTCTCGCTGTTGATCCGTGGGCGCATGCCCAAAGCGCCGGATCTGCCGCAACATTGGTACGACGTGCCGCGTTGGCAGGCATTCACCGTCACCGACTTTGTGCGCCTGTGTGCGCAGCTCAAAATCGAGATCCGAGACCAGCGCTATCTCGCCGGCAAACGCCGTGTTGAGCTGCGCCGATTCAAGAATTTACTCTCCACCACGGCGGTCTTTGTGCTGGAGAAGAGCAGGGATAATGAGTAACGAGTAGCATTTGTTGACTCCATCGGTTCCAAATTCTGTAACCATGATAGTTAACCCAATTACGCATTACGCAACACGACAATCTACTACCTTCATTCGTTTTTCAGGAGTGCTCTCCCCATGATCGTCATGAAATTTGGCGGTACCTCTGTGGGTTCAACCGATGCTATCGCCAGCGTTGCTAAAATTGTGGCCCAAAAAGTAGCCGAAAGTGCCCACAGCGAACACCCTGGCGTGGTGGTGGTAACCAGCGCCATGAGCGGCGTCACCAATACGCTGATTGATTCGGCACGCGCCGCCGCCGCTGGCGACGAAGCGCCCTATCGCGAGGCGCGCAGCCAGCTTTTGGTCAAACACCAAGTGGTGGCCGGCCAGTTAATCGAAGACGGCGTAGAGCGGGCCACGTTGGGCCGGCTGCTGGATAGCCGTCTGCATGAATATGAACGCCTTTGCCGCAGTATTGCCGTGTTGGGCGAACTCACCCAGCGCGGGCTGGATGTGGTGAGCGGGTTGGGCGAACGCATGAGCGCGCCGCTCTTGGCGGCGGTGCTGCGTGCCCAGGGCCTCAAAGCCGAGTTTGTGGACGCTGGCGAACTCATTATCACCGACGACGAGTTTGGCAATGCTACCCCGCAGATGGGGCCGACGATTACCCGCTGCCTCAACCGCTTGCAGCCCATGGTGCAAAGCGGCGTTGTGCCGGTGATCACGGGCTTTGTAGCTGCCACAGAGAAGGGCGTCCCCACCACGCTGGGCCGCGGCGGCTCGGACTATTCGGGGGCGATTATCGGCGCGGCGCTGGATGCCGACGAGATCCAGATCTGGACCGACGTGGACGGCGTGCTTACGGCGGATCCGCGCGATTGTCAAACACGCCCGCACCTTGCCCGAACTCAGCTATGATGAAGTGGCAGAACTGGCCTATTATGGGGCCAAAGTGCTGCATCCCAAGACCGTCACCCCGGCAGTGGAGAAGGGCATTCCACTGCGCGTCCTCAATACGTTTAACCCCGAACACCCCGGCACACGCATTGTACAGGCGGTGGAGGGCGAAAGACGCATCGGCGTCAAGGCCATCACCGCCATTCGCAACATGCGGCTGGTCACGGTTTCGGGGCGCGGCATGATGGGCGTCACCGGCATTGCGGCGCGCACCTTTGGCACGGTGGCCCGGCTGCGCGCCAATGTGCTTATGATCAGCCAGAGCAGCAGCGAACAGAGCATCTGTTTTGTCGTGCCGGATGCCGAAGCCGTGGGCGTGGTGAGCGGACTAAACCAGGAGTTTGAGCGCGAACTGGCCCGGCACTACATCGAGAAGATCGACAGCCAGAGCGATATTGTCATTGTCGCCGTGGTGGGCAGCGGCATGAAGGGCACGCCGGGGATTGCGGCGCGGGTTTTCAACGCGCTGGGCGCAAAGAATATCAACGTGGTGGCGATTGCCCAGGGGGCCAGCGAAGCCAACATCAGCCTTGTGGTCATGACCGGTGACGCCGACGAGGCGATCCGGGCCATCCACGATGCGTTTGAGTTGGGGAACTATTAAAGGCAGAGCACGTTGTTTCATGCCTTAATTTGTCTTGACACTAATCATGCCGCTCGTTACTATATTCCGCAGCAGCACACAAAGATACTTTTCAAAGAGCAGAAACTGTTTCTTTATGGCGCCGCCTAGCGTATCCATCTATGATTATCTCATTTAAAGACGCTGACACACAATCGCTTGCTGAGGGTCAGCGAGTCAGGCGGTTTGTCAATATTGAGAGGGTCGCACAACGCAAGCTACGGCAGTTGCAGATTGCGGGCCGACTTGAGGATTTGCGAGTGCCACCTGGTAATCGACTAGAAGCACTCAAGGGTGACCGGGCTGGTCACCACAGCATCCGTATCAACGATCAGTTTCGTGTTTGTTTTCGGTGGACTGTGGCCGGTGCTGAAGATGTGGAAATTGTAGACTATCATTGAGGATGAAAATTATGAAGGATCTTGAGCCAATTTCCCCCGGTGAACTGCTTTCTGAGGAATTTTTAAAGCCATTGGGGCTATCCCAATACCGGCTTGCCAAAGAGATTGGTGTAGCAGCCCAACGGATCAATGAAATTATCTCAGGTCGTCGTGCCATCACCGCAGATACGGACCTGAGGCTGTGCCGCTTCTTTGGTCTGTCAAATGGGTATTGGCTACGGGCACAAGCAGCCTATGATACAGAGGTTGCTCAGGAAAAGCTGGCAGGCGTACTACAGAAAATCACTCCGTGGCAAGAGCGCTCGTCGGTTTAAAAAGGGGACTGACGTATCAACAACTAGAATTCGACTTTTTGTTTGGAGCAAGCTGCCAGGATTTCCAGAATGGACCCAACGATAATTTTCAATATGGTAAGGGTCTAATCCTGAAATATTGCCCCAACTGAGATACACCCTCCCCGTTTGACCCTTTTTATAAGAATTAGAGGAGGGCTTCCGCCGTTGCAAATTGTACGGGCAACGGTGGAAGCCCTCGCTTTTCTCTACCACCCCACCGCGCAGCCATCCTTGCGCGGATCGCTGCCGCCAGTGAGCACGCCGCTTTCGGGATCGCGCAGAATGATCTGCCCACCGCCAAAGCCACCGCGCCCGCCGCCATCCACCGGGGCCAGCCGATGGCCGCGCCGGGTCATCTCGGCCAGAATGCCAAAGTCCCATCCCTCTTCGATCATCACCAGCCCGCCGGCCTCGTGCGCGCCCAGGCCCGCATCCGGTCCGGCCAGTTGCCAGCGCGGCATATCCAATGCCTGCTGCGGCGTCATGTCCAGCGCCACCATGTTGACCATC
Organism: uncultured Chloroflexia bacterium; assembly: GCA_963721725.1. Taxonomy (GTDB): domain Bacteria; phylum Chloroflexota; class Anaerolineae; order Caldilineales; family Caldilineaceae; genus RI-153. Next base: position 335,336 of record CAVRLX010000016.1, read on the forward strand.
ATCTGTAAATGGCCCTGTGGCTGCATATAGCCGCCCATCACACCAAACGAGGCGTGGAGTTCGCCGCCGCGCGTGCTCATGGCCGGGATAATCGTGTGATAGGGGCGGCGCTTGGGGGCCAGCCCGTTGGGGTGCGTTTCGTCCAACACGAAGAGCGCCGCCCGGTTTTGCAGGCTGACGCCCGTGCCGGGGACCACCAGCCCGGTGCCGGTTCCCATGTAGAGGCTGTTGATAAAGCTACAGGCATTGCCTTCGCCGTCGGCAGTGGTGAGGTAGACTGTATCTGACCCGGCCAACGGATCGCCAAAGCGTACACGCTGCGCAGCACGCGCCGGATCGATTAGGCTACGCCGTTGCTCGGCATAGCCCGCCGCCGAAAGCTCGGCCAGCGGCAGCGGGATCTGGGCCGGATCGGCCACCCACTGTTGGGCGTCGGCAAAGCCCAGGCGCATACACTCAATCAACGTGTGCAGCCGATCCGCCTCCGACATCGCCGCCAGATCAAAGCCGTTGGCAAGATTTACGGCAATAATCGCCGCCAACCCTTGACCGTTGGGCGGGCATTCATAAAGCGTCACATCGCCAAAAGTCGCCGTCAGTGGCTCGTCCCACGTGCTGGTATGCGCGGCCATGTCGGCGGGCGTGATCCAGCCCCCATAGCGCTGGACATGTTCGCTGAGTTTGCGCGCAAATTCCCCTTCATAGATGGCGCGTTTGCCATCGGCGGCAATCGCGCGCAGGGTGGTCGCCAGCGTGGGGATGTGCATAATCTCGCCAGCGCGCGGGCGCGGCCATCAAGCAGCAGTTCATGGCCGCTGGGCTGTTCAGGGCCGTTGTCCAGATCGCCGCTCTGCCAATCGGACGAGCGCAGCAACTTCGCAACCTGGGTGGCCCAGCCGCGTCCGATCCATTCTGTCACCGGGTAGCCCTCTTCCGCCGTGCGGATCGCCGGTTGCAGCACATCGGCCAGCGTCATGCGCCCGTGCCGCTCCAGCAGATCGCTCCAACCCGCCACCGTGCCGGGGATGCTCACGGCGTGGCCGGTAAAGGTGGGCATCCGGTCATAGCCCTGTCCGCGCAGCGCTTCAATGGAGGCCCCGGCGGCGGCGCGCCCGGAACCATTCAGCGCCGAAACACGTTTTGTTTTTGCATCCCAATAGAGTGCAAAACAGTCACCACCAATGCCAGTCATAATCGGCTCCACCACGTTGAGCATGGCTGCCGTGGCAATGGCGGCATCAGCGGCGTTGCCACCTGCCTTGAGAATGTCCAGCCCGGCCATGGCGGCCAGTGGTTGGCTGGTGGCGACCATGCCGTGACGGGCCAATACGTTGCTGCGACGTGAGCGAAATTGAAAATCGTATTGCACGAGATCTCCTTTTTGGGTGGAACAGATGAATAGGGGATAGGGTCATCATAGTAGATGCAGGGCTAAATGCCAAGATAGAGCGGTTTTCTTGGATTCATTTTGGCGGAATGGGGGGGCTACGGTAGACTACAAAGTGACGCGAACTGGCGATTAGCGATTGACAATTAAAAAGAGTATCGTGTTAATCACCTTGCCACCTTGTCATTTTTTTTTCTTCTATGCCATTTTTCTTTCTGCCAAAGCTGTGACTCTATGGGTTTTGTTATTCAATATCTGGCCGATGTGGCCCCCTTTATCTATGCCCTGTGCGGTTTCTTTGCCCTGCTACTACTCTATCGAACTTGGCAGACGCGTGCCGAACGCCGTCAGGCCATCTTCTCGTTGGAGCGGGAGAAGGCTGTTACCGATCTCTACAACATTTTTTTGATGGGGATGGCACTGCTGGCGGTTATGGGAGTAACCTATTTTGTCAGCACCACGTTGGCAATTGCCGTGGATCCAATTGTGCAGGAGTCGATCAACCCTCAGCCCGAAGCTGTGGCGCTGATCCCGACGCCTACGAATACACCGCTGCCCGCCAGCCCTACGCCGCTTTTTACCGATACGCCGCTGGCAGGCAGCGAAACGCCCACGCCTGATGGGTCGGCCACGCCCACGGTCATCCAGACGGTGGTTCCCACGCCGTCGCCGTCGCTACCCACGCCCACATCGCCGCCACCGCCACCGCCGCCCGCTGTGGCCCCGGCCCTCTGCCCCGATGGGCGCTCGGCGATTGTTTCGCCGGGCAATGGGGCCGTGGTCAGCGGATCCGTAGCCGTGGTGGGTACGGCCCAGCATGATCAGTTCAGCTATTATAAAATGGAGTTTGCGCCTGGCAGCAGTGCAGGCGAAGGCTACACCTATTTTGATGGCGGCCAAAATCAAGTGATTGGCGGGCTGCTTGGCAGCCTCAACAGTACTTCTCTTTCCAACGGCGTCTATACCATCCAATTGGTGGTGGTGGACGCCACAGGTAACTATCCCCAACCGTGTCGCGTAACCTTGACCGTTCAAAACTGAGGCAACGGCTTTCCCATGGCGAATCAACTCCCACCTTCTGACTCTCCGAACCCGCTGAATCGCTCCCTGCTCATCGCCGCCGGTCTGGTGATCGCGATTGTAGTATTAGTGGCTCTGCTTCTCTATAATTTTGGGCAGCGCCAGGGGCGCATCCGCGGGGTGGACACGCAACAGGCCACATCGGTTGCGCTGCAAACCACACTCACCGCCGTGGCCCTGGATGTGCTGGTCGAGCCAACTCGTTCGCCCACGCTCATCTCCGCGCCGCAACTGCCCACGGCTACCGCCGTTGCCGTCGCTGTGGAGCAAATCGCGCCCACGCAGACAGCGACCGCGATACCACCGCCGCCGCCCGCCGATACAGCAACAGTCACCGAAAGCCCTGTGCCGCCCACGGAAACGGCCACCCAGAGCAGCGCGCCGCCCGCCGCCGAGACGCCCACTTTTACACCCACGCTGCCCCCGGCCACTGACACGCCGGTTGTGCCGACCGATACGCCGACAGATACGCCGGTAGTGCTGGCAACCGATACACCCGCTGTGCTGGCCTTACCTTCCTCTGTGCCCACAGCCACCTGGACACCCACACTGCCCCCCACGGCCACAGCCACCGAGGTCAGCGCTGTGTCTGAATCCGATATTGCCGCCGCTACCCAAACCGGACTCTCGTTGGGCGCAGTGCGGTTTGTGCGCCTGGGCAGCCTTGCCCTTTCCAATCTTGCCCTCGCGGATCGGGACGCAGCGGCCACCGCAGCGCTCAAAGAGGTGGCCGAGGCCGAAGGGCTGCTCTTTGCCCCCCTGGCCTACACCACCTTAAGCGGCGATCTATGGGCGGCCTTGGCCGTGCCGCGCACCGCCACCGGTCAACCCCTGCCCACGCTTTTTTGGCAAGATCCCGCCGATGCCAGCACTGTGCGCGCCCAGGCGATCTATCCCCTCTTGAGTACATTAGAGGATAACGCTCCTCTGCTGGCCGGGATCACCCAGGGCACAATCACACGGGAAAGCGACGGACGCCTGTTGGCGCTGCTTGTGGAACGGGCCGGATTTGGCAGCGTGTTAAAACTCTATACGCTGGCAACGGCTGCCGATGGAACTTTCGGGCTGGCCTGGCGCAGCAGCGACGATCCCGCCTGGACCGTGCCTGCGGTGGGGGCAACCCTTACGCTGGAACCACAACCGGCTGGCTTGCCGATGATCCAAAGCCTCTACCCGTTGCCTGCCGATTCCCAACTGCGCGGATTGGTCAATGCCCCCGATCTTTTCGTAGAGACGCCACCCTTTGCCCAACAGCAAATTTTGGTCCATTGGTTGCCCACCGACAGCCTCACCTATCAGTTTGACGACGCTACACTAGTCTCCACACCGCTGAGCACGCTGGGATCTTGGCTAGAGGCGCTACAACGTGAGGATGCGGTCGCCGCTGCCAGCCTCACTGCCGACGCCGAATTGACCTCTGCTGCCACAGCACTTGGGATCGGCCAGCCAGGAATCTGGCTGGCGATCTATGTAGACGCTGAAAGTGGCGCGCCGCTGCCCATCGCCGCCACGAGTAACCGGCTGCGCTTTTTTGATAACCGCGACCGGTCACGCACCTTTGAGGCTTCTTTTGACCAGATCGAAGGCGGCGAATACCAGATCGGCGAGATTACCGCCGTGCCTGCCTATACAGCCATCGATCTAATCACCCCGGCTCCTACGTTGACGCCGACGCCCGCTCCCACAGCCACAGCTACGGAAACCGCGTCGCCCACGGCAACGCCGACGTATACTGAGACGCCGACCGAGACACCGACCGAGACACCGACCGAAACCGCGTCGTCCACGGCAACGCCGACGTATACTGAGACACCGACCGAGACACCGACGGAAACCGCGTCGCCCACGGCAACGCCGACGTATACCGAAACACCGACCGAGACACCGACGGAAACTGCGCTGCCCACCGCAACGCCAACGTATACCGAAACACCGACCGAGACCCCGACCGAAACTGCGTGCCCACGGCAACGCCGACGTATACCGAAACACCGACCGAGACCCACCGACCGAAACTGCGTCGCCTACGGCAACGCCGACGTATACTGAGACAGCCACGGAAACAGCCACGGAAACAGCCACCGCTAGTCCAACGGATACCGAAACCGCCACCGCAACATCCACTGAGACGTCGGTTCCCACGGAAACAGCCACGGAAACAGCTACAGAAACAGCCACCGCCACGCCAACCCATACGCCGCGCCCAACAAGGACCCCGCGCCCAACGCGCACGCCGCGGCCCACCGCCACACCCACGGATCTTCCGACCGAGACACCCGTCGCAGAGGCCACTTCGACCTTGCCACCGGCTGATGCTCCCGACCCGTCCGAGATCGTCACGGGCAGCGTTGCGGGAACCTCGGCGCGGCTGCGCGCTGCACCATCCACCGAGGCCGAAATTTTGGTAACATTGCTGGAGGGGGCACAGCTTCACTTGGGCGGCATCACCGAAGATGGCGACTGGGCGCTGGTGCGCGTCACAGATGCCGCATTGGAAGCCGACGGCCTTGAAGGCTGGATATCGCTGCCCCTGTTGCAGATCGAAGGCGATCTCGATACCCTGCCCCTCTTCACGGCAGAGGGCGAACTGTTGACGCCGCTGCCCACAGCCATCTCGACAACTATCCCTACAGAAACGCCCAGCCCCGAACCCGTCGCTGAGGGCGAAACGGCAACGGCAACGCCAGCGATTACCGCCGAGCCTCCTTTGCCCGAACCAATTACAGGGTTGGCGGAACGTGACGAAGTGGGCATTGTGCCGCCGCTGCCCCCGCTGCCGGATGACAACGAAATTACCGTTACCGTGCTGGGCGAGGATATTCCTGCCAATCCCATGTTGCCGATTGCGGCCCAGCTAGAAGATGGGCGCACGGTGACGTTGCAAGCAGAACAGTCTATTGTGGAAATTTGGAGCGGCATTCTCAATGACCCAGAGGGGCAATGGCTGGCCGCCAGCGCCGAGTTCCTGTGGCCGGGCACGCAGATCCGTGTGATTGGGCCACTGGACGAGACAACCTCAACGCTGCTTGTAGAGCGTGTGCGTATCATTGCGCCGCCGCCGTTGGAAAGCCGACTGCGCCTCTTTACCGTGCCGCGCTATGCCACGGCCATCGCCCGCGACGAAGCATTGGCGCTGCTGGCAACTGTTACCGATCTGGGTATTTTCTTGTTGGAAACCGATGACGATTTCACCCAAATTTGGCCCACCGGCCAAGAAGTTGTCGCCGTGCAAGGCGAAAGCGGCGGCTCGATTATCCCCAGCAGTCAGGTTCCGGCTGGCATTAGCAGTTTCCTCTACATCCAAAACCGCGGCATCTTGGCCGAGATCACTGCGCGCGCTTTCCAGAGCATCCAGGGTGTGGTGGGCAATGGGCAAGGCGATCTCTGGTGGATTGAAACGCCAGGCATCGCGCTGAACCAATGGCAACTCTGGCACTATGACAGCGCCGAACGCCAACTTGTCCTCGAAGCCCAACAGCCGTTGGATCTGTTTGGCAGGGACGCGCTGCTCCAGCCCACGCTCATCGACGCTCGCCTGACTGCCGCCGGTCTTGAACTGCTGATTGACACGGCAGACGAAAGCAACGGCATCGCCAACAGCGGCCTCTTCCGCGTGATCTTCCCGCTGGCCGCTGCGCCGGCAGAAGAGACCGCGCCCGTGGTGGAAGAGATCCCCACGCCGGAGCCAACGGTGGCCGTTGAGGAATTGCCCACGGCAGAGCCAACCGCCGCCCCCACACCCGAACCCGAAGTAAGCCTGGACAGCAGCGCTGCCATCACCGAGACAGTGCTGCCCAGTGATATGTTGACGGATACGCTGCCCATCACCCTGCCCATCACCCTGCCCATCACAGAGACGATTGGCCCGATTACCGATAGCCTCGATTCACAGGGGGTTGCCGTGCCCGCTGTGGAGATTGCGGCCACCGAGCCGCAAACTTCCACCGAAGCCATCACCGACGAAGTGCTTCCTGCCGTGGAGGCAGTGCCCACTGCCGAGGCAACAGCGGAGCCGACCGCTGAAGCAGAGGTGACCGAAGAAGCAACGGCTGAACCAACACCCGAAGCAGACGTAACCGAGGAGCCGACCGTCGAACCGACGCCAGACCTGGCGCTGACTGAGATCGAAAACGTTACGCCACAGGTGACACAATTGCTGACAGCGGAAAGTTACCGAACACCGGTGAGCGTTAGCCCTGACGGCAGCCGTCTTGCCTACTTCGCCTATGACGCCGATCTGCCCAGTTTGACTGAAGGGCCGATTCGCCCGGCTAACCGGCTTTGGGTCTTGTCATTGGCTGCGGACGTAGTGCTGACGCCGACGTTGGCCTATGAAGTAGAGACAGGCTTTGAATTTCTGCCGCCCAATCTGGCTTGGCGCGGCAACGACGAACTCATCCTGGCACGCAGCCGCTTTGCCCCAGATGGCATCTTTGCGCTGGAGCGCTTTGGGATGGTCTCGGTGCTGTTTGATGGAGAGGGCACGCCCGATGCGCTTTCATATCTGCTGCCCGCCGGGCGCACGCTGGCCGATTTTGCGGTCTGCCAGGAGGACGGCGAAGTGCTAATGGTGGTGTCGGGGCAAACAGAGGAAGCGCAATCTTGGCTAGAAAGGTGGCCGGTGGAGGGTGATCCGGTGCTGGTGGGGGAACTGCCTGTGCCAGCCTTGCGCATTCACGCCTGCTGGCGCGTCCCCGTTGCAGAGTAGATAAGACGGTGCGTATGGCGTACTGCCTATCTTCAAAATAGGCAGTACGCCACACGCCACACGTTTCCGCCTATGTCTGAACTTTCTTACTTCGCCCGCTGGTCAGACCTCGCCTTTGCCGGTGTCGGTCTGATCCTGGGCATCTTTTTGTTAATCTGGTGGCGGCAACAGAGCGAACGCTGGTATTCTATCTTTGCTGGCTCGCTCTTTTTTGCTGCGATTTTTGATCTGGCTTCGTTCTACTTCTTTGTCTTGCCCCCGCATCAGGTGGGCTGCCCCGATGGCTGTCCCGGCCAACTGGGCTATCCACTACCCTTTGCACTGCTCCGTTCGGGTGGGCAGCTTTCCGTTTATCCCCTTGATTTTGTCTTGAATCTGATCTTAATCTGGCTCTTTATTTTGGGGATGACGGTGGTGGCGCGCTTTGTGGCCGAGGCATTGGAATATTCTCATCGATCGCGGCGCTTTAAATTTCTCTTTTTGGTTGCCATCTTTGTGCTGCCGATGGCGCTGTTGCCCCGTTATTTTGATCCGCCAGAACCCACTGTGCGCGGCGATGAACTGCGCATTTCGGTCAACGCCCGCCGCGCCGCCGAGATGACCTATCGACTGACGGGGTTGTGGATTCACCGGCTGGCGTTGGAAGATATCTACTACACGCCGCTGCAAGTGCCGGGACGTTTCGGCGGGATCGATCAACCACAAGCCCAGGTCTGCCTGCGCGGCTATACCTATTTCTACATCCCCTGGGCGCGCTATCGCATTACGCTGGATTCGTCGGGCGTAACGGCGCTTAATATGACGCAACTTCCGCTGGGGGGGAGTTGTTGGGGATGAAGCAAAGAGTAAAGACGCTCCCCTACTCTTTACTTCACTCTCAACGCTTCCAATCCTTGCCAATCGATCTGCACACCCAGCCCCGGTGCATCGGGCAGGTGTAACGTGCCCTGCGCCGTGGGGTAGAACGACTGAGGCAGAATATAATCGCGGCGTTCGGGCGACCATTCGGGGAGATCGAAGGGGAATTCAAAGAATGGCGCGCTGGAAACTGCCGCCGCCACGTGAAAGTTTGCCAACATCACCAGCCCATCTCCCCAGGTGTGTGGCGAGAAAAGCGCCCCAGCCGATTGCACCGCCGCTGCCAACTGTTGCGCCCGCAAGATCCCCGTGCTCCACACCACATCCGCCTGATAGACATCCAGCGAGCCGTGGGCAAGGTATTGCAATTGCTCATTAAATTCGCGGTTGCCTTCGCCCCCGGCAATGCGCACTTTCGCCGTTCGTCGCAACTCAGCCAGCCCTGTGTAATCATGCCGGTGCAGCGGCTCTTCCAGCCAGAAGACGCCCAACTCGGCCAGAGCATCGGCCACCCGCCGCGCCGTTTTAAGATCCCATGTGGGCGCGTATCCCACGGCATCTGCCAGCCCTGGTTAGCGTCCACCAGCAGCGTGATCCGCCCGCCCACGGCATCATGCACCGCCCGCGCCACAGCCAGATCAGTCTCCACATCGCCGTGGAAAAAACGTAGCTTCAGGGCGCGAAAGCCCTGATCCGCCAACATCACCGCCCGCGCGGCGCGTTCTTCTGCCGAGAGCCGCTGCCCCGTCGAGGCATAGAGCGGCACTTCGTTGGACGTTCCGCCCAGCAGCTTCCACAGCGGCTGTCCGCTGATCTGCCCCATGAGATCCCACAGCGCCACCTCCAGCGGTCCCATGCGCCCGTAGTGGAATTGCAGATTCTCCAACACATGCACATGGCGGTGAATGGCAAAAGGATCTTGCCCCAGGAAGAGATCTTCGTGGCGGGCAAAACCCAACATGGCATCGCCCGCGCCCACGCCTTCATAATCCCCAGCGCGCACGCGCACCAGTGTGGTGGCGTGGCACGTGCGCGGTGTTGGGTCCCAGGCCCGCGTGGAAAGGCGGGTCCAGCGGCAAGGCGTAGTGGCGAATCTCAATGGCGTCAATCGTGGGCATAGACTCTCCGCTCTAAATTAAAAGGGAATGCGAATTGGGCAGATTTTTATACGGTTGCATCCGCTCGATTCGCCCGATCCGCGTTCTATTAAAACGAATTACGCCTCGCGCATGGACTGGGTGCGCCAACTGTGCTGTGGTTCCCAGCCGAAGAAGCGCTTGATTTTGCTGCAATCAAAAACCGACTGCTGCGGGCCGTGACCTTCGGCAAAATTTGCGCCGGGGCCGTAGCGCGTCTCCACTGCTTCTTGAATGGGCACGGTAATACAGGTGTCGGCGGCGGCGATGAGAAAGACCTCGTGGCCGCTGCTTTCGCCTTCCAGCGCAGCGCGGAAGGCCGTCGCCACATCGCGGGCGTCAATATAGCTCCAAAAGTTGCCGCTGCCCTCGTCGGGATAGTTCCGGCGGCGACGCTCCAGCCGGTCGTACTCTTCTGGCGGGATCACGTTGTTAATGCGCAGGCTGCAAATCGCCATGCCGGGATAGCGCAGCGTGAGCGATTCGCCGATCACCTCGCCCATGTATTTGCTGAGTGCATACGCATTGGGCGAGGCCATGCGATCTTCTTCGTTGAAGGGGAAGCGCGGCGGCAACTGCTCGGTGGTGAGCCAGCCAGTCGCCATTTCGCTGCTGGCATAGATGAAGCGCTTGACGCCAAAATCGCCCGCGGCCTGCATGGTGTGATAGGTGCTCATGACGTTGTTCTGAAACGTGCCCTGGCGCGAAAAGCCGCTGGGCGATGGGTTGGCGGCCAAGTGGCAGACGCCCTCTGGGCGGATCTGGGCAAAGAGATCATAGACTTCGCCGGCGTCGGTCAGATCAATGTCCATAAACTGACCGGGCAGCCCCGCCGGGGGCCGCATCCGATCTACATTGATCACTTCATGGCCGGCCTCGGCCATCTCGCGTACCGTATGACGGCCAGCGCGTCCGCTGCCGCCGGTAACAATCACTCGCATAGGGTTGATCCTTTCTATCAAAAAGCGGGAAAGCCCATCAGTTGAACGGGGGGCGGTTCTGGGCTAAGATAGGGTTGACTTCATTTTCGCACGTCAGCGTCAAATCGCAAATGCAGCACTTGGGTCTACAGCGAAAAGGCAGAATTCACCGCAAAGAAGCAAAGAGCGCAAAGAATTCACAAGAGAAAAACCTGCGTTCATCTGCGAAATCCGCGCATCAAAAGGCTTTTTGCAGAGAAGTCACCACATGCTGCCCATCATCAAAGGAGAAAGACATGAGCTTGCAAGGCAAAAAGATTGTTGTTCTGGCCGAGGATATCTACGAGGATATGGAACTACTCTACCCCTACTATCGACTGCTGGAAGCAGGGGCAGAGGTGACGATTGTCGGCCCCGAAGCCAAAACCTACACCAGTAAACATGGCTATCCGGTGAAGGCGGAGAAGGCAGCGCGTGATGTGCGCGCGGCGGATTTCGACGGCATCGTCGTTCCCGGCGGCTATGCGCCAGACAAACTGCGCCGCTACGACGCCGTGTTGGATCTGGTGCGCGGTATCCACGACAAGGGCGGCATGGTGGCGGCGATCTGTCACGCGGCCTGGGTTCCCATCAGCGCCGGGATCATGAAGGGCAAGCGCGCCACCTGTGTCCGCGCCATCAAAGATGATCTGGTCAACGCCGGGGCCGAGTTTGTCGATGAGGCCGTCGTGGTCGATGGCGCGATGGTCACCTCGCGCACGCCCGCCGACCTGCCCGTCTTCCTCCCCGCCATGATCGAAGTGCTGGAACGCGAACTGCAACCGGCGTAAATCAGAGGTAACCACAGAGGGCACGGAGGGGTCATAGAGAACACAGAGTATTTTCTCTGTGTTCTCTGTGCTAAAAATCTCTGTGCTCTCTGTGGTTTCTTTCAACCAGTGGCGCCTTTGACGCTCCATACCGAGCCGGTGGTATAAGTGTTGCGCTCGGAGGCGAGAAACTCCACCACTTCGGCCACCTCTTCAGGATCAGAATAGCGCCCCAATGGGTTGCCGGGGTTGGCGAGGAACTCCGGTGTAAAGCGCGGCACGACCATCTCCGTGAGGGCGCGCCCCGGCTCCACGCCATTGACGAAAACTCCCTCTTTGGAATAGGCATTGCCCAACGCACCGACAAGCGAATAGACCGCTCCTTTGGAGACGCCATAGGGAACCTGATTGGTGGCCCCGTGACGCGCCCCCGATGTAATTGTGACACAGCGGCCCCAGCCATTTTTCAGCATGTGCGGGATGGCGGCTTGATGGGCATGGAAGACACCGTACAGGTTGATGCGCATGACTTTATCAAACTGGGCGGCGGACTGCTCCAAAAAGGGCGCTTCTTTGCCCAAAATGCCTGCACAACAGACCAGAATATCGAGCCGCCCCAACGCTTCCACTGTCTCGGCCACCATGGCAGCCACCGCGGCTTCGTCGGTGACATCGGTGCGGTGATAGAGCGCACGCTGGCCCAGCGCTTCAATCTCCGCCACGGTGGTGGCTCCTTCTTCGTCCAACAGATCAGCAATCATCACATCGCGGCCCTCTTCGGCGATGCGCAGTGCACAGGCGCGCCCGATTCCGCGCGCTCCGCCGGTGACAATGGCAACACGGCGCTCGTGGGGCGCTGCAAAGCGTAAATTCGGCATACAAGTTTCCTTTGTGGTGTGGGGTAAAACAATAACGATTAGAGTGTTCACCGCAAAGAGACAAAGGACGCAGAGGGAAGAAATCAAAAGGCAAAGTGTAAAAGGCAAAGTGCAAAAGTGGTTGAGCATATTCTGACATTGCAGGAATCTGTATAGATAGGCTCAATCCTAAAAACCCATGTACTATTCTGGTCTCTGCCTCACTGCCCCTCTGCGTCTCAGCGTTAGATCTCCTCGTCGGCGTCCAGCACGCGGATGCCCAACTCGGCGGCGGTGTCGTGGAAGAGCCGGCTGACCTGGGGCAACTCCTCGGTGCTGTTGCCTTCGGAGATCACCGGGTAGTCGGGCGACAGATCTTCCATGCGCCGGAAGAGCGTCTTGAAATCCATGTTGCCTTTGCCGGGGCAGCCATCGTGCAGATGCAGCGCCAGTTTGTTTTCAATCCAAATGTCTTTGGCGTGGCAACTGACCATATGCTTGCCCAACAGATCAAAATGGTGGTTGAGGGCGCGACCCGTATCAAAGACCGTGTCCAGCGTGATCCAGTTGGCCGAGTCGTAATCACAACGCACCCAGGGCGAATCGACTTCGTCCAAAATCTCTTTGGTCACTTCAGGCGTTTGCAACGTCACCAGTTGATGACTTTCCAGACTGAGATAGACACCGGCCTCTTCCGCCGCGCCTTTGCACTCATTCAGGCTTTTGACCAATTGACGGCGCGCCCGTTCGGTCCAGTTGTCTGGGTGGGGAAACCAGGGGCCAGCCGGGTTCATGGAGCCGGGGCCAGTGTCGATGCCACGCGCGCCCATCCACCCCGCCAGCCGCAATGCCGCTTGCAGGGTTCGCACAGATTCGGCGCGCATAGTTTCATCCGAGGTGACGAGGTTTTGCCAATAGCCGGTGACTTGAAAGAGACGTACATTCTCGCCCGCCAGCAGATCGCGCAGCCGCTGGGCTTTGTGCCGGGGGGTGGTGTGGGGATCGTTGGCGCGAAAGCGTGTAAAGATGCCACTGAAGCCCAGTTCGCGCACACGCCGACACATCTCCGGCGTCACATCGTCCATGTCCGCGGGCAGAAAACAGCCACTCATACCAAAACGCATTCTTCTTCTCCTTGAGTTTGTGATTGGGTAATTGGAGATTAGGAGATCGGTGATTGGACGATTGTGGTAGGCCATCATCGCCCAATCACCTCATTGTTACTCAACCCGCCAGACCAGCATTTCACCAGAGTTGGCGGGCATGGCAAACTCGGGACTGGCGGCGAGAAGTGTGCCGCCGGGTTGGCTAAAGATCATCCAGCGAAAGGGCTTGTGGCCGTACAGATCAGGCGAGACCCACCAGCGGGCGCGCCCGTTTTTGAGATCGCCGCGCCAGCCTTCGATCTCTTGCCAGTCGCCATTTTCATCTTGCCATTGCACCACGGCCCAGCCGCTGCGATAGCGCTCGGCCACTTGCACCAAAATACGTGCGCCGCCGGCAGGCGCGCCCTCGGTTTCCAGCCAGCCGCTGACAGCAACCGCAGGCGTCGAAGTTGTTTGGGCAACAGGCGGGGCAACCTCGACCGGCGCAGAAACGGTTTCTGTAAGGACGTTGCCCACAGCGGGAATCGCAGGCGTCACACTGGACGTGGTGCCCGTATAAAAGGCGGTCAAGCGCATGTTCTCGCTGCCAATCGCAATGGGGTGTTGGGCTGCGCCGCCATCGGACCAGCGCTCAAAGCGCAACTCGCCAGCGCTACCCGGCGCTTCGATCACGCGTTGGGCGTTGATATAGCTCTCTATTTCAAAGGGCGTGATCTCGCGGGTGTTGTTGTAGATCAGCGGCAGGCCGCTTGGCTGCGAATCTAATGTCAGCGTAACAGTCTCTGGCCGCAGATCGACACACGTCCGATGCTTGAGGCCGGTGCTATCGGTGGCGGTCAGGCAGAGTTCGAGATAGACGTTGTCGCCGTGATCTTCATAGACAAAGCGGCCAGTTTTGCCCCGCCCGCGGAAGGTGTCATAGTGGATATGGTCGTTGTGATGGGTGAAAATTTCCCATTGCAACGCAGAATCGGCCAGCGAACCATCGTCCCCGTCGCTGCCCTCGCCCTCAAATTCTACACGGTCGCCAATCTGATAGCGGGCGTCTGCCTGTGGCGCAAGGATGGTGGCCTGCGGGGGATCGTTGCCAACGCTGATCTGGAATGTGGCTGTGGTCGGCGCGCCGCTTGCGTCGGTTACACGCAGCGTGGCGGCATAGAGACCGTCGGCTCTGTACGTGTGGCTTGGATTGGCCGCGCTGCTGGTTTCGCCATCGCCAAAGTCCCAGGCATAGCGTAGCGCGCCCGCTTCGGGATCAGCCGTGCCCGCGCTGGAAAACGCCACCGTCAGCGGGGACGGGCCGCTCTCTGGCTTGGCGGTGGCGACCACCACCGGGGGCAGATTGCCGCCGCCCACATAGCGGATACGCGCCAAACTACCCGACAGAATATAGAGCACATAGAGTGCACCGTCGGGGCCAAATTTCATCTCGACGAGACCGGGCGCGTTGGTGGCAAAGAGCCGCTCCTCCACTCCTGTGGCGGTTTCTTCTAAATAGTTAATGGTCCAGCCGTTGTAATCGGCAAAGAAATAGCGATCTCGATAGGGCGGCGGGAAGGGCGCACGCACAAAGTCGCCGCCAATGGCCGCGCCGTGCCCCGTATCGTGGGGATAGGCGTAATAATCGGCCTTGAGCGGGCGTTCGCCGTTGAAAAGGGGCTGACAGATGGACGCATCTGATACGCGCTCTGGGCCTTCATAGCAGGGCCAGCCGAAGTTGTCGCCGGCTTGCCCCTGGCTGATCGTCTCCCAGCCGCTGTTGCCCACATCGGCCACATAGAGCAGACCATCCGGGCCCAAGGTGAAACGCCAGGGGTTGCGCATGCCCAGGGCATAGACTTTAGCCCGGTTTTCGTTGAGATCGCCTGTGGTGAAAGGATTGTCGGCAAAGCCCGCGCCCGTCATGGGATCGATGCGCAAAATCTTGCCGGAGAGGCTGTTGACATCCTGGGCGCGGAGATTGGGCGGTGTCCATTCAATGCCATCACCGCTGCCCACATAGAGGGCGCCATCTGTGCCAAAGAGCAACTGGCCCAGTGTGTGGCTGGTGGCTTCCAGCGGCACACAATCTTGCACAAAGCTCTTGTCGGCGTTCTGGCAGGTGAAGGGCGCGGCGTTGGAGGTGTCTGGGTTGCCGATATACTCAAAGACGCTGTTCTTGCCCAAGATTACAGTTTCGCTGTCGGGCAGGGCGCGGTTGAGATTTTTGGGATCGGCCTGGATGCGGGTGACACGTGCCACACCGTGCGCCACCAGGTTTGTGTGCTTTGGCCTGGGGCGGCTCGTAGGTATAGGCCAGGTAGACATAGGGCATCGCCGGCCAGCGCGGATGCACAGCAACACCCATCAGCCCGCGGTCGCGAATGGAACTGACGTGACCAGTGATGTCGATGAAGTCGGATTGTTGCAGTTGCCCATTGTGAATCACCCGCACGCTGCCAGCCTTTTCCGCCACGAAGATGCGGCCATCGGGGGCAAAGGCAAACGCTGTGGGATATTCCAGACCATCAACAACCAATTCTTGGGCAAAGCCAGGCGGCAACGAGACGGGCGGCGCACCTGCCCGCAGCGGGTGGACAGGCAACAGCGCTGCAAGGATGAATAGGCATGTAAGAGATTGGCAAAACTGCCGCTGCCAGCGTGGCATGTTGCGAAATTGCTCGAGCATCGTTTCCTTCAACTAGAGTGAGAGTCAGATAAGATAGACATAGCGTAGGCATAAAGGTGGAGCGTAGTACAAAGACCCAATTGGGCTGCATGTTAACCCATTCACGGGTGGAGTGCCAATCAGTGGGGGAGCGCAGACGTCTATAGGATTCCAGTGATCTTGGGAAACCCAGCAGCGTATAGGGGGGCTGCTGGCTGCACCCGACGGGGCGTATATTTTATGCGCTCCGTATCTTATCTGTCGTGCTTCGTTCAACCAATGGGAATATAAAAAAAGCGACACCTTGAAAGGTATCGCCAGGATCGAAAGAGAATGGGTCTATTGGCTATCGGTCGAGACTGAAACGGGCAACAGACTGTGCATTACCACTGTACATTACCGAGGTTTCAGGAAGCGCAGGCAGGGCCTGATTAGCAGTCAGCGGCGCAAAAACGCTGTTCATGGAGATCAGCACAATCAAAAAGAAGAGTGTTGAAACAAAAGGAACAATGAGGGAGCGGAATAGGTTATCCATGGATGGTCTCTTTCGGTGACGAACTAGATGGGCGATTGGCTATTAGAATACGCAACAGAGGACTTTCTGTCTATCCATCTCGATATAAGGGAAGGATAGGTCTTTGCGCAGAAACGGTATAGGGGATTCCCCGTAGTTGCCCAAAAATTTGCTTCTAAACCGATTTTCCTCGATTATAGGACCAGTCTTTCGCCTCTGCCTTTTGTATCTATTTAGATCGAGGGTGGGACGCACTCGCCACACAGAATGTCTAGCCCGATCTTGTCCTGGCGAGTGCGCCGCACCTGAACAGTTACTCCCTTTCAAGGAATCTTCATGCGCTCATCCACACTGATCTATGCCATCTATTTGCCAACCTTTTTGCTTGCGCTCTGTCGCGGATTATTAGTGCCTGTGTTGCCGCTCTATGCCGCCTCGTTTAATGTGTCATATGCATGGGTGGGGCTGGCGTTGGCGAGCGAAGGGTTGGGCACATTGGTGGGGGATCTACCTGCAGGCGTTTTGATCAGCCGATCGGGGCGCAAACGCTCGATGATCATGGGGATCACATCAATGGCCCTGGGCACGCTGGCCTTTAGCTGGGCTACTTCGTTTGCCGAACTGGTGATCTATGGCTTTATCGTGGGGCTGGGCGGCTCGATCTGGAACTTGGCCCGCCATGCCTATCTGGCCGATGCTGCTCCGTCGGCCAAGCGGGGCAAGGCCATTGCCATCTTTGGCGGCATCAACCGCAGTGGGCGATTTTTGGGGCCGTTCATTGGCGGGGCATTGGGCGCAACGTTGGGGCTGCGCGCGCCCTTTGTGCTCTATGCGGTGCTGGCGGCCGTGGCGTTGATCTTCCCGCTACGCTTTGTGGAACAGCGCGGCTATCGCCCGCCAGAGCGAGGCACACTGTCCGAGCATTTCCACCACATGGGCACAGTCTTTCAGACCCACTGGCGTACACTGGGTACGGCTGGCTCTGGGCAACTCTTCGGCCAGATGATCCGCAGCGGGCGTGACATTGTGATTCCGCTGTTTGGGGCCGACATGCTGGGGCTGAGCGTGGCAGAGATCGGCTTGATCATGGGGTTGGGATCGGCGTTGGATATGAGTCTCTTTTACCCAGCGGGCTACATTATGGATCGCTTTGGGCGCAAATTCGCCTATGTGCCTTCGTTTTTGATCCAGAGCGTGGGCATGGCGCTGATTCCGCTGACCGGGGGGTTCTGGGGGCTGCTCATGGCGACGGGGCTGATTGGCTTGGGCAACGGGCTGGGGTCAGGAACCATGATGACGTTGGGGGCGGATCTGGCCCCGCCGGATTCGCGCGGGGAATTTTTGGGCATCTGGCGGCTGATTGGCGATGGCGGTAGCTCAAGCGGCTCGTTGGTGGTGGGCAGCCTCGCCGATATTTTGGGCCTGTCGCTGGCGACATTTGCCATTGCTGGCGTGGGTCTTGTCGCCTCGGCCATGCTGGGGATGCTTGTCCCCGAAACGTTGGACCGCCCAGCGTTTGCTCCGTCAGTACACCCCGACGTGGGCACCGGGCACCACAAAAGTTAGGGCGTTTTCGGCGCGGCGCAGGATGGTACGGTTGCGCCCGCTCTGCTTGGCCCGATAGAGCGACTGGTCCGCCATGTTGAGTAGATCGAGCAAGGTTTTGGCCTCGCCGTTGCTCTCGGCCCCGCCCACGCTTACCGAAATCGAGATCGATTCGCCGTCAATCACAATTGGCGTCGAACTAATGCTCTGGCGGATCTGTTCGCCCAGCAAGAGCGCGTGGACGTCGTCTGTGTGAGGCAACAGAATTACAAATTCCTCCCCGCCATAGCGCCCCATAATATCCGTGGGCCGTAACTGACTTTCAATGCGTTGTGCCACCAGTTGTAACACCCGATCCCCAGCCACATGCCCATAGCGGTCGTTAATCATCTTGAAATGATCAATGTCCAACATGAGCGCCGAGAGTTGATGGTGATGGGGGGCGCGTTGATGCTGTTGAAAAATCCGTTCACTTTGCATGAAAAAGCTGCGTCGATTATAGATGCCAGTCAATTCGTCCATATTGGCAAGCCGTTGCGCTTCTTCAAAGAGGCGGGCGTTTTCCACGGCGATGGCCGCCTGGCTGGCAAGCGCCACCAATAATTTCACATCAGCGTGGGTGAAGGTGCGCTGTTCAAGGCGGTTGATCACACCCAGCGCCCCCAATGTTTTATCATGATAGTGTAGGGGAACCACCATAACGCTGCCAATCGGACGGTCGGCTTGAGCATTCATGGTGCAGATCGCCTCGCCGTTGCAAAGTGTACGCTTCAGCCATTCATCAATGGCATCCCAATGCAGACCGCTTTTCGATTCGCTCCACTTGCGATCCTCCACCTCCCCATGCCCGTCCAACAAGATGACTTGGGCTTGTTCACAGTCCAGTGCCGCAATCATGGCATCTACAATCGAGGTCAGCACATCATCCAGCGCCATAGGTTGCAGAAGTGCCTGCGCCGCGCTATAGAGGGCGTCGGTGTGGGCCAGCGCGCCCTGGAGCTGTTCAAAAAGGCGGGCATTTTTAATCGCAGCCACAGCCTGATTGGCGACGGCAAAGATAATCTCGGCCTCGCGCGGGCCATAAGCCTGGGGGTTGGCATGGTCAATGGTCAAAAATCCTAACACATCATTACGCAACATCAGCGGCACGCCCAGCCAACTTCGTTCATAATTGCTGCCGATAAAGCCCCGGAAGCGCGCATCGCGGCGCACATCGTCCACAATCATGGGCTGGCGCAGTTGAATCATCTCAGTAAAGATCGGGTGTTGATGATAGACCACCTTGAGATTGGAAAGGGCCTTGGGATGGAGCATGCCTTGCGCCGCCCGTATCCGCAACTGTCCATCTTCCACCAGCATAATCATGGCGCTATGGTAGGGGACCACCTCTTTTAAGCAGATCAGGGTGCGCTCCAAAACTTGCGAAAGGGCCAAACTGCTGTTCACTATTCCCGTCATTTGGCGCAGGATGTAGGTCAGCTTGCGCTCTTCCTGCTCGCGAACCAGCATCTGGCCTTCGGCCACCGCCGCTGCGGCCCGGTTTGCCAATGTGGTGAGAAAGCCAATGTCCAGCGTAGAGTAGCTGCGCGATTCCCTTTCCAGCACATAAAGAACGCCCACTCCCTCACCGTTGATCAACAACGGGATGCCAACATAGGCCCCAATCGTCGGCGTGGATGGAGTCGTCAACCCCAATGCTACACTATCGGAGGTGGCTGAAAAGACCGGCTGTTTGTGCGTGATCACATGGCGAGTGACCTCGACCAGTGCGCGGGCATAAGCTTTTCGCTTCTCGCCGTCGCCGCTTGCCAGATAGACTTCGACATTGCCCTCCCGCAACCCACGATTCAAAACCAAGAGTGTATCCAAGGTCGCTGGGACCAAATGAAATGCCAACTGGCAGATCTGCTCCAACAAGCTGTGAACATCCTGGATCTGATGAATGGTGGGCGTGATGGAGGCCAGCACCGATTGGCGCTGTTCCATGCGTTTTCGCTCAATGGCGTAGTGTAGCGTACGTTTGAGCAGCACGCCGTCAAACTCGCCTTTGATCAAATAATCCTGCACACCGTGATGAATTGCTTCGAGCGCCAACCGCTCGTCGTTGACCCCACTGAGCAGAACCACGGGCGTGGACTGAGCAATCGCCATTACCTGTGTAATTGTGTCGCTGCCATAGGCGTCGGCGAGCAGAAGATCCGAGACAATAATGTGAAAGGGCTGTGTGGCTGATGTGTACTTTTTAATGCCTTCTGCCACGGTCGCTGCCCATTCCACAATATACTGTGTATCCATACTGCGTGCATGAAGAGCGCTGTACAAAGTCTCCTGGAAGAGGAACCGATCAGCCGGATCGTCCTCAATGAGCAGAATACGAATTTGTTCAGGATGAAGGGGCGTCTGTGTAGTCATGAATGAACATCCTCAACCATAAGTTTTTCTTTACTTTAACCTTACAATAGATTTATTTCCCTCTACAATAAACAGAGCCAAACCTCTCTTCAATAGGCAAAATGGCCTTAACTGGATAGAACACATAGGTAAACCATCCGGTTAAAAAGATTGAAAAATGTATTTGCACAAATTGCAAAATAGGCTATTGACTAATGTGTGTATTGTGTGATATTTTGATTCTTGTGTTGGCGCACATTAATTTTCACAAAAAAAGAGGTGGATGATGAAGCTAGCAGAGGCGTTAATTTTGAGGGCGGATGCCCAGAGCCGAATTGCCCAGTTGAAGCAGCGGTTGTTTCAGAATGCAAAGGTGCAGGAAGGCGAACGACCGGCAGAAGAGCCAAGGGGGTTGATGGCAGAATTGGATCGGCTCTATGCGGAGGTGAACAACTTAGTCGTGCAGATTAACCGCACCAATATGCAGACTGCCTTTGATGGCGAGATCAGTTTGGCGGATGGACTGGCTCGGCGTGATGTGTTGGGCAACCAGGCCGCGACCTATCGTGAACTGGCCCAAAATGCCATGGTGGTGCACGACCGCTATACGCACACCGAGATCCGCTACACCAGCACGGTAGATGTGGCGGCGGCGCAGCTGCGGGCGGATGAACTCTACCAGGCGCGCCGGGAGTTGGATACCCGCATCCAGGAATTGAACTGGACGACGGAGTTAGTGGAGTAGTCAGGGTGCGCCAACCGTTTTTGCACGTTGCACATAGCTTGTTGGTAGCGATGAGACCAGAGGCGAGTACAAACCTGCTACGGGGATACCGAGCACCATCGAAAAAGAAGCGCAAGGGTAGCGCCACGATTACAGGGTACGCCCAGTACTGTTACAAGGGTACAGGGTATTGTTATTGTTACTACCAAGTGCTGATCTGGCATCAACGTGAGGGTGGGGACGGGGACAAGCAGAGGGGGGCTGTGAACTATCACAGCCCCCCTCGATTTTTTAGACTGGACTATGGGCGTCGAGATTGGCTATCTATCCCCGCGCCAACGCCAGTACGGCCTGTAACAAGACATTGGCGCCGGCCACCAACTCTTCTGGCGCGGTCTGTTCATCGGGGCTATGGCTGCGTCCGCCTTGGGAGGGCACGAAGATCATGGCCGCCGGGGTGATGGCCGCCAGCATCATGGCATCGTGTCCTGCCCCCGAGGGGAGATCCAGGGGTGGATAGCCGCACGCTTGGGCTGCCCGCCGCACAATGGCCTGTAAATCTCCATCCATGGGAATCGGTGTGCCACGCGCCGTAAAGTTGATCTGCGCCTGTGTACGGGTGGCCGCACAGACCCTCTCCACCAGCCGCGCCAAGTGCGCTTCTATGCGCGCCAGTTTCTCGCTGGCTGCGGCGCGAAATTCCACCCAGAGCGTCACCTGATTGGGGACCACATTCGAGACCCCCGGCTTCACGGTCAGATTGCCACAGGTGATCACCGCATCGGGAAACTCTTCGCCCACCTCGGCCATTGCCGCCACAATGAACTGGGCTGCCGCCAACAGGGCATCCGCACGCAGCGGCAGGGGTGTTGTCCCGGCGTGATCGCTGCGCCCGTGAAAGGTAATCTGCCCACCATGCCGCCCGAAAATTGTGCTGACCACACCGATGATACCCCCGGCGGCTTCCAGGCGTGGCCCTTGCTCAATGTGCAATTCTAAATAGCCGGCCAAAGTGGCGGGATCACGCTTGGCCGTTTGGATCCCATCCCAGCTAAGGCCACCGGGGACCAACGCTTGCATGGTGGCTAGATCGGCGGGATAGGCGGCGGCGTTTTCCAAAAATATCGTCGCTTTGGCTTGGTCGATCTGCCCGCTCAGGCTGCGGCTGCCAAAAAGATCGCCAAAGCGCCCTTCCTCGTCTGTGAAATCCACCACCTCTACATGATAGGGCAACCGGATGGCGCGTTCGTAAAGTGTGCGCAGCACCTCTAGACCGGCCAGCACGCCCAGCGCGCCATCGTACGCGCCGCCGTGCGGCACGGTGTCCAGGTGCGAGCCAAGCAAAATGGTTTGGGCGGCAGGCAGGGTACAAGCATAGCGGGCCGAAAGATTGGCCGCGCCGTCCAGCGCCACTGTCAGCCCGGCTTCTTCGGCGACCCGGCGCAAGTAATCGCGCGCTGCGCGGTCCGCAGCAGAGAAGGGACGCCGATCTCGCCCGCCGCCTTCGTCGGCGCGCAGCGCGCCGATCTGCGCCATCTCGGCCACAGTCTGTAAGAAGCGGTCAGCGTTAATCGACAACGGGAGTTGCTGTGTGTTGATCTCGTTCACGAGGCGTATCTATTCAAGTCTAGGGTGCGTCGCACCTGAACAGTTTAATCATAAAGCGGGAAGAGAATGGTCACGCGGCTGCCCTGCTGGGGGGTAGACTCAACTTTAAGCTGCCCGCCAAAGAGCGACAACCGTTCGCGAATGCTGAACAAGCCCCAACCGCTCTCGCTTTCTGTGTTGTCATAGGCGCTGTCCGCATCAAAGCCCTTGCCTTGATCGGCCACTGTGATATAGAGATTCGAGGCAGCATGGCCGATGGCGACCTGGGCCTGGCTGACGCCCGCATGTTTCACCACATTGAACATCAACTCGCGCACCAATTGGAAGATCAAAATCCGCATCTCCTCCTTCAGCGTTGGCGGCTTTTCGAGCACGGTTAGCTTAATGTCCAGATGATGAATCTCACGCATTTGTTCGGCCAGCCAGCTAATCGCCTCGACGAGTCCTTCGCCAGCCAAGATGGGCGGACTTAGATCCACAGTGAGCGTGCGTGTGGTGGAGATGGCATCTTGCACCAGTTCTCGGAATTGAGGCATCAACGCAAGCTGCTGTTCCGGGGTGCTCTGTTGGAATAACTGGGTGCGGAAGAGCAAGGCATAGAGCATCTGTTGCAGATGATCGTGGAGAATGCCTGCAATGCGTTGGCGTTCGCGCTGCTCGGCCAGTGTCAGCGCCGAGGCCAACTCCACCACCTGTTGGGTGCGTTCGGTCACCCGCTCTTCCAGGGTTTCGTTGAGAGCCAGCAGTTGGGATTCTGCCCGTTTGCGTTCGCCCACTTCGCCCATCAATTCGTGGGCTTTCTGCTCCAATTCGGCGGTACGCTCGGCCACCATCTCTCGCAGATGTTCTTGGTGGGTGCGCAGTTCGGCTTCGCGTTGCTTCTGCTCGGTAATGTCTTGAAGCACGCCCACGTAATGGCGGACACGTCCTTCCTTGTCCCGTTGGGTGGCGTTGGCAAGGCTGCGAACGTGGATCCAAGCCCCCGACCGGTGGCGCACCCGCATCTCGGCATTGTAGCTGGGAATCTTACCCTCAATAAAGTTTGTGTAACTCTGGCCCATTGGCTCCAGATCATCGGGGTGAATCTGTTGTGCCATCCATTCATTAATTCTTTGGGAAGAAGGCAGATCGTCTAGCCTATATCCAAAGATTTCGGCCCAGCGTTCGCTGATATAGCTGCTCTCGCCAAAGTCTGCGGCTAGATCGTAAATGCCCACATCGCTGGCTTCAATCGCCATGTGTAGGCGCTGTTCGTTGGCCCGTAATGTATCTTCCATCTGCTGCTGGCGGGTAATGTCCTGGCCTGTGCCTAACATCCGCACGGGACGTTGGTTGGCGTCGGTAATGAGTTTGCCGCGGCCGCGCAGTGTGCGCATCTCGCCGCTGGGGCGCACAATGCGGTGGACAAACTCAAACGGCTCGCCTGTCTCCAACGTATGTTGAATAACGTTTTGAGCGAGACTACGATCCTCTGGGTACATCAGCGCCATATAGTTTTCGTAAGAGACCTCAAACGTATCTGGATCCACGCCGTAAATGCGATGCAGCTCCGGCGACCACTGCAACACGTTACTCACCATATCCCACGACCAACTACCGCTCTGTGCGATTTGCTCTGCTTCGGCCAGCAAACTCTGGCTCTGGCGCAACGCCGTTTCGGTCTGTTTGCGCTCGGTAATGTCGATGACCATGACTAAAATGCAAGGGACGCCATCCACTTCAATCGGCTCGGCAGCAGCGATTACATCCAGGATTATGCCCTCTTTGTTGCGCATCTGATATTCGCTAAGGGTCAGTGCTTTGCCGCTCCGCAGTTGGGTCACGGCTGGCTCACTGGCGCTGTCATCCACCGTTATGCCCAGATCATTTGCCGTCTTGCCTACAAGCTCCACTTCAGTGTAGCCAGTTAGGGCTTCAAAACCAGCGTTAACATTGAGATATTGCAACGTTTCCAGCGAGACAATCGCGCTGGCTGCCGGGTTCACATCAAAGGCTTTGGTAAAGCGCTCCTGGGCCTGCTTGCGGGCCATAATCTCTTCGTGCAGGTGAGTGTTGGCATCCACCAATTCCTGGGTGCGCGACTTGACACGCTCTTCCAACTCGGCGTTGGCTTGGGCCAGCGCATCTTGCGCCAATTGCCGGTCAATGGCCTGGGCCAATACATTTGCCACCGACTGCACAAAATGAATGTCATCTGTCGAGAATGTGCGCGGGGCGGTACTGTGTACACCAAGCACACCATAGGCCCGCTGACTTCCCCGAATCACCACGCTTATCCCGGTCACGACGTTGTGCTCAAGGAGCAGAGCCGGCCCATGAAAGCGCTTCTCGTTGGGCAGATCGGTCACTACGACGGGTACGCCGGTATAGAGAGTGTAGCCTGCCTGGGATTCTTTGCTCGTGCCCACGGTGGCCCTGCCCACAAGACCCTCTTGCCAGCCCACGCCTGCTTTCAACAGCAACTGCTTATTGTTGCTTTGTAACTCCAAAACCTTGCACATTTCCATCCCTAAGACCTGGGCGATGCGCACGGTAATTTCGTGGTGCAAGAGGTCTAAATCGGCCCCTTCCAGCGCCAATTGCCCTAATTGGGCCACGGTGGATTGTTGTTGGGCGCGGCGGGCAAGGTTTTCTTCTGCCTCTTTCAGCGTGGTAACATCGACAAAGGTCATAATCACCCCATCGATCTTATCCTCCAATGTGCGATAGGGAAAGATGCGGGCTATGTACCATTTGCCATCTTTGCTGTGCAGTTCGCGCTCAAAGGTATGCAACTCTTTCAAGACATGGTGCGCGTCGGTATTGAGCTGCTCGTATTCCAATCTGTGCGAAAGATGATGGAAGGGTCGCCCAATGTCGGCTTTCAAAATATTAAAAAGCTCACTGGTGCGTGGTGTATAGAGATTGATGCGCAACGAACGGTCGAGGAAAATCGTGGGGATATCCGTCGAGGCCATAAGGTTTTGCAGATTGGTGTTGACCCGGCTCACCTCTTCGATCTTGGCCTGCAACTCTTGGTTCACAGCGATGGTCTCTTCGTTGACGGACTGTAGCTCTTCCTTGCTGGTCTCCAATTCTTCGGTGGTGGAGCGCAGTTCCTCGTTCATGGACTGCAATTCTTCGTTGGAGGCGCGCAACTCTTCGTTGGAGGTCTCGTACTCCTCCACCGTGGCTTGTAGCCGTTCGCGGACGCGTTGCATCTCCTCCTCAAGGTGTGCCAGCAGGGGATTATCCGCCCCCTCACCCTCGCTCGGGCTTTGGCCGCCACTCACCCGCTCGAGCCGTTCAAAGACAACCTCTGCATAGCCGTGGGGAAAGCCCGGTTCATCCACCGGCCCTACATACATGCGCACCATTGTCTCGGCTTCGTCGATCTCGACGCGCAACAAGCGCGAGGTCGTCTGTACACGATGATGGAAAGCCTGATAGAGCGCTGTGCGCAGATCCAGGCGCAGAGCTGGCAGGATTTTCTGCAAGACGTTGTAGTTAATCGGCCCATCCTGCTCTTGCAAGAATTTCCCGGCCCCGCTGAAAATATGAACGATGTTGTACTGTTCGTCCACCAAAA
The DNA here is from genome assembly GCA_963721725.1 of uncultured Chloroflexia bacterium. Taxonomy (GTDB): domain Bacteria; phylum Chloroflexota; class Anaerolineae; order Caldilineales; family Caldilineaceae; genus RI-153. Next base: position 361,194 of record CAVRLX010000016.1, read on the forward strand.
GGCTGGGCGGCGCATAGCGCTTCAGCCGCCAAGCTTGATACATGGTTTCAATCGATTGAGATGAGATAGATGGCATAGGATTACCCGTAACGGCAGACTGCGCTTCTCGCTCTCCCACCCGAGAACGAATGGGTGGCGGCACTGTACCCCCCTTATGCCGTTGATAGATGCGGTGGCGTTTGTTGTAATCATGGAAAAACGGATGGGTGTTGCTGTCCACACTTTCCGACGAGCCAAGCAGCAAAAAGCCCTCTGGCTGGAGTGCATAATGGAAAAGCTCCAACAGCCACTGCTGGACATCGCGGTTAATGTAGATCAGGAGATTACGACAGGAAATCAGATCCAGCCGCGAAAAAGGGCGGATCTTCCAACAGGTTGTGCGGCGTAAAAAGAATGCGTTCGCGCAGATCAGCGTTGACCCGATAGCCGCCCTGGGTTGCCATAAAAAACCGACGCAGACGCTCCTGCGAGACATCCACGGTAATTGACTCGGGATAAAATCCCTGCCGGGCAATCGCCAGCGCGTCTGTGTCCACATCGGTGGCAAAAATCTGAATTTCAGGGGCAGATGGGTGGCGATTCGCTTCTTCCCATAATAAGATAGCAAGTGTATAGGCTTCCTCGCCGGTCGCACAGCCAGGCACCCACACCCGCACAGTATCTTTGCTGCCCTTGCCCCGAAAGATCTGGGGGATCACTTCTTGGGTCAGAAAATGAAAAGAGTCTGGATCTCGGAAAAAATTTGTGACCGTGATCAAGAAATCTTTGAAAAGCCGATGACCTTCTTGCGGCACTTCGGCCAGATAGTGCAGATAGTCATTCAATGTGGTTGTGTGGCAAAGCTGCATCCGTCGGCTCAAACGACGACGCAACGTAGCCTGTTTGTACGACCGAAAGTTATGACCGGTCAATTGGTGGATCTGGGCCAGAATTGCCATAAACTCTGCTGGGCCATTCCCCACGCGTGCAGAGATCGCCTGAGAAAAATCATTGCCCCGCTGCACATGGGTGAGGAAGGCCGCAACGAGTTCTGGCACACTCCCCACCAAATCAATCATATCTGTGTGGATGGCGCTGGTGGGCATCCCTTCATGCATAGCATCCTTGGGCGATTGCACCAACGTCAGCCCGCCTGCCTCTTTCAGCGTCTTTAGCCCCATTGTGCCGTCAACGCCCATCCCCGACAGCACAATGCCAATTGCATTTTCGCCCTGATCCTGGGCCAGCGAGCGAAAAAACTGGTCGATAACCGTAGGGTGGCCGGGCACTTTGCCCGTCTTCTGTGGGAAGAGCACGCCCGCCTCCACCCGTGAGCGATGTCCCCGGCGGCAGGACATAAATATGGTCCGCCTCCAACTCCATCTGGTTATCAATGTAGCGCACGGGCATCGCCGTCCAGCGTTGCAGGATGGCTGCCAGCTCTGTGGGCCAAGTGATGGAAAGGTGTTGAATCAAGACAATGGCTGCACCACAGTGGTTGGGTAGGCACTGGAAAAATTGTTCAAGCGCTTCAATTCCGCCGGCCGAAGCCCCCACGCCCACCACGGCAAAAGATAGCTTTTGACTCTCGGCAGACAAAGCACTTTCTCGGTCGCCTAGATCGGGGTTCTCCGTTTTCTCAGACATCATGACCTATCACTTTCAACTCTCGCGTCGAGGCAGATTACCGGACGATGAGGACAAGCTTACCACTATTCTCGTATTGGCGCATAGCCTCATGGGCGGCTTGCGCCTGTGCCACAGGGTATACCTGATCGATCACAGGCGACAGTGTGCCATCCTCCAGGCGCTGCCAGAACTGGTGACGAAAACGGTTGACGATTTCCACCTTTTCTGCCAGCGGGCGCGCCCGTAACACCGATCCAATCAGTCGCGCCCGTTTACCCATGAGCTGCCCAATGTTGATCTGTGCCTGTGCGCCGCCCAATGTAGCAATAAAAACCAGCCGGCCTTTAAGCTTGAGCAAGCTGATATTCCGGTCAATATAGGCCGCCCCCACCATGTCGAGGATAATATCCACCCCCACCCCTTGGGTGAAATTTTGCGTGCGTTGCACAAAATCATCGGTGTTGTAGTTGATGCTCAGATCTGCCCCCACTTGGCGGCAAATTTCCACCTTTTCGGGTTTTCCCGCCGTGGTGATCACCGTGCCGCCCGCCGCTTTCACCAATTGGATGGCGGCAGTCCCCACGCCGCTGGCCCCGCCGTGGATCAACACCGTCTCGCCCGGCTGAAAGGCGGCTTCCATAAAAATGTTGACAAACGCCGTGAGAAAAACTTCGGGCATGGCCGCCGCCGTCTCAAAACTCCAGCCAGCCGGAATCGGCATCAGCATATCCTCATGCACGGCCACCTTTTCGGCATAGCCGCCGCCAGCCAGCAGCGCGGACACCCGATCCCCTGGCTTCCATTTTGTGACATTGTTGCCCACCTCGGCCACTACGCCTGCCATGTCTAGCCCCAAAATGTTGGGCGCACCCGGCGGCGGTGGATAGTTCCCGGCGGCTTGCGCCAGATCGGCGCGATTGAGCGACGTAGCGTGGATCTCCACCAACACCTCGTCGTCACCAAAGCCGGGGTCAGCGGTCTCTTGCCAAACCAAGCGCGGCTGGCCGTTCTCGTGGATAATTTGGATAGCGTTCACTTCACAACCCTTTCACATAGCTTTTTCACCGCAAAGAGACAAAGACCAGAATAGAACACAGATTTTCAGGCTTGATCGGATTTCGCCGATTCCTGAACGCTGAGACGATTCAACAACTTTTGCCTTTTTCACTTTGCGGTGAAACCTCTGATCACTCCCGTTTCAATAGCCCGCGCGCCTGATAAACCTGCGCCGCTTCTTCCACAAACGCCGCGGTAATAGGGGCGGCATACTCGGTTCGCAATGTCTGCGCCAACGCTTGTAACTCCTCAACGCTACAGCGGTGTGGACGCAACTGATTATACATTTCCAACAGGGTCTCATTGGGCACGGCGGTTAGCTCGGCGGCACGGGCCAAGTTTGCCGCCAGTTGTGGATACCCACCCTGGCGCGCGAATCGCGGCCTGGGCGCGCAGCGTCTCGGCGCGAATGCGCAGATCGTCGGCGGAAAGCTCCCCGGCCACAGCGGCTTCCAGTGAGATGTCGGCGAAGGCGCGCCCGCTGGCGGCGCGCAGCGTCTCGGCCTCGTGTTCGCCCAGGGGGTAATGTAATGTCTGTTGAGATTGAATCATTATTCACCTCTTGGATAAGTTTGTGATTATGAGGCCCACTTTCTTGTAAAGCCCCACCATCTGCCACTTGCCACTAGATCTATATATCCGGCTCCCAATCGAAGATCATCTCCACCGGCGGCTGCTCGCGCACCTCTTCGGTTTCGCGGCGGTGCAGCAGTGTGGTTTTGACGATGAGACGCAGGCGGGCCGTGTTGTCCACCCGAACGGCCACAGGCAGCGGCGCCAGTCCTTTGGCATAGCGCGCCGCATTGCGACCAATTTTTTGATAAATCTCCAGCGTCAGACTGGGCGACTGTGGAAAGAGTTCCAAATTGTTGAGCGGAGCCAGCCCGCGCTTTTGGATCACCGTCGTGCCGCGCGATTGAATGCCCACGGCAATCCCCGACCCGCTCAGGCGCGCGCCCACATGGCCCAGCGCCGCACAATCCGCGCTGTGATAGACCTTGACCATGCGCGCCACCAGCCCCTCTTCGGCCACACCTGTGAGCAGCGCTTCCAACACTTGGTCGTGGGGCAGCTCTCCAATCGTCTTGATCAGCCCCTTGCCAAAAGCTGGCCCCACCGCCACCACAATCTCGTGGGGATTTGTGCCCTGGCGCGCCGCGCCCACTTCGATGAGCGTCTTCAGCGGCGCTCCCACCTGCGCATCAATAAAATCGTGTGGCGCTTTGGCCTGAGGAATGCGCTGGATCGCCTCCCAATCGGCCCCGTCCAGCCGATAGCCTGTGCCAGGACCGCCATAGTCGTTGACATCGTTGATGGCGCTGCGCACGCGAAAATCAGCGTCAAAGATCCCCGACGGTTGCAAATAATCACCGGCCACACGCTGACGGCCCATCTCCAAAACGTTGCCCGCCACATCAGAGAATCCCCGTTTGTGCAGCGCTCGCACCACAGTGAGCAGAGTAGAATCGCTGGCTAAAAATTGATCGGCGGCGCTAATGTCCGCCACCAGATCGCGCTCTGGCATATCGTCGCTGCTGTGGGCAATCGTGGCGGCCTCCACCTCATGATCGCCAATCGGCGGAAAGCCCAACTCGGCATAGACGGCTTGGATGGCCTGCGCAGCCTTGCGCCGGATCGCCAGTGTATCGGCTTCGCTCACGGGGCGAATGCCAGCGTTGACCTGCATGTCGCGCTGAAGCACCGTCCAGTCGTCGAAATCCTCGGCGTCATAGTTACCGCCGCCAAACATGTTGTCGCGCTTGGGCACGGCGCTATAGCCAGAGGTAATAAAGTCGGTGCCGGGGATAAACTGGAGCATAAGCTTGGCGGTTTTGCGGATGGCCGAATGCGAGGCCAGGGCATCGTTGCCAGAGGCCACCTCCAGCCCCAACATGGCCGCCATCAGGTTTTCGGCCAGCACAGCGCGCACGCCGCCGGGCAGCGCTTCGGGCAGGGCAATACACGAGATCGAGCCGTTTTGTACACCCTGGCTGCCCGCGCCTTTGACAATGAGCAGGCAGCGCGCTTCGAGATAGAGCATGGAGCAGCCCTCGGCGTAGCCCATGAGCGCTTCCGAGCCGGTGCCCGACGTAAAGCGGATCTTGATGCCACGCGAGGCATAGGCCGAGGCCAGAAACGCTTTGGACCACGGCGTGTCGTCGCCGTCCACAAACGAGCGCTCGCTGCCATAGACCGAGAGCGTCTCAGCATACGAGGTCATGCCCTTGATGCCCAATTTCAGCCCCAGCGCCTCTTCCACGGCACATTGGGTGAGCACGCCGCCGCGTCCCGTCTGCGTGCCCACCAAAATCGAGAGGGCATTAAAGGGCGCCGCCCGCGCCACGCGGACCGTGGTTTCCACCTCGGCAAAGCCGCGCAGCCCGGCCTCGGCGGCGTCGGCGGCCAGCAGCGCCGGGTTCTCGCGCCAGTTGGTGACGTGGGCCTGGTTGGCCGGGGTGCGGCGCACGCGCATTTTGGTCAGCCCCATCATCATTTCCAACACATTCATGTGCCGGATGATCTCGCACAGTTTGGCCGGCGTGCAGCCGTGAACCAACCGTCGCACGGCACTGGCGGGCACGTTGATATCCACCAACATGCGCGCGATCTCCTGGGCTGGGGTCGTCATGGCTTCGTCGGCCACAGCCAGATCCAGCCCGCGGTCTGCAATGAAGAGATCAAGCATGTCAAACTGGGCACGCGGTTTGCCGTCCATCTCGACCACGCAGCCATGTTCAATTTGCAAGGTGGGCTGTGGATCGTAGGGGCTATCCACCACCTGTAATCCCGCTTCGGGCCAGGGATCGACGTAGGTCTCTTTGTTAATATCGCGCTCGGCCAAAATGGCAAAGCGGCGGGATTGGGTCATTTTTCTTTCTCCGAAATAAGGCGTGGGGGTGTGTTCAAGATGAGTTGGAAGAGTCAGGCATCCTTAAGCTGCTATCCCAACTTGTGAAAGAGCCACATCTGAGGATGCTCTCGCCTCAGCCTCACCAAGGTTGAATACACCATTCCTTTAGTGTAGTCAACCTGATCGCAGAAATCAAACAAGGGCTGTACCTATACAGGTGCGACGCACTCGCCAGGCGTAGATGGGTCGTGAAAAGTTTATGTAGCGAGTGCGTCGCACCCTAGACCTGAATTGTTACCAAGGGCTTACATCACACTTACCTGCCATCATGCCCCGTAGTCGGCTGCGGAGACCGCGACCATGACCTGCGCCGGTGCAATCTTCATCTCCGCAATCACCGCTTTACCGCGCACGGTGAGATCGCTGAGGTAGAGAAACTGATCGCGGCCATCAATCGGATAGGCTTTGAGCTGATAGTGCGTGCCCCACGGTTTTTCGCGGACAATCACCAAAATGGGTTGGGATAAGTGAGTATACGGGCTGGTGACTGCCACATCCCACAGCTTCTGGCGAACCAACCGCGCATCGTGGTTAGGATGAAGATAGAAATCGGCCACGACCATATGCTCGCGGTTGCCGTCGTTGGCATTGGCAATGTTGGAATTCCACAGCTTTTGGTGGGGAATCGTGATCACGGTGTCGTCGGGGGTGACGATTTTAATGGCGCGCATGCCCACCTGTTTGACCTCGCCATAGTCGCCGTCGATCTCCACCCAATCCCCGGCGCGGTAGGGACGTTCATAGAGCGCAACAACGCCAGCGATGATGCTGCTCACCCAATCTTTGAAGGCAAAGCCCAGCGCCACCGCCGCCGCCCCCAGAAAGGCCAGCACGTTTTCCGGCGAGATGGCGGAAAAGTTAAGAATCTCCGGCAGAAGCAGGCTGATGCCCAAAAAAAGGATCAATAGCCGCAGAATCGGCACCAGCGGCAGAATATAGAGCCGAAAGCGGGCTGGCAAGCGTTCGGCAATCCAGGGCAGCACTTGCTGAATGGCCCAATTCATCAGCACCGATATCACAAGAATACTGAGGATCAGGATGTAGTTGATCTCGCTGAAACTGCGGATCAGGTCGGCGACTTTCTGTTCGCTTTCATTCATGGCGGTGAGCCTTTCGCTTGCCTAAAATGCATCTGTCATAAACCCTTCCCGGTCGAGGAACGCGCGCACCGTGGCATAGGCCAGCGTGGTAACACGCCAGCAGTCGTCCTCTTCTTGGGCAACGATGCCGTGGGTCTGGAGTTGATGCAGTGCATCTGCCGATTGCGCTGTGTGGAAGGGCAAGAGTTGCACCAATGTGGCATAGGGCAGACCGTGGTGCAACAAGAGCGTGTGCAGGATAAACGTCTCCACCGAGCCGATATCGGCGGGCAATTGGGGCAGTCCTACTTCCTCCCAGAGGCGCACCCAGACGGTTATGCCAATATCATGCAAGGCGGCCTCTTTGGCTTTCTCGTCAACCACCTCGGCCTCTTCTTCGTTTGCTCCCTCGGGGTTGGGATCGACATCTGGCGTTGTAAAGGCTTCAATAACAGCCTGATCATCTTCATCCAGCAAAAGAGATTCGCGCCAGATCGCCCAGGCCACGCCAGGGTTGCCCCGGCTGTAGATCGCCAGCCGTTCAAGATAAGTGGAGCGTTCCCAATGGTCAAAATGATCGCTTTCGGCCTTTTGATCGGGGGCCAAAATTTGGGTCTCCACCTCTTCGGGTAAGAAAATCTCGTTGCCGTTGGTGGCATCGCGGAAGGTAATCGACGGGCTAAAGGCGTGTTCCGAAAGCTCGCGAAACCAGCGCGAAAGCGAGACCGCCGTAAACGGAGCCAGGGTTGTCGGTTCAGGAAAGAGGGTATGAATGTTGATCACCGCGCCCAGATAGCGCCAGACCCAGCTATCGCAGACCAGCAGCACAGGCGGCTGAACTTCCCAGAGCCGATCCAGCAATCTTCGCAGCAGGGTGAGGCCGTTGTAATGGCGCACATAGTATTGATCCACGTTTGGCAAAACCCAGCGTTGATCCAAACGCCAGGGAAGGTTCGACAGCCAGGATTCGCCGCCATCCATAATTTGGGCCAGGGTGGGCGGGGGAATGAGCAGCCAGCCTTCATCTTTGGCCCAATTCACAACTGTGCGGCGTACCGTGCTGTGGGGAACATGGATCACCATACGCAGGCCAGCCTCGGCCGGCGGCGCTTTGTACCAGGCGTGCAGCACCTCGGCTACATTGGGAATGCCCGCTCGCTCCCAAGCCGGCGCCGCTGCTGCCCAATCCAACAACTGCCGGGGCACTGTGATCAACGCTTTTTGTGAGCGTTTTTGTTGCCATTGCCGAGTTTGGCGCGCACGCTGTAGACGCCGCAGATAATCTCGGATTTGGGTGCGAATGGCCTGGGGAGCGGCCTCAGTCGGACGATCATATTGGCTGATGGCAAGGTAGCGCCAGAGTAACGAATGCGTAGAAGGGCTGTTCAAACCGGTCTATCCTGGCTAAAAGGTGGATCACGTGGCATATGGGCAGCTGTCGTGCCCATTATCGCATCCCCCACCCAGCGAAGCAATTGTCACGCACGATCAAGGCCAGCCGCCTCGATTGGCAAGCGTGGGTACGGGGCTGTTTTTGCCCCTTATTCGTCAGGGCTTACGCACCAAGCCGTTACGAGAGGAGAAGTTGAACTTTTCTGAAAAGTTCAACTTGTGGGGCGACTGCGTAAGTCCTGTCAGTGAAATTCTTGGCTTTTGTGCAAATATTTTCGTCCACGAAGAAGACTTTGCGATTCTTTGTGTACCTTTGTGTTCTTCGTGGATCGATCATCGTTTGGGTCTGGCTTGTCCAGGGTGGGAGGGCAACAACGTGCGAAACTGGTCGAGATCGGGCAGGCTGCGCTTCGGCACAATCAGGATCATCTCTTCATCGACAAAAAAGAGAAAGATCGCGCCGGTTTCTTGAATCAAGGCGATCTCCTTCCAGGGTAAGAAGAGAGTTTTGGCCTCACCGTCCCCCAGCAATTTGATGCCCTTTTCGTGGACATGATAGCGCATTTGGTGCAGGGCTGGTTTCGCCGCCAACAGTGTCGTGGCCTGGGTGCGGATCTGATAGCGGATCACCAACGTGCTGTAGAGGGCATAGAGCACAGCCACAATCGCCACCGGCCAAAACCAAATGCTCAGCGCGTCCGGCGCAATCAACAGCAGCAAAATCACTGTAAGTGGCGTCAACGCCAGCACGGCCCAGGCGATCATATCGTTGATGCGCTTGAGGGGCGTGGCGCGGAATTGATGCCAAAGCATGGCCTGTTGGTATTCATCGGGGCGTAAATCGACTGTAAATTCCATATGCCTCCCTGAAGTTGCTCAGGCTATTCTACACCAGTTGCCGCACGGGCATGATTCGTCATGCCCCTATCACAGCCAACTACGTGTCTTCTCATACAATTGCAGAGGGAAATGAGAAAATTTTCACATATACCCTGTGTTATCTGCTCTAGAGTATAGAAATGATGGAAACAATCGACAAATTGATGGTGCGTCTCGTATCAAGGCAGATGGGTGAGGCGACCGCACTCGATGGAGGGAACTCTGATGGCATGGAAAAAGTGGTGGGATCTTGCGATCTGTTTTGCAACAGGCGGCCGGCGGGGGTGTGAAGGGGCGCGCCCCACAGGCTTGGGGGTACACAATGGCAAACTAGCCGACTGTCCAACTTCGCCCAATTGCGTGTCCAGCCAGGCCCAAACCGCCCTACAGCGCATGGAGCCGATCCCTTTTGACGGCACTCTGGAAATAGCCCAGGCCGCGCTTGTGACGATTCTGCAGGGCATGAACCGTGTGTGCGTGGTGTCCTCCCTGCCCGGATATATCTATGCGGAAGCCCGTTCCAAGAAAATGGGCTTTGTGGATGATCTGGAATTCTATCTCGATGCCAAAGCTGGGCTGATCCAGTTTCGTTCCGCAGCCCGGCTGGGCTATGGCGACGGCAATGTCAACCGTCAGCGCATGGAAAAGATTATCGCTAAATTTCCAGTCTCCTAAGCTGCTCCGTCTGTGTGAGGGGCAAAGCGTGATTGAAATTTATACGCAACTGGGGCACTTGCCAGCCGTGCGGGCGTGATCTATCATGCCCGCACGGCTGGCAAGTGTGTAAATCGTCAGCACGCATACTCTTGCACCCATCTGCTTCCACTCATTCGCTTCCAAAGGAGACACCTCATGTCCGATCCTTTTCGCATTGGCGTTTTGGGGCTGACCCATGATCACGTTTGGGGCAATTTGGACGATCTGCGCCGTTCCCGCGCTGGGTACGTTGGTGGCCGCCGCCGATCCGCACCCAGCGCTTTGCCAAAAAATCGAAAACGAATATCACTGCTCACAGATCTTTAATGACTATGAGACCATGCTCACGCAAGTGGCGCTCGATGCTGTCTACATTTTCAGCGACAACGCCGCCGCTGCCGACATCACCGAAATGGCCGCTGCGCGCGGGCTGCATGTTATGGTGGAAAAACCCATGACCAGTACCCTTGCCAAAGCCAAACGCATGGTGGCGGCTTGCCGTCAAGCGGGGGTACAGTTGATGGTCAACTGGCCGTTTGCCTGGAATCCCGGCTTTCAAAAAGCGCTCGATATGGCCGCAGCGGGCGAGATCGGCCATCTACACGGCGTCAAATATCGCTCGGCCCATGCTGGCCCCAAAGAACTGGGCTGTACGCCCTATTTCTATAACTGGCTCTATAACCGTGATCTCAACGGGGCGGGCGCGCTCATGGACTATGCCTGCTATGGCGCGGCGTTGGCCCGTCACCTCTTGGGCCAGCCCAGCCGTGTCACCGGCGTGGCGGGGCATTTCGAGAAGGACTATATCACACTGGAGGACAACGCCGTGGTCATCATGGAGTGGGCACGGGCTATGGCGATTAGCGAAGCCTCGTGGACGCAGATCGGCCATCTTACCTCCTATGTGACGGTGATTTACGGCAGCGAAGGGACGCTGATGGTGGAGCCGGGGAAAGCCGGGCGTGTTCTATTGGCAACCCGCCAACACGAAGACGGAATCGAGATCGATTATGCGGATCAGCGCGGACCGACCAACGCCACGGAATTTTTTCTGAGCCATCTACGCAGCGGTCAACTGATCACAGGGCTGTGCAGCGCCGAAGTGGGCCGCGATGCCCAGGAGATTTTAGAGGCGGCATTGATCTCTGCGGCCCGTCATAGCGCAGTCTCGTTGCCGTTGGCAGTGGTGTAGGGCGGACGGACAGTCCGCCTTATGCGTATCCTATTCTAACTCTTCCAACGACAGCGGTTCAAAGCTGGTGCGCAGCGTCTGCGTTTGTCCAGTTTGGGCGGCGCGATAGCCCGACTCGATAATGTCGATAACATGGCGAGCATGTTCGGGGGTGGAAATCGAAGGCGTGTCGTCGCGGATCAGATCGACCAGTTGCATCATGTCCTCAAAGACATGCGATTCCAGCATTTTGACGTGGGGTCCGCTGACGTGGGGCTGGTGATCGTCACTGCCTTTCAGATCCTGCGGTGCGCCGCCGGTGGGCGTAAACTGTGTGCCCACAATGCTGCCCGCCGTGCCATAGATGTTGGGCTGGAATCCCACGGTGAGGCTACCCGCCACCGTGGCGTAGATTACCGCGGAAAAGGCGTTGCCAAAGTCCAGCATGAGAATGGTATTGTCGTCCATCTCGGTGGTGATCACGTTGTCGTGGTGCGTGCGTTCGGGAATGGCAATCCCGGAGAGCGCCGTCACGCGCTGCACAGGGCCGAGGATGCCGGTAATATTATGCAGACAGTAGACGGTCACATCATATTGGGGACCGCCGCCGGGCTTCTTGAAATACCAAGTTGGGTCCACGCTGGTGAGAATATCCTCGCCGGTGCGAAATTCTTCGTTAAGGTGATAGAGACCGCTGCCCGCCGTGGTGCCGGCAATGGCCCAAGCCAGCGTGCCCAGATGGCCTTCTAAAATCGTCTTGCGGATGCGGCGGTTGTGCGGGTGCAGCATCATCCCCGGCGAGGCGATAACCTTGACGCCTTTCGCTTTGGCCTTTTCAATCAGATCCGTGGCTTCGTCCACTTGGGTAGTCATGGTCTTGTTGAAGTGAATATGCTTGCCCGCCTCGATGGCCTGCAACCCCTGTTTATAGTGCAGACCGATGGGCGTACACAGGGTAATGGCATGAACATCGGGGTCGCCAAGCAACTCCTCATAGGTCATGTACCATTTCGCCACGCCATATTTGGCCGCCGCTGCTTCGGCTCGCCCCGGCACTGGATCACAGATCGCCGCCAGCCGCACCCGTTCCTGTACATCGGACTGGCTCAGGTGCATTAGCGCCCCGCGGATGCCAATCGCACCCGCCCCCACAACGCCCATACCGACTCGTTCACTCATCAGTGTGCCTTTCTTTCGCGCTTATTTTGAGATGGAATCACCCAATCCCTATATGTTACCTTCATGCCGTTGATTTGCCACTCTTTACAGTGGATGATTATACTAGGCAAAAATTATGACAATCCTTGATGACAAATCCCACTGATAGCCCCACGCTTTCTTTGGACTGTTTTGAGATAGTATAAATGCATCGTAACTATACAGGTGCGACGCACTCGCCAAGAGTAGCATGGTTGTGAAAAGCTCCTGTGGCGAGTGCGTCGCACCCTAGCCCTGCATAGTTACTGTTTTGAAATAAATATAAAAGCATCTATGAAATGGGGTCTAATGCTTAACCTTGATTCACGCTTTCAGGTCAATGCTCCACAGATTGCCCATGAAACCATCGACAACGAAACCATTGTGATTGATTTTGAATCTGGAATCTACTATAGCTTGCGCGAGGTCGCTAACCAAGTTTGGATATGGCTGGCAACTGGCGCTACAGTTGCTGAAATTGTAGACTGGACAGTTGCCCACTATACCGGCGACCGAGCGGAAATAGAGCAGTCAGTGGAACTTTTTGTTACCGCGCTGCTTCGGGAATCACTGATTGCAAAGGCAGAGAAGTCTTCGACTGTCGCCCCCCCTCAGTCTGAGACAAAACAGCCATTCGTTGTCCCCATATTGGAACAATACACGGATATGCAGGATCTACTGTTGCTCGATCCCATTCACGAGGTGGATGCACAGGGCTGGCCTGCGCGTAAATAATTCTCTATGTCGCTCCCATCTGCCCTATCCGTTACCGAAAATCAGATTCCCTCTTCTGTTTTTGAACAATTTTACACCCGATACCAAATGGCTGCATCCTGCGGGAATTCGGTCAGTTATTGCTATTCAATTGCGGGGCAGTGCGTGCAGCTTTCATTCGCCAGCCCCACACTGGTGGCGATGTTAACACCCGCGCTGGCCCATCTGGCCGTGCCCGCTGAAACAGAACCGGATCTGACAATCTGTCTGTGGGAAAGCGAAAGCACCGGTATACTTCCGCCCCCCGTTCCGTGGACGCAGACGCAGATCGATCTGCGCGGGGAGATTCCCGCGTTTAGCGACGAACACATTCTCACCGCCATCCAAACAGACGTGAACGCTGTCAGCATTCTGGATTATCAGCGCTGTCTCGGCGTCTATTGGATCGATAATGTGGATTCTTTGCACGCCTATGAGCAGGCCGCGCCGCTCAAAGTACTGTTGCATTGGTGGCTGCGCGCACGCGAAATGCCCCTGATCCATGCCGCCGCCGTGGGCACACAGGACGGAGCCGTGTTGATCGTCGGAAGAACAGGTGCGGGCAAGTCAACCACCGCGCTGGCCTGCCTTGAAGCAGGGCTAGCCTATATCTCCGACGACCGTTGCTTGCTGGCGTTAACGCCTGTGCCGCAGGTCTACGCTATCTACAACTCGGCCAAACTGCATGGCGCGCAAATGGCGCGTTTCCCCACATCATGCAAGCCGTGGCGAACCCGCATAAGCTTTCCCGAGAAAAAGCATTGGTCTATGTGAACGACTATGCCCCACAGCAGATCGTCCATCCGTTGCCTGTGCGGGCGATCCTGTTGGCGAATGTGGCGGGTACACAAGCTACCTCGCTGGCTCCTGTTTCACGGATGCAGGTGCTGCGCGAATTTACCACCAGCACGCTTGTCTATCAGCCGGGCGCGGGCCCGGCTGAAGTGGGCATGATGGCGGAGCTAGTGCGGCGAGTGCCCTGTTATCAGATCAATTTGGGCAGTGATCTGGCGGGGATTCCCTGTGTCATTCAGAAATTGCTGGCGGAAACACCCGGGAGGGAAAGCGGTGGCTGACGAAGCGCTGATCAGTGTGATTATTCCTGTCTATAATGGTGAAAAGTTTCTGGCCGAGGCACTGGAAAGTGTCTTCGTCCAGGACTACTCGCCGTTGGAAATTATTGTGGTGGACGACGGATCCACCGACGGAACAGCCGCGCTGCTTTCCACTTATGGGGAGAGAATTCGCTCTGTCCATCAATCTAATCAGGGGCCAGCCGCTGCTCGCAATCGGGGATTGGAAATAGCAGGCGGGGAATTAATTGCCTTCCTCGATGCCGATGATTTATGGTTGTCTGGAAAGCTACGAAGACAGATCGACTATTTGGATATACATCCAACAGTGAGGGTAGTTGCTACCCACATGGAAACTTTCACAAGTGAAAACGCGTCGTGGATTCCCGGTCTCAATCGAGCCTATTGGGAAAGTCGACCACCAGGTCTGCTACCCAGTACACTGCTCTGTCAGCGCACTGCTTTTGATGTGGTCGGCCAATTTGCAGCGGATATGCGCTTGGCCGAAGACACGGACTGGCTGTTTCGCGTCAAAGAGAAAGGCCTTCCCATTGGGGTGGTTGACCAAGTCTTGGTACGAAAGCGCATTCACCAGACAAATCTGACCCGCTCATCTCATCTCTCCGACACAATGGGTGTACTACGCAACTCGCTTCGGCGCAGGCGCCACTCTGTCCTATGAACGATTTTACAGGCAATATCTATGCACCCTGTACTTGTAGAAATTTTTCGTACGCAACAGGTTATCGGCCCTGACGCCAGACGCTACCCTCTTCATTCCAATCTACCCGAGTTAGAATGTCGGCTACTTCAAGCATGGATTGCAGCCAATCCACCTCGTCGCGTATTGGAAATCGGCATGGCCCAGGGCATCTCGTCTGTGGCAATTGCCGAAGCGCTTGCACCGCTGGGTGAAGTTTGGTATGAAATTATTGATCCAAACCAGAGCACTACATGGGCTTCTCTTGGTGTCTGGAATCTGAATCGGGCAGGCTTTGCTGATTCCTACAACCTACAAGAGGAACCGTCCGAATACTATCTACCCGTTTTGGCTGCTGCGGGTGAGACAATCGATCTGGTTTTTGTGGATGGCTGGCATACGTTTGAACAAACACTGGTAGAGTTCTATTACATCAACCGGTTGTTGCCACCAGGGGGCATTGTCATTTTTGATGATATTCAACTGCCCGCCATTGCCAAGTTTATCAATTATCTCGGTCGTCTTCCCGCGTACCAGCAGTTGCCGCCTGTTTCGTATCTACGTAAAGAGCCGGGTGTGCGCGTACGCCGCATGTCGGGTGTGCCGGAATTTCGTATCGTGGCTTTCCAGAAAACCGTTGTGGACACGCGTCCGTGGGATTGGTTTGAAAACTTTTGAAAGAGATATGAGCAACTCCATCAGTGTCATCATTCCTGTATACAACTGCGAGCGTTATTTAGCCGAGTCCATCGAAAGCGTCCTTCAACAGACTCATCTGCCTGATGAAATTTTAGTGGTTGATGATGGCTCAACCGATGCCAGCGCTCAAATAGTCCAAAATTTTGCTGACGTCCGTTATCTTTATCAGCCGAATGCAGGTAGCAACGCCGCCCGCAACCGGGGAGTTGTCGAAACCACAGGTAACTTTCTGGCCTTTTTGGATCAAGACGATCTCTGGATGCCTGACAAACTGGCCTTGCAGATGGCTGCTTTCACGCAAAAACCGTCCCTGGATTTTGTCTACGGATATGTAGAGCAATTCTACAGCCCTGAGCTTTCTGACGAACTACGGACTGGTCGGGTGGTCTTCACCGAAGCCAGACCGGGCATTCATATAGGTACATTGTTGGCCAGACGTTCCTCTTTTCTGAAGATAGGCTTGTTCCAGGAGCAGCGGGACTTTGCGGATTTTGCGGATTGGTACGCGTTGGCTCAGGATCGGCAAATGCACGAACAGGTCATCCCCCAGGTGGTGATGCGGCGGCGGGTCCATGACAGAAATATGAGCCTGCGCGGGGGTGCAGAGGCCAAACGTTCCTTTGCCCACGCATTGAAAGCAACGCTGGATCGACGACGGGCAGAAGGTAAGAATCGATAGACATCACCAAAAAATAGGGAAGCGTTAGCCAATTTTATGCGGTCAAGAAACGGAACAGGCAGGGCTGCGAGACGTGGCCAGCTAAAAGCGGAAAAATTGCTCGCGCCCCGCAGCCAACTGGGACAGCTACGTTATGTGCCGCGTACCCTGCGCTTGGTGTGGGCGGCTGCGTCGGGCTGGACACTGGCTTCCACCCTGCTTCTGGTGATTCAAGGATTCCTGCCCATTTTCACAGTATATCTGACCCGTTCCGTGATCAACGCTCTGGTAGCCGTCATCGACAGCCAAGGGGATGAGCGCGACGTTGCAGTCTGCCCTGCTCCCTATGCTGCTTATGGGGGGCGTGTTACTGACAAGCCAGATACTCACCAGTCTTCAGGCCTATGTGGGGACGCTCCTGGCGGAACGCACCCAGGATTACATGAACGATCTGATCCACGATAAAGCGATAACCCTAGACCTGCAATATTATGAATCGCCAGTCTATTTCGACCAGATGCAACGAGCCAGTACAGATGCTATTGACCGTCCTCTGAGCCTTTTGATAAATTTAAACAGTCTGCTCCAGAACAGCATCACCCTGGTGGCAATGGGTGGGGTGCTCTTTACTTTTGTCTGGTGGATGCCCCTGTTGCTGTTGGCGGGTACGGCACCCGCGCTGTGGGTGGCGTTGCGTACAACCGTGGCCTTTCATCGCTGGCGGCTGACAAATACGATGAACCAGCGCCGGCTTCACTATTATCACAACAATTTGGTGACTGAGCGTCCGGCAGCCGAGATCCGGATCTTGGATTGGGTGAGCATTTCAAGCGTGCCTATAATCAGCTCCGCGCAAAGCTGCGGGACGAGCGGCTTTCTCTGGCGAGGGAGCAGATGGCGGCGCAGATCGGCGCTGGCCTGGTTGGTCTCCTCACTCTGGCTTTGGCGCTGGCCTGGATGGCCTGGAGCGCCTTGGCAGGTCTTTTCAATTTGGGCGACCTAGCGATGTTCTGGCAGGCGATGAATCAGGGCCAGCGGTTGATGCGCAGTTTGTTGGTCGGCGTGGGGGATATCTATCGCAACCTGCTCTTTCTGGAAGACTTGTTCGCTTTTCTCGATTTGCAGCCCATCCTCGTTGATCCTACCGAACCGGTCAGCCTGAAGCCGGGGCTGACCCAGGGGATAGATATGCAAAATGTGACATTTCGCTATCCCGACAGCAGTATGACCGCGCTGGAAGATTTCAATCTAGAGATTCCTGCGGGTCAGATCGTGGCTATCGTCGGCGAAAACGGGGCGGGCAAGAGCACAATGCTCAAGTTGCTTTGCCGTTTTTATGATCCACAGAAGGGGCGTATCACCTGGGACGGGGTGGATGTGCGGAATATAGATCAGGCTGATCTTTGGCGTCGCATCACGGTTCTCTTTCAGCAGCCTATTCCCTACCACAGCAGTGCTGCAGATAATATTCGTTTTGGTGATCTAATCAGCCAGCCCACCCAGGCTCAAATCCAGGCAGCGGCCCAGGCGGGGGGCGCACACGCTATCATCGACAAACTGCCCAACGGCTACGATACGGTTTTGGGCAAATGGTTTGGTCAGACCGAATTAAGTGTGGGTGAATGGCAGAGAGTGGCCTTGGCCCGGGCCTTCGTGCGCCAGGCTGACTTGGTAATTCTAGACGAGCCGACCAGCGCCATGGACAGTTGGGCCGAAAACGCTTGGATGGGGCGCTTTCGAGAATTAGTGACCGGGCGCACGGCGCTGATCATCACCCATCGTTTTACAACCGCTATGCAAGCTGACATCATCCATGTGATGGTAGGGGGTCGTATTGTGGAGTCGGGCAGTCACGGAGAGTTGGTGGCACAGGGCGGACGCTATGCCCAGTCCTGGTGGACACAGATGCGGGAGACGGATATGCGTGTCAAGCCAGGAAGTATTGATAAAAGTAAGTCGAACGGTTAGCTATGAACACCTCTGCAACCCGTTGTACAGTCCTCATGCCAGTTTACAACAGTGAACCCTATCTGGTCGAGGCTATCCAAAGTATTCTGACCCAAACATTCCAAGACTTCCACCTGCTCATCATCGACGACGGTTCAACGGATGGAAGTTTAGAGATTGCGCGCTCATTTACAGACGAGCGCATTACGGTCCTCTCCAACGAAACAAATCAAGGGCTGGTCGCTACTTTGAACCAAGGGCTGGCATCGATTCAGACAGAATATATAGCGCGTATGGACGCTGATGATATTGCCGTTCCAGATCGACTCGAGCGCCAAATTACGATGATGGACGCACACCCGGAAATTGGGCTGTGCGGCGGATATTTCGAGAAGTTTTTCCCGGATAGTATCCCGATTAAGAGGCAGGTGGTGCGACCTGCCTTGACACGTGACGGTATCCGGTTCCAGTTGCTCTTATCTAATGCCTTTGGGCACTTCACGGTTATGATTCGGCGTGCCGTACTGTTGCAGCATCGACTGATCTACAGCGCTGCCTATCCCTATGCCGAGGACTACGAACTGTGGACACGCTTTGGCCAATGTACGGGTATAGCCAATATTCCGCATATTCTGGCATATTATCGAGTTCATGGGACAGCCAGCAGCGTGCGCTTTCAAGAGCAACAAGAGCATTCCGCCCAACGGGTTCGCATTCAGCAGGCCATGCACCTGGGGCTGGAGATACGCACAGAAGATCGAGCCATTTATGACCAATTGCTTGCGCTTTCTTTCACAGGCGGCGTCTCTGAATTACATGTTGCCAGCCGGTTGCTGGATGAGCTTTACCGGTTTGGTGTTGAGCAGTTACACCAGCCACGCCTCCTTGTTCTACAATGGCTCAACCGTTATTGGTATTCGGCCTGTAGTCGCTCCGCCCATCATGGGCTTACTATCTTCTGGATATATTGTTCTCAACCATACGGCTTAAAGGTCAGAACCAGGCGCACCGTCAAGTTACTCTATTACTGTCTGAAAAGGAGTAACAATACATCGTGACCCCACCATCACCGATATCAATAGTCAGGCAAAGTGAATCAAAATAACTGGAAGCACGCCTCAATTTGATAAAAATATTGCAAATCGAACCGCTGCCGATATCCACGATGAAAGCGTTTAGTGGGATCGACCATACAGCGAACTGGTCGTTCACTACCTGGAACCACAAGCGTTGATGCAATTTACCGCCGGGCAAGCATTGCAGACAACTTGGGACAACCTGTTTGGAGTAGGTTGAGATGCCTATGCGCATCACTGCTGTCATCTGCACACACAATCGCGTCCGTATGCTTTCCGACGCGATTCAAAGTCTGCTGTCACAAACAGCGCCGTCTGCCCAGTATGAGATCATTGTGGTTGACAATGCTTCTACGGATGACACAGCGACTGTTGTACAAGCATGGCAGGAGTCCCATGGGGCTGAACGACTCCACTTGTTGCACGAGCCGCGCCTGGGACTTTCTCATGCCCGCAATACAGGAGTGCAAGCGGCCACGGGTGAAATCATCGCACTCATGGACGATGACGGGGTAGCCGAGGTGGACTGGTTGGCTCATATGATAAAAGCGTATGAAACATTTCCTAATGCTTGGGCGGTCGGTGGAAAAATAGTGCCCGTTTGGGAGGGTACACGGCCCTCCTGGTTGACGGATGACCTGTTGCCGCATCTATCCATGCTCAATATGGGCGGCACAGCACGATCGCTTGAAACAGGGGAAGAGCTATATGGAGCGAACTGCTCATTCAAACGCGCAGCGTTTGAAGAACTGGGTCTGTTTCGCACAGACTTGGGGCGATGTGCCCATCAAATGCTGGGCAGCGAAGAAACCGAATTTCAAACACGTATCCTCCGGCATGGCAGAGATGTAGTCTATATCCCCCATGCAGTCGTGCATCATCGCGTCACGTCAGAACGTTTACAGCCATGCTATTTCATCAAATTAGCCTATGGCAAAGGGCGCACACGGGCGCGTCTACTCCCACCAGACTATCAATTTTCGACCTTATGCTGGCAGATTGCGCGTGGAATTCTCGGTGTCACCCGACAGTGGTTGCGTTTGTTTTTGAATCCCCTGGATAGAAGCAGACAGATGCAATGTATGCGCATAACCGCTAGTTGGCTTGGATTTATCCGCGAAGTGTCAATTGGCGAACGTTCTGAGTCGGGCTGTCTGGTGTCGACCAAGTCTCGCGCGACTAGACCGGTAATCTAGCCGCAGGTGTCGAAGTGCCTAGGTGGTTGGCATGTAGAGGCAGTAATCACAGCTTGCTTTCCACAAGACAAGTTTTTGTATGAGCGATCCCTATTGGTGCCACACCATGGCCGTCATGAAACAGGTGTATTTCCACGTTTGCTCGTGGCCGGTAGCGCGACTTGACTAACCGCTACCAACAACGTAGATTTGCATCAGAAATTTCAGCATCCAATCAAAAGTGCATTGACAAGACAACGTAACCTATGCAAAGCATTGGTACCTATGCCATGAATCTCACCCCGCACAGCCGTCAGCAACTCCTGCGTATTTACCGGAGATTGCCAACCAGCATGCAGCGGATTCTGCGCCGTTTGCTAGCCGGACAATGGGCAAAAATAGCTCGGCCACCGATTAGTTGTATCTGTCCCACGTACGGGCGGGTAGATTTGCTCGAAGAAGCACTCTATTCTTTTCTTGGCCAGGATTATCAGGGCATGAAGGAACTGGTTGTCTTGAACGATTATGGGCAGCAAACCTTGACGTTTGACCACCCAGAAGTGCGAATCATCAATTTCCCCAAACGTCTGCACACGGTGGGCGAAAAATACAAAGCGGCAGTAGGCCTCTGCTCCCACGATCTGATCTTTGTGTGGCATGACGACGACATCTACTTGCCCCGGCATTTATCCCAATCGGTTCGATTACACTATGAACATCGACCTAATCTAAACCCAAGAACAGGTAAATCATTCCTGCCAGCCGACAAAGCATGGATCTGGAATGGCCAACAGTTGAATGGACCTGCGCTAGGTCGGTTCCATGGTGGCAGTAGTTGGACGTCGTGAACAGTTTGCCAGCGTGCGGGGTTATGCGCACATAAATTATGGGTACGATGAAGAGATTGAGAAGCAATGGGAGAAGGACCTTCCATCTGTGGTCGACATTGACGTTGCGCCGCAGGACATCCACTACATTTACCGGCAGGGAGGGAGCACCTCATACCACTTGAGCGACTACGCCAGTGATGGAGCGGACAACGAATATGACAGAGTGGCTGACTTTGTGCAAAGCCAGGCGGAGCGGGGTCAAATCAGACTGGGGCCTATCGAGTTGAGACCACGGTGGCGGTCTGACTATACAGCACAGGTGAGAGATCTACTTCAGTCCGGGAAAGTACGGCACCAGGACGCGGCAATATGAATCTAGCGAACTACCACGCTAACCTCTTTTCACCGAGGGGCATTTCTGCCGGTGTCCGCTACATCTGGAATTCGGTTTTTCGGCGAAAACAAGAGTCACCCCCAACGAGCAGCAGATGTGGGTGATTTTCCATCGGTCAGTTGTATCTGCCTGAATACCGGATATCCAGAGCGCCTGGAGGAGGCGATATTTTCATTTCTCCAACAAGATTATGCCGGCCTCAAAGAACTCATCATCCTGAATGATAATCCCGCTCAAACGTTGGTGTTTGACCATCCTGAGGTCAGAATCATGAATCTGGACCAACCAATTGAGTTCAGGCGGAAGAAGTGGACAACGGCAGTGGCGGCCTGCGCGCATGAGCTGATTTTTGCCTGGAATGCCAGTGACATCAGCCTGCCTCAGCGTATCTCCTTCTCGGTAAAGCGATTTCACGAAAATAAGTACCCCAAGGTCCCCGGCACTTCACAAATTTCAACAGATGGATTTCAAAGTACAGGCTCGCTTGGACAGAAAGTGCCGAGGACTTTGGCTAGATACCTTACTCTTTGGAACAGACTAAGAAGATTGTCGAAGAAAGAGGACTATTTAATGCCATCCGCAGTTTTTGTCTGGGAAAATGAACGGCTGGGCGGTCCCTATCACAATCTATTTCACCAAGGGAGTTGCTGGTCTCGCCGGTTGTTCGACTGGGTGGGTGGGTTTCAGAATCCCAAGCATGATGCCGCCATTATCGAGCCACAGCTACGTACCATCAACCAACCCCGGTACGAGCCGCTTACTGCTGGAGAGACTTTCTACATTTTCAGGGGGATGGATGAACTCATCGACAAGCCACAGCAACCGTCAGGCGAGATCAGACTCAATCCCCATTGGCAGGATGACTATGCAAGGCTCGTTCAAGAGCATTTGACTCCTACAATCGTCGATAACAGTGACCTGTCTCTGCCGGAATTGGCACCCGGTCAGTTGAAAAATCTATCCGACTTTGGCTCTACCAACCCACGGCGATATTATGTATTTGAAGACAGGAGATTAGCCTACATCAGTACCGCCAAAGTCGCCTGCACTTCCATCAAAACGGCGATGATGCTTCCTTATGGTATTCACCGCGACGTCCATAACGAGTGGCCTCACATTTACCTGGGACATCTTGCCGCTGAACACCAGAATTTCTTTAAGTTCTCCTTTGTGCGGAACCCTTTTGATCGATTGGTTTCCGGCTATCGAAACAAAATCTTCTCCCGCCCCGATCGAGAGGAGTTTGGTATGATCCCCACGAATATCACGTTTGCTGAATTTGTCGCCGAGGTGGTGAAGCGGCCGGATTGCCTGACTAATGGACACTTTCAGAGCCAGTACGCCAAGTTGTATCAGCACGGTGAATTACTGGTCGATTTCCTCGGTCGCTTTGAAAATCTGGCCGAAGATTGGCTGACCATTGCCAACCGGTTTGAATTTGACACGCAACTGCCCCACAAACAGAAATCGACACAGAAGATGGGTGTTTACAAGGATTACCGGGCCTACTACACCGAAGAGTTGGTTCACCTGGTCTACAACCGCTTTCGGGCTGATGTAGAGGTGTTTGGGTACCAAGAAGCTTATGAAGATCTACTGACGTTTGTGCGCGGCAAAAAACCAGGGGTGATTCAATGAAAGAGAGTCCCCCTGTAAGTTGCATTTGCCTGACATATGACCGCCCGCAGTTGCTCGAAGAGGCGATCTTTGCCTTTCTGCAACAGGACTATGCGGGCCAAAAAGAACTCATCATTCTAAACGACCATACAAAACAAACGCTGGAATTCGATCATCCAGAGGTGATCATTGTCAACCTGCCCCAACGCTTTTGTACCGAGGCCGAAAAGCGTAATGCGGCGGTTGCGCTTTGTTCCCACGACCTGATCTTCGTGTGGGATGTCGAAGACATTTATCTGCCCCATCGCCTTTCGTTTTCAGTTGAGAACTTCGATGAAGCAACCGGCTTTTTTAAACTGGATGAGGCCTTTGTGTGGGGCAACGGCCGGTTGAGCGGTCTGCAAAAGAGCGTGTTTCAAAACGGCAGTTGCTGGTCTCGTGACCGCTTCGATCAGGTTCGAGGCTATGATCATTGATTGATTCTGGGTACGACCAGGAGTTCGAATATCAACTCAAGCCAAAAGGCGGGGACTCAGCCAACCAGGGTAATACCAACCCCGCCAAGGTCTATTGTGTCTACCGCTGGCAGTACAAGTCACAAAACGGCGCGATGTATCTGCACAGAAGAGACACAAAACCAGAGAAAAAAACACGAAGGCATATTAGACTGGACCCCCACTGGGAATTTGATTACGTCCAACAGGTGCAAGATTATCTGGTCAACGAGCACTGATTCGCACGGAATCCGGAAGTCCAGCAAAACAACCAAACACATGCGCGTCGATTTTCTGATTGCTGGTGCGCAGAAAAGTGGCACCAGTGCGCCTGGTGCCTATCTTCGGCTACATCCGGAAGTCTGCATGGCCGGCAGCAAAGAAGTTCACTTCTTTGACGACGAAAGAATTTTCAATGAGGAACCCGTAGATCATAACTCGCTTGAGAAGTTTCTCCACGCTGGCTTGGCTTGTAGGGGATAGCCAATTGCAGTTCCGGATGATTTTTCAGGCGACAAGTACGACTTGTATCACTCTTTCTTTTCGCCTCAGCCTCGGCAATGGTTGTGTGGCGAGGCTTCGCCGAAATATATGTATTGGTACGATGCTCCCCGAAGAATTTGGGAGTATAACCCGGCCATGAAACTCATCATCATTCTCCGTAACCCTATTGACAGAGCTTATTCTCACTGGAATATGCGACGCGTCAATCGAGGAAAGCACGGGTCATTCCGTGCAGCATTGGAGCATAGAAATAAACACTCCCCGGCAACATTGCCTTTTCAGTTTAGAGGACTTAATAGAACGGGGCTTGTACACTGATCAAATTAACCGGATTTGGCACTATTTTCAGCATAGCAGACATTGATTCTCAAATCCGAAGAGTTGAGAAATGAACTGCAGACCACGATGGACACAGTTTGTGATTTTCTGGAGGTGGCAAGGATTGAGGCGCGATGGCTAACGAGCTTAATCGAATCCATACCCCTCTCCATTGTCAAGAGAGGATAGAGATTTTCTGAGAAATATCTACAGGTTTGAAATCAAAAAGCTTGAGAAGCTGTTGGGGTGGGATTGCCGCGAATGGCTGATCGATCCGGAGTCTGAGAGACCCTGACGGAATGGTACCAACGGGTGGAACGGGTAGATTACCTTGTTATTTGACGAACGGATGGTAGCGGATGGCAGACTGCATAATTCGCAAAAAAGTAAGCATGACAACCAGGGAACAACTATGAAGGTAGGCTTCTTGATTGCCGGAGCGCAGAAATGTGGTACCAGCGCCTTAAATAGATATCTCTATGCCCACCCGAAACTCTGCATGCCAAAGGAAAAGGAGGTGCACTTTTTTGATGATGAAATCAATTTTGCAAGCAAAACTGTAGATTATGCCCGATACCATTCTTGCTTTTCACCACGACCATGGCACCGTTTGTGTGGCGAGGCCACACCAGACTATATGTACTGGTACAGCGCCCCCAGAAGAATCTGGGAATATAACCCGAAAATGAAATTCATCATCATGCTGCGCAACCCGGTTGACAGGGCGTTTTCGGCCTGGAATATGGAAGTGCTGCGCCGAAGAGAATTCTTGTCTTTTCAGGAAGCTATCAGAACTGAAAGTCGAAGAACGAAAGAGGTTTTGCCGTTTCAACACAGAGTCTACGCTTATGTTGATCGGGGGTTCTACACCGATCAGATCAGACGGATATGGAACTTCTTTCCCAAGGAGCAGACGCTTTTCCTGAAGAGTGAGCGCCTGAAAGATGAGTACCAGAATACGCTAGATCGTGTCTGTGACTTTTTGGGCGTCACGAAAATGCCACACACAAAGCCTCAGATTGTCAATGCAAGACCCTACGCAACCTCTATCGCCGATGAGGACAGGGCTTATTTGCAGGAACTGTTCGAGTTTGAAATCAGAGATCTAGAGCAGATGCTGGACTGGGATTGTAGCGACTGGTTGCCCCGGTAAATCATCGGAATATTCACTAGAAGTAGATCGAAGACTAATATAGCATGAGGACTCTCATTTTCTCCCGAGATCTAAGCTGATTCCGTTTCGCTTCTGAAAAAAACATGATATCAAGAATGCGCAAGGCACGAAAACGTTTGGCAAAACTGTCCTATCACCTGGACTTTTACTTCAACCTTCACCTGAGACCGATACGCAAACGACCACGCGAGGTCATCTGGGTGGTTGGCGATGGTAGGAGCGGCACCACCTGGGTGTCCAACCTGATCAACACCCGCAAACAGTACCGCTATCTATTCGAACCGTTTCATCCCACCCTGGTGCCGTGGATGAATAAATTCATGCAGTTTCAGTACCTCAGACCAGACAATGGCTGCAGCTATTTCCTTGACAGGGGACGAGTTGTATTTAACGGCCACCTGCATCATCCCCGCATCGACAGCCATAATCAGCATAAAAACCAGGACGGGTTGCTCATCAAAGATATTCACGCCAATCTATTCCTCAACTGGGTCGATGTCCAATTTCCGCACGTCAAGAAAGTGATGATCCTGCGCCATCCATGTGCAGTAGCATTGTCAAAGATGAAATTGAAGAAATGGCATTGGTCGCAAGACCCTGAGGTTTTTTTCGCTCAATCTGAGCTTTGCCAGGATCACCTTGCCGGATTTGAACATATCGCCGCAAGCGCAGAAAGTCTATTTGAACGGTATATTTTGACCTGGGCAATTCTCCATTATGTGCCCTTCCGGCAACTGACAAACCGGCAGATCCATTTGGTATTTTATGAAGAACTTTGCACGAATTCCGGGCATGAATTGAGCCGCCTTTTTACCTATCTGGATGCGCCAACCGATTTTGACCCGGTTTTGACAGAGATGCTCAAAATGCCCTCGCATACTAGCGGGGGTCACAGCGCCATTGTTGCCGGGACGGATCTGATTGGCGGCTGGCGCACCGAATTAACGCCAGCGCAAATCCAACGTGCCATCGACATTCTGGCGGTTTTTGGCCTGGACCGGATTTACAATGACACGTTGTCACCCAACATAGCGCAGGCCGAGCGATTGCTTGATCGACAAGTGGAATCAACGGGACATTCTGAGAGAAATGGCTAATATATCAATCAAACGCCCCCTTCCCAAAGTCGCAATGTTTATGTGCATCCACAATGAGGAGCGGTTTTTGGAGGCTAATCTTCGTTACCATCGCGCCTTGGGTGTGTCGCGAGCGTACGTATTTTTGGACCGTTGCAATGATGCCTCGTTGCAAATTGCCCAATCATTCCGCTGGGTCGAGCCCATCGTCGTGGACGATAGGTTGCATATCATCTCTCCCTACTATTCCGACTTATTCCGGGTGTGTGCGGACCATGCCCGGCGCATGGCCCACGCCGAAGGCTTTGACTGGCTGCTGTGTTGCGATGTGGACGAGTTTGTCTTTGCCAATCATCAGTCAACAGTCCGGGATAAGGATTCCGATTTGACCTATATCTCCCTGGAGACAATCCTGAGCGTCGGTCACCTGCCTTCAAAGTTGGCTACAATCTCACCGAGAACCGAGGCAATATTCCTGGAGAGTTGGAACGTTATCCCAACTCAATTTGACCACCAAATGCCATTCTGGAAACAACATTTTTTCCCAGGCCAGGAACCGTATTACCCAAGAATTTGCGACCCGCTGACCGGACAGACGTTAGATATCAAAGAGCGGCTGGCAAGCCGCGGGAAGAGCATCGTCAGAACCAGTGCCGATATTCAATGCCTGGATTCCCACGAATGGGTTCGGTCACAAGAGTTCAGCTATAGCAAACGACTGGCCAACATCCCCATTCCAACAGAGACGCAAGGGTTCTTGTACCACTTCTATATTACCGATGCTCGCCACTGGCGGGAGAAATATCAAAAGTTGTCGCGTGAATTGACTGTATGGCAGTGGGGAGCACCCGTGAACTTTTCCAAGCAGTGCGGGAAAAGAGCCAGTGCGGTGCTCAGTGATGAAGAGATTGAACTTTATCTGAATCAGTGGGTTTATCTATCGATGGAGGAACTGCAATCTAACGTTGAGCAGCGACTCATCCGGCGAGCGGATATGGTGGAAAAGGTGATTACAGGGGTAGATGTAAGTACGCTGGAGGAGACCCCACCTGACCGAGCGGCAATTGATACTATATTGGCCCAGTTTCGTGAGACAGAGCGGCAGGTAATCGCCTTTAGCTTAGAAAATCGAACTCCTGTTTCCCAAAAGATCGCCCTCCAATCCCGACGAAGCAAAACGAGTGCGGGAATCCTTCCCCCAGTCAGTTGCGTCTGCCTGCCACAGGGACAGGTAGAACCACTCGAGGAGGCGATTTACTCCTTTTTGCAGCAGGACTATCAGGGACCCAAAGAGTTGGTCATCCTGAACGACAACCCGGAGCTACATTTGGAATTTGATCATCCAGAAATCCGCATTGTCAATCTCTCCGAGCAGTTTCGCCTCCCCAGCCAAAAGCGGAACGCAGCCTTTGCCCTCTCCTCCTATGATCTGCTCTTCGTGTGGGATGACGACGGCATCTACCTGCCCCATTGTATCTCGTTTTTAACAGGACGCTTTGGCAAGCACAAAGGTTTTTTCAAGGCGACCAAAGCCTTTGTCATCAGCGGCGGCGCGTTGAGAATACCGCGGCAAAACATTTTCCATAGCGGCACTTGTCTGACCCGCAACGCGTTTGACCAGGTTCGCGGCTATACATTTAATGAAAAACTTCATTTCTACCGGGAGGAAATCGAGGACCAATTTCAGCGCAAACATCCAAACCTGGTTCAGCATTACGATATTGCGCCGGAAGAGATCTATTACATCTACCGGTGGGGTGGTGTCGACGTCTTCCTACGCCACGGTGGTGCCAAACCGGATGAACTCAAACACGGACACATCAAACTAACCCCTCATTGGGAGATCGATTACCCCAAACTAGTGCACGACTATCTCACCACCCTGGCTGTTGAGACCCTGGCTGTTGACATCGACGACACCCGCCGCCTTGTTGATCCATTCTCTGTAAAGTAGCTGTCACCTTGTACAAGACTTATCTGTATCGTAGCGTGTCACCCCATATTCGTATCTACGGCGTAATAATCTCTTCGAGCTACGTCAGGGAGATCATTGCTTCCTCGTACTTCGCGCCGCACATCTCCTCCGTTGGGCGCAGGGCGTTGCACGCGGCCGGACGCTCGGGCTGGCTGCTGAGCGCTTTCCCCTACCCATTATCAGATGGATAGACCTCAAGTACGCTCCTACTATTGGCTGGAGAACGCCCTGGTCAAAAACCTGGGGGATCACCTCGCTGCCATCATCCTAGAGGCATTGGGATTTCGGTGTGTGAACCGCAACTATCCAGGCGAGCAGGTGATCAACCCTGGCCGTTGTCTCCTGCCCATCGGTTCGGTTTTATGGGATCACACCTTTGCGCAGATTGCCGGGCCGGTGGATGTATGGGGTTGCGGCTGGCGCGGCGCGCCCCTGTTACCAGAGGTGATGCGGCGTGTCCAGTTCCATGCCGTGCGTGGCCCGCGCACAGTGGCCGGGTTGAAACTGCCCGCGAACACACCATTGGGCGATCCGGCCCTGTTGTTGCCGCAATTGAAGCGGAGCGAAATCAAGCATCACGGTCGAACGCTAGTGCTGCCGCACTTCTATTGCATTGACCAGATGCCTGCGACACGGCGCTGTCGACTTACCGGCTGCGATGATTTTCTCTCAATGCGGATCATTGGCGCACCGGCACCGGGCAGGCACATTTCGCCTCGACGGTTGCCGGGCATGGTGCGCGCCTGGGTGCAAATGGGCATCCCCATGCGCACCGCGTGGCCGACTATTCATCGTATCGCCGGTGCCGACTTTGTGCTGACCGGCAGCCTACATGGGGCTATTCTGGCCCAAGCCTATGGTGTGCCGTGGGCGGCCTACGACGATGACTATGTGGACGCGCCAGAAAAGTGGTACGATTGGGCAGAGTATTTGGGCATTCGGCTGGCCTTTGCTGCCGATCTGCGGGCGGGATTGATTTGGTGGCACACGGAAGGATGCCGTGGGCAACTTCGCGATACAACACACTTAGTGGCTGCATTTCCATATCTGCGTACAACGCAGATCACTACGAATCGATAGAACAGGCGGTGACAATGAAATCATTTGTGATTTATGGCATGGAGCGCACCGGGAGTTCTCTGCTGGTAAACCTCTTGAATTCGCATCCACAGATTCATTGCGAAGGGGAGTTGTTTCATCTGGGACACTGGCGGCGGCCTTTCTATCTTCTTGCCAGGATGTGGCAACATCATCCAATGCCGTATCTCATATACCGGCAGCTCCTCATGCGGGTCGCTGCCAGCAAGGCTGTCTATGGGTTCAAACTTCATACCAAATTGAACGGTGGGCAAGTGGCTGATGTCCCCGGATTTCTCCGTCTTTGGAGCGAACGAGGATGGAAAGTCATCCATCTGGAGCGGCAGTCTTTGTTGGATCAGGTTATTTCAAGTCTGGTTGCTGGTCAAACCAAAAGATATTTTGGACACAACGGAGGTCCAGAACCTTCCATGCAAGTCACCATACCAGAAGATAGGTTGCGCGCTGCACTGGAGAGGGCAGCCCAGATCAGCCAGAACAACCGACGAATGTTGGCCGATATCCCTCATCTCGTGATGACCTATGAGGAAGATCTTGCTCGAAATAGTAGTTGGCAAGCGACTGTCACCCGAGTCTGTAGCTTTCTTGACCTTCCCAGCACAACCCATGTTCACAGTCGCGTTTCCAAACCTTGGAGTCGTCCCTACAGCGAATTCGTCACGAACTATGCCGAACTGATTGAAATGGCGCGTCAGAACGGATACGATGTCTGGCGCAATTGAACTGAACTCCGCAGTATTGGCTCCGATAGCCTGGCTTCGTTCCGTCAGGGTAGTGCACCTGCGCATCTACAACCCGGCTATCATCCGCTTCCGTGACCGCCTGCTGATGGCCTATCGCGTCGATTCCGGACGTCGAAAAACCATGCAGCGGCGAATCGCGCTTTGCCAATTGGATGAGAAGCTAAACGTCATCCCCGGTTCGGTTGTCCCTTTCTCCGACACTATCCCAGAGAGCGACTCCCGCTACTACGACCCCCGTTTTCTGGTTTACAATGACCGACTCTTTATTCACTACAATAACAATTTCCAGGCTCGTCCCAATCGGATATGTTTGGTAGAGTTGGACCCAGATACACTGGCGGCCAAAGGGGTGGCTCGCCCTCTGGTTCTAGACGGCCCGCGCCAGGAGATCGAGAAAAACTGGATGCTCTTTCCGCACGATGGAGAACTCTTTGCTGTCTATTGGATCGCGCCCCACACGATTTTGAGCGTCAATCTGAAAGGCGAAGGTGACATTTCCTGCAAGCTCGTTTACAAAACAGATTGGGATGTCTCTGTCTATGCTGACCACTACGGCCCGCCATTCGGTGGTGCGCCGCCGGTGCGCAGAGGCAATCAGTATCTATCTTTTTTTCACTCGCGCCGGCCTGTCAGTCCTCTGCGCTGGGTATTGCGCTACTGGCCGATTGCGCCAAATGTCCGGCTGCCCCGCTATCTGGCCGCCATCGAATGGCGTCTGCGCCAGCCTTTTGGTCAGGTCCGTTACGCAGCCGGGGCCTATGCGTTTGAAGCTGCACCGCCCTTTCGGCCACTGTGGATTACGCCCGCGCCCGTATTGTGCCCGGAAGACCATCCCCCACGTCAACACCACCACCGCGCCAATCCATTTACCGATGGCATCGTCTACCCTTGTGGCGCAATCCCCTGGTATGACGACGGCTGGCTGGTCTCCTACGGTCTGCACGATGAACAGTGCTGTTTGCGACATATTTCTGTTCACAGAGAAATTATTGAAGGCCAATCCAAATGAGCGCCCATCTTTCGGTTCGTCCTATTCATGAAAGTAACTATGATCAGTGGACACGCTTTGCAATGACTGCGCCTTCAGGCAGCATCTTTGCTCTGCCAGGCTATTTAGAGATATTCTGTGCAGTGGCAGGGGGGCGCTTTTCCATTGTCGGCGTCTATGATGGCGACGAACTGGTGGGGGGTATGCCCCTCTATTTGCGCCCCACCAAACTCGGCATGTTGGCTGCGGGCCGCTCCCTGTTGGCCTATCACAGCCCTGTCATACGAGAGTACACGACAAAATCGCCGGCAGCACGCACATCCCGGCAGAACGCCATCCTGACGGCATTGGCAAACTATCTACGCACTGTTGACTGTGTCCACATGGTTTTGCATGTTCGGCACACCATTGCCGACATTCGCCCCTTTCAGGGGGCAGGCTGGCAGGCGCGGCCTAATTACACCTATTGGGTCGATATCTCTGATTTGCCATCCGCCTGGGAGAGGGTCGATCAGAACCTTCGACGCCTGATCAGCCGTGCCACGGATCGGGGATTGGTATGCACCGAGGATGACGACTTTGACAGCTTCTACAGGCTGCACCTTGCAATACACAAGCGGAAAAAGTCATCCCTCTATTTATCGGAGCCATGGTTTCGCACCTATTTTCAACGTGTCAAAGCGTTGGGTCTCTGTCGTCTCTACCATGCCCGTCTCCCTGATGGCAGATCCGTGGCAACGCAACTTGTCCTGACGGGGCCATATGCTGTTAGCCATACGGTGTGCGCGGGTTCCGACGAGGAATTTCTGGCAACGGGTGCAAGTCCGTTTCTGCGCTGGAAGGCGTTCGAGTCCCTCGCTGGGCTGGGCTATGCCGTCAACGATCTGACCGGAGCATCCTATCCCAGTGACGTGTCCCGCTTCAAAAGCCAGTTGGGCGGGGATCTTGTGGCGAACTGGCTGGTGACACGACCGCTAACGCTGCGGTATCGGTTACGCGACAAGGTGGTATCTTTGATGAAAGTAGTGCGCACCTGGATGCACGTAAGGGACTAAGGCTGTGGCTCTGCACAAGCGCATCCACGAACACAACAATTTGATTCAACGCGAAAAATTTCGCCAGGAGTGGTTTAGGGTTATGCGTCAATCATTGCCCCGCAAGCGCCAGTTGTTATGACAAATCAAGCCAGCATGAAGCCATTGACGCCAGCCACGGTTGCCCTGCTCAAAACTCTCATAGGTCCGTCGTCTGCCATTGCCCAACACTTTGAGCAGTGGCAGGCCAAAACGGACTTTGAACGGCTGGAAATCGGCCACTTTCCCCTGCTTGCCCTGCTCTATCCACGGGTAAAAGAGAACGTGTCGCACCCGTGGATGCCCCGGCTCAAAGGGATCTACCGGCGCATGTGGTATGGGAATCAGCTTGCCCTCAAGGCCGCCGACAATGCGTTGCAGACATTGGCACAGGCTGCACTGCCCGCCCTGCTCATCGGTCCAGCGGCGCTGGCGGTGACCGTCTATGCCGATCCAGCCACCCGTCCCATCGGCGTCGCGCAAATTCTGGTCCCCACAGGGCAGCGATTGACCGCCATCCAGACGCTGATTGAGGCTGGCTGGCAGCCTTCGCCCCCGATCAAAGATCTGACCACGCCCCGTTTTGAGCGCTGGCAGTCGGGCCATCTTTTTGCCAAAAGTCTTGCCCAAAGAGAGGAAAAAATGCGCATCTCTCTCTGTTGGCATACGCTGCCCCAGGCTCCCACTTTGACCGCCCCGTGGTTTGACCGCGCTGTCCCGCTGGAGAGCAAAATTGTGCAAGGCCGCACGTTGGCCCCCACCCACCAATTTTTGCGGGCACTGGCAATTGCACCCGCGCTGGAACTGATTCCCCTGCTGGATGGGATCAATCTTATGGCACACCACATGATAGACTGGCCGGAGCTTGTGGCCCTGGCCCAGCAGAGTGACCTTTCCATTGGAATGGCGGCGCGGCTGGCCGAGATTCAGCGCCTCGGCGATATCGACATCCCCAGCCAGCCATTAGCCGAACTGCAACAGGCCCGCCCCTCAGTCTATGCGCGGACGATTTGGCAACTGGAACAGATCCCCCCTGGGAGCGCACCCCAATCCAGACGCGTTCGGCTGGCCTATACAACCTTTCAACAGCGCGCCTTGGCTCTGGGGATTGCCCCCCATCCGGGCAATTTCTATGCTTATGTACGCGCTCATTTTGCCATAGATTCCCTCCCCTCTATGCTGCGATATGGCATCAGAAAAATCACCAGCGCGCCGCCTCTGCCCCACGGATGGTAGCGTGATTTTGTCGCGCCCCATCTCGCTCTAATCTTGTACCTTCCGCGCTGGCGGGTATAATGGGCCGTGGTATCCCTTCACTTCACCCCACCCACAAGGAGAACCCTATGAAGATAACCGCCGTGCGTATTTTTGAGCTTCAAGGCACGATGCAGCATCAAGAGGATGTCTTTTGGGAAGAGCGCTTGATTCGCCCCATCGACATTTATCCTGAGCACAAGGCTGAAGGCACGGTCTGGATTGCGTCGGAGCAAAAAGGGCACTATGCGATTAAGTCCTATTTTGTGCAGATTGAGACCGACGCCGATGTCTATGGCATTGGCGGCCCCATGCCGCATGAGCAGGCTTACGTAATCAGCACCCAATTGGCTTCGTTGCTCGTCGGCCACGATCCTCTTGCGATTGAACGGCTGTGGGACCGCATGTACCGATCACAGATCCACGGCCGCAAGGGCGTGGCGATGATGGCAATTAGCGTGGTGGACTGCGCGCTGTGGGATCTGAAGGGCAAATGGTTCAACGCCCCGGTCTATCAGTTGTTGGGCGGCCCCACGCGTACAGAGATCCCCGCCTATGCCAGCGCGCTGGGCTATTCGCTCGATCCTGAACTGGTTCAGGAACGGTCGCAAATGATGGTCTCTCAGGGCTACAAGGCCATGAAGTGGTTCTTCCGCGATGGCCCCACCGATGGCAAAGCGGGCATCGAGCGCAATCTGCGCCTTGTCCGCACCCTGCGCGAGAGCGTGGGCGCAGATGTGGACATTATGCTGGACGCCTGGTCGAGTTGGGACGTGCCCTACACGCTGCAAATGGCGCGCCGGCTGGAAGAGTATCACCCGCGCTGGATCGAAGAGCCGGTGCTGGCCGACAAGATCGCCCAGTATGCTGAGATTCGCGCTGGCTCGCCCATCCCCATCAGTGGCGGCGAACACGAGTATACGCGCTGGGGCGTGAAACAACTGCTGGATCGCGCGCGCGTTGGACGTGCTGCAAACCGACATCTACTGGGCGGGCGGCATCTCCGAGACCATGAAAATCTGCGCCCTGGCCTCGGCCTATGACATCCCCGTGATCCCCCACGGCCACTCCACACCGGCCAGCGCTCATCTCATCGCCGCCTGGCCCGAACCCACCACGCCGCTGCTCGAATATCTGATCAAGTGGAACGAAATCCATCAATTCTTCCTTAAAACCCCGCTTAAACCGGTTAACGGCGTTGTCACCCTGCCCACCGCGCCGGGGCTGGGCATGGAGTTGGACGAGGATAAGATGGAGCAGAAGACCGAAGTGACGTTTTAGGAATGTTTTAGGAATAATGAGTAATGAGTAGAGAAGTTAAACCTACTCATTACTCATTACAGTTATACTTTCCATTTCGATATTACAAGACGCTAGGAGCACACCCTCATGACTCGTCCCATCAAAGTTGGTATCCTCGGCCTGGGCCAGCGTGGCCTGCAACATCTGGCGGGGCTTTGGCAGCTTCAGCAAGAAGGGCTGGTGGAGATCACCGCGCTGATGGATGCCTTTGAAAGCAATCTGGACCCCGCCAAGATTCAACAATATGTGCCGGGCATCCCTGCCGACAAGATCAAGCGCACACAAGATGTAAACGCCGCCATCGACTCTGGCGATTTCGAGATGTTCCACATTGACATTCCGCCCAACGTCCACAAGGGCGAAGTCGTGCGCGCCGCCAAAGCCGGGCTGCACGTCTTTGTGGAAAAGCCCATGAGCCTCTTTTTGGACGAGGCGATTGAGATGCAAGAGGCCATCCGTGCCGCGGGGGTCCTCTCGACTGTGGGCTTTCAACAGCGCTTCGACGCCGCCCACGAAGCTGTTCGCGACTATGTACAGGGCAAAAACCCGGTTATGGCAACCTATACGCGCCACGCCGGCATTGAAACCCACAACGTTAAACACACGCCCACGGAGACGGCCAAAGGGCCAGTCAACCGGGTATGGACGGCCAGCCGCGCCTGGTCGGGCGGCACAATGGTGGAGGCGGGCATCCATCCGCTGGATCTGTGGCGCTATTGGATGGGCGATGTGAAGTGGGTGCAGGCGATCTACATGCACCGCCCCGAAGCCGAGATCATCGACGGTGCGGACAATCCGTACACGTACACGGCGCTCTTTGGCTTCGAGAACGGCGCGGTGGGCGACATGATTCTGTCGCGCCTGCGCCGCGTTTTCTATGATGAAACCGATCACAAGGTCTTCTTGAACGAGACAATTCTGGAGATCGACCGTGGTGTCACCGCCTATCGCTACGAAGGCGACTATCCGCCCGCCAAACATCCATCCAACGAGGAGATCCGCCACGCGTTGCCCGTGGGCGAACGGCGCAACACGACCTATGAGATCAACAAGGCGTTCATCCAGGCCATCGGCGACAATCGCCCCGACCTGATCCGCTCGTCTTTTGACGACGGCATGAACAGCCTCGCCGCGGTGATCGCCGCCAACGTTTCCGACGAGTTGGGCGGTCAGCGTGTGGATGTGAACGAACTGCTCACGGCAGACGAGTATGCCAGGTTCCGCCAGCGACCTGCGGCCTAGGCAGAGAATTTATCGCAAAGCCGCCAAGGACACGGAGAAGGCAAAGGGCAAAAGGCAAAAGTGGTCCAGTTTTTCCTATGGAATCTGCGTAAATCTGCCAAATCTGCGTCATCTGCATTCTTTTCTGCGCTTTGCGCCCTGCCGCGGCTTTGCGGTGAAATCAAACAAAAGGAGGAGTTGTGAATTTACTGATCTATCCCCCGCTTAATGCGGATGAACTGGAACAAGTGCGGGCGGTCTCGGAAGGGGTGGAGATTGTCAACGCGCAGAGCGAAGCCGAAGCGCTTAAGGCCATCGCCGACGCCGAGGGCATGTACGGCAACCTCACGCCCGCCATGTTGGAGCAGGCGGGCAAACTGCGCTGGCTGCAAACGCCCATTGCCGGGCTGGAGAACTACATGTTCCCGAAACTGGCCGAGAGCAACGTCACCCTCACCAATATGTCGAAAATCTACAGCGACATGATCGCCGATCACGCATTGGGCTTTATCCTCATGTTTGCGCGCGGGCTGCACCTGTACATGCGGCGGCAGGTGCAGGGAAAATGGCAAAAGGATACACCCGTGCGCCATCTGGCCGACTGCACCTTGGGCATTATCGGCTTGGGCGGGATTGGCACAGAACTGGCAAAGCGCGGCAAGGCCTGTGCCATGCGCGTCATCGCTGTGGACGCCCGCCCCGGCGAGCCGCCCGACTTTGTCGACGCGCTCTGGCCGCAGTCGCAATTGAACGATCTGCTGGCCCAGTCTGATTTTGTGGTGAGCTGTGTGCCGCAGACGCCAGAGACCGAGGGGTTGCTCGGAGCGAGCGAGATCGGGCGTATGAAGTCGTCGGCCTATCTCATCAATATCAGTCGCGGCGTAGTGGTAAAACTGGATGCGCTGGTGGATGCCCTGCGTAACGGAACTATCGCCGGCGCCGCGCTGGATGTCTACGAGATCGAGCCGCTGCCTGCCGATCACCCGCTGTGGGGTATGGACAACGTGATCATGACCCCGCACGTGGCGGCACAGAATCCGCACGTTTCACAGCGCCGCATCGACACCCTCACCGGCAACCTGCGCCGCTATCTCAACGGTGAGCCGCTGCGCAATGTGGTGGATAAAATGATGCTGTTTTAGCTCTCCATTTTTGCACAGGCTTTTACGTTCTATTTAACAGATTCTGCCCGCGGGCAGAATCTGTTTTTTGATTGGCTACCCCGTCCTTTTTCTCTTTTAAGTCATTTTCCTGATGAGCGCGTTCTTTCTATATTGTTATAATGGCTAAGGATTACAGTTTTGTAAGGAATTCTGGTGATTATAGACCTCTTACATTCTTATGGTGCATGGAAGTGACCAAGTATTTTTCTACTAGTTCTGTAAATGAGTTGATGACCAGTAGTTACATAGAGGGCTGTTTCATGCCTGAAAGATTTTTAGAGTTGATTACCCAGCATATCCTTGATCTGGAAAAGGCATTTAATCAAATGAACCTTGCCCAGGTCGATGCATTCATCGATCCATCGGATGGTGGTGTGATGCTTTTGAGGCAAGCACAGGAGGCACTACGTGCAAGCGAACGGCAGTTTCGCGCTGTGTTTGAGTATGCGCTGGATGCGATTGTCATTTCTGATGACCTGGGCTACTTTGTGGATGCCAACCTTGCCGCGTGCAAGTTATATGGATTACCACGCGAAGAGTTGATCGGATTGCACGTGAATCTGTTTTTTGAACCGGAATTTAAAGATTATTTTGGAGAAGTTTGGAGTAAATTTTGTATTGATGAGAATGTAGATCGGGGAGAGGTGGTATTAGTTCGTCGGGATGGAAGTCGGCTAGAGGCGGAATATGCCGTCACTGCCAATGTGCTCCAGGGGCGACACTTGGCTGTGTTGCGTGATATGACGGCGCGCAAAAAGGCAGAGCGCACGCTGCGCGAGGCGTCACATTTACAACAAGAAATTCTGAATGCACTGCCGGCCAGTATGGTCTTAATTGACCACACAGGGCAGATTCTCATGGTAAACGCTTTCTGGCAACATTTTGCCGATGCGAATGATTTGATGTGGCCCGATGGCGGGCAGGGGAGAAACTATCTTACCGTGTGTGAGCATGCCGTTGCTCAGGGAGATACGCTTTCGGGCG
Source organism: uncultured Chloroflexia bacterium (assembly GCA_963721725.1). Taxonomy (GTDB): domain Bacteria; phylum Chloroflexota; class Anaerolineae; order Caldilineales; family Caldilineaceae; genus RI-153. Next base: position 399,472 of record CAVRLX010000016.1, read on the forward strand.
AGGTAATTCAGGGGATCAAGGGTGTTTTGAGCGGCGATGCACAGACTTTCAACCTCGATTATCCTTGTCATTCGCCGGATCTTCAACGCTGGTTCCGCTTATTGGTAGCGCCTATACAGGCAGCAGATCACCGGAAAGCCGTCGTGATCCACATAGACATTACAGAAGTAAAGTTTCTTGAACTTCAACGTGCCCAGGCCCATAAGTTAGAAGCCGTAGGCAGCGTTGGCGGCAGGCATTGCCCATGAAATTAACACCCCCATTCAGTTTATAAGCGACAATGTCTATTTTTTGGCGGATGCGTTTCGGGTGTTCAAAAATCTAGTGGTGGCTTATCAAGCCATGGGGGAAACCCTGGCCCATTTGCCAGAGGCGTCTGTATACTGTGAGCAGATTGCAGAATTGGCTGCGGAAAACGGCTGGACTTTCCTTCAACAGGAAATCCCCATTGCAATTCAGCAAACCATGGAAGGGCTTGACCGTGTTGCATCGATTGTCCATGCCATGGGGACTTTTGCGCATCCTGTGACCGAGGCGATGGATTTTGTGGATCTGAATGCAATGGTACAAAACAGTTTAACTGTTGCCAAAAATGAATATAAATATGTTGCCGATGTGGCGTTAGATCTACATCCGAATTTGCCACCGATTCTGTGTGAATTAGGCGAGTTGAGCCAGGTTTTTCTAAATTTGATCATGAATGCAGCCCATGCCATCGCTGACAAGATCGATACCACTTTTCAGCGGGGCGTCATCCGCGTTTGCACACAGACAGATGATGAGCATGTGTTTCTTCAAATCGAGGATAACGGCACCGGTATTCCGACAGCCATTCAGAGCCGCATTTTTGAACCGTTCTTTACGACAAAACCGATTGGCAAAGGAACCGGACAAGGATTGGCGCTGGCACACGCCACAATTATCAAAAAATACCGCGGGAACTTAACGTTTCAATCTGAACCCGGACAGGGTACGACGTTTACGATCGCTCTGCCCATCCGCTCAGGCTAGCTCTCCGCTGGGAAAGAGTAGGCTAAAGTCTGTTGAATTCGCCTTTATCCAAATAGGTGACTGCCTTTGGAGATAAAATAGTATGCAAACGCTGGTCAAAAAGCGCATTCTGTTTGTGGATGATGAAGCCAACATTCTCAGTGGATTACGCCGAATGTTGTACCCCATGCGTGGACAGTGGGCAATGGAGTTTGCCGAAAGCGCCACAACTGCACTGGGCTTGATGGCAGAATCTCCTTTTGATCTTGTGGCGACTGATATGCGCATGCCCGATATGGACGGCGAACAGTTGCTGATCCATGTACGTGAGCGCTATCCAAGTACAGTGCGAGTTGTGCTTTCTGGCTATTCTGATAAAGCCATCAGTTTATTGACATCAGGAGTGGCCCATCAGTTGCTTGGAAAACCGTGTAATGCCGACACGCTTAAGGAGATCATCGAACGCACAACTACCTTTCAGACCTTAATCCCGAACCCAGCGATTCAACAATTACTGGGCAGTATCGAAACATTGCCTACATTGCCAACGGTTTATGCGGAGTTAAAGCGGCTGCTTGATACGCCTGGGGCATCGCCAGCCCATATCGGGGCCATCCTCTCGCACGATATTGGGCTGACAACCAAAGTGTTGCAACTGGTCAACTCGGCATTCTTTTCTTTGCGGACAGCACGTATCCGATCCGGCAAAGGCGGTAGCCCTCCTTGGCTTGGATACCACGCGGTCGCTTGTGGATGTGGTCAGTGTGTTTAATCAGTTTGACAATGAACACACCAAACCTTTTCTAGACGAGTTTTATGCACATGGGCTGCGTGTGGGACAACAGGCCAAGCTATTAGCAATGAGAAATTTTCCGGGGAGCAATCCAGATCTCTGCCACGGTGGCCGGTATGTTACATGACGTTGGAAAGCTGATATTTTGCTCGTACTTTCCCGATGCCTTTTTGCACAGCCTGACCAAAGCCAACAAAGAATCGAAGCTTCTCCACTGTGTAGAGCGGGAGGTTATCGGCGTCAATCACGCAGAAGTGGGAGGATATTTGCTGGGATTGTGGGGATTTAATCAGGAAGTGATTCATGCAGTAGCTTTCCATCATGAACCTTCACGTATAGAACACAGCAAAAATACGCTTACCCTTGTTCACATTGCCAATGCACTGGATCATAGTCTCGTAGCGCACAATCTGGCAACAGAACTCTTGGATTGGGATTATTTAGAGCAAGAAGGGATTACACCGGCAATGGTTGCCGAGTGGTCATCATTCCGAAAAGAAGCAATATGACATCTCAAAAAATCTTATTGGTAGACGATGATCCCCTATTGGTTAGCTCCATGCAGCGGAATCTCGGGCGCGATTATAACCTGATAACGGCGACTAGCCCCGAAGAAGGTCTGTTTCAAGTTCGCAACCAATCTTTTGCTGTGGTTGTGTCAGATCTACACATGCCCGGCATGAGTGGTATTGATTTCTTAATGCAATCAAAGTCGATTAGTCCTGATAGCATACGTATCATTTTAACAGGACGCGCCGATTTATCCCTCGTAATGAATGCCATTAACGAAACCCACATCTTCCGTTTTCTTACAAAACCTGTCCCACCAGCCATCATGCGGCAAGTCTTTGAAAGCAGTGTGAAGCAGTATGACATGGACATTAGCGAACGCGAATTACTCTCCAAAACGTTGGTGGGGAGTGTTCAAGTCTTGTTGGAAATTTTACGGCGACTCTATCCAGATTCCGTAGAGAGTACCGGCCGACTTAAAGAGTATACACACAAAATCGTTTCACATCTGGCGCTGGCGGAAGGCTGGCGTTTTGAATTGGCTGCCATGCTCTCGCCTATTGGCTTGATTACTGCGCCACAGTCAATTTTATATAAACTTCAGAAAAAACAGCCTCTGGCCAGTAACGAACAAAAAATTTTTATCGAACACATTGGGCAGGGACGAGATCTTTTGGCAAAAATTCCCAGGCTTGAGGTGGTGGCCGAGATCATCGGCAAGCAACATCAGGAATTGCCACGATCCATTTCAAAGGTTAGCCTCACAGACCGTGATCCTGTGTTGATCGGGGCACAGATTCTTCAAATTTGCACCCGTTACGACTATCTTATGCAACATTATCGCTCTGGGCCAAACACACTGGCGCATATGTACCTTGAAAACAAATATGATACCCTTATCTTGGATGCGTTGCGCGCTACACTCTAACCGCTATCCTTACTCGGTTTCCGCAATATCCCCCGTGACGCGTAGCAACGTCTCCTGCACCAACAATTCATGATCTAATGGGCGATCCGGCGGCTGTTGGCCGGCCAGCGTCGCCGAAAATAGCATCCAGTTCGCGGTCATAGAGCACTTGGCGCGACTGTGGCTCGAACGGGATCATCTGCACCCCCTGCTCATACCCATCCACCGCTTCTTCCAAACAGAGACGAATGGCGTGGCCCGGCTCGAACGGCTCTACAAGAATGGCGCTGCCCTGGCTGCCATAGACCTCGAAACGCCGCGCCATCGGGCGCGGCTCCAGCGCCGAGATGTCCACAAAGGCGATGGCGTGCTCATATTCCAGCACGCCCAGCGTGTTGTCCTGAAAGGCGGGGACGATGCCGCTGTGGTTGTGTAAAAAGCCTGTGGCGCGCTGCGGCCGGCCCAACAGCCAAACCACCTGATCCAGCATGTGCCCGCCCAGATCGTAGAAGATGCCGCCGTGGTGTTCGCTGATCACCTCGCGCTGGCCTTCGTTGAGATTGGTGGACATGTGCGCCCGCACCGAGTAGATCTCGCCCAAAAAGCCAGAATGCACCCACTCGGCGAGCTGCCGAAAGCCCACGTGATAGCGAAACATATAGCCCATTTGCAGCAGCAGCCCTTGTTGCCGCGCACTTTCTATCACGCGCTGCCACTGCGGCCAGTTTTGCCCGGCGGGCTTGTCATACCAAACGTGCTTGCCTGCATCGACGATCTGCTCCGTCTGGCTCAGGCTTTCGCTGTTCAGCCCTTCCGAGGCGATGGCAACAATACTGGGATCATTCAACATCTCGGACAGATCCTCAAACCAGCGAAGCTTGGCAAATGCATTTGTGCTATTTTCCAGCGCCGCTCGCCGCGCCCGGTCCGGCTCATAAACACCCACCACTTCAACGGCAGGGTTATTCAACATCGACACTAATTTGCCCTCGGCGTGACCATGTTTGGTCCCGTACTGGGCCATGCGAATCGGGGTCATGGAATGTACTTTCTAGGGGAGGTGAGATTGGAGATTGAAGCGACTGAGAGATGAAGCGATGGGGCGATTGGCGAAGAATCACCCGATCGCCCGATCGCATCTGTTTCCTACGCACACACTGGATTCTCTTTGCTCCAGCGGTTAAACGCACCCATCTCTTGATCGGCCAGCCGTTGACGCGCTTCATACCAGAGATCCGCCCAAGCCTGCGGTTCGCGAAGTTCCGTCTCTGGGTGGGCCTGACTGCGCGCCACAAAGCCGGGGAAGGCTCCGCGCCCGGTGGGTTGACCAATCGGGTTGTAGCGCAGGTCGAAGCTCCAGCGCACAGCATCGCTATGGTTGGAAAAAGAGGCGTGTACGGTAAGCTTTATGCATAAAGAGCGCGCCGCCCCGTTTCAACTCAATGGGCACGGCTTTGCTGCCGCCCAGTAGTTTGCCGGGGATGGCAAGCCCCGTCGGGTTGGGGCAGTGATCCAACAGCCCTTTGCGATGACTGCCGGGCCAGACGCACAGGCAGCCATTCTCCACAGTCACGTCCCACAGCGGGAACCAGACCGTGAGCATCTCGGTTTCGTCGGCGTCGGGCGTGACCACGCCGTTGTCTTGGTGGACCGGGGTTTTGCCCAATTGCACACGGCCATCTTCGCCTTTGGGGGTCAACCGTTCTGGCGGTTTCAGGCGCACATGCTGTACCGGATTAGAGTAGATTTCGGGGCCGATCAGCGACTGCGACAGCGTCGAGCAGCTTTGCGTTGCGCAGCGTGCGAAAGACCGCCGGTCCCACCCACATCGGCGTATTTTCCTTGACATTGGCTTGGGGCAGCGAAAAGTCGAAATATTGGGCGTGGACCTTGCCGCTCTCGGCATAGATCTGCACCAGCCGTTCCCCAAAGGGCAGGTCCGTATAGGTCGAGCGAATTTCGCCTGCCGCATGTAACTCCTCCGCCAGCCGATCCAGCACCCCCTTGTATTCCTCGATAATGGGGTCCAGATCCGCCACGGGATCGAAGAGATCTTCAATCACCAAATAGCCATCACGCTCAAATTGCGCCACTTGCGCAGCCGTCAACGATGCCATGAGTGCCTCCTGTGGAGTAGAGTAAAGTGATTTATGCAACGAAAATTTGAACGGGATACGGGATGCGTGATGTGTTGTTAACCGCGCTGGATTCTTTATTGGAACCGATTGAGTTAACCGAAAAATACGCAATACGCATCACGCGTTTTTCTCGTCCGAAGCCATGTTTTCCCCGCGCAGCAGAAACGCTCGAATATCGTACCGGCCTGGTCGTTCTGGTGTCAAATGACCCGACTCGACCATGAGATCGAGCGGGTTGACACGGGTGCGCATGGGCATGACGACCTTCTCGTGCATACGCGCCGATTCGTAGACGGCGTGGATCATTTGCAGCGCTTTGTAGCCATTCTCGGCGCGGCCACGATGCACCGCCTTGCCCTCGATCCAATCGGCCAGTTCGTCGGCCTGGCCGCTGCCGCCTTCTTCCCATTCGAAGCGTTTGCCCTTGTCAGCCAGGGTGAAAAATTTGCCGTCAGGGGCGTGGCGCTGCCATTGTCCGCCGCTCTCGGCGTTCATGATGTGCAGATCTTCGGTGGTGAGGTTGATCATGCCTTCGCTACCGTAGATCATAGCGCCCTGATAATAGTTGGGAACCAAGTCGCTGAGAATCAGCGCGCGTGCGCCACCTGAAATTGAAAGACGGCCAAAGCAGCGATCCTCAATGCGCGTGCTGCGCTCGTATTGATCGGTCTTGCGCTCAATGTTGCCCATCACCCACTCGCACTCGTCGTCGCTCAGGAGATAGCGGTACATGTCGGTCTGGTGCGAGCTGTAGTTGGGCAGACCCGTCGCCGCCAAAACTCTGGATCAGGTTGACGTGCCAATTGCGCCTTCGGCAATCAGATCTTTCGCCAGCGTATAGGCAGGCAGAAAGCGGCGCTGATGGGCAATCGCCAGTTTTACGCCACTGCGCTGACAGGCGATCATCATCTGCTCGGCCGCGCCCACGCGTATCCGCCATGGGCTTTTCGCAAAGGATGGCCTTGGGCTTGGCGGCGGCGGCGGCAATCGTCCACGGGGCATGGCCGCCGTGCCACGTACAGACGGAGATCACGTCGAGCGTTTCCGCGGCCAACATCTTGTGGGCGTCGGTGTAGTGGGTGGGCGAAATGTTGAATTGCGTATTAACTTCTTGCATAGCTGCTTCACTGAGATCAGCCAGCGCCACAATTTCATAGCGTCCGCTGTCAATATAGCCGCGCATATGGTTGCGCGACATGCCGCCACAGCCGATGACGCCGACGCGATAGGGGGTGGACATGGGGCGAGTTCCTTCTGGGTGAAAGGGGGAGGATGGGTTAAGGATAATGAGTAAAGAGTAATGAGTAAAAATCGTTGACAATCAATCTTCTTCAGTAACGATACAGGTGTAGGGTGCGACGCACTCGCCGCACAAGCTTTTCACAACCATTCTACTTCTGGGGAGTGCGTCGCACCTGTATAGAGTTACCTTCTTCAATGAAAATCGAGTGGCTTAACCCTACTTACTCAGTACTCATTACTCGTTACTTACACTGCTGTAAACCCGCCATCCACAGCCAGCACCTGTCCGGTGACCATGCGGGCGGCGGGGGAGGCAAGATAGATCACAGCACCGGCGATTTCGTCGGGTTCAGCCAGGCGTCCCATGGGCACTTTGAGCAAGTTTTTGGCAAATTCGGGATTTTGCACGGCCTTTTCCAGCAAGGGGGTGCGGGTGAAGGTGGGGGCCACGGCGTTGACCGTGATCTTGTTGACCGCCCATTCCGCTGCCAGCGAGCGGGTGAACTGCCCCACAGCGCCTTTGGCCGCAGCATAGATGGCGCGCAGTGGGCCGCCCACAATGCCTACCTGCGAGCTAATCGTAATGATGCTGCCTTCAATGTTGCGTTCGATCATACTGCGGGCCACCTCGGTCGCCAGGAAAAACGCGCCTTTGAAGTTCACATCCGAAATATAATCAAACTCCTCTTCGGTATAGTCCAGCGCCGGTTTGGGCGAATTATAGCCAGCGTTGCTGACGAGGACGTCAATGCGGCCAAAGGTGTCCAGCGTCTTCTGCACAAAGGCGCGAATGCTCTCCACGCTGGAAACGTCGAGTTCCCAGGCTTCGGCGCGGCGGCCCTGCTTGCGACATTCTTCGGCGGTGGCTTCGCTCTCGGCAACGGTGCGGCTGCCCAGCGCCACATCCGCGCCATATTCGGCACAGATTTCTGCAATCGACTTGCCGATGCCGCGCCCGGCCCCGGTAACAATGACAACTTTGTCGGTGAGATCAAAACTTACACGTTTTGCCATGATCAATCCTTTGTGGGTGAAGGGGTGTCTGGAGTTTGTATGCCCTTATCATCCCACCATCTGAGACATTTTTCAAACTCACGGCGCTATGCTTATCGCTCTGGTCAGAAATCATCCTTCCTTCACGTTTCGCTTGAGCGAGTTTCTGGCTATGACAACTTTCGTTTTTGGCACTATGATCCACCCTCCGATCCGCAAACGCATATCCCCTGTGATGCACCACAACCCGCAGAGGCAATGGCTAATTTGTTCGCGATTGTCGGCCAACTTGGAAAGTTGTAGCTCAGTAGATTTGCAACAAAAAAGTCCCCGCTGGCATCTATCCAGCGGGGACTTTTTGCGGGTTGCTGTCAAAGACGACTCCGCGTTATGAACGCGGCGGTTCGCTCATTTGAACGGGCCGATACCCCAGGTTTTCTTCGGCTGCCCGTGGATCGATTCCGGCAAAGTCGCGATTGGCGCGCTGCGCTGTCCGGTCATTCTGAGCGTGGCGCGACGCGCCACAGAAAACACAGATATCCCATTCCTCGCGGACAAGGCTGCCACAGCTATGGCAATCTGCCTGTAGATGATGATGGCAACTGGGGCAGTAAACCCAGGCTTCCTTGACGGGCACGCCACACGAGACACAGGTCATGGTCTCTTCCAATTCGCGTAGCAGCGCCTCTTCCTCCAGCGCCCGGTCATAGACCTCGGCCAGCGTCTCTTTGGGGCGGATCATCATGTAGAGAATCAGGCCAATAATCGGGAAAATCAGCACTAGTAGACAGGCAAGGGCGATTGCCAGCCAATCCCGCGTGCGCGAGCGAATGTCATTAAAGGTCCAAATCCCCATTGCAAGCCAAAAGGCAAAAAGAAACGCCCCCATCATGGCAACAAAGATGCCAATCAGCGTGGCAATGGTATTGGACAGATCGGCTGGCATAAATAGGGTTCTCCTGAAAGACGAGTCACAAGTTTGCGCGATTATAGCCCACCCGCGGGCGATGTACCAAACTTAGAGAGGAGGTTAGTCTGCAAAATCATTTTGACAGCTTTTTATAACCATGATATACAAATAGAGGGTTCATCTGGTGTGTCTACCTTTTATTAAGAATCGGCAACGTGTGTTGTCGATTGCGGAGATTGTTGTATCCTCTGAGCTTTTTCTCCGCTCACCTCAAGTTTGCTCTTCTCACAGACACACCTCAGTGCATGATTAACTTCCATCTTTCCACCGTCGCTCATTGTCCGCATGGATGATCGACACAAACCAATTTTGAAAGGGAATCTTTAATGAACAAACGCGTTTTCTCTCTGGCTGCCCTGTTGCTGATCCTGGGCATCGTCTTTGCCGCCTGTGCTGCGCCCACGGCGGGCACAGGCCAAGTGGTGGAAGTCACCGTGGTGGTGACAGCCACGCCTGATGCGGCTGCCCCGGCGGCGCCCGCTGCCGCTGCCCCCGCCGCTGCCCCTGCCGCCGGTGGCCTGTTACAGGTGATCAAAGATCGGGGCGAGCTGATCTGCGGTGTCAACAACACACTGCCCGGCTTTGGCTATTTGAACAGCGAAGGCAACTTCAGCGGCTTTGACGTGGACTTCTGCAAAGCGGTGGCTGCCGCTGTCCTGGGTGATGGCGCTGCCGTGCAATATCGCCCGCTGAGTTCCGGCGAACGCTTCACCGCTGTGAAGGCTGGCGAAGTGGATGTGCTCTTCCGCAACTCCACCTGGACCCTCACCCGCGACAGCAGCGAGGTGGGCATGGAGTGGATGCCCGTCACCTTCTATGATGGGCAGGGCATGATGGTGCGCAAGGACAGCGAAATTGAAACGCTGGAAGACATGGATGGGGCCACCATCTGTGTCCAGAGCGGGACGACTACCGAACTGAACCTGGCCGACAACTTCCGCGCGCTGGGCATCGACTTTACCCCCGTCGTCTTTGAGGACAACGACAAGACCATGGGCGCGTATGACGAAAGCCGCTGTGACGGTGTGACCACGGACAAATCGGGTCTGGTCAGCAGCCGCACGCAGTTGCAAACCCCGGACGATCACATGATTTTGGATGTGACTATGTCCAAAGAGCCACTGGCCGGGGCTGTCTTCCAGGGCGATCCTGTCTTTGCCGATGCCGTGCGTTGGACGATCTTTGGCCTGTTTGAGGCTGAAGAATATGGCATTACCAGCGAAAATGTAGACGAAATGCTGAGCAGCGAAGATCCCAACATTCGCCGTCTGCTGGGCGTCGAAGGCGATATGGGCGCCAAAGTGGGCCTGCCCAATGATTTCATGGTGACTGTGCTCAAGGCCGTGGGCAACTATGGCGAGATCTACACCAACAATCTTGGCCCGGACACAGAGTTTGATCTGCCCCGCGGCCAGAACGCCCAATACAAAGATGGGGGCTTGATCTACGCTCCGCCCTTCCGCTAAACCAGGGCCGTCCCCAACCGGAAAGGTGTCGCTCTCATGCGACAGTTTGATCATTCCGCATAGGTGTACGAAGCAGCGCCCCAAAGGAACAGTTTCGGCTCTTTGAAAAATGTCCTTGTGTGCTGCTGCCGAGTATAGATGCATGTAAGACAGGAGTGTAGTGTCGTTCGCCCGCTGGCGCGGCACTGCACTCCTTTCCATTTATCCGAAGGCAAATGCCCATGAACAATCTATCCGCACCGGTCTCCCCCCCGACCCGCACGCCTTTTTACCGTGACAGCCGCATCCTGGGTATCCTCGCTCAGATTATCTTTGTTATCGTTATCGTCGCCGTGGCTGCCTTTCTGATTAACAACATGACAACCCGGCTCCGGGCCAGCAACAGCGCCACCGGCGGCACGCTTAGTTGGAACTTTCTCAACCAAACGGCAGGCTTTGCCATTGCCGAAGGCCCCGCCTTTTCGCCCTCCGAAAGCTATGCCAGAGCCTTTCTGATTGGCATTCAGAATACGCTGCGCGTGGCCTTTATTGGCATTGTGCTGGCGACCCTTCTGGGCGTCCTCACCGGCATCGCCCGCCTTTCCAATAACTGGCTATTGCGTACCCTGGCCGGTGGCTATGTAGAAATTATCCGCAGTACGCCGCTGCTTGTGCAGCTTTTCTTTTGGTATTTTGCCTTTATCCTAAAATTGCCCGATGTCAAAACCCCGATCTCCATCCCCGGTCTGGCAATCCTCAGCAACCGCGGGGCCGTGATCAGTTGGCCCTATCTCACCGAAGTGGGGCGCAACTGGACCTTTTGGGTATTGGGCGCAATCGTATTGGCGCTGCTGATCGCCTATGTGCGCCGCCGTCAATTAAACGCCCTGGGCCGCATTGATTCGGTCTTGCCCCTGGCCTTTCTCACCTTCCTGGCCGTGGCGATAATCGGCTATCTGGTTACCTATACCACGGGACAGTTGCCGCAAAACCTCAGCTATGAACTGCGCCGTGGGGATCGGGGCACGCTTTATGTGGATGCCAACGGCAACGGGGCCTATGATCTGGGCGTGGATCAGACCCTGCGCTTTGTGCCAGTGACCTTGACCGCCGAAGATGGCACTGAACTTGGCACAGTCCATACCGACGCCCAGGGCGGTTTCCGCTTCTATAATCTGGAGCAAGAAGGCAGCGCCCTCACTTGGGAAAAGCCCTCACCCATCTATCGTTAGCCAGCCCGAATTACAAGGCTTCAACCTCATCGGCGGGCTAACCATGTCGCCGGAGTTTGCCGGCCTGTTGTTGGGGCTGGTGCTCTACACGGCCGCCTTCATCGCCGAGATTGTGCGCGCCGGCATTAACGCCGTCCCCAAAGGCCAGTGGGAAGCCAGCCGGGCGTTGGGGCTGGGCATGAGCGAAACCCTGCGTATGATCGTCTTGCCCCAGGCCATGCGCGTTGCCATCCCGCCGCTGACCAGCCAATACCTGAACCTGACCAAAAATTCCAGTCTGGCGATTGCGATTGGCTACCCGGATCTCTTTAACGTCTCGCTCACCATTCTGAACCGATCGGGCGCAGAAGTGCAGATGTTTATTCTGATCATGGGGACGTATCTGACCTTTAGCATTGTGACATCCCTCTTCATGAACTGGTATAACCAGCGCATGGCGTTGGTGGAGCGCTAGGAGAAAGCATGGCTACCGACATTGAACCTTCTGTTTGGGTCAACCCCAACCATCCCAGCCCCGCCAAAAAGGCCCCCGTCTCCGAGGTCGGCTTCGTGGGGTGGCTGCGGGCCAATCTGTTTAGCAGCATTGGCAACACCATTCTCACCCTTGTCTCGGCTGCCCTCCTCTATTTCATTATCTCCGGTGTGGTGCAGTGGATCTTCCTCGATGCTCTGTGGAGACCTATTTGGCTGAACCGCAGACTCTTTGCCACGGGGACCTATCCGCCCGACCATCTCTGGCAACCCTCGATTGTGTTGATGGCGGTGAGCCTGCTCTTTGGCCTGAGTGCAGGGCGTTGGGGCAGCATTGTGCGCAGCCTTGCCACCGGTGTGGCGGCGCTGCTCTTGGTGCTGGCAATTTTGCCCATGGGCATCAACGTTCAACTTGTGTTGGGTGCAAGCCTCGCCCTGCTCATCGCTGGCTACATTGTGGGACTGCGTGTCAACATTCCCAATGGCTGGTTGGCGGCGGCGTGGCTGCTCAGCATTCCCCTCACCTTAATCTTGCTCAAGGGGGGCGTCGAAGTCCGGTCGCTCGGCCTGCGCTGGGTCTTTGCCAATCGCCTTGTGGATTCTGGTCTCTATGGCGGCCTGATGCTGACCATTCTGCTCACCGTGGTGGGGATTACCTTTAGCTTTCCGCTGGGGGTGGCGTTGGCGCTGGGGCGGCGCAGTTCGTTGCCCGTGGTCAAATATGCGTCCATCGCCTACATTGAAGCCATTCGCGGCGTGCCCCTGATTACCCTGCTCTTTATGGGCATGGTGATGTTGCCCCTCTTCCTGCCCACGAGTATGCCGAACCCGCCCGGTGTCACGCGCGTTATGGTGGCGATTACCCTTTTCAGCGCTGCCTATCTGGCCGAAAATGTGCGCGGCGGGCTACAGTCCATCCCCAAAGGCCAATGGGAAGCTGCCGATGCGCTGGGCTTAAACCAAGTGCAAAAGCTGCGCATGATCATCTTGCCCCAGGCCTTGCGCGCGGTGATTCCAGCCATTGTCGGCCAGTTCATCGGCCTCTTCAAAGATACGTCCCTGGTTGCGCTGGTGGGGCTGACCGACCTGCTCGGCATCGGCAAAGCCGTGCTCCAACAGCCCGAATGGCTGAAAATTCAGGGCGGTGTTACGCGAGAAATCTATCTTTTCGTCGCCGTCATCTACTTTATCTTTAGCTATGGCATGAGTTGGGCCAGCCGCCAGCTCGAAGCCCGACTGGGCGTGGGGAAACGCTAGAAAATCAAAAGGCAAAGTGTAAAAGGCAAGGAACGATTCAGGTGACGTCGCGAAACCGTGTGGCGAGGCGTCGCACCCTAGACCTGAATAGGTACAAAGGCAAAAGGCAAAAGTAATTGACAAACGTTTGCTCTTGCACTTTGCCTCTTGCAATTCGCAATCTGCAACTCGCAATTCTAAGAGGGAACTCATATGTCTGGTCAAATCGAAAACGAAGAAATCATCGTCTGCCGCAATGTGAACAAGTGGTACGGAGACTACCATGCCCTGCGCGATGTAAACCTGACGGTGAAAACGCGCGAGGTGGTGGTGGTGATTGGCCCATCGGGGTCGGGAAAATCGACCTTTATTCGTTGCATCAACCGCCTGGAAGAACATCAAACCGGCGATATTATTGTGGATGGCATCCCGCTGACCCACGATGTGCGCAACATTGAAACGATCCGCTCGGAGACGGGCATGGTCTTCCAGCAGTTCAACCTATTCCCACATCTGACCGTGTTGGACAACATCACCCTGGCCCCCATCCACGTGCGCAAGCTACGCAAGCCAGAGGCCGAAAGGAGCGCGCTTGATCTGCTCGAACGTGTGGGCATCCCCGAACAGGCCAACAAATATCCCGGCCAGCTTTCGGGCGGGCAGCAACAGCGCGTCGCCATTGCCCGCTCGCTGGCGATGCAGCCCAAGATCATGCTCTTTGACGAGCCAACCTCCGCACTCGACCCAGAGATGATCAAAGAGGTGCTGGATGTGATGCAGGAGTTGGCCGAAAGCGGCATGACCATGCTGGTGGTGACCCACGAAATGGGCTTTGCCAAAGAGGTGGCCGACCGTGTGGTCTTTATGGACGCTGGCGAAGTCGTGGAAGTCGGCACGCCCGAACACTTCTTCACCGCCCCGCAACACGAGCGCACCAAGCTCTTCCTCAGCCAGATTTTGTAGTGCCATGAGAGCTGCCAGGATTTCCGAATCCTGGCAGCTCTTGAAACTATTCCGCCAAAAAAGCGATCAGCGCATTCATCTCCGCGTCAGTCAACTCCAGCGTGGGCATACGCCACTGTTGATTGGCGGTGAGATTCCAGGCATCGCGCAGCCACAATCGCACAAAGTCGGCGTTGGGCGCGTAGTCGGTCAGATTCTTGCCTAGTTCTGTGCTCCACTCCAGCCGGGCCTGGCTGTGAACATGACAACTGGCGCAGCCCTTCGCCAAAAAAAGCGCCCGTCCATAGTCTGCCTCAGAGGATTGGGCCGCGCTCACCATTTTGCGACCAGCCAGCAGCGCCCACAGCCACTCCCACCAGCCGTATCGGCTTGCTTCCGCTGGCAGCACGGTGAGCGGGGCAAACTCCCCATTGGGCGGGAAGGGCGACGGATCAAAGTGCCAGTTCCAAGTCCCCGCCGTGGGAAAAGTCACCTCCACACGGTGATACCCTTCGGCGATCATGGGCTGGGCGGCAAAGCGCACGGTTTCGACGCTGCCCTGCCGGGTTGCCACCACTTGCCCTTGCACATGGATGGGATCTTGGCCATGCTGGCGCACAATCACCACCAACGCCACGGGTTCGCCCGCGCGCACTTGTGTTGGCAAATGCTCAAGCGTAACTACGACCCAGCCGCCCGCCGCCGCCGGCAATGCCAGCCACAACGTCGCCACAATTGCCAACAGGCCAAACAACGAGATCAACATTCGCGTCACTTTCATTTTGTTCCCTCCTTGGGGATGAGCGTCAGCGATTCCGCGACACGGATCGCCTCGGTCAGGGATAGATCGGTTTCCAATCGATAGGTGAGTGTCTGCGCGCCTGTACCCTCGGCCCAAATCAACGTGTTGCCCTGCACCAGCCTTGTCATCTGATAATCACCATTGCCCAATTGCAGCGGGTGGACGCCGGTCACCCAGACCGCCCATTGGCCGTTGACCTCGGTCTCTTGGATCACGCGTACCTGCTGTTTTTCCGCCCACACCTCCGACGACAGGATAGAGAGACTCAGCGCCACCGAGCTTTGCGCATCTAGCCAGACCAGCACCACCATGGGGCCGTCGAACGATTGCAGATAGACCCGGTCGGGGCTTCCCAGATCCGGCGGGAAGGCTGGCAATGGGATTGGAAAAGAGACGGTGGCCTGGGCCTCACCTAGCGAAGTCTCGCCAGCCAGATCGAGCAGCGAAGGCAGGGGTGTTGGGCCGACAACCGCTGTGGGTGCGGGCGGGGCTTGCCCTTGCCAGACGCGCAGACTGCCGATCTGCAAAAACTCCCACACCGCAGCCCGCAGGGGCGGCACGCTCAGCAGCCCGCCCAAGACAATGAGCAACAGAAGCATCCCCCAAGCAAGCCGCAGCGGACGTTGGCCCGTCGCGCTTCTCTTTCGTACAAACCTTGCTGCCAGATCAGGTGTCTCTGGGTAGTGCAGGTCTCGTGCGATTTTAGCCAGTCGCGCTTCCTGTGGATCACTCATGGGGCACCTCGTTCTCACTGGGCAGCGCTGCGTCCATCTCGGCGCGGCAAACGAGCCAATGCCCGTGACAACCGGGATTTCACGGTTCCTTCGGCTATCTCCAAAGCGGCGGCAGTCTCTGCCACCGATAACTCCAGAAAGTAGCGCAGATAGATCACCTCTTGATCCGGCGGCTTCAGTTGCTGCACATGCTGCCAAAGTATTTCTGCTTCGGCCTGCTCTCCTATCTGCGCTTCCAGCGTGGCAGCCTGGGGCGTCTGATCGGCCCATAAGCGTTGCACTGCCCGCCAATAGCGCCCCCATGAGCGCCGCCGATTGGAGGCCAGGTTGCGCGTGATTTGGAGCAGCCAGGGACGCAATGGGCGCGCGTCATCAAAGCGATCTAGGTTGCGAAAGGCACGCACAAAGACATCCTGGGCCAAGTCTTCGGCATCGTGGGCATGGCCCAGGCACAGATAGGCCAGCCGAAAGACTGGCTCTTGATGGGCACGGATCAGGGCTGCCCATGCGCTTTCGCTGCCCTGGCGGGCCTGGTTGATCAATTCGGCTTCGTCCATATTTCCTCCGCGCAGAGGTGACTACAGATCCATACACCGCGTGCCGCCCGTTGGTTCCCGTGCCGATCAAAAAGGGTCCGACATCGCTATGCCGGACCCTCTCCTCGATAATTCGTTGACCTCATCCCATGCCTTTTCTGCTCACTGCACCGCAACCACCAGCCACAACTGCCCACCCTTCACCGGTTCGCCATCAGGCGTGACAATCTGCCAATACCCGGTATAAGTGCCCGGCGTGGCGGGCGCACTAAGGGGTATGCTGATCTCCGCGCTTTCACCGGCGGCAGTGACGGGGAGTGCAATCGCCGTGGGGTTGCCAAACTGCCCGGTCTGCGTACCCTCGCTCACCACCGGGCGCAGCAGATAGCCTTCCCATCTGCCAGCGCCGGCGTTGCGCACACGCCATGTTTTAACGAACGACTCGCCCGCCGAAAGCACAGTCCCATCCGGGATGGTGACATCGGCCAGAAAAGCCGCCAGCGCCGTCGGAGGTGTCGTGGCTGCGGGCGGTGGAGCCGTGGGGATGGGCGCAATTGGGGCGCTTGTCACCGTGGCCGCGGGGCGCGGAATTTCGGCGTAGGTGGGCTGATAACGGCTGTTCAAAAAGGCGATCCGCTGACGGGCACTCTCGGCGGCGTCGGCATTGCCCAAAGCGGCATAGGCGCGCGCCCGCCAATCGTGGAGTTCTTCGATCTGCACGGCGGGGCGCAACACCGAATCGGCCAGGGCTATTACCTCTTGATAGCGTTCGCTCTCGTAATAGGCATGAAACGGCCCATATTGATACCAGAGCATGCGCCAGGGCAGACCAATGGCGCGTGCCTGATCAAAGGCTGCGGCGGCTTCGTTGAAACGACCCAACGCTGTCAACGCGCTGCCTTGATTGAACCAGCCATAGGGGTCAGCGCCATTCTGGGCGGTCTCGGCTTGGGCGGTTGCCAGCGCGCCCTGCCACATGGCGAAATCATCCCGATCCGCGCCCAAAATGCTTTCCACCACGGGCGACTGCGCCTCGCCGTAGACCACAACATAGGTGCGGTTGAAGACACGCCAGAGGGCGTCGGTTTCGGCATAGGGCATCCGAATACCGGCATAGGGGCCATTGGGATTGATCAAATTTTCCCGATAGTACGAATCGTAGCCGATCCAATGGGCGTCGGCGTCGTTATAACCGGTGAGCAGCCGATAGTGGCCCAGGCCATCGTTGGGGTGTGGCTCCAGCCAAGTCTCAATGATCACGGGAATCTGATTGGCAAGCAGTGTGCGCATGAGATCGCCGTTGCCGTTGACACGCACCAGTGCCCGATAGCCCTGGCTGCGCGCATAGTCGGCCAGTTCGATGGGGGTCACATTTTTGTCTTCGGGGTTGGGGCGCAACATGCCGCCAATCGCGGCCTGGGTCTGATCGCTGCCAAAATAGCTAAGCTGCATTGCCAGTGTGGCCGGGCCACAGTTGTTAAACGTCTGGGCAATGGAGTCAAAGCCCGTCAACGTTGTGAAGGGCGCAGGCGGCAAAAAGCTTGGCATGGGCGTGGCTGTAGGCGGCGGCAGGGTAGCCGTGGCCGTGGGCGGCGCTGTCTCCGTTGGCATTGGCGTGGCCGAAGGCGTTGGCGTTGGCGTGGCCGAAGGCACAAGCGGTGTCGGCGTGTTTGGTGGCTGGGTAACCTCCACCATGGGTAATTCTGGCGGAGGCAGGGAAACGCCGCCTTGCCCAATCAGGGTGGCGGCAGTCATCACCGCCGCCAGGATTACCAAACCCGTAAACAAGAATCCAATCAACAGTCCAAACAGTCGGGGAAAAGGTCTGTTTTTGGTTGAAACCATGATGAAACTCGCTATTCAAACAGCAACCCAGAGCACAGGGCTATGGGTTGGCATAAGGCACAGCCAACGCCTGATTAGGCTGCAACGTCTGCGCGCTCTCTAAACGTCAGGCCAGGATTGACGGCCAGAATGGCCTCCACTGTGACGTTATAGCGCGTGGCAACCGACTGAATGGTATCCCCTGGTTGCACGATGTGCGTAAAGGTGTTAACCGGAAGCGTGGGGGTGGGTGTGTCAGTGGGCAAGAAGACGTTGGGCGTCGGTGTCGGCAGATCGGGCGTGGGCGTGGGCGTGACGTTGGTCAGCACTTCGACGGTATAGGTTGCGGCCAAATTCACGGCCACGGTGACGGCGTTGGCGGTTTCGGTATAGTATGGCTGCAACGTGCCATTTTCAAGTTCGGCACAGCCGCCCACCATGGGCGGGATTGAAACGTTTTCGCTGATCCCCAAGAGCGCAGTTAGCCGCACACTGAGGACACTTGCCATACGGTCGGCCTGGGCCTGGGCATCAGCCAGCGCCGCGCGGATGGCCTCGGTTTCCAGATCGGCGCAGTTTGCCACGCCGTAGCGCACCCCAATGTCATGGAGCCGCAGCGACGCATTCGCCTCCAATTGGGAGATGACGTTGCCCAAAAAGCCGGCGAGATTGCTCGGTTGTCCATAGACAAAGCGGATCTCTTGGGCGGTGGCCCCACTGGGCGTGCGGCTAAAGAGAAAGGTACGAATGTCCTCGGCGACGACACCATTGGAGATTAAGATCGAGTTGATACTTTGCAGATCGCTCTCGTTGATCAGCCGAAATACTGCGGGCTGTTCGGGGCTGCTGTTGGGCCGCAAAAAGAGGCCCACGGTAACCCGGTCGGCGGGGGCTGCTGCTCGGCCAAAGCCCACCATAGTAATCGTGCGCGAGGCCGCGCTGCTGCTAATGCGCGTGACGTTGGGCAACGCCGTGGGCGCGGGCTGGGCAGGCCGAAAGACGGTCTGTGGTAGCGGCGTGGGCGTGACATTGGGATCAACTATAATATTTTCGGCGAAATACTCTACATAGTTGCCGTCCTGTTTCACCACGCGCAGACGCAGCGTATATTCGCCGGGGGCCAAATTTGTGGTATCCCAGAGGCCTAATTGATTGGTGATCACGGCTTCGGGACCGTCGTCAAAATAGGTATAGGCGCTGTCATCGGAGAAGGCTGGTTTGAAGTAAAGCTCATAGCGCTGGAAATCGCCGGTGTCGGCGGTGCCAATCACGGGAACTTGTCCCCGCACCGTGGCCCCCCGTTGCGGGGAAGTAATTCCGGGCAGGGTTTGGGCCTGTGCGCTTGTCCAAAGCGGACTGGCAAGCCAGATCAGGCCCACGGCAGCTACCACGAGGACGAGAAGAGGTCGCCAGTGTGTGGGAATGCGATGGATGGATGGAGTTTCTTGGTTCACGGTCACACCTCGTCGGATGTTAACAACATGCGGGCGGATAAAAACACAGTATCGAGCATGGTGGGTGTCAGCCGCCCTGTCTGCGTGTTCTGGCGGCTGGGATGATACGAAGCCAGCAAATGGGGCAGCCCCTGGCCCAATGGACCGTCGGTGCTGGCATCATACTCGGTCAGGCAATGGTGAACGCCATGTCCAAAGTCGAGTCGGGGCAGATCATAGCCCAATTCGCGCAGGGCGCGCAGGGTCTGGTCAAAAGCAATCTGGCCCAGGGCCACAATCACGGTAAGCTGGGGCAGCAGGCACAACTCTTGGCGCAGATAGGGGCGACACGTATTAAGTTCTTCGCCGGTGGGCCGATTTTGCGGCGGCACACAGCGCCCCACCCCAGTGATGTAGCAGTTGTAAAGGCGCAGCCCATCGCCGCGGTGCGTGGCTGCGGGCTGGTTGGCAAAGCCTGTGCGGTGCAGCGCAGGATAGAGAAAATCGCCTGAATCGTCGCCTGTGAAGACGCGCCCCGTACGGTTGGCTCCGTGTGCGCCGGGGGCCAACCCGATGATGGCGATTTCGGCCAGGGGATCGCCAAAGCCAGGCACGGGCTTGCCCCAATAGACTTCATCTTGATAGGCGCGGCGTTTGGTGCGTGCCACTTCCTCGCGCCACTCTACTAGCCGCGGGCAGGCCCGGCAGTCGATCACACGCTGGTTTAGGCTTTGTAAGTCGGATGCTAAATCAATCATGGTTTCGTCCAAAAAGAAACTCACCGCCAAGGCGCGAAGCGCAGAATAGAACATAAATTTTCAGGATTGAGCCGATTGCACGGATTCGTATACTCCGCGGCAGCACACAAGGAGATAAAGCAGAAGATGCTCAACCCTTTTGCACTTTGCATTGTCGCGCGGTTAAAAATTTCGCAATGTGCCATTATACCATATGCACAGGCGTCAATTGTTCCGTTCCGGGTTCAATTGCCAGCGGGTTTTGCAACGGGCGGCCAAAGCCGGGCGCGGAAATCTCAAAAATATCGCCATCGTGGGGGCGAATACCCGCCACAAAGCTGAGCGTGGCCGTGCCGAAAAAGTGGCAATGTACATCTCCGGGCTGGCGGAAGGCCGCGTATTTGAAATGATGATGTTCCAGATTGGCGAGGGTATGGGTCATGTTGGCTTCGCCGGTGAGGAATGGAGCCGACCAGATCGCCGCGCCGTCGCGCAGGATACGCACGCTGCCTTCAATGCTGGCGGGCGGTTCGCCCAGGCGCAACTCTGGGCCAAACGACGATTGGCGCAGTTTGGAATGGGCCAAATAGAGATAGTTTTGCCGTTCCAAAACATGGTCGGCAAATTCGTTGCCCAGGGCAAACCCCACGCGCAACACTTCGCCGCCGTCCCCGATGACATATAACCCCACCAACTCGGACTCTTCGCCGCCATCCAGCGCAAAAGCAGGCTGGGTCAGCGCGCCGCCAGGGGGCACAAGCCAGCGCCCGTCGCCTTTGTAGAACCATTCGGGCTGCACGCCCACTGCGCCGGGGGCTGGTTTGCCGCCTTCCAAGCCCAGGCGGAACATGCGCATGGAATCGGTGAGCGTCTCTTCGCCTGCCTGGAGTTTGGCGTGCATGGCGTCACGCGCCTGGGCGCTGCCCAGGTGATCCAGCCCTGTGCCGCTGAGGATGGTGTGCGCCGGGTCCGGGTGATCCAACGGCAGCAGCAGCCGGTTTTCGGCAATCAGGGTATCGTAATCCAGCCGCGCATCGCTCACGCCGCGCCTTTGCCAGATCTGCCAGCGGCGTGCCTGTGCGGTGCGCCGCCAAAACGAGATCGTAGGTGCGTTCGGTATCGGCTAAAAGGTGAATCACCTCACCGCTCTCGTCGACCAATCCGACACGACGCTGGCCTTCGTGGATACATTGAACCAGTCTCATAGCTCCCCTTTTTCTGTGTGGGTGTGAATGGTGAATGGCACGTAGCGTAGCATAGAAAAGGGCAGAATAAAATATGATGCGTAAGGAGTGTTTCCCCTTACGCATCACAGCCCGCTTGATTATCGCCCACATTGCCAGGGCGTGTAGTTATCCACCCCGGCGCGCAGGCGAAACTCGCCTTCGCCACGATCAATATTGCCCACCGAGCGGGCCACTTTGCCCTCAATCCACTGCTCGATCCGATCGGGTTCGCCCGCCCCGCCATATTTCACAATATCTACGGGCAGACCGTCGATCTTGAGAAAGCCGCTGGAGTGAACCGAACCAACGCCGCGTGGAATCGCCCGGTACCATTTGCCATCGCCGTCGCGCCGATAGACCCGAATCCAGGCATAGTTGGGCGGGTTGGGCGGCACACAGGTGATCAAATTGCCCCCGCCTGCGTTGATCACCGCTGGTTCCCAGACTAGTTTGGCAATGGCTGTGCGTTCTTGTTCAAAGAATTCCATGCGGATTCTATGCACGCCCGCCGCCAACGGCACTTTAACTTCGTAGGTTTGGGCCGATTGCAAGCGCCACTGGTCAATGACCAGCACATCGTCAATAAAGAGGCGCACGCCATCATCCACCGTGGCTTTGAAACGCCACAACCCTTGATTGAAATAAATGTTACGTGTCCAGCGTACCGAGAAATAATCAGGGTTAACGCCCGACGCAGGCGATCCATCCCACACAAAGTTGATAGCATCGTCGTTGCGGGTGTGGGCGGGGCTGCCCTCTAGTTTGGTATTGTTGAAATAGTCACCCTTCCAGGCATTGTCCGAGGGGATGGGTTGGGCCGGATAGCTTGGGTTCGGCGTGGGCGAGGGAACTGGCGAATTGCTCACTTGCTCTAGCGTAAACTTGACCAGGGCCGAGCCGCTGCGCTCGTAATATTCCACGCGAA
Source organism: uncultured Chloroflexia bacterium (assembly GCA_963721725.1). Taxonomy (GTDB): domain Bacteria; phylum Chloroflexota; class Anaerolineae; order Caldilineales; family Caldilineaceae; genus RI-153. Next base: position 421,558 of record CAVRLX010000016.1, read on the forward strand.
TCTCGTGTTTGCCCGCTGCCAATGGGCGGTCTACGGTAAAGGTACGCACACCGTGATCCCACCAGCCGTTGAGGATCAGTTCGTCGTTGAGAAAGACGCGTACCCCGTCATCGCCGGTCACCGAGAAGCGATAGTCACCGCTGTTCACCTCGAAGATGCGCGTCCAGCGCGCCGAAAAATTGTCGCTGCTTACGCTGGCGTCGGGCGAACCAGTGCCCCAGTTATGATCCAGCGCGGCCTCGTCCCGGTAAAAGACCGGCTGCCCAGCCAGACTGGTGTTGTTATAGTAAACTGCGCGCCAAGTGGCCTCGGTGACCCGGCTCTGGGCCTGTGCCGTGCCCGCCAACGCCAGCAACGTCAACAGCCCCAAGAGCGACGCCACTACGCCCCACCGTCCCGACTTTTCTATATTTATTTGTCGCCGATCCAACGAAATTTTCATCTGCGCCTCCCGCCGATTTAGAGTAGGGTTATGTGTTTTTTGAATAAGTAAGGAGTACACACTAAACGTACTCCTTACTTATTTTCGTTTAGCGCGGTTCCCACTTTGCTGCGTCCCAGGCGATGAGCCGGGAAAGGTAAGGCTCGTAGGTAACATCGGCCAGCGAAACATAGTCGCTATTGCTGGCGCTGAACTGATAGGTCCCCAACGAAACCCATTTGCCGCCATTGGCCGATTGATTGACCACCCGCAGCGTATAGCCGCCAGCATGGGAAACCCAATAGCGGGCTTGGGCAGTGGTGCTATAGCGGTCAGGAATATAGACAAAGACCTCGTAGCGTCCGGCCCGCAGCGAAGGATACCAGCGTCCCCAATTGTAGCTTGCTTGGGCGCGCTGATTGTTCTGTGTCCAGGTCAGGCGTCCATTATACCCTTCATTGACGAAATTCCAGCCCGACGCCTTGCCACCGCGCACAAAGCCAGCGTCCACATCGTCTACTACCACCGCACCTGTGCTGGGGGGAACCGGTGTCGGTGTTGGCCCCGGTTGGGCGTTTACCAGCCCCCACGAAAGCTGCACCTGGGCTGCCTGCGCCCGATCAAAATATTCCAACTGCACGGTTAGCGGGCCACCGGGCAGGTAGATGTCGCCAGTGTAGAGCGTGGCGGGCTGCTCCTTCCATGCGTCGATCAGCGTGTGCCCGTTCACAAAGAGGCGTGCACCGTCGTCCACCAAAAGGCGGAAACGATAGTTGCCCGCCGGTAGCGATAGCGAACGGCTCCAGCGCACAGAAAATCCATCCGCCGGCACATTGGGCCAGGGTGCATCTAATCCCCAGTTGTAGTTAATCTCGTTCTCATTGCGCACCAACACAGGCGTGCCGCTGAGCGAAACATTGTTAAAGAATTCCGCCCGCCACGGCCCCGTCGCCGGGATGGGCGTTGGCTCCGGGCTGCTGCTCATGCGCCAAGAGACCTTCACCGTAGCGGCTCCGGCGCGCTCGAAATATTCCACCACGACCAAATGATGACCGGGGCCGAGATAGATCGTGCCGGTGTAAAGCGTGGCGGCCTGTTCTTTCCAGGCGTCGATGACCAATTGCCCATCCACAAAGAGACGAACGCCATCATCGGCCAGCGCCGAAAAGAGATAGGTCCCCGGCGTCACATCAATATAGCGTGACCAGCGCGCCGAAAAATTGTCGGCAGGCAGAAGGCCATCAGGCGAACCGTTGCCCCAATCAAAGGTAAGATCATTATCCTGGCGCACGAGCGCCGGCTGCCCGTTTAGCGATGGGTTGTTCCAATACTGCCCCTGCCAGCTTGGATCGGTGTGCCGGGGCGTCACGTCTTGGGCCGCCGCTGGCAGCGCCATCCCCAGCCAGAGGGCCAGCATCAGCGCCAGCCAGAGACCCATGCGCCATCCTGTTTGCAGATAGTTGATTTTCATTTTCTACTCTCCTTTGCTCTTCGTCGAAGTGTGGACTGTTCAATCGGGCGTGAAATCTTAAAAGTGGTATCTTGAGGACGAAGCACGAAAGGTAAATGTTCCAAATCCATTGAGTGTAGACTTGGCGCGAGTCTCCACTCAATGTATCCTGTGAAAGGCGATAGATCTGGATTTAAGCCATACGTATTGAAAGCGTATTGGGATCGTACCTATACATGTCTAGGGTGCGTCGCACCTGTATAGTTATTGGGATCGCCGATTAACCCATTCTGTTTCACGAATTCACGGAGGATGCCATGCACTTTGACGCACTGACCCTGGCCGCAACCGCGGCTGAATTGGAGAAAACTTTGGTGGGTGGGCGTGTGCAACAGGTGATCCTGCCCGACGGTTTCAGCGTGGGCATGGAAGTCTACCGAGATCGCCAGCGCCACTATCTGCTCCTCTCGGCCCACGCCCAGGCCAGCCGTGTGCTGTGGTCGGATCAAAAACTGCGGCGCGGCGTGGAAAAAGAGACGCCCATGCTGCAACTCTTGCGCAAATATGTGCGTGGGGCCATTTTGGAGCAGGTTGGCCTGCCCGTACCCTTTGAACGTGTGCTGCAACTGCACTTTGAACATAGGGAACACGGCAGCAGCATCTTGGTAGCAGAACCCATGGGACGGCTGAGTAATCTCTTGCTGTTGGATGGCGGCAGCATGATCCGCGGGGTGTTGACGCCTGTGCCGGCCGGAGAAAACGCCGAGCGCGTGCTGCTGCCCCGGCGCGCCTATGCTTTTCCGCCGCCCCAGGGTAAGGTGCCCCCCCTGCCCGATGGCAGCGACAATTACCCAGAGCGGCTAAAACTGGCGTTGCAAAGCGAAACCCGGCTGTGGAAAGGCTTGATCGGGGGCGTTGATGGGATCAGCCCCACGCTGGCGCGCGAGATCGCATGGCGGGCACTGGGCGACGAAAACGCGGCCTTTGATGCCACGCAGATGGACGCCATCCTCGGCGCGCTGGGCGATCTGTGGACGCTGCCCCAGCGCGGCGCATGGTCGCCGGGCATTGTGTTGGACGACGCGGGCAATGTGGCGGCGTTTGCGCCCTATGAACTGCACTTTGGCGGGGATTGGGTGGCGATGGAGAGCGTGAGCGCGGCAGTGATGGCCTTTTATGGCGAAAAGGAACGCGACGCCGCTGCTTCCAAAGATGCCTATGCCAGCATTCGGAATGGGGTAGCTACCCTTCTGCGCGACGCCACCTCCCGCATCGAGCGCCAGTTTGCCGCCCTGGCCGCCGATGAACCTGCGCCTGGCGAGCCAGCGCTGATCCGCACCCAGGCCGAATGGTTGCTGGCCCTGAGTAGTCAGATCAAACCAGGCCAGCAGACGTTGGTGATCCCGCTGGGCGATGACGAGATGCACATTGCACTGGACCCGCGCTTTTCGGCGGTGGAACAGGCCGAGCGGCTCTTTGATCGGGCCGCCAAATTGGAACGCGCCGCCGAGATTATCCCGGTTCGGCGACAGGCGTTGGAAGTGGATCTAAGCTTTGTGCAGCAATTGGGCAGCGATCTGGCGCTGGCCGAAAACCAGCCCGAAATCGTGGCCGTGCGCGAAGAACTGCGCGCCGCCGGCTATCTGCGTACACGCACCCGCCATCGCGGGCAATCAACGCCGGCTCGCGCCAAGCCGCTGCGCTTTCTTTCGCCCGATGGGTTCACGATTTTGGTGGGGCGCAATGCACGCCAAAATGAGAATATCACGTTTGACGAAGCCAACGCCGAGGATCTTTGGCTCCATATTCGCGATCGGCCCGGCGCGCATGTGGTGATCCGCAATGGCGGGCAGACCGTGGGGGGCGATACAATCGAAGCAGCAGCACAACTGGCCGCTTATTTCTCCAGCCAGCGCGGCGAAGGGGCCGTGGCGGTTGCCGTCACCCAGCGTCGCTTTGTCACACGCATGGCCGGGGGGCATCCGGGGCAGGTTCACTATCGCAACGAGACGACGGTGACTGTGCCCGCCCACATGCCCGCGTTATAACCGGCGGTATAAATTAGCGGCTTTCCCCTTCAAATTTAATATCCACGCGCCCGCGCTGCTTTTTAGGAGCAGACGCAGCGCCTTTTTCGTCTTTCTCCAGGGCATCGTCAATCAGGACACGGGCCGCCAGCAGCGCCTCGCGGCGAGCGGCATAGGCATGGACCCAGAACTCTTTGGGCAACCCCAGATCGTTGTGACGCAACTCCCCGGCAATCCCCAAGACCCCTTCCAACAGCCAGGCCGTTACATCGAAGGCATCTTTGCGTTCCTCTTTGGGGCGGCGCGGCAGCGGCTCCTGGCCGGCGCGGTGGAGTCCGCGGCTGGGGAGTTTTCGGGTAATGGGGCCTGAGCCTTGAGGCCGTTAATGTCGATTTTGCCGCGCTGGGCCATAAGATACCTCATCTGAAAGCAACCAGAATAACGAGTATACATTATCCTGTTACTCGTTACTCAACCCGAACGACCCCTCCGCACAATCACCCGCATCACTTTGTAATCGGTGCTGCCAAAGCGATATTTGTACTCTTCATCGCCCTGGAGGAAATCGAAAACAGTGCAGCCTGCCGCAATCGCATATTGGATCAAATAGGCCAGCAACACCCAGCCGGGGCTATATTGGGCGAGGTCGCCAGTTTCATAGCCGGAATTGTAGAGCAGGAATTTGCCCCGATATTCAAAGGCAAAGAGCGTGGCCGCCTTTTTGCCGTCCAACGTGAGAAAGGCCAAGCGCAAAAGTCCGGCATCCAACATGCGCCGGGCCATGCCTTTGAAAAAGCGCTGCATCTCCGCTGTCATAAAGTCGCCCTTGTCTGGGCTGCTCATGCGTTGCAGCGCGATGAAGGCGTCCATTTCGGCATCCAGGGCAGCGGCGTCTAGAGTGGCTGGCACAAAATAGAAATCCACACGGGTCTCGCGCTCGGCTCGGCGCTGTTTGCGGCGGATCTCGTGACGCTGTTTTTTGTCCACTTGATCAGCCAGATAGCTTTCATAGCGCTGGGGTAGCACAATGTGGGGCGCCACATCCTCTTGGGTGATGACGCATTCGTGGCCGTTCTGCTGCCACAGGGCAGGGAGCGTCTGATAGGTGAGGCTCTCTTCCGGCAGGTTGCAAAAGTCGACGAGATCCCATTGCGGGGCAGCATCGCTTTCCAGCCAAGCGCGTAGCGCTGTATAGACACGCGCTTCCCAGCCTTTGGCAATGATCAGATCGAGAAAATCGCTGACCTCGATACAGCCCACAAGGTGTAGACTCGATAGCCCCGCCCATTCGCCATCGGCATGTTGCAGCCGATAGAGCGGAGCAATTCCCACCAATTTGCCGGCGGCGCGAAAGGCCACGATCCAGAGTTCGCCTTCGCCCAGATAGTCCCACCAGGTGGATTGCCATTCCAGCGTGAGAAAGAAGGTGTCAAAGCGGCTGCGCGCCAGCAGCTCGTTCCATTCGGCGGCCAGGGCCGCGAAGCCGCTCATCGATGAAGTGGGGCCATAAATTGTACAGTCCAGCGGGAGATCGTCCGCTGTGTTGGGGGAAGAAGCCAGGGCCGAAGTGCCGTTGGTCCGTTGATGCATAGGGCTTTGGTCGGGTATGGTTGACGACTGCGAATGCGTCGTTGCTGTTTGTGCAAATGCCATCACAAAAAATCCTCATAAAACAGGGCTGCCGCCACACGGTATCGCACCGAAAGCGGTTTAGGATAGCCATAAAATGGACAAGCAAGGGAGAGAAAGCCACCCAGGCGGCAATGGCTGGGCAGCAGTTCGCTACAATAATTATAGCGTTATTGTAGTGGAGAGCAGGCAGATCGACAAGTACGGGGCGATACAAAGCGGCGGGTTATTTGCGGAAGAAAATCCACCAGATTAAGAAAACCGCAGCGATAGCCAGGAGCGCGCCCCACCATGTCCCCAAGATAATATTGAGGAAGCCAAGAATAAGTCCTGGTGCATCTTCGGCTGGTGCGTCTTCTGCCAGCACACGACTGGCAGCGTCGCCTGACAGGACGGTCTCGCTCATGGGTTCTGTCGTGCCCAGGAAGATGGCTATAACCGTGGGCGTAAGGGTAGGGAGTGGCATGGGGGTGGCAGTGGGCGCACTGAAACAGATCTCCAGGCGCACAGCATCCAACAGCATCCACGAGCGGGCGCTGTCGCTGTTGTTGAAGACGTTGAAATAGATGTAAAAGGTTTCGCCAATAAAGGGCGTGAGGTCTGCGTTGTTGACGCGCCAGATGCCATCGTTGTTCAACTGCCGGTAGAGAATGCGTTTGGTCATCAACTCCTGGGTGAGCAGGATCAACTCTTGACGATCATCGTTGACCGCCGGGTAGGCATTGGGCGCAGCTTGCGACGAGGGCTTGTGTGCCCACATTAACTTGGCCGTCAGCGCCGAGGCTGGAATCGAGATTAACTGGCGGGCGGAAGAATAGGTGTGAATAGCCGGTTGCCCTGAATCGGGCGGATTGCCCATGCGCAGCGCCCGCAGACCTTCGTAGGTTTCCGCCACAATCTCGGCGGGCACAGGATCGTTGCCCAAAATCCAGACCCCGCTGCTACCCGGAATCGCCTCTTCAAAGCCGCCGTTGGGCAGGGAGGTCAGCGAGCAGCCTTCGGGCAGCGTTGTGGGCGGGAGGTAGACCGTGGGCGAGAGAGAAACCGTGGGCGTGATGGTGGCAAAGGGCACGGTGGCAAGGGGGAGGGTGGCTGTGGCCGAGGCCAGCGGCATGCCCGGCTCTGGCGTGGATGTAATCGTGGGGGAAGGCAGCGTCGAAACGCTGGTAATGGACGGTGTTGGCGTGGGGCGGGTGATCTGAGTGGGAATGGGTGTGGCCGGGTCCACGGCGCCGCTATCACAGGCCAGCAACGAAATGTTATCCACATAGAGCGCAGTTTTGGCCCCGCGCCCGTCGTTGATCACGCCAAAGACAAGCCGCAAGTTGCGCCCCGCCAGCGATGTGAGATCGAATTGCACAAAGAGCCAGGTATCGCGGTTGATGGTCTGGCCTAAGATGCGGGTGATGCGTTCGCCGGTGGCTGGGTCAACCAGATCGACATATTGCAGATCGTTGCCCGGATCATCGGCGGTTTTGGGTAGATAGGTAAAGCCCAATACAATAGGGCTGGCGGTGCGCGGCAGCGAAACGGTTTGATAGACGCCGTTGGTAATGGCGCTGTTGTCGCCTTCCACAATGCCCACTTTCAGCGCACGGGTCCCCCCATAGACAGGCGCTGCCACGTAGGCAGGGGCAAGGCTGGGCGGCAATCCGGGAACCAGTTGTTCCCAGCCCAGCCCTTCTGCCTCAAAGCCGCCGTTGAGCAGCAATTCTGTACACCCGGCCACAGCGTTGGCGGTGGCGCGGGTCAGCGGCGAATCGTCCTGGGCTGTTGCGGGGTGCGCGGCCAGCCATGTCAACAGGGCCGTGAACGCCAAGAGCATCAAAATGGCAAGAGGGCGAGGGTAGATTGGATGATAAGCGCTGTCGTTGGCGTGCATGGGAGGCGAGTCAGTTCCCCGGTTGGGTGCGGAAGCATTGCGGGCATTGTACCATAGGGCAGATCCCCCCGCAATCATACACCCATAGGTCGAGGGTGCGACGCACTCGCCACACACGCTTTTCACAACCAATCTATTCCTGGCCGGTGCATCGCACTTGTGTAGTTACTTCCAAATAGGCGATTGCAAAGAATAAACTATGCGGCCAAAATCTCCGGCACTTTCTGTCGTAAGTCCGTGAAGGGCCGGGGACTTGTGCATACTTATTTTCGTGGAATCGCCATAGCAGAATGAGAACCTTATGCAAATAGAGTCAGTACGATTCGCTGAATGGGTCAGCCGCCTTGTGCAGATTCCCAGCGTTGCGCCGGAAATGGCAGGGCTACGCGCCGGGAAAACGGGCGAGGCGCGCATAGCCGCCGCCGTGGCCGATTGGTTCACGGCGTTCGGCGGCGAAGTGCATCAGCACGAGGTCAAACCGGGGCGGCCCAATGTCTATGGCCTCTGGCGTGGAAAATCCCAGCGTTGGCTGGCCGTAGATGTTCACACCGACACTGTGGGCGTGGACGGAATGCCGGGCGATCCTTTTGACGGACGCGTGGAGAATGGCCGGGTCTATGGGCGCGGCGCTGTGGATACCAAAGCCACATTGGGCGTGGTCTTGGCGCTACTCGAAGCCATGCACCGCCAAGGCATCACGCCGACGCACAATCTGCTGATTGCTGCCACCGCCGACGAAGAGATCGGGGCCACGGGCGCGCCAGCCTTTGCTGATTGGCTGCGCGCCCACTCGTTGCACGTGAACCAACTGGTGGTGGCCGAGCCAACGCGCTGCAACCCAATTCACGGTCATAAGGGCGTCTGCCGCTTGGCCTTTGACATTTACGGCAAATCCGCCCATTCGTCGCAGCCCCATTTGGGCCAGAACGCCATCACCGCGGCGGCCCATCTGGCGCTGGCGTTGGATGCTGAACATGGACGGTTGCAAAGCGTGGACTCTGCGCTGGGCGCACCGTCGCTTACGGTTTCGCTGATCAGCGGCGGGCAGGGCATCAATGTCGTCCCCGACCGCTGCCAGCTTTCCGTTGATCGGCGGCTGGTAGTGGGCGAAGATCCCCATGCCATGATTGCGACGCTCTCTGCCCTGGCCGAGGCAGCCTGCCCGCTGCCTTTTTCCGTCGATGTGCTGCTGGCAGTGGGGTCTTTCTATCAACCGCCGGATTCGCCCTGGCTGCGTCAACTGGCGGCGTGGACAGAGGCCGATCCCACCGTGGCCCCGTATGGCACGAATGCTTGGGCCTATGCCGCTGTGGCCGACGAATGTGTTGTTCTCGGTCCCGGCTCAATTGAACAGGCGCACGGAGCCGAAGAGTGGGTGGAGATCGCCGAATTGGAGAAAGTGGCGGCAATTTATCGGCGCTGGTGGGAATTAGGGATTGGGGATTAGAGATCGGGTCAATCCACCCAATCTCTAATCCCTAGACCCACTTACTTCAACGTCACCGGACGCCCCACCGCCGCCGATTCCACGGCGGCGTCCATGAAGCGCAGGCTGCCAATGTTGTCGCGGCCCAGGCTGGTATAATCGGGCGCTTTGCCACTGGTGACGGTTTGGGCAAAAGCCGCCAGCGCGCCGGCACGCCCGGTATAGGGCAAACTGGGCAGTTTCATCTTCTTTTCTTTGCCACCGGTTTTTCGTGTCTTCACCCGATCACCGGCAGTTTTGACGGGCGTTCCGGCGCGGCTGGTCCACAGGATTTCGCCTTCGGTACACTCCATGCGCCAATCGCCAGCCCAATGGGTGGTGGGGCCTGTGCTGACCCAACTGCCCTGATAGGTGACCACAATGTTGCCGTCAAATTGCACGATCATGGCGGCGGTGGGCGGCTCGTTGTACTTGCTGGTGGGCGGCTGCCAGCTATGGCAATAGACCTGGTGGGGTTCGCGCCCAAGACCATGCGCAGTAGATCATAGTGATGGATGGTCATATCCATGAGCAAGGGCTGCATCAGCGCAGCGTGGCGCGCCGGCGGGTCGGGAATATAGCGACGAAAGATCAGGTTGACCGCATAGACGCTGCCCAGAGTTTCTTCTTGCACCAACCGGGCCGCGGCCAGGGGGGCCGGGAAGAAACGATAATTCTGGCTCACCATCATCACCAGCCCCTTGCGGTCGGCCAGATCGATCAGTTCTTGGGCCTCGGCGAGCGAGGGCGCAAAGGGCTTTTCGGTGATCACATGCTTGCCCGCCTCCAGCGCAGCCCGCGCCACCGGCACATGACCGGGCAGCGCCGCCGTGATCAACACGCCGTCCACGTCTGCATGGCTCAGGGCGTCGGCCACGCTGAGAAAACAACGATCCGGGTCAAGATCCATCTCGGCTTGGGCCGTGGCAAGGGCATCGCTGTCAGCATCCACCCAAGCCACGGTTTCCACCTCTTTCACTTCGGGGACAATGTTCTGTGCCCAATTGCGTCCCCAACGTCCCATGCCAACCTGCGCGATTTTCAGGGCCATGAAAGTTCCTTTCGTGTCAATTGTCTATTGGTTTTGGAGGGTATTTTGTAAACTGTTTCAGGCGTTGACCCATTATTCCATAGCCGGGGCAAGCATACCAACCGATAGATTGCCCTGTTCGCCCGCATGTTGCGCCTTGTGCGATAATGGGGAACGTATTGCGTATCCAGAAAGCGTTGAGCCACATTGCGTAGCAAAATATGGAGCATGCATCACTCTTTCTGTGTTTAACCTTCAACTATCCCTGCTCATCGGTAACCCGTCCCCATGGCCCAAGAACCCACCACCGTTGAAAAATTGCGCGGCCTGCCCTGGAGCATTGCCACCAACGTTGCCAATACGGTTTTCTCTCAACTGATCTACTTTGGTTCCGTTTTCGTGCTCTTTCTCGATTATCTGGATTTCTCCAAAACCGAGATCGGGCTGGTGCTGGCGCTGATCCCCCTGGCCGGGTGCATTGCGCCGCTGGTGGCTTCGTTCACAGCGCGCATGGGCATCAAGCGTGCCTTCATCCTCTTTTACGCCGGGCGCAAAGTAGTTTCCGTCCCGCTGCTGCTAACCCCGTGGGTGTTGATGACCTTTGGCAGCCGGGCCACCTTCTTCTTTGTCACCGCTGTGGTGGCGCTTTTTTCGCTGATCCGTGCCATTGAAGAGACCGCCTATTTTCCGTGGGTGCAGGAATTTGTGCCGCGCTCGGTGCGCGGGCGCTATTCGGCCATGAGCAATATTTTCACCGCGCTCACTGGCTTTGTGGCCGTGGGCGTGGCCGGCATTGTGCTGGACAACGTACAGGGCATGACCGGCTTTCTGAGCCTCTTTGTGGTGGGCATCATCTTTGGCGTCGTCTCTGTGTGGGCCGCCACCCACATTCCCGGCGGTGCGCGTGCCGTCAACGCCGAAACCGAACGGCGCAACTGGCGCGCCGTGCTGGTCGATGTTGACTTCCGCCGTTACTTGATTGGGCTGGCGCTGCTCACGTTGGGGGCCGTGCCGCTGACCTCGTTTTTGCCACTTTTCTTGCAAGAAGAGATCGGCCTCACCGCCGGCAATATTGTGCTGATGCAGATGGGCACGCTGTTGGGTACGTTGACCTCTAGCTATCTGTGGGGCTGGGCAGCCGATCGCTATGGCAGCAAACCGGTGATGCTCATGGGGGCGGGCATGTTGGTGGTGGTCCCCATGTTTTGGTGGCTCATGCCGCGCAATGTGCCGTGGGCACTGCCCGTAGCCCTGGGCATCGCCTTCTTTCAAGGCATCGCCGATCTCAGTTGGGGCATTGGGGCCAGTCGGCTGCTCTTTGGCAGCATTGTCCCCAGCGATAAAAGGCTCGACTATATGGCAATCTACTTTGCCTGGATTGGCTTTATCACCGGGCTGAGCCAGTTCGTGGGCGGGCGTGCGCTGGATTTTTCCGGCGGGATCTCCGGCCAGTTTCTTTTTTTGCGGCTGGATGCCTACACACCACTCTTCTTGGCGGCGGTGATCTTGCCGCTGTTCAGCATGATCTTGTTGCGCGGTGTACGCGGGGACAGCCCCTTTACGACAATGCAGTTTGCCGGGCTGTTTCTGCGCGGCAACCCTTTACTCGCCATGGAATCGCTGATCCGCTTCTATCGGGCACGCGACGAACACAGCGCCGTATTGATCACCGAGCGCATGGGGGGCATTCGCAGCCTGTTGGCCGTGGATGAACTGCTAGATGCCCTGGCCGATCCCCGCTTCAACGTGCGCTTTGAGGCGATTCTGGCTATGGCGCGCATGCCCGCCGACGAGCGGCTGATCACCGCGCTAATTGAGGTGCTCCGCGACGATTCGCCGGCCTTGAGCGTCGTGGCGGCCTGGGCGTTGGGCAAAATTGGACGCAACCATGCCGGTGCCAAGCTGGCCCTGCGTCAAGCGTTAAATTCCAACTATCGCTCTCTGCAAGCGCACACCATCCACGCGCGTTGGGGAACCTGGGCGATCAGGAACTGGCCGACGGGCTGCTTGCGCGGCTGGCTATCGAGCGCGACGAGGGGCTGCGTATGGCCTATGTGGCGTCTCTGGGCAAACTGCGTATGGGCGCGGCGCTGCCCGCCCTGCTGGATGTGCTGCACAAGACGCGTGACACAACCATGCGCATGGAAGTGGCCCTGGCCCTGGTGCGCGTGGTCGGCGACGAGGACAGCTTTATCTGGCTCTTCCGCCAAATGCAGACGGCTGCGCCCAGCTTGGTATTAGCCCCGGCGGTGGATCAACTAAGCCGTACGCTGCGCCAGCAGATCGGGAAATCGCCGGATCTGGCCGGGGCGCTGGCCGAAGCGACCGAGGCATTCGCCCGAGATCGGCTGCACCCTGGCGCGGCTCTGCTGGGCGAGGCCCTCTATTTTGTCAACACCGAGGCGTTGCCGCCAGCCATTGTCCCCATTCTGGCGCGCTGTCGCCAGGAATTGGCGCGCAACGGCGCCACGCGGCCCGAATATCTGCTCTTGGCGCTGACGCTCTTGGCGCAGCCTGGGGAAGGAATGGCGTAGTGCTGATTGTGACGTTAGGGCGTGGGGCGCAGTGTGGAAAAGTCGATCAAGGCATCCATGCCCCGGCTGTGGAAGAGATCGCGGGCCTGTTGGGCAGGGTTGCGGCCTGTGGCAAGGCGGGTCCACAGCGGGGCAAGGTAGCGTTCTTCGCCATAACCGCGGGCGAGCAGCGCTGCCTGGGCCAAGGCCAATAACTGGCTGAGAAAATTATCCGTGGGCTGCGGTGCGGCCAAGCCCTGCCGGATCGCCTGCGGCCAGTATGCGCGCAGCGCATCCCAGCCTCCATTGCCCAAGGCGCGCGCGAGGAATGCCTCAATCTGAGGCGCAGCCTCCATCAGTCCCAAATAGAGCGCCGCTGCCACCATGCCATTGCCGGGCGGTTGCTGACAGGCTGGGCGCAATTCCAGCGTGGCGTGGGCCACGCGCAGCCGGGCACTGTGCCAGATGTAATGGTCATGCAGCAAGAAATCAGCAAAGCCTGCGCCTTCGTCCATCACCTCGGCGAAGAGGCGACCATCGGGCAGCAGCGCTTTATGCTCTCGGCGCAGCAGAGAGGGCAGGCGCGCCAGACCGGCCACAAAATCAGCCAGATCGGCGTAGGGCGCGGCGGGCATGCCGTGGCGGTTGGCATAGGGGCCAGCCTCGGCCACGCCTTCACGCGCCGAACAGTAAGGGCTTTCCACCCCGCCATAAATCGGCGAATTGCCACACAGCGCCACCACCACCGGGGCCATCATCAGCCCCAGGTTGAGCATCCGCACCAGTTCGGGGCGGGCCACGTCCACATGCAGTTGCTCCGACGCGGTGACGGTGTACCAGAGCCAGTCGTCGCCCATGCTTTGCAGCAAGGCATGATAGCGCTGTTTGGGGGAAAGTAGCGAGAGCGAAGGCGGCGTCAGCGGATGAACCCCATAGCCAAGCACACGCAGGTCCAATTGCGAAGCCGCCCACACCAAACGGTGGAGGGCGGCTTTGTGGACGGTTTCAAGTTCGACTAAATGGAGGCACGGGCGGGTGTTGATCTCAATCGTGCCGCGGCCCACCTCCAACGCATAGCCGTATTCCGCACCTTCCAGCCCCACGGTCATGGCTTGGTTGACGGCATCGAACTTGGGCTGCAAATCGCCCGCCGCCGCCAACAACGGCCACAACATCGACACATCCGCCGCCGCTCCGCTTGCCGTCACCACAGGGTATTCCGATTCTTGTCCCACGTGGCGCGGCCCAGCCAACTTTGCGGGGAAGGCCCTCTCGAATTCCGCAACCAGATCCCCGGTGGCAATAGGCTGCCCCATGATACCTGCTTTCTCCGTCCGCTACAGATAGGACGGATAGCGGTTAATCACGGGCAAGGTAGGCACCGAGAATGCCGACAGCCTGTCGATAATCATGGGCAGTTCGGCATAGGAGCGACAGACGGCGTTGGCTTTCGTATAATCGCTGCCCCGGTCGCGAATGCCTGTGTAGAGAATAGACTTCATGCCCACAGCGAGTGGCCCTTCAATGTCGTTGCTTTCCCGATCCCCAATGTGGACGATCTGCGGCGGCGCGGCTTCCAGCCCCAGCGCGGCCTGACGAAAGACGCGCGCTTCGGGTTTGGATGCGCCGATCTCGTCGGAAAAGATAAAGTAGCTAAAGTAGCTGAGGATGCCCTGGCGCTGGAGCAGATAGCGCAGCCCGCGCCCGGTGGTGTGGATGGTGTCGGAGATAATGCCCAGCCGATAGCGGGTGTAGAGGTATTCTAGCGTGCTGTGGATGCCCGGCGCGAAGTCTGGCTGAATGCGCACTTCCATGTCCTCAATCTCGCGCACCAGTTCGTCCACCTCGCGCATCATGCGCGCATATTTGCCCGGCTCTGGGCGCAGCCCCAAATATTCATAGGCATCGTACATGCGCGAGGCAATGCCTGGCGTCCAATGCTCTTTGTGCCAGCGGTCGCGAAAGCTCTCGTTGGCAAAGGCATAGGCTGCCTGCGCCTGGTCGGCGTCAATGTGCGGGTGGTTTTGGGTGACACGTTTAACGAAGAGTTGAATGCGGGCATCGGCTTTACTGGGCAGCCCCATCTGCTGGCGTTTCGGCTCATCAGAATCATCAATGGCAATCGTATCCCAGAAATCGAAAGTAACTGCTTCTATCATAGACGCCCCCTGGTCTCATCATCACAAATTCATGGGCACAGTCGTCAATGGCGCGGCATGAAAGCTTCATGTAAATTTGCGCAATCGTGTGTTCTGATTTCACATCATTGTGAAATGAGGAGGCGGGAATCTCGCGATTCAAACCTGCTCAGGCTCCCATCCTTGGGAGCAAGTCGCCGGACGAGGGACTTCGGCAGAATTGTACAACGCTTGTATACTGCGCAGCCGCACACAAGGACATTATTCAAAGAAGACATTTTGCAAAGAAGCAGAAACTGTTCCTTTGCGGCCCTGCTCAGTGTATGCTCGTGGGGTGCTACAGGGTCAAGCAGCCGTCACTATAGCACTGCCCGGCAGTCAACGCAAACGTCACAGGGCTGTCTGTTGGACTTCTGGCTGCAACATGCGCTGGCGTGTCTCAGGTTGGCAGAGTGCATCCAACAGCAGCCGATTTTCCGCTGGGCGCTGCACAGCGATGCGAATATACTCGGGCAGGCCAAACGATGTACAATCGCGCACCAACAACCGTTGGGCCAACAGGGCGGCGCGGGTGGCGGTGGCATTGCCCACAGGCAACAGAAAATAATTTGTTGATGTGGGCCGCGGGGCATAGCCATAGGCGCACAGTTCTTGCTGCATTTTCCACAGATCATGCCGTAACGTGGAGAGGGTTTGCCGACGCCACGCCAGTTCGGTCAGCGCCACTTCCCCGGCCACTTGCGCCAGCCCGTTGACATTCCACGGCGGTTGCACTTTTTGCAGACCTTCTACAATCAGCGGCGACGCCAGCAGATAGCCCAGACGCAGCCCGCCCAGCGAGAAATCTTTGGTCATGGAATGGAGCACAATCAGCCCGCCTTCCATCACCCACTGGCTGGCGCTCCATTCTTCGTCCGTGAAGGCGCTATAGGCTTCGTCCACCACCCACAGCGCCTGCGGAGCCGCCGAATGTAATTCGCGCAACTTCCTCCAACGAAAGGTATTCGCCCGTGGGGTTGTTGGGATTGCAGAGAAAGACCATCCACGGGGAGGCGGCCTTCAACGCGTCATAGGTCTGGGCAAACGAGATCTCCGCCGGGCTATAATGACCGGGCGCAATGCGTTGCCAGCCAGGCAGCACCAATTCTGTGGGATGGCCGCCTGCCATGATCACGCCGTCGGCATATTCGCTGAACGTGGGGCCGAGGATGGCGACCTGTTTGTTGGTGGCAAAGTGTTGGGCAATCAGCCAGATCAGGTCGGCGGTGCCATTGCCCACCAGCACGGCGTTCATGGGCAGATCATGGTGGCGGGCCAGTTTCTGGCGCAGCGAAAGCACGAGGCTATCGGGATAACGGGCGACGGTCTCCCGGTTGACATAGGCGCGCACCGTCTCCACCACCGAGGGCGGCGGGCCATAGGGGTTAATATTGGACGAAAAATAGAGGACATCGTCGAATGTAAGCCCTAGATTTGCCAGTTCAGCATAGTCTGGCGTACCGTGTATGGATATTGATGGCATAATGCCTCCCTATGGAAAAAGTCGCGCTTGCGATTACACTATAGCACAGTCGCAAGATTCCCAGTGAGCCTATTTTCGATTGGATAATCTCAATGACAATTGCCCTCACTCCAGACGATTTAGCCCACTTTTTGTGCGAAACCCAGATCGACGCACACCTTGTGCGCGAGATCGGCGATACGCCCACGGTTCCGGCGGCAGCGGCGGCTCTGGGCGTAGAGCCAGATCGCATTATCAAAACGCTGCTCTTTCTGGTCAACGATCCGCGGCAGCCAGCACAACCGCGGCAGCCCGTGGTGGTGATCAGCAACGGTGAGCGCCGTGTGGAAAAGCGCCCTCTGGCCGACTATTTTGGTGTGGGCAAGAATCAGATTAAACTGGCCCCGCCAGATGTGGTGCTTGATCAACTGGGCTATCCGGCCGGCGGCGTGCCTCCGCTGGGCCACCGTCACCGCTTGCCTGTGGTGGTGGATGCCTCGATTGCCGCCTTTCCCGCCGAGACCACAGTCTACGGTGGCGGTGGTGATGATCACACCATGTTGGCGCTGCGTGTGGATGAACTCATGCGGCGCGTGGAGCCGGTGGCGGTGTTGGCGCTGAGCTAAGACATATTGCGGATTCCGTGTCGGGTTTCTAGAATACGCAGTACGCAACACGCCTGCCAAGCGGAGAAACCATACTGCGGACGGCGGCAAGCTGTGATAGAAAGTAGGGATGTGCATGCCTTCAATGGTTACAAATAGATCGGTTGCCCATGTCTGTGCTTGAAGCCCAACAGTTGACCAAAACCTATCAGATTGAAGCGCGTTCGATGACCGTGCTCGATGATGTTTCGTTTGCCATTGAACCGGGCCAGTTTGTGGTGATCAAGGGCAGCAGCGGCAGCGGAAAATCAACGCTGCTCAGCCTGCTCTCAGGGCTGGATCAGCCCACGACGGGGCGGGTTTGGGTGCAAGGCGCAGATATTACTGACCTCAGCGAAGATGATCTGGCCCCGCTACGCAACCAGACCATCGGCTTTGTTTTTCAATCGTTTCATCTGGTGCCCTCGCTCAACGCACTGGAAAACATTATGTTCCCTGCCGAACTTCGGGGCGAACAGCATGCACGCCAGCAAGCAGAAGCGCTGCTGGCCCGTGTAGGCTTACAAGGCCGCGCCAGCAACTACCCGCATCAGCTTTCTGGCGGCGAAAAGCAGCGGGTTGCCATCTGCCGGGCGCTGATCAACAACCCGCAGATCCTCTTTGCCGACGAACCCACGGGCAATCTTGATTCACAAAACGGCGACGCCATCCTTGCGCTGCTGCTCGATCTCCACCGCGAACGGCGCATGACGCTGGTCATGGTCACCCACAGCGACGCGATCGCCGGCATGGCCGAGCGCGTGATTACGCTCCACGACGGGCGGCTGGTTGGGGATGACCTTGCTCATTGAATGGATAGAGAAGGCGCAGATGATGGTTGAAGTACAACTGCATGAGCGGACCAAAGAGCTGCTTGCCGATGCTGCGTTGGGCGAGCAGAGCATGGACACTACGATTCGTCGTTTGTTAGAAGCCGAATATCTTCGCCAACTTGCCCGTTATCAGCGCGCCAAACAGATGCTGTCTCTAACATATGCCATGACCTTTGAAGAATTTACGGATGGTCGTGTGGTCAAAGAACGGGGATATTCCTAGGAAGTGGAACAGGATGCTATGAATTGGAAATCGCTGACGGATCAGGCGTTATCCATCCGACTTCACATTCGCCCAGGGCTGTTTGTCCACATTTTCTATAGCGAACGAAGTCATTCACTCTATTTTGCTCTGGTAGAAGGAACCCGACGGCTGTTCGGCGTTGATCGTGAAAACAACGAGTAGCATCTACACCCCTACGGTGCGGACCACGAACACCATTCCCTTGCCGAGGGATTAACCCCTCATGGGAGCGACCTCACTACTACCATTCAGCCGTGACAGCTGTGCTCGTGACAGCGGACAAGAGTCGAGTCTATCCCCTGGAACCGGAGTTTATCCGGCCGCAAGACGGGGCGGAAAAGCAGGATTGTGAACGCACGGCAGCCAAACGCTGGGTGAAGCGCTGTGCCGCTCGCTTTGCCCCATGGCAGGCAACCCTCCTGGCCGATGACCTGCATTGCCACCAGCCGTTCTGTGCCTTGTTGCAGCAGCACAAGCTGAACTTCATTTTGGTCTGCAAGCCAGACTCTCACACAGCACTCTATGAAGAGGTTGCTTTGCTGGAGCGGGTCAACGCCGTCAAAAGCCTGACCACTCGCTGCTGGAACGGCCGTTTCCGTGAAGAGAGACACTATCGCTTTGTGAATCAGGTCCCCCTGCGGGCGGGGGCGGACTCGCTGTGCGTGAACTGGTGTGAGGTCACGATTTATCGCACGGACACGGGCGAACGCATCTACTACAACACCTTTGCCACCAACTTCGCATTGACAGATGACACGGTTGAATCTGTTGTTCGCTCAGGCCGTGCCCGCTGGAAAGTCGAGAACGAGCACAACAACGTCCTCAAAAACTATGGGTACAATCTTGAGCACAACTACGGCCATGGCCACAAGTATCTCTCTGCCGTCCTGGTCACCCTCAACCTCCTCGCCTTTCTCATTCACACGATTCTCGACCAGACCCACTCCCTTTATGCCGCTATCCGACAGGAACTCGGCACTCGCAAAACCTTCTTTGATGATATCCGGGCTCTCACTCGGTATCTATACTTCGACCATTGGGATGCCCTTCTTCATTTCATGGCTACTCAACTCCATATCCACCTTGACCTGGCACTCTGTACTGACGTGTCTGGCCCGTGTGGAAACGCTCTTGCTTGAAAACAATTTGCTGTAATTCCTTCTCCTCTACTGTCAGGAAATTATGCTTAACCCTCGCTTTATCCGCCGCCAACTTACGACAACTAAAAAGCAATCGGCTATCTTTGTGCTGTGTGTCATGCTGTCGATGGTCTCGCTGGTCGCCTTGCGCGGCTTTGGCGATAGCATCAACCGGGCACTGCTCACCGATGCCAAAGAGTTGCAGGCCGCCGACATTATTGTCGAATCGAACTTTGGCCTCTCCCAGTCGCTAACTGCCCAGCTCGACGAACTGGCGGCGGCGGGATCGGCTGAGGCAGCGCGTGTTCTGGGAATTTCTCACGGTGGTGCGCCTGCCCGCCCGCGAAGATACGCTGCTGGCCGACATCAAAGCCGTGGAGCCGGGCTATCCCTTTTATGGCGAAGTGCTGCTGGCGTCCGGGCGCGATCTCGCTGCCGTGTTGACGCCGGGCAACGTGGTTGTGGAAGCGGCCTTGTTGGAGCGGCTGGGCGTGTCGGTAGGTGATACGCTGCTGATTGGGGCGGCGGCGTTGACCATTGCCGATGTGGTCACCTTTGAGCCGGATCGCCCGGTCAATTTTTTCGCGCTGGGACCGCGTATCTTCGTGGCCGCCGCCGATCTTGACGCGCTCGATCTGATCAAGCCGGGCAGCCGCGTCACCTATGTCACGCTGCTGCGTGTGGCCGATGAAAATCAACTAGATCGCATCGCCGCCCAACTGGTCGCCGCTCGCGACGTGGGCCAGGAGAGCATCCAGACCTATCTCACAGCCCCATCGGGGGTGCAGCGTTTCTTTGAAAACCTGCTTTTTTTTCTCAGCCTCGTGGCGATTTTCACCTTACTGCTGGCCGGGATCGGCATCCAGAGCGCGCTCACCGCCTTCCTGCGCGAACGCTATACCACCATCGCCGTTATCAAAACCCTGGGCGCAACCCGCCGCTTTGTCGCCATCCAGTTCTACACGATTGTGGCGATCTTGGGCGCTGTGGGCATCGGCCTGGGGTTGGCCCTGGGATTTCTGCTCCAATGGGCGCTGCCCGCGCTGCTGGGCGATCTGTTGCCGCCCGATGTGCAACTCACGATTTCGCCGCGTGCGGTGATTGAAGGGCTGCTGCTCGGCGGCTTTGTGCTGGCGGCGTTTACCTTTATCCCGCTCTATCAACTGGGCGATCTACGCCCGCACTTCATCTTCCGCAAAGAGCCGATGCGCCTGAAACAGCCCTGGCCCTACGTCATGGCCGGGGCGCTGATTTTGATTGTGTTTGGCGGCATGGTCTATTGGCTGCTGCGCGAGGCGGACACCACGCTCTATTTTGTGGGTACAGTGCTGGGCCTGCTGCTGATCTCAGCCCTGCTCACCGAAGGAACACTGCGGCTGTTGCGACGGCTGCACATCCAACCGCTGCCTGCACGCCAGGCCTTGCGCGGACTCTTCCGCCCGCGCAACCCCACCCGTGCCATTATCATCACCCTGTCGGCGAGTTTAGCCGTGCTCTTTTGCCTCTTCCTCGTCGAGCAAACCCTGGACGCCAGCTTTGTGGCCTCCTATCCCGACGATGCCCCCAACGTCTTTTTTCTCGACATTCAGCCCGATCAGGTGGCGGCGTTTTCGACGGCCTTGGGCGAAGAAACTTCGTTCTTTCCGGTAATCCGCGGCACCGTGACGGCCATCAACGGCGAACCGCGCCGCCCTCGAAATCCTGAAAATGAGCCAGACGATGCCGGGCCGGACACGGAAGCCCGCCGCGATTTTCAGTTTAACTTGACCTATCGAGACCAACTGCTGGATACCGAAGCGCTGGTGGCTGGCGACACTCTATTTGACCCAGCCGTGACCGTGCCCCAGGTCTCGATTCTCGACGAGATTATGGATTGGGCCGGCATCGCATTGGGCGATACGGTCACCTTTCGCATTCAGGGCGTGCCGCTAGATGCCCAAGTGACCAGCATCCGCACACGCGCCGCCGAATCCATTGAGCCATTTTTCAGCTTTGTCTTTCCCACAACGGTGTTGGGCAGCGCGCCACAGACCATCTTCACCGCCCTGCGCGCCGATCCCGTCAGCGTGCCCGCCCTGCAAAACCGCATCGTGGCCCAGTTTCCCAACGTCAGCGTCATCGACGTCAGCGCCACCATCAATACCTTTGCCACCCTGGCCCGCCGCATCACACGGGTGATCCGCTTTTTTACCGTTTTCAGCATTGTGGCCGGGCTGCTGATTGTGGTCAGTGCCGTCTTTGCCACCCGGTTTGCCCGCATCCAAGAGGCTGCTTATTACAAGGTGTTGGGGGCGAAAGGCGAATTTGTCCTGCGCGTCTTTACACTGGAAAATCTCTTTTTGGGGCTGGTCAGCGCGCTGCTGGCGCTGGGCATGGCCCAGTTGGGAAGTTGGCTGATCAACACGCGCCTCTTTGATCTGGACTATCAACCCTTTTGGGGAGCCAGCGCGCTGATGATCGGCATTACCGTGCTGTTGGTGACGGGCGTGGGCATGGCGGCGTCGATCTCGATTCTGCGCGCCCGGCCCATCCACTTTTTACGCGAACAGGCTGAAGAGGAGTAATTTGTGACCCACCCCTGCTCTGATCAACCAGCGCCCGGCGGGTTGACGGCGTTGATCGCCCAGACCAGCGCCCTGGCGGCTGCGTATCCCATGAGTCGCCGTGGCACCCAGCGCTTTTTGTTAGCCTTTGCCGAGCGCTTCGCCTATATTCGCCCCCAGGATATCTGGAACCCCTACCGCTTTCTCAGCCAGATGGAAGGCGCACCGCCGACGGAGTTGGGCATCACCGGTTTTCGGCAGTCGCTGCTCGACGATACCAACCCGGCGCGCCATTATGCTGCTTTTGTCTTTGTGGGCTATTGGCTGCCCAATGTGCTGGGACTGCTGATCATGTGGGCGTGGGAACTGGCGGGCTTTCTGCGCTATGGGCTAAACTGGAGCTACCCCGACGTGCGCAGCGGCTACATTGGCCTCTTTCACGGACGGTTGATCCGCCGCTACGGGCACACGATTTTGCCCGCGCTCATGGCTTGCGATCTCAGCGAGAGCGGGCGCTGGAGCCGGCTCTCTATCAACGGGCGCATGGTAATCCGTGAACAGCGCCACGCCCAATACCACTCACAAAGGAAGATGGCATGAGTACACCACCCACCCTATTGGTCTGTTTTGCCCACCCCGATGATGAAGTGCTGGGCACAGGCGGGATCATGGCGCGCACCGCGGCAGCGGGGGGCAATGTCTACTTGGTCTGTGCCACTCGCGGCGAAGTTGGCGAGATCTCCGATCCGGCGCTGGCGACGCCAGAGACCATCAGCGAGGTGCGTACCCGTGAACTCGAAACATCGGCGCGTGCGCTGGGCATTCACCCGCCCCTCTTTTTGGATTACCGCGATTCTGGGATGCGCGACACGCCGCCCAACCATGATCCGCGTGCGTTCATCAACGCCTCTGACGCCGACGTTGTGGAAAAGCTGGTTCGTATGATCCGCCAATTGCGTCCCCACATTGTGATCACTTTTGATGTCAAAGGGGGCTATGGACACCCCGACCACATCGCGATTCACCACCACACCGTGGCCGCGTTCCACGCCGCCGCTGATCCGGCACGCTTTCCCGAAGCTGGCCCGGCCTGGCAGGCAGCTCGACTCTTTTATCGGGCGCTCACCCTGTCCCGGCTGGAGACGATGCGTGCCGTTTTAGAGTCAGTGGGCGGCAGCACAGCGATTTTCGATCACTATCAACAGGTGGGGATGGTCTGGCCGGATGAAGGGATTCATCTTTCGGTGGATGTTAGCGCAGAGGTAGAGGCCAAGTGGGGGGCTTTTCTGGCCCACGCCACGCAGTTTGGGGCGGATCACCCCTGGAAACGTGCGGAGCGGTCATTAGTCAATCAACTCTTTAGTACGGAGAAGTTTGTGCTGGCCTGGCCGGAGGTGGAGCCAGGGACGAAATTAGAGGGACTGTTGACGTAGGGGGAGGGTTAGACTAGGGTCATGCTGGCATCCGGTTCAACATCCACCGGATCCGCCTCTGTGACCTGGGCTGCTTGTGCCGTGGCGAGTTCATCGGCGCGTTCGTTGTATTCGTCGCCAGCGTGGCCTTTGGTCCAGTGCCATTCCACACTGCCGACGGCTTCATGGCGTTTCACCGCCGCCAACAGCGCCTGCCAGAGATCCTGATTTTTCACTGGCTTTTTGGCCGCAGTTTTCCAACCGTTGCGCTGCCAGCCATGCACCCATTTGGTGATGCCGTCGCGCAAATAGCTGCTGTCGGTATAGATCTGCACCGGGCAGGCCCGTTTCAGCGCATTCAGCCCCTCCACGGCGGCACGCAACTCCATGCGATTGTTCGTGGTTTTTTGATAGCGCCCGGCCAGATCTTTCTCGTGTTCGCCGTAGCGCAAGATGGCCGCCCAGCCGCCCGGCCCTGGGTTGCCCAGGCAGGCTCCGTCTGTGTAGATAATCACCGCGGTCATTGGGTGGTGCGCAGTTCGACAAAGGTGGTTTCACCAGCGTTGATGGTCAGATTCTGTCCCACCTTTTCGCCGTTGATCTCGCCGGTGATGTAATAATTGCCGGCGGGCAGATTGGAGAGCGCACCGTTTTCGCCCCAGCTTGGATCGCCCGACAGCCGTTCCTCGTCGCGATAGGTTTCTAGCGTTTGCACCCAGCGCGTACCATTAGCATCAAAACGTAGTAGACTCAATTTTGCACCTACCCAACTGCGCCCTTCTGAATTAAGCAGCCGCACCGCCACGCTGCCAGTCCCCGGCAAAGGCCGCATCCACAGCACAGAATTAACCGAGGTCGTGTAGCTGTTGTGCCCCACGCGCACCTCAATATGCAGATGTGGGCCAATCGCAATGCCTGTCATCCCCACCGTGCCTACACGATCGCCCACAGCCACGCGCTCGCCGCGTTGGGTATTGACTTCGCTTAAGTGGCCGTAGAGTAAATAGACATCCTTGGCGCCCTGGGGCGTTTCTAATTTGCGGTCCAGCAAGATGACAACGCTGTTGCCGTAGAAATTGTTATAGGGGCCAAGCAAAGTTGGATTATCTGGCCCGGCATGGATAACTTCACCCACAGCCATCGCAATGACCGGAGTCCCCGCCGGATTGGCAATGTCCACGCCGTGATGAGGGCGATAGCGTCCGCCTGCCGTGCTACCAAATTGATAACTAGGGCTATAAAATCGATTGTAAGCGGCCGTGAATGGGTAATCCAGCCAGTAATGATCCGCTTCGGCAGGGATAGCGGGCACAAAGGTCTCCCACGGCACGCCGACGGCTAAGGCCGAAGAGAAGGGTGTTGCTGGCTGTACGCTATTGGGGGCAGGGGTCGGTCTGCTGTTCACCGGAGCGGGCGGCTGTGTTTGGGGCTGTATTACCACTACCGTTTCCATCTGTGTGGACGGCGGGGCGATTTCTAGCAAGCCATCATCTTGGCTTTCAGGGCGGGGGTGGGTGGCATGGAAGAGGACGTTAGCCACGCCTTCGCTCACTTTCATCGCAAAGCGGGCCGGACTGGGCAAGGATGATTCAACATCTTCCGAGGATGATGCACTCTCTTCGGCTGTGGTCGTGGGGCCGCGCCGCTCGGCCAACTCGACAAAGAGCGGACTCAATCCCTGAATGCTGAGCAAACTATACACAGGAGAGGAGAGTACTGCTAAATCATCATTTTCACTATTGGCGGTGACTTGGGCGATGAGGGCCTTTAGATCAAGGCGTGTTTCTGTTGCCTGGGGGACGGCAGCCGTGCTGGCCTCTTCGAGCACGGGAATGGCAGCCAGGGCGATTGTCGCCCCGATTTCTGACTGCGGTGCAGAGGCTGGTTGTACCGCGGCGGCCAGCACTTGAGCCGTAGCATGTGTCGCCATTACGGGGGCGCTGGCGTGGGCCGGCCAATAAAACCAGATGCCCATGACCAGCACAGAGGCAATCCCAAACTGGAGGGGAAAGGAAAGCCCCGGCATTGGTTGCTCGACTGTCCTTCTCTGGCCGAGTAACTTCCCGACGGACAACCCTTGTGCTATACTCAACTCGTCCACATAGCTGTCCATACGGCGCAGCGTACGGCTCAGGCTGGGCAACCAACCGCCCATTCGCCCTCGCCGAAACCGTTGATAGAATCGTACACGGCGGTGGACAGCCAGGGAACGATAGAATGACTCTACTGTCGTCATGCCCCAATGAAGCCGGGTCACCCAATAGACAGCAAGCTGATGGACAATTCTGGAACGCTCGACAACAGTTCGTCTTCCGAAAATCACAAACAGCTCCCCCAACCACTCCACTTCGATGTCTTCACATTGTTTCCACAGATGTTCGGCGGTCCGCTCTCTGAGAGCATTCTCAAGCGCGCCCAGGAAAACGGCCTGCTTTCCATTGCCCTGCATGACATTCGCGCGTACACCACGGATCGCCATCACGTTTGTGATGATACACCCTATGGCGGCGGCGGCGGCATGATCATGAAACCGGAGCCAATTTTTCGAGCCGTGGAAACGGCACTCTCTTATCCTGCGGGTTGGATGTTGCCAGCAGAGGATGCTTTTGTCAACTTACCCGCCTGGGATGCTGACGCATCTGCACCTTTGCCCGCCAACACACCGGTGATTCTCATGAGTCCACAGGGGCGGCGCTTCACCCAATCGGTGGCTGCGGAACTGAGCCAATATCCGCGTATTGCCTTGATCTGTGGCCGCTATGAAGGTGTGGATGATCGGGTGCGGGCTGGATTGGTGACAGATGAAATCAGTATTGGCGATTATGTCCTCAGCGGCGGCGAGCTGGCTGCCATGGTGATTGTTGATGCCGTCACTCGTCTCTTGCCAGGCGCGCTGGGCGATGCGTTGGGTGCTCACCAAGATAGCCATTCGCCGGGCAAAAGCGGCCTGTTGGAAGGGCCACACTACACGCGCCCGCTCACGTTTCGGGGGGAAACGGTTCCCGATATATTACTAAGCGGTCATCACGCCAACGTTGAACGCTGGCGGCGGCAACAATCACTGTTGCGAACTTTGGAACGCCGCCCCGATTTACTAACGGAATTCGCCAAGTCAGACGATCTTTCCAAAGCGGATCGGGCTTTTTTGGCAGCACAAGGCTGGAAAGCAGACCGATCATAAGCCAGGACAGGGCTACAACTTCTGCTTATTGGTACTGATACAGGTGCGTCGCACCCTCGACCTGCATAGGTAGGCTTATTTTATCAACGCTTGAGGCCAGAGGCACAATCGGCCATGCCGCCGAAATTCACTGCCTTGTCTGGGCAAGGGTTTTTGTCAAAATGTCTTGTTGGTTAATTTGCTTCGCCGTACCCCCTGTGCTAAACTTGCTAGTTGTGACAACGGTAAGATAATTTTTACAGGCGTATGCACTTTATACGCCGATTTTTTTGAGTGAAAAAGGGCGGTGAACGATGACAAACGCATTGATGGCTTCTTTACAGCCAAAAGCAAGTGAGAACATGCCCGAGATTGACGCGGGCGACACAGTGCGTGTGCACCAACGCATTGTTGAAGGCCGTAACGAGCGCATTCAGGTCTTCCAGGGTGTAGTCATCGCCATGCGCGGCGGCAAGACGGCTGGGGCCACCTACACAGTGCGCCGAACTGGCACGCATGGCGTGGGTGTCGAGCGCACGTTTCCGCTCTACAGCACCAGCGTTGACAAGGTCGAAGTGTTGCGCAAGGCCAAAGTGCGCCGCGCTCAACTCTACTACCTGCGCGATCGTCAGGGCAAGGCGGCTCGCCTCAAAGAGAAACGCTTTATCAGCGTTTAGCCTTGGGTGGCAGACAATTGAACGGAAGACCAAAGCACCGGCGGCGTCGGTGCTTTTTGGTTTTTACAAGCGGGAAAGCAAAAGGCAAGAGTCGCCGTGAAACCTCCCCCACCCACCTTGCACGAGGAAAAGCGGCTGTGGCAGGCCGGGTATACTCACATCGCAGGCATCGACGAGGCTGGGCGCGGGGCATTGGCAGGGCCAGTGACAGCCGGGGTGGTGGTGGTGGATGGCTCGAAATGGGCTGCCAATATCTGGTCAGCGGTGCGCGATAGCAAGCTACTCTCCCCGGTGGAGCGCGAACGGCTGGCGTTGGAAATCAAAACGGAAGCACGGGCCTGGGGCGTCGGCTCTGCTTCCGCTCAAGAGATTGATACCATCGGGATTGCCCCCGCCACGAAATTAGCTATGGCGCGTGCCGTGGAGATGCTTACACCGTCGCCAGATTACTTACTGATTGATTGGGTGCGCCTGACCACAATCAACATTGCCCAGGAGAGCTTTGTCAAAGGCGATCAGCGCATTGTCTCGATTGCTGCTGCTTCCATCCTCGCCAAGACCCACCGCGATGGCCTATTGGTGGCGCTAGAAACAGAGTTTCCCGGCTATGGCTTTGCCCAACACAAAGGCTATGCGACGTCTGCCCATCTTGCCGCGCTGGAAGCCCACGGCCCCTGCCCCGACCATCGCCACACTTTCGCCCCCATTGCCCAAATGCCCACCCTTTTTGAATAAAATATCGTAACTATACAGGTCCAGGGTGCGACGCACTCACCAACGGAAGTTGGTTGTGAAACGCTTGTGTGGCGAGTGCGTCGCATCCTAGACTTGAATAGATACAAAAGCTCAGTGTTCAGACAAACGCCACAGGCGCATCGGCAACCTGATAGTGACGAATTTCACCGGCCTGCGCCACAATGAGATCGGTGACCAAGCCCAAAAATAGCCCATGATCGACAATACCGCTGCGCCCTTGCAGGGCGACGGCCAGCGCTTCAGGATCCGACATAGGGCCAAAGTTGCAGTCCAAGATCAGGTTACCCTGATCGGTGTAAACTATGGTGCCTTCTTTGCTGCGACGCAGGCTGACCGCTGCCCCCAGCTTTTCAAAAAATGCAATCTGCGTTCGCCAGCCAAACTCAATTACTTCCACTGGCAGCGCCCATTTCATGCCCAATTGCGCCGAAAGTTTGGATTCGTCCACAATGATGATCTCGCGGCGGCTGGCCTGGGCCACGATCTTTTCGCGCAGTAACGCACCACCACCGCCTTTGATCACACGCAGCCACGGATCGACCTCGTCCGCGCCGTCAATGGTCAGATCCAACACCGGGTGCGCGTCCAGCGTTGTGAGGGGCACGCCATACTTTTCGGCATCGGCGGCCACCTGATTGGAACAGGGCACGCCAACGATGTCGGATAACTGGCCGCTTTTCAACAATTCCCCCATATAGATTATGGCCTGGAGCGCGGTACTCCCCGCGCCCAGGCCAATCACCATGCCCGATTCGACAAATTGCACAGCAGCCTCTGCCGCCAATCGTTTAAGTCGTGTTGCGTCAATCGCCAAAATAGCTTCCTCTGTCGTTGATATGCTGCTTCGTTGTATTACGCCTGCTGAACGGCCACAAGCGCGTCGGTTAATTTCTGCAAATTTTCCAGCGTCTGCGCACCCAGATCGATGCGCAGCACACGGCGATCTTCGTCGAGCAGCGCCTGCCGGTCGCCCAGGGATTGGGATGCTAACAACACGCCAAAGGGAACGGTTGCGATCTCTTTGCCCGCTTCGTCGGGGATGTCGGCCTCTTTTTTCGGGGAATCCACAAACTGCACGAATAGACCTTTGCCGCCATCGCCTTTGTGAAGTTGCCCTGTGGAATGCAAAAAGCGCGGGCCAAAGCCCAAGGTTGTCGCCAGCTTAAAGCGATCTCGCAGCCCAGATTGGAGCTTGCTCAGCACGGCCTGGGCTTTCTGCGTCGGTTCAACATAGGCTTGCAACACAATATAATCGCCTGCATTCCCGGCTTGGAGGAAGTTGCTCAACGCCTCAATCGCGTTTTTGCCCGTCGCTTTGCCATAGACCGTCATGCCATCGGCTTCGATGCTGGCGTCGATTTCGGGCAATTTGCCCGTGTCCATGTATTGATCCATCATCTTGCGCGCCTGCACTTTGGCCGATTCCACATTGGGCTGGTCAAAAGGATGAATGCCCAGGCTGGCCCCAGCCACGGCGGTGGCGAACTCCCACAAAAAGAACTGCGCGCCCAGATCATAGACATCGCGAAACTGGGTCTGGATCACCGGATGGCCGGCGTCGATCAACGCCTGCACCGCGGCTTTTTGCGAATCGTCATCGCTCCATTGGAGATAGACAAAGAGTCGGTCGTCACCATAGGCATCGGGTGCAGCCACGGTTTCGCCCACCACGGGGATGATGCCCTTGCCCGCTTTGCCCGTGCTTTCGGCCACCAACTGCTCCAGCCAATCGCCAAAGGCAGCGATCTGCGGCGACGCAATCACCGTGAGTTTGTCGCGCCCCTGCTTCGCCATCTCGCCCATCACCGCCCCAATGCGCGCCCCCGCGTTGCGGGAAGCTGTCACGTGTGGACCACAGTTGTTCATGGCTCCGATGCTGCGCCGCAACAGCCGATTGAGATCCGCGCCCACGAGGCAGGCGGGGACGAGTCCAAAATAGGAAAGCGCCGAATAGCGTCCCCCAATGTTGGGATCGTTAATATAGGTGGCGCGGAAGCCATAGGCCTCGGCCAGGGTCACCAGTTTAGAGCCGGGATCGGTGATGGCGACAAAATGTTCCCCAACCTCCTCGCGGCTCAGACCGCTATCACTCAGCAAGTTATAGAAATACTTGAAAAACGAAAGCGTCTCTGCCGTGGTCCCTGATTTCGTGGAGACTATGAAGAGCGTTTTAGAGAGATCGAGTGCCGCCGCCAACGAATGCACGGCGTCTGGGTGGGTGCTGTCAAGCACATGCAGATGAATAGCCGATTTCTGAAAGAGCTTGCCGAAAAGTTCCGGGGCCAGGCTGGAGCCACCCATGCCCAAGACTACCGCCGCGGTATAGCCCTCTTTGGCAAGATCCTGGCTTAACGCTTCAATACAGCCTTTGTCTTTGCGCATGGTTTCGGCACTGCGCAGCCAGCCCAGCCGGTTCGTGATCTCGTCTGGCTCTGGTTGCCAGACCGTGTAACTGTGTGCCCAGATGCGCGTGACAATCTGGCTTTCGTCCATCTCCGCCAGCGCCTCGTCAATCTGGCTGGCATACTCACCTAAAAAAAAAGATGTATGTTCACTCAGGCTATTCTGGCTGCCGCCGGAGATCTTTGTCACCTTGTCGGCGATGCCTTTCATCAGGGTATCAAACGCATCGGAAAAGGACTTGACCCCATCCACTTGTAGCTTTTCGGTGATCTCGTCCAGATCAATGCCAAGCTTCGAGAGTTGGGCAAGGTGGGCGCGGGATTCGTCTACATTTTGGTCAATCGTGCGCTCGGCCACCCCATGATCGAGCACAGCGTCCAACGTGGCGGGCGGCAACGTGTTCACCGTGTCCGGGCCAATAAGTTCGTTCACGTAGAGCGTATCTAGATAATCGGGGTTTTTGGTGCTGGTGCTGCCCCACAGCGGGCGCTGTACACGCGCACCATTGGCCGCCAGCTTATCCCAGCGCGGGCCGCTAAAGATCTCTTGGAAGCGGGCATAAGCCATTTTGGCGTTGGCAATCGCAATTTTTCCTTGCAACTCTTTGTTGCCCAACGCCACCACTTTGTCATCCACAATGCCATCTACGCGGCTGATAAAGAAAGAGGCCACCGACGCCACCCGGCTGTAATCAATGTGGGCAGCGGCCAGCTTTTCCAGCCCGTTGAGATAGGCTTGGGCCGTGGCTTCATATTGCGAAAGCGAGAAGATCAGCGTGACGTTGATGTTGATGCCTTCACCGATCAGCGTCTCAATCGCCGGGATGCCCGCGGGCGTAGCTGGCACTTTGATCATCACGTTGGGGCGGTCCACCATAGAGAAGAGACGGCGTGCCTCCATCACCGTGCCTTCGGTGTCATAGGCCAGATCGGGGTTCACCTCCAGGCTGACATAGCCATCGTAGCCGTCGGTGCGCTCATAGACCGGACAGAGGATATCGGCACAGCGGCGAATATCTTGGATGGCAATGTGTTCATAGATGTCATTGACCACCAACCCTTCTTTGACCAGCCGCTCAATCGCGGCGTCGTAGTCTGTGCTGCTGGTAATCGCCTTTTGGAAGATCGACGGATTCGAGGTGACGCCGCGCAATCCTTTGTCCACAAGGGCGCTCATTTCACCCGAATCCAGAAAGGCACGTCGAATAAAATCAAGCCAGATCGATTGTCCCTGCAAGGCTAACTCGTGCAGAATTGTCATTCGGTTACTCCTTCGTTTTCACTATGAAATTCCATGACTTTTTGTGCATCAAAGTCGGCGGGGTTATTTTCGTGCATCAGGGCGTGGGCCGCCATCGCACCGCCGATGATGCCCGCGTGGTTGCGCATTTGGGCCGGAACCAGCGGGGCACGTGTCTCAATATGTTTGAAGAATTTTTCATGTTTTTTGCTGATGCCGCCGCCCACAATAAAAAGATCGGGCGAGAGCAAAAATTCGATCATCTGAAAATATTGGTTTAGCCGCTTGCCCCAATCTTTCCAGCCCAGATCCTCACGCTGGCGGGCGCTGTCGGCGGCCTGCTTTTCGGCATCGCCTCCATTCATTTCTAAATGGCCCAATTCAGTATTGGGCGCGAGGTGTCCATCCACAAAGAGGGCTGTGCCAATCCCCGTGCCCAGCGTGAGCATAACCACCACGCCGCCCATATCGCGCCCAGCCCCAAAGACCATTTCGGCAATGCCGGCGGCGTCGGCATCGTTGATAATCGTAACCTGACAGCCAGTTTCGGCCTCTAATAATTTCTTGGCGTCAGTGCCGATCCACGCCTGATCGACGTTGGCCGCAGTGTAAACCACGCCATTGCGGATCACCGCCGGGAAGGTGCATCCCACCAGCCCTTTCCATTCGTAGTGTCTAACCACTTCGCCCACCACTTTTGCCACAGCCTCCGGTGTCGACGGATCGGGTGTTTTGATGCGAAAGCGCTCGGTTAGCAATTCCCCGCTTTCGGCGTCTACAATCGCCCCTTTGATGCCGCTGCCCCCGATATCGATGCCAAGTATCTTCATTTTCTATCCTTTCTATTTTGCAATGACTAGACCGTAGCTGGCTGCGCCCATCAACGCAACCTTGGGGTTGAGGATAACATGGACTGGAATGGGCTTGAGCAGTTCACCGAAACGTCCCTTGTCTAAAAATGCGTGCATAAAACGCCCGTCGGAGAGTGCATTCAACAGGCGTGGGGGAATGCCGCCGCCCAGATAGATCCCGGCTGTTGCCAATACTTTCAGCGCCAAGTTGCCTGCCTCGGCCCCCAGCACCGAAACAAACATCTCTACAGTTTTGACACAGATTTCGCACTCGTCGGGGCGACTAAGGGCATTTTGCACAATCAGTGGGGTTTTGTCCTCTGTGTTCTGCATAGCCTCCGCCAGCCATGCTGGTTCGGGATAGCGGTCCGTCTCTTTGTAAAATGCATAGATATTGGGAATGCCAATCCCCGAACAGATGCGTTCGTAGCTAATGTGATTGAAGCGCGTGCGTAAAAAGCGCAACATCTCCATCTGCTCATCATCCACAGGCGCAAAGGAGGTATGCCCACCCTCCGATGGATGTGCCCGGTAGTGTGTGCCATCCCAGGTGAGGAAGGCCTCGCCTAGCCCTGTCCCCGGCGCAACCACGGCCAGTGGCGTCTGCGGAACGGCTTTGCCCGCATGAATGGTGTGGACATCGCTGGCCGTCAAAAAGGGCACCGCGCTGGCAATGGATTGCAGGTCATTGAGCAGATAGACCACCGACACGCCCAACGCATGGCGCAGCGCCGTTTCTTCCAAACGCCAGGGCAGATTGGTCACTTCGGCACGTCCCTGCACCACTGGCCCCGCCACCCCAAAGACAGCCCTCTCCAGCGGCGGGTGATCCAAATTTTGGAGAAAATCGGCCACCACCGCCTCCAGGCTGGCGTACCGTCGGCTTGGAAATGTCCCTTCAGCCAGGGGTGAATGCAGACCCTTCTCTGGCGAGAAGATGGCTAGATTAGTTTTGGTTCCCCCGATGTCTCCGGCCAGTAGCATAGGCACTCCTTGTGCTGCAACAATAGGATGGATAAAGGCTTTGATCTGTACGGGCCTTCACGAATGGGTAGAAATAGATTGGCGCGCTCCGCTTGCGGCGGCCGCCAGCATCGCCTCGACGACGGCCAGATCATATAGGGCTGCCTGTGGGCTGTTCAAATGGGGCGTGCCGTTGCGGATGGCATGGGCAAAGGCGGCCAGTTCACGCTCGACGCTGCGCAGGGGTGAAAACGACTCTGTATGCTTTGCGTCGTCGCGCCAAATCGTCAGGCTATCTGCCGAGACGCGCAGGCTGCCTTCCGTGCCCACCACATGCAGCGAGCCATCGGCCAGGCCACTGCGGGCGGCATAGGTCACGCTGTAGCTGCCCAGCGCGCCGTTGGCAAATTCCAGCGTAGCCGAGAGCGTATCGGCGGGCGGCAGATCGGCGCGATGGCCTGCCACCATTGCCGTCACCGCGCGAATCTCGCCCAGGACAAGGCGCAGCCCGGCCACATGATGTACGCCGCCATCCAGCAAAAAGCCGCCGGGGAAATCGCCTGTGCGCCGCCATGTGGTTTTGTGTCCCGGTGAGCCGGGCATAATGGGCAATTGCAACGACCACTGACAGAGCAGTGGCTGCCCCAACCTGCCCGCGCCAATCTGCGCCGCGGCAACCTGGAATGATTCTTCGTAGCGCCAGTTCTCCCCCACCATCCACACTTGATCGGCGTGGCGGGCGTGGAGATCGAGTAGCGGCTGCGCTGCGGCCAGCGTGGGCGCAATCGGTTTCTCGCTAATCACGTGCTTGCCCGCAGCCAGCGCCATCTCCACAGCGGCGGGCAGAAGCGGAATGGGCAGGGTGATGTCCACGGCTTCGACACGGTCGTCGGCCAGCAGCGCCGCCATCTCGGTATATTGGGTGATCGGCTGTGGCAACAGGGCCGCCACAGTCTCTGCCGATTCGCGGGTGCGGCTGCACACGGCGACGATCTCAAATTGGGTGGGCAAGGCCAACAGAGAGGGAATATGGGCTTTGCGCGCAAACGTGCCAGCCCCAATCAAGCCTACGCGAACCGGGGATGTTGTCATGGCGCACCTTCTTCGGCCTGTGCTTCTAGCGATTCGAATAGACCATCCAGCAATAAGCGCGCTGTGGCTTCGTTCGTCGCCAGCGGTACATTATAGACATTGCAGATACGCAACAGCCCGGCAATATCAGGTTCATGGGGATGGGCGTAGAGAGGATCAACGAGAAAGAAGACGGCGGACACTTCGCCTTCGGCCACACGAGCGGCAATTTGGGCATCGCCGCCATAAGGGCCGCTCAACATGCGTTCCACGGGCAAACCGCTGGCTTGGTGAATGCGTTCGCCAGTGGTGCCAGTGGCGACGAGGTGAAATCGACTCAGCCACTCTTGATGATCGCGCACAAAGCGGATCATATCGTCCTTTTTGCCATCGTGGGCAATCAGTGCTATCGTTGGCACAAGGATTCCCTCGCTGTGTGATGAATAATGAGCGTGGTCATTATACCATAAGTGTGCAGAGCGCCGAGACAAATTTCTGGGAAGCCAGCGCCCCGGTTGCCCTGCCGTTTTAGAGAGAAAAGCGCCGTGCCGGATGCGAACGTGCTGCTCTTATTGGCCGTGGTCCTACCGCCTGCCACATTGGATATTCTGGGGCCGGTGGTGGATGAGCGCGCCGTCGAGACCCGGTATGGACGCGTAGGACCGTTGGCGCTGCGTCAGCATCCGGGGTGGCCTGGGGTGTGGGTACAGCCGTATAGCGGATTGCCCAGCCGCACCGATCCACGCGCTACGTTATTGGCGGCCAAAATGTTGGGCGTGCGCCGTCTGCTCAACTGGGACGAGGGCGTTGCCGTCAACCCGCTTCTCAGCCGCGGGCAGCCTGCCGTCGTGGTGGATTATATTGATTTTACCCGCCACCAACCCCACACTTTTTTCCAAAATGAAGGCATCGGCGCGCTGGATCAAGGCTTGCCCGTCTGCCCGCAAATGACAGCAGCACTCTCTGAGTCACTTGGGTCGGCACCGGGCGCTGTTTATCTGGGGGTGGATGGTCCGCGCCGGGAGACAGCCGCCGAGGCGCGCATGTTTCGCCAATGGGGGGCCGATGTGTTGGGCCAGAATATTGTGCCGGAGATCGCACTGGCCGCCGAGTTGGAACTGTGCTACGCCGGGCTGGTCACGGTGGATGCGCTCAGCGCCGATCAACAGCAGTTTCCGCGCCAGGGCGAGGTGCGCCGGGGGTTGGAGATGGTGATTGAAGCACTGCCCCACTTTGTGCGGGCGCTAAGCGAACCGGCCAGTTGTGGCTGTGAAAATCGCCTCAGCGCTGCCCACAAACGCGGTCTGCTGGCGCAGGATTGGTGGCGTGGGGTGTAAAATATTGGATGGTTTATGATTCGATACCGGTTTGAATGGGATCCAAAGAAGTCGCGCCAAAATCCAATGATTGGCTGCGCTCCAACATTCATTTGGTTGAGAGTGTTCGCTGAAAGGAATAATTCTATGTCCAAATTTGTGAAAGTCCAGACCCAGTTGCGCGATCTCGCTTTGGTGAAACAGGCGCTGGCCGATCTGAAATTGCCCTATGACGAAGAGGCGACGTTTACCCACCGCTGGAGTGGTTTCACGGGCAAAGTGCCGTTGGTGATCCGCGACCCACAGGCCAGCTTTGGTCTGCGCCAGGCCGCTGACGGGCACTATGAGGTTATCGGCGATGACATGCAACTGCGCCAGATCAAGGGCAACCTAGCGCGCATTCACCAGCGCTACGCCTATCACAAAGTGCTGGCAGAGACAGCGAAGGCGGGGTTTGATCTGGTGGAAGAGCGCACCGACAAAGGCAACGTGATTCGGCTGACTGTGCGCCGCTGGCAATAGTCACAAGGAGAGAGCTATGCAAAGCGAAGAAATTGAAATCACCATTCACCCTGACGGGCGCGTGGACTATACCATCAAAGGCGTCAAAGGCCCGGCCTGCGAATCGATCAGCGCCATCCTCGAACAGGTGGGCAAGGTTGAGGCGTCAGACCGTACCGGTGAATATTACGAACAGGGTGAATCAGGCCATATTTATGTCGGCAACGGATAACCCTGCGGCCCAGGCCACCAATCCATCGTTCTGGCCGCTCCTGCCCACAGAAACAGAAATTTATATTTTGCCCAATGGCGAGGTCGTCTTTGCTGATCTGCCCGTGGAACTGGCGAGATTGGCCGCCGACCTGGGCATATCCGAAACACCCGCCCATTTTCCTAACCCTTCACCACCGAACGAGGACCCTTGATCATGGCAAGCCAGGCCGATTTTACCCATGTAACCTACCTGTGGGACGATACCGTCGCCGATAGACTTGACCCTGTGGAGCGGCTGGTCTACCGCTCCAACCTTTTGGGATCGGATCAGCGCATCACCAACACTGGCGGCGGCAATACCTCATCCAAACTGCCGATGACCGATCCCTTAACCGCGGAACCAGTGGATGTGATGTGGGTGAAAGGCTCCGGCGGGGATCTGCGAACATCCAAGCGCGAAAACTTTGCCTCGCTCTACATGGACAAACTGCGCTCGCTCCAGTCTATCTATGACAATGCTACCGAAAAGGGCGTGAAAACCCCGATTGAAGATGCCATGGTGGGCATGTATCCCCACTGTGTCTACGATCTGAACCCGCGCGCCAGTTCCATCGACACGCCCCTTCACGCCTTTATTCCCGCCGCCCATGTGGACCATACGCACCCCAACGCCGTGATCGCTATTGCGGCGGCGGAAGGCGGCGCAGATCTGACCGCAGAGATCTTTGGTGACGAGGTGGGCTGGGTGGGCTGGCAGCGCCCTGGCTTCGATCTGGGGCTGGTGATGGAAGCCGCTTGCCGTGAAAATGGGCAGATTACAGGGTTGGTCATGGGCCAGCACGGGCTGATCAACTGGGCCGAGGACGACAAAATCTGTTATGAGCGCTCGCTCCACCTCATCGACAAAGCCGCCCGTTACATTGAATCCCGCGACAAGGGCGAGATGACCTTTGGCGGCCAGAAATATCAGCCATTGTCCGATGCAGCTCGACAGCGCTTGCTTGTCGATCTGCTGCCCTGGCTGCGCGGGCAGGTCTCGCAGCAGAGTAAATTTATCGGCACAGTCCAGTCGGACGCCACGATTTTGCGCTTTGTCAACAGCCACGACGCCGCCCGGTTGGCCGCATTGGGCACGTCTTGCCCCGACCATTTCCTGCGCACCAAGATCAAGCCGCTCTATGTGGAGTGGAACCCGCAACAGGAAAGCGTTGAGGAACTGCGCCAAAAACTGGAAATGGGGCTGGCCCAATATCGCCAGGACTATGCCGATTATTACAACGCTCACAAACATCCCGATTCGCCAGCCATGCGCGATCCCAACCCCACGGTGATCCTGATCCCTGGTGTGGGCATGATTGCCTGGGGCAAAAACAAGAGCGAATCGCGCGTGACGGCAGAATTTTACAACGCTGCCGTCGAGGTCATGCGCGGGGCCGAGGCCATCAGCCACTACATTTCGCTGCCCGCGCAGGAAGCCTTTGACATTGAATATTGGTTATTAGAAGAGGCCAAACTCAAGCGCATGCCGCCGGAAAAAGAACTGGCGCGTCATGTGGTGGTCGTCATCGGCGCGGGCAGCGGGATTGGTAAAGCCGTGGCGCACCGGGTTGCACGGGAGGGCGCGCACGTGGTCTGCGCCGATCTCAGCGCCGAGGCTGCCCAAGCCACAGCGGACGAATTGACCAAAAAATTGGGCATGGGGATTGGCGTGGCCGGGAGTGGCATCTCTGGCTGTGGGCCGGCGATTGGGCTGAGCGTCAACATTACTGATCGCGCCAGTGTGCGTGCTATGCTCGAAAATGTAATCATAGCCTATGGTGGCATTGACAACGTCATCGTCACCGCCGGCATCTTTATTTCGCCCGACCGTGAGGGGCGTATCCCCGATGATAAGTGGGCGTTGACCTTTGCGGTCAACGTGACAGGCAGCTATTTTGTGGCCGATGAGGCGCGTTCGATCTGGCAAGCCCAGGGCTTGAAAGGTGGCTCGTTGGTGCTGACCACAAGCGTCAACGGTGTGGTTGCCAAAAAAGGCTCAGTTGCCTATGACACCAGCAAAGCCGCGGCCAACCATCTTGTGCGCGAACTTGCCATTGAACTGGCCCCGCTGGTACGGGTCAATGGGCTGGCCCCGGCCACCGTGGTGGAGGGCAGCAGCATGTTCCCGCGCGAGCGGGTGATCAGTTCGCTGACCAAGTACAACATTGGCTTGGACGACAGCGAAAGCACGGAAATCTTGCGTGACCGGCTGGCTGAGTTCTATGCCAGCCGCACCCTCACCAATGCAC
Source organism: uncultured Chloroflexia bacterium (assembly GCA_963721725.1). GTDB lineage: Bacteria > Chloroflexota > Anaerolineae > Caldilineales > Caldilineaceae > RI-153. The sequence continues at coordinate 459,867 of CAVRLX010000016.1, forward strand.
CCATTCGCCTTGATGATCAGGCTGAAATGGCCTATTTGCTCAGCACCAGCGCTTTTAGCAAAACCACCGGCCAGATCTTTAGCGTGGATGGTGGCTTGCACGAAGCGTTCTTGCGATAGGTCACAGCGAGGCGTCGAACTTTTCACAAAAGCTCGACGCCTCGCAAAGGTTAATCATCCTTCTTATCTTTGTCTTTCTTTTCCTTGCCTTTCTCCTCGTCGTCCTCATTATCATCGCTCTGCTCACCGTCACCCGGATTGCTTTCGCCCTGCGCCATTTGTGTAAACTGAGGCACAACTGAGACCGTGCTGACAAGACCGCCAGCGTCTTGGGCGGTGACCCTCAAGATGATCGCTGGTGCTTTGATCTTCATGGGATCGTCCTCCCATATAAATTCCTGCTCGCCGCCATCGGTTAGCTCCAACGTCACCTGTTGACCATTGCTCACGGGAATGCCGTTCCACTGGCGCAGTTGAGCGAGGATTGCTTCGGGATCAGGTGCCTGGATTTCCAGCTTGTTGGCATTCCACTTGATATGAATTTTTTTAGGATGCTGCTTCAGTTTAACTTCCTGGGTATCGTCCAGTCGCCTTGTTTCGATAATAGCTTCCACTGAACTGAGTTCATTTTCTGGGTCCGTGGCCGAAACCATCACTGCAAAGACGCCTTTATCCTTGTCCACTTGCACTGGGACCAATGCCGCCTCAATTACAGGGGGCTGATTGACCACGGCCGGCGGCAGGGTTGGCGTTGATGTGGGCACGGGTGTATCCGCTGGGGCGACAGTGGGCGATGGTGCGGTCTCCACCACAGGCGTAGCAACCGTGGGCGTCTCTACAGGTGTGGTCGGGCTGGGTGGTGGGGCTGGCACAGTGGGCGTGTTTGTAGGCAGCGGGGTCGCGATCTCAACATCTGCCGGCGGCACGATGGTAAATGCGTCCTGCGCTTGGATCTCGCCGCTGGCGGTTTGGGCAATCACCCCGTAGGGGCCGGGCGCTAACCAGCGTTCGGAGAGGGGATAGAGAAAGCCTGTGGTGAATCTGCCATTGGCGTCGGTGCTGGCCGCTACTAAAATCCCGGAATGGCCGCGCTTGTCGCTGAGCATAATCGTAATCACGGCATCGGCGGGCCAGGCGCTACCCTCCAGGTTGATGTACGTGCCTGCATAGCCGCTATCCGGCGAGATGGTCAGCGCCGCATTCGTGTGGGCGGGCGTGGGGCGGGCGGCCACCGGCCCCGATGCGCCGCCGGGGTCGTCTTCGCTACACGCGCCCAGCAAAAAAATCAAACAGAGTAAACTCGCCAAATGGACGAGACTGGATCGATTCAGGAGAATCATAGGGTCACCTCTTGTGGGTAGCTTGTCCATGCTCTTGAGAGACGAGCAGGCTGGCCTATAATACAAAGGCCAGCCTGAAGAGCGCATAAAATTCGTCAAATCTCCCCGGTCTCGCGTACAATAACAGGCAAATGCCTGTCTTTGTGTAAGGGAGAAACCAGTGTGAGTCTATCCACGACAACCCAACAATTAGCCGACCGTCTGCGTCAGGAAGGCTACAAGCTGACGCCTGCGCGGCTCGCCGTGCTTGCGGTCATCGATGATGAGCACGCCCATCTCAACCCTGTGGATGTACTGGACGAGGCGCGCAAAGTCTATCCCAAACTAGGGCGGGCCACGGTCTATCGCACACTGGAATTGCTCACCGAGTTGGGAATTTTGCGACCCATTTATATGGGCGAGACCACGCCGCGTTTTATCCGCGCCGAAGGTGGACACCATCATCTGGTTTGCAATGAATGTGGCAAAATCGTGGAGTTTGACGAATGTGTGGCTGGGGAGATGATTCAAGCGCTGCGCGAGGAGTTTGGCTTTAAGGTGGACAGCCATCTTTTGGAATTTTACGGACGCTGCCAGGCTTGCCAATAGAAGTCTTGGGCCAACAAAAACGACCACGGAAAGCACCCGTGGTCGTTTTATATTGGCGTGGCAATGGTTGCGCTAACGAACAGTTCCAAACTGCCGATCCCCGGCATCGCCCAGCCCCGGCCAGATGAAGCCGGGCGGAAACCCTGCGGGCGCGTCGGCTTCTGTGGTCAGGCGTTCGTCGACGACGGCCACATGGATCGCCACATCCGGGTGTTTGGCGTGGAGTGCGGCGATTCCCTCTGGCGCAGCCAATAGGCCCACAAATTTAATGCGGGTGACCCCGCGCCCTTTCAGAATATCCACCGCCGCCGTCGCCGAGCCACCGGTTGCCAGCATTGGATCCAACACATAGCAGAAATGGCCGGAAAGATCGGCGGGCATTTTGTTGTAATAGATCACCGGCTGCAAGGTTTCTTCGTCTCGATAGAAGCCCAAATGCCAGACCTCGGCTTGGGGCAACAGATGCAACATGCCATCCACCATGCCCAGCCCGGCGCGCAGAATGGGGACCAGTCCAATCCGGGCCTCCATTTTTTGACCCTGGGTTTGGGTCAGCGGCGTCTCAATGGTGACCACTTTGGTGGGCAGATCGTGTGTGGCCTCATAGGCCAGGATCATAGCAAGCTCATCCACAATCGAACGAAAGCGCCGAAAGTCCGTGGTGCGGTCGCGCAATTGGGTGATCTTGTGTGTCACCAGTGGATGGGTAGACGGGAAAAGCTGCGCCGACATAGATCAACCTTTATTGGCTTTGGGTTGTGGATAGCCTAAGCAGCGCCACAAAGAGTTTCTACTCTTTGCAACCTGTCCTTGTGTGCTGCCGCGGAGTATATAACTGGTTTACCAACGATCCGGCGGGCGCCGCACACGGTTGCGCCGATTGGCGGCTTCTACATCGCGCTGGCACGCAAGGCAGAGCGTGGCGTCGGGCTTGACTTCGAGCCGTTCGCGGTCGATAGGCTTTCCACAGCGCTGGCAGATGCCATATTCGCCCTTTTCCAGCGAGCGCAACGCATGGTTGATGTCCTGGAGGCGACGGTCCAAAACGGCCATCAGGGCGGCGGATTTTTCACGCTCAAAGAAAACCGGATCGCCTTCATCCGGCTCAATATCCACCTCTTCTTGCATGTTTTCGCGCAAGTGGACAAGTTCATCCTCAAGCCGCCGCTGCTCTCCCAACAGATGAGCACGTTCTTTTTCAATGGTTTCTTGGCTTATAGGTTGATGGGCCATAGGAGAACTCCTCCATTGTCATTAGCCATTATGCTAAAATAAATCGGGTATTCCTAGATGCGTAAACCAATGACCTACAGTCAATGTCAGACGGCTTACTAAAATAGCCTAGTTCAAAGGTAGGGGAAGTTATATCAGTTTTTACAGCTTCCGTCAAAAGATATTTTCCTTTGCAACTGAATTCGTTGATGATGAGTTTGCTAACGATGCGTGTGAGGCTCAGGAACACCGACTGTAGGCATTCCCCAGCTTTTCACAAAAAATACTTTCGTCCCTGGTCATATTACTGGTATAATAGTGTAGCACAATAGTTCTTGTACGTTTTCTGAAATAGTGTTAACTATTCAGGTGCAACGCACTCGCCAGGAGTAGAGCGGTTGTGGAATGCTTGTGTGGCGAGTGCGTCGCACCCTAGACCTGAATCGTTACAAATATTGGAGGAAGAGCGGTCATATCGACTGTATACTAAACTTCCTCGTGAGCCTAGAAAATGGTGTCCCCTTGATCGACACACTTGAAAGATTGGATACGACAATGGCCGACGAGCGTAGTATTGATGGGCGTAAATCACAGAAAGAGACCCCAGAGCGAGCCATTTCCCCTGAGAAGAAGCCTGAAGATATACGCCTGGACTATGCGCTGCGCCCGCAAACGCTGGACGAAATGATCGGCCAGGAAAGGCTGCGCGACAAAATGCGCATCTTGGTGGAGGCAGCGCGCAAGCGCGGCGAAGCGTTGGATCATGTGCTGCTCTACGGTCCGCCGGGGTTGGGCAAGACTACCCTCAGCCACATTCTCGCCACCGAAATGGGCGGCAATCTCAAGCCCACGGCTGGCCCAGCCATTGAAAAGGCTGGCGATCTGGCTGCGATCCTCACCAACCTGCGCAAAGGCGATGTGCTCTTTATCGACGAGATTCACCGGCTGGGCCGCGCCGTCGAAGAGATTCTCTACCCAGCCATGGAAGATTTTGTACTAGATATTACCGTAGGCAGCGGCCCCAGCGCACGTAGCATCCGTCTTTCGCTGCCCCGCTTCACGATTATCGGGGCGACCACACGGCTGGCAATGGTGACATCGCCACTGCGCGCTCGCTTTGGCGTGGTGGAGCGTTTTGATTTTTACAGCAAAGAGGCTCTCTTGGAGATTATTCTGCGCGCGGCGGGCAAGTTGGAGATGCCCATTGATGTGGTGGGCGCGGCCGAGATCGCCCGACGTTCACGCGGGACGCCGCGCGTGGCGTTGCGCTTGTTGCGCCGTGTGCGCGATTTTGCCCAAGTGCGTGCAGATGGCTTCATTGATCAAGCCGTGGCAGACAAGGCGCTGGCCCTGCATGAAATTGACGGCTTGGGGCTGGATGATCTGGATCGGCGCGTGTTGGATTCGATTATCAACAAATTCGGGGGCGGCCCCGTGGGGCTGGAAACGCTGGCCGCCAGCATCAGCGAAGAGGCCGACACGATTATGGATGTGGTGGAACCCTATCTGTTGCAATTGGGCTTTTTGGATCGCACGCCGCGCGGGCGCACAGCCACCCGCGGCGCCTATGCTCATATGGGTGTGGACTATCCCGACATTCCAGCGCAGGGTGGCCTTTTTAGCGGGTGATTTCCGCTCTAGAAACTCAAAAGGCGATGGCCGTTTAAGCCATCGCCTTTTTGTTTGATTTCCGGCCCGGTTAGGGCATTTCATCTCCATAATTCAGCTTAATCATCAAGTTCTTCGTCGCTGGCTTCGCCCTCTTTACGCTTGATGCGCACCTGCCGCCCCTGACCACCGCCTAGATCCGGCCCCACCAGCCCTTTTGCCTCAAGCTGTTCCATCAAACGGGCGGCTTTGGGATAGCCGATGCGTAATTTGCGCTGGACATAGCTTGTGCTACAGCTTTCCATCTCGCGAATAACGTCAATCACATCTTGAATCAATTCTTCTTCATCGTCTAGTTGATCCATTAACCCCACCCAGGGCGCAACTTTGGCTGTGGGGCCGTTGGGATTTTCCTTAAGCGCTTGTTGTTGCCAGAACTGCACGACTCGCTCGATCTCTTTGTCCGCCACATAACAGCCTTGCACACGCATCAGTTTGGCCGAGGTGGGACTCATAAAGAGCATGTCGCCCTGGCCCAGTAATTTCTCTGCGCCGTTGCTGTCCAAAATGACGCGGCTGTCGATCTGGCTCGTTACAGCAAAGGCAATGCGTGTGGGGAAGTTCGCCTTGATCAGCCCAGTGACCACATCGGTGCTGGGGCGCTGTGTGGCAAGGATCATGTGGATGCCGGTGGCGCGCGCCATTTGGGCCAGCCGCACTAGTTGTTTTTCCACATCTTCGGGTGCAGTCATCATTAAATCGGCCAGCTCATCCACCACAAGGACAATGTAGGGGAAGGGCTGCATCTCTTTGCTTATCCTGGGCCTTTTCGTTGTACGAAGCGATGTTGCGCACGCGCGCCTCGCGAAAGCGCTGATAGCGATCATCCATCTGCAAAAGCAGCCACGTCAGCGCGCCCACCACTTGATCCATCTCGGTGATCACCTTGCCGATAAGATGGGGGATGCCATTATAGCCGGGCAACTCTACCATTTTGGGATCGATCATGACAAAGCGCAGGCTTTCGGGGCCGTGGTGCATCAACAGGCTGACGATTACCGAATTGATACAGACCGACTTGCCCGATCCTGTGGCCCCGGCGATCAGCAGGTGCGGCGCACGGCTGAGATCCGTGGTTACGGGCAGCCCGGCGGTGTCACGGCCCAGGGCCAGGGGCAAGACGCCACCATTTTTGCCAAATTCCGGGCTTTCCAAAATGTCGCGCATGCCCACCAGCGCTTTGTCGGTGTTGGGAACTTCCACGCCTACATAGGGGTGGCCCGGCACCGGTGCTTCGATGCGCACCGAGGGCGCGGCCAGCGCCAGCGCCAGATCATCGGCCAGGTTGACAATGCGGCTCACGCGCACCTTGCGCTTCTGTCCGGCCCGCTCGGTGTAGAGCGGTTCCAGCCCATATTGGGTGACGGTGGGGCCGCTTTCCACATTGACCACGCGCACCGGAATATCAAAATCGGCTAGGGTTTGTTGAATCAACTCCTCGGTACGCTTGGTGTCGAGACTGCCATAGCGACCGGGATCTTTTTCCAGAAGTGTCATAAGCGGCAGGCTGTTGCTCTGGCGCATCCGTTGTAATTGGACCGGTGGCGGCGCTGGGGGCTGGTTGTGGGTAGCTTTGGGCGGCGCAGAGGGGGCGGCGGCAACCGGCGCGGCGGCAATCACCGGATCTGCGGGCGCTGGCGGTGTTGACACCGTCGCTGCACGAGGCGCCGGGGCCGTCATCTTGCGTGGCACAGGCTGAGGAAGGCTTGGCGCTTCCTCACGCACGGGCAAAGCTGGGAGCGATTGGCGCAGGAATTGCCAGATCGCGCGACCATAGGGGGTCAAATAGACGAGCGGTGTATGGCGAAAAAGGAGATAGACGCCCATGCCCAGCAGGATCAGCACGAGCAGCGCCGCCGGCCAACGGCCCAGCGTTCCCACCAACAGGTTACCCAAACCCCAGCCCAGCCAGCCGCCGCTTTCGTTGCGCGGCGCCGCCATCCAATTGGCCTGATCATGCACCCACACAAAGCTACCCGTGAAGAGGGCCAGCAGTGTCAATTCCCCCCCGACAATCGCTTGGGGATTCCAATAGCCTACCCGCTCGCCCAGCATAAGTACCGTCCCCAGCCCCAGCAACCCCAGCGCAATCCATGTCGCTGTCCAGCCCGCCAGTTGAGCCAGCAGCGCGGTGTCGCCATCCACAAGTAGGCTCAGGCCAAAGTAGCCGCCCACTGCAAATATAGTCAGGCCGATGACTTCACGGTTGACGTTTTCTTGAAGATCGCGCAAAAGGATGGCGGGATCGAAAGATAGCTTGGGGTTGCTGCGTGAGCGGCGTGGTTTCGCCATAGGGTTTTATCTGTGACAATTTCCGGGCGAGACACAAAAAGTTGCGTCTCGCCCTCATTGAAGGCGGGTTATGCGAGCCGCTTCGTTGGGGGTGTTTTCGGCGCTGGCGTCCAGCGTGAGCAGATCGTCGCGGTCGCTCTGTTCCATTTCGCTGAGCACCCGTGCCACATGTCCGATGGCAACCCGCTGTTTGCGATAGAGATCGCTCTCGCTCATCGCCAGCCGTTCCGCTATCTCGCGTACCTTGCGGCCCTGGATGAAGCGCATCTCTAAAATGTTATAAAGCAGCCACTCCGGCGTGCTCAGATCCTGTTTGCCATCAGGGCGCAGCCGTTCAATCGCCCGCCCCAGGATGAGCCGCAACGCTTTGGTTGGCTCGCTGTCGGCTTCTTCCAGCACACTGCCCACCACGCGCAACTGAATCAGCGGGCTGCGTGTGAGCTTGGGGCCACCCCAATAGTGGCTCAGCGCATCTTTGACCCAGCCTTCAAATTCAGGGTTGTGGATGGGGCTGGGATCGAGCAACTCTGCGGAGGTTGTCTGCGGCTCGTCCGAGGCATAGGGAATGGTGCCGCGCATTTTTTGGATGCGGTCGATGCCGGGGATGATGCGGCGCAGCGCCACAAAGAGTTGCTTTTGGATCTTGCGGTCAATCAAGGCAAGCCCCACGCTTTCAATCAAGCCAGTGAGCAGGGTGGATTCGTCGCGGGTGAGCAGCGGCGTTTCGGTGCGTCCTTCCACGGCCAGAATGCCCAATATACTCTCTTGCCCATCGTCGACCACCTCTACCAGCGGCCACAGCCAAAAGCCTTGGTGGCCGATGGGCGGGTAATAGTGAATCTGCGGGGCATCGTCTGGGCTGCGGCGTGGATTGGCGCGAAAGCTGCCGTTGGTATTCTGGCGCAGCGACGCAGTGAGGGCGTCGCTCCAATCGTTTACGGCCAAAATACGCTCACGCGTATTACCTGGCCCCACCACGGCTTCGAGGATTAGATCCGGGCCGACAGTGGCGGCGACATACCCAGCAGGGACGCGCAACAGTTCGCAAATACCGGTGAGGTGGTTTTCCAAAAACTGGCGCAGATCGCTGGTCGTGAGCATACGCCGATCCAATTCGCGCAGCCAAGCAATCTCATCACGATCCTCACGGTAGATCAGCCGATCCACGAGGCTTTTGGTCACGCTTAAGATCAACTGACTGAGCACGATTACGCCGGTGATTACACTAAAGAGCACCACATCGCGCGGCAGCCCCAGGATGCGCTCCACCGTGGGGATGATCTGGATAAAAAGAATAATCAGGATCGCTACAATTGGCCCTCGTGTGAAGAAACGGATCAACCGATAGCGCACGACGCGATCCGGCGTGTAGACCCCCAGATAGGCCACGGTGTAGGCCATTCCCACCAGCAGCACCGCAATCGCACCATTCCCCAAAATCGAGAGCACCAAAATCGGCACAGAAAAGGTCTCGCCTACGGTCTGTTGTCCCAGGGCAATTAGATAGGGAAAGGTGCCAACGCCAGGGGCCATGAAGCCCAGAAGCAGATAGGTCATGCGGCGACGGCTGGAATCGGTGAGACAGCGGCTGCGCGCCTTCCAAATGTTGTGAAACGAGAGCAGCGCCGCCACGGCCATGAGCAGGGCAAACGGCCAGAAAAAGAGACCTGCGGTCAGATAACTAATCGGTGGCGCATAGACGATGTGCCCCACCAATAGCGGCGAAAAAAGGGCCAACAGTGCGCTGATCCCGGAAAGCACGCCAATTAGAAAGCTCAGGATCCGTCGCCGTTGCGTGCGATAATTGGTACTGCGCAGCACCGCATTGGAGAATGTGTAATAGGCCCAGGGCAGCAGGGCGATCCCCACCCACTGAAAGCGTAGCCAGCGTTCCGCCGAGGTTTCAGTGATCACGCGGTTGAGTGACACCTCGGCGGCATAGGTGATCATCACCAAACCCAGCAGCAGCGCAAAGCGGCGGGCCACTGGGTGGCGAAAGTTATAGGTCAGCGAATAGGCCAGCAGCGAAAAGGCCAGAATCACGACGACGGACGCGACCAGTCCATCGAGAAAAACCAACACTTCAAGCAGAGAGAAAGGGATCATGGGTACGTTGGGTGTTTAATTTACGCTGAAAACAGCGGGAAAGGCTATAGTGACCATTCGATGGTTTCGTCCACCACGATCCACATTTTGCGACGTTTGACCAACTTGAGGCGGAAACCCCCGCCCACCGTCGGGGTGCGTTGGATGCGCAAGGTGACGTTGGCTTCTTCCACGGTGACAAAGTCGATCTCGCTCATCTCCAGAATCGGGCCTTCCGTGATCAGATCGGCCTGTGCGCCGTCCAGCCAGATGGTGGGGCCGTGAAAGCCCACCTCGCCCATCTGTTCCGCCGGATGACGGCGCAGGCGCAGTTGGGCGGGCGTGCCATCAGACGCGGGTTCCAGATAGCGGCGCTGGCCCAGTTTGTGGATCAAAACGGTGCGGCGTACGCGCAGACTGTCCGGTTCCGCTGTAGATTCGCTTTCATAGTAGCGGGCCAGGGCATGGATCGGGCCAAAGGCGTTTTGATTCCCAAAGAGGCGCAGCAACTCTTCACGCGCACTGCTCCATCTGAAGCGCCACTCTTTGGCTGTGATCTGGTCGCCATAGCGCAACAACTCTAGCGTCGCCTCAGAGCCAAGCCGGTTGATAATCGAGGCCGGCGTCAGCCACATGGGATCTTGTTTGAGCCGGGCCAACAACACATCTGACGTGGCTTCGACTTCATCAGTTTTAAGAAATGTGTGGCGCGTGCTCAGGGTAAAAACCACCCCTAACACCACAGCCCCTACCAGCAACAGAACCAGTGTCCAGGCGATAGGGTCCATTGAATCAATAATCCGTTGGAGCGAGGGCAGGTTGCCCAGATTCCAGCGGGAAAAGAGATCCTCAAACGGTGTTGATGATTCGGGCATACCATTGTATCAATTCAGCAATTGTATCAATGCAGCATAAGACAAAAATCAGAGAATTCCTATGCTGCATTGTACCACAGGCAAACGGGGATGAGGCGATGAGGCGCTTTCTGTTAAATCATCCCCTTTGAATTTACTCCACCTTGCCCCACAGCCCATTCTCCAACAAAATGTATTGTTCGCCCAGGCCAAAGCTGAGGAATACACCTTTTTCCCAAGCTTGGATGCTGCCATCCAGCCCTTTTTCGGGAGCGGTTGACCAGCCAATCGCAGCGTTTGCACCCCCCAGTTGTTCGCGCCAGACTTTGCCAAAGCCACGAATGGGCTGGAAGAGGCCAGTGGGCGCGGTGAGGGCTGGGTCACTTTCGGGATCGCCCTCCGCGAAGGTATCCTCAACACCGAGCCACGAACCATCATTGTTGAGGGCGTAGATCATGGCTGTGTCCTCGCGCCAGATCATGTGGCCGGACTGGAAAGGCTGGCGGGCCATGTAGATCAGCGCGGGAATGCCCTGAGGACAGCCCAGCGCGGGGAACTGCGCCACCAGGGCGGCGTCGTTGCCGCTAAGGGCTTGCGCACATGGAGTTGCGACAACCGTGGCCGCGGCATTCACCGCTTCCGCTGGCGTGGGCGTCTCCACGGGGCTGGGGGGCAGGGTTGCTGTGGGCAAGGGTGTTTCCGTGGGCGCAACCGTGGGCGCAGATGTTGGCGTTTCCGTCGCCAGCGTGGCCGCGGTGGCTGTGGGTGCACTCGTAGCCGTAGACGGAACTGGGGTATTCTCAGCACGATTACACGCAGCCAGCATCACTACTACCAATAGCAAGTATGGCAAATAGCGTAATTTTTTCATGGGGAACCTCATTTCTGAATGTTGAAACCAAACTATGTCTATAAAACGGGCGAAGAGGGGGCAGCCGTTCCCTCTGGAAGCAGCCTTACAAAGAAGATGGGCGGGGAGCCAGCCAGGCAAGTATTCCAAACAGACCGCAACGCCCCTGTTCGGCGCGGTGGCTATAGAAGTCGTCGGTGCTTTGGGCGGTGTCAATGCCGCTGATTTCGATCTGGGTCGCTGGCACGCCCGCTTCGATAAACTGGGCGGCGTTGGCCTGCCACAGATCAAAATAGGGGTTGGCATCGGGGCCGTTGGGGTGGGTGAAAAAACGCTCTGCGCCGGGCAGCTTTGCCTGTGCCATGTGATAAACCTCAGCGCCGACTTCATAGCTGGCCGGGCCGATGCTGGGGCCAATGCCCACACGCAGATGGGCGGGGTCGCTGCCATAGGCCGCCATCATCGCCCAGAGCGTGGCCGCGCCCACACCGTTGACCGTGCCACGCCAGCCAGCATGACAGATGCCCAGCGCGTGGGTGACGGGATCGTAGATCAACAGAGGCACACAATCGGCAAAGACGAGAAAAAGCGGCAGTCCCACAGCATCGGTGATCAGGGCATCGGTCGCCTTTTGGCGCGATCCCGCCTCGTCCCGATCCACCTTTGCCACACCTGTGCCGTGGATCTGGTGTGTGCGTACCGGCTGTGTGGGGTCAAGATCCAACGCAGCACAAAAGCGGGCGAAGTTCTGGTTGACACGTTCTGGTTCATCGCCGCGCGCCACGCTAAAATTCAGGCTTGTCCACGGCGCGGGCGAGATTCCGCCGTGGCGAGTGCTGACGTGGGCACGCACAGGCAGATCCGCCAGGGAGTCGAAGGTATAGGTAACAACGCCGTTGGGGTGAGAGATACGGTGCATGGTTAGACGTATTCGGCCACAGGAACCATCTCAACTCGATCCGCTGATGTTTGATGGGTTGCGATTTCTTCGACGCGCCGTAACAAAGATGCATGATAGTATCGATGACCGCATTTGTCACAGACACCAATAGGAACATTTTCAAGGATCACAAAACCGTCCCGGTGTTTGAATATCTCGCGTGATACGAGTTGCATACGCACCGTTCCTGCACAATATTCGCACTCATAGCCATAGAGATCTTTATTCATCGGCCTCTGTTACCTCATATACAGTGATGATCAGAAATACATGCGTCTTTGTGATTCGCCCCACCATCCCTACACTGGTTTGCATATCTCTGGCTGGTCCGACAAGTGTATATCGCGTTCCCCGTATATCTCCGGTCTCTACTCTGGTTATTTCCCCGTGTAGCAATGCATGTTCAATATCAGACAGATATAGATAGTCGTTTGCCATTTCTTCGAGTGCATGTTGTGTGAGATCGTACTCACCCAAGGCAACCATATCTTGAATAAGGTGAAGAACTGGTTGACTCATCTACAGCCGCTAATTTTCAAAGTGCGTTTTGGCAACCTGCCTAATAAAATTCTGCCCCATCAACTGGTACCCCTCAGCGTTGGGATGCAGATCGTCGGGGAGGAGATGTGCGAGTTTGGCATCAAAGATCTGGCGTCCGTCCACATAGTGCAAATTGCGGTCGCCGTGGGCCTGCAACGTCGCCACGGCTGCTTCCACTTCGGCACGCATGGCCTGGAGCGTAAACTCGACAGCATTGACGGCTGTTTCACGCGGTGGCGAGAAAATCGGCGAAAGCACCACAAAGGGTGTATCGGGATGTTTCTCGCGCACGATCTGCACAAAGCCCATGATGCCCGGCCCAAAGGTGCGTTGATTGAGAGAATTGGCCCCATAGATGTTAATGCCTACACACATAGACAGAAACTCGGCGGGCAGATCACGCATAAGGCGTGCAATCATCGGATCGAGATGGCACTGGCCGCCGAAACCCAAGCAGGTGAGATTGTAGCCACATTCACGGGCCACGATGGCGGGCCATGTCTGTGAGGGGGACGCCGCTTGCCGACACTGTGTAATCGAACTGCCATACGTGATCCAGCGCGGGCGCTGATCGTGGACTGCGTCAAGGCTGGCCCCCTCATCGATCTCCAGACCGCGCAGGCAAAACTCGCCAAACTGGGGCAACCAAAGGTCTATCGTTTTCTCGCCAGCGGGCAGATCGGCAAACGCAAACGTAGTGTGGTCGGCTGTCTCTGTCGAGGCAACAAACTCGCCGTCGCAATAGAGATCCACCGGCGAGCGCTCTGGAAAGGCGACCATTTCGCCGCGCAGAGTTCGGGTGTCACTGCGCAAGGTCAGGCGCACGCCGGCGGGCATAGCCGCGCGTTCCGCCAGCGGCAGCGCATACAGGCTGCGATCTTTTTCCGGGATGCGCCAGGGCATCACCCAGTCGGCCTCTTGCTGCAACGAAACAGCGCCGGGCCACGAGAGTCGAGTATCGGCGGGGGAAATTCTCTGGCGCATTGTTACCTCAAAAGTTGCTTGAAAAGGGGTTTAGGCTTCCAATGGAATCGGTGCAATCGAGACTTTGCCCAACGCGGTCCGATGTTCTTCGGCCTTCAACTTGGTCCACGGCTTCCAATCCTCGGCACGCCACGGACCCCCTTTGGCCGTGGGCACAGGACGATTCTCGTTGCCCCCATAGCGGAAAGCCCAATCGGGATCACAGGCCTGGCACGAGAGACAACCCGCGCTATCCGGCGGGCAGCTTAGCCCGGTCTTATCCTGGGCTGCCAACCGCAATTCGTAGTGAAAGTAATTTTCGCTGACGCCACTCTGCACAATATCCCAGGGCAGCGGCGCACCGATCTCCCATTTGCCCAAATAGTGATCCGGGTCCAGACCCAGATCTTGCATGATCTGGAAGAAGGTCCGCACGTTGAGATCGCCCGACGGGATCGCCAGCAGAACCTTTGCCAGTTCACGGTCGCCGCGGCTGAGCACAGCCTGCACCTCGGCCCAATCGGGCGAATCCGCACGAACGGCGATGCCGTGGCGGGCCAGCGCTTTGTTAATCGTGCGCTGTCGATCCTTGATCGTGTATGAATCGGCCATGCCTTCCCATTGGAAAGGCGTGTGTGCTTTAGGCACAAAAGGCGTGGCGTTGATGGCAATCCGCCGATTAAAATGCTGTTTGGCCGTCAGCGTAAAATCGACCAGCGCCTGAATATCGTCGTCGGTCTCCGTGGGGTGGCCCACCATAAAATAGAGCTTCAACTGTGGCATGTTTAATTCGTTTGCCAGCCGAATCGCCGCCATCATCTGATCTTCGGTCTGGGTTTTGTTGATCACATTGCGCAGCCGCTGGCTGCCCGCTTCCGGCGCAACGGTGAGCGTTTGCGTGCCGCCCGCTGCCATGGCCTTGATCAGCGGAATCGAGATCGGGTCCATACGCATGGAACTGGCGCTGATGCTGGCCCCCATGCCGTGGAGTTCCGTCGCCAGCGTGTCGATCTGTGTATGGTCGCTCACCGCCGCGCTGACAAGGCCAATCCGGCTGTGGCCCTTGCCGATGGCATCCCGCGCCCATCCCAAAAGCGTATCCAACGGCTGTTCGCGCGGCGGGCGATAGACATAACCAGCCAGACAGAACCGACAGCCGCGCCCGCAGCCCCGGGCAATCTCCATGAGGTGCATCTCGCCAAACTCGGTATCCGGTGTGTAGATCGTAGAGTGGGTGGGGTATTTATACAACTCGCGCACCCACAGCCGTTGCACGGGGCGAAAGTCAACATGAGTGCGGTTGGACGGTCGTAGCGACGGCACATAAAAGCCCGGCAATTGATCCAAGGTAGCCAGCAAAGCAGTGCGGTCGTCGTAGAGTCCTTCGCGGCAGAGGTCAATAAATTGGGGCAGTGCTTCTTCCCCTTCGCCGATCAAAATGACGTCGAAAAAGGGCGCCATCGGCTCAGGGTTCATGGTAATGCCCGGCCCACCGGCGATGAGAAGCGGCCATTCGCTGCCATCCCACCGTTTGGAGGCCTGTCGATCTTGGGCCAGCGGCGGCACGTTGGCCTGGCGCAACATCTCCACCACGTTGAAATAGTCCATCTCCCACGAGATGGTGAAGGCCCAAATGTCGAACTCCTCGGCGGGGCGTTCATTCTCCAGAGAAAGCAACGGATTGCCCGCCGCCGCGCCGCCTTTTTCCCAAAAGATGCGCTCGCAGACCACGTCCGATTCGGCATTGAGTCGGCTATAAAGGAGTTGAAAAGCCAAGCTACTCATGCCCACGTAATAGCTGTTGGGGAAAGAGAGCGCCACGGGCAGCTTTCCGCCCCAATCTTTGACAATGGTGCCTTTTTCTTGTGCCAGCGGGCTGGGCGTTTGGTGACCGGGATGGGAGCGTTTTTGTGGGGTGCGTCGAAATTTTGCCATAAATGTTTTTACCAAAAAAGAGACGGTCACCGGGACCGTCTGCTTGTAAACGATACGTTATTTTACCACAGATCGGGCAGAACTCCGTGGCCCGTGTACCAGTGTCATCCCATCGCACAAAAAAGAGCGGATCAGCCTAAGCCGATCCGCTCCTCCGATGAGTCCATTTGCTGCGTTACTGCGCGTCCAGATGGGTAACCACATCGCCCACGGTGACGATTTCTTGGGCCTTTTCATCGCTAATGTCGCCGCCGAACTCGTCCTCAAACGCCATAATCAATTCCACCAGATCAAGGCTGTCTGCATCAAGATCGTCTTTGAAACTAGCATTCATGGTAACGTCTTCTGGATCGACATCCAGTTGGTCTACAATAATTTTGCGAATGCGTTCAAATGTGTTTTCTGCCATGTCACTTCCCCTTTACGTAAATTGGGTCTCTTCACCTGTGTGGTAGCCGGTAAATGAATTACTATCAGTAGAATACCCTGACTTCTACCTACGGTTATACGGCAGTCAAGGGCATTCGTCAATAGGCGCTCTCCGTTAAAATCGTTTTTCGCGCTGGAAACCTGCTCTGTGCAAACCTGACCCATTGTAGCGGTTGCCCCCAACGCTGTCAAAAGCCATGCTTATGAAACCATGTGCAAAGGGGAACCGCCCCAATCGCCCTCTAAATTGAACTTTCCAAAAGGCATAGGTAGAATGCGAAAGCATAGACTGACTTACCCTACAAAACACACAAAGCGAGCAATAGTTACGCGCCAGACTCCCATTTTGTGCTTTACTCAGCAAAGCCCATTCACGGTTGCACCAATTTTCGCAGGCAGGAGATGAGTGTGTCTACACACAGCAGTCGCAAGGATGATCACATCCGCATCAACCTTGAAGAAGATGTCGCCTTTCAACAACTCTCCACAGGGCTGGAGCGCTATCATTTTGTGCATCAGGCGCTGCCAGAGATTAATCTGGACGAGGTGGATACGCGCCTTACTCTCTTCGGCAAGCGGCTTTCCGCACCCATTCTGGTCAGTTCCATGACCGGAGGCACAGCGCGTGCGTCGATGATCAACCAACGGCTGGCCGAGGCTGTGCAAGCGCGGGGGCTGGCGATGGGCGTGGGCAGCCAGCGCGCTGCCCTCGAAGATCCGGCCAGCGCGCGCTCTTTTCAAGTGCGCCAATACGCCCCCACTGCGCTCATCTTTGCCAATCTGGGCGCGGTGCAGTTGAACAATGGCTATAGCATCGATCATTGCCGGCGCGCTGTGGAGATGGTGGAGGCCGATGCGCTGATCTTGCACCTGAACCCGCTCCAAGAGGTGGTGCAGGCTGGCGGTGACACCAACTGGAAAGATCTCTTGCCCAAGATCACCGCCATTTGCCGCCAACTTCCTGTGCCTGTGATCGCCAAAGAGGTGGGCTGGGGCATTAGCGCGGCCACAGCGCGACGGCTGATGGAGGCGGGCATCGCCGCCATTGACGTGGCTGGCGCTGGTGGGACGTCGTGGAGCCAGGTGGAGATGCACCGTGCGCCCAACGAGCGGCTGCGTCGGCTGGCGGCCGCTTTTGTGGATTGGGGCATCCCCACGGCGACCAGTTTAATTACCGTGCGCGAGGTGCGCGCCGAGATGAATATGCCCGATCTGCCGCTCTTTGCCAGCGGCGGCATGCGCACAGGCCAAGATGTTGCCAAAGCCGTAGCGCTGGGCGCGGATCTTGTGGGGCTGGCCGCACCTTTTTTGAAGCGAGTGATGGAATCCACTGAGGCAGTGCTGGAAGAAATGGAAATTTTGGAAGCTGAACTGCGCATCGCCATGTTTTGCGCGGGCGCACAGCGCCTGGCTGATTTGCGCCAACCCGGTGTCCTCATCCGTGTAGGAGATCTTTATGTTTGATAGCCGTAGTTTTGTGGAATTTGCGCGGCAATGGTTGCCACCGCTAGAGGACTATATGCGCGAAACCCTGCGTGCCCAGCGTGCTGGCGTCGACCATTTCTATGGCATGATGCACTATCACATGGGCTGGGCAGATGAAAGCTTTCAGCCCGGCGATTTTTCTGTGGGCAAGCGTGTGCGTCCGTTGCTCTGTTTAATGGCCTGCGCAGCGGTGGGAGGTGATCCAAATCAGGCGCTGCCCGCCGCCGCTGCCATTGAAATTTTGCACAACTTTTCGCTGGTGCATGATGACATTGAAGATGGCGACGAGATGCGCCGACATCGTCCCACCCTGTGGAAGCTATGGGGCGTGCCTCAGGCTGTGAACGCCGGGGATGGCATGTTTGCTCTGGCCTATCAAGCCCTGTTGGGGCTGACCGCGCGGGGTGTCCCCGCGCCGGTGGTGGTGGAGGCCCTGGCCCAGTTGACCCAAACCTGTCTGCACCTTACCGAAGGCCAATATTTGGACCTGAATTTTGAGAGGCGCACCGAGGTGGCCGTGGATGAATATGTGCAGATGATCGGTGGCAAAACGGCGGCGCTGCTGGGCGCATCCCTGGCAATCGGCGCGTTGGTGGGCGGGGCGGATGCCCGCACCGACGCGGCTCTGCACCGCTTTGGGTTTAACATCGGGTTGGCATTCCAGATTCAAGATGATATTTTGGGCATTTGGGGCGATCCCACGGTGACGGGCAAAGCGGCGGGCAATGATCTGCTGCGTCAAAAGAAAAGCCTGCCTGTGCTCTTTGCTCTGCATCATCCCCAAGTGGGGCCGCAATTGCAAACGCTGTGGAATTATCCCATTGGCAGCAAGCAGCTTCCCGGTGTGCTCTCCTTATTGGATCAGGCAGGGGCACAGGCGTATGCCCAGGAGCGCATGGCGGCATTCCACGCCCAGGGTATCGCCGCGCTGACAGAGGCATTGGGGCCTCGTGCAACAACATCGCCGCTGATGCATCTGGCCGATGGGCTGGTGGCGCGCCAAGCATAACGCTGACAAAAAAACTGCCAGGTTTTCTGAAAACCTGGCAGTTTTTTATAGAATTCTGGTTCGCTCAAAAACGCCTGCCTATTTCGGCGCAGTGCGTAGCTGAATGATCAACAGTGTTTCCGTGGAGGTGATCCCGGCCAGTTCAATGCCTGCTGATTCTGCCAGATCGGCCAGCGCTTGGTTGCCCTGCTCTTCGGCCATCTGCTCAATCGGGCCGATTTGTCCGGCCAACATGGCGGCGGGAATGGTGGCCCCGTTGAGTTTAATCGTGCCGATGGAGAGATCGAGCTTGTTATCGGCTACGCCAATCGTAATCGAAATTGTCGGTTCCACGGCGCCCAGCACGGGAACGGTGGTGGCAATGGTCAGATCAATCTGACTGCCCGGCTTAATGTCAATGCGTGGATTTTCGATCTGCATCGACTGCCCTTCCAACGCGCTGGCAAGTTGGGTCTCCAACAAATGCGAAATAAACGCTTCGGTCAGCGTGACCCGTACACCAGAGGTCCCCTGGGCCGATACAGTGCCCGCACTGGGGGCAACTCCAGCCATTAGGCCAACCGCCAGCAACAGCGCGGCAATCCGAGAAACCAAAGATCTCATGTAAGACTCCTTTCAACAGGAAGCAAAGTGTGAATAATCAATTCGCCATCCAGGGCGATACCAACCGTGTCAACTTGAGTGTT
Source organism: uncultured Chloroflexia bacterium (assembly GCA_963721725.1). GTDB lineage: Bacteria > Chloroflexota > Anaerolineae > Caldilineales > Caldilineaceae > RI-153. The sequence goes on from CAVRLX010000016.1 coordinate 478,742, forward strand.
CTCTATTGTGGGCGAAAGTGGCACGCGAAGCAAGTGGCAAAAAAGCGGGCATGAGCGATCATGCCCGCTTATCCATGACTAGCTATTCGGCCAAGTTTCTAACGTACTCTTTATCGCAGCGCAAAAAGCATCGGCGCTGGCTCCGTCCATCACCCGGTGATCATAGCTGAAGCCCAGCGTGGTCATCGGCGCAAAGGTCAGATAATCGCCGCTGTTGGCTTCCAACGGATGGCCCTTGCTCACCACAATCGGGCGCTTCTCAATCGCCCCTACGCCGAGAATCCCCACCTGGGGCTGCACAATAATCGGCGTCTGGAAGCGGCTGCCCGATGTGCCATAGTTGGTCAGGGTAATCGTGCCGCCCTGCAACTCTTCGGCGGTCAACGAATTGCTACGGGCTTTCTGTGCCAATTCATTCACCTTGCGGGCAATGCCCATGAGGTTAAGATCGTCGGCATTTTTGATCACAGGTACAATCAGCCCGCCCAGCCCATATTCATCGGCGGGCAAGGCGGCGGCCATACCGACGTTAATCGTGCGCCGGATGATCACACCATCATCGCGCCAAGAGGCATTGGCGGCGGGGACGGCACGCACGCCAGCGATCATGGCCTCGATAAAGTAGGCCGTGATGGTCAAGTTGACCCCGGCTTTGGTAAATTCGTTTTTGTGCGCCTTGCGATGCTCCAACACGGCGCTCATGTTGACATCCCACCACGTGGTGACATGGGGCGCCGTGAACGCGCTCTGGCTGGTGTTGCGGGCAATCAGCGAACGCATCCGCGTATGGGGAACCAGTTCTTCGCCGGCGCGCAGATCAGACTTGGCCGCCGCTTCGGCAGGTTTGGCCGGCGCTTTTTCGCTGCTGGCTTTGGGTTGGGCTGCGGCATCCGCTTTGGGCGCTTCTGCTTTGGCGGGCTGTGGTGCTGGGGCAACCTCCGCCGCGCTGGGATAGGCTGGCTCAGTGGGCAGGTAATCCAGATTGTCGCGCTCGGCTACATAACGCATGACATCGTAGCGCGTGAGCGAACTCAGCGGGCGATCCTTCGCCACCCGGCGCATGTCCACATCATAATCTGCTGCCACCCGCCGCACGTTGAGCGGCACAACATCGGCAAACTCGGCAGGCAGTGACTTGGCGGGGGCCGCACCCGCTTCTTTTTTCTGACCCACATGGCTCAGAACATCGTTTTTGCGGATCTGCCCACCGGGGCCACTGCCGCTGACCGCGCTTAGCGTCACACCCTCTTCGGCAGCAATGCGCCGCGCCACGGGTGTCGCTTTGACATCACCGTCGGAACTCTGATCGCCATCCTTGCTTTCATCGTCGCTTTCATCGGCGTCTGCAACTGGCTCTTCGGCGGCGGGGCGCTCTGCTTTTACTTCAGCAGTCTCAGCACTAGCCTCAGCCTCCCCACTATCGCTGCCATTGTCGTCGGTGCTTTCGCCCGCTTCACCAATCACGGCGATCACCGCATTCACCGAGGCCAGCTCACCCGCGCCAAAATTTAATTTCAAGATAGTGCCGCTGGCCGGGGAAGGGACTTCTGTGTCCACCTTGTCAGTGGCAACTTCCACCAGATTGTCGCCTTCGTTGATTGTATCGCCCACGCTCACCAACCAACGGTTGATGGTTACATCGTCTATGCCTTCTCCCATGTCGGGAAGCTTTACATCGGTTGCCATTCATTCCCTCGCTTGTTCTCTGTCCGCCGCAACGGCAGCTAAATTCGTTGTGATATGTGCCTGTGGATTGCGTGGGGTATGCCAATCACGCAAGGCTACGCGCTCACCATCTGCAAGACGGCTGCCATAATGTTCTTTTTCCAGGGCAGCACTTCTTCCTCCAACACTTTGGAGACCGGAATCGAGACCGGGGCCATGCCCAATCGGCGGGCCGGGGCCTTGAGCAGATAGGGCGCTTCTTCATAGACACGGGCTACAATCTCCGCGCCCAGGCCACTGTTAGCATACGATTCATGAACAGCCAACATGCGGCCTGTCTTGGCGACAGAATTCAGAATCGTGTCAGTGTCCATTGGCTCCACCGTGCGTAGATCGACCACTTCGACGTCGATGCCGTGCTTTGCCGAAAGCTCCTCGGCGGCTTCCAGCGCTTGTAACACACAATAGCTAAAGGTGACCAGCGTCAGATCTTTGCCCTCGCGTTTAATATCGGCCACGCCCAGGGGGATGGTGTAATCCTCTTCCTGGGGCGGTGCGTCGCCACGTGTAAAATAGAGCATTTTGTGTTCCAAAAAGACCACCGGATTGTCGTCGCGAATGGCCGATTTCAGCAGACCTTTGGCGTCATAGGGCGTGGCCGGGGTCACAACTTTAATCCCAGGGAAGTGGGCATAGAGGCTATCCACACATTGGCTGTGTTGCGAGCCATAGCGTTTGCCGCCGCCTTGTTGACCGCGGATCACAATGGGAATGTTGATCAAGCCGCCGGTCATATACGAATATTTGGCAATCTGGTTAAAGATCTGGTCGGCGGCCACCAGCGTGAAGTCCATATACATCAACTCCACAATCGGGCGCATGCCCACCGACGCCGCCCCCAGCGCCATGCCCAGAAAAGCTTGTTCACTAATCGGCGTATCGATCATGCGCTTGGGGCCAAATTCGTCCAGCAAGTTGCGGGTGACTCGGAAAAGACCGCCATAGTGGGCGACATCCTCACCGATCATAAAGACATTATCATCGCGCGCCATCTCTTCCCGCAGCGCTTCGTTGATTACCTGAATATAGGTTGTTTTTCGCATCAATTGTCTCCGTGGGCGAAGTAATGAGTAAGGAGTAATAAGTAAAAAATTGTCTACTTCATAACAGGCTTGACACTTCAGATCGCCAAGCCCAACTACTCTTTACTCGTTACTCATTTGTATACATCCGTGTAGGCTTCGGCAACATCGGGCCACGGGCTATTTTCGGCAAAGGCCACCGCCTCTTGCACCCGCTTTTCTGTCTCTTCTTCAATCTGCGTAATCGTCGCCTCGTCTACCCCTCGATCCACCAGCTTTTGGCGCAAGACAGCCAGTGGCTCATACGTGCGGTGAGATTCAATCTCTTCTTTGCTGCGATAGGTCTCCAAATCGCCGGCCATGTGGCCCACTAGACGATAGGTTAGCCCTTCGATGAAGGTAGGCCCTTCGCCGGCGCGGGCACGTTCCGCCGCCGCTTTGACCGCCGTATAAACAACTTCCACATCGTTGCCGTCGATCTGCACGGCTTCCATGCCATAGGCTTGGGCAAACTGATAGAGTTCACCCACCGACGAGGTGCGGCTAATGGGGGTCATCTCCGAATAGCGATTGTTCTCGCAATAGAAGATCACCGGCAGCTTCCACTTGGATGCAATATTAAAAGTCTCGTGCATCACGCCCTGGAAGATCGCACCATCGCCAAAAAAGGTAATCGCGACTTTGTCTTCATCGCGCAGCCAGGCCGACATTGCCAGCCCGGCGGCGTGGGGAACCTGGGCGCCCACAATGCCATTGGCGCCCATCATGCCATGTTCCGGCGAGACAAAGTGCATCGAGCCGCCCTTGCCCTTGGCAAAGCCATCAGAACGCCCCAGCACCTCGGCCACAGCGCGCCCTGGGTCCATGCCCCAGGCCAAGCCGTGATGATGGCCGCGATACGTACAGGTGACGTAATCGCCTTTGCGCAGGGCTTTGGCCGTGCCCACGGCGCTGGCTTCGTGCCCAATGGCCGAGTGCATGGCCCCGCCGATTTTGCCCTCTTCGGCAGCTTGGAGCAGCGATTCCTCAATGCGCCTGATCATGTACATCATGGTGTACATTTCTTGCAGTTGGTCGTTGGGAAGCTGCTCCACCTCAATCTGAGTGGCAGCCTCTTTCGCCAGGGCTTCTGTATTAGAAGACTTTGGCATGGCAGATTCCTTCCTGATGGATAAGCGTATAAATAAAATCAGAAAACGGCAGTTGTTTTCGTTCTCGCTGCCTTTTTCTTCGTTCAATGATCATTCAAAAACCTTAACTGTTCAGGTGCGTCGCACTCGCCAGAAGTAGAACGGTTGTGAAACGCTTGTGTGGGGAGTGCATCGCACCCTAGACCTAAAAACCTATAGAGATTGAGAAAAGAAGACGCCAAGCTGTCTTTTCAGTATATAGATCAGTGTCTGGATTGGGGATTAACGATACTTTGTCAGCCGCGCGCTCCGTTCCCATACCTGGGGGATTTTAACACGCCCCTCTGGAAACTTCAACGCGTCATCTTTAGTTTTCGCCAGACGTTACCAGAAGCGACCACGAGCGTCGCTTCTGGTGTTGCTTGCTATGGTTCTGTGTGCTGCGCCGTTAATGAGTGGAAGCTGGCTGCGTTCGTTTTCTTTTCAACTTTGCCGCCGTTTTCTGTGGAACAGCGTGCGCGTGAGCGATGGTGATACCCACTGCGAGTGCGCTGACCGAGGTTATGCACACCGATGGGCGTTTCTCCGGTTCGGCGAAAACTTCCCTCAGCGGCCCGCACTCGCTTTGCTCGCCTGGGCCGTGTTGCCATAGACGCCCAGGTTGGCGCGACCGCCGTTGGGGATAGGTTCCAGCGCGAACGCAGCGGCAGGATCGCCAGCGTCAATCGCGGGGCTATGTTGACCGTCCACCGCCCACGCCCCGCTACCACCGCTGGCCGTGGGATCCCAGCGTCCGCCTGTGGATCGCAGATGATAGTCGTGCTTGACTGGGTCGGCGAAGAGCGGGTCTGTGCTTAGGTTGCCCACGCCTGGCCGCGCCTCCTGGGAGAGCGTATACGTAGCGGTGATCTGGGACGTGGCGTCTACAAAAAAATCATCGCCGCCATTGCCCCAAAAAATGCTATTCCGAATCGTTACCCCAGAGTAGACCTCTACATACAGCCCGTTGCCGCCCATAGTCGTGCAGTTATGTCCGGCCACCGTGGTATGGATCAAAGTCGCCTGTGAACCGATCTCGGCATAGCCGTCCACGTAGACCCCCACGCCGCCCGTCGTTCCCCCGTCTGGGCAGTCGTTGGCGTAGATCAGTTCGTGGTCCAGAACGGCTTGTGCGCCATCGTCGATGAAGACCCCGCTGCCCACAGACGGGGCATAGTTGCCAGTGATGACGTTATGGGAGAGTGTGGCATTGCTCCCCGCGCCAAAAACAATGATGCCGCCGCCCCAGCCATATCCCAATTGCCGACCAATTTCATTGTCAATGATCCGGTTGTACGAGACTGTGACATTGGGCGAAGCAATGTAGAGACCCCCGCCGTGATCGCTGACACCGATATTGCCCTGCACTGTGTTGCCACGAATCAAGACGGTTCCCCTGTTGATGCCAATGCCGCCCCCGCGCCCCGATTGATTGTTGCGGATAACGTTGTCGAGAATGCTAATATCGGCATTCTCGGCGAATATGCCGCCGCCCACTGGCTCACTCTGGGGGGGCGGCCCGGGAGGTCGAGTATCGTTGTTTTCGATGAGGTTATGCGCCAGGGTGGGGGAGCCGCCGTTTACATAGACGCCGCCACCCACAACCCCAAACTCTGGGATCAGGCTGCGCGTGCCGCTGGTAATCCTAAATCCATCTACAGTGCTGCTGCCTGCGTTATTCAGCGTGACCGTTGAATCTGTGCTGTTACCCTGGAGATGGGTCGTATTGAGGGCGATGTCGCGCCCGTTGAAATTGCCACCGCTGCCACCCGTGTACTCTGCCGATGTGCCGCCTGCATAGCCGCCATAGAGATAAAGCGTTTTGTCTTGCACGAGCACGTTCTGCGTATAGAGGCCCCTTGCAACAGCAATGGTTTGACCACTGGCCGCTGCGTTGATCGCTTCCTGCACGCTGGTATACGGATATTGGGTGCTGCCGTTTTCCGTGGCTGTTGTGTTGTCATCGTCCACAAAGAGATCGGCCACAATCACCGTGGCCGATCCCGTGGCTGTCGGTGTGGGCGTGGCGGTGGACGTTGCCATTCGGGTAGACGTCGGCGTGGCCGAGGCGGTAGGCGTGTTCGTCGCCGAGGATGTCACACTGGCGGTGGGCGTGTTCGTCGCCGAGGATGTCACACTGGCGGTGGGCGTGGCCGAGGCGGTGGGGGTTGCTGTGGGGGCGGGCAATGTCTCTTCTTTGCGCACCGAGGCTAAGTACAGCCGAGACTCTGCTCCAGCCACCCGCCCCGAATTGGCATCGACCATGAGCGAGGAGACCTCCACTACCTCGAAATTGGAGCCGTTGATGCCCTTCAACTGACGCAGCATATCGTTGTCCCAGCGGTCATCGGGCGCGCCGGAGATATACCAGGCCGAGCCGTTATCGGCCAGCACCATGCCGTAGCGCTTGAGCGCAGTAAGGATGACCTGCACTTCAGGTGCAAAGCCAGATGTGTCGAAATCGGCCTTGAGGCGAAAGCGCAGACCCAGCGGCGGATATTTTGCATCGGTGAGGCTAGAGGCGAAGTGGCGCGCCGGCCAGACGTAGGCCCGCCGGGTCTGGGGCACGGTAAAGCGCAGCGCGTGGCGGATCTCCCCTGCGGCCACTTCATCGTAGCGCAGCAAGCCGGGCAGGATCGGTAACCCGGCGGCGTCGGCAGAGGTCCAGCCGTCCGGACGCAACGCATGTGATTTCAGGTCGAAGACTGCGCCCGAATCTGCCTTCCAGCTTCCATCGGCCTGGGGAAAGGCGTAGAAAATTTCGTAGAGTAGACACCGCTGCCGATCCACCACCAGCACATGGCGGTCGCCGTCGCTGGCTGCGCCGCCCTCAATGGGGGCATTGGTGGGGATGGGATAGGGGCCGGGATCGCTTTCGTCATCATAGGTGAAGCTGACCGCGACTCTGGGCTGATTCCCCGGCACATCCACATAAGGGATACCGATGGGTCCACCCTCCCAGAGGCCCGCGCCAAAGTCCGGGTGCAGCCCCTTGTTGGCGCCAATTGTCGTCACAAAAGTTGCCGAATCCGGGTGGACGGGCAGTGTGTCGATTGGGGTATTCCAAATATTGTCGGCGGGCAAGAGATCGCAGCCCGCCACCTGGGGCGGGACTTGTGCTGGCCGCGACGTACCCAGCGCTTGCACAGGCAGATATTGACGACAGGCTGCCAGGAGAATAAGCAGGATGGCAGAAAAGACAACCGCAAAGTAGAAGAGTGTGGGCCATGATTTGGGGGTGGACATAGGGTTTGTACCTTTGCTCAAAGAGCATCGCGTGTCAAAATAGACGTTGCAAACACAAAGCAGAGGCAAAAATGAGTGGAACTATGGAGCGTGGTTTCATTATAGCCGACTCCTCCCCGGAAATCGACTGCTTTGACTTCAGGACGTACGCAGTCGCACCGGAAGTTGAACTTTTCTAAAAAGTTCAACTTCTCCTATCGTAACTGCTTGGGGCGTACGTCCTGGACTTTAGAAAAAAGCCCACCGGGTGGGCCGGTGGGCTTCTCTTTTGTGTAGGTCGTCTGATTTTTACTGCTTTGGAGCGGACTCTGTCTCGGCCAACTGTTCATAATAGGCTTTGCGCTCGGCCACAGTTTCGTCGGCCAGGGCGTTGGCTCGCTGTCGATCCCCTTTGCAGAAATAGCGGATCAACCACTCGCGGCCATAGCGCACATGGGTGACCTCATCGGCCCAGTCGAAATCCTGATAAGTGGTCATGAGCGGGTGCTGCGCCAGATCTTTGCACCATTCCCATTCGCCACGCTTGCCGCCCGGATAGGCCATGACGCCGCCCTCGGTGGCAATCGCCAGGTGTGAATAGCGCTTTTGGGGCGGTGCGGGCAAGGTGTGTTTGGCATAGCCCACCCAACTGGGCAGCGTGGTCAGCGGGATGCCTTCGCCTTCCAGCGCAGCTTGCCCAAAGAGACTGTGCCGGGTTTCGTCCCAACAGTGGCGCGCCAGATCGACGCAGCCAGTGTAGGGCAGATCTTCCCATTCAAAGAGAACGCTGGCGCAGAGTTCGGCGGCGGTCATCTCTTGCGCCCGCACCCACATTTTCGAGAGCAGGTGATCGGGGATCGCTTCCTCGTCCCAGGGGCTAATCTTGGGCAGAGAAGTCGTAAAACGACTATCCCGCGCAAAGGAGGGCGCAATCCGAAAGTCGCCGTCGCTGCGCGGGGCGGGCAGGCTATAGGTGGGGCGGGCAGGCTGCGTGCCGTCGATGCCGCCCGCGGCCTCTAGATAGGCAGTCAGATGCTCTTGCCAGGGCATGAGGTTGGGCGCTTCTGCCGGGTCAATCGCCGCCAATACGTGTTGCCCAAAAGCAAGCTGCTGTTCCAGATCCAACAGAACATGCCCAATTGCGCGCACTGTCGGCTGATCGACCAGCGGATTGGTCTCGGCGCGGTAGCGCTGCAACGCTGCGTGATAGGCGGGCAAAATCACCGCATACAGACCCACGGCGTACTCAGGATCATCCTGGCTGCGCAGCAACTCTTGAAAGAGATCATAGAGCGGGCCTTCGTTATGGCTGTCGATGAGATGCTCGTGGGCGCGCAGTTCGCCGATGCGATTGCGCCAGATGCCCCAATGCAGGGCCGATTCCCATACTTGGTGGCCGACCGCCGCTTTGAATTCCCAGTTGGCAATCGAGGTCATTTTGCCCGCGTGGACGCGCATCAGTTGCTCGGAGACATAGCCAAAGCGGGCTACGCGCGCCGCACACTCTTCCACAGCCAGCCCCACACGCCCTACATCAACAATGCCGGTGTAGGGTTGGACCAGATGATTGCGTAATTCAGCCATAGATAGACCTCCTATCTTTTATGAGAACGAAGTTTGCAGTGGGGATTGGGAGATTAGGTGATTGGAGAGTTTGCCCAATCTTTTCTCCCATTATAACCAGCGCGCAAACCAATCAAACGTCTTCGCCCCGCTGAAGCGATGTCCGCCTTCAAAAATATCCTGGTCAAAATGATCGGCCACGCCCAGCAGATTATAGACACGGGCGACTTGGGCGCTGGCGATTCTGACTTCGTCTACGGGGAAAATTGGATCGTGTGTGCCTGCCTCAATCAGCAAGGGGCGCGGCGCAATCAGCGCGGCCAGATCGGCCATCTCGGCGTATTCGAGAATCTTCGGCACATAGTTACAATCGCAATGAATCGTGGACATAATCGACGAGCGGAAGCTACTAAAGGCCCCGCTGATCACAGCCGCCGTAATCCGCGGTTCGATGGCAGCGGCATACAGCGTGGTGGTGCCCCCCCCGGACAGCCCCACACAGCCCACCCCCGCCTTGATCGCTTCGGGGCGCGTGGCAATGTAATCGAGCGTACGCATGACATCCCAAACGCGCATGCCCAGCAGGGTTCGGCCCATGAGCAGGGCATTGAAGGCCAGCGCACGACACGAACTGCGCCACAGGGGATCGCCACTGGTCATGCCCGGTTGCGGTTCCAGGCGTTCGCCAAAGCCGCGCTGTTCGGGCACAAAGACCATGAAACCGTGACAGGCCAGTTGATGGGCATAGTCGTAGTTGTGGGCGACAATGTGCGCCGCTTCTTCGGCTGCGGTGGCCCTGCCCAAGAGGTGGGCCGCGCCGCCGCTGCCATGCCCGCTGAGCGCAATCACGGCCCGATAGGGCGGCTCGGCATGGTGCGGAATGAGCACGTGGCAGGGAACGTAGAGTCCCGGTTCGCTCTGAAAGGCGACTTTCTCGACGCGGTAAGTCTCGGTTTCATCGCTCGCCAGCAGGTGTGGCTGCAAAGGAACGCGCGTGGCGGGAAAGCCGCCTAACAATTCCATAAGCTTTGCTGTAAGTTGCCCATGCCAGCTCTCCCATGCGCCACGCGTGGTGATCGTGAAACTCCCATGGCGCGCCATTGGCTCGTAGTCTTGCCAGAGCCGGTTTAACGTCCCAAACTCAAGGTCGTGGTGCATAGTTTTCTCGGTGGAATGCGGTTGCTTGGACGGGTTTTGCTGACTGAACTCCCTACCCTTTGATCCCCGACATGACAATGCCGCGCACAAAGTATTGTTGCAGCACGACAAAGAGAGTCAAAATGGGGATGATGCTTAGCAAGGTTCCCGCCATGAGATAGTGATAAAGGGTGGTGTATTGCTGGCGAAACGACGACAGCCCCACGGTTAGGGTGAGCTTGTCCTGATCCGTGAGATAGATGACGGGGAGCAAAAATTCGTTCCAGTGGCCCATAAAGGTGAAAAGCGCCAGTGTGGCGATGACGGGTTTGGCAAGCGGCAAGAAGATCGCCGTGAAGATGCGGAAATGTCCAGCGCCATCAATGGCGGCGGCGTCGCTGTAATCCTGGGGCACGGTCAAAAAGAACTGGCGAATCAGAAAGGTGCCAAAGGCGCCGCCAAACCAAGCCGGAATGAAGAGCGGATAGTGCGTGTTGACCCAGCCCAGCGCGTTAAACAGGAGAAAGGTCGGGATCATGGTTACATGGCCGGGGATCATCAGGGTTGCCAGCAACAACATGAAAAGCACGCTTCGGCCCGGAAAATTCATCCGGGAAAAAGCATAGGCGGCCATGGCGGTGGTGATAATCTGGCCGATTGTGCCCAGCAGCGAGATCTTGACGCTGTTCAGCGCGAAGACGCCAAACGGAAAGCTGCTGACCACGTCAATGTAGTTGCGCCAGCGAATGGGGTCGGGAATCCACTGTGGGGGATAGGTGGCGGCTGCGCCCTGGCTTTTGAGCGAGGTCGAAAGCATCCACAAAAAAGGGATGACCATCGCCACCGCGCCCAGCCAGATCAGCGCGTGCATGAGCAGCGACCACAGGCGCTGGCGTAGGGCGCGCCAGTGTATACGAGTGGCGAGTGGACGGGTCAAAGGTGCAGGGCTGCCTAAAGTTCGTAATTCGTCCATCGTTCCTGCAATCTAAATTGGGCCAGGGTAATCACCATAATAATGGCGAAAAGGAGATAGGCGGCCGCGGCGGCATAGCCCATGTTGTTGTAGCGGAAGGCGTTCAAATAGATGAACAGGCCCAACACGGTCGTGGCATAGGCCGGGCCGCCGTTGGTCATGACGTAGACCTGTTCAAAGACCTGGAACGAGGCAATACACGAGATCACCAGCACGAAAAAAGTGGTGGGCGTGAGCAAAGGCCACGTGACGCGCCAGAAACGCTGCCAGCGATTGGCCCCGTCGATCATGGCGGCTTCTTCAAGTTCCAGGGGAATGCCCTGCAAACCGGCCAGAAAGATCAGCATGTTGATGCCAAAGCCTTTCCAGACGCTCATGATGATCACGGCGGGCATGGCCCAGGCTGTGCTCCCCAGCCACGCCGGACCCGGCAGCCCAATGCCTTCGAGAAAGTAGTTGATGGGGCCAAAGTTGGGGCTGAAGAGCCATGTCCAGATCAGCGAGGCAGCCACGGTGGACGAGACCACCGGCAAAAAATAGACAGCGCGATAGAAGGCCACCCAGCGCAGCTTTTGGTTGAGCAGTAAGGCCGCAATCAGGGCCAGGGTCATGTTCAGAGGCACGTTGATCACAGTGTAATAGAACGTGTTGCCCAGCACCTTGCGCGGTAGATCCAGTTCAATCAGCGCCTGATAATTATTCAGCCCCACCCATTGCGGCGGCAGCAGAATATTCCAGTTGGTAAAGCTGATCAGCAAACCGGCGATTACCGGCCCCAGAGAAAAAAAGAGCAAGCCCAGCAAGGTGGGGGCGAGGAAAAGGTAGGCCAGCGCAGCCTCTTGAAAGCGTTTGCGCTGGCGCAATTTAAGTCCGCGATGGGTACGTAAGACTGTCGGTGTCATGGTCTGCGTGTTTGGGATGGGGATTGGGGATTAGAGATTGGGTACAATCGCCAATCTCTAATCCCCAATCTTCAGTATCTTCTGTTACGGGCGATCCAACACAGCCTGGATGGCGGCATGGGCGGCGGCCACCGATTCATCCACAGGGCGCTCGCCCAGATAGCTCAGTTGTAGTTCCTGATCCATTGCCTCGCGCCATTCGGTCCAGCGGAAGCCAAACTCCAGCGGCACGTTGAGATCACCCTGTTTCAGGATGGCATCTTTGTGTTCGGGCGCTTTGCCCTTCTCCAACCACTGTTCCGAATAGGCAAGGTCTTTCACCACAGGCACTTTGCCAATCCCCACCGTGTCGGCGGGGCGGTCGGGGCGAATGGTATAGAGGGCGAAATTGAACGCTTCTTCGGGATGCTTGCTCTTGGCGGCAATCGCCAGTTGATTCGGCCACTGCACCGCGGTCTGTTTGACTTTGCCCATGGGCATCATGGCAATGTCCCAATTGAACGTGGCATCCGGGCGGAAGGTCTCAATGCCCCACACGCCGAGGATTGCCATGGCAACCTTGCCAGAGGCAAAGAGATTGACGGGGCCGCTTTCGGCAAATTCCGCTGGCAGCGGAGCCACCTTGTGAACGTTGATGAGGTCGGTCCACCATTGGATAGTTTCAATGTTGGTCGGCGTATCCAGCGCAGCACTGGTATAGTCCTCACTGAGGATGCTGCCGCCGTTGGCGTGAATGGACGAATCCAGCACATCATAGCCCCAATGGGAGATCATGCCGTATTGGTCTGTGCGGTCACCGGAGCGCTGGGTCAGTTGCAATGCCGCTTCCAGCACATTGTCATAGGTCCAGTCGTCGGCAGGATAGGCCACACCCGACGCATCGAAGATATCCCTGTTATAATAAAAGGTAACCGTTACCCACTCATAGGGGATGGCATAGAGCGAGCCATCGGTGCCGGGATAGCGGAGACCATCGAGGGTGCTGAGGAAATACTTATCTGCTTCGTCCGGGCCAAAGACGCCGGCCTGTTCCACCAACGGATCCAGATTCAAGGCTACGCCCAGATGGGCAAAGTCCTGAATCCAGGCGGCGCTGACAAAGGCCAGATCCGGGGCTTGCCCGGCAGCGCTCAAGGTCTGATACTTCTCATAATAGCCTTCCCAGGGAATTTCCTGTAGGTCTATCTTGACACCGGGGTTGGCCTCCTCGAACGGTTCCACCACCCCGCGGGTCAGGTTGTTATCGGTGTTTTCCCCTTGCAGCGCCCAATAAGTTACCACAATTTCTTCGCCATCCGGGGCGCTTTCCGCACTGCTGTCGGCTCCCGTGCTGGGGGCTGCGGTGGGTGCTACACAGGCTGCAAAGAGCGCAGAGGTGGTTACACCCGCAGCCATGGTCAAAAACCTGCGTCGACTCAACATAGATGTCTCCTTTTGGCATAAGCCTTAAAATGGGATGGTAAACAAACCTGCTTGGAGAAGGTAGCCTAGATGCACAGTGGTTTGGAGAGTGCCCGGAGAGAAGGGATCTCTTTTCAAATCGAACAATTAGGCTGGTTTGTCGGTGTGCAAAGTAACATAAATCTGTGTTAAAATGAACTCTATCACATCCCCATAGTGACGTCAACTGTCGAAAACATCCTGTGAATGGATCGAGAAAAAGAGAGCAGACATCCCTTTTTAGACTCCATTTTAGACTGCATAAGCCATGTTCTCAGGGGGGTCGGCGGTGTTTCTGGGGCAATGATGTGTCCTGTGCAGGAGTGTTTGCAACAAACACAATTGATGGTACTATGAACAAAAAAGAACAAGGGTGAACGGAATGATGCTGCCCGGCGAGCGACAAGAAGCGATTCTCCACTATCTAACTGAACATGGGTTTGCGGCTGTCGCCACGTTGGCCCAGGAATTTCATGTTTCGGAGATGACGATTCGGCGCGATCTGGCCGAACTGGAACGACAGCGGGCACTCCAGCGCACCTATGGCGGGGCGACGGTCTATGACCCGGCCTTTTTCGAGGTTTCGCTCCAGGCCAAAACTACGCAATTTGTCGAAGAAAAGCGCCGCATCGGCAAAACTGCCGCGGATCTGGTGCAGGACGACGACATTGTAATCCTGGATGCGGGATCGACCACGACCCTGATCGCCAAGTTCCTCAAGACCAAACGCATTACCGTCATCACCAATGCCCTCAACATTGCCGCCGATCTCTCTGACTGTCCTGAGATTCAAATCTATGTAGCAGGCGGCCACCTGCGCCAGGGCTTGCTGGCAATCGTTGGCCCGGAGACAGCCGCTTTCTTTGAGAATATCCGCGCCGACAAGGTATTCATGGGCGCAGAGGGGATTGACGTACACGGCGGCATCATGGTCCCAGAGCCAAGCGAGGCCCATACCAAACGCGCGATGGCAAACTCGGCGAAGGCGTTAATTGTGGTTGCCGATCACAGCAAAATCGGACGCAGCACCCTGAGCACGATTGTGCCTCTGGCAAAAGTTACCACCGTGATCACCGGGCGCGAAGCCGAATCTGCACAACTGGACGAACTGCGCGCCCATGTCAACATCACGGTGGTTTAAGGCGATTCCCAGCATCAACATCATCCACGAAGGCCACAAAGAAAGACGAAGAGATGCTGTCCCTAACCAGGTGCGACGCACTCGCCAAGAGTAGAGTGGTTGTGAAACGCTTGGGTGGCGAGTGCGTCGCACCCCTGGCCTGTCTGGATACGCGCTGCTTTTCTATGTGCCCTTTGTGGAGAACAATCTCTTTGGGATAGCCTTAGTGTGTTAATTCTATTTATCCTCTGACTGAAACTAAAGGAGAACGCCTGTGAGTAACGGGATTGAGTTAAGCGAGATTGACCTGCCGGCCTATGGCGAAGCTACGGTGGAGCCAACCCTTTCGGCGGCGGAGTATCAGGCGCGGATTGACGCCCTGCGGTCGCGCGCAACATCGGATCAGATCGATGTGGTGGTGGTCTATGCGGACCGCGAGCATTCCGCCAATCTTGCCTTTCTCACAGGCTTTGACCCGCGCTTTGAAGAAGCCTTGTTGATTGTCGCCACCGATCAGCGCCCGATTTTGCTGGTTGGCAACGAGGGCTGGGACTATGCCCAGATCAGCCCGCTGGATCTGGATGTGCAGCTTTACCAGCCCTTTAGCTTGTTGGGCCAGGATCGCACCCGCAGCAAAGGATTATCGGAAACGTTGCGTGGCGGCGGGATTGTCAAAGGGGCCAGGGTGGGCATCGTCGATTGGAAGTATTTTGGTCCCGATGCTGGCCCCGGTGGGGATGGCGATGGCGACAGTTGGATCAGCGCGCCCGCCTATCTGGTTGATGGCATCCGCCAGCTTAGCGGCGCACCCGTGGTCAACGTGACGCGCTGGCTGATGAACGCCCAGGACGGTCTGCGCGCCGAGAATACGGTGGATCAACTGGCCTGCTTTGAATTTGCCGCCACCTGTATTTCCAATGCCATGCGCCGCGCCATCCTCGCCTTGCAGCCAGGCCGCAGCGAAATTGAGGTCATGCGCGCCGCCCAGCATCCCGGCCTGCCCAACTCCATGCACCCGATTATTATCTCTGGCCCGCGCGCCGGGCTAGGACTCGCCAGCCCCTCCATGCGGCGCATGGACGTGGGCGATCCGGTTTCGTGTGCCATGGGCGTGTGGGGCGCGCTCAACGCCCGCGCTGGCTTTTTGGTGCATGACGCCAGCGAGTTGCCGGAGTCAATTCAGGATTACGTGGATCGGCTGGTCAAGCCCTATTTCGCCGCCATTGCCGAATGGTACAGCACGGTGGGGATTGGCGTTACTGGCGGCGAGATGTTCGCCGTGATCAAGCGCCACCTGGGGGATCCGTTCTTCGGCGTGGGTCTCAACCCCGGCCATTTGATCCACCTGGACGAGTGGGTGCATTCGCCCATCTTTGCCGGTTCGACTCAGAAATTGCGCGCCGGCATGGCCCTTCAGGTGGATGTGATCCCGGCCACCCACAGCCCCTATTTCACCACCAACATTGAAGATGGCATCGCCCTGGCCGACGAGACCATGCGCCAGGATTTCGCCGCGCGCTGGCCCGAAGCCTGGGGCCGCATCCAGGCCCGCCGCCACTTCATGCAAGAGGCGCTGGGCATCACGCTCAAACCAGAGGTGCTGCCCTTCTCCAACCTCAGTGCCCATCTGACGCCCTATTTGCTCAGCCCCAATCTAGCGTTGCACAAGAGCAGCCATTGATGGCGCAACACTACGCAGCATAGCCTGGGTTGTCGCTGTGATCGGACTCATTCACCGCCCTCTTGGCGGGTGCAATGCAAGGTGGGGGGCAACAGAAGTGCCGGGGACTTTGCGCAGGGGCAAGCGGACGAGTTCGCCACCCCGGAAGTCCCCGGCACTTTCGCCGATTCGCCCCCATTATGAATTAAATTCCCTATTGGCGCACCTGTTGCAAGTGCTACCTTTCTCGACTACAATCGAGCGCAATCGCACTTGCAACAGGATATGTGGAGGAGAATGTAATGTCCGATTCCAGCCGCAGCGCCCGCGATCCAGCGCGTCGTACGCAAAAGAGCAACCAGGGGTACACCCCATCCTCGCCCGATGCCCCACACCCCCTAACAGCGCCACAAGCCAGCCAACTGCTTCTCGTTCAGCGCGCCCACGAAGATCCCCAGAGTTTGACAACTCAGAATGTCATGAGCCTACAACGCACGATTGGTAATCGCGCGACCGCGAGTCTGTTGCAGCCAATTCTGTCATCACCAGAGACGGCGATGGATTCTGGACCAGAGAAAGCCAGCTTGACGCAAGAGAGTGTCGGGCAGCGCGCCACTTGGATCCAGCGCGAGGAAATAGAAAAAGAGTTGGGGGGAACAGAGGAGAAAAAAACGATTGTAAAGTGGAAGAAGGCGGAGGTAAAGGAGGGCAAAGAGAGAAGCAAAAGGGAGCGCTTCGGATTTGGGTTCAAGAAGAAACCTATAGAGGAAAAGGGTGAGACGAGCGGCAAAGATGACAAGGACGAAAAGAGTGAGAAGGAAGAGCCGAAGCGGGTAGTTTGGAAGAAGGGCGACTCCCAAAATGGAAATGTTCCGAAGAAAAGCGAGGGCATCAGACTGGGTGTCAAGAAAAATAAGAGACTAATTGAGGAAACAGAAACAGAAGAAGAAAAAGAAATTGAATTCGTCATGGAGGAAGATGAAAAACAGAGCTACGACCCCTCAAGCTTCTTAGGGCGTTTCCAGTCTGGATATGACACGTTGATGAAGAAAAAGTATCCCCATCTGCACACAGATATGACGAAGCGGCTGAATGAATTTATGGTTCTGTGCGAAGGGTTTGAGATCGAAGAATATGGGGATGAGATTCTCGCCAACCCGAACGTCAACAAACTGTTGACCCAGATGAATGAGCTAGCGGGGAAAGGCCCCAAAAAGGCGCAACAGCAATCTGCCGATCTGGTGGCGGATCTGCTGTTGTCTGCCAGCCTGATCCCCACCCAGGTGACTCAATCTAAAGACATAAAGTTTCATAAAGCCCCCGTTTATAAGCGATTGTCGGCGAATGTGATCAGCCTCACCCGCCTGATTGATGTTCTGTTTGATGTCAATCAGCAATTAGCGGAGAGCAAAGAGATTGGCAAGGGCGAGGCGCTGAACCATATTGATCTGGACAGCAATCAGCCTTTGGCGAAACGTATGCTCAATCTCACACTGGTCAACTTGCAGGAGACCGCCCGCGAGAAGTTGGGAGACAATCCACTCTTTAAGGCCATGTTGGATAACAAGGAGATCTTCAAGACCATGATGGCCTCTGGCGGCGCAGTTGAGCAGCAATTCCTCAATTCTTGCGTCACCACCGCCGTGACCCAAGAGTTGCAAGAGAATGTTTCTAATTTGGCCGCATTGCTGCTTGTGGGCCGAGGTGTAGCCGACTTCATTCAGGACCAGATCAACAATAAAGAGTTGGAAGAAGAAGTGAGCGAGTGGCACAAATTTGGCGTTTCGCTCAAGAAGGCTGCACAGAAACGGGTGACCGGGGCGCGCGGAGAGTTTGACACAATCGAACTCTTGGCTCTCTCTATTATGCAAAAATCACCCGTGGCTGTGGACAAACTCCAGGCGTTGATACGGCGTTGGAGTCGTGTGATGCAGAAGTTGTCGGCCATGACAGACCTTAGCGAGGGCAAGAGCAATGTTCCCGTGCTCACGAAACGGCTTGTCCACAACCACTGGAATGTCAGCGCTGGATTGTCGGCGGCAAGTCTATACGTGTTAGCCCGCCCCAATCGTCGCACCAAAGGGATGACTGGGAACAGCTATCGGGAATCCCTGTCGCAGACCACCAAGAGGGCCACGGTCGATAACACCACTGAAGAGAATCTGAACACGTGGCTGGGCAAGAAAAAGAGGAACGCGTGCAGAAGTTGGGAACCCTGTGGACGAATGTGATGCATGCGGGGGGACAACGTTTTCGATCCCAGGTCATGGCCTCTTTTTACAGGCAATCAAGCGGGGCGATCAAAAGATGTTTATGGTAGGCGATCCGCTAATCGACGAACACGAATTTTACACGATGAAGGAGATGGACGTTTACGCTGGCAAAGTGAAGAAAGGTGAGATGATGGTGCCGTCGGAAATGCTGACCTCCAGCGTAGAGGCCCGCTTTGTCACGGAGGCCATTTTCTACAGACTCCAGACAGACGTGGGGAAGCAGGTAGAGGAGTTGGAAACTGCACCTCCCCGTGTAAACCCGACTGTAGAAATTCTAGAGATCGCTGACTCTGTCAAAGATAATCGTGGCCAAGAGTATCTCAATGTGAAGGTAGATGGCGAGGCCGTCGGAAAACGCAAAGGGGTGCAGGCCCCCGGCTGGGTATTGGCGGACTATATTATTCAATAGCGGCACCACCGAGCGCGGTACGGGCTTCTTTCATAGCCGCGGCATAAAAAGGCCGCTTCGCTCTGGTAGAAAATTTTCTACCAGAGCGAAGCGGCCCGGTGTGTGCCCCCGGCGGGAGTTGAACCCACGACCAAAGGTTTAGGAAACCTCTGCTCTATCCTCTGAGCTACGGGGGCGAAATGGGGCAAGTTTCGCTACGATAGCACAAAGCAGGGGAGGGCGTCAAAAATCGGGGATTTTGCCCTGCTTGTGCCTCTATTTCGGTGCAAGGGGGTTGTGGGGTAGAATGGAGCCATCAACTGCATTCCACCCTCCCCTCTAGAAAAAAGAAGCCCATGCAGCCCGTTCAAGAATTTGCAGAAAAGATCACGGCCAATGTGGAAAAGGTGATCGTCGGCAAGCGTGAAATGATCCAATCCCTGGTGATTGCCCTGCTGTGTGAAGGGCATGTGCTCCTGGAAGACGTGCCGGGCGTGGGCAAAACCATGCTGGCACGTGCGCTGGCCGTCAGCCTGGGCGTGGATTTCCGCCGCTTACAGTGTACGCCCGATCTGCTGCCCAGCGATATCACCGGCGTGAGCATTTTTAACCAGGAAACACGCGCCTTTCAGTTTATACCGGGGCCAGCCTTCACCCACATTTTGCTGGCCGACGAGATCAACCGGGCCACGCCCCGCACACAGGCGGCTTTGCTTGAGGCGATGGGCGAGCGCCAGATCACCGCCGACGGCGAAACCCGGCCCTTGCCTCGCCCCTTTTTGGTGCTGGCAACCCAAAACCCCGTGGAATACGAAGGCACCTTTCCCCTGCCCGAAGCGCAACTCGACCGTTTTCTGTTTAAGCTCAACCTGGGCTATCTCTCCAACGCCGAAGAGAGCGCCATGCTCCAAAACCTGGGCGGACGCCACCCCATTGAAACATTGACTGCCGTGGTCAGCGGGCTGGATGCGCCCAAACTGGCCGAATCGATCTGGTCGATCCGCGTGGCCGATTCTGTGCGCGATTATATTGTGGCGCTGGTCCACGCCACACGCACGCACCCCGATCTGGCGTTGGGGGCCAGCCCGCGTGGTTCGCTGGCGCTCTATCGCAGCGCACAGGTGCGGGCGGCGCTGGCCGGGCGCGATTATGTGTTGCCCGACGATGTACAGGCGCTGGCCCCCAGTGTGCTGCCCCATCGTTGTATTGTACGGCCCGACAGCGCGTTGCGCGGGCGCAGTGCGGAACGCATTGTGGCCGATCTGATTGAACGTGTTCCCCTGGACTTGGGCAGCACGCCCTGAGCTTATGCTAGACTTCTTCTTTTTACTGCTCTTCCTCTTTGGGATCGCCGTCTTTTTGCGCATGGATTGGATCTATTATCTGATCTATGTGGTGGGCGGCGTCTGGCTTTTTAGC
The DNA here is from genome assembly GCA_963721725.1 of uncultured Chloroflexia bacterium. GTDB lineage: Bacteria > Chloroflexota > Anaerolineae > Caldilineales > Caldilineaceae > RI-153. Next base: position 498,758 of record CAVRLX010000016.1, read on the forward strand.
CATTGGTGGGTGCGGCGCAGCCTGAGCAAAATCGAGGTGGAACGCCAGATCCCCCCCAAAGCCTTTGCCGGTGAAACCATCAGCGGCGAGGTGATCTTGCGCAATCGGAGCCGCCTCCCGGTTCCCTGGCTGCGCATCCACGAAAGCATCCCCATTGAGTTACAAGCCATTGAAAATTACAAAGTCGTGTTGAGCATTGGCAGCCGTTCGCTGGCCCGCCACACGTTTCAATTCTACTGCCACAAGCGGGGCTACTATCCGGTGGGGCCACTGCGCCTCTACACCGGCGATCTCTTTGGATTTGCCGAAAACGCCTGGCAAGAAAGTGCGCCCACCCACCTCACCGTCTATCCCCAAGTGCTGTCTCTGCCCCAACTGGGCCTGCCCAGCCAGTTGCCCTATGGCACGCTGCGCTCGCGCCAGCGCATCTTTGAAGATCCCACGCGCATGGTGGGCGTGCGCCCCTATGATAGCGGCGACAGTATGCGCCACATCCATTGGCGGGCCAGCGCCCACGAAAACACGCTGCTTGTGAAGAAATATCAGCCTTCGATTGCGCTGGATAGCACGGTGGTGCTCGATCTGGATGAGGCGGCCTATCCCGACCGTGAGCGCTTCAGCGGCAGCGAGTGGGCCGTGGTATTGGCGGCCTCGCTGACCAGCCACCTTTCGGATCGACGGCAGGCGGTGGGTTTGCTCAGCAACGGCTGGGACCCCGTGAGCGAGCGCGAAACCCAATATATCCACAGCGCCACCGGGCGCGGCCATTTGATGACGATTCTAGAATCGTTGGCGCGGGTGCAGGTTCGCAAACCGCTTGCTAATCACGAAGAAGGTCCCCCGATTGTCGCTTTGGAGAAATGGTTGCCCAATCACGCCGCCTCGCTCACGTGGGGTACAACCTTAATTGTGGTGACGCCGCGGCTACACGAGCCACTGCTCTGGGCGCTGCATGCGCTCTATCGGCGCGGGCTGAGTGTCATGGCAATTGCCTGTACACAGAATGCGAATTTCGAGGCGACACGCAACCAGGCGGCGGCGCTGGGCATCCACGCCTATCAAGTGGTCTGGAATGTCGATCTGATGAAGTTGCAAGATGAGAGCAGCGTTGTGAGAGGAGTGGGCGCATGACAGAATCCACCGCCGAGACCAACGAAATTGACAGCGCGCCGGTTCCGATGACGCCGCGCCTGGCACAGCCCACCCAATACGACGACATCTGGCTAAGTTCGCTGCTGCGCCCGCTGCTGATCACGCTGTTGATTGGCTGTATTAATGTGGCCTGTGTGGGCTTTCTGCGCCATATTATGCCCGATATGCCCGCCGCCCATGCCATGCTTTTAATGGGCATGGGGGTGGTTGGCTCGCTGGTGGGCTGCTACACAACCACGGTTCTGATCAACCCCGACCAGCGCGACCGCCGCCGGTTTGCCTATCGTTCGGCAGAATTGGGGCTGCTCTTGTTCGGCGTGCGTGTGCTGACCTGGGCTTTTATCGAAGGCTGGCCGACCTGGGCCGAGGTGATCTATCAACCGCTGAGCGCGCTGCTTACGGGTGTTTTTGTCATCTCCATTTTGCTGGTCTACTTTAGTTGGGTCACCGCGGCCTTTGCCACCAAACAATTTCTAGAGATGGCGCTGAGTCCTGACGAACTTATGGAGCGCCCGTCAGATCGCTATCGCCTGATCTATGATTCGCGCATGCGCAGCGATCGGCGCAGCTTGTTGGCTCGCTTCACCGAGTTTTGGATCATCGGCGGCGTGCTCTTGTTGCTTTTCACGGCGGGCAGCCAGTTTGGGCCGGGCAGCAATGGCTTCTTTGCCCTCTCTCGCCAGAACATCGCCCCTGTGGTAATCGGGGCCGGGGTCGTCTATTTTCTGGTGGGCTTTATGCTGATTGCGCTGGGGCGGCTGGCCGTTCTGCGCGCCCAATGGCAGATTGAGGAAGTAGCAACCACAGACGCCATCGTGCGCAACTGGCCGTTTTACAGCGTGGGCCTCGTAGTGATCATGGGAATCATTGCCATCTTGCTGCCGCTGGGTGGCACGTTTTGGCTGGCCCAAATCCTTTCATTTATCGTCCAGGCTATCTATTTTGTGGTCTATTCTATTTTTGGGCTGCTCCTGGTGCTGCTGGCAAATCTGTTACCCGGCACAGCCGAAGATACACCTGCGCCCAATATTCCGCCCATGGCGCCGCCCGTGCTGGAGGAAGCAGCCCAAACCGCGGCGGTGGCACCCTGGTTGGGCGGCGCTGTCTTTTGGACGGTGATGATTCTGTTGCTGGGCTATGCGCTTTATGTTTATATGAGCGGCAAAGGTCTACGCTTCACTTGGCTACAACAGATCTGGAATGCACTGCTGTTGCGCTGGCGCACGTTTTGGGCCGGCTATCGCCAATGGAGGCACACAACGCTGGATGGAGCAACGTCGGACGAAAGCGGTGACGATTCGACACCGGGCTGGCTGCGTACCCTGCGCCGGCTGCGTATGGGCAAACTGTCGCCCACTGATCGGGTACGCTTCTTTTATTTGAGTATGTTAGCCCAAGCCCAAGAGCAGGGAATTCCTCGCCAACCCGGTGAGACGCCCTTGCGCTATGCCCCCAGGCTAGGGATAGAAATCGAAGAGGCCAAAGAGGACGCGGATCGCTTAACCGCAGAATTTGTCGCCATCCATTACGCCGACCACCAAGTAAGCGAAAAAGAGGAACCTTTTTTTCAGGAATTGTGGCAGCGGCTTCGTAAGGCTCTTAACCGAAGCGATGGCGATAAATAGGCAAGGGAAGTCGAGGTAACTTACTGTGGGAAGAAAAGTCTACCGTTTTGCGATGACAAAGATAACATATGACAAAGATAACAAACGAAGAAAATGTCAACTTCTTGTAGCTAATTGTAATTAATGCGCCTTGACGCCCCCTGGAGGGACTGTTATAATTCGCTTGCTAATGGAGTCGTTAGGTGAAAATTTGTATAAATTGCAAATTATTGTGCGATTTATAAGTAAACCTTATTTAGAGTAGCAATCAAGATTCCTTTTGCAAATTTTGCCATTTTGGCAATAGTGTAAGGTCTATCTGCGAAAGGTAGACCACTAAACCTGACCATCCACTTTTGGAAGAATCACGATGACCGATTCAGAACGCTATAGCGCAGAGTTAAATCGATTTGATGGGCTGAGCGATGATCAAGATGCCGACCGCGCAGAGTTTGAGCGATATTTGGCCGAAGAGGAAGACCTTAGCTTGCCTGAACGCGGCGATCTGTTGGAAGGCATGTTGGTTGAAGTCCGCTCCAATGAATTACTCGTCAATATCGGGGCCAAACGCGACGGTGTTGTCCCCCAGTCGGATCTTTCCCGGCTAGAGAGCAGCTACGTCAAATCCCTGAAAGAGGGGGATACTGTCCCCGTCGTGGTTAGCAAGCAGACCACTGACGAAGGCATGTTGGTGTTGAGCATCGCCGATGCCCTGCAAAAGCAGGATTGGTTGGTGGCCGAAAAGATGCTTGATAGTGGCGATGTAGGAACGTACGAAGTGATTGGGTATAACAAAGGCGGCCTATTGGTCACCTTTGGTCACCTGCGGGGCTTTATTCCTGCTTCCCATGTGGTTGGCTTGCCACGCAACATGAATGAAGATGAGCGCAACGACCAGTTGGAAGAGATGCTTGGTCAAAAATTACCGGCCAAGGTGATTGAAGTCGAGCGCCGCCGTCGCCGTCTTGTGCTTTCCCACCGCTATGCCGAGCGCGAATATCGTTCGCAGCGCAAATCCCAACTCTTTGAAGAGCTGAAAGTGGGCGACGTGGTCCAGGGCGAAGTGCGCAGCCTGCGTCCCTTTGGGGCCTTCGTGGACATCGGCGGAGCCGATGGCCTGTTGCATGTCAGCGAAATCGGTTGGACGCCAGTCAGCCATCCGCGCGATGTGTTGAAGGTGGGCGATGTGATTCAGGTGGAGATCTTGCGTTTAGACGCCGATCGCAGCCGGATTGCCCTCAGCCGCAAGCAGCTTCTGCCTAATCCGTGGGAGAGCATTGAAGAGCGCTACAAAAACGGTGAAACGGTGCTGGTCACGATTACCCGTGTGGTGGACTTTGGCGCTTTTGCCCAATTGGAACCTGGCGTTGAAGGGTTGATTCACATTAGTGAGTTGGCCGACATTGCCGTGGCGGAACCGCTGCGCACTGTGGAACCAGGGATGCGCGTGCCGGTGAAGATATTGCGTGTAGATGCCGAACGTCAGCGTATCGGGCTGAGCCGTCGCCAAGCCGACGATCTGGTTGGCTATGCCCTGTTGGAAGCTGAGGGGATTCACGCTCCAGAGGCATCCACGGTTGCTGCTGAAGCAGACTCTTCCGAAGAGACCCCAGGTGAGGAATAGCCTGTTGGTAACTCACAAACGAATTGTGTTGGGCTGAATTTTTGCCCGACATCCTTCAATCAAGTATAATAAGCAACCTGTCAGCAAGTGCCTCGTGCAAAGTGTCAAGTTTGCACACCGGGAACTGCCCTGACAGGTTTCTTGTGTCGTTAGGTTGACAACTGCAAAATCCCGTAACCTTGATATTGACTGATTTGATCATTCCCTTGATGAGAAGAGCGTCGAATATTGCAGGTTTCGCCGATAGCACCATACACTTTGAAAGGGGGTGAGACCTATGAGCGTTGATTTACGACCTGGAGAATCGCAAGAGAGCCTGCTGCGCCGATTCCGCAAAGCGGTGGCCGAAGCGAGAATTCTACCCATCGTGCGCCAGAAGCGCTGGTTCACATCCAAAAGCGAAATTCGCCGGATCAAGAAGCAGAAGGCAATTCGCAAGGCACATCGTTTACCACGTACGCCAAGCTAGGGCGCTCGTCAGGGTAACTGTCTGTGGCAAACATGATCCGGTTTGCCACAGACAAGCCAATATCTATCGCAAAGTAATCGTATCCGTAGAGTGAAATGGAGAGGTATGGCAGAGGAAACAGTCACATTTGATGGCAAAATTACCGAGACGCTCCCCAACGCAACCTTCCGGGTGGAATTAGAAACCGGGCACGAGGTGCTCGCTTATCTTTCTGGGAAGATGCGCAAATATTATATTCGCGTGCTGTTGGGTGATAAAGTAAAAGTGGAAATGAGTCAGTATGATCTGACACGTGGGCGTATTACCTATCGGTATCGGACGTAGAAGGCTGCGCCCGATACTTTTTTGCGTCCTTGATTTCCGTTGTCTGACCGTCACTTGCCATAGATTTTGATCGGATCAAGCGTATAAAAGGCCGAGGAGAGTCTCTCCTCGGCCTTTTTTTATGCGCACTTGGGCCAGTTACTTTATTTTGCGGAGGTGATCTATCGCACGCGCCATCCACTCTTGTTCGGCTATATACGTGAGCTGGCTCTCCGCTTGGCTCAAAGGAACCCATAGGGGCAGAAATTGTTCTGCATCAACTTCGCTGCGTTGGATTTGTCGCAGCGATTGAAGGCGCATGAGGAAGTAGTGTTCGTGGCGCACAACGTGGCGGTCTTTATAATCGTATTCCACCACTTCTTCGCCCAGATCGGCCAGAATCGCCAGATCCGCATAGCCCGATTCTTCGCTGGTTTCGCGCAGGGCCGCTGCCGCATCGTCCTCATCCTCATCATCCACATGGCCTTTGGGCAAGCGGATCTCCGCACGGGCAGGCCGGTCTAGCAGCAAAACATAGGCTTGGGTTGGGTCCAAATCGGGCAAAAGGGCCTGTTGCACTACCACACCCCCCGCGGCTCGGTAATATTTTGGGTTCATATCAAAACGGCTTCACTTCTTTGTGTCTGTTGGTTCAAGTTAGCTCAACATACAACAGGCGAGCCAACTCATGGCCCAGGATTTGTTGATTCACTTTGTGTGCGCCATGCCCATTTTGGGCCAGCCGATCCAACGAGACGGGGCCATTAAAGGGGGCCACATCCACCAAACGGATCTGTTGGCCGGGAACAAGGCCCAACTGTGAGAGATAGCGTAAAATGCGGGAGTCATCGGTGGCGACACGGCGAATGTGTCCTTGTTGCCCATCGCCCAGAGAAAGCAGCGGAACTGTGGGATCTTCGCGCACATTGCCATCGTTGTCGGGAATGGGGTCACCGTGTGGGCAATGGGTGGGATATCCGCACAGCGTATCCATGCGTTCTTCAAAGGCGGCGCTGACGGAGTGTTCCAGCCGGTGCGCCTCCACATCCACTTGATCCCAGCTAAACCCCATTATCTCCATGAGAAAGACCTCCAAAAGCCGATGACGGCGCACCAGTTGCAGCGCAGCCAACCGGCCTTGCTCGGTTAACGTTACGCCATCCGCCCCGGAACGCTCAATCAAGGCTGCTTCTTCCAACCGTTTGAGCATGCTGCTGGAGGCTGCCGCCGAAACGTGCATCCGATCCGCCAGCGCGCCGGTGGTCACTTTATGCTCTTGTTCGTCTAATTTATAGATGTTTGCCAGATAATCCAGCATCCCATCTGTGGTGAGTCCACAAAAAGTTCTCATCAAAGGTCACTTTGGTGTGTTACACTGGGTCGGCTTTTCCCCAATAATAATTTTTATAGTTTCTTTGATAAAATTATACGTTGTCATCAAAGCCCGTGTCAAAAAGCAAGGGATTGTCCAGACTTTGGGGGCCAGGATGCCCCGCGTCAATCTATGGTAAAATAGGCAAATCGTATTCCACGAGGAGCAGATAGACAGATGGATGTATTACAGGAAGGCAGCGAGGAGTTAGGGATTTCTCTCTCCAGCGCACAGATCGTGCAATTTCAACGCTATTACGAGCTATTGACGGAATGGAACCAGCGTATGAATTTGACAGCGATTGAAGGCTATCAAGAGGTACAAACCAAACATTTTTTAGATAGCATCGCCGGTGCAGTGATAGTGGCCGAGGAATTAGGCGAAGCGCTCCCTCCCACGCGCCCGCTGCGGGTTGTGGATGTTGGCTCTGGGGCTGGTTTTCCTGGTTTGCCGCTCAAGATCGTGTGGCCGGCGCTCTCAATGACCCTGTTGGACGGCACAGGCAAGAAGGTGACCTTTCTGAACGAAGTGGTTAGCGCATTGGGGCTGCAAAACGTGACTGTAGTGCAAGCGCGGGCTGAGGAGATCGGCACACAAGAAGAGTACCGGGCGCAGTTTGATCTTGTCACAGCGCGGGCTGTCGCGCGTTTGAATACGCTGGTTGAATATCTCTTGCCGTTGGCACGGATCAATGGTTTTGTGATGGCCTACAAAGGGCCGAATGCCGCTGAGGAATTTATGCAAGCCGGCCAAGCCATTACCAAACTGGGCGGTGAGACCGTGCGCTTTGCCCCTGTGGATATCCCCTATCTTGAAGAAGAGCGACGCATTTTGTTGATCAAAAAGATTGCCGCCACCCCGAAAGCTTATCCTCGCCAACGGGGGATGCCGCGCAAAGAGCCGCTGTAGCAGCGATCTAAAAGCCACCCGAAGCGAACTTCGGGCGGCTTTGTTATTATTTGGTTTGGCGCTTATATACTCCGCAGCAGCACACAAGGAAATGTTTCAAAGAGCAGAAACGGGTTCTTTGTGGCGCTGCTTAGAATAGCTAGCCCAGATAATAGGTCATATGTTGAAAGTGGATCACCGGATCGATGTATTCGACCCGTACATGGGGCGGAACGAGCAGCGTGATGGGCGCATAGCAGAGAATGCTTGTGACACCGGCATCAATGAGCGCATCCGCGACACGCTGCGCCGCCTGCACCGGTACAGCAATCACAGAAATTTGCGCCCCGATCTCCTGGATACGCTCTTTCAGGTTTGACATCCCCTCGACAGCCAGATTACCCACAGCGCGCCCGATCTTGCCTTCGTCCTCATCGAAGATCGCCGCTACCTGAAAACCGCGTGTCTCGAAGCCATTATAATTGGCAACGGCATTGCCCAAGGATCCCGCGCCCACCAAGACCACCGGCCAGACCCGATCTACATGTAAAATTTTCTGTAGTTGTTTGCACAAATAGGGGATGTTATAGCCTGTGCCTTGTTTGCCAAATTCGCCAAAGTGGCTGAGGTCTTTGCGGATCTGGGCAGAGCTGATGCCCAGATGCTCACCCAATTCCTGGCTAGATGTTACCTCGCGGCCTTCGCTGGAAAGCAAATTAAGCGTACGCAAATAGACAGGCAGGCGTCCAATCACAATGTCGGGGATCTCTTGTTTACTGCGCTTCGTGTCAGTTTTGTTCGATTTCATAAGCTACAGTCTGTGGGTCACGCCAGGGAACGTTGTGCAGAGCGCCTGCGCCCTCTGCACAATCCAGTGCATTTTATCACAAACTGAAAATATTGAGCAACAATTGCAAACTTTCTTTACATTTAGACGCCGCTAAACACAGAGAAGCCGCCGTCCACAGGCACGACAATCCCAGTGACGAAACGGGAAGCATCGCTCGCCAGCCACACTGCTGTGCCCACCAACTCCTCGGCTTCGCCAAAGCGCCGCATGGGCGTGTGATCGATGATCTGCTGCCCACGTGCAGTCAAGCCACCGTCGGGCTGCAACAACAAGGCACGGTTTTGATCACCGATGAAAAAGCCGGGCGCAATGGCGTTGACACGCAGCGCCGCATTGTATTTCAGCGCTAGTTCGGTGGCAAGCCACCCCGTAAAGTTATCCACGGCGGCTTTGGCCGCGCTATATCCCATGACACGCGTCAGCACTTTAACCGCCGCCATGGACGAGATGTTGATAATCGAGCCGCTGCCCGCCGCGGCCATGCTTTCGCCAAAGACCTGGGACGGCAACACGGTTCCGGTGAAATTTAGCCCCATGACACTTTCCAGCGCGCTGATTTCCATGTTGAAAAAGGTGCGGTCGCCAATAATGGTAGCGGCGGGCATATTACCCCCGGCGGCATTGACCAAGATATCGATGCGACCCCACTGCGCCAGCACCCCATCGCGCACGGCAATCAGCGTCTCCCGATCTAGCACATCGGCAGGCAAGGCCACAGCGTCGGCGCCGGTAGCTTGAATTGAGGCCGCCACTTCGGTGGCCGTTTCGGCACGTCGACCCAGAATGCCCACACGTGCGCCTGCCGCGGCCAGTCCACGCGCAATCGCCCCGCCCAGCACACCCGTGCCCCCGGTGACAATCGCAACCTTGCCGTTCAATGAAAAAAGTTCAGACATACCACTCATCTCCTTCGATCGGTGCGTAGGTTTTGCAGAAATTCAACGCAAAGAACGCAAAATGGCAGATTAGAACACGGATAAAGCCGTTTGCATTTTGCCTTTTCCTCTGCGCCGTTTGCGCCTTGGCGGTGAAAACATCAAGCCGTTTGCAGATCAGTGAATGGATCCAAATGGCGGCGGAAATGGGCGATAAGCACCGCGTTGTACTCTTCTTCGTGATCACGGATAAACGCTTTCAGGCGCTCGCCGTAGTGGTCGAGGACCGAGCCAAAGGTGACGTGTAGCACCTGGCGCGAATCAAACTGGTTGAGCAGATCAGGCAGATCCGCATCGGCATAGGCTTCGGCGGCGTGTACCTTGCTCGCATCACACGAGAGATAGTAGCTTTTGCGATCTTTCTCGAAGCGGCTGCGGGCAAAATCAAGGAGGGTGCGGAAGAAGGCCGGATCTTCGTTGGCGATCACACGCAGGGCTTCGAGATAGCTGGTGCCGGCAGTCTTGACATGCACCAATCCGTGCGCAGCCCGCGCCACGTTGGGATAGATGCTGAATTTGTCGGAGCCAGTGTGGACGCTGAGTTTATAGCCGCCAAAGTGGTGCATAATGGCGGCGTGGTCTTGCAATTCTGCCTCAAAAATATCCAAATCACCCATATAATCCACGCCTTTTTCGAACTTGCCAATAAAGCGCGGGGCTACACTTACCACAGGGATGTTGAGCCGCCTCAGTTCGTTGACGATGAAAAAGTGTTCGTGGGGCGAGGTGGGCGTGTCGGTCTCGTCCACCGAGACCTCCAACTCAAAAGGTTGATCGGGGGCCTGGCTGCGTAGGGCGTCGGCCACGGTGCGGGCATGGGCAATGGCTCGGCCATATTTGGCGGCAGCGCGCAGCAATTCTTCTTCGTCAAAACGGATGGTGAGATCGCCCATGACAAAGGGCTGGGTCAAGTAGCGCTGGCGCAGATCCGCGGCTGTGGTGTCGAGGCGATCCGCGGGCAGAGCCTCTACTTTTTGAGACAACGTTGCCAGATCGTCAGTCTGGGCGGCGTTGTCCACATGATCGCTGGGATCAATGGTATAGAAGGTGTAGCCGGCGGCCACGAAATCGGGTAGACTGGCAACTTCCTTTACATGATCGGCATCGGCGCCCCATTCCTCGCGCCAGCCCTCTTGGAAGACGCCCCACATGGCATCGTCCACTACCTGTTGTGGCGTGCGCCCAATACGACTGTTTTCGCGCACCGATTGCTGGGCAAAGATGGGCGCAATGCCCGTGCGACGCACGGCGCGCACATGGCCGGGCGTCGCCAGCCCAATGCGATCCCCGAAGCCATAGGAGGTGCGCGTCCCCAGCGGAACCGGACGCAACCAGGGCAGATGCGCTCGCAGCGCGACCGCATTAGCTGCGCTGAGCGGGCAGATCTTGGCCTTGCCCTCGCCTACGGTGACCGTCTCTCCGGCGAAATCGGCACTTGTGCCCAAGACGGCTAACATGCGTTCGCCGCCTTTGCGCAAAAGGCAATAGAGGGTGCTGTCTTGTTCGACGACGGAAGTGCTATACAACGTTGCGTCGATCTGATCCGCCAGCTTGGCTGGCAGTGAAGGCTGAGACATAACTGCTCTCCTTGGATGTGTAATCGATGGGATGGTGGGGAACGCTGTTCTGTGCCCAGTGTAGCATACTCCTAAAAGCACCGAAAAGAAACCGTCCTGCCCTGTTCTGCTTTCCACTTTGGGGGTGGTACGTTACAATAGAGCAAGCACAGATTTCGTCCCCACCCTCGTTTTTTAGTCCGATAAAAGGTGATCTATGCCCACCACGCCTGCATATATTGATACTCATGTTCACTATCGGGATCCATCCCGCCTGAGCTATCCCTGGCTGGAAACTGTCCCGGCCATCAACCAGCCCTTTTTACCCGCCGATTTTGATGTTGCCACCGCCGGGCTGCCCCTGGAAGGCATTGTCTTTGTACAGGCCGATACTGCGCCAGAGCAGGCGATTGAAGAGGCGGCCTGGGTGACAGAACTGGCCGCGGCCGAGCCGCGTATCATGGGCATCGTGGCCGATGCCCGCCTGGAACGCGGTGATGCTGTACGTCCACAGTTGGAAGGGCTGCAACAGTACCCGTTGGTTAAGGGCATTCGCCGCCTGATCCAATCGGAGCCGCTGGGCTTCGCCGTGGAAGCTGACTTTGTGCGCGGCGTGCAGAGTCTGGCCGAGTTCGGCTATAGCTTTGACATCTGCATCTATCACCCGCAAATGGTGGACGCCATTCAACTAGTGGCCCAGTGTGATGATGTGCGCTTTGTGCTTGATCACATTGGCAAGCCGAGCATCCGCAACCAAGTGCGCGAACCGTGGTCAACCCGCATCCGCGAACTGGCGGCCTTTCCCAATGTCCACTGCAAATTATCGGGTATGGTCAACGAGGCCGATCACGACGCCTGGCATCTTGAGGATCTGCGTCCCTATGCCGACGTTATCTTTGAAGAATTCGGCCCCGACCGTATTATGTTTGGCGGTGATTGGCCGGTAGTGACACTGGCCGCCAGCTACAAACAGTGGTTTGAAACGGTACAGGCTTTTGTCGCTCAACTTTCTGCCAACGAACAACGCAAGATTTTTCACGACAACGCAATTCAATTCTATCGACTTGACGGTGCTGTGCAAGGCTAGCCGTCGCATCTGCGCATCTGCGCATCCACAAGGAGACCTTATGGCTGATTACACTCCCCAATCCGAAAACAAATTTACCTTTGGCCTGTGGACCGTGGGCAACCCAGGCCGCGATCCCTTTGGCGAACCTGTGCGCCACGTTATTTCGCCAGTGGAGATCGTTCACTTGTTGGCCGACGTGGGCGCATGGGGCGTCAACTTCCACGACAACGATCTTGTCCCGATTGACGCCACGGCCCAAGAGCGCGATCAGATTGTCTCTGATTTTAAGAAGGCGCTGGACGAAACCGGGCTGGTTGTACCCATGGCAACCACCAATCTTTTCACCGATCCGGCCTTTCGCGATGGTGCGTTTACAAGCAATGATCCCGACGTGCGCGCCTATGCCCTGCAAAAGACCATGCACGCCATTGATCTCGGCGCAGAATTAGGCGCGAAGATCTATGTCTTTTGGGGTGGGCGCGAAGGCACCGAGACCGACGCCGCCAAGAATCCGTTGGACGCGCTGAAATGGTTCCGCGAATCGCTGAACTTCCTCTGCGAATATTCCGAAGATCAGGGCTACGGAATGCAATTTGCGCTGGAAGCCAAGCCCAACGAGCCGCGCGGCGACATTTTCCCATCCACCACCGGCCACATGCTGGCCTTCATCGAAACGCTGGATCACCCAGAGATGGTGGGCGTCAACCCCGAAATGGCACACGAACACATGGCAGGGCTGAACTTTATGCATGCCGTGGCCCAAGCCTGGGATGCGGGCAAGCTTTTCCACATTGACCTTAACGATCAAAACTTCGCCCGCTATGATCAGGACTTCCGCTTCGGCTCGCACAACATTAAGCAAGCCTTCTTCCTGGTCAAGTTTTTGGAAGATGTGGGCTATAACGGCTCGCGCCATTTTGACGCCCACGCCTATCGCACCTCGGATTACGAAGATGTCAAGGCCTTTGCGCGCGGCTGCATGCGCTCGTATGAGATCTTGAAAGAAAAGGCCGCCAAATTCCGCGCCGACAGTGAAATTCAAGCACTGCTGGCCGAGTTCCGCGGCGGCGAAAGTCTGGTGGGCAAATATTCCGCCGACGCTGCCAAGCAACTCAAGGCGCGCACCTTCGACCGCAAAGAACTGGGCGGTCGCGGCAAACCCTACGAACGTCTGGATCAACTGGTCTTCGATCTGCTCATGGGCGTGCGTTAATTCTAGCGATGTAACCCGTAATGCGTGATGCGTAAAGGTACGCATCACGCATTATGCATTTAAACAGGAGATTCCCATGCCCTACCTCATCGGCATTGACGCATCCACCACCGCCACCAAAGCCCTGCTGATTGACGAACGGGGCAAGATTGCCGCCGTTGCTGCCACAGAATATGGCTACGAGACCCCCCACCCGCTGTGGAGCGAACAAGAGCCGGACCTGTGGTGGAACGGCGCAGTGCAGAGCATTCGCCAAGTACTGGCAGCCACAGGCATCGACCCCGCCGACGTGGTGGGCATCGGGTTAAGCGGACAGATGCACGGGCTGGTGTTGCTCGACGCCGCTGGCAAGTCGTTGCGCCCATCGATTCTTTGGAACGACCAGCGCACAGGCGCGCAATGCGACGAAATCCGGGCGCGCCTGGGCAAAGAGCGCCTCATCGCCATCACCGGCAACGACGCGCTCACCGGTTTTACCGCCCCCAAAATTCTATGGGTGCAGGAAAACGAGCCGGAAATCTTCGCCCAGGTCAAGCAAATTTTGTTGCCCAAAGATTATGTGCGCTTCAAACTTACTGGGGACTATGCCACAGACAAAGCCGGGGCCGCCGGCACGATTTTGTTCGATTTGAAAACACGCGATTGGTCACCCACCGTGTTGGATGCGCTGGGCATCCAGCCCGAATGGCTGCCGCCTACCTACGAAGGTCCTGAGATCACCGGGCAGCTTTCACACGCAGCCGCCGAGGCGACGGGTCTGCGCCCCGGCACGCCGGTGATGGCCGGTGGCGGCGATCAGGCCGCGGGCGCGGTGGGCGTGGGTGCGGTAACCGAGGGCGTGGTATCGCTGGCGCTGGGCACGTCGGGTGTGGTCTTTGCCAGCAGCGACAAACCTTTCATCGAGCCACAGGGACGTCTGCACGCCTTTTGCCATGCCCTGCCCGACAAGTGGCATCTCATGGGTGTGATGCTCTCGGCGGCGGGCAGCCTGCGTTGGTATCGAGACACATTCTCCCCTGATGTCAGTTACGATGACTTGCTGGCCCCGGCTGCGAATGTTGCAATTGGCAGCGAAGGGCTGTTTTTCCTGCCCTACCTTACTGGCGAACGCACACCCCACCCCGATCCGCTGGCGCGTGGCGGTTTCATCGGCCTGACCGTGCGCCACGGCAAAGCCCACATGACGCGTGCTGTGTTGGAGGGCGTCTCCTTTGGCCTGCGCGATAGCTTTGAGTTAATGAAGTCTGTGGGGCTGTCCGAGATCACCCAAGTGCGCGTGGCGGGCGGTGGGGCGCGCAGCCCGCTCTGGCGGCAGATTCTGGCCGACACCTTCAACAGTGAACTGGTTACCGTTAACACCACCGAGGGCGCGGCCTATGGAGCGGCACTTTTGGCCGGCGTTGGCGCGTGGATCTGGCCCAATGTGGAAACAGCCTGTGCCGACACCGTCGCCATCACTGGCAGCACCTCTCCGCAGCCCGACAGCGCCGCCCAATACGAAGCGGCCTACGCGCATTACCGGCAACTCTACCCGGCACTCAAGCCGATCTTTCATGCGCTCCGTTAGTCTATGATGGCATAGATTGGGCAATGGCTTGGCTGATTCGTAATGCATGTTGCGTGAAATTACGCATCACGCATTACGAATTTTCGTTACTCTCACACCGTCTGCTTCTGAAACAAGGAACCTCCCGTGATCCAACGCATCCGCAACCGCATGACCTGGCCGATTGCGCTGGGGGTACTGGCGCTCCAAGCGCTGGTCAGTGTTCTGCTTTTTAATACGGGCTGGGTTCCACAGATTGAGGCCTCTGGCGCGGGGTTAATCGACACGCAATTTGCCTATTCGCTAGACGATATTTACCGTATTTTGGGGCAATACGGTGTGGATGGGCGTGCGCTTTACACGAACTATTTGCTGGTTGCAGACTTCTTTTATGGCGCGCTGTCGGGGCTAACCTTTGCGGCCTTCTTTTTGATGGTGAGCAAACTGCCGCTGTCCTGGGCACGCTATTGGGCATGGCTGGTTTGGCTCCCGGTGGGCATGACCGTATTGGATTTTGTTGAAAACACACTACTCTTACTGATCCTCTCTACCTACCCTGAGATCCCCGTGGCGCTGGTCAGTTTTGCCAGCCTTACCACCACGCTCAAACTTATCGTCGTGAATCTCGTTTTGGCCTTGATCCTGGGCGGGTTAGTTCTGACGGTAATGGTAATTGGGCAGCGCAGGAGACGTGCGGCATAATATGCCCTTGCGTTGGAACCGACTTTTGAAGGAGTCCCTATGAATGTTGAATTGCTGGCCTTTACGCGTGCCAACCCTGCCCTCTCGCCAGAAACGCTGGCTGACATGGGCGATCTGGCAATGATCTGGCAGGGCCAGGGCACCTTTGCCGAAAACATCATCGAGTTTGCGGGCCGTGTTTGCTATCGCAGCACACATCGCATGGGCACAGCGCCCAACTTTATTTCGGCGCGGGTGAAGGAAGGCCATGAAGACATTATCGAGCATGTGGTGATCACCCTGCGCGTGACAGGCAGCGACGCTCCTCTGCGCTGGCGCATGATCAACCGCCATTGTGAAGTGAGCGAACTGCCCGACGGCAGTTGGATTGTCAGCGGCAACACGCGCGTCTGGCTGGATCTGTTGCGGCGTGGGATTGCCACCGAAGCGGTGCCGATTTTGAAGGCAATTGCTGGCAAGGTCTACCAAGAAGTTGACGGGCAGCCCGATACTTCTGTGGATTTCAGCCTGCCCTCCATCCTCCCGGCTGCGCGTGAACGGCTCGCCCCGGCCCAAAACAATGGACAACGCGTGACGCTGCTTGGGTTTACGCAGCCTGTGTTGGACGATCCCGAACTCTTGCTACACCACGGCTCGGCGACGTTTCTCTTCGAGGGCATTAGCCGGGCTTGCACACACCAATTGGTGCGCCATCGGCTGGCAAGCTTTAGCCAGGAGAGTCAGCGCTACGTCGATCTGAGCAAGGGCGAATGGAGCGCAATTGTGCCGCCTGCCGTGGCCGAGAATGCCGAGGCCAACGCCCGCTTGGGAGAAGCCTGGACCTATTTGCAAACCGTCTATGCCGATCTGCGCGGCATGGGCATTCGCAAAGAAGATGCCCGCTTTCTGTTGCCCAACGCCGCCGAGACCCGCATTGTCGCTACCATGAATTTTGCGGCGTGGAGCCACTTTCTCTGGTTGCGCGCCGTGGACAAAGCCGCACAGTGGGAGATCCGCGCCATGGGCCAGCGCGCGATTGGAGATGCTCTACGCGGTTGCGCCGGAGGTCTTCCAAGCCCACTGGGATGTCTATCAGCGAGATTTTGCGGAAACGATCCAAGATTCCGCTGCGTGAGATAATGAGTCATGAGTAATGATGGTTCGTCTACCGATTGTTACGCACGACTTGCCACTCCTTACCCGGATAAGACCTTGTCTCATCTACGCCGCCATCTACTCGTCCTCTTTGGCTACCTCGTCCTTACAGCCGCCTATACTTACCCGGCCATCGTGCAACTGACTTCGCATATCATCGGTCTGGGCGATGGCCTGTGGTTTGTGTGGCAGTTGTGGTGGGTGAAGCACGCCCTGATCGATCTGGGCCAATCTCCGCTTATCACCAACCTGATCTACTATCCCCTCCCCGATGTGCCGATTACGCTGCACACGCCGGTCAACGAACTTTTTGCCCTGCCTCTGCAACTGGCGTTTGGCGTTGTGCTTCAGTTTAATCTGCTCGTGTTGGGCAGCTTTGTGCTCTCTGGCTATACCATGCACTTGCTGCTCTTGCGGCTGCTGCGCCGTCGTGATCTGGCCTTTGTGGGCGGGATTATTTTCGCCTTTTGTACCTATCGCGGCATCCGCACCGAGGGCGGGCAACTGAGCTTGATCACCACGCAGTGGTTGCCGCTCTGCCTGTTGCTGGCGATTAACGTTTTTCAAAAACCCACACTGGGGCGCTGCATGGCGGCGGGTGTGGCGTTCGGCTTGGTAGCGCTCACTTCTCCCTATCACCTGGGCTACTTTCTGTTGCCACTTTGTCTTGCCGTGCCTGCCTTGCTCATTGCCAATCGCAAATTACAAATTACAAACTACAAATTACAAATTGCGGCAGGCGGAGCGATTGCTCTAATCCTGGCCCTGCCCTACTACGTTACTATCTTCTTCGCCGAGCCAGAGATGAAAGAAGCGGCCAATGACCTGGCCCAGTCGGTCTATGCCTATGGCAGCGACCTGCTTTCGTGGGTGTTACCCGCCCACGCCCATCCGTTGTGGGGATCGCTGCTGGCTGAAATCTATACCAATTTCAGCCAAATTTATCTCTATGAAGCAACCAATTTCTTTGGAATTTTGCCTTTGTTTTTGGCGATCCTCTCGGTTCTTTACACACATCGCCACCGAACGCTGCTCTTCTGGCAGGTGCTGGCGATGCTGAGTTGGCTGCTCTCGTTTGGTCCTGTGTTGCGCGTTCATCTCTATCCCCTGTTTGAATGGATGCCCTATCGCTTTTTGATGTGGCTTCCGGGTTTTGACGTCTACCGCGCGCCGGGGCGCATGGGGATCACTACGGTGTTGGCGGCGACTGTGCTTGCCATGTATGTGTTGAAATTCTGGAGCGAACGTTGGCCTCGTCTGCCGTGGCGACCCCTGTTGACCGTGGGCGCAGGGCTGCTGCTCGCCAACCTCTGGATTCGCTTTCCCTTTGTCACCACCGACGCTGCCATTCCGCCGCTCTATGCCGAGGTTGCCGCCGATGTCACGCCCGGCGCGCTGTGGGAAATTCCCAGCGGCGAAATGTTTCAAAATCAGATGAGCCTTGCCATGTACTATCAGACCGCGCATCAAAAGCCGCTGCTCTCTGGCTATCTGGCGCGACGACCGGCGCGACTGCGCGCGCAAGAGACCGCACTGCCTTTTGTGAGCCGCTTCTATTCGCACGATTGGGGAGCCTACTTTGGCCCCGATTGGAGCCACCTGATTGACAGTCCGGCGCAGACTGAGAGGGGGCTTTTACCGGTGGATGTGCGCAACGCCAAAGCAATTTTGTACGCCGCCGGTATCCGTCACGTGATGGTACACGCCGTCCCCGACCATCCAGAGTTTAGCGAAGCCGCGCAACGTCTGCTCAATGGGGGGCTGGGCCTGCCCGATGCTACCGCACCCAATGCGCTACGCTATGAAATCGAGCCGCCAAATTTCACCGTGCATGGCGAAAGCATGGCGCTTGATCAGGCCATGTCGGCGATTGCCGTGGACGACAAAGTTACATTTATGATTCCCGTCACCGGGACGTGGACCTTTCAGGGGCAGCGTGCGGCGTCTTATTCTCCCGTGACATGGCAGATCGACGGTGCGACGGTGCAGCCGCAAAGTGTTTCGCTTTTGAGCGATCAAGTGGGCTTTCACGTGGAGGCGGATCTCAATCCCGGCCCCCATACGTTGACGATCACGGCAGAGCGTTGTGCTGTCCCGTGCATCGACGATCTGCTGATCACATTGCGCCGTCCGCACATCGCCATCGAACGGAGACTCGCCCGCTTTGCCAGCAACATTGGCCCCGGACTCTCATTGCATAACGCCTATGTGGTTGCACCACCCCATGATCCGCCCCTCTTGATCACTGTTTGGGAGATCCACGAAAGCGATGACAAACGGTTCACCGATGAAAGCGCGCCTATGCTCTTTGTGCATCTGAAAAACTCAACAGGGACGCAGGTTGCCGGGGCCGATCACACATTTGGTGAAAAGAGTGTGCGGCTGCACGGTCAACCCTATCTTCTCGACGCCGTGACCTTGCCTATCTCCGGCCAGGAGATAGACGAGATCGCTGTGGATCTGGGTCTCTGGTATCCCACCAGCGGCGACTATTATTGGGTAGCCGAGTCGAACTTGTCCGCTTCCGAGGCGGCGATCTCATGGCAACAGATCGGCGCGGATCTGCCGCTTTGGTCAGCAACGAGCGAGGAGTAAGCAAGGATGACCCATACAGAACGCTGGTTAGTGCTGTTGATTTTTTCCGCAACCTTCTTTTTCACCGAGATTGCCTATCAGACCAGCAACTACACTTCACGCCTCTTTTTGACCCAGGCCATCGTCGATCAGGGAACATTCAGCCTAAACGCATTTGAGGGGCGGCTCGGCGTGGATCATGCTGTCTATGCCGGCGACTATTTCAGCGACAAACCGCCCGGCTCGTCGCTGCTCATGCTGCCCGCCTATTTTTTTTTAGCAAAACCCATAGACTTTGTGGTTCGCATGATTTCAGGTGTTGCGCTCCCCGAACAGACAGTCGGCTGGCTTGTCCAACTTGCCTCTCTCGCTCTGTTGACGGCGCTGGGTATGGTGGCTCTGTACAGAATTTTGGGCTGTTTGCAGGTGCAACGGCGCTCGTCGTTCACCTTTCTCTGCTTTTTTGGCACGCTGATGTTTCCCTTTTCGACGATTGGCACCGGCGAAATGTACACGGTTCCGCTGGTTTTAGGGGGTCTTTATTTGTTTGTTAAGGGCATTCAAAACAGAGACTCAGTAGTGCTTCTGTACAGTGGACTATGCTGGGGATTGGGGATGATCACCACCTATCAAACCGCGTTGTTTATTGGAGTGTTGGGGCTGTTTTTGCTGTCTCGTCCGGATCGGATTACAACCCTGCGCTATTTTGTGCCACCAATTCTGCTGGCCGGGCTGCTACTGCTGGGCTATCATTGGCTACTTTTTGATGATCCGCTGGCATCGCCGGTGAACTATTGGGCAGCGGGCAACCCGCCCACCCTGCAATACGAGTGGCCGACGTTGCGCAAGTTGGCCGAGATGCTCCTTCTACCCTGGAAGGGAATCTTTTTTTACTCTCCATTTTTGCTCTTTGGCGTGTTGGGCTATGGTCACATGGCGCACACCCAATCAAGGCCCTGGGCGGCGCTGTTTGCGGGCTGTTTTGGGGCCTATTTTCTCTTTCTGGCCTTTAATGTGGGCTGGTATGGCGGCTCGGAATATGGTTTCCGCTACATCATCCCCGCGCTGCCGTTCTTGTGTATCAGCGCGGCGGTCTGGCTGGATGCTCGTAAACTGGGTATCCTAGAGTGGGCGCTGATCGTGATCAGTTTGCTCCTTTGTGGGCTGGGCGCTATCACCGATCCCCATGTGTTGACGACGGGCAAGAATCCGATTGTAGAGTATACGCTGCCCTATCTGCGCTCCCTGGGTACGAACAATGTGATTAACCACTGGCTCTATGAACAGGAGATTGTCGTTTGGTGGATACGGATGTTAACAACCCTCTTGTTTATGGCAAGCTGGGTGGCCGTCTATCTTTGGTGGAGACGGGCGAGGGTGGAAGTGCGGTCAGCATAAAAAAGAGCGGGCGACACTGGAAAGTGTCGCCCGCTCTTTTTTATGCTATCGGCTGATCTCCAGAGCACTCCTAGCCTTTAGTAAATATCATCAAACTTGAAGAGTTGGTTAATCGCCCGCAAGGTGACGTAAACCTTGTCGTTGGTTGGATTGACCGCAATCTCAAATGGATCCGGGCCGACAGGGATGGTGGCGATTTGTTCACCATTGGCCCCCAGCACACTCACCGTTCCATCGGCAGTGTTGGCAACAAAGACATGGTTCGTGTTGGGGTTGATGGCGATGCCAGCCCCGCCCACATTCGGGTCTTTGCGCCAGCCGCTGTTGCCAACTGCCACCTTGCCCTGGCGGACGAAGGTATTGCCATTCCGGTTCCACACATCTACGTACCATTTATCATACCCGATGGCATAAAGTGACATAGAGTTTATTGTTGTTGGGATTATAGGCCGCCTCGAATGGAACCAACTCTGTCTGTGGGTCATTGCGGTCGCCAAAGAAGAGTTTGCTACCCATTTCCCAGCCACCGTTGTCCGGTTTGTAGATAACCTGACCGTTGCGGGTGTCACGGTTGATTACGATCACCATATTGTTGACCGGATCCGTGGCGATGCCAAAGGCTCCGGAGCCGCCTGTCGGCAAATAGCGTTCCACCTGCGTGCCGTTGATGATCACGAGACCAACTGAGCGAACCACTAGGGCTACACTGTTCAATTTGGGCAGCAACTCCATCATAATTGGCTCGCTGCCAACTTGGAGTTTCGTAATGATATTCAAATTGATTGCATTGTAGATCCAGACATCACCGCTGGCGAAGTTACTGACATAGACCAGATCGGTCTGTTCGTTGACCACTACATCCCAGGGTTCGCTGCCGGTTGCCACAGCGTTGACCACTTTATTAGTGACCACATCCACCTGAATCAATTGGTTGTTGTCACGGCTGGTAACGTAGAGCATATTCAGCCCAGAATGGACAGCGATGCCCTTGGGGTGAACCAGATTCTGCACAGGGCAGCCCGGAGGAGGACACGGTGTCTCACCACCACTGCCAATCGGCGTGTCAGGTGTCGGTGAAGGTGTCGGCGTTGCCGTCGGAGTCGTGTGGATATTCGAGATACCCGGCAACCAAAGACCATACGAGGTCGGCTTGGCAGGGATGACGTTCGCACCGCTCGAACCAGCCACTGGGTCAATTTTATCGCCATTGATATCCGTGGACTCACCCGTTTCTACCACATTGGTCGTATCCTGTGCAGAGATCAGGCGGAAGGTCAGGGTAAACTCTGCAAACGTACCCGGTTCAAGGTCTCCCAGGTCCTGGGTAATGTCGGCCCAGAGAAGTTGACCGTCGTTGCCGTTTACGGTTACCTGCGGCTGTTGGACACCGTTGGCGCTAACAAAGGTTAGGATATTAGCTTCGTAGATGTCACGCACGGGGATGACCACAAGTCGGGTATCGCCAGAGTTGGAGACCCGTACCGTGAAGACAACAAGCTCGCCTACCGCCACAATGCCGTCAGCCGGAATCGAGGTCCGTTTGATGATGCTAACGGCAGGGTTGGTAATTTTGATGGGCGCTGTGGATTGTTTGTCGGGAATTGTATTGCCACCAGTGTCACGCGCGCCGCTGACAATGGCTGTGTTAATGGTTTGATTATTGGTCTGTCCAACGGTGCTCTTCTTGGCGACAAAGGTGACCACCACAATCACACTCTCGTTGGGAGCCAGCGTGCCACCTGAGGCGTCAGTAATATCGTTCCAGCGCAGAGTGCCCGTGTCTCCGCCCACACTGGGGGCAGGAATGGCATTCTGGAAGCCCAGGAATTCTGTGTTGTAGGTGTCAATCAGCGGGATAGTTTCCATAACAGTGTTGCCTGTGTTGAGAACAGTGATCAGGAAGCTAATCGATTGTCCCACAGTCACAATCCCATCGGCAGCACCACCAGACGGGATTAGCCGCTTGGTTACCCGCAGATCAGGCGCTACAACAGGCGTATTGGTCGGCGTGTTGGTGGGTGTATTCGTCGGCGTATTCGTCGGCGTGTTGGTCGGCGTCGGCGTATTCGTCGGCAGCGGCGTATTCGTCGGCGTATTGGTGGGCGTATTCGTCGGCGTATTCGTCGGCGTGTTGGTCGGCAGCGGCGTATTCGTCGGCGTGTTGGTCGGTGTATTGGTCGGCGTGTTGGTCGGCGTGTTGCTTGGCGTGTGCGTCGGCGTCGGCCCTGTCGGTGTATGAGTTGGCGTCGGTGTCGGCCCCACTGGTGTATTGGTGGACGTCGGCGTGTGAGTCGGTGTATTGGTTGGTGTATGGGTCGGCGTGTTACTTGGTGTATTCGTCGGCGTGTTGGTCGGTGTATGGGTCGGTGTGTGCGTCGGCGTCGGTGTGTGCGTCGGCGTATGGGTTGGCGTCGCTGTCGGTGTATTCGTCGGCGGCGTAAAGGCAACCGACGCGTTGTCCTTGTTGGTCACCGGCGGCGTATTCTGGAAGGGTGTGCCCGAGGGATCCGACGGGCTGCCCGAAACTGTCGCCACATTGGTATAGGCCGCAGAAATAGTCCGCGTTGCCGTACACTGGTCACCCAACCCACGGGCATAAGGCCCCGCCTTCAAACAGACATCGAAATCGTCGGCAGTGTTGTTGGGCGTACCATTGTCGTCAACAATTTTGACATTGCTCAGCGCCGTCTCGCCTGTGTTGACAAAGGTATAGGTGAAAACCACAGCCTGCGGGCTGTTGGTCAATTGCAGCACCGTGCCATCAGGGGCATTGCCAGCTACCTTGGTAACCTTGATGCCAGGGCGGGCAAAGCCAAAGTCAGCATCGTCACGGTCTGCAATGAACTGGGCTTCAATTACCAACCCAGGATTGGGATAATGGATGTCCGCAGAAGTCAAGACAAACCCATTGAGCGGGCCACCTGTATTAAAGTTAGTATCAACAATGTCCACCCAGTAGCGGCCATCGTTCGGGCCAAAGGTGACGGAAAAGTCGTACCAACCTGGTTTCCCGGTGGTGGGGTGATTGGTGGTGCTCATGCTGGCAAAAACTGTATCCCCGCCCCCCGGCGCAGGGTCGAAGGTGAAATCGCCATCATCCTTCCATAGGCGAATCAAAACTCCATTGATGCCCGTATCACCATCGTTTTGGGTGCCGTCACCATTCAGATCATGCCAGACATAGTCGCCCAGAGTGGATGCACCACTGGGGGCTAGTTCGGCACGGGGGCCACTGGCTTGAGCTGAAAAGCTCGCGCCAATGAAAAGGGTCAAGCCAATTAACAGCGCACATACAAACATAAGATTGAAAAGTCTGTATCGCAGTGGGTTTTGCAGATTCATTACGTCTACCTCCTGGGATTAAATCGAACATTCTCTGGACCAAAGATAACATAAAACCGTGACGGCCAATATTACGGTTTGCTGATAGAACTACCTATACCATCATAAAAACGGTGTTTGGTTTTTGCACATGAAGGGAAATAGAGAGTCATTATTTCGCCACATTGGGCAAATAGAGTTGGAAGCGGGTGAAGATAGGGGGTTCGCCAATCACGCGCACCTGTAAGGCAGGGTCGCCAAAGAGGACAAATGTATCTATTAGATCATCATACTTCTGTGTAGGTGCATTCTGTTTCAAATAAAGTTTGCCAATGGTGCTAGCCACACCCACGGCTTTAATGTCATTGTAAAAAAGGGCGATGAAGAAGCCTTTCTCTAAATAATCGTGCCCTGTAACCAAGCCCAAGCCGGTGGGTGACCAACTCGCAACGGCTCCCTTGCCTGGCGCGCGCACAATGGATTCGCCAAACGACTCGACACCGGCTTCAGCCTCATGAAAGTAGCCTTCGAGACAGGTCATGGGCAACATCACCGGCAGACGCGCGCCGTTGTTCATGGCGTTGATAGCGTTCAGGTTGAGCAACTGTTCTTCGGCCCAATACTGTTTTGTGCCATGGCCCACATAGCTGATCAAGAGCGCACCCTGGTTCATCTGGGTCAGCAACTGCGAACGGCATGTCTCTGTGGTGCAATTGTCGTCAAGATAGAGTTTTGTTTTCTGATAGCCTGCAGGCAGATAGGGCGCTTCGCCCATACGCGACTCAAACTTGCCCTCGGCCACGCTGTCGGAAAATGTATGGAAAGCGCCCCCACCGCCGATAAGATTATCGGTGACAAAAAGCACCCGCCGATTCCAGCCATCGGAGATATCGGCACGCTCATAGGCAATGGTCTTGTTCACCATAGCGGTGACGTCTTCGCTGGTCTGGGCCGGAAAGCGCCCCAGATTCATATCCGGGATAATGTCCGTCCCAAAGACCGCCACATAGCGATTGTCGGCGGCGGTTTCCCCCATCACCGGATCAACCATTTCCAAATAGGGCGGGATGAAAGAGGGGCTGCTTGAGGCCAGATAGCGCTTGGGATCATAGGTGCCATCACCCACCAAAAGTACATAGAACGGGGCCGCGCCTTCCCAGTTGTGATAGGCATAACTGAGAAAATCTCGAATGGCCTCTGCCGAAACCCGCCCATAACTAAAGGTGTCGTAAATATGTTGCACGTTAATTGTCTGTACCCGGTTGCCTTGCAGCGCCCGATAGACGGCCAACGGCTGAATGGCATTCCAAAAATCAGGGTGGGTAATGATGATGTAGTCTGCTCCCAGATTGGAAAGGATCAGATTGGCGGTGTCGGCAGTGGTAATCTGCAATGGTGCTATCTGGCTACTAGCGGTGCCAGCATAATAGCGTTGGCCTTTGCCCTGCAAGCGCGCCTCGCCGTTGGCAAGGTGGCCTGTCAACCAGATGGGGCGCAGCGGGTCGGTAATGTCATAGAGATCTACAGCCGGGGTGGTAAATCCCTTGATGGTATAGCGCCAATTGCCGGGGCCAGGACTATCGAAGGTCAGGCGGTTGTCTTGGGCAGTCAGGCCGCGCTGATGAATGATGCGCACCCAATCGACATAAATAATGTCAAAAGTCTGCCCTGTGGAGCCGTTACTTAATTCCACTTTGACGTTGGCGTTGCCATTTTGCAAAAGATGGGCATCAAAAGCCGCCGATATTTTTTGATACTCTTTGCCGATCCATGTGCCCTGATAGACAAGCTGATCGTTGACATAGAGATTGATCTGATGGCGGCCTGTGGTTACACTGACCATGCCAATTTCCAATGTGGCCGTGATGGCACGCGTGGCAAGCTCATTTAGCGCTATGGGAAAAACCCGATTCCCCGAATTGTTCAGCCCCAAGGCACGGACCTGGGGTCCAAACCAGTGTTCATAGCCTTGCACATTGGGAGCCGCCGAGACATAGCTGGTGTTCTGTTCCACATGGACGGTGGCCGTATAACTGATGGCCGCTGTTACACTGTCCACGGGAACGGCATTTTGGTTTAACATCCGCCGACCATCCGCACCGCCAAAAGTCAGCCAATAGATATTGGTATCACTATACTTTTCATCAATGGCCTGGCCGTAGAAGAGAATGCGGTCACCGGGATCAAAACGACTGTTGCTATCATCGTCGCCGTTGCCGTTGACCACGCGTATGGCAATTTCCTGGCCGTTGTAGAAAATACGAAAGGTAGCAGGTGTGATGGTGCTGACCGGCACACCGCTGGCACTAAGTTTTTCATAGGTGAGGGCATAAAGCCCCTCACTCTTGAGGGCAATGCGATAGGCCGGGCTGGGCGGTGTCCAGCCCGGGTTAAAGGCAGCCTGTATGCTTTCGCCACCGCGCCAATGTTGCGCGCTGAGCATAGTTGAGTAACGTTCCCTGCAAGCTCTTTTCAAAAAGATCTGGTTCGCTTTTGATCTCGGCGGACCGGATACCAGAGCCGCCGGCGTGGCGTACCCGCACTTGCACCTGCCGGTAAATGATACCTGTGGCGGTGGCTGGCGTAATCTGCACCGGGGAGATCTGGAGCCGAGCCATCCGTTGGCTGCGCATAAAGCCCAGATCTTCGACGGTCGCAATCTGAGCAGGGTAGGGCGTTGATTGGGCAAAGAGAGCCGCATCAGGCATGGCCTCGCGTTCCACATAGCGCAGCACGCCTGCCTCGCCTTCTTCTGCGACGGCCTGGGGCGCAGGACAGGCTACAAATGAATCCGGCAACGGTTCGCTTTGGGCCGAGATGATCTCTGCGGAAAGCATAGCCTGGGCCGGAACTCCCAACAAGGTGCCAATCACAGGCAACTGCGGCGCGCCATCTTGGCCGCTCTGGGCATACCCATCCAGATCAACCACTTGGCACGCGCCGGCAGGGTGCGCCACTGTACGCAGGGTATAGGCAGGCACGGCTAACGATACAATGGTTTCATTGTCGTTGCTAGCAACGATCTGAAAGCCACCTGGGCTGCTTGATAAAGTGTCGGCGGCTGTGGCCGCGGCTGCCGGAAGGGTCGCCCCCACCAACAAGAGCAAGGCCAGCAACAGCGTGAACATTCGGGAGGCAAAGAACAATCTCAATGGATTCATAGGTCACTTTGGGAACAAGTATAGTTTTCAGTATCTGTGCCGACGATCTAAACTGGAACAACTGTCAGCATTTCTCAGAAAGAAAAACGTATAAAGAGCGGATGTCGTTACTTCCTCTTAACCCTATCACAAAGCTCTAACGATCCATCTTACAGTCCACTGATCGTGTAAAGTTGCTCGTGTAAAGTCAACGACACTCCCAAAAGGAGTGTCGTTGACTTTACACAGTTGAATCGGTTGGTTCCCCGACAAACGGGGCAGATTACGATTTAATTTTGCAGGGAAGGTAGATAGATCTTCTGTCCAGTTGGCGCGGCCTGGGTTCCGGCCAGCCCATAAAGCTCGCTGCCACCGCTGAGTTTGTGGACCTCTAGCCGATACCAATAGGGGCGAGCGGCATCGGGTAGTACATCCACAAAGTGATAGGTGTGGGCGTTGGCGATCCCAGGCGATTGGGCCAACGACGGTTCAGCCATTACAGGCACAAAGGGGCCATCCTCTGTTTCTGCGCGCAAGAGGGTAAAGCCCCAGATGTCCAACTCGCTGGCCGTGGACCACGTAACCTGGCTGGTAGACTCGACAGCCGTAACCCCAAAGCCTGCCATGTCGACTGCGGTGGGCGAGAGCCAAGTCTGGATTTGCAAAGCCGGGTCGCCAAAGACAACGAATGTATCCAGCAGATCGTCGTACTTGCCCGCCGGTGCGTGATCGTGAAGATATTGCTTTCCGGCATCGGTGGCTTCGCCCAGCGTTTTTACGCCATTTTGGAAGACAGCGAGGAAAAGCCCTTGCTCTAGATAATCATGGCCGGTGGCAACGCCAAAGCCTGTGGGCGACCAACTTGCCACTGCGCCGTTGGGCGAAAGAATATACTGCTCGGCCAGCGGAACCGTGCCATCGGCTTCGTGGAAGAAGCCTTCGAAACAGGCCATTGCCAAAAAGATCGAAAGCCGTTTGCTATTGGTAAATTGGCTCACAATTGTGCCATCTACCAGCGGCTCCGAGGCCCAAGATGTCTTGACTGCGTGACCAATGTAGCTGGTAAAGAGCGCCCCTTGATTGATGGCATCAATAATATCCTGATGGCAGCCGGCCACGCTACAGCCAGGAAAGGCCGGGGTTGCATTTTCCAAATAGATTTTGATGGCACGATAGGGATCGGGCAGAAACTTGGATTCGGGTGTCTTCAACGGATCTGCATAGCCCTCGGCCAGAATTTCGGAGAATTCGTAGAAATTGCCACCGCCCCCCTCCAAATTGTCTGAAATCAACACAACGTTGGTATTCCAGTCATCGTAGAACGGGGTCGTCTCATAGCTAATTGTCTTGCTGACCACCGTGGCCGCCTCCAGGGGCGTGCTCACAGGAAAGCGGCCAATGCTAATGTCGGGCAGCAGATCGTTGCCCACCAACGTGACAAATTGATTGTCAGCGGCTGTCTCGCCCAGTGTGGGATCAGCCACAATGAGGAAAGGGGGAATATACGTCGGCTCGCTGTAGCGATAGTTACGCATATCGTTGTTGCCATCCCCCATGAAGACGACAAACTTGGGCGCAGGGCGCTTCCACTTGCCATACGCATAGCGCAAGAATTCGCGAATCGACTCCGACGAGCGCATCCCGCCGTTAAATTGATCGTAGATCTGTTGTACGTCAATCAGCGCCACTCGATATTTCTTGGCCCGATACTGGCTAAGGCGCAGGGCGTCGCTCCAAAAATCTTTGTGGCTAATCATGATCCAATCTGCGGCGTTGGCTGTGCTGAGCAGATTGGCCGGTGTATAGGCCGAGGTAGGATAGGTGACCGCTTCGATGCGTGTGGGGGCGATTCCGCCGGTGGGGCCAACTACACTATAACGCCGTCCTTTGGCGCTGTCGGCAAAGCTCACGGCAAACGAGCCATTGACGGTGGGATTCGAGATGCGTTGGGGGGCGAAGATGTCCGTTACATCATAGGCATATTCATTGGCAGTATAGCCAGCGCCGCCGCCCAAGCTGGTAACAGTATAGCGCCAGGGACCGTTTCCGGGTTCCCCGTTGAAGAGCAAGCGGTCATTTTCAGCCACAAACGTATCTCGATAGTCCACCCGATACCAATTGAGGTAGATCTCGTCATAGGGATTGCCGTCAGAGTTCCAGAGTTCAAAGGTGATGTTATTAAAGCCATTTAAGAGCGCGTGCTGTGGCAGCGGAGCCGAGACATTGAAGGCTTCATAGTTTTTGCCGGCCTGGGTGCTGGAGAAAATCTCAGTGTTGTTGATCAAAACGCGCACATGATGAAAATCATCGGGGTCGGAGAAGCGAGACTTGCCATACGTCCCCTGGAATTTAGCCGTAAAAAGGCCAGTAGGGGGACAGGCTGCCGGGTTGGCTACAGTGCAGGTGGGAATATTCTGAAGCAAAAAGGTATAGTTGCGTTTGTATGGATTGTTGCGATTGGGAACCGTTCCCGACGCTTTAAGCCAGTCTCCAAACCACCGATCTGCGCCTGGCTCGAAGCGGGCTGGCATAGGCGTACCGATGTGCAGGGGACGGTCGGTAAAGTACCAAAAGTTCTTCTCCTGATGGAGCGAATTGACAAAGGAACTCGCCGCCGTGCCACTGCCTGCCCCCTCTTTGGTGGTCATGCGTAGCCCGTTGCTCCCGCCATACGTGAGCCAATAGACATTTTCACCTGTATATTTGTTGTCTGACAAGAGAGAAGCATAGAAGAGCGAATCGATGGTGCGTCCGTAAAAGCGCACATAGTCGGCGCTGTCGAACTTGCCATCGCCTTCGCCTTGAACGTGTAAGGGAATTTCCTGGCCCATGTAAAACATACGGAAGGTACGCGGATCTAGGGTTCCCACAGGCAGCCCTGCTGTGCTCAGGGCGGCTTGGCTCAGTTGCACAATCCCGTCCTCCATCACGACTACCCGGTAGGCAGGGGAGGGGGGAACCCATTGTGTGCCTGTCATGGGGAAGGTCACTGCTTGGGTCACGTCTTGTGCCGTGGTGGGTGCTGCCTCGGCTTGGCGGTTGGTGGTTTGGAACAATATGGTTAAGAGCAAGGCAAACATGATGCTCATTGCCACAGCCACGCCACCAGTCCGCATTGAATTACTCTTTGGGGTGATTCGTTTCACTGCTTCCTCGCTATTCCTGCAACGCTGATACTGCTACATTTTGGATCCATTATGCTCCGACAAAATCTGCGCATACATTGGATAAAACTCTCATTGACAGAGCAGTGTTACAGTGTTGCTAGTCAAAAACATAAAAGGCCGGGTCGATTTCTAGACGATTTATCAGAAGTATAGACCAGAAAATAGCAGATAAGGATTACTGATTTATTACAGTTGCCGCTGGTCTATACTTTATCAAAATAACATTACATCAAACATAACAGAGCAGCATAGGGTCATAGTTGACCCAATAAAAAAGAGAGGAGGGAATCTCTTCCGCTCCTCTCTTTTTTATTCGACAGACGTAACGATACAGGTCTAGGGTACGACGCACTCGCCAGGAGTAGAACGGTTGTGAAAAGCTTATGTGGCGAGTGCGTCGCACCTGAATCGTTAGCTACAGACAAAGTTGCGCCTTAGCATAGGCCTACTCTCTCTTGCCTAGCGTTGCATCATGGGGAGATAAATCCGCCCCTGGGCCAGTTCACCCAGCACCTGTTGCGAAGAGCGCCCATCCAACATCATGGTTTCCAAGACATAGAGGACATTGAATTGGAAGCTGTTTGATCCATCTTGCAGGCCGTATTGGTCACCGTTGCTCTGGCCGGAGCGTTTCGCTTCAATCATCGCACCGTTGAGTTTGACCATATCGCCGCCGTCAATCTGGCGATAAAGGTTGAAGCCTGCAATCTCGGCCTCGCTTACCGTTGTCCAGCGAATGCTGACACCGTCACTTCCACCCTGCACAGCATAGTCCGAGAGGAGAACCGAGGTCGGGTTGATGATCTTCACTGGAGCCGACGAAGTCTGGTCGGGCAAGGTCTGTAGCGGACCCAGCGGGCCAACCGGACCATCGGGATCAACCTTGGGATCGTCCACCGTCGCCACGTTACAAGTCTTCTCAGCCACGTTACAGGGAGCCTGTGCCGTGAGGCTGGATGTATCCCCAAAGGCCAGGAAGTTTGTCGTCACGGTCAGCGTTGCGTTGGGGGCAAGTTGCCCTGTGCCGGTGACATCGGCCCAGTTGATGGTCCCATCATCAGTATTGTTGTCAGAAGCGGGTGACGCATTGACATAGGTCAGACGATTCTTGTCGTAGCTGTCCACCAACGGAATCACCGCTAGGTAACCACTGCCATTATTCTTGATCACAATCTCAAACTTGACTGGGTCGCCTGTGCGTACAGGTTCGGCTGTCTTCAGCGTCTTGACTACCGTGTAGCTTGTAGCAAGCACCAGACCGGCATCGTTGGATTTGTCGATTTCTCCCAACACGAGCGGGGACACATCGATCTCACGCGAAGCCTTCAGATCCGAGTCAATATCGTCGTTCACGCCGATGTTTATCTGGGTAGGTGTCCAGTTTTGCAGCGTACCCCCGGCGTTGAATTCGCTGGTCGGGATTTTGACTACATAGTTGCCCGGCAACAGATTCTTGAATTCATACAAGCCTTTGGCATCAGTGGTCACAGTCGAGCCAACCTGAGTTTCACCGGTGTCAAACTGCCCGTTATTGTTGACATCATTGAAAAGTTGCACATCAACCCCAGGAATCCCGGGTTCGTCATTATCCTGAATGCCGTCACCGTCTACATCCCACCAGATAAAGTCACCGATAATGCTCTTGCGGGTAAAGCCAGCATCAGCGGTCACATTGATACCATTGGCAGGCAGCACGATGGTGTAGGTCAGGTTAGAAGCGTCGAACTTGTTGGTGTTGTCTGCCGTGCCGCCCACATAGAGCGTAGGCAGATAGTTGCCCAGAATCGCCGTGTTACTGGCATTGGTGGCAACCCGTACACGATAGGTGCCCGCCGCTAAGCTGGTGAAGACATAGTCACCCGATGCGCCGGTAGTGGTTGTCTGCAACACAGTGGTGCCGGCGCTATTAAGTAATTCCATGGTCACGCCAGCGATACCCACTTCACCTTCACCGGGTTCATAGATACCATCAACATCGATCTCATACCAGACTTGGTTGCCGATGACACCGGCATTGGGCACACTGCGCAGAACGTAGCCAAAGTCAGCCGTCTGGTTGTTGCCACCCGCCGGGAAGTTCTGAATGCGGTACGGGATAGCCTTGTTGGTATTGTCCGCCGTGCCGCCAATCACTGTGGTCGGTTCGTAATCATCTAGTGCGTTTTGCGTGTCCGAGATGCGCACCAGATAGTTGCCCGCAGGCACACCGTTAAACTGGTATTGACCGTTGGTGTCGGTGGTGGTGGTGGCAATGATCGGCTCGCCCGTGTCCCAGGTTCCGTTGTTATTGGTATCCCGGATCAAGCCTACGCTGACACCGGGGATGCCCGGTTCGCCTGCCGCAAACGTACCGTTCTTGGTGGTATCATGCCAGACTTGGTTGCCGATTGTGCCCAGGGCCGTGTTGGAATCGTAGCCAAAGTCAGCGTCCAGATATTGCTGACCTGCCACCACGGTCACAGTCTGCGAGGTAGGCGTGGTAACCGTGTAGCCAGCCGGCGGATTGGTGGGCGCAACTGTGTAGGTTCCCGGCGGAACGGTGATCAGATACTTGCCATTGGCATCAGTGGTGGCACAAATGGGCGCACCCGCTGTGGGTGTGGCACAAACTTGAATCCCGGGGATACCCGGTTCGCCAGGGTCTTGGATGCCATCGCCATCGCCGTCGTACCAGACAAAGTCACCGATAACTGCGTTGCCGCCAGGTTGGCGCACATAGCCGAAGTCGGCATCGCGATAGACATCACCTGACGCCACAGTAATGGACGGCGTGGGATCAATCTGGCTCTGGGGGCCAGTGGTGTGGATGAACGTCGTCAGAATACCATTGGCATCAGTGACATCCACATAGTATTTGGCAGGCTCCAGGTCGGTGAAGATATAACCGCCATCGCTGTCTGTGGTTGTGCTTCTCAACAGTGTATAGGAGTTAGAGCCAGGGGTTGTCTCTTTATAGAGCGCCAGCGTTACGTTGCCGAGACCCGGCTCGTTCACATCCTGATAGGCGTCGGCATCGGTGTCGTACCACACGTAGTCACCGATTGTAGCGCGGATGTACTTGACCTGGGCCGTGTCGGTGTCGGTGACATCGCTAATGCCAGGCATATCAACCCCGGCAGCTGTAGTCGGGTTACCCGTAGCCGTGGCCGTGTTGAGCAGATCCTTCGTAATCGTGGTCTGATAGTAATACGTTGCCACCGCACTCGGTGCCAGCAGTCCCGGCGTCGGGGTAACGGCGTTGGGCGGAATGTTTAAGTTGGGGTCTGTCACCGAGACCTGCAAATGTGTATCGCCTGTGTTGGTAACTTTGAAACAGTAGGTCACTTGGGCGCCAATGACACCAGTCACTTCTTCCACAGCGGTGGCACAGGAAACGCCGCTGTTGTGGCCCAAGTAAACTGTCTTCTGAATGTCAATGCTGGGGTTCACAATGTCAACCACGGCATTGTCCGTGTCCGAAACGCTGAGGAATTTGGGATTGCCTGTCACCAGATCATAATACTGGGGCAGTTTGGTCCCCGTGCTATCCGTTGCATCCCCTGTAACCGTGGCAATGTTGGTGGTATCTGCCGTGATGTTCAGGGTAGTGGTGCAGGTCTGCGTGCCATTGGGGGCCAGCGGGCCGGTGATGGTACACACAGTAATATCATCCGCTGTGTTGCCGGGCGTACCTTTATCGTCCCGCACCGGGATGTTGCTCAGGTAGGTGTCGCCTTTATTGGTCACCTTGTAAGTATAGACAACGTTGCCACCCGGTGATTTCAAATAGAGCGTTGCCCCATCTGCCGCTGCGCCAGCCGTCTTGACCACTTCAATGGCCGCTTTGGCAAAACCAAAGTCGGCATTGTTATAGTCAAATTGCAGACTCACCCCGCCGGGGTTAATCTGGTTGGTGGGATTGGAGTCGATGGTGTTTTCACTGGTATGAACGTAGTTCTCCAGCGGTTTGCCTGCACCAAAGTTGCTGGCCGGGATCTCCACCCAGTAGGTCTCGCCGCCGTCAACTTTGAAATCATACCAACCCAGATTCAACGGTGGATCGGGGTTGACCGTCGTCGTGGTCGTCGACATAAAATCGGCAGCAGTCAATAAGCCGTTTTTCGGCGTGGTCTTGCCATCTTTATAAATGTTGACTACCACACCGTTGATGCCTACTTCGCCAGCATCCTGAATGCCGTCGGCATCTTTGTCATACCATACATAATCGCCCACAGTAGATTTACCGGCAAAGGCAACCCCTACCATCAACGCCATGAGCAAAGTCAGTAGTGCAAAGACTATCATTGGTTTTGATAGTTTGTGTGCTGTTGATTTCCCTAAAAACGGAGCCTTCATGTTTCCTCCCTAAAAATAGATTGTGCTTACTGCTACAAGAGTTTATCGTTCGTCGAACCCTGGTTATAACGCTAGGTTAGTGAGCTACTATTACATTAACTATTACTATTGGCGACACATACTATTGGCGACACATTGGAAAGACGAAAGGATATTCTTCATAAGGGGTGACTTTTTGACCGACTTAAGGTAAGTATAGAGTGAATTTATCAATAGCATGATTGCAAATTGCTGACAGTTTCTGTCCAAGCTTGAAATCGTTATGCAGAGAGTAAAATTATGGAGAGAGGTAGACAAAAGAGGGATATCGATGACAATGCAGAGAGATTCTCTGGGGCATGATGGCATTTCGATTTTGTAGGTTAAAACCCGCTCTAAGAGGGAAAAGCGCTTTCAGTCGTTAGGATTTTGGTCACTACGGCGGCTTTTCATTTTAGGTAAAGCGAGGCATGTTCCATGGGATAAAAAAGGTATAATTAACCCCATTTCCTAGTCTACTCAGAGGCATTCCAACAATCTCCATCGCAGCTTATTCGTCTTTGATCTGTGTGCCCAAGGCAATTAACCAATTGCTCTGCCCCTTTCGATCTGCTTTTGCCGACTCAAG
Source organism: uncultured Chloroflexia bacterium (assembly GCA_963721725.1). Classification (GTDB taxonomy): domain Bacteria; phylum Chloroflexota; class Anaerolineae; order Caldilineales; family Caldilineaceae; genus RI-153. The sequence goes on from CAVRLX010000016.1 coordinate 533,717, forward strand.
CCGGTGCAGATCCGCCCGCAACTCCGCGCGGAAGGCGGCTTGTGCTGCCAACCATTCTGCGTGCATCGCTTCCAGCCGGCTGCTATAGATCCGTTGCATCTCTCCGATGACGTCGTCTAGCTCCACCACGCGCGCTTGTAGCGCGTCCAGATTGCCCTCCATTGCGACCATGCGTTGATCGTGGATTCGGTTGGCCTCGCCAAACAAAATATCGCGAACGTGGTCCAATTCATCTGTTGTGGATGATGAAGTCGTTGTCGGAGTGTCACCGTGATTCATTGCTTCCCCTTGCGCTTTAATGTGTCCTTGCTATGAGAATAAGCATCCAATCTTACAGCATATATTACAGGTCACAAGAGGCAGGACTGGTTGGTCAAACGAGGAGGGGTGAGGTGGGGTTGCCTTACTGTGCTGCTTGAGCAAAACGATTCAGCCAAAGGTGCGCCGAAGTCCATATTTACCTTCGGTGAAGGGTCCATCAGTGGATTGTCTAGGCCAGACGGGGCTGGACCCTTCCTCTAGCAGCGGGCGCTTACATGTATACGTCTTAGCTTACCTGGAAAATGCGTAGCCAATTCCACGCTTGGTCTCAATATAGCTCTTCCCTGTTGGCTTTCGAAGCTTGCCACGCAGTCGGTGAATGTGTACACGCAAGGTATCTTCAAAGACCTCATCCAACGGCCAGATACGCCGCAACAAGAAGTCGTTGGTCACGGTGTGGCCGGCATTGCGCAGCAAAATATAGAGGAGTTTGGTCTCCGTAGGCGTCAGCGCCACCTCTTCCCCTTTGATTATGACGTGCTGGTGGACGAAATCCACGGAGAGCATTTTATCCACCTCCACAATCGGAGCCAATGTATAGTTATAGTCCCCCATGCGCCGCAACACCCGCTGCACCCGTGCCACCAATTCGCGCGGGCTGAAGGGCTTGGTCACGTAATCTTCGGCGAAATGTTCAATGCCGCGGATCACCGTCTCCTCTTGGTCCACTGCCGTGAGCAAGATCACTGGCACATCGCTAAACGACTGCACCCGCTGGCAAAACTCAAAGCCATCCATGCCCGGCATATTAAGATCGACAATCGCCAAATGGGGCAGCCCATGTCGCTCGATCACTTCTAGCGCATCCAGCCCGGAAGACGCCTTAAAAGCCTGGAAACCACTGGTCTCCAGTTTGCGCGCCACCAATTGGAGAATGGACGCGTCGTCGTCCACAACCAGAATACGTTGTAGTCCTGGATTCCCCAAGTTTGGCGCCAGATCCACGACCTGTCTCCTTATAAAAGGCTAACCAAGATGGCTATTCAACCAAGCCAAAATCTCATCAGCGGCGACTTCCACCTGTTCGCCACTAACAAGATCTTTGACAGCAACCACATGTTTGTTAATCTCTTCGGGGCCGATTAACAACGCAAAGCGGATCTTGCGCTCGTCGGCATACTTAAACTGCCGTCCATAGCGATCAAAGTCCGGGTAGAGATCCACCCGCAGCCCGGCTGCGCGCAAACGCTGGGTCAGCGTCAACGTGGGCAACGCCGTGTTTTCGTCAAATTGTGTCACCAATACTTGTGGCTGCCCGGCCACCTGTTCCGGGAACATGCCCCGCTCTTCCATGATCAGCAAAATACGTTCCAGCCCCAGGCTAAAGCCACAGGCCGGGATCGTCTGGTTGCTGAACATGCCGATCAGGTTATCGTAGCGCCCGCCGCCACCGCCCGATCCGCTTAGGCCAATAAATTCAATCTCAAAGATGGGGCCAGTATAGTAACTCAGCCCGCGCGCCAAATAGGGATCCACGCGCAGATGTTCGGCGGCAGGCCCATCGCTGACAAAATGAATCGTCTTTTGTAGCTCAACCACGCCCGCGCTGCCACTTTCCGAACTTGCCAACTGCTCGGAAAGCCATGCCAGCGTTGCCGCCCGCTCTTGCGGAGCCTCCGACAACATTTGCAAGAGCGCGTTGGTAGCCGTCTCGTCAATGCCGCGCCCCAACAATTCAGTGCGCACCCCATCGGCCCCAATTTTGTCTAATTTGTCAATCGCCACCAGGGCAGAGCCTTCCATCTCGTCGGGGACGCCCGCCACCTCCATCAAGCCTTTAAGAACGCCGCGGTGGTTAATGCGGATCTGAAAGCCCGATTGCGCGGTGCCGCTGAAACCCAGCGAGCGCAACACTTCGGCCCCGGCGTTGAGTACCTCCGCCTCCACCATCTGGCTGCTGGAGCCGACAATGTCTACATCACATTGATAAAACTCGCGGTAACGCCCCTTCGCCGGACGATCCGCCCGATAGACCGGGGCGATATGATAGCGCTTGAAATAGCGCGGCAGTTGGTTGCGATATTCGGCCACCACCCGCGCCAACGGCACCGTGAGATCGTAGCGCAGACCATCGTCGGCAATGTCGTTTTCCGTGGGATTCTCGGCCAGCGAACGCTCCAACTTGGCGCCGCGCTTCGCCACCCGGAAGATCAACTGATCGCCCTCGTCGCCATATTTGCCCAGCAACGTATCCAGCCGCTCCATCACCGGCGTCTCCAACGGCTCAAATCCATAGGATTGATAGACGCGCTCCACAGTTTTGATCACATAATTGCGTCGCAGCACATCCAGCGGTAAAAAGTCGCGGGTTCCACTGACGGGTGCTGTATTAAACTTTGCCATACGTTTCTATCCCATTCTGCATACTCAGTCCTCCACGATTCGTACCCAACGTGTGGAGATAGCACCCAAAATCGCGAACGACTGACACTGTAAAAAGTAGCTCTTATTGTAACACCCCTGGAGCGAAAAGGCCGAAGCCGTCGCTTGATCATCGGCTCAGATTGGGCAGGTAGGTGACGTGACACCCCAGTGCTTGCAGCGTCAACAGCGCATAGGCCGTGGTTTCGGTGTTGGTGTCCCCGGCAATCGTCCCGTCCGACCTGTAAAGCGTGTCAAAACCGCCTGAGGGAGCCTGTTTTTGCAGCAGCGCTGTCAGCACATCTTCGCGCACAGGCTCGCCCAACTGCCCACCCAAAGCCAGTCCAATGTCTTCGTTGTACTGGCTATGCAAATAATCAACCGCTCACCCGGCCGGATCAGCCATTACGAGATGCAGTTTCAGTTTGAGCGTGTGCAAGGCCAGCAGCGCCATTGCCGTGGTTTCAATGTTGGCGTCGGCCAGTCCTGATTCATCCCAGCGATAGTGGGTGTGAAAGCCGCCAGTCTGTTGATTTTGCTGCCGCAAAAGCGCTTCCAGCAGGCGGTGATCCACAGGTGCGTCGATTACCGCCGCCGCATAAAGACACCATGCCAGCCCCAACGTCTCGTAAAAGGTTTGCCGATCTCGCCGATCGACGGCATCGCCGAAACCATACCCATCGAAATCCGCCATCTTCATGGCAAAAAGGCGGCGAGCGCTTTCTGGATACCCCTGTGTCCACTCGTTAACCACGCCCATACAGGCCAGATTCGCATAGCTCGACCAATCGTAAAAGCGCCCCGGCCCCAGGTGTGTTTCGTAAAAGAGACAGGGGCCGAATTGGGCTTTGTCCTCTTCGCTCCCCTCGTCTGCCGTATAAAAATCACACACCTTTTCGCCCAACGGCCTCACAATCACATCATTGTGACGATAGGGCGGCCACGGGATCACCTCGCCCCAGGCCACCTCGATAAAGTTGTTGCCATCCGTCGCCAATCCCAAAACGCCGAGATCGGGTGCATAGGCGTCTAACTGTGTGCGGATCTGCGCAGCCAGATCCGTCGCGCCTAGTGCCTCCAACACATGCGCCGCCAGTAAATTGTCATTGGTCCGATAGTAGCGGTTCGCGCCGATCTGCGGGGACTCTTGCAGCAGCCCAAACGTTGGTTGATATTGTGCGCGTAGAAATTCAATCCCGGCGTCAATGACATCCCCCAGTTCCGCAACAAGCCGTGGATCGGGCGATGGCAGAGAGGAAGACACTGGGGGAAGAGCAGGGATCTGAGGGGAGAAACACGAACCAAGCAAGAGGGCGGCAATAAGCAAAAAGAGAAAGACTAACATTCGCATGGTAACCTCAATCCAGGGTAGGATCGCGCAGGCCGCTCTCGACCACGGCCCGGTAGACGGCAATACGCGCCTGACGCAGCTCGCGCCGGTGGCCGAGCACGCTTTTCAGCCGCTCGATCACAATCTGGCAGCGAAACTCCAGCAAGAGATAGCCACGCAGCAACGCCGCCCACAGCGCCCCAAAATATTTGCGCGCATAGCGTACCTTGCTGCGGTTAAAGAGAATGTAGCGGCGCGTGCTGGCCTGTGCGCTGCTGCGCCCCTCATAGTGGATCACAATTGCGCCGGGATCATAGACCACGCGCCAGCCCGCACTTTTGATGCGCTGGCAGAGGTCAAGTTCTTCGCTGTACATGAAGAAACCCTCGTCAAACCAGCCCACTTTTTCCAGCGCTTCCCAGCGCACCAACAGCGCCGCGCCCACCAGCCAATCCACATCCTGGCGCACGGTGTCGGGCCAATCGGAAAGATGGTAGCGGCGCGCCCACGGATTGTTGGGCCAAGTTTGCCCCAGCCATGTACTCTCGAAAAAGCCTGTCAAGCGCGTGGGAAAGCGCCGCCGTGTACTCTGGCGTGTGCCGTCCCCATAGAGCAGTTGTGGCCCCACCACGCCTACACGCTCGTCGCCGTCAATCGCCTGGAGCAACGCCCACAGGCTGCCCGGCAACAGTTCGGTGTCGGGGTTGAGGAAATAGACGACGCGAGGGGATTGGGGATTAGCGATTGGCGATTGGCGATTGGCGATTGGGGACTCATCTCCTTTGTCCTTCGTCTGCCGTCGATCTGCTAGCGCGGCCAGCCCCAGGTTATTGCCGCCGGTGAAGCCAAGGTTTTCTTCGCTGAGGATAGCCTGCACCCAGCGGAATTGGCTGCCAATCAGCGCGGGGGTAACATCGGCGCTGTCGTTGTCCACCACGACAACGCGCAGGGTCGCTTCGCCGTGAGGACCAAAACGACGCAGACGCGGATCTGCCGTGGGTTGGCTGTCGGCTTCAATCGAACGCAGACAGGCCCGCAACAGATCCCACACGTTCCACGAGACAATGACGATAGCAACATCAACGGTATCATTCATAGGGTCTACTTTAGCATGTAGAGCAGATGGAAAGCAAAGCACCCTCAATGTATAATAGCCTCATCCCGGCTACTGTTGGGTGAATGGAACTGTATTCAAAAGGAGTCCTGCATGTCCCGTCTGCATCTCACCGTCAACGCAACCGCACACGAACTTGACGTCCCCGCCAGCCGCTATCTGGCCGAAGTGTTGCGCTATGATCTCCACCTCACCGGCACCAAGATCGGCTGCGAAGAGGCCGAATGTGGCGCGTGCACGGTCATTGTCAACGGCCAGCCTGTGGACTCGTGTATCTACCCGGCCTTCAAGGCGCAAGGGGCCCAGGTGCTGACGATTGAAGGGGTGCAGAAAGAGTGGCACGGGGCAGACGGCAGCCAGCGGGCAGCAGGCGGCGAGCCATCAGCCCTTCACCCTTCACCCTTGCACCCTCTCCAAGAAGCCTTCATCCTCTACGGCGCAACCCAGTGTGGCTTTTGCACGCCCGGCTTTATCATGCAGGCCAAGACGCTGCTCGACGAAAACCCCGATCCCAGCGAGGCGCAGATCAAAGAGTGCCTCAAGGATACCTTTTGCCGCTGCACAGGCTACACGGCGATTATCGCCGCGGTGAAAGCCGCCGGCGCAAAGATGCGCACGGGAACCATGCCGCCGCCGCCCGTGCCAGAGGTGATCGAACCGCTGGCGCAGATCGGCAAGCCGCTGCAACGCCCCGATGCCGTGGAAAAGGTGACGGGCGCCACGCTCTACACCGATGACTATGTTTTCGAGGGAATGCTCCACGGCGTCACCCTGCGCAGCGCCTATCCCCACGCCAATATCCGCGGCATGGATACCGAAACAGCGCGCTCTCTGCCCGGCGTCCATGCTGTGCTCACCCACGCCGATCTCCCCGGTGATCCGCGTCACGGGTTGGTGGAAAACGACTGGCCTGTTTTTGCGGGCGGGCCTTCTTCCGCTGGCGCTTATGCTCAAGAGAAACGAGGATACCCGGCCCGCTATGTGGGCGATCCGCTGGCGCTGGTGGTGGCCGAAAGTCAAGCCATTGCCGAGGCCGCGCTGGCACTGATCCGCGTTGATTATGAGGTGCTGCCCGCCGTCATCGATCCCGTGGCGGCGCGCCAGACCGACGCGCCCGTGCTGCATCCCGACCGGCCCACGGGCAATCTGCTCAAACACATCAAAGTGCGCTCCGGCAATATTGACGCGGGCTTTGCCGCAGGCCGATGTGATTGTCGAGCGTACCTATCGCACGCCTATGACCGAACACGCTTTTATGGAGCCAGAATGTTCGCTGGCCGTCCCGGCAGGCTATGATGCCGATCACGACAAACTCACCGTTTACGTGGGCAGTCAGATCCCGTATAGCGACCGGCGACAGGTGGCGAAAAGTTTGGGGCTGGCAGATGAAGCGGTGCGTATTCGCGGCACGCTCATGGGCGGCGGCTTTGGCGGCAAAGAGGACATTGCCGGGCAGATCCACGCGGCGCTGGCCGCCCAGATCACCGGCCGCCCGGTGAAGATGCTCTACGGCCGCGCCGAAAGTCTGCGCTTTCATCCCAAGCGCCACGCCACCATGATCCGCGTCAAGACCGGCGCCAAGCGCGATGGCACGCTGACCGCTGTGGAGACCGAGACTCTACGGCGACAGCGGCGCCTATGCCAGGCTGGGCGAGAAGGTGATGACGCGCGCCACCACCCACGCCACCGGCCCTTATGTGGTTCCCAACACGAAGATCGACTGTTACGCCATGTACACCAACAACGCGCCTGCCGGCGCGTTCCGCGGCTTTGGCGTCACCCAATCGGCCTTTGCGGTGGAAAGCAACATGGACATGCTCGCCGCGGAACTGGGCATGGACCCCGCCGAGTTGCGCCGCAAAAACGCCATGCGCGTCGGCGCCACCACCGCCACCGGGCAACTGCTGCGCGAAAGCGTGGGCTTGCTGGAATGTTTGGAGAAGGTGGAAGAGGGGATTGGAGATTGGGTATTAGATATTCAGAAAGTATCGCCCAACCCAATGCCTAATACCCGATCTCCAGATACCCGATCATCCTGGTCACCCATCCAAATCGGTCACAAACGCTACGCCTGGGGCATTGCCGCCGGCTACAAGAACACGGGGCTGGGCGGCGGCGCGCCGGACAAATCCGCGGCCGAGGTGGAGGTTTTTGCCGACGGCAGCGCCGAGATCCGCACGAGCAGCGCCGAAATGGGGCAGAATCTCATCGGCGTGTTGGCGGCTTGCACCGCCGAGGAATTGGGCCTGCCCTTTGACCGCGTGCGCGTGCTGGTGATGGACACCGATCTGACGCCCGATGGCGGCCCCACTACAGCCAGTCGCCAGACCTATGTCAGCGGCAATGCGGCGCGGCTGGCGGCGCGCGCCATGCGCCAGCAGATACAGAGCGTTCTCGCCGAAAAGTTTGACGTTCACCCGGATGTGATCGCCTTTCACGAGGGGCTGGCTTATGTGGATGAGGCGCGTTTGGAGCAAGTTGCAGGTGGCAAGTTGCAAGTGGCAGGTGAAAATGGGACGACAGATGAGGGACAAAAGACGAACGGCAACGGGGCGGGTCACGCATCACGCATCACGCATCACGCATCACGCTCCCTTTCCTTTGCCGACGCCGTCCAGGCCATGCTCTCCGAAGGCCGCTCGCCAAAGCTCCAATACGAATATTGGGCACCCAAGACGCAGCCGCTGGGCACAGGGGGCGACATGCACTTTGCCTTCTCTTATGCCGTCCACGCCGCGCTGGTGAGTGTGGACACCGAGACCGGCGAGGTTGCCGTGGAACGGGTGATCAGCGCGCGCACGATGTGGGCCGCGCCATCAACCCGCAGAGCCTGGCCGGGCAGATTGAAGGCGGCATTGTCATGGGCATAGGGAATGCACTCACCGAACATTACATTGTGGAAAATGGCGTGCCGTGGACACAACGTCTGGGCCAATACAAGATGCCCGGTATCAAAATGACGCCGCAGATGGAAAACTACATTGTCGAACACGCTGCCGCCGACGGGCCGTATGGGGCCAAAGGGCGTGGGCGAGATCAGTCAATTCCGATTAGCCCTGCCATCACCAATGCCATTTATAATGCTGTGGGTGTGCGTGCCCTGGCTCTGCCTGTGGATCAAGATGCGCTGCTTCTCGCCATGCAGCACGGGGAAACCATGATGGATGCGCGCTGGGGCGATGTACCGGAAATAGCACGCGGATAACGCAGATGCGCGCAGATTTTCTCAGATCTGCGTTAATCTTTATCAATTAGCGTCATCTGCGTTCCATTTTATTTGGAGGACATGTGATTCGTTGGTTTTTGTTGATTGTGTTATTACTATCTGCGGGCTGTGATCGCGCTACGCCCCAGAACGCCTACCCGCTCACCGGCAACGCCATTCGCATTGAGGCGGCACGGGCGCTCTCTGCCCAGGCTACGTTTAATGGCGTGGTCTATCTCGACATTATCAACCCCACCGAGACCGCGGATCGGCTGTTGGCCGCTTCCACCGCCGTGGCCTCGTCAGTGGAATTGCACGAAAGCAGCCAAGAAAATGGCGTTATGCGGATGCGTCCGCGGCCAGAGGGCTTTGAGATTCCGGCGCAGTCTGTGGTTGGTTTGGTTACAGGCGGCAAACACATGATGCTGGTGAATCTGCACGCTGCGCTGATCTCTGGCGAAACGTTCGAGCTTACGCTGGTTTTTCAAAATGCCGGGGAAATCGTTGTGCCCGTTTCTGTTTTCCATGGTGACGGCAGCGAAATGAAGATGGATCACAGCCTCGCAGAAAGCAAATAGTTTTTTTGTCTACACGGATAGGCGAGAACACGGATCTTCGCAATCTGTGTTCTCGCCTATCCGTGTAGACAAAATTTCTGAAGTTCTTATTCACCCATGCAAAAGGAGCAGTAACGATGAAGATTGCGTACGTTTTTGCCACCTCAGGCCACACGGCCAGCTACAAACTGGGCAAGATGATCTTGCCACAGCTAGAAGCGGGTACCCACGGCGTGGACGTGGTGGGGATGTTTTTCTTTGACGACAACAACTATGTGCTGCGCAAAGGCGACCCAATCGGCGAGCGGCTTTCGAAAGTGGCCGCCGAGAAGGGTATGTTGCTTATGATGTGCGATCAATGCGCTCTGGAACGGGGTCTGGCCGAAGGCGAAGCGGGCAATTGCCAACCCAGCGGAACCGTGGCCGGCGTGCAAGTGGGCTGCTTCCCCGATCTCTATGCCGCGCTGGCAGGCAGTCCGCCGGATCAGGTGATTACGCTGTAGGAACGTAATGCGTAATGCGTAATGCGTAACAGGTACATATCACGCATTACGCATCACGTATTATCCCCTCATCTCCACCACAATCTTCACCGACCCCTCGTCCCGCGTGCGCTGCAATTCATAGGCTTCCAACACTTGATCAAACGTGAACCGATGTGTGATCACCGGGGCCACGTCGATCTCGCCGTTGGCGATGTACTCCATCGCCTGCCACGTCACCCCTTGCTTGGGATCGCTCAGCGCGCCGGAGATCATTTTAATGGTGGGATAGCGGCGGAAGAGCGCCGGGTAATCCAGATCGATCTGATCAAAGTGGGGGATGCCAAAGAAGAGAATATCGCCGTGGGTCTTGAGCAGTTCATAGGTTAACTTCACCGACGACGGTTCGCCCGCGGCCTCCACCACCAGATCCACGCCCTCGCCGCCGGTGATCTCGCGCACAGCCTCGGCGGGGTCGATTTCGCTGTTGTTAATCGTGTGGGTTGCGCCATATTTGGGCGGCAGCACGAGCCGATGCGGTTGCAGATCAATGCCGATCACCTGGCGCGCGCCCATGCGCCGCAACAGCCAATCCCACCACAGCCCCGCCGAGCCTTGCCCAATCACAGCCACGTTTTTGTTGAGCACTGGGTGCGGCAGATGTTTGGCGGCATAGAGGATTGTGCCCAGTTGTTGCGCCTGTAATAGCTCTTCCACAGGCTTGCCGGGCGGCAATGGCAGGGCATTCTCGGCGGGCAGTTCGCAAAATTCGGCCATGCCCACATGCCCGATCACCAACGCCAGTACCCAATCGCCAGGGCGCAGGCTGCTGTTGGGATCGTTGACCCGCTCGACCTGACCCACTACTTCGTGGCCGCTGGTGCCCGGCGCAAAGGGGTAGAGAGAAGACGGCGCATGGTGGATCATCCACACATCGCTGCCACACAGCGAAACATGGCTGGTGCGCACGAGCACGTTCCCCGGCGCGGGTTCGGGCACAGGCGCTTCGATAAAGTCGACCTGACCGCGAGCAACTACTTGAACAGCACGCATTGTTTAGTTTCCTCCAAAGTGTGATGGGTAGGCTGAACGATTCAAGGATAGGTTGCGTAGTGCGCATCTCCGAAAATACGCACTACGCACTACGGCTTGACACACGCACCCGTTGGCCGCGGCCCGCGCGGACGCCACGGGATCGACTCATACGAACGATAGGCGATTTGTTGCAGATGGGGTGTTTCCAGGCGGATGTAGCCCTGATGGCGCGAATCCAGCGCAGCTTCCAGCACGCCTGTGGTCAACAGCGTGCGATCCACGGTGTAGGTGGGCTGCCCGCTGACGAACATCTCTTCGACGTTGAGGCTGAGATAACTGAAGTGGCAATAGGGTTGATCCTCTTGCAAGTAAAATTCCGTGGCGCTAATCTTGTCGTCGATGCGGGCGGCATAGCCAAAGCTTTCCACATAGCCGGTGAGCATTAAAATCGTGCCGCGCGTGCCGTCGCTGTATTCGACCATAAACACAGCGGGGTTGGGGCAGTGATCTTCCATGCGTCCGTCTGGTTTCTTCGAGATCGCCGCCGCTGCGGCATCGGCCAGATCACGCGGCCACAACCCCTGATCTCCGGCCTGCCACACGGCATCCCCTTCCAGGCAAGTCACCGCAGCCACACCAGTCTCGCCGCCGCTGCGCCGTTCCAGCATACATTGCAGATTCTCCAAAGCGTGGAAGCCGTAAATATCCAGCCCACTGTAGGAAATGACCAGCGCTTCCTGAATCGGCGTGTCGAGTTCGTGCTCCAGCCACGGATCTCGCCAGGCCAGCGGCACAGACGATCCCGCCATAAAGGGCGCGCCCAGGCCAGCCAGCCGGTCGTACATCCAGCGCGCATCGTGCCAGTTATACGAGAGGTGCTTGTCGTTGAAGACCGGCACAGCGCGGCCACTGGTCGCCATCACCCCGGCGATCTGTTCGAGAAAATATTTGCGCGGGTAGAGGTGCTGCCCTTTTTCGTTCCAGGCATAGCGGCCATGTTCGCCGATGAGCAGCACGCCATCCACGGCCAGCGTGTCGCCGCCCAGGGTGAGGGCCTCCACAATGCTGCGATAGATGGGCACGTTGAACTCGGCACTATAGCGACGGCTGAGATCGCCCCCGGTCCATTTGTTGACGTCGACGTCGGCTCCCGGTTCGGCAAATTGATCCACGTACATGGAGGCGATTTGGACACGGGGAGTGATTAGCCCGTCATCCGTGGGAAAACCGGTTAAGAACTTGGTCACCATTACGTCGGCATGGGAGCGTGGCCGATATTCGGTGAGAATGGCGGCAATTTTTTTCACAGGGATCTCTTTTCTGGGTGGCAAGTGAGTGGTCCGGCCTCTATTATAAAAAAGCCGGGTCCCGATGGGAAACCCGGCTTACGCTCATTGCTCAACTCCATTCGGTTTTGCTCCGCAGATTTAACGCTTATGGATGGCTTCTGAAAAATTTGTGCCATCTGTGCAATCTGCGGATCAAAAGAAAATGGTCTATCTAGTGTTGATGCTCACCCTCAACTTTGAGTGTCATAAGATACGCCACTATATCGGCGATTTTCTCAGCGCCAAGCAGGGCTTCATAGTTCTGCGGCATCAAGTTGGGCAGATACTCTTCCACCACGTATTCGTTGGGATAGATAATGCTATGGTAGAGATAGAGCGGAACACTCTGTCCCGTGCCATGATCGGCGGCATGATTCGCTAGATTGTACCAACTTGGCCCTACCAGTCGCACGCCTTCATCCATGCTATGACAGGCCATGCAACCGTTGTCGGTTACCAATTGCGCGCCATTGTCCGGGTTGGCCTCGGCCAGAGTTGCGGCAAATGCGGCAGGCAGATCGTCGGCCAAAACGGAATCAGTCTCTATTCCGGCGGCTGGTGCTGCCGTAGAAGTGACTGTGGCTTCTGATGTGGCGATAGTATCTGCCGTTGGCGTGGCTGTGGCTGCTGCCGTTGGCGTGGCTGTGGCTTCTGTCGTGGCTGTAGCTTCTGACGTAGCTGTGGCCTCTGCTGTTGACGTGACTGTGGCTTCTGCCGTTGACTGTGGCCGCCGCCGTTGGCGTGGCCGTAACCGCTTCGGTCGGAGTAGGCTCTAGCGTGGCGGTGGGTTCTACGGTAGTCGTGGGTTCTGTGGTGGGTACAGCTTCGGTGGCGACGGCAACTGCGCCTTCACCGACAGCACCTGGCGTGTACAGGGCAATGGCGGTGGGTGTTGCCAGACTGCCGCCAATGTCCTCAGATCCCCCACAGGCGACGATGCCCAGGGAGAGGCAAAATAAGATCAACAGGGAAAGATAGCGTTTCATGAATCTCCTCTACACTCGATCTGGTTTGTAAACCCTTCTATTATAGCAGTCCTCACTTATCTTATGGGAAAACCTGTTTCAAACGGTGGACTATTCCCAGATCCATGCCTGGGCCATCTGCGCATCTTGATTGCTTTGGCTTAGCCTGCCAACCATCCTATAAAAAGTAACGATACAGGTCTACGGTGCGACGCACTCGCCAAGAATAGAACGGTTGTGAAAAGCGTGTGTGGCGAGTGCGTCGCACCTGAAATAATTACTATAAAAGAAAGATGGAAGGGGCAGAAAACGAGTTACGTCTTTGCCTCTTCCATCTTTGCTATACTTCGCAGCAGCACACAAGGACATTTTTCAAAGAGTGAAAAATATTCCTTTATAGCGCTGCTTCGTATACTCTTTTTCGGGGCCAACGCTGCCAACAATCTATTGGGCTGCCGCTGCCGTAGACGGCACAAGAATTTTCACAGCCCCTGGAATCACTTTGCACACAAGCGGCGTATCTTTGATCATTTCACCATCCGACTGCACAGGCTGCACCGGATCCGACTCTACGCGGATCTCTTTGGCCTGCCAATGCTGGAGATCCTTTTTGGTCTCTTGCATGGCCTCTTGTGGATTGTCGCCACGCGCGGCTGGTTGTGCTTCGGAGAGGCCAGCCACGTTCGCCGTCACAGCCAAAAGCGAGCGCACATCCGCTTGGCGCACGATGATCACATCCAACATGCCATCGCTCACATCCACCCCCGGCACAAGATTCATGCCAGGTCGCCCCAGATTACCAGAGTTGGCAACAATACAGGTTAGCCCTTCGCTCTCTATGGTTTGACCGTCCAGCGTAAGTCGATATTTGGCAATGGGCGGATTGCGCAGATTATCCAGCGCCGAAAGCAGATAGGCCATGACCCCCAACCCATCTTTGGATTCCCGATCCGCCTGTTGCACCATGGCCGCTTCAAAACCGATGCCGGCCCGCAACAGAAAATAGCCATCACCGATTTGTCCCATATCCACCGTGCGCGCCTCGCAGCCATCGGAGCAGAAAAGTTCACACGCTGCTGCCAGATCACGCGGAATACCCAGTTCTACAGACATCACATTGGCTGTGCCGCCCGGCAAGATGCCCAAAGGCACATCTGTACCAATTAGACCACTAGCCACCTCGGCTACGGTTCCATCCCCACCATACGAAGCCACAATGTCATAGCCTTCGGCCACCGCTTTGGCCGCAAACCGCTTAGCATCCCCAGGCTGCTTGGTAATGGCAACATCCCAATCAAAGCCGAATTTATTAAAAACGCCATTTAAGGTGTGTAGAATGGGCGTGGCCTGCCCCGACGCTGGATTGATGATGACCTGTACACGTTTGGTCACAGAAGTTGCTCCCAATAAAGATAGCCCATCCGCCAAGCAGTCGCTGCTTCAACGGAGAGAAAAAAGCGATAAGCGAAACACTTAATAAGTCTGACCCTGCCCAGGTTTTTCCTGGCGATTAAAGAAATAGACAACCACACCCACCAGCGCCATCATTGCCAAGAGGGCCGTCCAGCCTTTCCGAGACTTGCGCTTGGGCTTGCCCCGTAACTTGTCCGAAGCATCGGAGACGGCATCGCGCACTTTGCTTTGGATCTCGTCATTATACCCCTTCACGCGATCGCCCATCTCTTGGGCGCTATCCATGTAGTGGCTGATCTCCTGTTCGGCTCGCTCTTTGCTATAGCCGTAGCGTTGCTGCACAATGCCAGTAATCTGGTCCAACGAACCCTGAATACGTTTGAGATCGTCGTCGGTGAGATTGCCCCACTGCTTTTTGAAACCGCCGCGTATCTCTTTCCACTTTCCTTGCAAAATATGTTGGTTCATAATGCATCCTTTTCTACACTCGACTGTGTGAGCAATTATCGGCTACGGTCACTCTAAACGGTCACTCTAAACAGTCAAGCCGATAACTTCTGTATGATTGATTTGCACCGTTTGCACAAAACCCGTATGCAAGTCTACGCCTCTGCGACGGGATAGACTAATCAATAGTTTAAGGATACAAGAAAATAAGAGCGAATACTATAGGCGAGGATATAGGAGAAGTTACAAAAAGGATATACGAACGGAGAAAGTAGCCATTCGCGTAGCTCTGGGCAGCTAAGTGGGTCTCTGATTGGGGTTGTTGTCGGTCATTTGCGCCGCTTCATCAAATCAAGATAGCCAGCAGCATCGTGGCGGCTGGTGACGTTAAGTTTGTGAAGAATATGGTGAACATGGTTCTTCACTGTGCCAAGCTCAATAAAAAGTCGATCTGCAATCGCTTGATTGCTCAGTCCGTCTCCGATGAGATCAAGCACTTCGCGCTCGCGGCGCGTCAATTCAGCATAGTAACTGACATTAACGTCGGTGCTCTCTTCCGCTAACTGGTTCATGCGCGGCATGAGACTCATTGCGATCTGAGGCGAGATGCATGCCTCGCCTTGATAGGTTGCACGAATATTCTTGAGCAATTCTGCTACCGAATCCTTCTTCAACACATAGCGCGTTGCGCCGGCTTCAATGTAAGTCAAGATCATAGGATCAGTCTCTGGCATCCCCATCACCAAGACACGGGTGGCAGGGCGATGCTGGCGACAACTTTTGACCACATCCAGCGCATGGGTACTCGGCAGGGTTGTACTCACCAATAATACATCCAAAGGCACGTTGTCGGATTGTAAAAGTGACAACGCTTCATCTTTGCTGCCAACAATCTTAGCAATGGCAATATCGGTCTCCTCTTCAAAGGCCGCGACTATCACTTCACCAATCAAGCGCACTCTATCCACAATCACAACATTAATCATTCAGCCCGCCCGCTATATGTAGAGAATCGTCGTTGCGACAATTTTATTACATTCCTCAGCGAGCGTCTAACAAGCCTATTCCCCGCATTATCTACAACTCATCCATTTGTCGCTTTGCAATGCATCCGTTTTGTTGTATTGTACCGGTTTAGAAATGGAAAACAGACCCGAACTGTCAGGCGGATGGTTCGGGTCTTCATGTGTTTAGTGCTGTTGTTCAAAAAACGAGGTATCGGATATGCAGCGTGTTTCGTCGCCTGTGACCACCGTGCGCGAGCGCATGGGGTTAGGGCATACAGAACTTGGTCTGTTGGCAACCAAGCTCTACTATTTCATGTTTTTCGCATCGCTGGGGCCACTGGTCTCCTTCTTCAATATTTATCTTGAATCGCAAGGGCTTTCCGGCGCACAGATCGGCCTCATGGGGAGTCTGGCGCCGCTGATCACGCTGATCGCCAACCCATTCTGGGGCAGCGTCGCCGACCGCTGGCAGCTTCACCGCCCGGTCTTGATCGCCTGCACAATTCTTACGGGGGTGATCACCGCGCTCTTTGTGGCAACACAACATTTCTGGGTGCTGCTGGGGTTAGTGCTCATGCTCTATTTTGTACGTACGCCTGTGCCCACGCTGGTTGATGCTTCGGTGATGGACTGGGTACGGCGCACGGGCAATAGCTACGGACGCCAGCGCGTTTGGGGCAGCATTGGCTTTGTGCTGGTCTCCTATCTCTTTGGCCGCTTTGTCGCGGGCGACGATCTGCGCTCAATCTTCTGGTTTCACGCCGCCTTTATCGGCCTGGGCTGTACGCTGCTGGGGTTGCTGCTGCCCATTGAACGCAGCCCTAACCGGGTGAACCTGTGGGCGGGCGTGCAACAAATGATCCGCCAGCCAGGCTATGCCAGTTTTCTCGTGTCAATGGTGCTGGCTGGCATTGGTCTGGCTGGGTATGTAAATTTCCTAAGCCTGCATCTGCGCGCCCTGGGCGGCAGTGATGCGCAGATTGGGCTGGCTTGGTCGATTAACGCCCTGTTGGAGATCCCGGTGATGTTCATGGGCGCGCGTTGGTTTGCCCGCTATCGCTATGGACGGCTGATTATGATCGGCTTTGCTGGCTTTGCCCTTACCTTTTTTGGCATGTCTCTTGCCAACACACCGCTACAATTTCTGCTGGTGCTGCCCCTGAACGGCATCAGCTATGGCATCTTTTGGGTGGCTGTGGTGGGCTATGCCGCCGAAATCGCCCCGCCTGGCCTCAACGCTACCTCGCAAGGGGTGATCAGCGCTGCCCAGAGCGGCGTGGGCTGGGGCATCGGCGCGCTGTTGGCTGGCTACCTCTGGGACGGCTTCGGCGGGTCCACCGTCTTCGCCGTGGCTGCGGCGGCCCTGGTGCTGGCAATTGTGGCTTTTGGGTGGGGGAATCGGGCCAGGGTGTAGGGAAGAAGGAAGAATTAAGAAGGAAGAAACGGATAAGGCGAGTGGGCGATTTCAGAGATGTTTTCTAAAATCGCCCACTCGCCTCATTTTATCTCGTCAGCCACGCCCGCAGCACCTCAATGCTCTCTGGCGTATAGAAGTACTCAAAGTGGTTGCCCGGCAATGTTTCCAGGTGCAGGCGCGGCCAATGCCCATGCCGCACGCCCCGCGCACTAGAGACGCCAATCGCCAGATCGTTGGGGCCACCCAGCACAGCATCCAGCCCAGCGTCAAAGATCTTCATCAGCCCGGCCCGGCTAAAGAGGCGCGCGCTATCCAGCGCGGTGTTGGTGCCGATTAGCACAAAATAGGGCACGTCAATGGCTTCAGTGCTGTCGTTGAGTGCCTCGTAAAGTGCCGAACGCGGCATCATGTCCTCAATGCTGACAGCACTGTCCAGACTCTTTTTGAAGAACCAGTTGGCGATCAGCGAGGGCGGCGTCGGCCCCGTGTGGTTGAGCGCAGTGGTGCCCAGCCAGAAGATCAGCTTCTTGGCCTCGGCCAGCCGTGTCCCGGCATTGGGCGGCCCCCCCATAAAGACCCGATCCACATAGGCCGCGCCGCCCTTCAACTCCACAAGCACACGCGCCACCTGGGTGCCCATGGAATGACAAAAGACGTCAAGGTGAATTTCGTCTTTATCCGAAAAGCCCAGCTTGGTCAACGCCTGTGCCAGAATCGTGCCGTTTTCCAGCACCGACGTGTTGAAAGTTTCGTAGTCATAGGTGAGGTAGAGATCGTAGCCTTGCAGGGTTTGCAACACCGGCATCACCTTCGCCACAAACCAGCCCGTGTCACTGGTGAAGCCGTGGATCAGCAGCGCCGCCCGCTTTATGCCGTCCAGATCCGCCGCCACCGCCGGGTAATAAAGCGCTGTGCCGTCGGCGGCGCGCTCGGCCCGGCGCAGTCCGGTATCGGCGGGCAATTCGCCGCCTTTGTAGACTTTGTACAGAAAAAGGCGCACCGTGCGTTTCAGATCACGGGTTGCCACATCCCCCGCCGTGCGCGCACCCTCGCTGCCGTCCACCCCGGCGGGCAGCGGCAGATCGGTGATCTCCACAGCCAGACGCTGTGATCCGGGCTGATCCAGCGCGCGCGTGGCTGTTTGTGCCATTTGCCCGGCCAGATAGAAATAGTCACCGTCATAAGCCACCGGCAAAATCCCGGCCAGATCCGGCTCATCGTCCACGGTGAGCGAAAGCCGCAACGGGTGATCGGCGTCCACGGCGGCCAGTTGTTGCGGCGAGGTATTCAGCGCCAACACCGCCGGTGATCCCGCTGTGGCGCGCGTACCACCCGTCAGCGAAAGCGGCTGAAAAGTCCCCTGGGCGTCGGGATGGCTGAGGCCCGGCGGCAGCGGCAACGGTTGGGCAATATCCAGACCGCGCGTCTGTTGGGTCAGGCTGCTGAAGATAAGCTCCCCGCTAAAGTCTGCCGGTTTTTCCAGTTTCAGTTGCAGCGGTGATCCCAGATCAACCGTGGTTTGACCCGCGGGCAGGGCGCGGGTCTCGTTGTTCGCCAACACGCCGATCTCCACCTGTTTGATCAGCCAGTTGTTGGGTGTATCGTCGCCGCCGATGACCAGATCGCGCGTGCCCTTGCGCCGCACGCCGCGCAGCAGCGCCGCCAGCGGATCGCCGTCGCGCACGTCGGCAATCTCGCGTGCTGGCTCGTTGAGTTTGGTCATCTCCAGCACATCAAACGACATGGGCACTCGCGTCACAAAAACCTTGAGAATCTCGCGGCTTTTGGCGACAAAAGGGTTGTTGACCTTTGGCTCGATACCCTGAATGTCGAACTTGCTGCCAGGGGCGACTGTCGCATGGGGAGCGCGTGGCGGATAAATGCGCTGGATGCCATAGTCGGCGTTGAGGTTGAAGACGGAAACGTAGAGCGTTTCGCTGGTCTTGTTGCGAAAGGTGAGCCAGATCTTGTGGCCGGGGGTGAGGAAATTATCCGCGCCTTCCAGGGGCATGCCATTGCTGGGACCGCTGAAACTAGCACGCGTGTATGCTTGTGCCTCAACCTCGATGGCATTGGCGAGATCGGCGGGCGGCGTGGGGTTGCGCAGATTGCGCACGTTGTTATAGACGGCCAGATGTTCGATCTGGCGGGCGATGACATCGGCCCCTTCGTTGTTGCGCGGCTGGCTCTCGCGGATGATCTGCACGCCCGCGCCATCTTGAATTACATAGCGGTCGCCCTGGGTGATGACCCGGAACTGCGCGCCGGGATCGTCGCTGTTGGTCAGTTGCAGGAAGGGCGAAAGGCCACCTTTGCCGCCTTCGAGCGCGGCGCGCACGGCAATGTCATCCACGGCCACGGCATAGAGCAGACTGTCGTAGCCGCGCGCCGTGATCTTCACCCGCGCCGAGTCGGGGATGGCGTCGGCGGCAATCGCGCTTTCCAGCCGTGCCCACACGTGATCGACTTTGGTCTGCTCCACCACGCCGGTTGCCAGCGGCGCGCCGCTCATTTTGTCGTCGCCAGCCGGATAGATCGCCACGCGGCTGCCTTCGCTCAGCCCCACGGCCGCGCCGCCGTTGATCTTGACGTAGACTGTGCTGCCGTCGCGCTCTTTTTGGGTGACGAGCAGATAGGGCATAGCGGGCGCGGCGAGTTTGCCAAAGACGGTTCGATTGCCCGGCCCCTCAAGCTGTGGCATCTGCGTTTCATAGGCGGCGTTGACGCGAATCTGCACCGTGTCATAGACCTCGCCCCAAGTGAGATCGGGACGATAGCCCTGTAAGGCTTTGAGCAGAAAATGAGTGGTGGCTCCGTGCCATTCGCCAGTTTCGGGGGCGCGGTATTCGTGGCTCAACTCTTCGTCGCGGCAACCGGCCAGCAACACATGGTGGCTGTCGGCGCGGATTTGCCAGCCACTGTTGCCCTTTGGCACTTCGGTTACCTGGGTAAGGCGGGCCAGCGTGCCGGGGATCAGCGTTTCGGGCGGGCGCACGCGTTTGTCGCTGGGGCCGCGCCGAGTGAGCGGCTTGTTGAGGTCGGGATCTTCGGCGGCGCGTGTGCCAGAGCCAGAGTGGCAGCAGTCGAGGATAGTCGTCACCAGTGCGCCCTTTGCTTCGGCCTGATCAATCAGCGTCGCCAGCTCTTTGTCCAACAGGTCATAGACGGGGTTGCCGTTGGCGTCTTTGTCGCGGCTGTCGCAGGGGACGAGGGTTTCGTCAAAGCCGTCGGTCTCGTTGGGATCAATGCTGCGCGCCTGTGCGCCGTGTCCGCTATAGTGGAAGAAAATCTGTACATCGGTGTCTGCCTTGTCGATGAGCCATTGCCAGCCCGCCACTAGATTGGCGTGGGTGGCGCGGGTTTCGGCGGATTCTTCGCCGCTTGCCGTCAGCAGCCGGACCTGATCAGCGGGAAGACGCATTCGCAACGTCAAAAAGGTATACATGGCGCGCGCATCGGCCACACAGCCGCGCAGATCCGGCACGGCAGGGCTTTGATAGTGATCGACGCCGACGATGAGTGCATACATCTGGGCAGAAGTGGTCATGGGTTCTCCTTTTGTGGATACGCCTGGGGATAGAATGATGGGTGGCGCAGCGCGGGGAAGGAGCGATGGAAAGTCTTGCGCCAGCAAAGGCCGCCTGATCATAGCACAAGAGCGCACAGGGCGAAAGCCCCCGTAAAAAATTGCCCTGGTCTACCCAATCGACGGCGGGCAGCCCAGTTGGGCGATGGTTGCCAGCGCGGTCTCAATGTGCCGTTTGCCCCGCTGCAAGCTGAAGGCCAGATGTCCCGGCAGAAGCGCATCGAAGTCATACGCCGCCAGATGTTGGATCGACGCAATCGACTGGGGAACGCTGCAATCGTAGGTGTGTTGCAAGACGATGCGCCCGCCAAAGAAGATGGCATCGCCGCCGATGAGATAGCGGCGCGCGCCCTGGGTGACAAGATAGGAGCAGTGATCGTGGCTGTGGCCGGGCGTGGCGATGCTCTCTATTGTGAGCGTGCCGATCTCGACGCGCTGCCCCGGCAATAGCACATGATCCACGGCACAGGCGCGGTACACATAATCGGCGGGATAGACGCCAGCGGCGCGTGCTTCCGGCAGACTCACCGCCGCTTCATCCCCGGCTTGGATCACCTTCGCCGTGGCTGGGCCAGCATAGACCTGCACCGCTGTGCGGTCGCGCACATGCGCCGCCCCCCCGCTATGATCACCGTGGGCATGGGTGAGGAATAGATGATCGATGCGCTCTGGGTCCAGGCCATCCTCCCGACAGACTGCCCACACCGCGTCCATCTCCATGCCCGCACCGGCATCAAACAAGACCAGCCCGTCACCGCTGTCAAAGAGATAGAGGGTGCAGTCAAAGCCATTTGTGAGATCAAAGCCCATGCGTCCACTGCCCACCACATAGAGATTCGGTTCAATGCGCATAAAAATCTACCATTCTGTGTGTTTGTAGCGCCTGGCCCAGCCGCCCGTGGCGGTGACGATCTCGGCTGGGCGGACGAAAAAGAGCCAGCGCGGTTCGTTCATGGTCTTTTCCAGATAGGCCAGCCCCGCTTCGCCGTTATAGCGGACTGCCATCTCCCGGGCAATTTCCACCCAGCGCCCGCCCACATTCGGTTCTTCCAGCAATTGAGCGTGCCCCTTCACCAGCACACGCCGCCCGGTTTCCGCATCAATACAGAGCGACACCCGCGCATCATTCTGCAAATAGGCGGCCCAGGCAGCCCGCGCCCGTGGCACGAGATAAAAGCCCTCATCGGCATAGGTGAACCAGCACGGAACCACATAGGGATGACCATCTGCGTCCAGACAGCCCAGGCGACAGAGGACGTCGCTGTGCAGAAATTCGTCGATCTCAGCTTGGGTCATGGCAGGCATGGGGATTTCCTTTTGGGTGGCAAGTTGCTATTCGCTACGGCAATATCAACGTCTTCAACGATCCCTGCTCGGCCAGTGTGCTATTTTCTTGGGCAAAGACTGTGGGAATCTCGGCCAGCCGGTGGGTGACGGAGTTTTGGAAGATAATGTCCAGGTTAAAGACGCCCCGTTCCACGGCGCGAAAGGCTTCGCGCATGTGTTCCACCGAGCGCAGTTTGGTATAGTGGACAGCGTTGAGATTGCGGATCTCCAGGCCATCTTCGTGGAAGCGGTGGAAGCAAAATTCCTTGACCGGCGCGTAGTTGTCGCCATACAGCGCCAGAATGCCGTTGTGCCCGACCATGCCCAGCGCTTGTTGGAGGCCAATTCCCGTGCCGCCGATGGCCTCCACCGCCACATCCACGCCCTCGCCTTTGGTGATCTCCGCCACCGCCGCCACGGGATCGACCTCGTTGGCGTTGATCACATGATCTGCGCCCAACTGGCGGGCAATCTCCAACTTGGCAGGCACAACGTCAATCGCAATCACTTTGGACGCGCCACTTTTCATCGCCCCTTGCAGCATGATGTTCCCGGCAAAGCCCACGCCGTTCACCGCCACCACGTCGCCCAGTTTCACGCCCATGTGGATGGCCGCCCAGGCCGCGCAGCCCAGCGGCTCATACAGACAGCCCACTTCAAACGAAACGCCGTCGGGGATGCGCTGGATGTGGGCAATGTCACACACCCAATAGTCGGAATAGGTGGGGTAGATCAAACTGCCCACACGGTCGCCCACACGCACCTTGCCGCCGCCCAGGTATTCATCGATCCCGTTGCCGATGGCTTCAATCGTGCCGCCGCCTTCGTGGCCCAGCGGCCCCATAGGGTAGGCGTGGGCGTGTTCGCTTTTGCTGTGCTGGCCCAATTGCACCTCTGGCCCGCCTTTGGCTTCGTCTTCCGGGCGCACGGTGATGCCTCGGTAAAAGTAACGTTCCGATCCACAGACCGAGGCTTGGTGGGTTTTGATCAAGACCTGGGTGGGCTTGAGATCGGGCAGGGTAATCGTTTCGACGCTGAGTTTGCCCGGTTCGAGATAGACAACACGTGTGTCCAGCATGGGAGATCTCCTGTGTGGGGTGGTTAGTAAATGTCCGCCGTCAACCGCTGGGGATGTGTGGATGAAGCCAGCGCGTCTCCAGTCGGCTTGCACGAGATGGTAGGCGGGAATTGAAGATCTGCTTACAGAGGTAAGTATACAACCAAGTCGTTCCATTCATCCTCTCCCAGCCCTACATCTTGAACACGCACCAACGCTAGAGCGGGGCGATGACGCAGCAGTCCACGTACGATGTAGCCGTTGAAGTTCTCATCTGCCAACAGGTTCAGCATAGATCAAGATGCCATTGCTCTCTTGCGCGCCAGCAACCGATTGCGCATCTCTGTCATATCCCCCTGTCGACTTTCAATTCGCCTACGCACCTCTTCTGCAAACCGCTCACGCTCTGACAGGTAGGCATCTACTTCACTGCGGTGACGTAAATAGTAAGCGATGACGCTATAGATATCGGCGAGTGTCGTCGTTGGATATTGTTGAACAATAGTTTCTGGCGTTGCGCCATCTTCAAAGGCGCGAATTACCAAATCCAGCAAAACGCGAGAGTTGCCGACGCGTAGCGCCCCGGCGTCATCACGGCGCAGCGGCGGTGCTTCTGTCTGTAGTACCATCTCCATTCGTCTTTCTCCTAAACTTTAAGTTTAGCGTTTATGCCGCCATTCCCAGCTTTCTATGGATGCACGGATTCAGCGAGTTCGAATGGTTCGCCGACAGTCCGATCGTGGACGACAAGCGGGTCCAGATCGATATTGTTGGGCCAGCAGAGTGTACCGTGATCTACATAAGCTTGCTAAAAGAACTCTTGTTATGCAAGCGGAGCAAAGTAGCCTGTTAGCAACAGATGCTTGGTTAGGTGCAAATGGCCCTGGTCGCCGTTGGTGAACTCTATCTCAAGGACGAATCCGGGGCGTGTCGTGACATACTTAAGATATCGTGCAGCTTGGGTCATGGTGAGATCTCCTCTGGAGGTAGATACTGTTCGATCCGTTGCCAGTTCGATTCAAGCTTACGCTGACGTTTGCGTGCCCAAGCGATGACTTTTCGCCGTTCAATCCGGTCCAGGTCGCCGCGTAGAATATCTACGTTGGCGATGGTAATTTAGGCTTCTTGCCCGTGTACCCGCACATGGAAGTGTGGCGGGTTATGGTCGGGTTCAGCGAGTTAGAGATTCCTAAAGATACAGACTACGGCTTGACGGGAGCGTATCGCAGGAGTACCGTCCCGGAAGAGAATGTGTGGGTCTCGACCAACCTGAGTTTAACGCTGCGCTGAATCTGCGAGAACGCTGCCTTACCGGAACCCAGGAAGATCGGGACATAGTAGAGGCGGTATTCGTCAATCAGGCCGGCGGATGCCAAGTCTGAGGCGAGGAGGACACCCCCGATGCCTATAGACCCGCCGGGCTGCGCTTTAAGTCGTGTGACTTCGGCGACCGCATCCCCTCTTATCAGTCGCGCGTTCCAGTCGACTCTTTCGAGCGTCGATGAGAAGACAACTTTGAGGACTGGCTTCCAGATCTGAGCGTACTCAACTATGACGCTAGGTGCCGAAGGGTCCTGATCGGCCGTCGGCCAATAGCCAGCCATGATTTCGTACATGCGGCGACCGTACAGGAGGGTGTCGATCTCTCGCTCGACATCATTGAAATGCCTGTGCAACTCCTCATTAGGCACAACCCAGCTTGGGTCTCCGGCCGCAGAATCGATATAGCCATCGAGTGAGAGGGAGGTCGAGTAAACAAGCTTTCGCATTCCGCCGATCCTTAATGATTGTATATGGGATTGCATCAAATTCGGTGACTACTTAAAACAACTTGTTTACATCTTCAGGATGAAGCCTAACTATTAAATCAGCGACTAAATTGTCGCTATAAAAATTTTATGTGACTATCCAATCGCATAAAGTGATAACACCTAGTGTCACCTTCAGCATTTTATCATCCTGCTCTTTACCCAACAATCTGCCAAAAATTGAGGCTTGATGTTGGCACAACCAGAAGCCGTGACGATGGCAGCCACCAAACCAAGATTTATTGAGCCGGGACATGGATCTACAGGCAGATACCCCCGTCCCTTTTAACCCAGTTCACCCCGCCCGCAACCCCACGGGCAAGCGCTCCGCATCCGCCACCAGCGCCGCCAGCGCCGCCAGATTGCGCGCATCGTTGCCGTCGTTGTCCTCGTCTTTGGGCGTCTCCAACAGCATGGGTACGCCATCCCAGCGTGGATCGTTGAGAATGTGGCGGAAGCCCTCCAGCCCCACTTCGCCTTCGCCAATGTGGGTGTGGCGATCCTTGCGGCTGTTGCAGCCGTGCTGGCTGTCGTTGAAATGCCAGCAGCCCACCCGCGCCACGCCAATCGTGCGCGCAATCGTTTCCATCATGGCGGCGTATCCCTCCGGCGTGCGGAAATCGTAGCCCGCGGCCAGGGCATGGCAGGTGTCAATGCAAACGCCCACCCGCTCCGGCTCGGCCACGCCGTCAATGATCTGCGCCATTTGTTCAAAGCTATAGCCCAGCGTCGTACCCTGCCCCGCTGTCAATTCCAACAGCGTCTGCGTATCGGCACATTCCGGCGTCTCGGCGTGGATCAAATTGAGCGCTTCCGAGATGCGCGCCAAGCCCGCCTCTTCGCCGCTGCCTGTGTGCGCGCCAGGGTGCAAGACCACATGCGGAATGCCATAGGCATGGGCGCGCTGGAGTTCGTCGGCCTGGGCGCGGCGGCCCTTGGCCCACAGATCATCTTTGGGCGTGGCTAGGTTAATCAAATACGAGGCATGGCTGACGGCATATTCAATCCCCAGCGCTGGCATCTGCTCGGCCCAGCGCGCCACATCGGCGGCGTCCACAGGCGGGCCAAACCACTGGCGGTTGTTTTTGGTAAAAACCTGCACAGCGTTGCTCTGCACGGCGGCGGCATTGTCCAGCGCTTGGCTCACCCCGCCCGCAATTGACATGTGCGCGCCCAATAGCAAACCCTTCATCTTGGCTCCTTTTGGTTTCATCAAATCAGTTCTCCCCTATCCTACGTTGCCCGACGCAGATGGTCAAAGCCAGGACAGCACAATCTAAAGCGGGGAATGTGACAGACGGCACAAGTCTGGTGTACCATAGGGTCAATTTTGTGTGGCGTAACAACAGTGATTTGATTAAGTTGGGCAGGTAACTATGTCGGTTTCAATTCGTTTCAACGACGTTTCCAAATGGTTCACGCTCTATCATAGTGAATCTCGCACATTGCAAGAGCGCGCGTTGGATCTCTTTCACCCCAAAAAAGGGCGGACGCCGAATCAGGAGCAGTTCTGGGCGCTGCACAACGTCTCGTTTGAGATCGAGCAAGGGCAGACCGTGGGCTTTGTGGGCAGCAACGGCAGCGGCAAAAGCACCGCCCTCAAGATGATGGCGCGCATTATGCAGCCTACCACTGGCAGCATCGACATTAACGGGCGCGTCTCCGCGCTGCTGGAGCTGGGCGCGGGCTTTCACCACGACTTGACCGGGCGCGAGAATGTCTTTCTCAACGGCGCGCTCATGGGGCTGAGCCGCAAAGAGATGGTGCGCGTTTTTGATGATATTGTGGACTTTTCCGAACTGGAACAGTTTATTGACATGCCCGTCAAGCACTATTCATCGGGCATGTACATGCGCCTAGCCTTTGCCGTCGCCATTCACGTGCAGCCCGAAATTTTGCTTGTGGACGAAGTGCTGGCCGTGGGTGATGGGAATTTTCAGCGCAAGTGCATGGAGCGCATCGGCAAACTGCGCCGCTCTGGCGTGACGATTGTGCTCGTTTCTCACGATCTGGACACCGTGGCCCGCCTCTGCCATCACGCCATCTGGCTGGACAACGGCAAACTGCGCGAAGTCGGCGATGGCCGCGAAGTCGTAAACCGCTATATCGCCCACATCAACGCCCGCCAACAGGCCCAACTGGCCGGCCACGACGAGGACGAGGATAGCGATACCAACGCCATTACCATCAAACCTGTGATGGAAACCAAAGAGGCCAAGATCACCTGGGTGGAAATTCTCAACAGCAACGGCGACCCCACCACCGGTATCACCACGGGCGAAGGGTTGATTCTGCGGTTACACTATCTCACCCAACGCCAGATCGAAACACCCGTCTTTGGCCTGGCCCTGCACCGTGACGACGACGTTCACGTCACCGGCCCCAACACCAGCATTGCCGAATATCACATTGATGCCATCAACGGCCGCGGCTATATCGACTACGCCATTCCCCACGTGCCGCTCATGGCCGGACGCTATCGGGTTTCGGCGGCGCTCTTTGACGATACGTGTACCTATTGCTACGACTATATCCACCAAACAGTCTCGTTTTTGGTGCAGCCTCGCTCCGTCTGGGATCAACTGGGCGTGTTGCGTCTCGATGCCCACTGGAATCTTGTACAAGAACAAAAAGTAGAGCCTGATCCCGTGACGCCACTCAAACCCAATGGCCGCGTCCATTACATCGCCCCATGACAAGCACCAGTCTAGACTACGCCTTTCTCAAATATTTTGGCGTCACCGCCGATCTTGAAGCGAACTTTCACCGCTTCTATCTGCCCTATCTGGCCGATTGTCAGCGCGTTCTCGATCTAGGATCGGGGCAGGGTGGCTTTGTCAAATTGCTCTGCGATGCGGGCAAAGATGCCTACGGCGTCGATTCTGACCCCGGCTGTATTGCCGAGGCGCGTAGCCTGGGCGTCACCGTGGTGGAGGCCGACGTGGTGGCCCATCTCCGCGAAATCCCGGCGGGCAGCCTGGATGCCATCTTCTCGGCCCATCTTGTGGAACATCTGCCCTACGCCGTGGTCATGGAAGTGATTGAACTGGCCCACGCTGCTTTGCGACCGGGCGGGCGACTGTTGCTGGTGACGCCCAACCCGCGCGCCATGGTCAGCCATTTGGAGCTTTATCACCAACACTTTGGGCATGTCGCTTTCTATCAGCCCGAACTGTTGGCCTTTTTCATGAACTACACTGGCTTTTCTCACACCCAGGTTGGCGAAAACCCCACCACTGCGCCCGACCGCACCATGCCCCACACGGCCCTGGGCAAGATGACCCCACCCGCCCCCGTCGCTGATCCGGGTCCGCTGCGTCTGCGCCACGTGCTGCCCCGCCCGCGCAACCCGCTGCGCCAGATGCTGTGGGCGGCCAAGATTAGCATTTTGCATTGGCTTGTTCACCCTTTTATTGATCATCTGGCCGACCGCGACCGCACCCTCTCGGCACAACTACAACAACAGAGCGAACTCCTCGGCCATCTCGTGGCGCTGAATAATCGAGCCTTCGAGTGTTTCGCCATTGGAGACAAGGCGTGAGCGCACTTCTCGTCAGCGGCATGGCTGGCGGAACCCGCCGCTATCGCTGTAAACATCTGGCCGAGCAACTGGCGGCTAGAGCAATTGTATAACTGGCTATACCGCTAATGCGCATCCTGCACCTGATCCAGCGCTATTGGCCTGCCGTGGGTGGCGCCGAAAGCCACCTCCACGAGCTTTCGGCGCGGCTGGTAGCCGACGGCCATCAGGTCACGGTGATCACCACCGACGCCCTGGATTTCGAGATCTTTTGGGATCCCAGCCGTCGCCGCATTTCGCAACTGCATGATCACCACGAAGGCGTCGAGATCCGCCGCTTTCCCGTGTGCCATCTGCCATTTCCCCATCTCGGTTACCCAGCGTGGCGGCGGCTGCTGTGGACGCTTTCACACATTCCGCCCGTTCCTGTTACAATACTAGACCGACTGGCCCGCCACACCCCCGCCGTGCCGGACCTGTGGCGCTGGCTCTCCATCACTGACGAGACGTTTGATCTGGTGGCGGGGATGACCATCTGTTTCGAGCCATTTTCAAGTCTGGGCTTGGCCTTTGCCCGCCGTCGCGGTGTGCCTTTCGTGGCCTATCCGCTCACCCATTTGGGGGCGGGGCCAGCACCGGGCCAAGATACACTGAGCCGGTTTTACACCATGCGACATCAAGTGGCAACCGTAGTGCAAAGTGATGGCGTGGTGGCCCAGACCGAAACCGAGCGCGATTTTTATGTGGCGCGCGGCTTGCCCACGGAGCGGGCCGTGGTGGGCGGTCCCGGTGTGGATCTGGCGCAGCTTGCCGGGGGAGATGGCACACGCTTTCGCCAACAGCACGGCATCACAGGCCCGTTGGTTGCCATCATCGGCTCCATGAGCTACGACAAAGGCACAGTCCACACCGTGGAAGCGGTGCGCCAGCTTTGGCGGCAAGGCGCGGATCTCGATCTGGTGTTGGTGGGGGCAGAGCTTTCGCCCTTCGCCCGCTATCTTGAGACGCTGCCCGCCGCCGACCGCACACGGCTGCGCGTGTTTGGCCCGGTGGATGACGCCACTAAGCGCGATCTGCTGGCGGCGATGGATATGTTGGTGATGCCCTCGCGCACCGATTCGTTTGGCATTGCCTATCTAGAAGCGTGGTATTACCGCAAGCCCGTCATCGGCACACGCGTTTGGGGCATCGACCGGGTTATTGAAGACGGGCATGACGGGCGGCTGGTTCGCTTTGGCGATGTGGAAGCGCTGGCCGCCACGATTGCCGCACTGCTGGCCGACCCCGCCCAACGGCATCACATGGGCGAAGCAGGCCGCTACAAGTTGGAACAAAATCACACATGGTCACACAAATATCAGATTACCGCCGAACTCTATCAGCGCTTGACCCACCGGTGAACGTGGCGCAGCCACGCGTGTTGCACTTGGTGCATCAATACCCACCCGAACATTTCGGCGGCACGGAGCTTTATACCCAAAGCGTGGCCCAGGCGCTGAGCGCGCGTAATCATGCGGTTTCGGTTTTTACACGGCGCAACGGCGCTGGCGTGGGCCAGGAACATCGCCAGGAGTTTGACGTGGCGGTGCATCTGGCCTGGAACGGATCGGCAAGTCCTACCCGCCGTTTTTTAACCACCTTTGGCAATGTCGAATTAGAAGAGGCGTTTGCTGGCGTTTTGGATCAATTCAAGCCCGATCTGGTTCACATTCAACACCTCATGGGCTTCCCCACCTCGCTACTCCAAAGTATTGTCGAGCGGGAGATCCCCTTTGTGGTGACACTCCACGATTTTTGGTGGGTCTGTGCCAACGCCCAACTCGTCACCAACTATAGCGGCGAAATTTGTGATGGCCCTTCACTATGGCTCAACTGTGCGCGCTGTGCCGTTGCCCGCAGCGGCAGCAAGGCGCTTTGGCCCACCATCCCCTTGTTAGCCGTTATGCTGGCTCGGCGGGGGACCACATTGAACACATTGCTCTTAAGAGCAGCCCAGCTCATTGCCCCCTCACATTTTGTAAAAACCTGGTATGTAGAGCATGGCGTGCCTGCCGAACGCATCTGTGTGTTGCCTCATGGCATCGGCGTGCCTGCTACACCTGTGCGTCTGCCACAACCGCGTCCACGCCCGCGCTTTCTCTATGCCGGGGGGCTGGCCTGGCAAAAAGGCGTACACATTTTGCTCGAAGCCTTCGCCCAACTTTCACAGCCCGCCGAACTTTGGATCGCCGGTGACGAAGCCTTTGATCCAGCCTACAGCCGTCAACTGCGCGCCCTGTCGGCACCACTGCCCCATGATCGCGTGCGCTTTCTGGGCAAGCTCAACCGCGCCGAGATCTGGCAAGCCCTGGCCGAGGTCGACGCCGTGGTGGTTCCCGCCCTCTGGTACGAAACCTTTTCGCTGATCATCCACGAAGCATTCGCCATGGGCGTACCCGTCATCGCCTCGGATCTGGGCGCACTGGCCGAGGCCGTCCACCATGATGTGGACGGGCTGCTCGTCGATCCTGGTAACGTGGCCGCCTGGGCCGAGACGCTGGGCAGCGTTGTTGACAACTCAGCGCAACTGGCCCGCCTGCGCCGGGGCGTGCGCCCGCCCCTGGCCCTCGATGATCATATCTCTCGTCTTCAATCCATCTATCACACTGTGCTCACTACAGACGCCTAGCCCTATGGCAACATCCCACACCCGCACCTCAATTGAACCCTTAGTGGCAACGCTGGCCGAGTGGTACGACGGCAGCGCTGAGTCGCTGCTTGTCATTACCGCTGACATAGGCGACGAAGCCCGCGTCCTCTTAGAAAAGATTTGGCCGCGCGCCAGTGTCAACCTGGCGTTGTCCACCGCGCCGCAGGAGATAAATACGCAGCCTACGCTGACCCTCTGTCTGGACCTGCCCCCGGCAGAGCAGCGTGAACCCTGGGCGCAACACCTTGCCGCCCATTCATCGCCCCTGTTGCTAGCCCCGTCCGCGCCTGATCCGGCGGATCTCGCGGCGTGGGTGGGCGCGCTGGGCACGGCAGGGCTGCTCTATGATCCAGCCATGACCAGTGCGCTGGGGCTGCCCGATAGTCTCTTTTTGCTCCCCACATCCTTGCCGCTGGAAGAGAGCCTGGGCCGGTTGACCCTGGCCCTGCACCGCCAAGAGCGCGCCCGCCATGCGCTCTATGCTCGAGCCGTCATTGACGACGGACGGCTGGCGCTGATCAGCCGCTATCTTCTCAACACAGACGCAGCGTTGCAAACATCCCAAACTCAACTGACCCACCTAGAGGCGTTGCACCAGCATTGGTCGTCGCTACAAGGCACGCCAGGCTACGCGTTGATGATGCGCGCCCAGGGGCTGCGTGCCCGCCTTTCGCCGCCGGGCAGCCGCCGCGATGGACTGCTGGAAATGGGCGTGGGCTGGGCGCGCATCTGGCAAGACAAAGGCAACACGGGCTTGGCCCACCATCTTCAGGGCGAACTATCTTGGCGCACACGGGCGCTGCAAACGCGGGTTCTACCGCGCCGCCACGGGCTAAGCTGGGTCGAAATTCCCCCCTTGCCAGAGCCACCGCCGATCCCGGCCCACACGGCGTCGGTAGATATTATCGTCTGTGTCCACAACGCCTTGCTCGATGTCAAACGCTGTGTGGAGACGTTGTTGCAAGAAACTACGTCGCCGTATCGTCTGATCTTGGTGGACGATGGCAGCGATGCCCCCACCCGCGACTACTTGCAAAGCGTGGCACAAAAGCACGCGCAGGTGGATCTGTTGCGCAGCGAAGCGGCCACCGGCTATACCTTTGCCGCCAACCGCGGTCTGCGCCACAGCCACGCCGATTTCGTCGTGCTTCTCAACAGCGATACCTTGTTAACCCCTGGCTGGCTGGATCGCATGATCGCCTGTGCCCAGACTGACACCCAGATCGGCATAGTTGGCCCGCTCTCCAACACCGCCTCGTGGCAGTCCATCCCGGAGATTTCCACTGGAACCGATTGGGCGGAAAATCCCCTGCCGCCAGGCGTTTCGCTAGCGGATTGGGCAAAATCACTGGCCGAGTTCAGCGGGCGCATCTACCCACCCATGCCTTTTCTCAATGGCTTTTGTCTGTTGATCCGTCGTCAACTCATTGACGCCATTGGCTATTTTGACGAAGAGCGCTTTGGCGCAGGCTATGGCGAAGAGAACGACTATGTGCTGCGCGCCCGCAAAGCGGGCTGGCAACTGGCTCTGGCCGACGATACTTACGTCTATCACGCCCGATCGCGCAGCTATTCCCACGAGCGCCGCAAACAGCTCAGCGACCGCGCCGGCGAAGCCCTGGCCGCCAAACATGGGGCCGCCATCATCGACGCCGGGGTGCGCTATTGTATCAGACGCGCCGGCGCTCTTGGGCATCCGCGCCCGCGCCGCTGTGCAAACCGAACGCATGGGGCTGCTGCGCGAAGGTCGGCGGCGCTATGGCGGGCGGCGGCTGCTCTTTGTGCTGCCCGTGAATAGCCCCGGCGGTGGCGCTAATATTGTGATCAGCGAGAGCCGCGCCCTGCGCCGTATGGGCGTTGATGTGTGCTTTTTTAATACATACGAGCATCGCACTGGTTTCGAGCGTAGCTATCCCGATCTGGAGATACCGGTTTTCTATGGCAATGGAGATGATGTTCCCCGTGTCGGCAGCGCGTTTGATGCCGTCGTTGGCACTTACCATGCCAGCATCTATTGGATGCAGCCGCTCCAGGACACATCTGTGATTCCTGGCTACTATATTCAGGACTACGAGCCGTACTTTTTTCAGGAAGGCAGTGCTGGATATGCAGGAGCTAAAAGCAGCTACACGGGCATGGTCGGGCTGCGATCCTTTACCAAAACTGAATGGAACCAACGCATCGTCTTCGAGCAGACCGGCGTACTGCCTGCCCTCGTCGGCCCCTCCGTCGAGATCGACCAGTTTCGCCCGCGTCCCCGCAACGTCGAGGGGAAGATGGGCACGCCCGGCAACGCGCCGTTGCATGTCGTGGGCATGGTGCGCCCCCATTCTCCACGCCGCTCGCCGGGAATGACCATGCGTCTGCTGCGTCAACTCTGGCTACGCTTTGGCAAGCGTGTCCGCATCACCCTTTTTGGCGTCGACCGAGCCGACCCAGGGCTGGTATCGCTGCCACAGGACTTTCCGGCCAAGATGGCCGGGGTAATCGAGCCAGATCTGATTGCCGCGCTGTTGGCCGACACTGATATTTTTGTGGACTTTTCCACCTATCAAGCCATGGGCCTGACCGCCATGGAAGCCATGGCATCGGGCGCGGCGGTGATTGTGCCCCAAAATGGCGGCGCGGCCTCCTTCGCCCGCCACGAGGTCAACGCGCTAATAGTCGATACGGCTTCGGAAGGCGCTTGCTGGGATGCGCTGTTGCGGCTGGTGTTGGATGATGAATTGCGCCAGCGCTTGCAAACCAACGCCATTCACACCGTTTGCCGCCACCACCCAGAACGGGCTGCCTTCCAGATCGCCCAGACGCTCTTTGGCACAGAGGAGGCCCCCCAATCGAGACCGCGCGTGCTCGTCCTCTACGAATACAGCAACGTAGGGATTCCCCACGGCAGCAGCTTTATCCGCCTGCTCTGTCCGTTTAGCTACCCGGCAGCCGACAGCCGCTTCTATTTTTACCCATTGCCGCTGGATCCCGGCGAGCAGTTCGAGCTTGTAATCGTGGATCGATTCTGGCGACCGGACATTTCGACAGCCCTGGCCGAGCGCCTCATTGGCTCGATTCGAGCGCGGGGTGCAAAGTTAATCTATCAAATTGACGACGATCTGATTGGCACTGGCGGGGAATGAGGCCGATGGCGATCTGCGTCGGCGTGTCGATGCAGCCGAACGGTTTCTGCACGCCGCCGATGCCGTGATGGTTTCTACGCCCGCGCTGGCCGAACGCTTCGCCGGCCTCAACGCCCGCATTGAAGTAATCCCCAATGCCCTGGATGAGCGCTTGCTACCCGGTAATTTGGGTCCCCTTGCGCACATCAGTCACGGTCCTCTCGTGCTAGGCTATATGGGAACCCAGACCCACGATGACGATCTTCAGATGATCTTGCCGGCGCTGCAAGAATTGGGCAAGGATCTTTCCACACCGCTGGCGTTGCAAATTGTGGGCGGCACAGCCCATGAGTCTACATGGCAGGCGCTGCGTGATCTGCCTTTTCCCGTGCGCAAGTTACCCATGCCCAGCGAACAATACCCACAGTTTATTAACTGGTTCGCCAGCACGCCGCGCTGGGATATAGCCCTGGCTCCTCTGCGCGACACGCCCCTCAACCGCGGCAAGTCAGACATAAAATTTCTAGATTACAGCGCACTGGGCACGACGGGAATCTATAGCAAGGTTCCCGCCTATGCCAACAGCGTAGTTCACGGCGAGACTGGCTGGCTGGTGGAGAATCAGACTGAAGCGTGGGTGGATGGGCTGCGGCAGCTAATCGAAAGCGCGAATTGCGGCTGGAACTGGCACAGCGTGCGCAGCGTCACCTTTATGCCCAACGTACCCTGGCACACCGTATCGGCGATTGGATCGGGTTGCTGGAGTCGGTCTACTATGGCTGATGCACAGACGTCGGTGATCATCCCGCTGTGGAACGGGCAATCTTGCATCGCCGATTGCCTGGATGCCCTGCTGATCGCCTGCCGTACCCATACCGCCCCGGTGGAGATCATCGTGGTTGACAACGGCTCGGCGGATGGCAGCGCCGGTTTCGTGGCGCAAAGCTATGCCAATGCCGGGGTGCGTCTCATCCGAAACGGGCAAAATTTGGGCTTTGCCGGGGGCTGCAACGTAGGGCTGCGTGCAGCCACGGGGGACTATCTACTCTTGCTTAACCAGGATACAGTTGTCGATCCCGGCTGGGTGACGGCACTGGTCAACGCACTTTCAACCACCGGTGGCATCGTCGGTTCGTTGGCTTTTTTTCCCGACGGCGTCAACGTGCAACACGCTGGGGGCATCATCGAGTGGCCGCTGGGGCTGGCCCATCATTTGGGGTATGGGGAGCCAGTGACAGCGCGTTGGCGACAGGCTGGCCCCGCCGATTTTGTCACCGCCGCCGCGCTGGGCATCCACCGCCAAATTATCGACACTGTGGGGTTGTTCGATGAAGAGTTTTGGCCGGGCTATTATGAGGATGCCGATCTCTGTTACCGGGCGCGCGCAGCGGGCTTTGCGGTTTGGTATGAACCAGCGGCCACCCTGACCCACCAAGAATCGGCGGCGTTTCGGCAGCGGCTCCCCACGGCGTGGGCAAGGCTAGGCGGGCGGCTACGTTTTTGTCTGAAGCATCGTGCGCCTGACTTTTTTCTGAATGAGTTCATTCCCGCCGAGATGGCACAGCGCGCCGCCGTTGTCAGCGGTGATCTTGATGAGACAGTGGCGCTGGCCTATTTGGAGACCATCCCCGCTCTGGTAGCACTGTGGACCAAGCAAGGCGTCTCAACAGCAATTATAAGTGCCGCTGTAAAAAAGCTTCATTATTTATATACACCGCTTGGACACGGCAAAACTGGGGATAAGTTCGGGGATAAGTGGTGGCAAGGTGGTGATAAGGTTGCTAACGGGGCTAAGATCAAGCCGATCCTTACAGTATCGCCCTACGATAGAGTCCCTGGAATTGGCCCACTCTGGAGAGGATTGCGCCGTCTGCTCCATCAACTGGT
Organism: uncultured Chloroflexia bacterium; assembly: GCA_963721725.1. Lineage (GTDB taxonomy): Bacteria > Chloroflexota > Anaerolineae > Caldilineales > Caldilineaceae > RI-153. The sequence continues at coordinate 569,682 of CAVRLX010000016.1, forward strand.
AATTTTCTATACTGAGCGCCAACAAAGCGAATGGGAAGAGATTGTACAACGTCAGCAATTGGAGATCGCTGCCTTACGCACCCAACTTCAAGCCCAGCAAAGGATGCCTTCGCCCTGAACAGTCCACGCTCTGGCACAACTCGGCACCTTCCTATGCATACGCTTTTCGTGATCCCAGCCTATCACCCCTTTATCGGCGGCGCGCAGACTTTTGTCCGATCTATGGCACGCCGTCTGGTGATGGAAGGGAAAACGGCAACTGTGCTGACGACCAATGCCCAGAGTGCCGCCGATTTTTGGCAGCCTCCCCACAGTGAACTCTTGCTTCCCACTGCCATAATAGAGGCGGTCGAGGTGATCCGCCTGCCCATCCGCTATCCGTGGCCTGCGCCTTATCGCTTTGGATTATGGCGGCGGGCAGGCCACGGGTTGCAGCGTAGCGGGCTGCCGGATGCGCTACAACGGCCTATCCTAAGCCATTTAGCCCGTTCCATGCCTGCTTTGGGCGATTTACAATGGACGTTACAGGCCCAGGTTGCCCGTGCCGATTGGGTCTGTGTTGTCGATGCCACCTGGGATGGACTTTTTATCGCCGCCAGCCAGGCAGCCCATCGTGCGGGCAAACCGGTGTTGGCTGTGCCGCTAATCCACACGGGCAGCGCACAGATTCTCGCCCATTTCCTCATGGCACATCAGGTGGAAATCTACACAAAAGCCAGCGCCGTGGGCGCGCTAACCCGCTCCGAAGCCGCGCTGATCACTGCCCAGGGCATTCCACCCAATCGAGTTTTTGTGCTGCCCATGGGTGTGGAAGCGCACAAAGCCGCCGTGAATTCGGTAGTATCTGCCCGTTCCTACGGCTGGTATAATGAGAAGAGGGCGGCGGTGGCCTTTGTGGGGGCTGCCACCTTTGACAAGGGCGCATTTACGCTGGTGCGTGCCTTGCTCGCTCTACAACAAAGAGGGCTGGATGTTGACCTGATCTGTGCTGGCCCGCTCCAGTCCTTGCTCCAACATTTTATCGAGAGCCAGCCCCCGGCAGATCAACAACGGCTGCGGGGACGAGTTCACCTGTTGGGCGTGGTGGACGAAGCCGAAAAGTCGACATTGCTCTCGGCGGCGGCGGTGCTGGCCTTGCCCAGTCGGGTGGATGCTTTCGGCATTGTGATTTTAGAGGCGTGGTCTCACGGCAAGCCTGTAGTGGCCGCCGCCGCGGGTGGGCTGGCCGAGATCGTCACCCACGGCGAAACGGGATTGCTGGTCCCCTTTGATGATGTTATAGCGCTGGCCGATGCTTTGGAACGATTGTTGCATGACCCGGCTTTGGCACAACGGCTGGGGACCGCAGGCCAAGAGACCGTGCAGACCCAATACACCTGGGATCATACCTACGAAACGTTATGCACTCTTTATGAAAAAATCCACCGTACCGGCCAAACCACAACCGATTCCACTGGAGATAGCCGTCGCCGTCGAAGAAGCCAGCGCCTATCGTCCGTGGGTGCTCCCCACCACGGAAGAGCCAATCACGATGGATAGACCCGGCGTACTTTATCCCAGCGACGAGCTTTATTGGCATGAATGGGATGTGCAGTTGCCGCCATTTTTGCAGCCCAAACAAAAGCGTATTGCGCTGGTTGTGCATAAATTTCCCCCAGAGAGTCTGGGCGGCACCGAGATCTATTGCTGGAGTCTGGCCCGCGAACTGCGCCAGGCCGGCCACGAGGTTTACATTTTCTATCCCACGCCAGATTTGTTGCCTGGCGACGAACGCATTGAACGTGAGGGGATTCACCTGTGGCGGGTTCCGCTGCCGGAGACGCGCCAGACTGAAAATCCTGTGAGCCAGTATTGGCATACCTTTCGTGATGTGGGGATCGAAAACGCATTTAAGGCGTTTTTGGCGGAAAGCCGACCGGATCTTGTCCATTTCCAGCATGTTCAAGGGGTCTCGGCGCGGCTGTTGGAACTGGCCGCGCCGCTGCCTCGCATTGTCACGCTACACGATTATTGGTATTTCTGCGCCAACAGCCAGTTGATCCGCCCGGATCGTCGCCCGTGTACGGGGCCGACGGGGGGCTGCATGAATTGTGTTGACTGTGCTACAGAGCGGGTTGATCTGCAATGGATGCGGGCCATGCGTCCGCTGGTGGCGCTGCCCTTTGCCTATCGCAATCGCTATCTGCGCCAGTTGGCCGAAAGCGTGGATCTCTTTATTGCCCCCAGCGAATTTCTGCGCCGCACCTATGTTGACCAGGGCTTCCCCGCCGACCGGATTGTGGTGATTGAAAATGGGCTTGACGCCGAAAAGTTGGCCTATCTACCTTCGCCGCTCCTGCCTGAACCATCCGCCCATCCCCATTTTGGTTTCGTGGGCGCGCTGGCCTGGCAAAAGGGCGTGCATGTGCTGATCGAGGCGTTCAACCGCCTGGGGCACAATGCTGCCCTCACCATCTATGGCAGCGAGCACCTCTTTCCCGACTATGTAGCCGAGCTGAAGAAATTGGCCCATCACCCCAACATCCGCTTTGCCGGGCTGTTGGATCCGCGACAGGTAGGCGCGGCCTTGCGCCAGATGGATTGTCTTGTGGTTCCTTCCCTTTGGTATGAAAACTCACCGCTGGTGATCCAAGAAGCCTATGGCGTGGGCGTGCCTGTGGTTGCCAGCCGCTTGGGGGCGCTGACGGAGAAGGTGGAAGATGGGCGCATGGGGCGGCTGTTTGAAGCAGGCAATGTGGACGACCTGAGCAGCGTGCTGCAAACGCTGGTGGATAATCCCCACTTTTTGGCCCAGATGGCCGAGCAGATCACGCCGGCCCCGCTCATGAATCAACACGCCGCCCATCTCCTTTCGCTCTACGATCATCTGTTATAGTCACGTAATTTTCAGGACTTGAACTTTGCCGCAAAGTTCGACGGCTGCGAACCTCTTCCCAACCTGGGGAGAGGTTTTGTGCTTTGGGCCAAGATTGTTATGATAGGACAGTTTATAGCCGCGCTGCACTAGTTGACGAGAGGATATCCACGTGCCCGATCTGTTGATCACCCTCGGCGCGATTGTATTGCTTATTATAGGGGCTGTTTACCCGCTGATCGCCATCTATGCAATGGTTAACCGCATGAATCGCAAAGATGCGCCACCGCCTGCACCGCTGGGCATTATGGTGCGCTTTTTGCTCATTGCTACCGTGCCCATTGCCGGCATTTTGGGTGGTTTTGCGGGTTTGGTGCCTGCCGTGTGGGCCAGTTTGGTTCTGCGGATTTTAATCCTGGCAATGGCCGCGGCGTCGCTGGCTGGGTTTGTGACCCTGGCTGTTATTGCGCGACTAGAAGGCAACCGCCCCACGCCGCCGGGCGAGAATAGCTAATTTCGTGATGTTACCCACAACGGGGGATGTGTGAATCTTCAGATCTCAGGCGAACAAAACAGGCCGGTTCCCGTCCACATTACAGCCATCTGTGGCAGTATGCGCGGCGATGGCAGCTACACACGCAAGGCATTAGGATTGGCGCTGGACGCAGCCCGGGCCGCCGGGGCCACCGTGGATCTGATTGATCTGGCTGAGCATACCCTCCCCCTGTGCGGCAGCCCCGGTGATACGCCCGACAATTCCCAGGTGCTGGCCTTGAAAGCACGCGTGAGTGCGGCGCACGGCATTTTGCTTGGCTCGCCTGAATATCACAACAGCTTCAGCGGCGTGCTTAAAAACGCGCTAGATCTCATGGGCAGCGACGAGTTTCGTGGCAAAATTGTGGGGTTGTTGGGTGTGGCCGGGGGCAGCGCTGGCGCGGTCAATACGCTGGGCCATCTGCGTGTCGTGGTGCGCGGCGTGGGCGGCTGGAGTCTGCCTGTGCAGATTAGCATCCCCACCGTGCGCAGTGCCTTCCACGAAGGGCGTCTTGTGGACCCAGGATTACAGCAGCGCATTGATTTCTTCGGCAAAGAGCTGGTACGTTTTGCCCGCTTGCACAGCCTGGTCCCCTCGTTGGAGCATTTGCTCATGGATATCATTGATGAAAATATCTGACGATGCGCGCATCTACCCATCACAGCGCCGCTATGGCTTCATGACCGCAGTGGGGTTTGCGGTAGCACTGCTCTTTGGGTGGACCTTACCCACGCGGTTTGGCTGGTTTGATCTGATCTTCTTTGGGGTGGCCCTGATCTTTGCGCTGGTCAATGTGCGCTGGCTCTTTACACGCGCCGAGTTGACGCCCAATGGGCTAACACTGCATCAGCCGTTGGTGGCCCCACGCCATGTCCAATTTCGGCAAATGGTGGCGGTCTTTGAAGCTGGTCGCGCCATGCCTGGGGTGAGCGTGGTCTATTATCCACTGGCGGAAAGCGGCCTTGTGGAGATGGACTCTCCACGTACGCTCTTTCTGCCCGCGCTGGAGCGGCAGGCCGAATTGTTAGCCGTGTTGCATCACGAAATTCCAGAGTAAACATCCATTTGATCCAGTTCACTGACAAGAGGTGACCGGTGGAAACCGTTCGCAATGACCCTTTTGTACGCCTTACCTATGCCTCTGAAAGCCGTCAGATGGTTGAATTGTTGCGCCCGCTCTTGGCCCAGAGCCTCTACAGCCAATGGATGGACAACACTGCTGTGCTGGAACAGAGCTTTCAGGCTGTGCCAACCACTGTGCGCGAGGTACGCTGGCTGAGCCATCAGGTGTTGGGGGCCTGGGACGGAGAAACACTATTGGGGTTTATAGAGGTGGGCACAGGCTACGATCACGCCACGTTACATCTCAGCGGGGATCGTCCGCTGGGTCTATTGCGTTTTCTGGCCTTGCCCGCCGACTATATTATAGCGAGCCGGGTAGCAAAGACCTTGCTCCAGGCCGCGGATGAATGGTGGCGCGAAAGCCGGGTGCAACGGGTGCGTGCCTTTTCGCTCAGCACAGGCTACCCGGATTTTCAGTGTGGAGCGGGCATGTTGCCAGGCCAGTGGGAAGATACCCTGCACTGGCTCACCGACGCTGGCTATCGCATGAGCGAACGCTACTATTGTATGGCTTATCCGCTGCAACGACCGCTGTTGGAACCGTTGCCAGAGGGGAAATTTTCGCTCTGGCTCCAACAAACGCAGACCACGCGCAGCTATCAGATCCTTGTCGGCGAAGAGCGCGTGGCCGAGGCCGATCTACATCTACGCCAAGTCGATGTGCCTAGTGGCGTCAACCCCATCGCTTACATTAGCCGCTGGCGCGTGCTTTCCCCGTGGCGGCGGCGCGGCATTGGCCGTTGGCTGCTGCGGCGCATGGTTAACGATGCTTATTTGATTGGCTGCCGTCAGACGGTCCTGCACGTCAACCATGAGGATTATGCGGCAGTGGCGCTGCTCCATCAGGTGGGCTTTGAAGAGCTTAGCTACCGGGGCTATACGCTGGAAAAACGACTCTAATGCACATTCTCTTTGTCAGCGGGGAATATCCGCCTATGCGCGGCGGCGTGGGCGCATATACCGCCGAATTAGGCCGTGCGCTGAAGACTCAGGGCGTGGATGTCTCTGTTATCACCCGCGCTATGGTGGAATCTGGGGACAATTCCCCAGGTTATCCCCAGATTTATCCCCAGATCCACCAGTGGGGATGGGGAATGGTGGGGGAAATTGCCCGACTGGCTCAGGCGATTAAGGCCGATTGGCTGCATGTGCAATATCAAACTGCCGCCTTTGCCATGCACCCGGCCATTCACTTTGCCCCCATTTTCTGGAAACGGGCGGGTCTTCGCGTCGCCTGGACGTACCATGATCTGCTGGCTCCGTACCTTTTCCCCAAAGCAGGGACAAAGATACGTCGCTGGGTGACCCACTATCCGGCGCAGACGGCCCACGTCGCCGTCGTCACCAACGAAGGCGATTACCGTCAATTGCAGCCCCATGCCCGCCGTCTGGCAAAGATCCCAATTGGCAGCAACGTGGCCGGGCTAACCCTTTCGACAGAAGAACGCCGCGCCCAGCGCCAACAGCGTGGCTATGGTCCAGATGATCTCGTTCTCGGCTATTTTGGCTTTCTCAACCAGAGCAAGGGGGGGATGACGCTCATCGATACATTACATCGGTTGGTGCAGAGCGGACGCAACGCCCGGCTGCTCATGATCGGCGAGCGGGTGGGGGCCAGCGATCCGACCAATCAGCGCTATCTGCACAAGGTAGAAAGCCAGATTGTTCGGCTGGGGCTGGCGGAGCGTGTCCAGTGGACGGGCCATCAATCAGCGGCGGCGGTGAGCGCCGATCTCAACGCGGTGGATGTGTTGCTGATGCCCTACACGGATGGCGTCAGTCTGCGCCGGGGAACGCTGCTGGCGGGGCTGGCGAACGGCTGTGCCATTGTCACCACCGAGCCACAAGCCCCGCTGCCGGAACTTGCCCACGAGCGTGATCTGCTCTTGGTTCCCCCGGCGGATGCAGTTGCCACGGCGGCGGCGGTGATGCGGCTGATGGATACACCGGCGCTGTTGGCCGCTATGCGCCAGAATGCCCGTCAGTGCCATCAAGCCTTTACATGGGAGCGAATTGTGGAGCAGCATAGGGCGATCTACTGCTTACCAGAAGACCACCATTTCGGTGCTGGTGTGAAGATCCATACTGGAGATAGAGAGCACGGCTAAAAAGAGGGGCAGCGTATAGTCCACGTCAACAATCACATGGTTGGCGGGGGGAAGCCGTTCTGTTGATATTGTATCGTCACCTCAGCCAGCCCCGGATCAAGCCCGCCGCGCACGAGTTCTTCCAGGGCAAGCGTGCGTAGTTCATTGCTCTGCACCTCTGCCGCTGCACCCATCATAGCGGCCTCGCGGCTGGCGTTGAGCATGACCACATAGGCTTGCAACGAACGCCCCACATCAAAGACCCCTGCCAGCAGAAGCAGCAACAAGGGCAGGATAATCATAAATTCCACCAAACTCTGGCCGGTTTCGTTCTGTGCAGATTGGAATTGTTTTTGGCGTTGTGCCCAGATTGTCATAAGGTTGTGCCTTCGCTTCAAATTGCTATAGCCTTTGCTATCCTAAGCAGTGCTACAAAGGAACATTTTTTGCTCTTTAAACAATGTCCTTGTGTGCTGCTTAGGCACATAGATATCATAACCCTGTAATCGCGTGCCTTGCCAGAATTGACTATGAAACGAGCCTATTCCGTGCAACCTACCCCATCGCTGACCGTCAAGCGTGAGCCAGTGGCGCTTTCGTGGTGGAGCGCATTAGCCTTTGCCATTGTGATTCTTAATCTTTACGGCGTGCGTTTTCAGAGTGCACCGCTCACGCTCTTTGTGCCGGTGATTGGGTTGACTGGATTGTCGCTGCCGCTTTTGTTGATGTTGCGCCGGTTGCCACTGAATCTACGCCTGCTTTGCAGCTACTTTGTGGCGTTTACGCTCTTTATGCACCTGCGCTGCTTTGCCGACGATACCTCTATTCCCGTGCAGATGGATTATGTAATCTATATGGAGCGGGCGCTCTTTGGCGGCATCATCCCCACCACTTGGCTGCAAGCCCACCTCTATCATGGCGTGTGGGGACCGCTGGAGATCATCTCGGTTGCCACACACACCTCTTACTTTTTCATGCCCTATGCCGTGGCACTCTGGTTGTGGCGCTTCCACCCGCAGACAATGGCCCGCTATGTGGTGGCGCTCATGGGTACGCTGGGCCTGGGGCTGGTCATCTATTATCTGTTGCCCACTGTCCCGCCGTGGATGGCCGCGGAAGCAGGTAAAATTAATCTGCACCGGGTCATCTTTGAGCTGCTGACCCTGCCGCCCAGCATTGATCCTAACCCTGTGGCGGCGATGCCCTCGTTGCACACGGGGCTGACCACTGTCGTTGCCCTCGCTTTGGGCCGCGCTCATCGGATCGGGCGTCCTCTGGGCGTAGGCTATGTTCTGCTCATGGGCTTTTCTCTGGTCTATCTGGGCGAACATTACGTCGTCGATCTGCTGGCCGGGCTGATCATCGCGCTGTTGGCATGGCGGATGGCAAGTAGAGTTGAGAGGTTGAACCCGGATTGAATGGATCGGGCGGGATTGCCACAGATTGTATACCCTGATTCGCGCACATTCGTTTAATCTGTGTCCTCTGCGTTCCCTTCTCGGTTCACCGTCCGCCACACAACCCAGCACCAGCCCACAATTGCAAAGAGACTGCCCTGCACGGCCACGGGGGGCAGGCCGATTGCTCGCATTACCCAGAGCTGTGCCATTGCCAGATAGCTGCTAAAAAAGACCGAGCTATAGAGCAGCGCTGTCCACACCAACATCGGCCCCCCATCCAGCGGGCGGTCACCCGTTCCCGTTTGATAGTAACTCCACACGATTCCCAGCGGCAGCAGCAACAACATAAGATCGTAAATATAGAGATGGGGACTGATGCAGAGTCCCAGGGCCAAACTCATTGCCATGGTGAAATTCCAGCGACGGGTGGTGGGCTGCCAGGGTGTGCGTCGCCAGATCCACGCCAGCCAGAGCAGCCCGCCAGCAGTGAGGGCAATCGCAAGCCCATCGGCGGCGGGCGCCGAGATGCCGTCTAGCAGCAGCACGGCGAAGCCAAAGAAGCTGTGCAATCCCCAGCTTTTGTAACCTGTCGAGCGCAGCAGATCGGGCAGATGGGGCATAATTTCCCGCGTAGCGCAGCATGGCCGCTGGGCTGATCAGAAAGCCAGCCGCCAGCCACGCCGTCACGCTAAGCGCGCCGCCAATTAGCGCCCGCCAGCGCCACCGCATCAACAGAATCAGGGCCAGGGCAATGGCAAGTTGCGGTTTATAGAGCAGACAACCCAACGCCAGCCCGGCTGCCAGATCATAGCCGCGGCGCAGCAACACAAAGGTAATCGTGTACAAAAAGAGGGTGAGCGCTGTGTTTTGCCCAAACGTGATCCAAAGCAGGGTGGGATAAAAAAGTAGGCTCAGCCAAATCAACCGGCGCAGCGTAGGGCGCGCTGGGAAAAGCTCCACGCGCAACAGGTGCAGCGAGAAAACCAGCAGCGCGCCGCCCGCGGCCCACCAGAGCGCCAGCCCCAGGGCATAGCTGCCCAGCGCAAAAGGCGCATAGATCAGCACACTAAAAGGAGGATTGATAAAAGGATTGATTTTATCCGTGACTACGGGCGCAACCAGATCGGCCAACACAGCCGCTTGGGCGGCGAAATTATAGAGATCGCCCATCCGATCTTGCCAAAAGAAGCGCCCGCCTGTATAGAAGGCTACGAAATCCGCCCCGATAATGGTCCCCGAAGCGTCGGTTAGACCTGGCCCCATGCCCAGACTCACCAACCAGCCCAACACGGTGATCAGAAAGATCGCCAGTGGGTAGACACGCCGCCGTTGTGGATTGAGCCAGCGGGCCAGGGTTTCTCGCCATCCAGGGGAGATGTTTGGTTGCGATGCAAGGGGAGGGTAATTGTCAACAGCCATAGATAGGTTCTTTACAGGTCAGCGTTTATGTCTAAAAAAAGTTACTGCAATTGCCATTGTAGCAAGTGCTACGCCAAGAAGGCGTCCACCAATAGTACCAAAAGGAAGCGATCAGCCTGGACTTACGAAGCAAATACAAAAACGATAGGGGATATATAGGAAAAAAGCCACAAAGCATAGCAATCTTTATCGGGAAGAGAGTACCATTGAGTTTGCGCCAGGGCCGGAGTAGACTGACGGCATGAAGCGAGTTACATCGCATGAGCCACACAGACTATTACTCTATCGGCGCTTATTCCTTAGGAGGATCCCATGCAAGCATTGACCCATCTCTACGTCTATTTGAGCACTTTGTTCGTTAAAGAAGAAGGCCAGGGCCTGGCTGAATACGGTATGATTATTGCGTTGGTGGCTGTCGCCGCGATTGCCGGGGTGGCTGCCTTTGGCACGCAGATCAGCGCATTCCTTACCGGGCTGGGCTCGAGTTTTAGCTTCTAAGTTCTATAAAGATTACAACAATAGAAAAACGGGGGGGCAGTCACTGCCTCCCCGTTTTTCTATTCCACCCACAGACATAACGATTCAGGGTGCGACGCAGCCTAAACCTCAATAGAGATTATCGACAAAGAAAGGCTATTCTACACAAGTACTATTGAGATCTGCCTCTACCCTACGTAAATTGTTAATGAACAATTCTAGATCAAATGATTGTTCAAATCGTGTTCCCCCCATGATTGCGAATGAAATGTGGACTGTGGCGCAGGCGTTATGGTCTACAGGGAGGCTGTTTTGTGACCCAAAAGCGAGGATGGATCTGGCTCTTCTCTGGCGCACTCTTGGCGCTAATTGCCGGGCTACTAACCTTTCGCACTATCAATGAGGCAACTACAAATGCAACCCTCTCAAAGCTTGAAGAGATGCCCACGTTGCAGGTCCTAGTGGCGGGCCAAGACATTGGTGCGCGTCAACTCATTGATGAGTCTATGATCAAGACCCAAAAGATTCCGGCCACGCTGGTGCCAGAGGGGTATATTAAAGAAGCCGTAGACGTGGTGGGCAAGATTTCGCAGATGCCGTTGGTGGCTGGGGAGATTCTGTTAAGTTCACGCTTGTTAAGCCCCACAGACCCCACTTCGCCAGTTCTTTACAAAATGAAATCCAACGAGGTCTTGCTGGCTGTGCCAGCCACCGCCATTTTGGGACAAACAGGGATGTTGGCTGTGGGCGACCGGATTGATCTGGCGTATACAGTCGCCATTGATTTTGATAGCGCAGTAGCTGACGCTGAACGGCAAGATGCCGAGCCAGTTACCACTTTTTTAAGCTTACAAAATCTAGAGATAAAAGGCTTGTTGCGCCGCCAACCCTCCACGGAAGAGACGACCTCTCTGTTGCGGCCCGACGCGCTCTTGCTGGCCGTCTCGCCGCAAGATGCGCTGGTGATCAAACATCTGGTGGACACAGGCGCGCCTATGGATTTTCTGTTGCGTGCGCCGGGCAACGAAGCACTTTCGCCAGTTTTGCCGGTGGATGCGCAATACCTCATCGACCGTTTCCAGCTACCGGCTGCGCCGACCAATCTCGCCTCTGACCGCGAGGCCATCCCCCCAGCGGCTGATGGCAGCGTCAATCTTACGGCCAGCAACATTCTCAGCAATACCATCAATGATGCGGGGGCAGAAACGGAAAGTGGTCAATGATCAAACGCACAGCACCGCCACCTTCACCCGTTGACAAGCCTTCCACCCGCGGCCAGATCTCCTCCGACCGCGTGAGATAGAGGATAGTGAAATGACTGTTAAACCTATGATTCGCACCTTGGTGCTGACTGACCGCTCTGACAGTGTCAGCCGATTACAACATATTTTCTTTACAGAAAAGCGCTACAGCGTCCGTTTTACCAACACATGCCAAGAGGCACTCCAATCCACAGCCCAGGATACGCCCGACGTGATCCTTGTGGACGATTCTGTGCGCGATGGCGAAACCGTGGAGGCCATCCGCAAGCTGTCGATCGTCGCTCCGCTTGTGCCGATTGTGGCCCTGGCCGACGAAAAAGCCGTAGCCTATGTGCGCGATGCCATGCTGGCCGGGGCACGAGCGTTTATCCTTAAACCCATCAACGAGGCCGAAGTTTTTTCCACACTCAGCCAGTTGGTGGAGATGGAGACGCTGCGCCACGATAGCCTGCGCGCGCAGAAACCTACAGACATCCGCCACAATCAGATTATCACCCTGATTAGCCCCAAAGGTGGCGTGGGCTGCACCATGCTTGCAGTAAACTTGGCCCTGCTCTTACGCCAACAGACGGGGGCCAAAGTCGCGCTCATCGATGGTCACAGCAGCCTGGGCGATCTGGAAACCGTGCTCAACCTGACGGCGCAGTTCACTTGTGCCGATGTGCTTGCCCAGGGGGCCAGCATGGATCTTGATCTGCTCAAGGGCATGATGGTGGCCCACAAGAGCGGGATTCACGTTTTGGTAAGCAGCCGCAGCGTTGAAGCCAGCGCCGTCATGACCGCCGACGGCTTTGAAAAGCTGTTGTCGCTTCTGGCCGCGGAATACGAATACGTGATTGTTGATGGCGGGGCCACCGCAGAGGAACAGACCGCCGTGGTTCTGAGCTTGGCCGACCGGGTCTTGCTGGTGGCAACCCCAGAGATGAGCGCGTTACAACGCACATCGCTCTTTTTGAAAGCCGCCGACGAAAATGACTTCCCGCGTGAAAAGCTTTTTCTCGTGGTCAACCGGGCTGGCGTCAAGGGTGGTGTACCCGTGGACGAGATTGGCCGTCACCTGAACATGCAGATTATGGGGGCCATCCCCGAAGACACGGGGTTGGTGACCTATTCCTTAAATCGGGGCATTCCGCTGGTGCAGAGCGACCCGCGCAGCGCCGTGGCGCGCCAAGTGGAAAAGCTGGCAAAGACCCTGATCCCCGAACCCAAGAGCGCGCCCAGCCGAGCACCCAAAGGGCTGTTTGGACGGCTCTCTACCATACTCCAAAATGGGGCGGCCTAATGCTTAGCCTATTTCTCGTCACGGGGCTGGGGGCTGGCCTTTTGATCAATTGGCTGGCTGATACGTTACCGCAGGGACTAGGCGCGACGTGGCAAAATAGTCTACGCGCCCAACCTGCCCGGTTGCGCTCTGGGCGCGGTCTGGGCGTGATGGCCGCCGCACTCCTTATCAGCTTCTATGCGGGGTGGGCAGCGGGGGGAGCGCATGGCGCAGGCGAGTGGCTGCGTTATTTTTATCTTCAGCTATTTTTGCTCATCGCCGTCATCGATCTGGAGCATCGGCGCGTGCTCAACAGCGTGGTGGGCGTGTCGGCCTTGGTGGCCTTGGCGGCGCCCCTTGTGGGACACCCCCTCAGCTTTGCCAACGCACTGCTGGGCGGCATCGCCGGGCTGGTCAGCTTTTTGCTAATCGCCATGCTACGCCCTGGGGCCATGGGCGCAGGCGACGTTAAACTGGCCGGTCTGATCGGGCTGATCGCCGGATTCCCCGGCGTCTGGGTGGCGCTGGCCGCGGGCATCCTGGCTGGGGGCGTGGGCGCGGCGCTGCTTGTGATCACCCGCCAGAGCACCCGTCAGAGCACTATCGCTTATGCACCTTATCTGAGCCTGGGCGGGTCAATTGCGCTGATCCATGGCGGTCAGATTGTGGCCTGGTACATGCAACGGCTAGCCGTTTGACACAGCAACGAAAGGAGGATGCACAATGACATTGTTGATTACCGTGGCGGTTATGTTCTCCATCATTTTCGTATTCGCAGGCATCCACTTGACGCTAAACGCCGAGGGCGACGCCGGTAGCCGTCTTTCTGTGCGCCAGATCGAGATCCACGCCGCCGAGAATGCCCAGCAACAGGCATGGCTCAAAGGGCAGGTCAACGATCGGCTGGCGCGTGGCAAATATGGGGCCAGCCTCACGGTGGCACTCTTTCAGGCCGGGGTCAAACTCACCGCAGCCGAGTTTCTCGCCATCAATTTGGTGATGATAGTGGTGGCTTTCTTCCTGGGCTGGCTTTTTTCCCGCACGGTTTTTGCCGGGATTGGGCTGGCGGTGTTGGCGGCGTTTATCCCGCGTTTCTGGCTCAAACGCAAAAAAGAAAAACGGCTCAACAATTTCGGCGACCAACTGCCCGATGTACTCAACTTGTTGGTGGGCAGCCTGCGCTCTGGCTATGGCTTGATGCAGGCGTTGCGGCTGGTGGCGCAAGAGATGCCCAGCCCCAGCCGTGAGGAGTACGAGCGGGTGACCCAAGAAATTGCTTTTGGCGTCCCCACGGTAAAATCGCTGGGGCGGCTGGTGGAGCGCATGGAAAGCAGCGATCTGGAGATGGTGGTGGCGGCGATGCAGGTGCAGAACGAGGTGGGCGGCAATCTGGGAGACATCCTGGGAACCATCGCCGAGACCATCCGCGAGCGCATCCGCATTAAAGGCGAGATTCGCTCGATTACCGGTATGCAACGGGCCACCAGCTATCTGTTGGCGGTGATGCCTTTTATCTTGGGGGTGATTTTGCTGCTTATGAACCCCACCTATATGATGCGAGTTTTTGTCTTCCCCTGGTTTTTTATTCCCATGTTTGCTGTCGTCAATGTCTTGATCGGTCTCTTTATCATCAACAAAATGATCAGCAGCTTGGAAGTTTAGTCTGGACAACGCCCTATGAATACGATTCTTATTACCATCACCGGATCTCTCCAAAACGCCGAAGCACGCGCCGTTATTGCATCGCTGCTCATGGGCCTTGCCTTACTGGTGATCTGCTATGGCTTCATGCGCGAACAGCAATATCAAGAAATCCAAAAGCGCCTGCGCAAACTGGTAAGCAATCATCACCCCGAAGAAGCCGAAGCCGAGTTGGGCAGCTTCAAGGATCGTATCTTGCGCCCGCTCGGTCATGGCATTCTGGCCCGCCTGGGCCGCCTGACCCCCGGCAGCAATTTGGAGAGTCTGCGCCATCAACTGGCGCTGGCGGGCAACCCCAACAACCTGGCCGTCATCGATATTCTGGGCATGAAGATGCTGGCAGGTCTGGGCGCAAGCGTGTTGGCCGGGCTATATCTCTTCAAAATGACCAACCTGCCCCTCGTTTCGGCGCTGCTCTTTAGCCTTGTGGGGGGCGGCATCGGCATGTATCTGCCCAACTACTGGCTCAAACAGAAGATCACCAAGCGCCGTGGCGAGATGACCAAAGCGCTGCCCAATGCGCTGGATATGCTCACCACCATGGTGGATGCAGGGCTGGGCTTTGACATGGCGCTGCTGCGCCTCTCTGAGCGCTGGCACAACCCGCTCACCGATGAATTCGGGCGTATGGTCAACGAGATGAATATGGGCATGCGCAAACTGGATGCGCTGCGTAACCTGGCCGACCGCAACGATGTGCCGGAATTGCGCTCATTTGTGGCGGTCTTGATTCAGGCCGACAGTCTGGGCATTTCGATTGTGGATATTTTGCACACCCAAAGCGCTCAGATGCGGGTGCGGCGGCGACAATGGGCCGAAGAACAGGCCAACAAAATGCCGATTAAAATGTTGCCAGTGATCACTCTATTTATCTTCCCGGCATTGTTTGCCGTGGTGCTGGGGCCAGCCGTGCCGGGCATCGTTGAAGCGTTTGCCGATCTGTAACACGATTTTTTAGTGGACGTGAGAAGAGACTATGGCGATAACAACTACTGCGTGGAGTGATCCACGGTATCATAAAGTAGCCCGTGAAATTCAAGAGGGCGCGTGGAAACCTGCGCTGGAGACACTGCCGCGATCTGCAACGTGATTACCCGGCGCAGATCGAGATCCGCTCGCTGATTGAAAACACGCAGATGCGCGCCGATCTCGATCGAAAGCCCGTGACCGGACTTTCGCCGCTGGTGGTTGCCATTTTGCATCGTCGCCGCCTGACACTGATCGGCGTCATTTTGCTGGTTTTGTTGCTGGCTGTGGGAGGCTGGGTGGGCTATCAGCGGCTGGTGGAGCCTGCGCGGCAGGTGCGCCGCGCCCAGGTTGCTCTGGTGGAATCGCTGAGCAAGGCCCAATCGCTGCTGGCACAATCTGCCTATCAAGACGCGGCGACGGGCTTTCAAGAAGTCTTGACCCTGGACCCCCAGAACCAACAGGCAGGAGTGGGGCTGGCCGAAGCCCAACAGCAGATCGCAATGGCCGAGCAATACCAAGATGCGCGCCATGCTGTGGAACGTGGCGAAATCATTACTGCGCTCTCGATTTTCCAGGACTTACGTGACCAAAACCCCGCGTACAAAGATGTGAACGACCAGATCGAGACGCTGTTACAGATCAACCGTGTGGAGGATATCTTTGCCGAGGCCGAGAAAGCCTATGGCGAAGGGCGTTGGTCCGATGCCATTCTCATGTACAACACCATCCGCCAGGAGAGCGTTAACTACCGGCCAGAAACGGTGGAATTGCATCTTTTTGAGAGTTACATGGCCCAGGGCGACGGCAAATTTAACTTGGCCGGGCAGAGCTTGGCCGAGGTCACCCAAGTTGGCGAACTCTACCGGCGCGCCTTGAGCATCCGCCCGCGTGACAGTCTGGCTGAAGCCAATCTTGCCATGCTCAACCAATATCAACAGGCCAGAGAAGCCATGGCGAAGGAACGCTACGATCAAGCCGTGCCCATGTTATCGGCGCTCTATGGTAACAACCCTGGGCTGCTGGGTGGCGATGCCCGCGAGGCGCTTTATGCGTCGCGCATGGGGTATGGCGCGCAAAAAGAGGCCGAGGGCGACTATGTGGCAGCCATGGGACAATACACCGCCGCCTTTCTCATGCCCGTGGAAAACCGCAACGAAGCTCAAATTCGGCTGCTGGCGGTGAAGGTGGCGCTGGCCCCCACGCCCACGCCGACACCCACGCTGACGGCCACGCCCACGCCCGATGCCTACGCCGAGGTGATGAAAATATTCACGCCGACGCCTGCGCCCATTGAACAGTTCACCGGTTGGATCGCCTTTCGCAGTGATCGACCGGGCGCACCCAAAGGTCTGTGGGTGATGCGCCCCGATGGCAGCGAACAACAGCCGGTGATGGACAGCAGCGGCCTCTATGAGCATCTGAAAGAACAGGTGACCTGGTCGCCGGATAATCAGCGCCGCATCTGGGTGGAGCAGGATGGACAGAGCGAGCGCTCTGTGGCGATCTATATGTGGCGCTATGATGTGCCGCAGCATTGGCGTGAGACCCGTGTGGAATTGCTCAACAACAGCGCAGTGAACTATCATCCCACCTATTCCCCCGATATGGGCAGCATCGCCTTTACATCGCAACGGCGGGCCGGTCCCACCGATGGCGATTGGGGATTGTGGGGCGACGAAATTTTCATTCTCTACTTTTCAGATTACAACGGTCAATATGTCAAACCACGTCGGCTGACCAACAACGATTGGGAGTGGGACAAGCACCCCACCTTTAGTCCTGATGGACAGACCCTTGCCTTTTGGAGCAACCGGGATTCGGGCCGCGCCCAAATCTGGGCCATGAATGTGGACGGCTCCAACCAGCGCAATTTGAGCAATAACCTTTGGAATGATTGGGACCCTGTGTGGCTGATCCCCCGTCGTGAGCTACCCGATATTTCGGGAGAAAATGGTGATAGCCCTCGCTTCGATCCCTCTCAGTTAGGGGAGGATTAAGTGGCCGCCACCCGACTGATCGACTATGGGACTTTTTAACCGAACTTCCTCACCACCCAACAATCGCCCCGCTGCTCCCGCGAATAACGGAGCGGCAACCCGCCCTCGTTTGGTGACGCCAGCACCGTCGCCATCGCCTGCGCGCGCCCCCGAACCCGCCGCCAACGGCACACCTCGTCCCTCGCGCGAAACCGAACAACTCCCCGCTTTTGTGTTGCTGCGCGACAAGGTGCAACAGGAGTTAATCCGAGATTCCAGCCTGCATACCGAGAAGATGGGCATGGAGGCGGGCCGCCAGATCATCGAGCCGATCTTCGCCCGTGCCATCTCCGAGGCGGGATTGGTGCTGAATCGCACCGAACGCCAACAAATTTTCGACATGATCCTGGCCGACATTTTGGGCTTCGGTCCGCTGCAACCCCTGCTCGACGATGACAGCATCTCCGAAATTATGGTCAACGGCCCCTACAAAATTTATGTGGAGCGGAGTGGCAAAAATGTGCTCAGCGATGTGAAATTTCAGGACAACGCCCACGTGCAGCGCATCATCGAACGCATTCTGGCCCCGCTCGGTCGCCGTGTGGACGAAAGCAGCCCCATGGTCGATGCCCGCTTGCCCGATGGCAGCCGCGTCAACGCCATTATCCCGCCGCTGGCGATTGACGGTCCCAGCATCACGATTCGTAAATTTAGCAAAAAACCGCTCACCGTGGCCGACCTGATCCGCTTTGGCAGTTTCACCGAAGAATTTTCGCTGTTCATCGAGGCGGCGGTCATTTCGCACATCAATATTATTGTCAGCGGCGGCACAGGCTCTGGCAAGACCACGTTGCTTAACGTGTTGAGTAGTTTTATCCCCACCACCGACCGCATTGTGACGATTGAGGATAGCGCCGAGCTGCAACTGCGCCAGGAGCATGTGGTGCGTCTGGAGACCCGCCCCGCCAATATTGAAGGAAAAGGCGCGGTGACCATCCGCGATCTGGTGATCAACAGTTTGCGTATGCGCCCCGACCGGCTGGTCATCGGCGAATGTCGTGGTGGCGAAGCGCTGGACATGCTCCAGGCCATGAATACCGGCCACGATGGATCGCTTTCCACGGCACACAGCAACACCCCACGCGACACACTCACCCGTTTAGAGACGATGGTGCTGATGGCCGGCATGGATCTGCCGCTGCGGGCGATTCGGCAGCAGGTGGCTTCTGCCGTCCACATGATCGTGCACGTGGATCGCCTGCGCGATGGTACACGCCGTGTGATGTACTGTACCGAGGTGCTGGGCATGGAAGGCGAGACCATCTTGACCCAGGATATTTTCAAGTTCGAGGAAGATGGCGTGGACGAAAAAGGGCGTATCATCGGCGCGCTGCGGCCCACGGGTATCCGGCCCAAGGTTTTGGACAAGATGAAATCCGATCAGGTCAACCTGCCGCCGAATCTGTTTAGCATTGGGCTAAATCGCAAAACGAGATAAAAAAAGCGTGATGCGTGATGCGTGAACTTCTTCACGGATCACGCATCACGCATCACGGAGCACCCACCATGCCGACCTCAAAAAAGCTCACCATCTACAACCCACAGCGCGGCCAATGGCTTGTCCAGAATGGCGCGGTGGCCGATTCATTTTGGAGCCGCTTCAAGGGCTTGATCGGCCGCAAAACATTGGCCGAGGGGTACGGGTTGCTGATTGATCCGTGCAACAGCATCCACTGCTTTTTCATGTCCATGCCGATTGACGTGCTCTATCTGGATGCTCAAAACAAGGTTGTGGGCATCGACGTCAACCTGCGCCCGTGGCGAATCGGGGGATTTTACAAAGGGGCGAAGCGGGTGGTGGAGTTGCCAGTGGGGACAGTGGCGGCGTCGGGCACGGCAGGTGGGGGATCTGGTGGAGGTGAAGCCAAGTGGGTAGACGCTGCTATTGGTTATCGAGTATTCCGGGAATGGACCACAAGCACTTTGTTTAAAGCGTCAGCGTCTGGTCCATTCCCAGAATGGTCGCCCCCAAATTGAAATGCACCCTCGGCAGGGAAGGAGCCATCTCTCCACCCCCTCCTACAACGCTGGCCTAGACATTGTGGGAGGGGGTGGAGAGGTAGCGCACAGATCCACAGCATAGACGAATGAGGTTCCATTTCCCCTTTCAGTTTTACCCATTGTCACATGCCCCGCACCGCCATCGCCTCACACGCGGCTGTCTCATAGTTCCCCGGCGCGCAGCTTTCGCAGCCGTCCCTCATCCCACTCACGGCATCTATTATATCACCGTTGAAACAGAGGGAGAACGCGATAGCGTGGGGTGCAAAGGCTCGGCTTTCGTCATGGCGGGCAATGGGCGCAATTTCCAGGCTAAAGTTGGTCAACATAGCGAAGAGGAGATCCTTCCACGCACCGTTCATGGACGTCTGGCGCAGGGTGTAGCGTGCGCTATGGACAGAGGTAAACTCGACGATGGGTTCGGCCACCATCTCTGTGCCAAACTGCCGGGAGAAGCGCACCGTCTGATAAAAGCCTCTCAATACGTCGCAGAAGAGGTGGCGTTCCGCCTCCGAGAGGGGTCTGGCAAATTCGATACTATGGGTATGGGTCGTGACGCCATTGTCTTGGCTCGCGCTGGCAAGTGTACCCAGGTTAAGATCTGCTTTTGTAAATTTCTGCTTGGACATTGTTACCTATCTCCTGTGTAAGGTCGAAAGATAGCGCGCTGGTTAAGAAACGTAAACGCATCGGGGGAGATCCAATACTGCTCACCGAAGAATGGCACATTCATAATTTCGCGTCGGATCGCAAGTGCCTGTTCTAGTAAACTGAGTAGGTCTTCCTGATCGATCTCCACTTCGATCACTGTATAGCCCCCTTCTAACGTACCGGGTGCCATAGATGCAAAATACCAGGCAACGTCAAGGCTTTCTGTTACGTACCAGCCTGTACCCAGTTGTGTCGCTCGATCAGATTGGAGACGAGTTAGCTTCTCAAGATTCACGCCATTGTTCAAGATATTTAACGCGCTCTCCCAATCTGTGCCGTGATAGAGGACTGTCACTTCCCCAATCCTTTCCCCGATTGGAACTCTGCTGGAAGGTTGCTGAAAATATCGTCCATACCGACATTGTAACAACTAGCGTGGAGGGGGTCAATGGAAACGGGTGAGGCTTTTCCCACCCCACTCATATAGCTATTGTCCTGATGTAGGCCGGACTGACAGTCCGGCCTACATCAGGACAATAGCGCTGCAAAAAAATTCGACCGCCTGCGGCGGTGAGTGGCAGGGGGCACGCCCCCCGCACCCCCAGAACGCAGAGGCAGAACAGAGATCAGAGCAGAATCAGAGTCCAGAGGCTCAGAGGCCGGGGGACATCACCCGCAACCCGAGGTTGAGACTCCGGTCGACCGGGAAGTTGGCGAAACGGAAGGCGCAACGCACGGCGTAACGGGAGTCGTCGAACGCACCACCACGCAACACACGATATCCGCCAACGTTTAGCTCCTCACGCCCATCCGCTGCATTGTAGGGGTACTCTTCGTACAGACTCCCCGTCCATTCCCACACGTTGCCGGCCATGTCCAACGCCCCGTAGGGACTGGCCCCGTCCAGATAGCTGCCCACGGGTGCCGTATAGGCATAGCCATCATCTACATTTTCATTTTTCCAGTCATACTCACAATTAGTGTCGCAGTAATTGAGGCGGCTGCCGTCGGGCGGCTGGTTGCCCCACGGCCACAGGCGTCCATCGCTGCCCCGGGCCGCCTTTTCCCATTCGGCTTCCGTGGGCAGGCGAATGGATAGCCCCGTCTCTTGGGCCAGCCAGTTGGCGAAGGCCACTGCCTCGTACCAGCTTACGCCTACCACCGGATGGTCGGGCGGGTTGTAGGCGCTGTCGTCCCAGAAACTGGGTTGGGTCACGTCGCGAATCAGTACGCCATTCCCAGCCAGTCTCGCTCCACAGGTCAGGCTGGTCATAGCCGCCCGCCTCCACAAAGGCCCGGTACTGGGCATTGGTCACTTCGGTCTGGCCGATCCAGAAATCATCCAGGTAAATGGTGTGCTTGGGTGTTTCTCGCTCAGAACCATTCGCGCTGGCAGTTGCCCTGGGTCTGGTTGCACAGTTCCAGGGCGGCGTCTACCTCGGCCTCTGTGCTGCCCATGCTGAACTCCCCGGCGGGCACGAGGACGAAGGTCATGCCAAAGCGGTCGGAGAGGTCTTGCAGGGCGGCAGGCATGAGCGCTTCGACAGTGGCCTGCGCCGCGGCAACCACGGTGGCTGTGGCTTGGACGCGGCGCTCCTCTTCACCCTGAGTCAGGTCAAAGGCGAACAATTCCCCGTCACACTGCCACGCAGCCCCCACCTTTCGACACTCCACCGTCGCCTCTCGCTCCTCCCAGGGCGCTTCCCGTTGCGGACGGAACCAGGCGATCACCTGCATGGCGGCGAAGAAGCCGTCGTTCTCCGTCACAGCGACCTGCACATCACGGAAGGGCTCGCCGTTGGCCTGCGCCCACTGTTCAAAGTTGTGGCGGGCCACATCAGCCACTTCTATATCCGGCGTGGGGGTGATGCGCGCTTCAGCGGTCAGCGTCGCCACCACCATTTGGGCCGTAGCCGAGGCGCGTGCCTCCACTGTAGACGTCGCTTCCTCGCTCTGCGCCGCCAGCATCCCTTGGGCCACTGCCGTGGTTGTAGCTTCATTCCTGCCTGTCCCTTGCGTGGCACAGCCCGCCAGCAAGAGGGCAAGCGTCCCCAGAATGGCTATCCCAATTGACCTATAACCGCGCAATAATTTACGTTCAGCCTGTTGACGCACCATCGTTCATCCCCTCTTGGTTCTATGCTATACTAGGCTCTGTCCATCGTGAGGGCTGTGTAGTGCGGACTGGCAGTCCGCACTACACCGACAAGAAAGCAGATGGCATTGGACGCCATCGCCGATGCGCTGTAGAGGAGGCAACCTATGACCTTAGAAAGTATGATTCCACAGATTCGCCAATTGTCCAACCGCGAAAAACTGGCCTTGATCGAGGTCACCGCGCAGATGTTGCAAAAAGAGCAGACAACCCAGGAGACAGCGATGCTGCCCGCCAGGGATCGAGCCGCTGAGCCATCGGCTACGCAATCTGTCGACGAAGACAATGCGGCCGATCTCTCCTTTGAGGAATGGAAGGAGCGCCAGTTTGAACAGGGTCGGCACAAGATGGCAGCGCTGATCGCTGAACTGCTAAGTCGCCCCGATCCGCCGCGGGAGAAGATGTTGACCTATGGTCTGTTCAAAGGTCGTTTGAACTTTGATGAAGAGGATTTCAAAGCTGCCGAATGGAATCCAAGTGATGAGGAGCTAGAAAATGCCGGACTCTCTGTACATCGTTGATACGCATACCCTCACCCGCGACGAGAACATCACTGTCGCAGATCTTGTTCCCGTCGTTTGGTAATACCCATCACCCGATCAACTGCCTAATCTCTCACTCTCGCAATCTCCGCCTGTTGCCCACGCTGCACCCCGTAAAAGCTCGACCGTTCCCGCTCCACCAACGCCACTTGATTCACGCCCTCTTCGCTGAGCAGCGTCAGCTCCGTGTAATAGCGGCGCATGGTGCTGAGATCGGCCAGGGTGATGCCGTGGACCGTGCGTACAAAGGTGATGCGGAAGGGATCTTCCGTGGGTAACGTCGTCAGGCGGAACTCGCGCAGCATGGTTTCGCTCAGATCACTTTCGGCGCTGCCCCACACGGCGGCAAAATCAATCGGGATGCCGTGCGCGGCCAGCCGATCCGCCACATCATAGTTGGCGGCAGGTTTGGCATTGCTCCACACCGATTCCAGATAGCGGTGCATCAAATTCTGCGTCGTGGCCTGTTTGTTGCCACTTTCCGCCCGCCCCAGCATGGGATGGCGCGCCGCCGCCGCATCGCGCCAGAGCAGATGCTCCAGATTACACTCTGTCGCCAGCCGTGTGATCAACTCCTCGCGCACAGACTGTGTGGCCGCCGCGCTAAACTCGGCAATCGCGCTTTGCACACTGCCGCGCAGCGCGGCGTGGAGCGTGCTCGAAAGCGGCGCACGGCTCTGTTCCCCCAACAGGATCGACTCTAACTGTCGCCGCCAATTCACCGAACGCCACGCCGAGCGCAGCCGTTCTTCGCTCTGGCGACCTTCCCGATCTTGTTGGGCGCGCAGATGGGTGCGGCAGAGATTCCACAGCCGGGCGTTGAGATGCGGCACGGCGCAGGTGTGTTCCGCCAGCGCAACCGGCGGCAGCGGCGGCAATCCCCCCGCCACCGACCATGCGCGCAGCGCCTCGGTGGATTCTTCCAGCGCTTCGGCCATCTCGCGCAACATCTGCGCCAGATGATCATAGGCGCGTAGCAAGCCTTTTTGCACCTCTTCTTGCAGTTGCGCGCTAAGTTCGGCCTGGGCCAGTGCCACCCGATCATGCCGCAAGCGCTGCACGCTGCCCGCTTGGCGCCGATAGGCTGAGCGCGCCGCCCACATAGGCGCCAATGCCAATCCCCAGCAATGTGCCCCCGTCCACAATCAAATTAACCGGAGGATTAAAAGCGAAAACATAGATCGCCGACAAGAGCAACACCGCCACAATCAGCAGTGTCGAACGCAGTAGCGTTCCCCGCCAAGAGGGCTGATCGACCAGCGTGTGTGTATAGCGATTCTGCCATTGGCGCAGGGCCAGTTGGCGCTGGGATGCCGCCATGTGGCGCTGCCCCGGCGCGTATCCTTCGGCAACGCCAGCACGCTCGCGTTCCAGATCGGCGCGCCACCCGGCCAGCGTTTCCTGGGCCTGGCGCAGCCCCGCCGGGGACTCGGCCAGCATCTCCACAAAAAAGCGGCGCATTTGAGCCGCCGCCGCTGGTAACATGCGGCGGTCGTTGGGATTGCGCGGCACGCCGTTGGGGTGCAGGCCATCCAATCCCCAAGCTTTGTCCAATGCTTTTGGCCCAGCCAGCCGGTTAAAGTCATTCGTGGCAACCTGGAGCCGCGCCCCAAAACCAGCCAGCCACGTCTCCGGCGAGAGGGGACGTAACTCGCCGGCAATCGCAGGCGGCAACACAAAATCGGGGTGAACTTGCAGATCGTCAATGCGCGCCGGGGTCACGTTCAAAAAGAGATCGGGCATTTGCGTGATCAACTGCGCCATCACCCCTTCGGCGGTGATGCCCAGATCGCCCAGCGAAGCGGCAGGCGTCTCCGCGCGCGCCTCGCCGTCCAGGATCACCTCGCGCACCAGCCGCTTTTCTTCTTGTTGCTGCACCGCCTCGAAGATGTACTCCAGCGGCACGTAATCTTCCGCCGCGCCCAACAGGCTATAGGGGCGCTCGTGGGCGTTGCGCATGTCAATGCCCAGTTGCTCGTCCAAATGCTGACTGCCATCACTGGTCACCAACGCTTGCAGCGCATTTGCCACCAGCACGCTGAGTTCATAGCTGTTGCGCATCAGCCCCTGGTTGCTCTTTTCGCGATCCACCAGATAGATGCGATCAAAGATCGGCCGCCCCACCCACTCGCGGATCATGGCGGCGGGGCCACCGATGCCGTCGCCGTGGACAAAGCGCTCGGCAATCGGCGTTGCCTCGGGTCGCAGCCCGGTGAGTGCTTCGATCTCTGCCAACGCTGCATACGAGACCGCATCTTCCACGGCACGGCTGCTATCTGTGGCATAGCTGCCCAGGCCAAAAATGCCCACAATCTGCGAAATGTGGCGCTCGCCCATGTAGTTGAGCAGATGCACCAGTGTGGGCCAGACCAGCGCCGAGGCCAGCGGCTCGAAGAGCGGAGCCACCACGTAGAGCGTGGTCTGTACAAAGGGATCGCCCGGCACAAGATTGTCCTGGCGGATGGGCGCGATCAGGTTGGCTTCGAGCAGGCGCGCCATTTCTAGCCCGCCATGCACCGCCGACCAAAAGACCTCGCCGCGGCTGACCGGACTGGTGTGTTTTTCGCCGGAACCGTTGCGATAGCCATAGCCAGTGCCGGGGCTGTTCAGCGAATGGAGCAGGGGCTGGGTGGCGTCCAGCAGCCGTCCGGCGCGGCGTTCGCTATCCAGGGCAGAGAGGTTGAGCCGGTTGTGCAGCAGATCCTGGGCGCGGCGCACAAACCAGCCCTCTTCTTCGGCGCGGCTTTCGCCTTTTTGGTCGAGCCGCTCTAATAACCCTTCCACATAGAAGGGCGGCATGTTGGCACCGGCGCGCAGTTGGCGCAAATGCAGCGGCACACGGCCATCCGCGCCCACACTGGCCTCGGTCAGCAGCGCCGCCAGTTGCGTGATCTGCGTCAGATCCGGCCCTTCTACCTTGCGGGCATGACGTGTTTCTTGAATCGCTTGCAGGCGCGGCTGCAGGTGGAGCAGGGTTTGCAGACCCCACCCGCCAAAACAGAGAATCGCCGCGCGGCTGCGTGTTGCTCCTGTAATCATGATTCGCCTAGCGTCGCCCGCTGCCGCTCCAGCTTTGATAGCCCGAACTGGTGGTGCGTGTGTTGCTGACGTGCGTGGGCGGCATCTCCGGGGTAATTTCGGGCAGATTGACCCAATGCGGGTTGAGATGAAATTCCTCGGTCACCGGGAAATCTTGTTGATTGTCATATTGGGCGCGGAACTCATCCAGCCGTTCCAGCAAAGTGACGGGCAGCCCGTGCACAATCCACACGGCGTCCATGCGGTTAATGTCGCCAGTGGGAACCCACTTAATATCCTCTTGCCCCACCATTGCCATCGCCAACTCGCGATCATCTTCACGGCTGCCCGGCGTGGCCGCCAGCCGGATGTGTTCAAGGTCAGCGTCGTGGAAGCTGAAACGGTCCGAATCCCAGCGAATGTAGGGGTTGAGCCGATCCAGCCATTGGGTGATGCGGTTGTTGGGCAAGGGGCGGGCAGCGTCCACCTCGGCCCCGTGCTGCACGCCGATGACGTGGCGGATGTCCACCAGTCCGGCGCACGCGCCCCACCAGCCCGGTATCTTCCATAATGCTATTGTTGCTGATCTCCATAATCTGTTCAGCGCTCAATGGCGTGGTCTGGAAGAAAAGGCCATCGAGCAGCCGCCCGATGATCTGTTGCCAGTCGTCTGGGGTCACTGTGCCAGCAGCGCGCTGATAGAAGTGTTGCAGATAATCGCGCCCGACCACGCCAGTTTCCAACTCGTAATAGGTGCTGGTGCTGGGCGAGCCATCGGGGATGCGCGGATCAATGCGCTCGGCCATACGGCCCGCTTCGGCGTTGGCGCGCACGAGGGCCGCGGCGGCGTTGTTCAACTGATTGCGGAAGGTCTCGCGCAGGCGCACGGAAAGATGGCCCAATTCGTCGATCAGGGCGCGCTCGGCGGTGTCGCGGCGCTGATAAAGGCGGGCGCGCCCCTTGCGTGTGGAAAGGTCGCGGTTGCGTTCACGGGCCTGGCGCGGGCTAAAGGCCGAGAGCAGCAGATCGCCAAAGCCGCCGGCCAGTTGGCCGACCCGCTCCGACGCGCCGCCCTCCTGGGCCAACAGCGCCCGCCAGCGCGCTCGATCTTCTTCGTTGACAGGCTGATTATCCAACAGAAAGAGACGCTGCCGGGGCAATGCCTCCAGCGGCGAGGCGGCGGGATTGGTGGGGCCGACGAGTTCCGAAAGCGCAATCGCCCCGCGCAGACCGGCCTCTTGGATGGCCTGACGGAAGGCCGCCTGTACCACATCGCGAAAGCCCAGCCATGCGCCGCGGCTTTCTTCGATTTCAACCACCAGCTCTTCCATGCGGTCGTTGTTAATGGCGAGATAGCGCCCGCGCAGTTCTGCCAACAGATTTTGCCAGATAGTCAAAATACGCTGACGTTCCTGGGGAGACATGGCCTGGCGCGGATCTTGCAGCGATGGCCCAGCGGCAAAGCGGCGGATCACATCGGTGATAAAGGCGCGCTGCCAGAACTCGGTCATGGATTCGTGCGGGGCCACCAGCGCCGAGGCGGCAAAGCTGCTGTAGACGAGGAAATGGCCGGATTTGGTGCGCGTATCACCCACCACTTGCCCGGCGGGCAGACCCTGATCGGCCATGCGTTCGCGCACAACGTTGACCTCTAGCCCCAGGATTTCGCTGCTCAGGTGGCTGATGGCGGTGAGTTGGATCAGGTGCGCGGCCAGATTTTCGGCGTCGGCCTTACGTGCCAGGCTGCGCCCCTCGCGGTTGGTGCGCCCCACCAAAAAGATAAAGTCAAAGGGCGCATAGGGCGTGTCGGGCAGGGCGCGCTGCTCGCTGGGGTAAAGCTCTTGGAAGGCTTGCGTCTCTTGGAAGTAGTTCAGTTCCTTGAGCGCGGCGTAGGCGTTGGCCTTGATGCGCCGCCGTTGCAGATCGCTGGTGATCTCCTCTTCGAGCACGTCGGGCAGATAGAAGATGCCCACGACGCGGGCGTTGCTGCGCACCAGCGCGCGTGTGCGGTGCGCCACGTCCATAAACATGCCCGATCCCGTGCCACCACACAGGCTGCCCACCACATAGACAAGCTGATAGTTGCCCATGACGGGGAAGCCGCGGTTTTGCGCCATCTCCATGTCTCGGATCTTGTCCAACGCGGCGTATTTGGTCTCTAGCAGTCGCTTGAAGGTGACGTAATTGCGGAAGAACGAAAGGCGACCAATCGGGCGAAGCTGCTTGGCCCCGTTGTGAATGTAGCCCAACGGGATGGATGGGTAGTTCCACCAGCGCGCAATTTCGGGATGATTCTCCAGGTTATCCACGCAGACGCGTGGCGTCGAACTTGCCCATGTAGGCAAATTCATCGGCATACAGCGGCTCTTGATCCAACCGGTTGACCAGCGGTTCGGTGTCCAACGCCAGCAACTGCACCATGCCCGGCAGCGTGTCACCGCCCCAAACTTTGCGCAGGCGGCGCTTGACGGCACGCACGGTGTTGGTTCCCATGCCACCTACGCCTATTACAAGCGTAGGGTAAATTGTCGGCTTTTGTCCGTTTAACGGCGTTCCATTTCCATTCATACAACAACGATCCTAACCATAGTAGGCGACACGGTTTATAGGGTTACGCAACATGCAATCGTTCATTCACACCTTCACTAGCATAACACACGGGATTCAGTTAGGCAGTCATCAGTGATCGGTTTGGAATGATCAGCGAGAATGAGCGATTCTGAATCTGATGAATCTCTCTACTCTTTGACTATTTCTTCTAGTTCAGGAAGCAATTCACCAGTGACTATTCCATAAAGCACATCAGTATCCAGATCTGCTCCATTCGGCCAACAGATTGTTCCCAGATCAGGACTTACCGACACTTGTCGGAAATAGATCTCTTCTTCCAAGCGCTTAAATACACCTTGGAACGGAACGATCTGGCGGATATCCACAACTCCTTTGCTGCCATCCTCAAAGCCAAGCATTAGCTGGTAATTCTCTAACGGCTCCACAAAGATTATGTCTATCAGCATAAAACTACTCCAGTGGCTCTATAGGTTGGAGCGAATCGAAACGGCGCGCTCGGTTCCAGTTTTCCATTAATTCGCGTTGATGAAGCGACGCCCACTCTACGATAATACCTCGCACACGAGGCGATAGATAACCTTCGATAACGCCTAAAGTTTCAATCGAAACCAGCGCACGTTGTTCATTGTAGCGCACATGAAAATGAGGTGGTGGGTGCTCTCGATAGTTAAGAGAAACAATAATCCCCAGAAATCGGCTTACTTCTGGCATAAGACTTCTCCATATTACCACTTCGACGACCACACATCTTCCTGCGGGTTAGCAGGCCGACGGGGCGGCAATGCCGATTTAGATTCCTGGGCATCGCCAGCGCTGCTGCTGCCCCAACTGCTTTCACCCCAGCCGCCATCGGCCCCACCATTGCGGGCGGGGAGCGATTCAAACGAAGGCGTCACAAAGGCACTTTCGGCGGTGCGTCCCAGGTCAGGCATGGGCAACGTGACCACGGGTTCTTCGTCTTCGTCTGCATAACCACGGCTGCGCACACGGGCCAGCACCACCAAGAGGAGCAACAGGGTCAGCGGACCGGTACACAGAAGCAGCGGCAGGCTGTAAATGGGAACCAGCCACCACGCCACATAGCGTTGATAGAGCGTCGGACTGCGGAAGCCCACGTCCACTGTGCGCGATTCGTTGGGCAGGCCATCAATACGCAGCGTGAGATCGCCGCCATAGAAGCTGCCGCGCAACGGATCCAGCGGGATGGCCTTGTTCACCACCAGCGTCACGGGCACGGCGTAAAAGCCGTTTTCATCTGGCTGGCCGAGCACTTCTACCGGCGGCATCTCAATGTAGCTTTCGTCCAGTTCGGCGAGACCGCTGTCGGTTTCGCCGCTGGCGCTGAAATCGGCCATGCGCAGCGTAAACGGCGTTTTGCCATCAAAGCGCACCAACAGCGTCTGTGTGGCTCGTTCGCCGGCGCGGCTGAGATCGCCCAAATCCAGCTCGCCAATCATGCTCCATGTAAGATTCTTTACGCCCAGTTGAAAGGGAATCTGCGCCGGGAAGATGTCGAAATCTTCGTTGGGACCAACCAGCGCAATCTGGCCGCGGCAACTGCCCGGCGGCACAGGCGCGCTGCTGCTGATCTGCACTGGCAAGGCATAGCCGCTGCCCTGTGGCTGTAGATCGCCAGAAGTCACAGTCAAGCCAGCACAGTTATTTTCGGCCAGACTGGCGATTAAGCGGAAGGGCTGGCCTTGTTCAAAACTAAGCGGAATCAACACTTCTTGGCGCACACGGAAGTTGGGCGAGGTTTCAAAAGGTAGTTCGCCAAAATCGGCGAGCTGAGTGCCCAGCCGTGCCGCCGAACGCGCCACGGTGAGGGTCACTGGCAGCACCGGGGCCGGGCGCAGGCTCACATCCATAGGGCGGCCCGCCGGGCTGAGCGCTTGTAGCGTGATCTCGCCGTTGTATTGGCCGGGGCGCAGGCGATCCAGCCCCTCGACGCGCAGCATTGCATTGGTGGGCGCGCTTTCGTCCACAGCTTCGCTAAAACGCAGCGCCACGTCCGAGACAACTTCGCCGGTATCGGCACTTCGCAGCGTAAGCGTCCCTTCTAGCCTGCCGATGTCTTCGCTGCTGCCGGCCAAAATCGAGATCGGCCAGCCCTCGGCGGGCATCTGGCCCAGGTCAATACTTTCGGGCAGACCGCGCAAATAGAGCGCCGACTCCATTGCCAGCGTGCTTTCGGCCCAGTCGCCAAAGTGTAGATCACCTTGGGCCGCGGTGAGCAGATAGAGTACCCGATAGCTGCGGCCATCTTCCGGCGTAAAAGTTTCGTTCCGACAGAGTCCGTCCACACAACT
The DNA here is from genome assembly GCA_963721725.1 of uncultured Chloroflexia bacterium. Classification (GTDB taxonomy): domain Bacteria; phylum Chloroflexota; class Anaerolineae; order Caldilineales; family Caldilineaceae; genus RI-153. Next base: position 600,052 of record CAVRLX010000016.1, read on the forward strand.
CATCTGGGCTTGGTGGGCCAGCCGCTCGTTGCCGCGTTCATCGCCGGTGATGTCGATAACCTGCACCGTAGCCTGCACGCTTTGAAGATCACCGCCGTCGCTGAATCCCACTACCAGCCGGGCGCGGCCATCGTCGGTGAGTGCCATTTCGGTGGCAGTAGGGCTAAAGATCTCGGCCTTGGGCAGATCTGACTTGGCTGCCAGCCGAAACGAGCGTTGCAGTTGCAACGGCGTGTTGCCTTCGCCCAGTTGCAGCATAATCTCGCTGGCGGCGGTGGGTAGCGTCATCCCCGCCAAGCCTGGCGTACCCAGCGGCGGAATGCGGGTTTGGCCGTTGAGCAGCAGCGGCTCGGCGACGGCGGGGCCAGCGCCCCGTGCCACAATCAGGGGTGGCTTGCCCGTGGGATAATAGCGCACCGAGGCTGGGCTGCCGGGCACACTGGGTGGCGGAAAGATTAACATGGGATAGCTGTCAGCACGCACCACGGCAAAGGTGCTGGGATCGCCGGTTTGGGCGATCCATTCACCGGCGGGCACGTTGCCCTCCACCACGGCGAGATCAATATTGCCGTCGTCCAATAAGCTTTGGGCCACCACCGGCGTATCGCTGCGGGTGATGGCATTGATGGCGGCCCGCGGGCTGACAAAGGCGATCTGCCCCACGCCTTGTTCGGTGCGGGTCTGAAAAGCTAGGTTCCCCGCCACGTTGCCGCGAGGTCACCACCGAGCGGTCGGCCTTTATGGAGGCAAAAATTTCGCTAAAAACGCGCAACAGCGCCGGGGCATCCTGGGCTTTGCGCAGATCGGGGCCGAACTCTGCCTCGAGAAATTCACTGGCACAGCCCGACGAGGGATTACACAACACCACCGGGAAGATCAGCACGCCCTGGGCTTGTAGGGCATCAATGCGGGCGCTGATGCGGGCTGTTTGCCCGGCAGCCGCGGCGGGTGCGGTGGGTTCGCCGTCGGTGAGCAGCAGCACATATTGGCTGCGGTTGGGCAGGCGGCCCTCTTGTAAGAGGCGGGCGGCTTCGTCCAGCCCCAGATCGATGCGGGTATAGCCGCGACTCAAATATTCGCTGGGGGGTTGGATTGAGGCAGCCAAGATGCGGCGACGCTCGGCGCTACCGGCCTCCTGTAATGCCCCCAAGTTGCCCACACCTTCGGCGGTGCTATCAAAACGCAGCACAGAGACGCGGTCGGCATCATCGGCCAAGTGGATCAGGAGGCGGGCGGCAGAATAGCGTAGTTCGTCGGGGTCGCTGGGCGCGTTCTCGCTGGGGAACCGGCAGGGCGGCCCAAACGGCGCTCCTTGCTCGGGCCAGGGCCAACAGGTTGCCATGCTGCCCGAATCGTCGAGCACCACGACAACGTCAATCGGTTCTGTGCCAGGGCTGAGCGTCTGATCGATCTGGGCGAGTGGCGCGGCGCGAGACGGGGAGATTGCTCCTGCCAGCCCCAGAAAGACCAGCAACAGCGCGGTCAGATAGTGTTTCTTGCTGTACATAGACAGTCCATGAATAACGCTTCCCATGTGGGGGGATTGTAACACACCGCAAGGGACGCTCAAATTTTTGGGCGGAAATTAAAGGGCAGACGACGGACGAGCAGACCGCCGAGGAAGCCTGAGTTCCGGTATCGTCTGTAACGCAGGGGTGGGCGGAGGGGTTCCAGAGGTTCTAACGCGGAGAACTTCAGAATAGAACGCAGATTTGGCAGATTTATGCAGATTCCAGATTAATCACTCAACCACTTTTGCCTTTTGTACTTTGCCTTTTGCTTTTCCTCGGCGCTCTCTGCGGCCTGGTATGTTGACATCTGGGTTAAAAATTCTCTCCCTTATGGGCCGAGAAATTCCTGGAAGGTAAGCACCAGATTGGAGTAGGGCTGCGCGCCGGGGAGGATGCGCCCGTTGATGTCAAAGGTGGGGCGCAGGCGAATGCCAGCGGCACGGCGGGTGGCGTCCATGCGCGTCACCTTTTCGGCTACGGCAGGGTCGGCCATACACGCGCTGAAAGCAGCCGTGTCAAGGCCGAGGCCCGTTGCGATCTCCAGCGCCATACGGTCGGCAGCCCCCCAGAGTTCGTTTTGGCGGGCAAAAAGTTGATCGTGCATTTCCCAGAACTTGAGCGGCGATTGCGCGCCGGCACATTCGGCGGCGCGGTGGGCCACCGGCGAGTCACCGTGGTCCAGCACATGCCAAAACGTCAGTTGCACGCTTCCTTCGGCCACCCAGTTGGCGATTACCTGCGGTTCAACTTGCAACACGTGCAAGGCACAGGCACTTCACAGAAAATCCGAGTAGTCGGTGAAGCGAATCGGCGCAGCCGGATTGCCCAGCACAAAGAGATCGCCCTCTACACTGGCAACCTGTGTCCAGTCGGGGGGCGTTGGCTCGGCGGGAATGATTGCGGTTGCAGTCACTTCGGTGGGAGCCTGGGGTGGGGGGAGAGGCTGGGGGGCTGTGGGCGGAGGCGGTTGGGTTGCTTGGGCAGCAGCAGGGGCAGGGCTGGCTGGCGGCGGAACCGGAGCACACGCAGCCAGCCACAAAAGGGCGATACTTGCGAGAATCATTTTCATCTCTCACGCCTTTCCAAACATAGAAAATAGAACACGGCGCTTACGGATTGAGCGGATTCGGGAGAGCGTAAAAAATCCGCTCAATCCGGGCCATGTGCGTTCTATTCGGCTTCGAGTGCGTTGGCTTCTTCGAGCATTTGCGTCAGCGCGCCGCTAAACTGATCGGCGGGCAAAGCGCCGGGGATCAACTGGCCTTTGTTGGCATAGAGGACCACAAAAGTCGGCGTGCCACGGATAAACTCGGAGCCAGCTTGCAGATCTCCGAGCACGGCTTGATAGGTCTCCTGGGCCTGGAAACAGGTGGTGTATAGATCCATATCAACGCCGAGTTCTTCGGCCAGCGAGGCGAGAGCGGTTTCCGCCTCGCTGGTGGCCCAATCTTCGGTACGTTGGAAGAGGAGATGGTGCATCTCCCAGAATTTACCCTGTTCCCCGACACACTGGGCAGCGGCGGCGGCGACCACGGCTTGGGGATGAGTTTGTTCCACGGGGAAATGCTTAAAGACCCACATCACCTCGCCGGTGTCCACAAACTGTTCATCCAGAGCCGGTTGGGTTTCCAGCGTATGTTGGCGGCAGAAAGGGCATTGGAAGTCGCTAAACTCGACGACCACCAGGGCTGCATCGGGGTTGCCACGCCAAAAGTCACCGGCCATGGTCATCCCAGGCTTATCGGGGTCGGGCATAAGTCCCTCGGCTGAGGCCCACACGGGAAATTCGGGTTCGCCCTGTGGTTGCTGTTGGGCCTGGGCGGGGTCTACAGGGGAGCCACCGGCAGCCAGGGTATCGAGATACTCGGCGAAGACCTGATAGGGCTGTGCGCCTACGAGGTTGAAGCCTTCACCGGTCTCTTCGCGCACAAAGCGGAAGCTAGGCGTGCCGGTAAAGCCCAACGCAGCGGCCTCGGCAACACTGGCCTGAATGATGGCCGTTTTTTCCTCGCTGGTTTCCGCCACACAACTGGCATAGAGATCGGGGTCTGCGCCGGCTTCGCCAGCCAAGCGTGCCAGCACTTCTGCCGGATCTTCCATGGATGCCCATTCAGATTGGGCGCGGAAGAGCAGATCGTGCATCGTCCAATAGGGAACGATACCCTGTTCGGCCACACAGTTAGCAGCGACAGTGGCCTGGGTGGCGTTGGGATGGATGGAATCTAGCGGAAAATCGCGGAAAACAAACTTCACATTGGCCCCGCTCAGGTAGCTTTCTTTCAGCGCTGGCTCGGTCTGCACCACATGGCGGGCACAGAAGGGACATTGGAAATCGCTATATTCGTAGACTGTAATGGGGGCATCGGGGTTGCCGCGGAAGGGGTAGCCCTCGGCAGTGAAGCCAACTGGGATATCTTGATACAGTTCGGTTTCCACAGCCGCCGGTGCAGATTCAACCGTGGGAGGAGTGGCCGCTTCTTCGGTGGGGGCCGCCACGGGTGTAGCCGATTGTTGCAGCAACGGGGCGAGTTGGGGCGCCGTACAGGCTGCAACCAAGATTAAAGCAATGAGTAGAACCAGCCAAGTGGCTCTACTCCGGGGATGAAAACGCATGTGCAAATTGCCTCCTATGGTAAATTCTGTGCAAGGATGGGGCGCGGGTCCGTAATGGATTTTAGTATAGCGCAGGTCCGGTCAAAAGATCGAAACGCTACGGGCAGACCACCCGCCCCTTTTATTGTTTCTTTGGATTCATCTTACGAACCGCGTTTCCTTTGCCACCAAGCGATGCTGCCCAGGAACATGGCGAAGGTCAGGGCAATCCAGGCGACTTGGCGCAGGGGTAGCCGATAGAACCGAGAAAGGGCGGCTGGCTGCTGCACAGCGAGTACCGTGCTCGATGATAACTGTGCCGCTGGCGCAGCGGAAGCATCGGCAATCTGCGCGCCTTCACTGCGTTCAATCTCATCCAACTTGGGTGGGGAGAGCACCTCAAAGGCCACGAGCGTGGGCGTCGGGGCGGCGTCGCTCTCGTCGTCAAAGATAATTTCGTCCTCCGGTGTGCCAAACGGAATGGGCGTAAGGGTTGGCGTTGCCTGGAAAAAAGGCGTTTCCGTCGGCGTAATAACCACCACTGGGATTTCTGTGAAGACGGGTTGAGGCGTGGGCGTGTCCACTGGGAACAGCGTCGGCGTTTCCGTGGGCGTGGGCTGAATGGAGGTGGATTCTATCGTAGTTGCGGTGGGGGTGGCGGCGTCGGTAATCGTCAGGCTGCAACCGCTGGACTGCGTGTTGATCTGTTGATTGTTCTGGTTAAAGAGAGCGACATTCTCGAAATTGAAATTGACCGAGCCAACTTGCAAACCGCGCACTGTGGTGCGCACCAATTCGCCAGTTCCCGTGACGGCTTGACGGGGCGCAACCTGGGAAACCGAGAGGCGTAGACGACCGTCGGTAGGGTTGGCTTCATTGGTCATCACAAAATCGGCAGCCAGAAAAGCTCCCAGTTGAACATTCACGCCGCCTCTGTTTAAGTCTGCGTCTATAAATTCAATTTGAGCGGAATTATAGGGCAGAACAAGCTCATAGCGCTGAAGATTTTGGATGTCGCGCACTTCAACGATCAAGATTGCCGTACTGGACACCCCTATCGTTGAAGGCTCAAAACGGCAAAGCACAAAGGGTGTCGCTTGGGCACGAACATCGGGGATGGCTGTGCTTCCCCACAATGCCAACGCCAGCAAAAGCCAGAGAGTTTTCTTCACAACGGTTATCTTTTCAAGAGTATAGAATGACTTATTCATGGTATCCCTTCCCGCGTACAGGTCTGCAAACTTCGATCTGGAACAACGCTTCGCTCCCAAAGTTGCCCCATTGAGCGGCTTTCGTTAAGATCGACTTTATGCAATCTTAAATCATCCAGGGGCAAAGGACAACACTTTATGAAGGGAATTATTCTGGCGGGCGGGCATGGCACACGGCTCTATCCGATTACGACCAGTGTGAGCAAACAGCTTTTGCCGGTCTATGACAAGCCCATGATCTACTATCCGCTTTCGATGCTGATGCTGGCGGGCATCCGTGAGATTTTGGTTATCAGCACACCGGAAGCCACGCCAGCCTTTCAGCGGCTCTTGGGGGACGGCAGCCAGTGGGGGCTGAAGTTTGAATATCTTGTACAAGCAGAACCGCGCGGGCTGGCCGATGCCTTCATTCTAGGACGGGAGTTTGTGGGCGACGATTCTGTCTGTCTGATTTTGGGCGACAATATCTTCTTTGGGCATGGCCTGCCGGATCAGCTTAAGGCGGCGGCACAGTTGCAAGAGGGCGCGGTGGTCTTTGCCTATGCCGTGCGCGATCCAGAGCGCTATGGCGTGGTGGAGTTTGACGAGCAAAAGCGCGCCATTAGCATTGAGGAAAAACCCACTGTGCCACGCTCCCATTATGCGGTCACCGGTCTCTATTTTTACGACAATCAAGTTGTGGACATTGCGGCCAATCTAAAACCCTCGCCGCGCGGCGAGTTGGAGATCACCGATGTCAACCGGGTCTATCTGGAGCGGGGCACGTTGCGCGTGGAAGAACTGGGGCGGGGCGTGGCTTGGCTGGACGCCGGCACCCACGAATCACTAATGCAGTCCAGCCAGTTTGTCCATGCGCTGCAAGAGCGCCAGGGCATGATGGTCTCGTGCCCCGAAGAGATCGCCTATCGCAAGGGCTTTATTGATTTGGCACAGCTACGGAAGCTGGCCCACGCACTGCGCCAAAATCAGTATGGCGACTATCTGCTGCGGCTGGCTTCTCAAGCACAATAGGGTTTCTGTATACACGGATGGGAGGGAAGACGGATTAATGATAATCCGTCTTCCCTCCCATCCGTCTTTACAAATCAGTTTTAGAGTGCGCTCAGGCTTCTTCAAGTCCAATCGTTACTTGGTCTTCGCCTAGCGTGAAGGTCTGATTAGGATGCTCTTCAGGCAGGGGAATGCCCGCTTCCAAATCTACTTGCACAATGTCCACGGCGTTGACAGCCTTTTGCATCTCCTCTTTATATTCGTGCAAAATGCCGCGCACCAGCGGCGTATCGGTAATATAGACGGAAACGCGCGCATCATCACCAATCCCGCTGGCGGCACGCAACTGTTGTATCTGCCGCACAATCTCGTCTCGGCTCTCCTGAATTTGCTTCTCACCGTTATTCATGGTCAATTCCTTTTTGGGGGGTGGGTAAGGTTGTACCAAGCCTCCTCAGCATAGGCGATTTCGCCAGCCATGCACAGAAGGAGAATTACAGTTTGCCGGGGAATAGAACGCAGATTGGGCGGATTTGGCGGATTAGAGCGGATAAAATCTGCCAAAATCTGCTCAACCCGTCCAATCCGCGTTCTATTCTTTATGCCTTCGCCACGCCCACGCTGACCGATTCGCTCTCCAACGTGAAGGAGTCCGCAGGCAGCGCGGCGGGCATAGTTTCTACGAGATCGACCTTAAGCGTAAGCGTTTCGGCCCGCATATAGTCGCCGTGCTGGGCGAAAAGCATCTCCACCAGCGGCGAACGCGTGACGGTGAGCACGATGCGGTCGCTGATCTCCAGCCCGGCATCTTTGCGGAGCTGCTGCACACGGCGCACCACTTCGCGGGCATGGCCTTCCAGCGCCAGCTCAGGGGTCAGCGTTGTCGTCACTGCCACCACATAGCCACCATCTTCGGCCACGCTATAGCCCATGCGCGGCGAGGTACGTACCTCGACATCGCCCGGCGCCATCGCGAAGGTTTCGCCGCTCTCCACCGTCACCTCTACGGTTTCGCCAGCGTGGAAGCGGCTTGCCAGTTCCATCTGATCCATCCCGCCCACGGCCTTGCGGATCTTGGGATAGCCAGCCCCGTATTTCTGCCCCAACTGTTTGGGCAAGCGGGAAGACCTGCACGTCGATGAGATCGCCCGCGGCATCGGCAAAGGCCACTTCCTTGACGTTTAACTCGCTCAAGAGATATTCGGCCATGCGCTCCAGCCCGGCGTTTTCCTCGGCTGTGCGGGTGCGCACCACCACCTGTTGCAGCGGTTGGCGCACCTTGAGCGAAGCCAATTCACGGGCGGCACGGCCCAGACGTCGTCACCTTTTGCGCCAAGTGCCATATCGCGCCGAAAGCCGTTCGTCAATGGCGGTGCTGTCCACGGCGGGCCATTGCGCTAGATGCACAGAGTTGGGCGCGGCGGCATCCACGCTCACCACCAGATTTTGATAAAGCTCGTCGCTGAGGAAAGGCATGGCCGGGGCCAACAGCTTGCTCAGCGTCACCAACACCTGATAGCAACGTGGAAAGCGCCGCCGGATCACCATCCCAGAAGCGCCGCCGATTCAGGCGCACATACCAATTGCTCAGGTTATCCACAAAAGTGTCGACTGGCCGCGTCGCCCCCAACACGTCATAGCTCTCGTAGGCTTCCGTCACATCGCGCACAAGGCGGTTGAGTTCGGAGAGCAGCCAGCGGTCCAGGAGATTTGCCGACCGCCGACCGCCGACCGCCGACCGCTCATGATCCACCGTCTGCGGTCCGCCGTCTGCGGTCCAAGTTTCCGCCAGGTTCGCATACGTCACAAAGAAACTGTACGTATTCCACAGCGTGTTCATGAACTTGCGCACCACTTCGCCCACCAGATTGGCGCTAAACCGGCGCGTGTTGCCGGGCGGGCTGGCCGTGTACATATACCAGCGCGTCGCATCGGCCCCATGTTCGTTGAAGACTTCCCACGGGTTGACCACGTTGCCCTTGCTCTTGCTCATTTTGCGAGCCATCTTCGGCCAGGATATGCCCCAGGCAGATCACATTTTTGAAGGCCGGGCGATCAAAGAGCAAGCGTGCTCACGGCGTGCAGCGTATAGAACCAACCGCGCGTCTGATCCACCGCTTCGCAGATGTAATCGGCCTGCTGTTGCTCTTCCCACAATGCCTGATTCTCAAAAGGATAGTGCCATTGCGCCACGGGCATGGAGCCGCTGTCGAACCAGACGTCGCAGCACCTCATTGACCCGGCGCATGGTTCCGCCATCGGGAGCCGGCCAGGTCACTTCGTCCACATAGGGGCGGTGCAGATCCAGATCGCTGCATGTCGCGGCCTGTGTGTTCGGCCAGTTCGGCGCGGCTGCCCACACATACCGTGTACTGCACTGCCGGGCGCGTCGCTCTTCCAGATGGGCAGCGGCGTGGCCCAGATAGCGGTCGCGGCCCAGGGCCCAGTCCACGTTATTCTCCAGCCAGTTGCCAAAGCGCCCATCCTTGACATGCTCCGGCACCCAGTTGATCTCCTGATTCAGCGCCACCAGCCGATCTTTGTGTGCGCTGGTGCGGATATACCATGTCGTCTTGGCCCAGTAGATCAGCGGCGTATCACAGCGCCAACAGAAGGGATAGGTATGCTCGTAGGTTCCCGCTTTGATAGAGCAGGCCACGGCTGGTCAGTTCCTCTTGGATAGCGGGATCGGCGGCTTTGACAAAGACCCCGGCCCACGGTGTCACTTCGGGCTTGAACTGCCCGGCGGCGTCCACCGTTTGGATCAACGGCAGCCCATATTTGCGCCCCACGTCCAGGTCATCGGCGCCAAAGGCTGGCGCAATGTGGACGATGCCCGTGCCGTCGTCGGTGCTGACATAGTCCGCCGTGACCACATAGGTGTACTCCTCCTCGACAGGATAGAAGGTATAGAGCGGCTGATAGCGCTTGCCCGCCAGCTCGCTGCCTTTCATCTCGGCCAGGATCTCGTAGCCAGGGCGCAGCACGGCTTCGGCGCGGGCTTTGGCAAGATAGAGCGTCGCGCCCGATTCATCGCGCACTTTGACATAGTCGATCTTCGCGCCCACGGCCAGCGCCACATTGCCCGGCAGCGTCCACGGCGTCGTCGTCCACGCCAGCAAAAAGCTGTTTTCTTCGACCTTCCACGGCGAATTTTACATAGACGCTGGGGTCAACCGTGCCCTCTTTGTAGCCCAGCGAAAGCTCATGGCTGCTCAGCGGCGTGCCACAGCGCGGGCAGTAGGGCACAACTTTGTAGCCTTGATAGAGCAGTTTCTTGTCCCAAAACTGCTTCAAAATCCACCACAGCGATTCGATATAGTCGGTCTTCATGGTGACATAGGCGTTGTCGATGTCCACCCAGAAGGCCATGCGCTCGGTCATGGCGGTCCAATCTTCCAGATAATTCCAGACCGACGCCTTGCAGCGCTCGTTGAATTCGGCCACGCCGTATTCTTCGATCTGCTCTTTGCCGGTCAGGCCCAGCTGCTTTTCCACGTCCAATCTCCACGGGCAGGCCGTGGGTATCCCAGCCGCCTTTGCGCAACACATAGTAGCCCTGCATGGTCTTATAGCGCGGGAACATATCCTTGAACGCCCGCGCCAGCACATGATGGATGCCGGGGCGACCGTTGGCCGTGGGGGGTCCTTCAAAAAAGACGTAGCGCGGCCCATCCGCGCGCTCTTGCATGGAACGCTGAAAGACATCGCGCTCGCGCCAGAGTTGGAGCATAGTTTGCTCCATGTCGGGAAAGGAGATCGATGATTTAACCTCGCGAAAGGTTGGGTTGGTTTTTGTCTGTGTCATAGTTGCCTCATACTGTTAAAATGTCCGTGTCATCCATTCAATATCGTAATATTGTTCATTCCACTTGATATAGCGCTGCTCCACATGGGACGGCACAAAGCCCGCCGCTCGATAGAAACGGCGAGCCGATTCATTGCCCACAGTCACCGCCAGAATCAACTCCTCCAGGTCAGGCTGCTCATGGGCATACGCCAACACCGCTTTCATCAAAGCCCGGCCCACGCCGTTGCCACGCCACTCATCGGCCACGTACATGCTGCCCAGCATGGCTCGGTGACGGGTCTTGCGCCCAGGCCAGCGGGCAAAATCTACTATGCCCACAAGTTGATCCCTAGCAAACGCCCCAAATGTGGCCCGGTCGGGGATGCCGCTCTCTAGCTGCGCCGCCACTTTGTCCAGGGCCGTTTCCACTTCATCCTCATAGGCCCGGCCAAACGCTTCGGGATTCCCTTGCAGCGCCCGCAATCGCAACGGATGATACGCTGCCGCATCCGTCCCCCGCAAGATTCGCACGTGCATCGAAAACCTCCTTTAACGCAAAGATCTGTGTTCTCTGTGAAAATCTCCCTGATCCCTGGAGTTTTCTTACGAATCGATCTCAATGTAGATCCGCTTGTTAATCGCCCCTTTGCTTTTATACTCTGTCACGCGCATCCGCCCCACCTCCTGCGTATTCGCCACATGCGTGCCGCCGTCGGCTTGCAGATCCAGCCCGGTCAGATCCACCGTGCGGATCTCTGTGATCTGTGGCGGCAGCAGATTGATCTTGGTGCGGATCAGATCCGGGATCTGAAACGCTTCTTCCCGTGGCAAGCTCTGCGTCTGCACAGGGCGGGCCGCGCCGATCTCGACATTGCAGCGTTCTTCGATCTCGCTGACCAATTCCCGGCTCATGGACGCAAACTCGAAATCCATGCGCCCCGCGCCGGGGTCCATGTTGCCGCCGGTAACCTGTGCGCCATAGTCGCGCCAGACCACACCACACAGAATGTGCATGGCGGTGTGCGTGCGCATTAACGAATAGCGCCTCTCCCAATCCAATTCACCGCGAACCGGCTGCCCCTCAGTAATCGAAGGCATCCCGCCATCGGTGTTTTCCAGCGTGTGCCAGATCTGCGCGCCCTCTTTGCCCACCTTCACCACGCGCAGCCGTTGACCCGCCACGGTCAACCACCCTTCATCGTTGGGCTGTCCCCCGCCGCCGGGATAAAACGCCGTGCGATCCAGCGCTACGCGCGTCTGGCCCGCTTTCTCGTCCACAGTCATAACCGTGGCTGTAAACTCTTTGAGATAAGCGTCATCATAATAAAGTTGCTCGGTCATGGGAATTTCCTTTCTTATGACGGAAGATGATGGACGAAAGACGGTAACGATACAGGTGCGACGCACTCGCCAGGAGTAGATTGGTTATGAAACGCGGGTGTGGCGAGTGTGTCGCATCCTAGATCTGTATCGTTACGAAAGACGAAGGTATACAGACGGTTATTTGCCCAACCTTCGTCTATCGTCCTCCGTCCATCGTCCTCTCCAGAACAACAAAAAGCCCGCCCCCAGACGGGGACGGGCTGTAAAGTCCGCGATACCACCCCGGTTCCCAGCCCCTTTCAGGGCCAGACACCTTTGTGCGACACTGCCGAATTGCCTTCCGCAAAGTCACCGTGAGGATAACGGTTCACGACACCGGCGCATCTTACTAGAAAGCAGTTGCTCTCGTTGGGAGCGCTGTTCAGGAGGGATCTTCAACGGCGAAGGGTTGACCCGGCTCACACCACCCCGGATTCGCTGACCAACGTTTCGCCATCTACTCGTCTCCGTCACCACAGTTGACGGTCACATTTCTCATAGTGTAGCAGCGGGGATGGGCGGTTGTCAATATCGACAGAAATTTTGCTCTCCTTCAAAAACCATGATCAAGATTGCGTTTCACGGAAACGGGAGGCAAAAAGCACTCACTGTAGGAATCTGTGCAATTTTTGACAGCATTCCCAAAAGCGCGTATGATAGTACATCACATATGCGGGCGGTTAGCTCAGTTGGTTAGAGCGCTACCTTTACACGGTAGATGTCGGGGGTTCGAGTCCCTCACCGCCCACCACAACTGCTCGCCAAAGGCGAGCAGTTTTTTGTGCGCTTCAGCCTAGCCCATAAGCCTTTCCTTCTTTTCCGCCTGAAGGCCCTCCAAGACCCGTTGTAGTCCTTGTTGGATGGTGTCCATCTCGACATCAGTCAGATACTGGGCAAAGTAATGCTCGATGCGCGCCTGTTGACCGGGTAGTATCTCCTCAATGGCCTCGCTCCCTTGCGGGGTGAGCGTGGCATAGATCACCCGGCGATCCTCCGCACACGAGACTCGCTCGACGAATCCCGCCTCAATCATCCGATCCAACAGGCGAGTTAATCCACTGCTACTCAAAATTACGGCATCAGCCAGATCTTGCATACGCATCCCGCGCCGGGGTGCATGGTAGAGGTGCACCAATACGTCATACCAACTCAGGGGAATCTGATGCTGGCAGTGCATATCCTCGGCCAGCCGCGCCTGTACCTTTGAATAGGTGCGTAAAAATGTTATCCAGGTTTTTAATCCATTCTCACTTAGCGCCATTGCCATTCCCTCCTTTGCCCGTGGGCAATTTTCAGTTCATTTGCTTTCCATCCTAGCATAGTTGTGATGGTGACATAAGTTACAGTGAATCCCAATGGCCTTATCGCGTCCGTGTGTGGGCGAATTCTCTCCCAACATTAAAGGCGAACCAACCTAAGTTTAGTAATTGATATCTCCACGTTTCCCACTTTATAATGGGGCTATCTGTTCAGTCTCCTCCTATCGTACAAGAAAGTGACCTGGCATGAACTATCAAGAAATGACAGACGATGCGCTGATGGCCCAAATGCGACAGGCGGGTCGCACCCCAGATCAGGAATTGATTCAAGCCTGGATGGATCGGTATGAACGCTTGCGGCCCAACTTGTTGAGACTCTTAAGCGAGGCGGGAGAGATGATCGATGAGGACGACGATGATGATGGATTTACGGTGGTTCATGCCGGACGCCTGTTGCTTGTCCACCGAGATGCTGAAGCGCTGCCTCTCTTCATGGAGATACTCACGTTGGATAGGGATGAAAATCCGCTGGTGGAGTGGTTTGAAACAGATCTGCATCACTATGGCCCTGTGGTAATGGCCCCTTTGCTCGAAATTCTCAACGATGCGGATCTTGATGGTTATACTCGAGGGGCGGTGATCGAAATTATCGTTGATCTAGCCCTGCGCTTCCCAGAGACGAGGACAACCGTGCGCACGGCGTTGCGTTCGCTGTTGCCTACGCTCAATGACGATGGTCAGGTAAGTGTGGGAGAGGGAGATGCTGAGGAAGAGGAGATTTCGCTGTGGACCTTCACCGTTGATGGTCTGGGCACGTTGGGAGATAAGCAGATCATTCCGCTGGTCAAGGCCATGCATGAACAGGACTTAATCGACGAGATAGTCTATGGCGACTTTGACGAATTTATGCGCTATTCCTTTTCCGCCAAAGGCCACCGGCGCGAAAAGCGCAAAGGGCCTTTTAATATTTTCCATGCCTACGGCTACCGCTGATTCCAGGAATGAGCCTTATGAAGTTGATGTCTGCCAAGACCGACAAGATCCGCACTATTGGACCCACCTCGATGCAATGGCTGGCGGCTGTGGGGATTCATAGCGAAGCTGACCTTGCCACCATCGGCGCTGTGGAAGCCTACACGCGAGTGCGCGCTGCTTTCCCGAATCGGGTGAGTCTTAATTTGTTGTGGGCGTTGGAGGGGGCACTGTTGGGGCTGCCCTGGCAAGAGATCCCGCCAGAGGTGAAAGACGAGTTGCGACGACAAGTGATGGAGTAAGAAACAAAAACCCGGAATCGGCCGATTCCGGGTTTTTGTTTCTATACGATTTCGGTCTGTTGGCGCAGCTTTTGCAATGGCGCCATCCCCAGGTTAATCGCTATTGGGCGGCGTTGACGATCCAACACCACCGTGGTGGGCACGGTCATCACGCCGTAGAACTCGGCGATCTCGGCTTGGGAGAGTGCGTCCACCGTGTGGACGGCGATGCCCGTGTCGGCGGCAAATCGTTCTAGCACAGGGGCTTGCTGAAATTTACACTGCACACAACCGTCGCTGGTGAAATAGATCACGGCGGGCTGCCCGGCAACGATCTGGCCGGACAGCAGGGCGGGTAGCGCCTGTTCCTGAAGGTGGGCAATGCGCTGTTGCAGCCAGAGCCGCCAGACCCACCAGCCAGCCGCCAGCGTTACCCCAAATGCGACCAGAATTAACAATCGTTCGTTCATCGCTCTGTTTACTCCACAGCTCGCCACAAGGGCAGATTAGGCGTTACACCCCGCCGCACCAATTGATAGTAGAAGAAACAGCCCATGCAAAACCCTGCAAAGAGGTTAATGGCGGCCAGCACGACTACAATCGCCGTGAGTAGCCAGCCCACAACCACGCCATTGGCCGCAAAGGCCAGCACCGCCACCGCCAGGAAGATTGCACCCACACCCTGGGCAAAGAGATGGGGATGGGGCTTGTCCAGCCGCGGATCGGGCTTGAGCAACCCTGCCGGACGCAGCAGCCGTGTATAGACGAGCTTGAAGAGACCCGCTTCCGGCCAGATCGTGCCAAACAGCATGACCGCCCCCACAAACGCCACCAGCCAGGTTTGATCCAGCAAAAAGGCCAGGATCAACAATCCAATAATGAACACCTGATTCACTTTCAGCGCCATGTGATCCACGGTGCCTGCACGACTTTTGCGTACTGACATTGTTCATTCCTTCAAGGGCGACACGCCCACTACGGTCAACCACACGGAGAGGGGCCACAAAGGCACACAAAGAAAAATCGTATACTTTCGTGGCTCAATTACTTGCCGGGCTTGCGCGGATCTTCCACCAATTCCAGCAAGTTGCCATCGGGATCGTTAAAAAAGACAATGCGCACATCTTGGAAATTTTTCGGCTCGCCGTTGAATTTAATGCCTGCTTTACCCAATTCCGCGTAGGCTGCGTCCACGTCGTCCACATGCAGCGCTAAATGGTGGAATCCGTACTGATTAGTAACCTGACTTTGCATGTTCTTCCGATTGCACAATTCGATGGTGGTTGTGCCTATATCAATAAAAATGTTACCTACATCATCCCACCGCCGTGTGATGGGAAATCCTAAGATTTGGGTATAAAAAGCTTCCATTTTAGCAAAATTTTCTGTAAGCAGCGCAACGTGATGTGTGCCAACCAGTTCCATGTCCCTATCCTTACTTGAAAAAGCTGACAGGATTTCTGAATCCTGTCAGCTTTTGTTTAGTCAAAAATACCCAAACTCACATATTTACTGCCATCGTCGGGCAAAAGTGTGACAATTACACCCTGGGGCAAGGCTTTTCCAACCTCAATAGAAGCCGCCACCGCCGCCCCGCTGCTAAAGCCCACAAACAGCCCAGCTTTGTGCGCCAGCGCCCGTGTCATGTTCCAAGCCGCCTCTGGCCCCACCGGGAACTGGCGATCCACCAAGCGTTCATCGTAGATGCCGGGGACAATCGCCGTTTCCAGATGTTTCAGCCCTTCGATCACCGAAAGTTCGTCTTCGGGCTGCACGCCCACCAGCTCAACAGCACGGTTCTTCTCTTTGAGAAACTTGCCCGTGCCCATAAACGTGCCGGTTGTGCCCAGCCCTGCCACAAAATGCGTGACACGGCCATCGGTTTGTGCCCAGATTTCAGGGCCAGTGGTCTGATAGTGCGCTTGCCAGTTGGCTGGATTGTTGTATTGATCGGCGTAGAAGTAGCTTTCGGGATCTGCCGCCACCAGCCCGCGCACTTTGCGGATTGCGCCATCCGAGCCTTCCAGCGGGTCCGACTCAATCAGCGTAGCCCCATAGGCTTTGACCAGCGCCTTGCGTTCGCTGCTCACGTTGCTGGGCATCACCAGATGGACTTTGTAGCCTTTAATCGCGCCAATCAGGGCATAAGCAATCGCCGTGTTGCCCGAACTGCTGTCAATCAAAATTTTATCAGGGGTCAGCTTGCCCGTGCGCTCTGCCGCTTCTATCATTGCCAGCGCCGGGCGCGCTTTCACCGAACCGCCCAAGTTAAACCATTCCGCTTTGGCATAGAGTTCCACACCGGCGGGCAGTCCATAGGGGCGGGCGAAATCGGTTAAATCAAGCAGTGGCGTGTTGCCAATGGCATCGAGAATAGCGGTGCGACCACTGACTCGGGTAAATTCTAGAATCGGCGGAGCAATGAGCGTGTTCATTGCAGACTCCTTTGAATGGTAGAGATTGGATATTGGGGATTAGAGATTGGGGAGAGGTATTACCCCCAATCCCTAATCCCCAATATCCGTCTTCATTACGCAGGCACAGCGTGGGCAAATTCGCGCGGGCGTTCTGCTTCTACATGCCCATTGCGCGAGGGCAACCCACAGAACTGCTCGTAATCAATCAACTCGGTCACCGTGGGGTGTTCGCCACAGACCGGGCAGTCAGGATTGCGCTGTACCTTCAGCGTGCGGAAGGTCATGTCCAGCGTGTCGATCATGAGCAGGCGGCCCACCAGCGGCTCGCCAATCCCCACAATGTACTTAATGGCTTCAATCGCTTGAATCGAGCCGACGATGCCAGGCAAGACGCCCAACACACCGGCTTCGGCACAGCTTGGCACTTCGCCCGGCGGCGGCGGATCGGGGTAGAGGCAGCGATAGCAGGGGCCACCCTCAATGCCATGTTCGTGGTCGGCGGGCTGATAGATCGTAACCTGCCCCTCAAACATGAAGATGCTGGCGTCCACCAAGGGTTTGCCCAGGAATTGGCAGGCGTCGTTGACCAAATAGCGGGTGGGGAAGTTGTCCGACCCGTTGATCACAAGGTCATAGCCACTGATAATCGTACTGGCATTGGCGCTGGTAATCGGCTCGCGGTGCGCCACTACCTCCACACCCGGGTTGATCTCCTTGAGGCGATCACGGGCGGAGTCTACTTTGGGGCGTCCCACATCGCTCTGCCCGTGCAAGATCTGTCGTTGCAGATTCGAGACGTCTACGGTGTCGAAATCCACAATGCCCAGCTTGCCCACACCCGCCGCCGCCAGATACATGGCCGCCGGGCTACCCAACCCCCCAGCGCCAATCAGCAGAACGCTGCTTTCCAGAAGCTTGATCTGCCCTTTTTCGCCGATGTCGTTGAGGATAATGTGGCGGCTATAGCGCACCCGCTGATCTTCGTTCAGCACTTTGGGCACGCGGAAGGGCAGGCTGGCATTCTTCCATCCGTTGAAGCCGCCGATGAGCGAGATCACATGCTCATAGCCCATCTCTTTGAGATTGCGGGCGGCCAGCGCCGAGCGCACCCCACCCGCACAGTAGACCACCACAGGCTGGCTACGGTCGGGCTGACGCTGCTCGATTTGCAGTTCCAAAAACCCACGCGGGATAAAGGTGGCATCGGGAATATGGCCCTGCACCCACTCGTCCCGTTCTCGAATATCCACAACAGTTACATCTTCGCCTGCCTTCAACCGCTGTTGCAGTTGGTTGGGCGTGATCTCCGTAATTTCGCTTTTGGCTAAATTGACCAGTTGATCGCGATTGAGTCTTGCCACAATTTCGCTCCTTGCGTTGCCCATAGATACGGGGTTAGCGATTCCCACCAGCCATGGCTGGCACAATTGAAATTTTGTCATCCTCGCTCACGGCTGTTTCCAGCCCGGCCAGGGTACGGATCTCATCATCATTGCGGAAAATATTGATAAAGCGCTTCAAATTACCATCGCCATCCAGCAGTTTTTCTCCCATACCCGGGTATTGGGTTTCAAGCTGTTGGATTAACTCACCCACGGTGCCAGCCGTTTCTGTAACTTTGGACTGGCCGCCGGTTAGACGACGTAATGGCGTAGGGATAAAAACCGTTGCCATTGATCTATGCTCCTCCTTGTGATACTCCGCAGCACACAAGGACATTTTTCAAAAAGCAGAAAATGTTCCTTGGTGGCGCCGCTTCGTAGAAATGAACGTAAACTGAAATGAATGTAAAATAGAAAACGCCGGACCCATCAAAGCGATGGGTCCGGCGTGGAATCTCGTGTGTCTAGAGTAGCTTGCCAAAGCTGGCAGAGCCTAGTGGTATCACTATTCCCCTGTAGAATCGAGTCCGAACAACGCGGTCACCGCTTGTGTCTCTCGAAGGCGGGAACGGTCAGCGCCATGCTGACAGCACCCGCTAACGACACAAGCAGGTGAGACAAATCCAAATAGAAGCGTTGCGAATCTCGAAAATCATAGGGAGGGTGACTTCCAGAACAATGTTAACTCAGGTAAATATTACGGGTAACTATATGCACTTCACACAGCTTTGTCAAACTTACTATGCTGTTGCAGTATAATTTTTATAGTGCCTTTTTACGGTGTTTTGGATTACATTTATTCGTTGTACGAGTCGAAGACAACTTCGCGCACCTGTACCAACCGTTCGCGCACGGCCACAATCCGATAATCGTCCACTTTGCCGCTACTGTCGAGTTGATAAACCACATAAAAGGGCGGCTCGATCTCTTCGGCGATCTCTTTGAAAAGTGCCGGTACGTTGCGTCCGTCTATCTGAAAATAGCCAAACAGCCCGGGGCGCGTTTCGTAAAATGGAATGCTTTTACGCACAGCGGCCATATCAAGATCGAAATAATCGGGCAGCAGGCGGAAGGCCCGCAACACCGGTTTTTCATCATCTTCCAGAGAACAGATCAGGTAAAACGCTTCAGGGTAGTGTGCGCTCCAGGCATCGGTGGCCGATGGATAGGCTTCGGAAATCGGGTGCGAATGATAAATCGCCACCATCCGGTCGCCCGCCTCTTCAAACTCAAACTGCCGGAGCAGTGTTTGTGGATCCACGTCATAGTTGTTTACTTTGTCCTCGGCCACATTATGGCCGCGGATCACCTCGAACGCGTGGTTATCGCGCCCACGCAGCAGACCACAGATCTCTTCAGGCTTCCCCTGGCGGGAATGGTTGATCACACCGTTGACAACCTCTTTTGTCAATACCAAGGCTTCTTTGCTCTGCATTCCAGACCCTTCTTCTTCTTGTTCAAAGTTCAAGTCGATGGTTTTCAGACAATTTCCACACGGGAGACCAGCGACTTTTTGCCACACAAGTAGCGGGGATCATATCACCGAGAAGGGGCTACGGCAATTCTGTGCGGCTCTTTTGTGCGGGCTATCCAGAGTTGCAATTTGCACGTTCCTCATGTTTTATCCTATAGTCACATACAATAGCCACATAGACGAAAATCGTAGCATGGGCACAGTCAGGAGTCCTCTAATGACATACCCACCATACACCAACGATGAAGATACATCCTCTATTCATTTCGGCCAATCTGCAGCCATCGATCTTCTGCGCGCACAGATTTTACAGATCCAAGAATTGGAACAGGGTCGCTTGGCCCAGTCGCTACACGGCGGGCCGATTCAGGATTTAAGCGCACTTTTATTTCAACTGAATTTTTTGCAAGCTGGGAACCCCGAAGCTGCCGAAGCCGTGAAACAGAGTCTGAAAACGGCCATTGCCGATCTGCGCCAGCATATTCACTGGCTGCGCCCGGCCTCGCTCCATCATTTTGGTCTGCAACCAGCCTTGCGCACGACCGTTGAACTTTATGCGACGAAACATCAAGAGATCAAGTTTGCCCTTCTGATCAATAACGAGACGCGTCAACCCGTGCCAGTGGAAGTGGGACTCTATCGCATCTTCCAACAGGCGATGCAAAATATAGTCGATCATGCCAACGCCCACAATGTGTTAGTGCGCTTCTTGTGCGATGCAGATCGTGTGCGCCTCGAGATCGAAGATGATGGCGTAGGCTTTCAACCATTGCCCTGCTGGGAAGATCTGCTGGCCCAGGGCAAGATTGGACTCTTCTCTGCTGTGCAACAGGCGCTGGCCTTGGGTAGTCCGCTGGAAATCTACTCGCAGCCCGATGCTGGAACGCGTATCGGTATCGCGTTGTCCACAGCCCCCTCGTACGGTCCGGCTTAAAGAGGGCAAACGTTGCGGTAAGTAAAGAGGTAAGTCTAAAGAGTAAGGAGTAAAAGGCTCGTCGTCCCCTCTATTTATTCCTTTCGCCCCACAGGAGTCTTCTCATGCCCGAAACAAGCCAAACCATTGCTCAGAAGCGCGAAACATTGGCGTCGATGTACTACATTCGGCGTTTTATGGATGATACGTTGCAAAAGGTGCTGGCGCGGTTACACGCGGCCTGGGAGGAGCTTGCTCCCGAAGCGCAGACCGAGATCGAAGCCAAGCAGGCCGAACTGGCGAACAAATTGGAAAATGCCGCCAATGCCTTTGAGCGCGGCAACCACATTGAAGCCTTTTTTCGCGCGCTGGAAGGCATGGACGCCGTGTTGGCTGTGGCCTATGACGAGATCAAAAACGGCAAAACTGCCGAACGCTTCCGCAACACCAGTGGCCCCGACGCGGCCACCAACGCCCGTATTATTGATGCTCTTCGCGCACCCGTGATTGCTATGGAACGTGTTGTTGAGTCTATTGCTTTTCCTGACCTGCCCGCCTTAGAAGCCGCTGTGGAAGCCACTCTCAACCCTACCCCCACCCAGTTTTACACCCGCGTGGACTTCCCTGCCCGCGTTGAAAACACCGCCGAAAAAGAACACGCGCTCATTGTCCAACTTGTGCTCAATCGTCCGCAAAGCACCGCCGTGGCGGGTGTGGTGGATGTGTCGTTTGCCGACCCCGCCCTGCCCGAAATCGTAGAGGTTATCGTCAGCGCGCCGGGCTTCACTGAGCGCACGGGGATTTGGAGCCGCACCATTGCCGTCTACACTTACCAGGATTCGCAGCCTGCGATTTTTCTGTTGAAGTTGGCCGACACGGCACTCCAAACGCGCTTTTTGACGTTAGATTTCTATCACAAAGGGCGCACCGTGGGCACGTTTATCTTCAAAACCGAGGTTACCGGTCGGCTCTTTACACACAGCGTGCCCTTGTCAGAGGGCACTGCAAAGTCGGATGGCGAGACCGAACCGCCAATTACATTGGGCAGCGCCGTGGTCGAGCGCGCCGTAGACGGGATTCGACTGGGCGGCGGGGATGCGCCGCCCGTGGACATGGAGTTGCGCATTGTGCGCGAAAACAACGAACTGCATTTTTCGCTCCGTTCCGCCAAAGCGATTCTGGGCTATCACGACAGAGCGGTGGGGAGCTTGAAATTATCTACCGCCGATCCGACGGCTTTCTTTGAGAAACACTTTGCACGCCTGAGCCAACTTGCTGCCCAACCCGTGTCGTTGGAGGATGCCGAGTCGCAGGATTACCAGACTGAATTAGAGGACATGGGCTATGAACTCTATCGCGATCTCTTCCCGAAAGAATTAAAGAGCGAGTACTGGAAACTTCATGCCCTGAATGTGGCACACAAACAGTCGACAAGTCGTCCGCTTTCGCTGATGATCACCAGCGACGAGCCATGGGTTCCCTGGGAGATGGTCTCGCCGTTTGAGGACAGCGACCACACTAGCGACTTTCTGGCTGCCGAGTTTGAACTCAGCCGCTGGCTGGCCGGGCGCGGCCCCGCCGCTGCGCTGACGATTAATGCGGCGCGGCTAGTTGCCCCCGATCTTGATCTGGACTTTGTGGAGCAGGAACGGGAATATTTTACGACGCTGGCGGCGCAAGGGGTGGAAGTAGGCGATCCGATTGAAACCCATGCCAATCTGCTGGCTTTGGCCCAAAAAGGTGGTGTGCAGATGTTGCACTTTGCCACTCACGGCAATTTCAACAAGGCCAATGTGGGCGATTCGCCCATCAGCCTGCAAGATCGCCCGTTGATCCCGCGCGATTTCAACAAACGCCGCGTAGCCGGGCTGCTGCGCGAACGTCCACTGGTCTTCTTCAATACCTGTCACGGCGGGAAGTTGGGCTTTGATCTGATTGGGCTGGGCGGCTGGGCGCAACAACTCATCGATGAAGTCGGCGTTACCGCCTTTATCGGCACGCACTGGGAGGTCAACGACCGGCTGGCCGCGATCTTCAGCCGCGCCTTTTATGATGCACTGCTGTCTAAGCAGTCGTTGGGCGCAGCCTTCCACACTGCCCGGCTGGCCGTGCGCGCGAAACAGCCGGGCAATCCCACTTGGCTGGCGTATACGCTTTATGGAGATCCCAATAGCCGGGTGGTGATCGAGTAACACGGAAGGAGTAATGAGTAGGGCATACACTGACCTACTTATTACTCCTTCCTTGTTGCAAAACTACTTTCCACGGAAAGCGCATTCTACGCACGAACGCCCGTTCTGATGTATAATAAGCGCGTTGGCACACTCCCCGGCCAACGCTTTTTGTGTCCTGTTTTCACCTGTTATGCGATAGTTTCCCACTAGAAAGCTGTACCCATGACCACCCCCATGCGCCGCCAATATCTGGAATTGAAGAGCCAGCATCCCAACTGCATTCTCTTTTTCCGCCTGGGCGATTTCTACGAGACCTTTGATGACGACGCCAAAACCGTGGCCGATGTGTGCGATGTGGTGCTGACCAGCCGCCCCGTGGGGGATAACCAACGCGTGCCGCTGGCGGGGGTTCCCTATCACAGCGTGGAGGGCTACATCGCCAAATTGGTGTCGGCGGGCTACAAGGTTGCCATTGCCGAACAGGTGAGCGAGCCGGGCAACGGGCTGGTGGACCGCGAAATCCAACATGTGGTGACCAAAGGCACGATCACCGAGCCTTCGATGCTGGACGATGACCGCAACAACTATCTGGTTGCCGTCACTTTTGGCGGGCGCGGGATGGAGGCAGGCATTGCTTTTTGCGACATTACTACGGGCGAATTTGCCACCACGCAGATCACGGCCAACAGCCAGGACGAGACCGAGCGGCGTGTGGCCGAAGAACTCAGCCGCTTGCGTCCCGGCGAGTTGATCACCGCCGATTGGTCGGTGGCGAACACGGGGCTGGGCGGGCTGATCAGCGCGCTGGGATCGGTGCTCTCCGCGGTGGAACCGTGGCAGGTGGAATTGGAAACGGCGCGGCGCACGCTGGAACAGCAATTTCAGGTTACCAGTTTGGATGGCTTTGGGCTGGGGCGCAGGCCGCAGGCCATACGCGCCGCCGCCGCCGTCATCGCCTATTTGCGCCAGATGCAGCCCTCGGCGTTGACCCAACTGAGCGCTGTGCAAAGTTACGACACTGGCGAATTTATGACGCTGGACGAATCGACCCGGCGCAATTTGGAGCTAACGGAGACCATCCGCGGCGGAAGCAGCAAGGGCAGCCTGCTCGGCGTATTGGACGAAACGCTGACACCGATGGGCGCGCGGCTGCTGCGCCGCTGGCTCGGTCAACCGCTGCTCGACGTGGCGCGCATCAGCGCCCGATTGGATGCCGTGGAGAGTTTTCACACGCAGTCTACCCAGCGCATGGAGATCCGCGAACGGCTGCGCGGCCTGGGCGATCTGGAACGCTGGACCAATCGTGTGATCCAGGGCCGCAGCCAGCCGCGCGATCTGGTGGGGATGCGCGGCGTGTTGCAAAAGCTGGGCGAGATCCGCGCGGCGCTGGGGGAAGATGAGCGATTGGCGATTGGCGATTGGATCGATATTCCAATCGATGACACCGACGAGCAACTCCCCAATCCCCAATCGCCAATCGCCGATCTCCTCTCCCATCTGCCTCTCTGCGCCGACATCGCTGATCTGCTCGAAGCTGCCATCTCCGACGAGCCACCGGCCACGTTGGGCAACACGGGCGTGATCCGCCCCGGCTATCACGCCGAACTCGACGACATTATCCACCGCAGCCGCCACGCCAAAGATTGGGTGGCAAATCTGGAAAAGAGCGAGCGCGAACGCCTCGACATCAAAAGCCTGAAGGTGGGCTATAACAAGGTTTTTGGCTATTACATTGAGGTGACCAACACCAACACCAACAAAGTGCCCGCCGATTATATCCGCAAGCAGACACTTGCCAACGCCGAGCGCTACATTACGCCCGATCTCAAAGAGTACGAATCGCTGATCCTCAACGCCGACGAGCGCCGGTTGGAGATGGAGAATCGCCTCTTTCGCACCATCTGCGAAAGCGTGGTGGCCTGTGCCGAGTCGTTGCTACAGCTCGCCAACGGGCTGGCCCAATTGGATGTCTACAGCACATTAGCCGAAGTGGCGCTGAAACATCGCTACATTCGCCCCCAGATCAGCGAAGAGGCCGCGCTCTCGATTGCCGGCGGGCGGCATCCCGTGGTAGAGATCACCAGCCCGGATCCCTTTGTGCCCAACGACACACAGATGACGCCGGAAACCTGTGTGCATATCCTCACCGGGCCGAACATGAGCGGGAAGTCAACGTATCTGCGTCAAACGGCGCTGATCACGCTCATGGCCCAGATCGGTTCCTTCGTGCCCGCCGAGCGCGCCCAGATCGGCGTGGTGGATCGCATCTTCACGCGCATTGGGGCCAGCGACGAGATTCACCGCGGGCAGTCAACTTTTATGGTGGAGATGGTGGAAACGGCCAACATCCTCAACCATGCCACCAAACGAAGCCTGCTTGTATTGGATGAGATTGGCCGCGGCACCAGCACCTATGACGGTCTCGCCATTGCTTGGGCCGTGGTGGAATATATCCACAATCACCCGTCGCTGCGCGCCAAAACGCTTTTCGCCACTCACTATCACGAACTCACCGACCTTTCCGAGCGGCTACCGCATGTGATCAACTATCATGTGGCTGTGGACGACAGCGGCGATGGCGTGGTCTTTTTACACCGAATTTTGCCAGGCAAAGCCAACCGCTCGTATGGCGTACATGTGGCGCAACTGGCCGGTCTGCCCAAAGCCGTGGTCCAGCGTGCCGAGGAAATTTTGGCCGATCTAGAGCGCTCAGGCGCGGCGGGTCCGCGCCGGCTGACCGAACTGGATAGCCACAAAAAAAAATCCGCGCAAAAATCGGCGCTGCAAGTGGGCCTCTTTGCCGATGCCCACCCTGCGCTGGAAGCCCTGCGCGCGCTGGACCTTAACGGTCTCACCCCGCTGGATGCCCTCAACCGCCTCTATGAATTGCAAAAACTTTTGGAAAAGATCTGAAGTCACCGGGAATAATGAGTAACGAGTAAGGGGTAATTAGCGCGGCCTACGCGCCTTACTGTTACTTTCAGGATCCTTATAATCGGTGCCGTTTTTTTTAGACAGGCCACTAGTACCAAAGCACTATATCTCTACCCGTACCAGGGCACTATTCTGTACGTAAAATTGCGTAAGAAATGCACCTTTTTTGAACAAAATCTACGTATTTTTGCGCAAGCGTATCCGCCACTAGGTCAGTATAATTTAGCCATCAACTCTAGTACTACAGTACTAAATTATCAATCGGCAATCAGATTTGCCCCAAGTAACAAAAGAGGATGCCCATGCAAACCGCCACGCAGACTATGACGATTGAAGAATTCCAGAAGGCATTACAGAGCAATGTTAGCCAGGAATTGATGGAGCTTCTCCAAAAAATGACTGTGATTGCCAAGCCTGAAGATGTGCGTAACCTCAATAATTTTGGCGATGTAATTCAGGGTTGGTTCTGGGCAACCTGGGGGTAAGTCGTCCATTTGTAAAAAATGTAGAAAGAGCGTATGGGGTTAACCCCACACGCTCTTTTTTATTTCTAGCACGCAAACGTCCATTTCAGGATTGCGTAGCATTGAACTATCTGACCATTTATTTTAAACTTACATGTGAAAATAGAGCATCATATTACTGATATTTCTCTTCATCACACACCGCACACGATGCTACGAAAAATGAATACAAACATCTCTGGAACTCCGCTCGATCATCCCTTAGGCCCCGACTTTCCTGGCGAACCCATCCATAGACTCATCCGCAGCCTATCCCCTCTGGACCGCTGGCCGGAACTGGATGGTCTACTCTTTCCGCCGGGGCAGACACGACATGTAGCTCGGCTGGATTGGCAATTGCCCGGTTTGGGCTGTGTTGCCGTAGGCGGTTCGGTAGCCGATGCCCTTCATGGCATGGCGGCCGTAGCCTGTATTCAAATTAGCATTATCCTCGTAGACGCCTGGTTAGATGACGAACCGCAGGGTCCCCACTTGGCGTTGGGACCGGGCCGCAGTGCCAACCTCTCTGTGGCGTTGCAAAGTGCATCCCATGTTTTGGTGGAACAATCCCCTGTGCCTGCCCAACGTCGCGCTGCCGCCGCCCTTGTGCTCTCCCAGATGGCGTTGGATACAGCATCGGGGCAGGAATTGGACGTACAGAATTTAAGCGGGGAAGAGAGCTATTGGCAAGTGGTACGCGCCAAAAGCACCCCGTTCTATGGCATGGGGATGGAAGCCGGCGCGTATCTGGGCGGTGCATCGCCTGAACTGGCGGCGTCGATCCGCAGTATTGGTGCGCTCCTGGGCGAAGCGGTGCAGATCGCCGACGATCTGGAAGATGCCTTCAAAACGCCAGCCAATCCCGATTGGATGCAGGGGCGCAATAACCTTGCGATTCTCTATGCCCTCCAATCTGATTTCCCCGATAAGAAACGCTTTTTAGAACTAAAATCACAAGCCCACCTCCCGGCACAGCTTGAGGAAGCCCAAGCCATGTTGATCCGCTCTGGGGCTGCAAGCTATTGTGTCTATCAACTCATCGAACGGCATCGCGCCATTCGAGCCGCCATTCAAAACCTCCCCCTGCAAGATCGTACCTTAATCCAGTCTATGATTGACGTACAGCTTGCCCCCACTCGCCATCTCCTAGCGCGTATGGGTCTACCCTTGCCGGTTACACTTTTTGAAAGCACATAGCGCTCCCCCATTCAATTCAAGTAGATAAGTTGCTTATCTGTGAATTTCCAGAATCGTTTTGCAGTCAGAGGTCTTTCTATTTTATCGCTTTTGCTGGCTGCTGTAGTTCTAACCATTGGGTTGACCTATGCGCTGGGCCATGCGTACGTTGTTCCTTCCACGGGGTTTTCGCTGGACAACCAATGGAAGATCATCGAATTTGACACGCTGTGTGCCAGCCAGGAACCCAGTGCGGAAATTGCCGATTGGTGTATGCGAACCACTGGATTATTAGAACTAGGCGATCAAATTGTCGCCCTGGCCTATCCAGAGCATCAGACACGCTATACCAGTCAGCAATACCGAGATGATCCCCTGCTCGTGCCTTTTTTCGGGCTGAGCCAGGGTGAAGAAGTGATCATCACTGTCGACCGCAACGGCCAAATTGTTGATATCCCGTGGCCCATCCGGGGCACAACGTTGCGCGCGCAGTTAACCCGGCTGGCTGTCTCGTTGCTCTTTATGCCCTTTTGGCTGGCGGGCACGGCGGTGTTGCTCTTTTTGCGCCCGCGCGATACGCGCTGGCGTCTCCTGATTGCCTTTAACTACACCACAGGTCTGTGGCTAGCGATTGGCACGGTCTCCGTAACGCGCATTTTCGGCTCTCTCTTGTTGGTGGCGTTGCTTTCGTGGGTCTTGATGCCGGTCTATTTACATTTTCACCTGCTCTTGCCCTATCCATTGATTCCGCCCCGCTATCGGCATGGGTTCTATGGACTTTATGCCTTTGCGCTGATTATGGCGACGTTGTTGCTATTCAAAGTAGTTCCGCCGGTCACCTACTATTTCGCCATCTTGCTGGGCATGGGCGGTAGTCTTGGCATCTTGATTTTTCGGGCGTTGCGGCCACTTTCGCCGCACCTACGCCCTGGCAGCCGTCTGATGTTAACAGGGTTGTCGGTGGCTGTATTGCCGGGAATTCTATGGATAGTGCCGGCGCTGCGCGTCGGCAGTGGACCCGCCACCGCCACGGTCACCCTCTTGGTGATTCTGGCGATGCCAGCGCTGCCTTTTTTCTATACCTATGTTCTCTACAAACACCGGCTGGGCGGCATTGAGATCCGCGCCAATCGCGCCCTCTCTCTCTATAGCTTTGCCGTTTTCTATGCCACATTCTTTGTCGTTCTCTTTGTGGCTTTCTATCAGCAGCCCGCCTTCAATGCCCCAGCCCTTTGGTCTGCCTTGGGCACGTCGGGGATCTGCCTGGCCCTGGCCTGGCTCACCTGGGATCCGCTTAAACGCACGCTTAACCGCATGGCCTATGGCACGATCTACGAACCCGAACAGTTGATCCGCCACTTTGCCAACGAAATTCCCCGCGCCCTCAACCGCCATCACCTGATGCGTTTGCTCAGCAACCAAGTCATGCCCACACTGCTGATCCGCCAATCGGCGCTCTTTTGGCTGGCCGACGCCGAGCACCCTTTAATTTATAGCGATACTGTTGACGCCAGGACAATTGCCCATCCATCCCCGGAGCGTCTGGATCAACTGCGCACGCACATCGGCCATTTTTTGGACAAAGAAAATCTGCTAGAATCACCCTTTGGGTGGGTGCGTCTAATCGTGCCAGTCGAGGTTGATGCCCACTTAATCGGCCTTTGGCTGCTGGGGCGACGCGATCCCGACGATTTCTACCCCAACAGCGACATTGAATTGCTCAACACACTGAGCAATCAGATCGCCGTCACGCTGGAAACCATCCGCCTCTTTGAGATGGCGCAGCAGCGCGCCAATCAGTTGGAACGCGCCAACTTTCAACTTCGGCGCACCAATCGCCTCAAAAGTGATCTGCTGCGCAACATTACCCACGAACTACGCACACCACTTTCCACGATTTATGGCTATGCCGAACTACTGCTTATGGGCGAAGGCGGCGAACTTTCCCCGGAACAGCAAGAATTGGCCCAGATCATCGCCAGCAGTTCGCAGGATCTGGTCCATATGGTACGCGACATTTTGACGCTTCAGCAGAACCGCATCAATCAAGTCGAGGGGAAATTGGTCGATCTGCGCGATCTCGCCTATGCAAATATTCAACAATCCGAGGCCGTGCAGGAAGAAAAAAATGTCTGGCGGCGCGGCAATCACCAGATTTTACTTCAGCCCGGCGACACCAAGCTCTGTGTCTGGGCCGATCCGCTGCAATTGGGACAGGTCTTTACCCATCTTCTCTCCAACGCGCTGAAGTTCAGCCCGCGCGGGGGCACCATCCAAGTCACACAATGGATGGGGGAATTTGCCTTTGAACAGGAGTTAGAAGAAGGGTTCACTGCTGTGAAACGCCCTGCCATTTATACCGCCGTACAAGATCACGGCATCGGCATCGCCCCGGAAGAGTTCGACAACATCTGGATGGAGTTTTACCAGATCGACGCCAGCGCCACGCGTCATTTTGGGGGTACGGGGCTGGGGCTGGCGTTGGTCAAAGACATTGTCGAGATTCACGGTGGCAAAATTTGGGTGGAGAGTACGCCCGGCAAAGGCTCTACGTTTACGTTCGCGCTGCCGCGGGTTGTGTCCGAGGATGAAGAAAGAGGCGCTTAGGGCAACGCATCGCCCCGCTCGGCCTCGATCCACATCTGCGCGCCATCGCTCCACACATGGACCCGCCCGTGCAGATCGTTGCGCAGGATCAGCCGCCCCGCCAGCGTGGCAAGTACATCCTGCGTGGGATGCCCATAGCGGTTTTCGCCCACTTGAATCACCGCCAGCGCCGGATTGACCGCCCGCACAAACTCCGCCCCCGTGCTGGAATCGCTGCCGTGATGGCCGATTTTGAGGATGTCTGCGCGTCAGCGCCGCCCCGGAGCCGATCAGCGCCCGCTCCGCCGGCAGACCCGCGTCGCCTGTGAGCAGCAGATCAAACTCACCGTAGACCAGCTTCTGCACCAGCGAGCGCTCATTCTTATCGTCGCCCTCAATGCCCGCCCGCCGCACCCCGCTTTCGTCCGTCGGCCACAGCGACCACAACGCCACACCGTCGCCTAGATCGAGCCAGCCGCCCTGCGCCTGAATTGCCACCGGCACGCCCGCCATCGCTGCCTGCCAGGCCGCACCATCCTCATCGGCCAGCGTAACTTCGCTGATCACAGCCCCGTCCACCCGATAGCGTTCGCCCAGGCCAAGCTGCGCCCCCATGTGGTCCAGATCTGGATGAGTGAGCACAATCAGATCGAGACTGCGATCCCAAAAGGGCATGGCCTCGCCCAGTTCGGCAAAGAGCCGCGCCGGATCGCTGCCGCCGTCAATCAACACTTGCCGACCCGACGGCGTCTGAATCAAGCATGCCATCGCCCTGGCCGATGTCGAGAAAATAGACGTGCAGATAGCCATCCGGCCCGCTAAGCAGCGCCCGCCAGAGCAAAAAGGCCGCCACGGCCATGCCTGCCAGCGTGCCGCGCCCGGCCAGCCGTCCCCAGGCAAAGGCCGACCACTCCATGCCCCGCAACCTTTCGACACGCTGCCGCAGCCAGCCGCGCCAGCGCAGCCAGGCCAAGAGCAGATAGGTCAGCGCCAGCGCGCCACCGCCATAGCCCACGATTTCCATACTCGCCCCCGGCAGCGCAGCCGTCCAGCGCACCAATGTCACCGTCCACAATAGGCTGAGATAGGCGATCCAGAGCAACGGCTGGGCGATGAAATCCAGCCCGCTCATGCCCACCAACAGTCCGGCCCCGCCCCACAGCATAATGAGCGGCTGCACCGGCGCGATGAGCAGATTGGTGAGCGGAGAAATCACCGAAAGGCGCTCGAAATAGTGGACCACCAGCGGCAGCGTGGTCAGATTAGCCGCCAGCGTCATCAACAGCCCATCTTGGATCAGCCCGCGCAATAAACTGCCGCCCGCCTCGCCCATGCCGCCCTGCCCAGTGAGATGTCCGCTCTGCCCAAAACCCGGCCACAGCCGATCCAGGGCGGCGCTCATGCCCGGCGAAAAGAGAATTAGACCGGCAGTGGCGGCGGCGCTAAGCTGAAAGCCCACATCCCACAGCGTCAGTGGGTTGAGCAGCGTCATCACCCAACAGGCAAAGGCCAGGCTGATCAAGGCTGTGCTGCGCCGGTTGAGGACGCTGGCGATGACCACGAGGCTGCCCATCAGCCCGGCGCGCATCACGGCGGCATCCCCGCCGACAAGGAGTACGTAGAGCGCAATGCCACACAGGGCGGGCCAGAGCGACCGCCGCCGCCCCAACAATCTTGCCGCCACCGCCACCAATACACCCGCCACAATCGCCACGTTGGAGCCGGAAATTACAATCACATGGCTTGTACCCGTGCCGTTGAATTGGTCGTACAGATCATCGGGGATGCCGGATTCAATGCCCAACAACATGCCGTTGGCAAGCGCGGCGTAGGGTTCGGGCAGCAGTCGGTTGATCAGCGCTTCGCCCCGGGCGCGCAGGGCATAGAGGGCGCGCATAAACGGGTTGCCGCCACTGCCGATCATCTCCAGGCGCGGCGACTGCAACAGGCTATGCACACCTTTGCGCGCCAGATAGGCTCGATAGTCGAAGCCGTCGAGGATGGGCGGTTCTTCCAAAAGCCCATTGGCCGAAATCGTATCGCCATAATGATAGCGCGGGCGGCTGCCTGTGCTAATGCGTACTTCGCCGACGACGGCGCGACTTTCGCCGTTGGACAGGCGCAGCGATTCTACACGCAGATGCAGGGCTTGCCGCCCATCTTTGACGGTGGGGTAGTTGACCACGCTGCCCAGCAGGGTGACGCGCTCACCGCCGTCGGCGTTGGCGGGCAGGTTGTAATAGGCTAGATCGTGGGCAGTGAGGCAAGGGGTCACCGGGTGGCTGGCATAGCGGAGCAGCCCGACGGCGAAAGTTAGCCCCAACCCTACAAGCAGCGCTGTCGAAACGACGGGGCGGGGCGGCACAAAGCCCGCCGAAATCGGCCAGCGCAGGGGAGATGCGGTTGTCGCGGTTGCTTGGTGCTGCCACCAAAACGTAAATGGTAAGGTCGCCAGGGGCAGCGTCCACAGCCAGCGCGGCAGATCGCAGCCCAGCGCGCCGTTTTGCCAGAGCAGATGCCCGGCGACAATGCCAACCAGATAGCAAAGGGCAAGATAAAGAAGTGTCATGGCAAAGGATGATTTTCAAGGGGCGTAGACACAAACGGTTTGGATGTATCCGCCGCGGCCAGCGTGCCCAGGCGATGGGCGATTGCCGAGGCCAGAGGAGCTTGCGCGTCGTTATTCTGCCACAGGTGGGGGGGTGGGCTTGGCGCTGGGAGACGCTGGATGAGAATAGCACTCAGACGTTGATAGGCGCGGATAAAATCGGCGGGCTTGCGGAAGCCGTGGCGGGCGTAGAGATCGCCATCGCGTTGTTCGGCCCTGCGTTTGAGATCCAGCATAATTTCGCCCACGTCCAGATCGAGCAGCACCCGGCTTTCGCCCCACACCCACAGGAGGTTGGGCATCACCGGCGAGAATTGCCCTAATTTATCGCAGACCACGTCAGCCAGCCGTCGCCCTTCGTAGTGCCGCAGCGCATCTGGGGTCTTGCTCGTATGAAGGGGAGCGGATCCCTGTTGCACTTCGTGTTGAGATAAGCGCAGTCGGGTAACTTCCACCTGAAACTGGGTATGGGTGCGAAAGGTCACCGAAAAATCGGCGCTGCGCCCCGCTTCTTTGCCCAAAAGCTCATAGGCAACGCTAAATTTCGGCTCTTGGAGCAGGCCATAGGCGCTGCGCAGTTCGCAATACAGATCGTGCGTCTCTGCAAGATCTTGGCACGTTCGCACTTTTTTGCGGATTTTGCGCTCGTAGCTTTGTACAAAAGTGACAAAAGCTTTGGAGGTCGCCATCCACTGCGCAAAAGGCGCGACCAGCGGGTTGGAGAGATCGTCAAAAATAGTTGACAGTATCATAAGCGCAGCCCTCGGCTAGGAAAAGAGAGATCGCCAGAGAGGTTTATCCTAGCATACGCGTGTTCCATCTTTCAAGCGCAAATCAGGCATCGAGTGTAATTCAGAATGGCCCGCCCCTACTTTTGTTTCCTTCCTGTCTGTGGTATAAAATATGTAGTGAAATTTGCCAACCAAACTTCGGGTATCCAAACGGGTGTGGTAAATTTCCCCAATCTGGACCTCTACTCCCCGGCCCGTCAAAAGAATTTGGTTTGCGCTCCCAGACGATATTGGGTCCATTCAACTGGTTATCACCCAATTCCGGGGCATTTTTGCCCTGTAAACCGATTTACTACCATGCATTTTTATCCGGTACGATTCAAAGGAGGCACCCTTGCAGGCGTTTGATTACGTAGCTGCATTGACAGTGGAGGAAGCGGTCAAGGCCCTGAGCAATGGCAAACGGGCACGACCGATGAGCGGTGGCACAGATCTGCTGGCCCAGCTCAAAGAAGGACGACGTCAGCTTGATCTCGTCGTCGATCTCAAGCGTATTCCTGAATTGATGGAGTTTCATGCCGACGCCGATGGGTTGACCATCGGGGCCTCGGTTCCCTGCCATCGGCTCAACGCTTCGCAAGAAGTGAAGGATGGCTACCCAGCCCTGATCGATTCCACGCACCTTATTGGTGGCGTGCAGATCCAGGGGCGCGCCAGCCTGGGCGGCAACCTGTGCAACGCTTCGCCCGCGGCTGATTCCATCCCCAACCTGATCGTCCACAACGCCGTCGCCCACATTGCCGGCCCCAACGGACGGCGCACGGTGGCCGTGGAAGAGTTCTGCCTGGCCCCCGGTCGCTCGGTGTTGGAAGAGGGCGAATTCTTGGTGGCGATTCATCTGCCCAAGCCGCCCAAGGGTTTCGGCGCGGCCTATCTGCGCTTCATTCCCCGCAACGAGATGGACATCGCTGTGGTGGGCGTGGGTGCATCTGTGGTGCTGAGCGAGGATGGCAAGACCATCCGATCGGCGCGGATTTCGCTGGGCGCAGTCGCCCCCATTCCGCTTTTCGTGACAGAAGCGGGCGACGCCCTGGCCGGGCAGCCTGTTTCGGAAGAGACATTCGCCAAAGCTGCTGAGATCGCCCGCAACGCTGCCCGCCCGATTAGCGACATGCGCGGCACTGTGGAGCAGCGCAAGCATTTGGCTGGCGTGTTGACCGTGCGCACGCTGCGCATTGCCGTAGACCGCGCACGCGGAACCAAAACAGTTGATTCATTGGGGAGAACAAACGGATATCATGGCTAAGAAAACACAGGTTGAAACAACCCTGAACGGTGAAGAAATCTCCTTCTTGTGCGAACCGCGCCAGACCTTGCTCGAGGTGCTGCGCGATGAGCTGAGCCTGACCGGCACCAAAGAAGGCTGTGGCAATGGCAACTGTGGCGCATGTAACGTGATGCTCGACGGCGTGCTGGTTAACTCCTGCCTCGTTTTGGCCGTGGAGACCGAAGGGCGCACGGTGGGCACGATTGAAGGCGTTGCCAGTGCAGACAGCCTGCACCCGCTGCAACAGAAATTCCTCGAACATGCCGCGCTGCAATGTGGCATCTGCACCCCCGGCTTTATCATTTCGGCCAAAGCACTGTTGGAGAAGAACCCCAACCCCAGTGAGAAAGATGTTCGCTTCTGGCTGGCCGGGAATCTTTGCCGCTGCACTGGCTATGACAAGATTGTGCGTGCCGTGCTCGACGTTGCAGGAAAGCAACGCGGGTGAAAAAGTGGAGGCGTAAGTATCATGAGTGACAAAAGCGAACAAAACGGTGCCATGAAGAATGGGCATCATAACGGCAACGGAGCTAACGGCAACGGAACGGAAAATGGTAACGGCTACAAGATCATCGGCAGCCGCCCCATCCGCCCCGACGGCATTGATAAGGTTGTCGGTCGGGCTGTCTATGCCGCCGACGTACAAATGGCCGGACTGCTGGCAGGCAAGGTGCTCCGTAGTCCTCATGCCCACGCCCGCATCAAGTCCATTGACACCAGCAAGGCCGAAGCCCTGCCCGGCGTGAAAGCCGTGGTCACGGCCAAAGATCTGCCCGCCGCCGAGGACAAGATCGAAGATCTGGGCGAAGGCGCGATTAACCTCAAGTATCTCAGCGACAACATCCTCGCCAGCGACAAAGCCCTCTACTATGGGCACGCCATCGCTGCCGTGGCTGCCACCAACATCCACATTGCCGAACAGGCCATCGCCCTGATCGAAGTGGATTACGAAGTGCTCGACCCGGTGATGACGGTGAAAGATGCCCTGGCCGAGAATGCGCCAATCCTGTTGGAGGGACTGCGCACCGACGAAATGGGCGAGATGGGCAATGCCCCCACCAACGTCGCCAAACATTTCCGCCATCAACGCGGCAATTTGGACGACGGCTTCAAGGCCGCTTCGGTGATTGTGGAGCGGGAGTTCCTCACCGCCACCGTACACCAGGGCTACATCGAGCCGCAAGCCTCCACGGCGCTTTATAACCGCGACGGCAATATCACGATCTGGACCAGCACGCAGGGTTCCTTTGCCGTGCGCAACCAGACCGCCGAGATTCTGCGCACGCCCGTTGCCCACATCAACGTCATCCCCACCGAGATTGGTGGCGGCTTTGGCGGCAAGATCAACGTCTATCTTGATCCCGTGGCTGTGGTGCTTTCGAAAAAAGCGGGCAGCTTGCCCGTGAAACTGGTCATGAGCCGCACCGAAGTGCTGACCTCCACCGGCCCCACCTCTGGCTCGACTATTAAGATCAAAGCGGGCGCAGACGAAAGCGGCCAGATCACGGCCATGCACGCCGAACTCTATTACGAGGCCGGCGCGTATCCGGGTTCACCCGTGGGCGCGGCCTCTAATGTGGTCTTTGCGCCGTACAACTGTGAAAACATGCAAGTGGATGGCTACGACATCATCGTCAACCGCCCGCGTTCAGCCGCCTATCGCGCGCCGGGTGGCACCAACGCCGCTTATGCTTCGGAAAGCGTGGTCGATGAACTGGCCGAAAAACTGGGCATGGATCCGGTTGAGTTCCGCCTGAAAAATGCCGTGCTCCAAGGGGATCGCCGTCCCGATGGCGTGGCCTATCCCAGCATTGGTTTGGTGGAGTGCCTGGAAGCCATCAAGAATTCCGAGCATTACAACAGCCCGCTGGGTGGCAAAAATCGTGGGCGTGGTGTGGCCTCTGGCTATTGGAACAACTGGGGCGGCAAGTCTAGCGCCACGGCGGTGCTCAATGCCGACGGCTCGGTGACGATCAACGAAGCCAGCACCGACATTGGTGGTTCGCGGGCCTCGATTGCCATGCAGTTTGCCGAATCCATCGGCATTGGCTATGACCGTGTGAAGCCCCGCATTGTGGACACCGACAGCGTCTCGTATAACGACGTCACTGGCGGCAGCCGCACCACTTTTGGTACGGGCATGGCTGTGTATGAACTGGGCCAGATGATGAAGGCCGAGATGGTCAAACGGTTGGCCGAAACCTGGGGCGTCGAGGCCAGTGCTGTGAGCTATGCGGATAACACCTTCAGCGCCGGCGGCAATACCCTCAGCTTTGAAGACGCCGCCAAAGAGATCTACAAAAGCGGCGAGCCGCTCATGGTCAGCACCACCGTCTATGCCCGTGATTTCGGCCCCGGCTTCTCCACGCAGTTGGTGGACGTTGAGGTTGATCCCGAAACGGGCAAGGTGCAAGTGTTGCGCTACACCGTGGCCCAAGATGTGGGCAAGGCCATTCACCCCTCCTATGTGGAAGGGCAGATGCAGGGCGGCGCGGTGCAGGGTATCGGCTGGGCGCTCAACGAGGAATACGTCTATAACAAGGCCGGACACTTGGTCAATGGCAGCCTGTTGGATTACCGGATGCCCACAGCCTATGACCTGCCCATGATCGAGACGATTCTGGTGGAAGTACCTTATCCGGCTCACCCCTATGGTGTGCGCGGTGTGGGCGAGGTGAACATTGTGCCGCCCGCTGGGGCGATTGCCAATGCCATTTACGACGCCATCGGTATGCGCATGGAAGAACTGCCCATGTCGCCGGGCCGGGTGTTGAATGCGCTGTGGGCCAAAGCAGAGCAGCCTCAGGCCGAGCTTGTGCCAGGGGACGACTAATCATGGCAACGGTTTGGATTCCACCGCTGATGCGTGCACTGGCCGACGGGCAGACACAAGTTGAGATCGAAGGCGCCACTGTGCGCGAGATCGTTGATGGGTTGGAAGCGCGCTTCCCCGGCATGGCCGAACGGTTGGTTGACGAAGGGCGCATTCGTCCGGGTCTCTCGGTGGCGGTGGATGGCGTGGTCGGCCACAAAGGACTGCGCGAAGTGGTGAAACCGGACAGTGAAGTCCATTTTGTGCCCGCCATGACTGGCGGGTAATCCCGATTTGAGCTTTACTAAAAAACCGGCAGCCAGAAAGTTCTGGCTGCCGGTTTTTTGTTTGGATAGAAAGTAGAGCAACGGCTGAATCGATGAGACTTCCAGCTCATTTAGGGCAGAACGTAGAAATTGAGTGTCTGCAAACTGCCGCTGCCGGTCAGATCATTGATAGAGACGGCAGTCCATGCAGACGCTGCGTTCCACTGGGGCGCATTGCCGACAATGGGAACCGTGCGCCGATAGCCGACACTGCCCCGCCAGTATTCCTGGTGCAAGGTATAGTTGAGGACGAAATCAGCCAACATCTGCATATCGCCGCTGCCGGGCAGTACAGTAATGGCATAGGGACCGGCCCACGTAGAGGCACTGCCCCACTGTTCCACGCCATTGACGATGGGCACAGTCCGAGTCCAGTTCTGGTTGCCGCGCCAGAAGTTCTGATGGAGCACGTCATTGATGACGTAATCGCTCTGAGCCTGCAAGGTGCCGCCGTTGGGCAGGGCGCTGAGGGGCCAGGGACCGGCCCAGGCGGAGGCGCTGCCCCACTGGGGAACGCCACTGGCAATCGGCACAGACCTTGCCCAGCCCTGGTTCCCCTGCCAGATATTCTGACGCAATGCGCTGCCGATGACATAATCGCTCTGCATCTGCAGGCTGCCGCTGCCGGGCAAGGCGCTGTTCGCCCAGGGGCCAGCCCAGGTGGAGGCGCTGCCCCACTGCGTCTGATCCTCTAGCGTGGGGATGGTTCTGGACCAGCCCTGGTTGCCCCGCCACTCATTGATGTTGCCGACCGTAAGCACATTGTAGCCCTTGCCCGGTGAGGAAACCGTTATTCCATGATCGGCAGTTGAATTTCCAGCAGCTACAGTGATTGTTTTCCATAGGGCGCGTGCCCAGTGGTCAGCGACTCTGTCTGTATACTGAAGCGCGGTAGAGGTTGGATCATTGGCAGGCCAAGTGCTCCAACTAATGTTGACGATATCGGCATTCTGGGTCTGTACCGCTCAGACCAAAGCGTCTGCAAAAGCTAGCGCCGAGTTGTTGTTCGTGTCAAACCCACCGTCGAGAATATCAGCCCCCTGTGCCGCGCCAGGCAGTGTATTGTTGTTACACGCAGCAATGGCTGCTACGCGGCTGATGTGATCACGGTCGGGGTAGGCTGCATCCAGGGTTGCAACAATATCCAGACAATTATCAGCCGTGGCGTTGATGTTGGTGCCACCCGCGTCGCCTTCAACAATGGCGATACGGATGCCATTGCCATTTAACCCTTGCTGCCAGGCGATGGGAAGTCGGTCTGTGCCGGTGGCAATATCTAAAGCAGGTGCGCTGTCGTCTTCGAGAAGATAAATTTCTCCGACTGAGGGATGGCTTGCCACCTGTTCAATCTCGGCTTTGATCAGTGTTGCAGACACGGCAGGTATTCCAGAAATAGAGCTGGCCGCAAGCCCCTGCTCTGCCAGCCAGCGCAAGAGCGGATCAACATTCTGTGCAACGTTGGCCTGTAGCTGTTCGATGTAGGCGTTACGAATGGCGTCTGCCAGCGCAGGATCGTCTACCAGCCAGGGAGCACCATGCTCCTGAAATGCGTCTGCGGCTTGCGGATAGGTTTTCGCCACGTCTGCCACCAGTTCCTGGGGCTGGCGTTCCTGCTCGCTGGAAACAACCCAAACGGCCACAGGTAACCGTTCATCATCGTCTGTTTTCTGTAGACGTGTGTACAGATCTGGATGTAGCTTGCCGTATCGGGCAAGGTGGGCTTCACGTTCGGCCTGATAAACCGCCTCAACATCAGGTTCGGCGACACCAGTTACAGGATCCACAAGCACGGTGAATTCGCCAAAGGCATCTTTGTGTGGATGCACCACAACGAAGTATTGGCAGGCGCGGTCCAACACCGAGAAGTGCAGCGGCTCCTCGCTGACAACGTGCAGTTCGGCCAGGGGCATCTTTTCAATTTCGGCGATGGTATGAAGAGCAATTTCAGCCAGGGGAGAAAGTGAGGCAGCGAGTGGTGTGGGCAGAGGGCTTATAAATAGTTCAACGAAGGTGCTGTCTGTCTGTCTGTCTGTCTGCGCACCGGTATCACGGTAGGTGCTGAAGAACGCCAGCAGGCTACACAAGATAGCGACGAGGGAGAGAAGGTAAGTTGTGCGATACATCAGAATTTCCTTTGTTGACGTGTCCATCAGTTGATAATTTGTCTTTCAGTTTCCAGTTGAATCTGAACACCGGGGGAGAGCGGGAAAGGAACGTCCTGCCGCTGAATTTTCACGATGTGAATCGGGTATGTTTCTGCGGGGTTTCCTGATGAGCGACTACGGAACACAGCATTAATAGTGAGTACATCTAACTTATTGGTAGCAATACGACTGATGTAGCCGTCACAGCAGTTAGATTTTACCCCGGCAAAAAACGCAATTACGACATACTGTTCAAAATCGACGGTAGCGATAGCAGCACGTATCTCTGGTAGCAGCCATATCTGAAATGGTGCAACATCTTGTGATGACGTAACCAGAAAGACAGTAGGACCCTCGTTTATCAGGTTTTCAACTGCTTCTTGACTCACGTATCCTAAATCATCACTTGTCACAATCTCTGGTTCACCGCCGACAGGTAGACTAGCAATCAAGTCATTAATAGCAATCGTCTCAAAAGGAATGACCGTCTCATCTTCTCGTGTGGGTGTAGGTAACGGGACGGGGGTTGGGGTTACTGTCGGAAATACCCGTGCCAGTGTCGGCGGGACAGTACTTCCTTGTGGACAGCCGGCCAGCAGCAGACTCAGAAGCACAAGCATTGCGAGTACCAGCAAGGACAAAATCGATGTTCGTATGCTTCTCATGAGATTCTTTTCCTACTGTTGTGATTGAAGTAAAGATTAATCTGTGGAGACCTGAAGTTTCAGTTGTGTCTGAGCAGAAATGTTGCTATCTTGAGCAATCTTAACTAAGTGATAAGGGGAAGTCTGCTCTGTGGCAGCCGTCTCATTGCCCTTCGGTTCACGAAAGTGAGGTACGACAGCCAGACTGCCATCATCCTGCTTAAAAATGCGTTGAATCACCACATCATGCTTGGAACCAGGTTGAATCCCCCGAAACAGCGCAATCACCGCATGGGTGGAGAAGTCAACCTGCTGTACCTTCTCCAGGTCTTCTGCATTCACATAGTCAGCAATCTGGGCGATCTCCTCAGCGGTTGTGAGCAAGAACAGGTGCGGTTCAGTTTCCTGGTAACCCCCGCCCCACTCTTCCAGGGCGATGATCTCAAAAGGCACAACTTCTCCCTTGGGACTGTTGCGCGGAGAAGAACGATGGCGGGTCACAGCCCGCCAGCAGCAGACTCAGCAGCACAAGCAACAACAACGGTGGCACGCGCATAGAGAACTCCTTTGGGTTTGGGAAAAGAAAAAAGGGAAGGATGGACGAAAGCGGCTGGCGGAATCGGGGTAGGCGACGCCGCGACGTTGATGGGAGGGTGATGATGCAACCACTTTCTGCGTCAGAAAATACTAAAAAAGAGAACGATGGTCAAGTAGTTTTCAGAAGTCCAAAGCTCAGAGAGTGCTTCTGTCGGCTTATGCAAATTTCCAAAATAGGTTGGCAATAGACATGGAATTAGCCTTTATCCCTGGATCGGCGTACGTTCTCACGTATATCAACTCTTCTTTTTCGCGTCAATCAGGAGATTGCGATAAACTGAAGAGAAAGGATTCATTTGTCATTTTCATCTCTTGATCGATACACAGCGAAAATTATGGCTGAAGCCCCTCCTCCCATTCCTTCATTCCAGGAATTTTTTGCCGATCGAGAACCGAATCTCTCGCTGACCTGGCCGGGCAAGCGGCTGGCTGTGCGCGTGGCTGTGCCAGAGATGCGGCCAGTGGAGATATTCAGTTTAACGCAGAGGCGCAAAGGGGCAGAGGCGCAAAGAGGAGGACAACAAGAGGAGAATTTATTGCTACACGGCGACAATGCCCAGACATTAACGTGGCTATTGGCGAACGGGTATGCCGGTACGGTGCGGCTGATCTACATTGACCCGCCCTTTGATTCCGACGGCGACTATCGCAGCCAGATCCGGCTGCGCGGCAGTGGCCGAGTGGTGGGAGGCCGTGTTCAATATCGTGACCGCTGGCAGGGTGGCGACTATTTACAGTTTATGGCCGAACGGCTGCTGCTGCTGCGCCAACTGTTGCACCCCGACGGCACGATCTGGCTGCACTGTGATCACCGGGCCAGCGCACGGCTGCAACTGCTAATGGAGGAGATTTTCGGGCCAGAGTGCTACCTCAACACCATTGCCTGGCGCAGCCAGACTGCACGCGGGGCCAAAGTCCATGCCCGCTATTTCCCACGCAGCACCCACTCGATCCACATCTTTGGCCGCAGCCCAACGGGGAACCCCATTTGGCATGCGCCGCGCCGCCGGATCATCCTCACACGAGCCGAGGCTGCCGCCCAGTTTATGGAGGACGACGGCGGCTTTTTTCGCACGTCGCATCCGGGCAGCTATCGTTTCGAGACGCTGGTCGATCTGCACAGCCAGGGGCGCATCTATGCGCCCCACGGCGGCGAGGTGGTGGTGGATCGGGAAAATCGGCGTGTCTACGCCTCCAAAGGTGGCAATATTGGCATTAAATATTATGTGCCCAAAGAGGGACGCAACCGCTTTGTGGTCACACGGGCCGTGGATAACCTGTGGGACGACATCCCCGGCTTGGGCACGATCCCCAGCGAAGATGTGAACTATCCCACGCAGAAAACGGCGGGGCTGCTGCGTCGCATCGTGGAAACGGCCAGCGAGCCGGGCGATCTGGTGTTGGATGCCTTTGTGGGGTCAGGGACAAGCGTGGCGGTGGCGCAACAGTTGGGGCGGCGCTGGGTCGGCTGTGACGATAACTGGGGGGCGATCCGCACGACGGCTCAGCGGATTTTTAACGCAGAGGCGCAGAGGGGCGGAGGCGCAGAGGGGCAGGTGACAGTCTATCAGGCTGAGGGGGAGAGGGTTCCGCCGTCGGATCTAGTGGTGGATGCGTGCGTGGAGCGCACAGCGGCGGGGGTGCGGGTGGTGATCGAGGATGTGCGATCCCCGGCGCTGGCACAGTTGATCCGGGAGGCAGGCGAGCCGTTGCCGGCGGATTGGCGCGCAGGGGTGGCGTCGATTGCGATT
Source organism: uncultured Chloroflexia bacterium (assembly GCA_963721725.1). GTDB lineage: Bacteria > Chloroflexota > Anaerolineae > Caldilineales > Caldilineaceae > RI-153. The sequence goes on from CAVRLX010000016.1 coordinate 642,519, forward strand.
GACCCAGACTATGACGGTGCGGTTTTTCGGGCGGGGGTGGTGGATGCCCCGGCGGGCAGAGCTGATGTGGTGGTGGGTGAGTATCTTGTCACCGATGCAGGCGAGACGGTCGCTGTGCGGATTGTAGACGTGGCGGGTGCTGAAGCCCTGAGCCTGCTTTCAGATTCTAGAACTCAAGTGCTATAATTTGCTTATGACCATTCAACGTTTGCCCCCCGATGTAGCCGCCAAAATCGCCGCCGGTGAGGTGGTGGAACGCCCTGCCAATGCTGCCAAAGAGCTGATCGAAAACAGCATTGACGCCGGCGCCACCGAGATCCGCGTCGAGATCAAAGAGGGCGGCCAACGGCTGTTGCGTGTGGTGGACGATGGCGGCGGGATGCGCGCCGACGAGGTGGCGATTGCCCTGGAACGCCACGCCACCAGTAAGGTCCGCCGCATTGAAGATCTGGAGACGATCCAGACTTTTGGCTTCCGCGGCGAGGCGCTCTATAGCATTGCCGCCGTCAGCCAGTTGACCCTGAGCAGCCGCCATAGCAGCGAGGAATTTGGCACGCAGATTCGCGTCTGAGGGGGGCAAGATCAGCGGGCAGAGCCGCACGGGGATGCCCGTGGGCACGATACTCAACGTTGAGCATCTTTTTTATAACGTGCCCGTTCGCAAAAAATTTCTGCGCCAGCCCTCCACCGAAGCTGGACACATCCGTGCCATGATCGAGCGGGCGGCGTTGGTCCACCCAGCGCGGCGCTTTAGCTTGGTGGTGGATGGCAAACTGGTCTTCCAATCCACGGGCAGCGGCGATGCCTTGGAAGTGCTGGCAAAGATCTACAGCCTGGACGAAGCCAAACAGATGGTCCCCATTGGCAGAAATCAGGGCGACGGTCAATCTGAAATCGGCGCTACTCTGCCCGACGAAATCGATTTCATGGACGATATCGACCCCATCCACCATCCACCCTTCACCCTTCACCCTTCTGTTCTTGTCTCCGGCTATGTCAGCCTGCCCACGTTGACCCGCGCCAACCGCTCGTACATTGATCTCTTTGTCAACCGTCGCCCCATTGAAGACCGCAGCCTGGCCCATGCCATTGTGCAGGCCTATCACACGCTGCTGCCCACGGGACGCTATCCGCTGGCTGCACTCTTTATTGAAGTGGATCCTAGCCACCTTGATGTAAACGTGCATCCGCGCAAGGCCGAGGTGCGCTTTTTGCAAGCGCGCCAAGTTTTCTCCGAGGTGCAAAAGGCCGTGCGCCGGGTGATTGTGCAGCGTGCGACTGTGCCGGGGCTGGCGTTGGCGCACAGCGCGTCGCCCCTGCGCCCAGAGTCTCCGGCGGTTGCGTGGCAGAGCGCACCATCGGTTTCCCGTCCTGTGCATTCTGCATTGGAGCCAATCGACACCGCCCAGGCCGAGATGGATCTTTTTGTGCCGCCCCATCTGCGCCGCGAAAGCACTGAGATAAAGCCGCTGCCCATGGCTGCCCCGCCGCTGCCGGCAGTGCCAGCCCCCGCTGTCTCATCGCCCATTGTGCCGCCAGCGCCGCGCAAGTTGCCGCCGCTGCGTGTGGTCGGCCAGGTGGGGGCCATGTATGTGGTGGCGGAAGGGCCAGAGGGCGTCTATTTAATTGATCAACACGCCGCCCACGAACGCATTATGTATGAGAAGTTCATGGCCGAGCGCTATGGCAAGGGCATTGCGCGCCAGGGCTTGCTCGATCCGTTGACGCTACATGTAGGCAGCGAGCGGGCCGGGCTGGTGGCAGCGCATTTGGCTGAGCTAAACGCTGTGGGCTTTGAGATCGAAGCCTTTGGCGGCGACACCTTTTTGGTGCGCGCTGTGCCGAGCGCGCTCTCTGATGGCGACGCCGAGCGCGTGCTGGATGAGATCGTCAATGGGCTATCCCAGGATCGAGACCTGGTGGGCGAGGCATTGGAGGCGCAACTGGTGAAGATGGTCTGCAAGCGGGCGTCGATTAAAGCCGGTCAGGTCTTAAGCGATATTGAGATGAAAGAACTGGTGCGCCAACTGGAAGAATGCCAATCACCGCGCACCTGTCCCCACGGTCGCCCGACTATGATCCAGCTTTCGGCCAACGAGCTGGAGAAGGCTTTCAAGCGCACCTAAAAGGTTTTGTGAAAAGTAACGATACAGATCTAGGGTGCGACGCACTCGCCACCCAAGCGTTTCACAACCGTTCTAAGCCTCGCGAGTACGTCGCACCTGAATCGTTACTGTGAAAAGTAAGGAGGTACAAGTGCGTCGCGGCCCTCATCTAAATAGATACAAAAAAGAAGGCAATCGCTTTGTACGCCTGTGGGCCGTGTGCTATACTGAACGATAGCGTTTTGACGGTGTTGCTCTTTGGCCTTTGCGTCGCGGATGGACACCGATCTCAGAATTTTGTCATGAACCAGCGTTGCGCTGCACAGCCAGACCCCACACAATCTGTTCTGAGCGCTGCCAGCGTCGAAAGGGTAAGAAGATCCGATGTCGTTGAAGGTGAGTACTGAACCGAAAGAGAACCGCCAGTTAACCATGAACATTGAGGTTGACCAGGAGCGGGTGGAAAAAGAGTTGAAAAAAGCGGCGCGTAAGCTGGCCGGTCAGGTTCGCATTCCGGGCTTTCGCAAGGGCAAAGCGCCGTATAATGTGATTTTACGCCAGGTGGGCATTGGCGCGCTTTACGAAGAGTTTGTCGACGAGCTGGGCCAAGAAGTCTACCGCGAGGCGATTGAGCAAGAGAATATTGATCCCTATGCCACGGCTTCGTTGGACAACATCGACCTGGAGCCGCTGCGCTACACGTTGACGATTCCGTTGACACCTGAAATAAAACTGGGCGACTATCGCAGCCTGCGTGTGGAACAGCCCACGTTTGCCGTGGACGAAGAAACCGTGCAGAGTCGCCTGAAAGAGCTTTTGGAGCGCCAGTCTGGCTATGAAGCGGTGAGCCGCCCCAGCCAGTATGGCGACCTGATCAGCATTGATGTGCGTGCTGTGGTGTTGGATGACGCGGGCAACGAGACTGATACGGTGGTGATGGACGAGCAAGATTGGGATGTCACGCCGGATCAGGAAAATCCCATGGAACCCGCTGGGTTCGACGAGCAGTTGGTGGGCATGAATGCGGGTGAAGACAAGACGTTTGAGATCACTTGGCCGGAAGATAGCCCCAGCATGTACGCGGGCAAGAAGGTGCGCTTCACCCTTGCTGTTCACAAGATCCAGACCTATCAACAGCCAGAGTTGACCGATGAGTTGGCCCAGAGCATGGGGGAGTATGAGACTGCCGATGCCTTGGTGGAGAGCATCCGCGCATCGCTGCGCGAAGAGCAAGAAGATGAGGCCAACGACGCCTATTTGGAGAAGGTGTTGGGCGAACTGGTCGCCATGAGCGAGCTGGATTATCCCCCGGCGGCGATTGAATTGCAGATCGATCAGATGTTGCGCAACACAGATATGCAGATGCGCCAGATGGGCCTGCAAGGAATTAGCCAATATTTGCAATTGGTGGGCCGATCTCCGGCAGAATATCGCGCCAGCCAGCGTGAAAGCGCGGAGAGGATGCTGCGCAACGGGCTGGCGATTGCCGAAGTTGCCAGTGCCGAAAAGCTCAGCGTTAGCGAGGCAGAGTTTGCCGAACGGTTGGGATCCATGTTTGGAGCGCTGCCCGAAGATGCGACCGACGAGCAGAAGCAACAGCGCCAAGAACTTCTGGAAATGATGCAGAGCGAGGGCAACCGTGGTCCGCTGGAAGATCAGATCATGACCGAGAAGTCGATTGAGCGTATTCTGGCAATCGCGCGTGGCGAGGAGATTCCTGCACTTGCCGAAGAGCCTGCCGCAGATACCACCGCCGCAGATACCACCGCAGAAACCGGGGTTGACGCTCCTGTGTCAGATGCAGAGGGTGAGTCTGTACCCGTGGCCGAAGCTGTGGCCGTCAGCGGCGAAGAATCGGAAAGCGAGCGCGGCCTGAGACTAACAGAATGCAAACGCACGATTAGGGCGATTCATACAGTCTGGCGCTACAATGCTCTCTATTCTACAGGAGAAAACAGTATCACTGCGATGGCAATGTCTCGCTATGCAGGGGTGCTTCAGCCGCCGATAGCGCATTCAGAAAGTGGAGAAAATTATGGTGAACCCCAAATTTAGCGATCCGACCAGTATGATCCCAATGGTGATCGAGACCACGGGGCGGGGCGAACGTGCGTTTGACATCTATAGCCTGTTGTTGAAAGAGCGGATTATCTTTTTGGGCACAGGCATTAATGATCATGTTGCCAACCTCATTGTGGCCCAGTTGCTTTATCTGAACTCGGAAGATCCTAACCAGCCGATTCAGATGTTCATTAACAGTCCCGGTGGGATCATCTATTCCGGGCTGGCGATCTATGACACTATGCAGATGATTGATGCTCCGGTACATACCTTTGCCGTGGGGGTTACGGCCAGCATGGGGACGGTGTTGTTGGCGGCGGGGGCCAAAGGCAAACGCTATGCGCTGCCCCACGCCACCATCCACATGCACCCAGCGGGCGGCGGTGCGCGGCGGTATACTGAGGATGTGCGGATTGCCTTCCGCGAACAGGAACGGCTGCAAACGCAGCTTTTCTACTTGGTGGGCAAACACACCGGCCACGATTGGCGCAAGATTGAAGAGACGTTCATGCGTGATCGCTACATGCAAGCGCTGGAAGCCAAGAACTTTGGGCTTGTGGACGAAGTGTTGGGCGACACGTCGGATATTGTCCAGATTGTGGATGGACAGGTGCAAGTGCCCGAGAATGGCGTTGAGCGCCAGTTGGAAGACACAGGCAGCAAGGAAGCCAGCGAATAGGTGGTTGCGTTTGCTGGGGTGGGAACTGTACAGTAAACAGCGTAGGCAAAGGCGCTCCTTTCTGCACCAATGCCTACGCTTTTTATTTGCCTTCTACCGGGCAGGTTAGCTTTTTTGAAAAGTCGCTGGTAAAAATTGAGTAACAGGACTTAAGCAGTCGTCCCAGAAGTTGAGCTTTTCTGAAAAGTTCAACTTCTCCAACTGTTTGGTGAGTAAGTCTTGAGTAAAATTGCAGGGGAATGTGGTTTCTCTTTTGTAGACTTTTCTGTACAATAGAAAATACTATCACACAGTTGGGCTGTGATATGAGCGAGCAGCGGACGAACCATAGAGATGTTCTGATTCTGCTCAAGGGGTAAAACAAGTCGGTATGATACGTATTTGTTCATTTTGTGGAAAAGAAGAAGCCGAAGTTCAACGTCTGATCGCCGGGGCGGAGGGCGTCTACATTTGCGATGAATGTGTGCGCCTGGGCGCGGAGATTTTGCTGGAAGAAGGCATTGGGGCCGACGGGTTGATCCCGGCCAACAGTGTGCCACGCCCGCTGAAAGTGCCCAGCCCGCGGGAAATTGTCCGCCATTTGGATCAATATGTGATCGGGCAGGATCAGGCCAAAAAGGTGCTTTCGGTGGCCGTCTATAACCATTACAAGCGCATTTTTGGCAGCGGAGCGCTTAAAGAGAGCGGCCAGAGCCAGAGCGTGGGCGCAGACATGGAAGATGTGCAGCTTTCCAAGAGCAATGTGCTTTTGGTGGGGCCGACGGGCAGTGGCAAGACGTTGCTGGCCCAGATGCTTGCGAGTTTGCTCGATGTGCCCTTTACGATTGCCGATGCTACCAGCCTGACTGAAGCCGGGTATGTGGGCGAGGATGTGGAGAGCATCCTTGTTGGGTTGTTACAGGCCGCCGATTGGGACCCGGATCGGGCTGCCTATGGGATTGTCTATATTGACGAGATCGACAAGATCGCGCGCGAAAGGGGGCGACAATCCCAGCATCACCCGCGATGTCAGCGGCGAAGGCGTGCAACAGGCGCTGCTCAAGATTATTGAAGGCACGACTGTTAACGTGCCGCCCACCGCAGGCCGCAAACATCCCCAGCAAGAATTTATTCCGTTGGACACACGCAACATCCTGTTTGTGTGCGGCGGAGCCTTTGTGGGGCTGGCCGACACTGTGCGAAAGCGTGTGCAGCGCCGCGGAAGCCTGGGCTTTGTGATGGAAGAAGTCGCGCCGACCCTGCCTGTGGCCGAAGTAGCCGAAGAGAAGGCTGCCGACGAGCGCCCGTTGCCTGATGATCTTTCGGCACGCCAGCGCGAGTTGAAGATTCGCCGCCTAGAGAAAGACGGCCGCGATGAAGGGCGGCTGCTGCGCCAAGTGATGCCCGATGATCTGCTCTCGTTTGGCCTGATCCCCGAATTTGTGGGGCGGTTGCCGGTGATTGTGAGCCTGCAAGCGCTGGATCGGCAGGCTATGATCGAAATTTTGACCCAGCCCAAAAACAGCATCGTGCGCCAGTTTCAACGGCTCTTTGCGATTGATGGCGTCGCGCTGGAATTTGAGACGGATGCGCTGGATGCGGCGGCCACGGAAGCCTTCTTGCGGCGCACAGGCGCACGCGGGCTACGCTCGATTGTGGAAAGTGCCCTGCTAGAAGTCATGTACGAGATCCCTGGCCGGGATGATATTGCGCGCTGTGTGGCGGAGCGGGCGGTTTTTACCGAGCAAAAGTTGCCGCGCCTCTACAACCATCAGGGCCATCTTATGTCGTTGGATCGCAAATTGGATCAAGCGGCATAGTAGAAAGATAGAACTAAAAAGGGGCCGACATCCAGTGTCGGCCCCTTTTTTTATTGGGAGATGGCTCAGGTAATCGCCGGCGTTTGGCGTATGTATTGAGGGCTTTCAATCTCGCGCAGTGCAAAGGCGGCTACATCGGCACGCGCAACCATCTTGGCGACAATGTTTGGTGATAAGCCCACCGTGTACGTGCCTTTGGCTGGCTCGTTGTTCAACCCGCCGGGGCGGATAATCGTCCAATCCAGGCCGCTGTCGCGCACAACGATCTCCTGTCGCTCTTTGTCTTGCATGGAGCGGCGCAACAGCGTGGCTGCCAGCACTTTGAAGAAAAAGGGAACCTGATTTTTGCTGTCACCCACGCCCAGCGATGAAATAATCACCAGCCGACGGGGGCCGCGCTCTTCCATTGTGCGCACAATATTGGCCGTACCGTCAGAGACAACATTGGGCGGGTTGTCCTCGGTGTTGCCCAGCGTGCAAAAGACAGCATCGCAGCCTTCAACGAGGGCGATCACATTTTCTATATCAAGGACATCGCCTACGCGCACCTCCAGCAGTGGCGACGAGACCGTGAGGCGGGCGGTATCCCGCACCAGAGCATGGATGCGATGTTCAACAGCGACGGCCTGCCGGATAAAAGCACTGCCCACCCCTCCCGTTGCGCCAAATACAGCGATTTTCATGAGATCCCTTCCCTTTTTTCCTTGTTTGTATCCCTAACAATGTGTCTGGGGTCTGTATCTTGATATATAGTCATACCGCTCAAAGTTTTCTACACTGAGTGTAGCAGAAGGCTGCTGGCTTTGAGTACAAAAGATGTGTTTAAAAAAACAAATAAGAGAGGAATTCTTTTTATGAGCGAGCAAATGAAAACATTACAAAAATACGTAGGCGATATGCTTGGTCTCGAGAAGCATATTTACCAAGCCATTAAACGCCAGAGTGAAGACAAAGATATGGAGAAATTGCCCGAAGCCCACGGGTTCGTGCGGCAGGTGGAGAGCGTGATTAACCGTCATGTAACGGTTCTGGAAAATCATCTCAATGCCTTGGGCGGAAGTATCAGCGCGCCGGTAAAAGATACGGTCAGTTCGGCGTTAGGCGTGGCTGCGGGTATTATCGACATGGTACGCCAGAACGACAAGATCTCGGTGAACCTGCGCGATGACTATACGGCGCTGAATTTGGCTGCTGTGAGCTATACCATGCTGCACACGACAGGGCTGGCAATGCAACATCAGGGCACGGCCGATCTGGCGCGTGATCATCTAATGGAATTGACGCCGTTGATTACACGTATCAATGAGATGATGCCCCGTGTCGTGGCCCATGAACTGCGTGATGAAGGTGCAATATTCAGTAACACTATCAGTCAACAGGCGATTGAGAATACGCAAAAAGCCTGGAGTAGTGATCATATTCACGCAGGGCATCCCCACGCCTAACTTGTGGGAAATCCAATCGTTATAAAAGATAGTCCCGTAGGTGAGGAAGGCAGAGAAGCTTATTCCGCACATCCTATCTTTTAGCCCGCTTCGATTGAAACCGAGACGAATGGATATTTATGAGAAATAAATTGGCATCGGCACTTTTAATTGCATCAACTTTCGTTTGGGGGATTTGGTGCGGCGGGCAACTTTTCAACGAGTTAATGATCGTGCCGATATGGAGCGCATTACCGCCTGAATCACTAAAGGCGTACAATACGCTACCGAGCAAAGGCGGAATGAATTTCTTTATGATTTTCGGTCCTTTGCTGCTCATTGTGTCAATTGTTGCGACTATTGCTGCTTGGAAAAGTGCGCGAAAGGCAAAGTTTTGGCTGGCAATAACTGCCGTTATTGCTATCGGTTTAGCGGTTGCTCTGAATGTTTATCTTGTGCCGTTAGTTGGGAGCATGTTCGCGCACAGCGTTGCCGGAGATTTATCGGCAAGCGAGATTATTGCCGGTGTCAATCAGTGGAAATTAGGAAATCGAATTCGTTTGATAGTTGAGCTAACAGGCTTTGTCTTTTCAATCATTGCGTTGCATGTTTGGTCAGTTGAGAATGCCCCGATAAATGAACGGGCGGGCTAACAATTCAATGGACGTGAGGGCGAAACCGCGTCTTTGTTATCAACAAGTCTGTTAAACTTGGAGTTGCGTGGCGGCGGTTTCGCCCCACGTCATCTCAGCCGTTATACAGAGGACCAACCTTCCACGAGGCAGGTTGGTCCTCTTTTTTTATTACGGTCGTATATAGATGCGGCGAAAGCGAGCCAACGCTAAGGAATAGAAGCCATAAAGCGCCAGTCCCACGGCTACAAGGCCAAGTAGCCAGGGACCGTAGGGTTGCGAGGCCAATGTCTGCAAGGCTTCGCCCAGCCCTCCTGCCTCTTGTGGATCAGCTTGCCATGCCGCTTGGAGCAGAAAGATTCCAATCAGACTGTAGACCACGGCACGCGCAATCAAGCCTGTGCGCCCGCTGAAGGTGGCCCACCGTTGTTGTGCTTTGTTCATTTCGTGGAGTTTAAGTTCCTCTTTGAATTTGCCGCTATATCCTTCGTAGAATTGATACAGTCCCGCGCCGATGATGACCAGACCAACAATACCCACCAGCCAGATGCCAAAGGGCTGGGACATGAGTTGTGCTGTCATGCTCTCCTCTTGTCCTTCTGAGGAGCCACCGCCGTTGCCTATCAGAATCTTTCCCGCTGTGGCGGCAAACGAGGCATAAATGAGGCCGCGAATGAGATAGCTGCCGCGCTTAACCAATCCCGACAGATCACTGCCCTCGTGTTCGGGATCAATAATTGCCTGCACAAAGCGCCAGATTGCATACCCGGCCAAGCCGAGGGCAATGGCTGCCAATAGGATTTTGCCAAAGGGCTGGCGGGCCACTTCTTGAATTGCACCAACGGGGCCAGTGGTTTCGCCGCCACTGCCCAAAGCTGATTGCAAGGCTAGGCCACCGATGATCATGTAAACAATACCTTTGGCCGCATAGCCAAAGCGGGCCAGGCGAATGACCCACGGACGCGCTTCCCGATAGACCTGTCGGGCAGTTTTTTTTGATTTTGTAGGCATGACTTGCTCCTTGGAGGATGAAGGTTGTGCTTGGCGTTATGATGTTAGCCAGATTAACGCATAGGTAAGAAGCAGTATAGCAGCCAAGATCAAGGCTATCTGTAAGCTGCGTGCTGCCAGCCGACGAGCGGCATGGCGGCGTAGATCATACTCCAGATAGGTGATCCAGATCAGCCAGAGACTGCCAAAGCCAAAGACCGAGGCTTTGCTAATCCCCACCAGTTGATTAGCGGTCCACGTGGGCGGGCGGGGCAGATCGCTATTTAGCCAGAGGGTCGCCAGATAGATCAACGTAACGTGCAGTTGCCAAGCCAGCCAAGCCGATAGCACGATTAACCCAAGCCAGATGCCATACAATCCAAATGTGAATAATGCGCTGTGATGGCGCAGGGGATCTCGTCGCATAGGTGATCTTTCATCGAGTAAATAGTAAGTTTATGCCCTACCTTATATCTCCCCCGTGGATCTTGAACCAAAGACAATTTCCGTCTGTGTGGCTAAGGTAAAAGCATATAGATATATCTAACGTAGCGATTCAGGTGCGTGGCACCTTAGACATGTATAGTTACTATCTAACCTTTCTTGAAGGAGTATATACGATGCAGAGTGTAAAAACCCCCATGGAAAAAAGCAATGAAGCGAATCAGAAGCAACTGGATCTGGCGAAAAAGCAGGGTACAGCTTATAAAGCGGCGCTGCGCCATATGGCCGAGGAGGAGGCCGATATTGGCGGTCATCAGGCGGCGGGCAATTATGTGATCGCCTATGCTGTGGAAGATGCTGAGGGTATGTACCATCTGAAAGAGGGCGAATTGGTCTGGCACGAACCCCAAGACGAGAATGCCCATATTGAAATCACGGCTTATGATGCTGGCGATGGTCGATTTGTGCCAGAGCTAGAGGTCTATTTAACCGTGCTTGATCAAGAAGGGCGCGAAGTGGGACGCCACCGCCAACCTTTTCTCTGGCATCCCTGGCTCTACCATTATGGACGCAACTGGAAATTGCCTGGCGACGGAACCTATACGCTGAAAGTCGAAATCGAGGCCCCCACCTTTCATCGCCATGATAAGAAAAATGGGCTGCGCTATGCCGAAAAAGTCGAAGTTGTCTTTGACAAAGTCATGATCAAAACCGGGCAGAAAAAATCATAAGGGCCGCTCCAAGGTAATTAAGCTGTGTAGATTGCCAGCAATGCAGCAATGATAGTCTATCACTTAAAAAACAACTGATCCACGAAGAACACGAAGAAGCATAAAAAAGGCTGGCTTCGTAAAACTTCGTGGATCAGTTGTTTCTGTAGGTTGGACCTACTATCCTAAACAGCGCCCCAAAGGAACAGTTTTGGCTCTTTGAAAAACCTCCTTGTGTGCTGCTGTGGAGTTTACCTCAATGGCTTTGTGTACGCCTGAACTGTTACCCCTTCAGGCCACTGGTGGCAATCCCCTGCACCAAGAAACGCTGACCAAAGAAGAAGATCAACAGCATGGGCAATAGATAGAGGAGGATAGCCGCCATGGAGAGCGGCTCCAAAGAGTAGCCTTGCGGATCTTTGTATGCGCCAGAGAGAAAGACGCCCAGCGTAGTCTTATCTTGGCTGAGGAAGATCTTGGGGGTGAACCAATCGCCCCACACCCATTGAAAGTGAAAAATTGCCGAGGTAGCAAAAACTGGCCCTGATAGCGGCAAGAAGATCTGCCAGAAAACACGGAAGCGGCTGGCTCCGTCCACTTCGGCGGCATCTTCGAGATCTTTGGGGATGGCGGCGAAGAATTGGCCGGAAAAGAAAGATGTGGAACGAACTGCCGCCAATCCCCCACAGAATCCACGGCCAATAGGTGTTGTTGAGACCCAGCCGGGCAAAGAGGATAAAGGTGGGGATCACCGTGACCATGCGCGGCACCATCATCATCGCCAGCACCAACACAAAGAGAAGGCGTTTAAGGGGTGCATTGTGGCGCGCGAAGCCAAAACCCGCCAGTGCACTGGAAAAGACGGTGAGGAGTGTCGAAGGTAAAGCCACGATCACCGAGTTCCAGAAATATTTCATAAAAGGATAGTCAAAGATAGCCGTAGCATAGTTGCTCCACACCGGGCTATCGGGCCAGATTACAATGGGATAGCGCATGTATTCGGCCTGAGTTTTGAGCGAGGTTAAGACCAGCCAGATCACCGGCACCGTGAAGAGTAGCGTGAGGAAGACAAAGACTACGTAGAGAATGGCGCGCCGTAGCGGTAGCCTGCCCGCGGCACGGGAAGGCATGGCTGCGCTGAGGGGACGTTGAGTAGAGGTTATGCTGCTCATCGGGAGTCTCCTTCCTGGGCCACTTCGTAGTAGACCCAATAGCGCGAACTGGCGAGGACCAGCAGCGTCAAAATCAGCACTATCACAAAGAAGATCCACGAGAGGGCCACCCCGTAGCCGTAGCGCTGGAAATCGAAGACCTGAATGTAATTATAGACCATATAGAGATATTTATCCTGGGGCATTTGCACCGATCCCGTGATGCCTGCCCGCCCGTAGAGCAGGATGGCGACATCCAAAATCTGTAACGAGCCGATGATGCCCAGGATCAGTTGGAAGAAGATCACCGGGGTGAGCAGCGGGATGGTGATATTAAAAAAGAGCTGCCAGCCGTTGGCCCCGTCAATGCGCCCGGCTTCGTAGAGATCGGTAGGGATGCCCTGAAGTCCGGCCAAAAAGAGCACCATCGTGCCGCCTACATGCCACCACGAATAAAAGTAGAGCATGGAAAAATAGTAGTCGCGCGGCGAGTTGATGGCGGTGCCAGGCTGAAAGTAGCTGAGCACAGCGTTGATCAGGCCAGAATTGGGGTTAAAGAGCAGGCTCCACGCCACCACAGCGCCGGCCAGCGGCAGAATCGAGGGCAGATAATAGAGCATCCGAAAGACGCTGCGCCCCGCCATACGCTGGTTGAGCATGAGCGCCAGCAGCAGCCCAAAGGCCAGCCCCACGGGAACCGATACCAGCGCATAGACGGCAGTGTTGCGCAACGCCAGCCAGAAATCCAGCGTATCAAACGCTCGTGTATAGTTGCGCAGTCCCATGAATTTTACACTGTCAATGTTAAAGCCATCGTAATTGGTGAACGAGGTTGCCAGCCCCAACAGCAGCGGAAAGAGCGCTAGTCCCAAAAATCCCAACAGCCAGGGTCGCCACAAACATATAAAAAGATCGCGCTTCAGCGGCGGCCCGCTTGGAACGTTTCTTGCCGCGCCCAGCGCTCCTTTCCTCGCGCATCTGCATCATCTGTTGCATGAATTCTTCCTTCTTCGTGCGGTAAATGCAACGTGCAACGTGCTGCGTGTTGCGCGGGATTCCCATGCAACACGCAGCACGCATTAGTCAATCATCTTTGGACGACTATGCGCGGTCAATGCCCTCTTGGATGGCTTCATTGAACTCGCGTTCGATGTTGTCGATCATCTCGTCCACGGTGATCTCGCCCGCCACAGCCGAGTCCTGGTACTTGGCCCACACAGACTTAAAGGTATCGGGGGTGGCATAGGGGGTGAAGTCGATCACCGACACGGCGGTGTTCTCGATTTCCCACTGCACCATGTCATAGTTGTGTTGGCGCCAAGCTTCTTCACGCGGCATCAGATCCAGCATACTTTGCAGACCGGGGACGCCCCAACCGCTCTTGGCGCGGGCTTCGGCGGGTTGTTCGCCCATGTACCACTCGAAGAGCTTCCAGGCTGCGTCGGGCACTTTGCTGGCTGAGGTGACCATCATGCCTGCGCCTGTGCCACAGGGGTTGGAATAGGTCGGTCCCCAGGTGGGTGCACGCATCATCAAGATTTCGTCGCCGCTGACCTCTTCGCTTTCGGCCATGCCGCTGAACCAATAGCCCCACTGCACGCTAGCCGCTGCGCGCTGTCGCCAGTCTTGGCCGCTCCAACCGGCCACGTGCGGGTTAATCGAGCTGGGCAGGCCGCCCTCTTTCATCCAATCCATCCAGAACTGGACGAACTCATAGGTCTGCGGATTTTCGCGCAGTTGCAGCTTGCTAAAGTCATTGTTGAAGAGATGTGTCGGGGTCTCATAGGTGGTGGTGATCCAGAAGAGTACGTTTTCGTTGGGCGTGAAGTCCGTTCCAAAGACGAGGGTGCGGTCACCCTCTTTTTGGGTCAACTGTGGCGACAGATCGCGCCATTCAGTATAGTTGATGGGCTGCGTGGGGTCGGGAATGGACACGCCAGCTTCTTCCCACAGGCTCTTGTTAATAAAGATCGAATAGTCGGGCGACCAGTCTTTGACCATGCCATAGCGCTTGCCATCGACTACGTAAAGGTCATTCACAGGCAGCAAATCGGCGGTGGGGACAAATTCGCTGGTGGCGAAATATTCGGTCAGGTCCAGCGGAATGTTACGCAGGGCCAGGGCGGGGGTATTGGTTCCATAGATGCGGAAGCAGTCAATCGGTGTGCCGGCGGCCAGCGAAGCGAAGAGTTTGGTGAGATCGGTCTCAGTAAATTCAATGTCGTAGTTATAGGTTTCTTCAAACTGCGCCATCTCGTCTTCGGAGATCTCGTTGGCGTTATACATCAGCGAAACAACTGTGCGTTCCGACGAGGGAGCAGAAACTGCGCCACTGTCACCGGCAGCGGGGGCAGTGCCTGGGGCGGGCGCACAAGCCGCTAGCAGCAGACCACCGGTGGCCGTTCCCATTAGTTTCAATAAATCACGACGCGAGAGTTTTGGGGTTGACATAGACTTTCCTCCAATAGTGTACGAAATAGAGACGACGAAAAATCAAAGGAGACAATGAGAACCCAAGTGTGGGATTGGGCGCTCAGGGAACAGATCAAAGTAGCAAACCAGGGGCGACGTTATCGCCGCGTTCGATCAATCGGGAACGACCCCTGTGCTCTGGCGGACAATCAGTTCTGTCTTCACCAACATGGGCGATGGTGTGTTCGAGCCATGTTCCACGCTGTTGACCAACAACTGCACCAATAGATCGCCTAATCCGACAATAGGCTGCTGCACACTGGTCAGCGGCGGCGACACATAGGGCGAAACGGCAATGTCATCATAGCCAACCACCGAGACATCGGCAGGCACACGCAGCCCCTTTTCTGCCAGTTTGCGATAGGCCCCAGATCGCCAGCCAATCGTTGTGACAAAAGAGGGCGGTGAGATCAGGATGGCGCTGGAACAAGCGCTCGACCGCTTCATAGCCTGCGGCCAATGTCCATGCGCTAGCGATCTCCACGGAGGAATCAACCAGCGTCTGCCCCGCTTCGGCCAGTGCGCGCCGTGCGCCTTCCAGCCGATCTTGAGCGGCTTTCCAGTCGCGTGGTCCAGCCAAAATGCCGATCTGCCGATGGCCCAGGTCGATGAGATGCCGCATGGCCTGGTAGCCGCCTTCTATGTTGTCCACATCTACATTGCGCACTCGTTGATCTGCAATTGGATAGGCCAACGACACCGCGGGCACAGTAAAGGGCTGTAGATCACGCGGCAGCGTGCGCCCGGTGATCAACAAGATGCCATCGACCTGGCGTTCCATCATCTGGTCGATAATGTGGGGCAGATCGTCCATCTCTTCTTCCACGAAGCCGAGCAAACAGGCATAGCCACGCGACCACGCTGCTACTTCTGTCGCCGTGATCACCTCGGCACGGAAAGAATCCGAGAGTGGAAGGCTGATAATGCCGAGAATGTGGCTGCGTTGCGAAACCAGACTGCGGGCCAGCTTGTTGGGTCGATAGCCCAATTGTCGGATCACCTGCCAGATACGCAGCCGGGTCTCTTCGGCCACATCGGGTCTTTCGTTGACAACGCGCGAAACCGTTTGCATCGAAACGCCAGCCGCCGCGGCCACATTTTGGAGCGTTACGGGTCTAGTCATACTCTCCGCCTGCGGGCATCAAAGGACGTTTCCCAATGGCTGAAACTTCTCTCGCGTAGAAGATTAGAGCTATTACATGAATTAAATTTTTGGGGGATAGAAGGTTTGCCTGTAGGGGTAGGCTGTTGTCATTCCCGTTAACGTTAACAGAAATGTAACTAGCGTTACTATACTGTATCTGATTTCTAATGTCAAGCGGTTTTTCCAAATTTTCTAAACCAAGCTTTACACTTCCCTTTTCACAGCTATTTGCTGTGAAAAGGTATCTATTCAGGTCCAGGGTGCGACGCACCTGAACAGTGACGTGAAAAGATATAAAAAAGAGCGTGGCCTCATGTATCAACAGTGCGGCCACGCTCTTTTTATGGATAATAGGATTTATGCAGATAACGTTACCAACGCACCGCTTGGAACTTCCAGCCCGGCGCCACTTTTTGCATTTCGAGCTCGTCATTGCGATAGGTGATGCCACTGGCTTTATAGGTCTCGTGCAGGCGGGCCAGGGCTTCCCGGTCCAGTTCGATGCCCAGCCCCGGTTCATTGGAGACTTCGAGGCAGCCATCCTCAAACTGGAAGCGGCCCTGGGTGATCACCTCTTCACTTTGCCACGGGTAGTGGGTATCACAGGCATAGGTCAGGTTAGGCGTGGCCGCGGCCAGATGCACCATGGCCGCCAGCGAGATGCCCACATGGCTGTTGCTGTGCATGGAAAGGCCACGGCCAAAGACACGGCAGATACGGGCCAGATCCAGCGAGGGGCGCAGCCCTCCCCAGAAGTGGTGATCGCTAAGGATAATGTCCTCGGAGTGGAGACGTACACTGCCCGGCAGATCGTCGAACGAGGTGGTACACATGTTGGTTGCCAGCGGGATGTTAACGGCCTTGCGCAGCGCGGCCATGTTCTCTTGCCCGCGCACGGGATCTTCGTAATATTCCAGCACGCCTTCTAATTTCTTGCCCCAATGGATGGCCGTCTCTAGTTTCCAGATGGCGTTGGGATCAAGCCGCAGCGGCGTGCCGGGGCCAAACGCTTCTTGCAGCGCCAGCATACAGTTGACCTCGATCTCCGGTTCCAGCGCGCCGCCTTTGAGTTTGATGGACTTAAAGCCAAACTCTTTGCACATGGCCTGGGCTTGGGCCACCACCCCGGCGGGGTCAAGCGCGGCTTTTTGGCGTGCTGCGTCCCAACCGGTGGCGTTGGGATCTGTGCCAAATTCCAGCGTGCCGCCCGCTCCCTCATGTTTAAGGAAAAGATAGGCCGAGAATTCCACACGATCACGCACTTTGCCGCCCAGCAAATCGACCACAGGGCGACCAATAGCCTTGCCCACAAGATCGAGGCAAGCCACATCCAGCGCACTGAGCACATGCACCAGCTTGCGCTGATCCCACGGCGTGACGCCGCGATCCTCGGCCCCCTCGCCAAAGTGTGCAAAGAGCTTTTGCTGAATCACATTGATCTGAAAAGGATCACTGCCGATCACCACTTCTCTGGCCTGTTCCAGCGCGGCCAGCGTGCTGTGATGGCCGGGGATCTCGCTAAGGCCGGTAATATTGTCATCGCTGACCAATTCGATCACAATGCGCAGGGCATAGGGTGCGTGTAGTCCTGCCGCATTTAGCAGCGGCGGATCAGTGATGGCGATGGGGGTGATGTGCATATCGGTAATGTGCATGGAGAGTCCTTTCCGAGATGGGTTTTACAGCGGTTTTAGAATTCTACTTTCGCCCGTGACACTGCTTAAACTTGCGCCCGCTGCCACAGGGGCAGGGATCGTTGCGGCCTGTGTTGGCGAACTGTTGTTGGCGAGCGCTTTCTGCTTGGGCCAGGATGTGCATCACGTTGGCGGGCGGGCGCTGCTGGCGCAGTTCGTCCGCCATGATCTGCATGGGCCGGTTGATGTGATTGAAAAAAGTGCGGAAACCGGCACAGAGATAGTTGAGGCCGGGTTCGCCGTCGGGGGTGTCGATGAAACGATCTTTGGGGCAGCCGCCGTTGCAGACGAAGCGTACTTCGCACTCAAGACAATATTGGGGCAAGGTGTCGCGCTTGTCCAGCCCAAACTTGCGCTGTTGCTCCGACGCCACCATTTCGATGAGCGGGATCTCTTGAATGTTGCCCAAGCGATAGGCCGGCTCGACAAAGTGATCGCAGCTAAAAAGATCACCGTTGTGCTCCATCGCCAAGGCGTTGCCGCAGGTCTCCTCAAAGATACACAGCCCCGGTCGGTGGCCTGTCCACGCCGCCAGCGCTACATCGAAAATCTGCACAAAGACACGCCCCACATCGCGGCGCACCCACTCGTCGAAGATGGCACACAGAAAACGCCCATAGTCCTCTGCCGTCACCGAGCGGTTGGTGGGCTGATCGCCTTCTTGATAGCCGGTCTCGTTTTCGCGCTCCACAATGGGGATAAACTGCATAAACTGGGTTTTGGCCTCGTCGCGCAAAAAGCGATAGACCGCCAGCGGGTGAGGGGCATTGGCGGCGTGGACCGTGGTCAAGATGTTAAATTCGACGCGGTGTTTTTCGAGTAAGTGCATCCCGGCCATCACTTTGTCGAAGGTGGGATTGCCGCCTTTGTCCACCCGATAGGCGTCGTGCAGGTGCTTGGGACCGTCTACGCTCAGGCCAATTAGAAACTTGTGTTGATGGAAAAAATGACACCAATCGTCGTTGAGCAGTGTGCCATTGGTCTGCAAGGCGTTGTGGATGGTCATGCCGGGCTTGCGATATTTCTGTTGCAGTGCCACGGCGCGCTCAAAAAAGGGCAGCCCCATAAGCGTGGGTTCACCGCCCTGCCAGGCAAAGGTCACCTCTGGCACCCGCTGTGCTTCAATATATTGGCGGGTGTACTCCTCCAACAGGTCATCGGCCATGCGAAAGCGGCTGCCCGGGTACATGAACTCTTTGGACAGGAAATAGCAATACTCACAGTCCAAATTGCAGATCGCCCCACGCGGCTTCATCATAATATGGAAGGCTGCCGGCGCGATGGCTTCGCTCCCGGCGGAGAGAAAGGTCTGGGGGTGGGGTGGGGCAAAATCAATTTGGGTCATAATGAATGGTCAATGGTAATAATTGTGAATGGTTAATTGTGAATAGTCAATGGAGTGAGTTCAGGCTGTGCCCAGAATTTCGTCTACGTCCAGCGTTACATCGGGAAAAGCAACAGGCGCTAATTGCTGGCCGTGCCGATAGGTTTGCACTTCAGCATAGCCCTGGGGCTGTGGGCGGCGATAGACCTCCACATGCCCACTTTCTAAATGGATGATCCAGGCTTCAACAATGCCGGCATGGGCATAGCGCGGACTCTTGCGGCTGCGGTCAAAGCCCAGCGTCGTGTGCGAAACCTCAACGATCAAGAAGATCTCCACGGGCTTGGGCAGCGCGTTTGCATAAAAATCATCGCGTGGCTGTAACAGTGCGATATCTGGCTCCGGTTCGGATAGATCGTTGAGGATAACCGGACTCTGATTCCAAACGATAGCACGCGAGCCTAATCGCTGGACAAGTAGCCCATTGACGCGCGCCACACAAGCCGCATGAATACTACTCACCGCTGCCATTTCGATAATCTTCCCATCGAGCAACTCGAACCGATTGTTCTCGGCAAACACGCCAGCTTCGATCATACGATGGTAGTCTTCGACGGTAAAAACTTTACGTTTTACATGGACAGTCACGCTGCCTCCTTGCCCTGCTATGCCGAGCGTACGGCGTGCGTGTTTTGGGCTGCGTTAAACTCTAACGCAGCCCAAAACACGCAACACAGTCTACACCATCGGTTGCTTGCGTTTGATCAATTGCAGCGGGACATTCCACGGATCGCGCAGGAAGAGCAGTTGATCCCCGGCGGGCGTGTGGTTAATGTCGCTGACTACGGTGGCCCCGGCAGCGGCCAGTTCGTCGCGCTTCTCTTCTACGCTGCCTTCGACATAAAAAGCGAAATGCAGGTTGGCGGGCAATGTTGCCGCATAGTCGGGCATCTGCACATCTTTGTTGCTGTAAAATTCCAACATGCTGCCTGCGCCGTCGCTGATGAAGGTCATGTAGGGCGGCTGATCGCCAGCACGCACAACCTGCATGCCCAAGTTATCACACCACCATTGGGCGGCGGCTTTGACATCTTCAACGTTGATGGCGATATGTTCGAGTTTCATGGGAGGGTGTCCTTTTTGTTGGTTGAATGGGATAAGAGAGTAGAAAAGAGATGGGGAAATTAAGGGATGAGCAATTTCTCCTCAATCTCCCCCTCCCTTAATCTCAAATGGGCAACACGACCGCTGCACCGATTGCCAGACTTTGCTGCACAGCATCGGTGAAATCCATATACTTCACGCCATCGGCAAAGGCCGTGTGTGTAATTGTCTCTTTGCCGCGCATAGCGTTGACAAACTCTTCTTCTACGCGCCACCCGCCCTGTAATTCCGTCGGGATCTCGATCTCGCGCAGGTCGCTGTCGCCGGGCTGCCCGCCATAGAGCCGGTTCTGGGTAAAGCGCAGTGTGCCGCGGCTGCCATAGAGCGTGGCATGGGGCGCACCCGCCAGCCCCGCCACCGTCGAGATCTGCATGTGCAGTTGCGCGCCGCAGACCATCTCGCCGATGACATCCACATGGTCGGGCACGCGCACGGCTTTCATTTTACCATGCTCATCCGCGCGCATCTTCACAAAGGTCTGCCCCAGCGCCATGACCCGGTCGGCTGTGCCCACCCAGCGCATCAGTGCCTCGTACCAGATGCCCATGCTCATGATATTGCTGCCGCTCAAGTCAACATCCTGCCGCCAATGCAGCGGCGCGTCGGCATCGAGAAAGTCGCCGCCCGCCTGAATATCCACGGCCAGAATCTCGCCCAGATAGCCTTCACGGATGTGCTTTTGGAGGGTCCGATCCACGCGCAGCGTCATGGGCGAAGGCACAATCTGCGCTACAAGCTCGGGGCGTGCCTGCGATGCTGCCCACATGCGCCGCGCTTCGCTCCCGTTCATTGCCATGCGCGCTTCGCACATCACGTGCTTGCCCGCCGCCAGCGCGGCCACGCTCACCCGCTCGTGAAGATAGGGCCAGGTTCCGATCACAATCGCATCAAGCTTAGGATCGGCTATCATCTCTTGCCAGTGGGTATAGGTTTGGGGGATGTCGAGTTCCGCCGCCGCCCGCTGCGAGGATTCCAGGCTGCGGTTACAGACGCCCACAATTTCGACGCCGGGTTGGGCGCGCAGGCCGGGGATATGCTTGGTGCGGGTGTTGCGGCCGGCGCCGATGATGCCGACGCGGATTGGGTTATTGCTCATGTTTGCCTCCATGATAAGGGACGATAGACCAAAGACGATGGACGAAATTCAAAAACTGAAAGTTCCTACTACCTTCGTCTATCGTCCCTCGTCCTTCGTCTTCTTCAAATATTCCATTAAAATATCCGGTCGATTCGTGCCCAGGCCATCCACGCCCAGCGCGATCATGGCTTGCATTTCGGGCAACGTATCGGGATTCCAGGCGCGCAGTTCAAAGCCCGCGCTTTTCACGGCGTCCACAATGCGCAGCGAGAGATTTTTGTAGTGAACGCCCACGCCCACACAGCGCAGATCCCGCGCGGTTTGAATCTCCGCCGCCGTGGGATCGGGCAGAATCGCGCCCAGTTGATAATAGGCGCCCAGGCTGCGCACACGCGCCAGTCGCTCCAAATGAAACGACGTAAAAACCACCTCGCCCTCCATACCGTGGCGGCGTACAGTCTCCACAGCAGCCTCTTCGACGCCCGCGCCTTTTAACTCGCAGAGCAGACCGACCTTGCCATGCACCGTTTCCAGCACTTCGTCCAGCGTGGGAACCTGTTCGCCGTCGCCAGCATCCAGCGCGCGCATGGCGGCAAAATCAAACGAACGGATTGGCCCCGTGCCATTCGTGGTGCGGTCCACGGTGTCGTCGTGCATCACGATAAGTTGGTTGTCGCTGGTTAAGTGAACGTCACATTCCACCCGATCCACGCCCAGATCGATGGCGTAGCGAAAGCCTTTGAGGGTATTTTCGGGCAGCACTTTGGCCGCCCCACGATGACCGACAACGTACACGATGGGTTCTCCTTTGGGTGGGGTGAGGCATGATGGTGCGCTTGGCAGGGGTGGTGAACAGTGTATGGCTAGTATACCCGATTCTGGCGTTGCCGACGAACGGGGAGCGTTGTGGTGGACAGAATTCGCCGCCGTCAAGGCGTGGCTGGACGGCGGCGAATAAATGCAATGAATTGGCTGTACCAACGGGCGGGATTAGCGGACGCCTGGCACAACCGCCTCTTTGACCTGACCGTTATGGCCGACCCCACTGCTTTCTTGGCGGCGGAACTGACTCATGTAGAGGTCATAATAGAAGCCGCCCGCGGCCAGCAAAGAATCGTGGGTTCCCCGTTCGATGATCTCGCCCGCTTTGAGCACGACCACCAGATCGGCGTTGCGAATGGTGCTGAGACGATGCGCAATTACGAAGCTGGTGCGCCCTTCCAAAAGCTTGTCCAGCGCGGCCTGGATTTTGCGCTCGGTGCGCGTATCCACGCTGCTGGTAGCTTCGTCTAAAATCAAGATGCGCGGATCGGCCAGCGCAGCGCGCGCAATCGAAAGCAACTGGCGCTGACCTTGGCTCAGACCGCTGCCCCGTTCGCCCAGGATGGTTTGGTAGCCTTCGGGCAATCCTTCGATAAAATCGTGGGCTTGGGCCAACTTGGCGGCGGCAATCACCTCGTCGTCGCGGGCCTCGGGGCGGCTAAAGCGGATGTTTTCCATGACCGACTGGCTGAAGAGAAAGCTGTCTTGCAGCACAATCCCGATCTGGCGGCGCAGACTTTCCAACTTCACATCCTGCACATCCACACCGTCAATGCGCACGCTGCCACGTGTTGCATCCCAAAAGCGCGGGAGCAGGTTGATCAATGTAGTCTTGCCTGCGCCTGTCGGCCCCACAATGGCAATGGTTTGGCCCGGCTCGGCATGTAGATCAATGCCCTTTAAGACGGGTTCATCTTCATTATAATGCGCCCACACGCCATCAAAAACCACATCGCCGCGGATCTCTTTCATCTCACGCGCCGAGACTTTCTCTTGTACTTCGGGCACTTCATCCAACAGTTCAAAGATGCGCTCTGCCCCGGCAATCGCGCTTTGGATGTTGGTCCACAGCACGCTGATTTGGGCGATGGGCTGGTTGAAGCGTTGCACAAAGCCCAGGAAGGTGATGATCAACCCCAACGACATGGCCGAGCCTGCCAGGGTTTGGCCGCGCAGCAACAACACGCCGCCCACGCCCACCACAATCGCAATCGCCACAAAGCCCAGCGCTTCCAGCACAGGGGCCAGCGCCGAAGTGTAGGCAATAGCCTTGACGTTGGCGTCGCGGTTGACGGCATTGCTCTGGCGGAAGTTTTCGATATTGGTCTCTTCGCGGTTAAAGGCCTGGGCCTCGCGCACGCCGGCAATGCTCTCTTCCAGTTCGGCGTTGACGTCGCCAATGCTCTGGCGACGTTTCGCGGAAGGCGCGCCGCGCTTGATCGCTGAACCAGATCGTGGCAATTGCCATCACCGGCACAATGCTCAGGCTGAGCAGACCATAGGCCCAGTTCAGGCTGAGCATGGTCCAGCCGATCCAGACGATTAAGAGCGCGCCGCTCAAAACCTGGATCAGCGCAAAGCTCAGCATCTGTTGAATGGTATCGGTGTCGTTGGTAATGCGGCTCATGAGATCGCCGGTTTCGTTGCGGCTATAGAAGCCCAGTGAAAGGCGCTGCATGTGCGTAAAGAGCTTAAGGCGCAGCGTGCGTAACACATGCTGCCCCATCCAGCCCATGGCAAAGAACATCAACCCGCCCATGGCCGACCCGACAATATAGAGCGCCACCACCACCAACACCAGCCGCAACAACCCATCCAGCCGATCTGTGGAATCTGGCGCAAACGGGGTTTCGTCAAACCAACAATTAGACGCGCTGGCAGCGGCGGCTTCGCTCATGCCGGGCAGCGCCGGAACGCCGCCTGTGCTTGCCGCCGTGGGGGTCAGATAACAATCTACCGCCTGGCCGATGAGTTCCGGCGAGATTACCTGGGTGTAGGTATTCAACACCAGCATCAACGTCACCAGAAAAAGCACCACCCCATAGGGCTTGAAATAGCCAACAAAGCGACCCAGCGTCGCCCCCACACTCTTCGGTTTCAGTGCCTCTTGTTCCAGGGCACGCATTGGACCAAACATAGACAAGCTCCTTTAAGACAAACGGATAAACGACTCCGCTCTAGGTTTGATGCGTGGTGCGTAGTGCCGGAGCACAATGCACCACGGTTGGCCGACAGCCAATGGCTAACCGCCCACCGCCACCGGTTCCTCTGCCTCCACGGTGGCATCTTCCACCAATTGGCTGCGGTAAATCTCGGCATAGATGGGGCTACTTTCCATGAGATCAGCATGCTTGCCCTGGGCCACAATCGTGCCCTTGTCCAACACCAGAATTTGATCCGCACCCAGCACCGTGCTAATGCGCTGCGCAATCACAAAACTTGTGCGCCCCTGCATCAGACGGTCCAGCGCGCTTTGGATCAGCACCTCGGTGGCAACGTCCACAGAACTGGTGGAATCGTCCAAAATCAGAATGCGCGGATCGGTGAGCAGCGCCCGCGCAATGGCGACGCGCTGTTTTTGCCCGCCGCTGAGCGTCGCCCCGCGCTCGCCTACGGGCGTCTCATAGCCCGCCGGAAAGCCCAGAATAAAATCGTGAGCGGCGGCGGCTTTGGCGGCGGCGATGACCTCGTCGTCGCTGGCGTCGGGGCGGCCAAATGCGATATTGTCGCGAATGGAGCCGGTGAAGAGATTGGTCTCTTGCAACACAATGCCGATCTGACCGCGCAGGCTGTCCAGCGTCACCTCGCGGATGTTGTGGCCGTCGATGAGCACTTTGCCTTCGCTGACATCATAGAAGCGCGGGATGAGATTGATAATCGTGGTTTTGCCGCTGCCCGTGGAGCCAAGCAGCGCCACCGTCTCGCCGGGCTTGGCCTCGAAGGAGATCTGCTTCAACACGGCGTCCGAACTGCTGAAATAGCGAAAAGTGACGTCATCGAAGCGCACCGCGCCATCAATGGGGGGCAAGGTCACCGCGCCAGGGTTATCGGTCACGTCGTTTTTGGCGTCCAAAATTTCAAAGATGCGTTTGGCGCTGGCTGCGGCCTGGCTCATCTGGCTGATGATGAAGCCGAGTTGCCCAATCGGGAAGAAGACGTAGATCAGATAGAGGCTGAACTTTTGCCATTCGCCCAGGCTCAGCGTGCCGCCGATGATCTGCCGACCCCCAAAATAGAGCACAGCCGCCTGCCCCAGGTTTGCCAGCAAAAAGATCACCGGAAAGAGAAAGCTAAATACTTTTGCCACCTGAATTTGTTGGTCCAACAGCGCCAGCGAAGCATCGTCAAAGCGGGTGCGTTCCTGTGGCTCGCGCACAAAAGCCTTTACTACTTTAATGCCAGCCAGATTTTCTTGGAGGATGTCGTTCATGGTGGAGAGCCGCTTTTGCACCGCCGAAAAGAGCGGCTGGGCCACGCTGCCAAAGACCATGAACATGACCAATGCCAGCGGTAACACGGGCAAGATCACCAACGTCAGCGGCACATTGGTCCACGCCAGCACAGCCAGCGATCCCACCAAGAGTACCAACGCTTGCACGGCCAAAAGCAGACCCTGGCCGATGAAATTGCGTACTTTTTCCACGTCGTCGGTGGCGCGGATCATCAACTGACCGGTGCGGTTGCGGTCGTGATAGCTAAACGAGAGGCGTTGAATCTTGGCGAACAGCTCGTTGCGAAAATCAAACGCCACATCCTGGCTCACCTTTTGGCCCATAAACGATTGGGCAAAGGCAAAAAGGCCACGCGCCGCCGAAAAAATAATGATAAACACAATCGCCCAGTAGATCGCCGCTTCGGGATTGGCCGCCATCTCCCGCACCTCTTCGGCGGTCATCCCCAACTGTGCCAGCGCTGCCGCCTGAAATTGGGCGGGAATCTGATCGAAGCGCACCGCCACTATGCCTTGGGTGACGGCGTCGAGCACACTTTGCACCAGTTGCGGAACCACCAACTGGGCTGCGATGCTAATCAGCAGCGAAACGTAGGCAATAATCGTCGTGCGACGATAAGTGCCCAAATAGCGCATGGCGCGCCCCAGATCTTTCATGCCCGAATCGCCGCCCCCGGCTTGTTTTGGTCGTCTAAACACGTTTCCTCCTTTGTGGTGAGATGTGCCATCGGTAGGCGTGTGCCTATGCTTCGTCACACGAATGGGTCGCGTGGCGCAGCAATGACCCGTGCAACTTCTGCAACAACCGCTGTAATTCTACGATTTCATCTTGTGCAAGTTCCCCGGCCAGTTCGTTCAAAAAATGCATATGGCCTGGGCTAGACGCCCGCACTAGATCGCGCCCGGCGTCGGTAAGGCGGATCTGAAACTGACGTAGATCGGCGCGATCAATCTCGCGGGTGATCAGCCCCTGCTCTTCCAATGATCGCAGGTGGGCACTGACTGTATTCTTGCTCAGCCTTTGGAACTGGCTCAATTGGGTGGGCGATAGTGTGCCCCCCAATTGCTCTTCCATAAACAGATGCCAGAGCAATCGCCAGCGCGGCGACGATAAATTTTCGTCACGCATGCGTTCCGACGTTGCCATGTCATAGGCGTTGGCCGCCATCTTCACCAACCGCAAAAGTTCGACGCCATAAAGCTCTGCCACGCCCATGTCAGCCATAATTTGGCGGAAAACTTCTCGGCGCTTGTTCCAGTCCGAGGTTTGAATAGATTTTTCTTGAGCGCCTTCCATCTTTGTCATGGATAGAATTGTACGTCTACGAACTAATTTGTGCAAAAAATAGTACACATTCAATCTCAATAACAAAAAGACCCGTTGCCTTTCAAAGGCAACGGGTCTTGGGAGTACCCCCGACAGGACTTGAACCTGTGCTTCTGGCTCCGGAGGCCAGCGCTCTATCCACTGAGCTACGGGGGCAAATGAAAATTCACCTTCTTTAGTAACGATTCAGGTGCGTCGCACCCTAGACCTGTATCGTTACCTTCTTTATATCATTCTTAGGCTACTTTAATCAAATTCTTCAGGCAGGGTTCATGGAGACGCTTACACCTTGTCTCGTGTCTATCCTCTATCGTTCTCTCTGTTCCCATTGCTGCGATAAACAGATGACATTCCCTTTTCTCTATGCTATGATTTCCCTGTATCGCATCCACCCTGCCACCTGTTTGGGAGAATCCTGTGTCCCGCTCCAATTCTTCGCCTGTCGCATCTGCGCTCTCTCCCGCAGATCGGATCAATACGTTCGGCACAACCGTATTTAGCGAGTTCACCGCCCTAGCTTTGGAGAGCAAGGCCATGAATTTGGGCCAGGGATTCCCCGACTTTCCCGCGCCGGCCTTTATCAAAGAAGCCGCCCAACAAGCGCTGGCCCGCGATTTTAACCAATACAGCCGTGGGGCCGGCCATCCGCGGCTGGTCAACGCCATTGCCAGGGTCTATAGCCCGCTCTTTGGCCGCCCAGATCGATCCCATGAATGAGATCGTAGTAACGGTGGGCGCAACCGAGGGCATTTTTGCCACTGTCCAGGCGCTGATCAACCCCGGCGACGAAGTGATCCTCATCGAGCCATTTTACGACAGCTACCCGGCTTCGGTGATCATGGCGGGCGGAACCCCGGTCTATGTGCCGTTGCGTCCGCAAGCAGGGGCCAGCAGCGCCGCCGAATGGGTGTTGGATATGGACGAATTGGCCGCGGCTTTTTCGCCGCGTACGAAACTGCTCGTGATCAACACGCCGCAGAACCCCGTGGGCAAAGTCTTTAGCCTGGGCGAACTGGCCGCGATTGCCGAATTGGTGCAAGAGCATAATATCTTTGTGCTCAGCGATGAGGTCTACGAGTGGATGGTCTATGGCGAGGCCGAGCATATTCGCATGGCTACTTTGCCCGGTATGGGCGAGCGCACGGTGACGCTGGGCAGCGCGGGCAAGACCTTTTCGGTGACAGGCTGGAAGATCGGCTGGGCGATTGCTCCCCAACCGCTGGCCCATGCCGTGCTCATGGCCCACCAATGGATCC
Source organism: uncultured Chloroflexia bacterium (assembly GCA_963721725.1). GTDB lineage: Bacteria > Chloroflexota > Anaerolineae > Caldilineales > Caldilineaceae > RI-153. The sequence goes on from CAVRLX010000016.1 coordinate 670,246, forward strand.
CGTTCTGTGTGGCGACGCCGCTGCAAGAGGCCGTGGGCATCGCCTTTGAACAGGCCGAGGCGTTGGGCTATTTTGGCGAGTTGCAGCGCATGTACCAACAGAAGCGCGATACATTGCTCTCGGCGCTTACCTCTGCCGGGTTGCCAGCCATGACGCCGGACGGTTCCTACTTTATTTTGGTGGATACAAGCCACTTGCCCACGCCCGCGTTTGGCAACGACGACCCGCGCGATTTCAACATCTGCCGTTGGTTGACCTCCCATGTGGGCGTCGCCGCCATTCCGCCTTCGGCTTTTTACAGTCCGGAACACAAATATTTGGCCCAAAATTTAGCGCGCTTCTGTTATTGCAAAACAGAAACTGTTCTAAACGAGGCGGCTCGTCGGTTGCGAGCCAATCTTTCGGTTTAATCTCCACCGCATTATAGACAGCGCAGCAGCACACAACGCCATTTTTTAAGCAGCAGAAACGATTCCTGGGTGGCGCTGCGCAGTATAACAACACGAAAGGACACTGGCTGCCATGAATTTGCAGGCTATTCCAGGCAATATTGTTGAACTGGCAACCGATTGCATTGTCGTCAATCTATTTGAGGGCGTGCGCGAACCTGATGGCGCAACCGGTGCTGTGAATACGGCCTTAAACGGGGCGATTACCCGCCTGATCCAGTCTGGGGATTTCACCGGCGAGGCGGGCAAAACGGCTATGCTCTATACCAACGGCGAGATTCCAGCCAGCCGTGTTTTGATGGTGGGGTTGGGGCGCGCCGAGAAGTTTGATCTGCATGGGGTGCGCAACGCCGCCGCTTTGGCCGTGCGCGAATTGCAAAAATACAAGGGTATTGCCAGCGTTGCCACGGTTGTCCACGGCGCGGACATCGGCGGGCTGGATGTGAAAGCAGCCAGCCAAGCTGTGGCCGAAGGGACACTCTTGGCCGCCTATCGGGTGAAAAAATATCGGCGCAAAGGCGATGATGTGCGCCTCAACGCCGTGGTGATCGTCGAGTTCGACTCGTCGAAACTGGCTGCTGTTGAAGCAGGTGTGGAGCGCGGAGAGATCATTGCACGCTCTGTTTGCAAAGCGCGTGATTTTGTCAGCGAACCGCCCAATATTCTGACGCCGGGGGAACTGGCGGCGCGGGCGCGTCGTATAGCCGAGGATGTGGGCCTGCAATATGCCGTGTTGGGCGAGACCGAAATGCAGGAGGCGGGCATGAAAATTTTGCTGGCTGTGAGTTCGGGTAGCCAGCACGCCGCCCAGATGGTGATCCTTGAACATGCCCCCGAAGGCCACGAAACCGACCCGCCGATTGTGCTGGTGGGCAAGGGGATCACCTTTGATACCGGCGGCATCAGCATCAAGCCTGCCGACGAGATGTGGCGTATGAAAAACGACATGGGCGGCGCGGCGGCGGTGATTGCGGCCATGGAGGCCATCGGGCGCTTGGATCTGCCCCGGCATGTAATCGGTGTGGCGCCCTGTGTGGAAAACATGCCTGACGGCAAAGCCTATCGACCGGGCGATATTCTCACCGGCATGAAGGGCAAAACCGCCGAGATCATCAGCACCGACGCCGAAGGCCGTCTGATTTTGGCCGATGCCCTGGCCTATGTCAGCCGCTTCAAGCCCGCCGCTGTGATCGATCTGGCAACGTTGACCGGCGCAGTGGGGATTGCCCTGGGCAAAGTGGCGGCGGGCTGTTTTGCCAATAACGAGGTACTACAAGATTCGCTGTTGGCGGCATCCAAGCGCAGCGGCGAACGGCTGTGGCCTATGCCCATGTGGGACGAATATAAAGATCCGATCCGCAGCGACATGGCTGAGGTGAAAAACAGCGGCGGACGTTATGGCGGTGTCAGCACCAGCGCCAAATTTATTGAACATTTTACCGAAGGCTATCCCTGGGCACATTTGGACATTGCCAATATGGTCTGGAGCGATAGCGCCAAAACAGATACACCCAAAGGGGCAACCGGCTTTGGGGTGCGTCTCTTGGTTGAATTAATTTCGCAGCCCGAACCGATTGTGTGATGATGGGTGTATCCAAATCCACTTCTATCCCGCAGGAGAGATCTCCCTATGCAGCGATTACAGAATAAGCACGTAAAATCCGCCATCGTGGCTCTGGGCGTTGCCCTGGGCAGTAGCCTGCTGTGGAGCGGCGGCGCATTGGCGGCGAGTGCACCCCAAGAAAGTGGCGGTGTCTCGGCCTCGACGATTGGTACGGTCATGTTTCTGTTGGTGGCCGCGGCCATCTGTGTGGAGCGGATCATCGAGTTGCTGTGGAATTATCTGGAGTGGATCCTGGTGCGGTTTGGGCGTTGGCGGCCCGGTAATCTCAAATCGCCCAGCTATGTGCAGTTCAAAAGCGGCACAAGCCTGTTGGCGGCGCTTTTTCTGGGGGTGGTCGTGGCAAATTACAGCGGGATGCATCTATTGGATTATCTTCAGCCATTGATCCCGACCTTCTTACGCAATGTCCTTGCCAATTGGGATATTATCGTGACGGGGATCGTGATTGGGGCGGCCACCAAGCCCATTCATGATATTTTGGGGATTGTAACCCATACCAAGAATCTGCTTGCCAGCAGCGCCGTGAAACAGCGCGAACAGGCTGGCGCTGCCCTGGCCGAAGGCATCTTCCGCTTGGAACAGGCCGACTCTATCTATCAAGTGGATGTGCCGGGGATGGGTGCAACCCGTGTGGCGGGTCGCAGTGATGAGACGGAGCGTACCCCATCGGGCCGGATTGAGCATTATGCAGACCTAATCCACAATAATTTGTATATCGGGTCGTAAGCTTTGGGTGAAATAAAAAGGCCAGCCCGTGGTGTGGGCTGGCCTTTTTTGATACAGTTAGGCCGCTTTGGCGGTTTGGGTGGCGGGGCGGTGGGTGCGATGCCAGATCAGGGCAGCGATACCGATGACGACGGGGACACTAGCAATCACCGGCCAGGGCCACACGGCTGATTCTGGCTGTGCAGCAAAGAGCGCGTGGCGGGCGGCGTGTTGGCGGTGTGCTGCTAATAATGCCGTCTTCAATTGTTGGCGAAATTCGTATGCGGGCTGTACGGCAGGCAGTAGCGCGCAGAGATCCATTTCCAACGCGCCATCAGCCGCCGTGGCTGCGGGGTGTTTCCCTGCGCCAGCGGTCGCCTTCGTTGTGGATGCGTGGCCGCGTGGGTCAAAAATCTCAAACGGGCTTTGCCACCACTCGGCGACTTTCCAATCCCACATTTGCCACTGAGAGACCCATGTCGAACTGCTATCCCACCATGCGCCTACCTGGGAGAATCGTCTTTCCGTCCCGTTCATTGATTTTCCTCACCTATCTCAGGTAGTTCAGTTTGCAGATCTTGGCGCAAAGCCGCCAACGTGCGAAAGTAGAGTGACTTAATTGCGCCTTCGCTTTTGTCCATTAAACTGCCAATCTCAAGATTGGAAAGGCGACTGCCAAACTTATAGATCAACAGATCTTGACGGTCACCAGGCAGGCGCTTAATGGCGTCCCACAGGGCGGCATGTTCTTCGTCGCGCTCCACCACCTCGGCGGGTTCCATGCGCTTGCGCCCCGGCAATTGTAGATCGTCAAATGAGAGGAAACGGCGACGGCTCTGGTCGCGATGCCAGTTGGCGACCAAGTTGTGGGCAATGCGGAAGAGCCACGCCCCAAAGGGCAACCCGCGATCTTCGTAGGTGTGCAGCCGCGAGAGCGCCCGAAAAAAGGTGCGCGCCGTCAGATCTTCGGCGTCATGGACATTGTTGACCCGATTAAAAATGTAGGCGTAGATACGATCCACATACTGCTCGTACAACGCCCCAAACGCCTCGGGATCTTGTTTAGCCTGGGCCACTAATAGGGCCTCGCTGTGTTGTGTGGCTGGTTCTGCTTTGCCAGGCGTAGCTAAAGACGAGCGGACCTCTCGATCATCTGCCTGCCCCTCATGTTCTGTTTGTTTGCCACGGGTCACACTGTCCATAGAAGATAACACGCCAGATCCCTATTGGTTACGCACGTCGAAAGAGCCAGGAACAGGCCAACATCCTCATCCCATACCCTGGCATTATAGAAGCCAGAGAGATCCTGGGCAAACTAGCAGTATAACGCACAGTCTGCCCGGAATGGTTCCTGCCCAAAGCGGAAATTGTTTGTTGGCATCCCATAGCTGTGCTATAGTAGATCGTAATGCAAAGACCCAATTCAACCCTTGGCGTCAGCGATTCTCAGACCCATTTGACGCTCCTTTTTACCCAGCGCAGGAGGCAAACGTGCGTGTCAGTTGCTTTCAAGAAAATCTAGCCAAAGGGCTTTCTGTGGTTGGGCGTGCCGTTGCCTCGCGCAGTACATTGCCCGTCTTAGGCAATATCTTAATCGAGGCCAAAGATAACCAACTGCGCCTTTCTGCCACCAATTTAGAGATCGGCATCAATTGTTGGATCGGCGCACGCGTCGAGGATGAAGGCGCGATTACCGTGCCCGCTCGCCTACTTTCCGAATTTGTCAATAGCCTACCGCCTGAACGCATTGACATGGAGCTTGCCGTACGCACACAGACATTGCACCTGAAGTGTGCGCGCTTTGATGCCAACATTAAGGGCATTGACGCTTCGGAATTTCCCATTGTGCCCACGGTGGACAATGGCAATGGGCCGGAACAGACTGCCGAGGTGTTGGAGGGGAGCACGATTGCGCTGGAAACCGCCGGGCTGCGCAAGATGATCGATCAGGTGGTCTTTGCCGCCGCCACCGATGAAAGCCGACCCACGTTGACCGGCGTCGAGGTCTCGTTCAAAGAGAGCCGCCTGAGCATGGCTGCCACCGACGGCTATCGGCTCAGCGTGCGCAGTGTGGAGCTAGATCATTCCCTGCGCGAGGAGATGGTGGTGATCATCCCCGCCAAGAGCCTGGGCGAGCTGGCGCGTGTGATTGCCGACGCCGACGAAGAACGCTCGGTGCAAGTGACGGTGACGCAGGCGCGCAATCAGATTCTGTTTCGCGTGTGGGGCAAAGGCAACGAGGCACGCGGCGCTTTTCAACAGGTGGATGTGGTCAGTTCGTTGATTGATGCCCGCTTCCCCGACTATCGGGCGATTATCCCCAAAAGCCACAGTACGCGCACCGTCGTCACTACCGATTCGCTGCTGAAGGCCGTGCGTGTTTCGCAGCTTTTTGCCCGCGACAACGCCAATATTATCCGCGTGGCAATTGTGCCCAGCAACGGGGAGGGTCAAGGGGCGATTCGCCTGACAGCAACCAGCGCTGAAATGGGCGACAATGTGAATGAGTTGGACGCCATGGTGGATGGCATTGAACTGGAGATCGCCTTTAACGCCCGCTATCTCATCGACGTGCTCAGTCAGATCAGCGAGCCGCAGGTGGTGCTGGAAACCACACAGCCCAATCGCCCCGGCACCATTCGCCCGGTGGGTGTGGGCAACGAGGAATTTCTGCATGTGGTCATGCCCATGCATCCGCCGCGGTAGGTATATGCGAGGTGATGCTCAATGCTCCAGTTTGAATGGGATGAATACAAGGCTCATCAAAATATCCACAAGCATGGGGTTGAGTTTGACGAGGCGCAGAGTATCTTCGCAGACACCTTTTCGCTGACTCTTGCCGATACAGATCATTCAAATGATGAAGATCGATTCGTAGAGATCGGCTATTCCCAGAAGGGGCGGCTACTGGTCGTCATCTATGTTGAGCGGGCAGACCGAATTCGCATCATTAGCAGTCGGCTTGCCACAAGAAATGAGCGAAGAGTTTATGAATCACGAAAACAGACACCTGGCAGAAATTGAAGAAATGCAACCTGAGTATGACTTTAGTGAGGCGATTCAAGGGCGACATGCACAACGCTATGCGGAGGGGCATCTAACTACTATCTATAAAGAGGATGGTAGTGTAGAAGTGCGAGAGTATCGACCTGCACAAGGCGCGGTCACTCTTGATCCCGACGTCGCCGAGATGTTTCCCACGGCAGCAGCGGTAAACGAAGCCCTGCGCTTTCTCCTGCGCGTTGCCCGGAAAAACGAGCAGATCGCCACAGAGCAACAAACGGCAGCGGATCCAGCCGCCGTCACCGAACCCACCGCCTAACTCCATCCCCCGAAGAGAGACCTACGGAGAGACCTATGGCCGAAGAGACGATTTTCAGCAAGATCATCCGCAAAGAGATCCCGTCAGACATGGTCTATCAAGACGAACTGGTAACGGCTTTTCGCGACATTAACCCGCAAGCGCCCACACATATTTTGATCGTCCCCAATAAGTTGATCCCCACGGTCAATGACATCAGCGCCGAGGACGAAGCCGTGCTGGGACGGCTTTTTACCGTGGCGGCAAAGATTGCCCAAGATGAAGGCATTGCCGCCGATGGCTATCGGCTGCTGGTCAATTGCAACAAACATGGCGGGCAAGAGGTCTATCATCTGCACATGCACTTGCTGGGCGGGCGTCCGCTGGGCCCAATGTTGACCCGCCGAGAGTAGCGAATGGTAGGACTTGAGGCGTGGTTGTATGAAAACGAGTAAGGAGTAATGAATAGGGCAACAGCCATCTACTCATTACTCCTTACTCGTTTTGCCAACCAAATTCCCCGCCGCCTCACCCCACATGGGCATGGATCAAGCGCTTCTCCGCCCGGTGCAGCAGCGACATCACTGCCAGTACCATTACAAAGACGCTGGCTTGGGTTAACACAATTGTTGCCCCCGACGCCACGTCCACATAGAAACTTAGATACATCCCCACAAATCCAGTCAGCGCGCCGATGCCTGTGGAAAGCAAAATCATGCGGTTGAAACTATCGGTGAGCAGCCGCGCCGTGATGGCAGGCGTCACCAGGGCTGCGGCAATCAGCGTTACCCCTAGAATTTGCATAGACGCAATCAGTACGCCGGCCAGAATCAGGGCAAAGGCGGTGTCAATCCATTCGGTGTTCACGCCATAGACGTTGGCAACTTCAGCATCAAAGGTGGTAAAGAGCAGTTGTTTGTACAAAAAGAAAATGGCAACAACGGTCAGGAGGCTGACGGCTGCGATCACCCACAGATCTTGCGTGGTGACACCCAAAATGTTGCCAAAAAGGGCAGCATCAAACGAGCGCGTGAAGCTGCGATAGCGGCTGATCAGGGCTACGCCAATCGCAAAGCTGGCCGTGGTGATCACGCCGATGGCGGCATCCGCGCCAATGCGGGTGCGGCGCACGGTCTGGTTAATCAGCACGGCCGCCAAAAAGCCCCACAGCCCCGCGCCCAGATAGAAATTCCATTGCATCACAAACGAGACCACGGCGCCGCCAAAGATGGCGTGAGACAGTCCATGCCCAATGTAGCTCATGCCGCGCAACACAATATAGACGCCAATCAGGCCGCACAGCCCGCCCGCCATCACCGCCGCCAGCGTGCCATTGCGGAAAAATTCAAACTGGAAGGGTTCTAGTAGAAAGTCCATCGCTGCGCTCCTCTCGTTGCGCACGTTCGAATTCGGCCCCACGCAGCAACACATCCTTAGCATGGACCACCGGCTTGTCGTGGCCCAAGACAGGGTCCGGCAAGATGTCGTGATAGGTGTGCCCATGCGGGCGCTGTTGCACCAGCAACAAACCATCCTGGCGAATCACCATCATGTCGCCCTGATAGGTCTCGTTGAGAATGGGGACGGTGAAAACTTGCTCTGGGCGACCTTCGGCCACCACACGACGGTTGAGGCAGATCACCCAGGGCAGATGCGCGGCCACAGCGTTGAGATCGTGCGATGTCATCAAAATCGTCAACCCGCTGCTGTTGAGATGGGCCAGCAAGTGTAAAATCGTCTCGGCGGTGCGCATGTCCAGCCCAGAGGTTGGCTCATCCAACACCAACAGATCGGGCGCGGCCACTAATGCCCGCGCCAGAAAGACCCGCTGCTGTTGGCCGCCGGAGAGATCTCGAATGTGACGGCGGGCCAGAGGGTCAATCTCCAATTGGGACAGCACATCGTGAATACGCGCCTTTTCGGCGCGGCTGGGCCACGGCCAGGGGCTGGCTCGTTGTACGTAGCCCATCCATACCACCTGCTCCACCGTCACCGGGAAGTTCCAGATCCACACTGCCCGTCTGTGGCACATAGGCCACACGCGGGGCACCTTCGCCCCGAATGGCCTTGCCATGAATGTAAATCTCGCCGTGGCGGGGTTGCAACGATCCCAGCAGCAATTTGAGCAGGCTGGTTTTGCCTGCGCCACTAGGACCCACCAGGGCGGCGAATTGGCCTGGGTGGATGTGCAAACGGATCTCTTCCAAAACCGGCTGGCTGCCATAGCCAAACGTCACATTTTTTAATTCAACCAACGGTTGCATAGAGGATCCTTCTCTCTTGGAAAACGGCACTACCCAACAAACGTAGTGCGTTACTTACTACACAGCAGGAGATTGCCAGACGTTTATTGACTTACGCTTGGCATTGCCACGTTGCTCACATCAAAATCGGCAATCACCGACGGATCGCCCCCCAGCGCCGCAGCCATAGTCATCACATCTTCCACCAACATGCCAAAGTAGGAATGATTGGCGTCGCCGGGGTCGCCGGGCAGATCGTCATCGCGCAGAGTATCGACAAACGTCGCCCCCGACTCTTTAGCGATTTGCTCCAGCACTGGCGAGGGGAAGACCTCGGAGCCAAAGACCGCCGGGATCTGCTGTTCGCGGATCTGCGTAATCAGATCGGCCACGTCACGCGCCGACGGCTCGGAAAAGTCCGACGGCTGCACTGCGCCCAGCACGGTCAACCCATAGCGCGGGGCAAAATAGGCGAACGAATCGTGATAGGTGAGCAGTCGACGATTTTCTGCGGGGATAGTGGCGATGGTTTCTGTGATGGCACCATCCAACGCCGTGATGCGCGCTTCAAAGGCTGCGTAGTTGGCCGCGAAGATCTCCGCTCCGGCTGGGTCCAGCGTGCTGAGCGCTTCTTTCATCACTTCAGCATAGCGCAAGGCATAGAAAGGATTCATCCATAGGTGAGGATTGGGACTGCCCGCCTCGCGTGGGAACGAAAAATCAAACACATACTCAGCCTGCGTCACGGTCTGTTCGCCCAAAAAGAGAATCTCCACGCCATCGCGCTTATTGGCCTCGGCCAGTTGAATGGTCGGCTCCTCCAAGTTTAGGCCATTCACCACAATCAGATCGGCCCCAACCAAAATGCGTGCATCCGACGGGGCCGGCTCAAACGTGTGCGAGTTGGTCCCCTCTGGCACTATCGCGTGAACAGTAATCCGATCACCCCCAATATTAGCGATGATATTGGCAATGGGCGAAACCGTGGTGACCACACGCAAAGTCTCAGCATTCGTGCCCATGGGTACGTCTGCGGCGGGTGTCGCCGGGAGTCCACACCCGCTGATGATCAGCACAAATATCCCAAATACAAAAAAACGACGACTCCACATAACACACTCCTTAGGATCGTAAAATAATCTACAACCCTTCTATTATCCCCCTGTTATCCTCCTGGCACTGTATCAAATATCACTGTTGACCATGCTGAAAATTGCCTTAAACATTGCTACTATCTTACAAACTGTGCCGCCTCGCTACGGAAATTCACAGCGCGGTGTGGTTGTTACGGCTTGCACCGTTCCCTGTGGACGATTGCGCTCCCGCCAGAAGGGGAGCTTTTGCCACCATGGCGTGGCAACGGGCAGCGCAGCCAGCGCAACGCGCCGAACTTGCGCACGGGCCAACCGCTTATCCATGTCCTGGACCTTTAACCGCTGAATTTCATACTCGGGAAAATATAACATTGTGCCCTCATTTCTTTCGCCGTGCGTTACTCAAAAAGCCATTGCCCGATCAAGCAGCGCCGCTGCAACCAGAATAATATCGGATTCAGTACTCCCCGCAGATAACGAGCGCGCCTTCTCGCCGTCTACCAGAGGATGAAAATCTCGCGTCGAAAGCAACAGCAACGGCGCAGCCGCCACAGAACACAAATGGTCATAGACGCTCTGCGCGCCGCTGGCGTTGCCAGTGCCATCAATCACTATTAGATCCGGCATGTAAAAGACCCACATACCGAGTGCTTGGCGTTCCTGGGTGGCGATGAGCACGGTCCAGCCTAGCTCGGCGGTACGCTCGGCCAGCATTTCGCCCCGGCTCGCCTCTCCTGCATAAACAACTAACGGCATCTCTTTGCTCATTTTCATCCTCGCTTTGTCTCATTTGTATCCCCATCGGGTTATGGGATTGCGTCTATGATAAGATTGTTTTATTATCGAATCAAGCGATTGTTCTCGATGATATCCATCGATTTTTTCGATATGGAGGATGGGATGGAAATCCGTCAACTGAAGACTTTTCAGGTTGCCGCTGCAACCTTGAATTTCTCCGGCACAGCCGAAACCCTCAATTATGCTCAATCTACCGTCTCCAGTCAGATTGGAGCGTTGGAGCAGGAGTTGGGCGTCCAACTTTTCGACCGTATTGGCAAAAGCGTGCTACTCACCACCGCCGGGCAGACTCTGCTTGATTACACACAGCAAATTTTGAAACTGGCGGACGAAGCACAACAGGTAGTGGCTGGCTCGGATATTCCGGCGGGCACGCTCACCATTGGCGCGCCAGAGTCGCTCTGTGTCTATCGCCTGCCGCCTGTGCTGCGCCGCTTCAGGGAAGAGTATCCCCAAGTGACGATTGCGCTTCAACCCGGTTCTTGCCCAGATCTGCGCCGCGCCACGCGAGACGGTCACGCCGATGTGGTCTTTACCCTAGAGCCAGAAGTCCACTCAGGCGAACTGCACGTGGAGGTGTTGCGAAAGGAGCCGCTGTGTGTGCTGGCCCATATCCAACACCCGCTGGCAAAGCTGGCGGCTGTCCACGCTGCGGATCTGCAAAACGAGGCCATGTTGCTTACCGAAGCCACCTGTAGCTATCGACATCTCTTTGAAGAGCGTTTGCGCCGTGCCGACGTGCGCACGTCGGCCACGTTGGAATTTAACAGCGTCGAGGCCATCAAACAATGTGTCATGGCGGGCATGGGGATCGCCATCCTGCCACGGGTGGCGGTGGCGCGTGAGATTGCCGCGCGTGAGATTGCCGTCCTCAACTGGGCTGACGAGCCGTTTGAGGTAGTCATGCACGTTTGTTGGCACAAAGACAGATGGATCTCCCCGACCCTACGCCTCTTTTTAAGCATGGTGCGCGACGTGTTGGCAGAGGCAGTATGAAGTATCTTTCGCTGCTGGTCTTTAGCGCGGGCGCGGTGACGTTGGGCGTGGAGTTAAGCGCCGCTCGTTTGCTCGATCCCTGGTTTGGCAACAGCCAATTGGTGTGGGCCGGGCTGATCGGGCTAATACTCGGCTATCTTGCCGTCGGGGGCTGGATCGGCGGCAAGTTGGCGGATCGATTTCCCAGCCATGCAGGGTTGTTGAGTTTGTCCACCGTAGCGGCGCTGGGTGTGGCCTTGATCCCGGCAGTCAGCCCCCCGATTTTGCGGCTGGCCGCGGTGGGTCTCAACGATTTTCTGCCGGGCCTCTTGGCCGGAACGCTGCTGGCGGTGTTGTTGCTTTTTAGTCTGCCGGTGATCCTCTTGGGTGCGATTAGCCCGTGGGCGGTGCGGCTGGCTGTCACCGATTTACGTCACACAGGGGAGACGGCGGGGCGGCTCTATGCCTTTGCCACGGCGGGCAGTATTCTCGGCACATTTCTGCCCGTGCTCTGGCTGATCCCCAGCTATGGTACACGCTGGAGCTTCTACTTGTTGGCGTTGGCGCTGCTGTTTGTGGTGCTGATCGGCACATTGTTGATGCCTGGCGCGCGGCGCTTGTGGATCTGGCCTGTGCTGGGCACAGGTATGGTGCTGGCGCTGATTTGGCTCACCCATCCGTCTATGATACGTGGCGCATTGGATGATGACCGGACTGGCGCACTCATCTATGAAGATGAAAGCCTCTATAATTACATTGCTGTGCGCCAATGGAGGAGCGAACGCCATCTCAAACTCAACGAGGGCGTGGGTATTCACAGCGTCTATCACCCCGACGCCGTGTTGAGCCAGGGCATCTGGGACTATTTTTTATTGGCCCCGCTCTTTCGAGAACAAAAATCCATCCCCGGCCCAGATGACAGCGTCTTGATTATCGGGCTGGCGGCGGGCACGGTCTCGGAGCTTTACAGCGCTATCTATGGGCCGCTGCCCATTGTCGGCGTGGAATTAGACCCGCAGATCATGGCTGTGGGGCGAGAATTCTTCGGCATGGATCAGCCCGATCTCACTGCGGTTGCCGCCGATGGTCGGCGTTGGCTACAACAGCAGCCGCCCACGCGCAGATTCGATTTTATTTTCATCGATGCCTATCGCCCGCCCTATATCCCCTTTCACCTCACCACACTGGAGTTCTTTCAATTGGTGCGCGCCCATCTGGGCGAGGATGGTGTGGTTGCTATCAACGTGGGGCGCACTGATGACAATTTCGCCCTAGTCGAGGCTATGACGGCCACACTCGCGGCCGTTTTTGACACAGTGCACGTGGTGGACGAGCCGGGACCGCCCCATCAATTGGCAAATTCGCTGGTGGTGGCAAGTGTAGCGCCCTCTGATCCGGCGCTCTTTGCGCGGAATGTCGCCAAACTGCCCGCCAAACTGCCCGAAGAATTCCGCAGCTTTGCCGCGGAAAGTGTGGCACGCGTCCGTGTCGCAGATCCGCCCACAGCGGCGGCGCTTTTTACCGATGACAAAGCGCCGGTGGAAGCGTTGATCCACGGCATTATTTTGGATTTTCTAACCGAGTGAGCGAGGGGTTCAGCGCAAAGACACAAAGAGCGCAAAGAGGAGAAGGCAAAATGCAAAAAAGGGGCGACCTTTTGTTGTTTTTCGGGGATCTGTTTTCATCCCTCAAATCCCTCAATCCGTGTTCCATTTCCCCTCTGCGTTTTCAGCGCTCTCTGCGTTAAAATTTCCCACCATAGAAAGTACACAGAATGACAAAGCAAGAGTCTGCGCCGCTGATCTTCATATTGGGCGGGGCGCGCAGCGGAAAGAGCGACTATGCACTGGAATTGGCGCACGAGATGGCCGGGGAGAAGCCCGTTCTCTTTATTGCCACAGCCCAGGCCGGCGATGACGAACTGGCCGAGCGCATTGAGCGCCATCGTGGTGAACGTCCGCCGCACTGGCAAACGCTGGAAGCGCCATTACAGGTGGGCGAGGCGTGGCAGCGCTATGTCGCCAACGCCGACGTAAAACCTGCCGTGGCGGTGTTGGATTGTGTGACGTTGTTGGTGAGTAATGCCATGTTCATAGCGGGGGGCGATGCGGAAACGGAGCCGGAAGTAGTGGTTGATGCCAGGGTGCGGGCAGAGATCGACGCGCTGGTGCAGGCACAACGGGATCTCGCGCAACCGTTGATCATTGTCAGCAACGAAGTGGGGCTGGGTATCGTCCCGCTGGGACGCATCAGCCGCCTCTATCGGGATCTGATCGGGCGGGCCAACCGTCGTCTGGCCGCTGCCGCCGATCAGCCGATCTTCATGCTGGCGGGGATTCCGTTGGATTTGGGGCGGATGCGAATAGGGAAAGGGCGTGAGTGAAGGAGAGTCGCACCCTCACTCACGTCTACCCTAAGCAGCGCCACAAAGGACCAGTTTCTGCTCTTTGAAAAATCCCCTTGTGTGCTGCTGCGGACTCTATTTATTGACCGCCGGCTTCGTCATCCTTGCCTTCGTAGAGGGCAGGATCACGGCCATAGAGCAGGGTTACTTCTTTCAACCGTTGGATCATGGAGGGTTGGATCTGTTCCGGGGTATAGCGCCAGCCCCAGTTGCCAGCGGCGCGACCGGGGAGGTTCATGCGGGCCTCGGTGCCCAAACTCAGCACGTCTTGCAGCGGCACAATCGCCATCACCGCCACGCTCTGGAAGGCCCCTTCCAGCAACGTCCAGCTAACTTCGTGGCCGCCGGTACGAAAATAACGGCGGAAATGATCGCGCTCGTGTTCTGTGCTAGAGGTTTGATACCAGCCCCAAGCCGTGTCGTTGTCATGTGTGCCGCTATAGACGACAAAGTTGGGCTTGTAGTTGTGCGGCAGAAATTTATCCGTGGCATCGGTGGAGAACGAAAACTGCAAAATCTTCATGCCGGGTAGATCAAAGGCATTGCGCAGTTCGATAACGTCCGGGGTGATCTCGCCCAGATCTTCGGCGATAATGGGCAGATCGCCCAGTTGCTCGCGGATGACTTCAAACAGATGTTTGCCGGGACCGGTGACCCACTTGCCGTTTTCGGCGGTTTCCTCGCCAGCCGGTACTTCCCAATAGCCCGCAAAGCCACGGAAATGATCGATGCGTACCCTATCGTACAAGCGCAACGCCGCGCTGATGCGGCGAATCCACCACTGGTAGTGATTGTGCTTCATCTTGTCCCAGCGATAGATGGGGTTGCCCCAAAGCTGGCCGGTGGCGCTGAAATAGTCTGGCGGCACGCCCGCCACCACCGTGGGCTGATAGTCTTTGTCCAAGAAGAAGACATCGGGATCGCTCCACACGTCGGCGCTGTCCATCGCCACATAGATGGGGATGTCGCCCACAATGAGGATGCCCTTTTCGTTGGCATAGCCTTTGAGCGCTTCCCATTGGCGATAGAAGATCCATTGGGCAAATTTGTGGTAATGGATGACGGCTGCATGTTCCTTGATCGCCGCCGTGAGCGCGTGCTTTTGGCGTCCGCGCAGGGGCATATCCCACGTGTTCCAGGGCGCGCCGTTGTGAGCATCTTTCAGCGCCATGAAGAGCGAATAATCGTCTAGCCAGTCGGCGTTGTTGTGGCAGAAGCGCTCAAAATCGGCCTGGTGATCGCCGTCGGCACGCTCTTCAAAGCGGGCAGCCGCGCGGCGCAGCACCGGCAATTTCCAGTGATAGATCATGCCATAGTCCACGCGATCATGGGGGAACTCGGGCGCTTCATCCAACACACGCTGATCAAGCAGCCCGTCTGTCACCAGATCCTCTAGGCTGATCAGATAAGGGTTACCGGCAAAGGTGCTAAAGCTCTGGTAGGGGCTGTCACCGTAGCCAGTAGGCCCCAGCGGCAAAACTTGCCAGAGAGTTTGGCGGGTTTCGGCCAACAGATCAACCCATTCGTAGGCGGCGCGGTTAAACGAGCCAATCCCATAGCGACCAGGCAACGAAGTGGGGTGAAGTAAAATTCCGCTACTGCGGGGAATTTGCATACGTGAATCTCCTCTTAACGTTAAAAAAGCACGGGGCTGATCTGTGAGGAAAGCCAAAAGGCCACCATCAACAGCCCTGTGTAAAGTCCCATCCAGGCGAGATGAGGTACAAAGCGGGCGTCACGCACCAGGGGCTGGCGTCCGGGCACAACCGCTGCGGGCAGTCGATAGTGTGGCATCATGCCCAGAGTCATCAACACGCCGCCTACAAGACCGCCCATGTGGCCCCAGTTGTCCACGCCAGAGGAACCAAAGCCGATGGCAAGATTAAGGACCAACACGACGACCATGGATTGTAAAATCTCGCGCCCGCGCTGGCCGAAGTTTTCGCGAAAGCGATAGAAATAGAGAACCGTCGCGCCCAACAGCGCAAAGATCGCCCCCGATGCTCCCGCCGATGGGCTGGGCGAAAAGGCAAAGCTGGCAATACTGCCCATCAACCCACCCAATAGATAGATCCCGGTGAAACGCCAATGCCCAAAATGGCCCTCGATAATCGGCCCCAGCATCAACAGACCGATAATGTTCGAGATCAGATGAACCGGGCCGACATGCAAAAACATGGCGGTAAAGAGTCGCCAGACCTCGCCCTCTAAAATGAGCCGGTTCCACTTCATGCCAAAGAGCAAGAGAACGCTGCTATAATTGGTATCGTTAAAGAGGCTGCCAAAGAGGAAAAATTCCCCGGCCAGCACGGCCACAAACGCCACCAAATTCAGGCCAATCATCACACGGGTAACGTAGGGCGGGGCCAGGGGGATATAGAAAGATGGACGTGTCAGCGGCGCTTCTGGCGACATTTCGTCGATTGGGGAAGTGGAAGCAAGATCTTGGGTCATAGGTGTTTTATAGGTGGACCGGCGTCCAATCGGCTCGACACTTTTCGGCGTGGATAATGCTGATCACCTGATCCACAGTTTCGTCGAGTTCGTCTTCACGGTTGACAACCACATAGTCAAATTCGTTAATGCGCGCCATTTCCTGGCGGGCGGTGGCAATCCGCATTTTGAGTTTGTCGGGTGATTCGGTCTTGCGTTCGCGCAGCCGTTGCACGAGCTTCTTTTCGCTTTCCGCAGCCAAAAAAATAGTCACAGCATTGGGGATCAAACTGCGAATGGTGGCTGCGCCCTGCACATCAATGCGCAAAACCACATCTTTGCCACTGGCGAGCGCCGCACGTACATGTTTTTTGGGAATGCCCTTATAATCCCCATACACGACGGCATATTCCAACAACTCGCCATCGTCGATCATCTCGGCAAACTCGCCCATGCTGATAAAGTGATAGTCCATGCCATCGGTTTCGCTGGGGCGCATGGGACGTGTGGTGGCCGTCACCACAAAATAAAACGGCAGTTCGCGCCGTTTCATCAACTCTAGCGTGGCATCTTTCCCCACGCCGCTTGGCCCCGACAAAACCACTAACACGGGTTTGGGCCGGTTCAGGTGCTCATAAATATCACCTGCCTGTTCGCTCGGTTCTGTCCTTTTTTGAACGCTCATAGACAACTTGCTTACCTGTCCGCTTTGATTCATATCAATCGCCTGGATATAATTCACACGACGTTTAGTATAGACGAGACCCTTTGGGAATGACAATCCATAGGGGGATCAGGAATCTAGAGGAGTCAAGGATGCCGATTTATGAGTATTATTGCCACGACTGTAAAAAGCGTGTTTCCGTCTTTTTTCGCACGATCAGCGCGGCCAGCGACGAGGCCGCCCGTTGCCCCACCTGCGAAGGTAGACGCCTGCGCCGGTTGGTGAGCAAAGTGCGTATGTTGCGCTCGGAAGAAAGCCGCATGGAATCGCTGGCTGATCCGTCGTTGATGTCGGGGCTAGAAGGCGAAGATCCGCGGGCGCTGGCTAGTTTTATGCGCCGGATGAGCGATGAAATGGGCGAGCCGCTGGACGAGGAGATGACCGAGGTCATGGATCGGTTGGAAGCAGGCGAAGATCCCGACTCGATTGAGTCATCCATGCCCGATCTAGCGGGCGGCGATATGGGCGGGGATGATTTCTCAGCGTTTTAAGACAACGGAGCGGCTCAGTCCGCATCCAAAACTGCTGAAACCTCCACGGCGAACTCAGACAAGAGGATAGAGTTCGCCGTTTCGCCCCGGCCAAAGCTGCCATGTTCCACATAGCGGCCTGCATCGAGCCACAACACCGTAATCCTCTCCTCGGCATAGTCCACAATCCAATACTCTGGAATCCCTGCCTGTGCATATTCGCTGCGCTTTTGCACAAGATCGCGCTCACGATCATCTACGCTGGCGCTGACAATCTCCACCACCAGATCCGCTCCATCCCAATAGCGTTGATGTCGCCATGCTTCATGCTCTGGTTTCAAATAGACCAGATCTGGCTCGCGATATTTACGATCCCAAAGACGAATGCGAATGCCCGCAGTGCGTACCGTTCCACCTTGGCGACGTGCAAAATTTACAAAAAGCAGGGACAGAAAGAGAATAATTGCTTGATGCTTGTCTGTGGGCACAGGCAGAACCTCCACATAGCCGTTGTCAAACTCGATCAACCGATTGGTATCAAGGTCGAGATATTCGTTTTCGTGCCACACTCCCTGGTTGGGGTAAAGCGTGGCGATCTCCCACACGGGTTCGGCGATCTCTTCGCGATCTATCATGGCTCTTCTCCTCAGACCTTCTCAAAATGCTCCACATCCACCACGAAAATCGTGGCCCCGCCCACATGCTTTTGCACGGGCGTGGGAATATGCATCTCGCCCGGCTCCATTACCGGCGGCAGCGGCGTCACATATTGGACACGGCTCGTGCAGCTTTCGCGGATAATTGACAGCACCTCTTCCACGTCGGTGTCTTCAATGCCGCAAAAAATTGTGGCGCTTCCCAGGTGCATATAGCCCCCTGCCGATGTGGTAACCGTGGCTGAAAACCCCGCCCGCCCCAAGCGATCCAGCAATTTGCGGCTGTCTTCGTTGTTGACAATGGCAATCACCAATTTCATCTTTTTTCCTCCACCTGGGCGGTTAATTGTTGGTTCACTGCCTGCGCGATCTGTTCATGCAGGCTCGTGGCCGGCTGCGCGCCATTCAAAATCAGCCAGCGCCGGGGATCAGCCTCGGCCAGAGCCAGATAGCCCGCCCGCACCCGTTCGTGAAAAGCCAGCGTTTGGGCGTCCAATCGGTTCCACTCTCCATGCTCGGCGTCTTGTTTGCGTTGCAGACCCTCCTCCGGCGCAATATCCAAATAGACGGTCAGCGTGGGCAACAAACCACGTGTGGCATACGCAATCAGCCCGTATAGATCGTCTAGGGTTTGCCCATGCCCATAGCCCTGATAGGCCAGTGTACTGTCGGCATAGCGATCACACAGCACAATCTGCCCGGCGGCCAGGGCCGGGCGGATCACCTCATCCACAAGCTGCGCCCGTGCCGCGTTAAAAAGCAGCGTCTCGGCGCGTGGGTGCATTTCTGTGTGGGCCACATCCAATAACAACTGGCGGATGGCATTGCCGATTCGCGTCCCGCCCGGCTCGCGCGTCATCACCACACACCAACCTTCCGCCGCTAGCCGATGGTGCAGCAGGTTTATCTGTGTGCTTTTGCCGCTGCCTTCTGGCCCTTCAAAAGTAATAAATAGACTCACCGCGCTCCCTATCCTTGCCCTTGCCAAATTTTTTGGATGATGAACCTTCCTGTGTGCGCGCATTATAGCATTTTGCACACGGCCCGACAATCAACCGGGCTAAACAAAAAAGCCCAGCACACGTGTGCTGGGCTTTCGCTGTACAAGTAGACTACTGGTTAAAGATACGCACCCGCCGGAAGGGTTCGCGGCCATAACTATGGCTAACCAGATTGGCCGCGCGTGCCAGTTGATGTTGCTGGCTGCGAATGGCGGCAGACTGTGGGCCTAGCTCCACAGATTCTTCGCCGCGCAGGAGACGTTGGATCGCCTCCTGGGTTTCGCGCATGGCCCCATCAAAGGAATCTTCCGTATTCTCTGTGGAAAGTTGGAAAACGTCTAACAGGCACTGCTCCATTTGGGTCACGGTGTTGCTACGCAGCACATAGACCGGGACATTGCGACGTTCAGCATCCACAATCGGCTGTGGTTTTTGCCGGAAGTAATTCTTCAACGTCATCACAATATCGGCATCGCGCAGTTCGTTAACGATCTCCACGGGCACGTTTAAGTTTTTGGCGGCTGAGCGCAGCCGGTTTTGGCCGATGCCATACGGAAAGACAGAGACCACGGCTCGTTGACCCCGGCGCGGCGGCGCAGCGGTTGCCACGGCTTCCGCTCCGATCATCTCTTCGGGGATGTCCTGCCATTCCACTGGCCCCGGCTGCCGACGACCATTCCGCCGCCCGCTATCAGATTCGGGACGGCTGCCCCGGCTCCCCTGGCGTGCATTGCCGCCCAGTCGCCCGTTGGCCTCATTCGGTTTGGAGGCGGGCGTTTGTTTGCGCTGGATTTTCTGATTCTGATCCATGTAGCGCACTTCTGGCGTTAACGTCCACCCGCGCAACAGCGCATCCACGGCTTCGGCCACATCATGGTGAACAGTCATGTGCTGGCGATCCTGAATTTCGATGAGGACGCCAAAAGTGGGCGGTGCTTTGCGCTCTAGCACGGTTTTTTGCGTGCCACGGCGGCGGGCTTCTTCGTCAGAAAGCGTCACCGAATCGATCCCACCCACCAGATCCGAGAGCGTTGGGTTCATGAGCAGATTTTCCAGGCTGTTGCCGTGGGCCGTGCCGATCAATTGCACGCCGCGTTCGGCAATTGTGCGGGCAGCCACGGCTTCCAGTTCACGGCCGATCTCATCGATGACCACCGCTTCGGGCATATGATTTTCCACGGCTTCGATCATGACCTCATGTTGAAGCTCTGGCGTAGCCACCTGCATACGCCGCGCCCGCCCAATCGCCGGGTGAGGAATATCGCCATCCCCGGCAATTTCGTTGCTCGTATCCACAATCACCACACGCTTCTGCTCGCTTAGTACACGCGCCGCCTCGCGCAGGAGGGTTGTCTTACCCACGCCAGGCCGACCTAAGAGCAGAATGCTCTTGCCGCTGGTCACAATGTCTTCGATAATGTCGATGACCCCATAGACAGCCCGACCCACACGGCAGGTCAGCCCAATCACATCGCCGCGGCGGTTGCGAATCGCAGAAATGCGGTGCAAAGTCCGTTCGATGCCGGCGCGGTTATCTGCACCAAAATCACCGATACTTTTGATCACATTTTGCAGATCCTCCAGTGTGATCTCTTCGGGGCTTAAATAGACCTCGTCGGTGACAAAGCGTGCTTCGGGTAGCCGTCCCAGATCCATGACAATTTCAATCAGCTCCGAGGCGCGACCCAAGACGCGCAGCGATTCTTGGATACGCGAGGGAAGCACCTTCAACAACAGGTCCAAATCATCGGTTATTTTTAACGCTACTTTACTTGTATCGAGTTTCGCTTCTTGAGAGTCTGGCAATTTTTGCGTCTCCACTGCCATCAATTGTTGGTTTGTTTGAGCCATAGAATTGGTTGTTTGCATCTCAGTTAGGAATTCTTCATCCCGAGAAAAAGGCAGGGTTGCCTGCGATTCAATACGTCTGCACCTTTCGATTGGTTCCTGGCTTCACCAAGCAAAAAGGGATTTCCTCTCGATTATCATTTGTCTTCATATCCTATCACCTCCCTGTTATGTTTCCATTATCCAAACGTTATATCTTCGTTAGCCCTGGCCCGTCTTGGCTGGTGTACACCCCGGAAGTGGACCATCAGGCTCGACCGGTTGGGTGTAATTAAGGGAGCCGGGGACAGCCTCGCGCACCGATTCCAGCGCGGGGATGCGCACAGCCGACGGCCTTTGAACCCATTGCCAGATGTTGCGAACCACACGCGCCCGGTCTGTAAATGGCGCAAAGCCATAGCTGCCTAAAATTGATTCAATGCCAGCGTGATAATCACGTTCGGCAATGTAAATGGGCGTGGTATTCTGGTCTTCGGCAATTTCCGAAATGGCATGGCGCAAGAGCAGACGAACCGCCTCAGTATCAGGATTATTCGTATCTGTCCATAAGCGCAACCATGTTCCTTGTCGTCCCCAAATGATTTGAACGCACCCTTCCAAACCATTATTACCGTCCAAAACAAATTGTGTGCGCGGCAGTCCTAGATCATCGGCAAGAATTGGGCAGAGCGCGCTTTCTTCTTCCAACGGCAGCCCCTCGGCTTGTTGGACGAGTGATGGCGTGATCTGGCGGTAGAGGCGAGTGAGATCCCAGTGATCTTCCGGGCGCAACGGGCGTACGGGGGTGGGCGTGGCTGCCGGCCACTGCGCTGGAACGTGGGCCAGCCGCCAAATCGTCTCGCGGGCATAAACCTGAAAGCCAGATTGCTTAAAGGTGTTGACGAGCAATGGTTGATCCGGCAAATCGCTGTAAAGTCGACTTACATTGCGTTCAACCAGAAGGTGTATACTTTGGGAGAGCAGCTTTTGCCAGATAGCCGGGTGACCCTGAGGGGCATCGATGGCCGGGGTGAGAACCGTTACATGCGCTGCCGGGCGGTCAGCGTGAAGTTCAATTTGAATCAGACCTGCCCGAGCCAAGCCATTTTCTTCTTGTCTCAGCACAAAGGTCATACAGCCGTTGCGTTCCCAGGGCAAAGCAGAGCGCATGGCGTTGACCAAGACGGACGGTGAGTGTAAGAGGCTTTTTTCAATGTGTAATGGCGTTACATATCTGCTCAAATGGTGGAGCAGAAAAATATCGCCAGGTGTAAAAGGGCGAATCGCCAAACGAGGCACTCCTCACTGACTACACAAGAGAGAATCTTACAACCCTCTACGATGGGTTTGAAGAGATCCCCTTGGCAAGACCACAAACACGGGTACAGTGTCGCTCTATTTTACTGAAAAGTAGGGACGGCTGCAAGTAACTTTAGATACATCTGGCTGGGGCGAGCAGACTTAACAGGGACGATAACCATGTCCAAAGATATCCGAGGGAGCCGGTGATTAAAGCAATTCCGCAAATCTCCCAGCCCTATCCCAGCAGCGTAGCTTTATGCCCTATGTGAGCATCACTTCCAGCGTGTGCGCATCCAGCCGCCGATGCCCAGCCCCAGAAGCAGCCCCACCAGCACATCACTCACATAATGAACGCCTACAGCTACGCGGCTCCAACTAATCCAGAGCGCCAGCAGCGGCGACCAACGTCCCCAGCCCGGGGCCAGGATGCTGGCCCAAGTCAGGATCACGCCGACACGTGAGGCATGGCCGCTGGGGAAACTGTGGACGTCTGCGCCGCGCCCGTAGAGGAATGTACCCACGCCCGGTCGCTGCCGCTTGAAGATCCGTTTGATTGCCAACGTGGCAATCAGCGTTGCCACCACGCTGATCAGCCAGCCGAGCAAATAATATCGCCGTTTTTCATCAGCGCCAGCATGCCACCAAAGCAGCCCTGTAATCGTAACCCAGAGCAGAGAATCGCCTAGATGTGCGCCCACATGGGCAAACAAGGAGAGGGGAGAGGGGGCAGCGCTTTTTTGTAAGGGCAACCTAAACTGGGACGTCAGATCACGATCAAGTTGCAAGAGCCATCGACCCAGATACCGAAGCCAATCAACCATCAAGCTGGCTTTGGGGAAAATGGCGGGCATGGGCGGGGTGTTCAGGGTGTTGGCGCAAATAATCTTGCACCTGTTGCAACTGATGGGGCTTGTCAATGTCCATGCCCACTTCGGCAAAAGGCAACATGATCTCTTGGGCGGTGATCTCGAAACGGCGTTCGCACAGGGATTTGACGGCAGGCAGGCGTAATTGACCAAAGAGATAGGCGAAAATGGTACGCAGCCCTAACAGGCGTAATTGTCGAAAAACGCTCTTACGGGTGACAAAAAATTGTTGCACATGGCGATGGAAGCGCAGCCCTGCGTCAAGATTGGTTAAAAAGAGATCACCGCTGCAAAACTGCCCTTCACGCAGGCGCAGATAGGAACGGCGACTGTTGGGGAAAGTGGACTCCATGGTCTGGCGCTCTACAATGCCCCAATACATCTCTCTTTGAAAAGGACGACACGCTTCCACAAACCAGCGCACCATTTCACCCGTCATTAAAGGGATATCGGCGCTGGTGGCAAGGATATACCGTTTACGGTCGCCAAACTGGGCCAGTGCCTCTGCGCCCGCCCGCTGATTCGACCACATGCCGCCCTGATCGTCTAGAAAATGGACGGGGCGGCCAAAATCCAGGCGATGCTTTGCGTCCATGCCCACAATCACAATTTCGCCCACCAGACCGCTTTCTTCCAGGGCACGTACCACGTGCCAGATCATAGGCGCGCCGGCGATCTCAACCAGTGCTTTCTGGGGTTGGCCGGTGACCGCCGCTAACGGATCGGGTTTGTCACGGTCATAGCCCGCCGTGATGAAAACATCAAATTGGGTCTGAGGGACAGGGGCAGGCGGAAGCACAGCCGCAGTCTGCGTGCGGTCGATGGCAAGACGCAGGCGTTGCTCCTCCGCTTGAAGACGGGCCAATTCTGCTTCCAATTGCGGGAGCAAGGCAATGGCCGTACTGGTCTGGCGCGCAGCGTTCAGGCGTTGTTGTACAACGGTGCGAGCGGCGATAAGCTCGTTTTTGCGTTGGATTAACTCGTTGCGATTTGGCATGTGTGATCAAAAAAAGGCACAACGTATCGTCAACGATACGCTGCGCCTTCCCTTCGTTAGTCTTGCGAGAAGTCGCGTGGTTCACGCGGGCGATAGAGGATGTAAGCCAGTCCAACGCCCATAAAATAGAGCACGATCAGCGGCAACATTACAATTGCCATGTTCACCGGATCCACAGTGGGGGTGATAATGGCAGCTACCACAGAGATTACCACCATGGCCTGCCGCCAAAAACCAAGCAGCCGCGGGCCTGTGACGAGGCCAATCCGGGCCAGGAAAGCGATCACCAGCGGGGTCTCGAAGAAGACGCCGATCCAAAAGACGATGCGGGTGACGAAGCCCACATAGCGATCAATCGTCCATTCTTGTTGGATCACCGAGCCAAGGAAATTCTGCAAAAAGTCGGTGGCGACGGGCAACATGATTTTGAAGGCAAACCACGCGCCGATGCAGAAGAGTAGCATAATGCCTGGCATGAGCAGAAAAAGCGCGCGCTTTTCGTGGGGATAAAGGCCGGGCGCAATAAAAGCGATGAGCTGATAGACGATAACGGGCATGGCAAAGACTGCGCCCGCCACAAAGCCGATGCGAAAGAAGATGCCGATCGTGTCGGTCGGTCCCAGAGCAATTAAGCTTTTGCCCACAGGTTCGATAATAACGGCCAAAATCGGTTCCACAAACAGGAAGCTTACTAGCGTACCCACCAACAGCGCGCCCACCACCCAGAACAGCCGGGTGCGCAGTTCCATCAAATGTTCCATCAGCCCCATGCGGCTCTCTTCAACGGGGTCGAATTCTGGCATATCGGGAGCAAGTTGGCCTTGACTCACGCTTTATCCTCCTCGGTTGCAGCGTTCGCCGCTGGCGGTGCAATCGAATAACTTTCGGTCTCGTCGGCTTTTGGGGTGGTGATCGCCGCTTTTTCGCTTGCGGCTTTTTGGGCAAAATAGGCCGAGGCCGGCGAAATCTGCCCCTCGGTGGCAGGAGCCTCCGGTTTCTCTACAGGGGGCGTTTCGGTAAGTTGAGCATCAGCAGACGTGTTGTCTTCGCTATCCCCCGCTGTGGTGGAACTTTTCTTTTGGGCTGTGCCGTTGGCTGTGGTTGGCTTGGGTGTGGTCGCTTTGGGCGTGGCTGGCTTGGGTGTAGCGGGTTTGACTGGTGTTGTGGTTTTTGGAGTGGCGCTTTTAGGGGTAGTGGTGGCTGTTTTCTTCTTGGACGGGTCCTCGGTCAATGCCTTTTGGATCTGCCGCCGTGGATCGAGATCGGCCAATTGGCGACGCGGATCCAGATCGGAGAGATCGCCGAACTCCTGGGTGATCTGCGACGTGATATCCGAGGTCAGCGAACGCACCTGCCGCATAATGCGCACAATGTCGCGCAAAAGCTGCGGCAATCGCTCTGGCCCCAGAAAGATCAGGGCAAAGATTACAATAAAGACCACTTCAAAAACGCCTATACCAAAAAAACTATCCATAGCTTCACTGTCTTTATGAATAGACCGGGAAAATTTGCCGGTTGCATAAGGTCAATATCCGAAGCAGCGCCACAAAGGAACTTTTTCTGCTCTTTGAAAAATCTTCTTGTGTGCTGCTGCGGCGTATAGAAAGCTTAGGTGGATGAGGAAAATTCCGCCATCGCTGTGCCCAACACGCCGTTAATAAAGCGCGGTGTGCTGTCGCTGCCAAAGCTCTTCGCCAATTCCACGGCTTCGTTAATCACCACGCGGCTGGGGGCGTCGGAATCGGGGCTAATCAGTTCGAAGATCGCCAGCCGCAGAATGTTACGATCAATCACAGCCAGTTGCGGCACAGGCCACTCTGGGGCATAGCGACCAATCAGTTGGTCAACATCCTCGCGGTTGGAAATGACCCCGCTGATTAACCAGCGCAAAAAAGCCAGTCCATCAGGGCCTAGGCGCGCCGTCGATTGGCGTGCATCCAATACCTTGCCCGGCTGATGATTCGTGGTGTCGATTTCGTAGAGCACTTGCAGAGCGACCTGCCGCGCTTTGTGCCGCTCACGGATCAAGGGCGAGCGGTTTTCTTCGCTGGCCGAAAGCGGATCATAACTACTGTTTTCGTCAATATCGAATTCGTCGTCTGCGTCGATGGGAGAATTTCCTGCCATGCAATGTCCAATGCAAAACGTAAAAGAGAAACGCTATACTTCTTGGCGGGGCAGCCGCCAGCCTATTGCATCACCAGCCCGCCGTCCACCGTCAGCACATGCCCAGTGATAAAGCCGGATCGCTCACTTGCCAGAAAGGCCACCGCCCAGGCAATCTCTTCGGGTTCACCCAGATCGACCGGCTGGGGTCGACGCGATGGTCTGCGCCCGCTGCTCCTCCGTCAATACGTCGGTCAACGCCGTGGGGATAAAGCCAGGAGCCACCGCGTTCACGGTAATGTTGCGGCTGCCCACTTCGCGCGCCAGGCTTTTGGTAAAGCCAATAATGCCAGCCTTGCTAGCTGCATAATTGGTCTGTCCGGCCTGTCCCGACAGCCCCACCACACTGGTAATGTTGATAATGCGCCCCCAGCGTGCCCGCAACATCTTGCGCAGCGCGGCTTTGGTCACATAAAAAATGCTGTTGAGATTGGTCTGGATTACCCGTTCCCATTCGTCAGTCTTCATGCTCAATAGCAGAGTATCAGCGGTCAGCCCGGCATTGTTGACAAGAATGTCGATTGTGCCCAGCTTTTCTTCCACCTCTTTGACCAGCGTTTGTGCGCTCTCGGCATTGCTGACGTCGGCTTGAAAGATTTCGCATGTGCCATTGGCGGCGCGGATCTGTTCGGCCACGGCTGTAGCCCCATCCGGGTTGCTGCGATAGTGGAGGGCAACTGTGGCCCCGTGTGCTGCCAATTCTTTGGCAATTGCTGCCCCAATGCCGCTACTACTGCCAGTGACAAGGGCAACCTTTCCGGAAAAGTCCATGCAAACCTCACTCAGTTTAGACGGGCGAAATTTATCAAAGCATACCGCCCTATTATAACGCACATAAAGGCTGGCGTCGAAAGCGTGCGTGGTACTTATATCACCATAAACCTTGACCCTAGGTCAATGTCAAGTCCCACTTTCGACGCAGATTCAGAGGGAATTCCGGCCAAAAATAGTCATCCTGCGCGGCCAAAGCGCTGACGAAAGGCCTGCGACACCCTCGGCATCGGCAACGCTAATCCGCTCTACGTCGCGGCCAATGCGTTTCATCAACCCTGTTAACACAGCACCGGGACCAATTTCCGCCATCGCAGTCACGCCTGCGGCAACCGCGCCGGTCATGGAGCCTGTCCACAACACGCTGCCAGTCAGTTGCGCGGCCAATTCGGCGGCAATCGTTGCTGGCTCAGACAGAGGCTGTGTCGTAGTGTTGCCTATCACCGGGGCAATGGGCGCGCTAATCGTGACACTGCTAATGGCAGATTGCAGATGGGCCGCAGCCGGGGCCATAAGCGGGCTGTGGGCGGCGATACTCACTTCCAAACGTTGCACACGTTTGGCGCCAGCCGCCTGGAGCGCAGCCATGGCCTGTTCCATGCCCGCCTTGTCGCCGGAAATCACGATCTGCCCGGGGCAGTTGTCGTTGGCGATCTGGACCACGCCGCCTGTCTCCGCAGCAGCCTCAGCACAGATGGCGCGCACCTGGGCTTCGTCCAGTCCCAGCACCGCCGCCATCAGACCCGGCGCAGCGCTGCCCGCTTCGGCCATCAAGCGCCCGCGCTCGCGCACAAGGCGCAGCCCGTCTACAAAGCTGAGGCTATTAGCGGCAACCAGTGCGCTGTATTCGCCCATGCTATGCCCGGCAAAAAATTGGGGCCGGGGCAATTCGCCCATTTCGCTTTGGAGGGCGCGCAAGGCGGCCACACTCGCCGTCAACAGTGCTGGCTGGGCGTTGACGGTATCGGTAAGCGCGTCGGCGGGGCCATGAATCATCAAATCGCTAAGACCAATGCCCAACACTTCGTCCGCTTCCAAAAGTGTTTCACGTGCCACAGGGTAGCGGTCGGCCAAATCTTGGGCCATGCCGACATGCTGGCTGCCCTGTCCCGGAAAAAGCAGCAGCAGCGGTGTGGGAGCTGTGGAATAGCGAAAGTCAACCATAGGATCACTCTGTTTGGGGTGTATAGTAAGCGGCGCCACAAAGGAACAATCTTTGCTTTTTGAAAAATGTCCTTGTGTGCTGCTGCGAAGTAGAGAAAAGCTATCGTCGAGAGGGGAAGGTCGAGCCGTCATAACAAACAGGGGATTGGGACCATGCCCAATCCCCTGTTTGCTTGCTTTGCTGACGACTAAGCTGCGTCGTCCATTTCCAAGACCTGCAAGCGACCCATGTATGTGCCGCAGCTTGGGCATACCCGATGGGGCAAGGTTTTCTCGCCACATTTGGCGCAATTAACCAAATTTGGGATTCCCAGGGCATCATGGGCGCGGCGGCGGTCGCGGCGTCCCTTGCTCAGTTTACGTTTTGGCAGTGGTCCCATTGTGATTTCTCCTTTTGCAAATTTTAATTTGCAACAAACAATCATGTGTTCGTTGGTAATGATATTCAGGTAATGATATTCAGCCGTGCTATCCAGAGCAGCAACACAGCGATAACAATTATGAAGCGTCGTTTTTGCGATCTTCTTTCAGCGCCAACAGAGCGGCCCAACGGGGATCGACACTCTCTGTCTCCCCAGCGGGTTCTGTGTCCCAATCGCTGTGAACTTCTGCCATTTCTTGAAGCCGTTGGGCAAAATTAGGGCATTGTTGCGGATCACTCCATGCACAGCTTGGATACATCGGCATTGCCAGCCAAATGTTCTGGCGCACTACCTCGGACAGATCCAAAATATGATGGTCATCAATGATCAGCGCCTCATCAACCAATTCTTCTGCTTGGCCCTGAAACTCTTGGGGCATAAGAAACCGCCCGGTTTCCACATCGGTTAGCGGGCGGAAGCTTTCCTCAAAATGCATGTCAACGGGCACATTCACAGGCTCCAAACAGCGAGTACAGGTAATTTCCAGCGTTGTGTGCAGCCGGCCAATCGCCAGAATGCCGCTGTTTGTGCGCAAGAGTTTCAACTTGCCCTGCAAAGCCTCTACTGGCACGATTTCTGGCTCCAACCCGGCCAGATCGTCGCATAGCTCATACTCCCGTGTTGCTCCAATCGGCTGCTTTAAAAGCTGAGCAACATTAAATTCCATCTTTACACTCCTTTGCCGTCCGGCCCACTCTCCTTGCAGACCCACAGAATCAGGACGAATGGCGTGCTCTCTGCCCATCTTCCGTTTCGCGGCAGCACTCGCCAACGGACAGATGACCATTATAGATTTTAGCCAGGGTTCTGTCAAAAAAGGGGGCTTTCAGCAGAAAAATAAATTCTTAAACACAGCAATATCTTGGAAATTTTATAAAAGAAGGTTCATCATGTACAATAGCGGTGCGAATAAATTCTATTTCAGCAATAAAAACATATGAAATTGACAAAATTCCCTGTTATTGCTATACTTGACCTATTGCATCGCCGTAGTCAGACAGGGAATCCTATGACGCTTGAGCTTCGCCATAACGTAAGTTCGCCAACTTGGCGCATCATTGAATATTTACAACGGCATTCCTCGGCCACTATCAAAGAGTTTGAGGATCTGTTGGGGGTTACCACCACGGCTGTGCGTCAACATCTAAACGCACTTCAGGCGGGTGGCTACATCCAACGACAGACGGTTAATTCGGGCGTGGGGCGTCCACACCACGTTTATAAAGCCACCGAGAGTATGCCGCGAATTTTTCGATTGTCGTTGTGACGATCTGGCGCTGACCATGCTGGAAGAAATGTTCGAAATGGTGGGGCCGGATCGCATTTCGGTATTGCTGGAGCGGGTGAGCGAACGTCTGGCGAATCGGTATGCGGGGAATGTCACCGCCACGGTGCTTCAGGAGCGTGTGGAGCAGATGGCGAAGGTGCTCAACGCGGCAGGGTGTGCTGACTGATGTGATGGCCGAGGGGGCTGACACGATTATCTTGAAGACCTACAATTGCCCCTACCATGAACTTGCCTATGAACACCGCGAGATCTGCGATATGGATCAGGATATGATCCAAAAAGTGTTGGGCAGCGATGTGGCGCTGAGTAGCTGTATTATGGATGGGGACGGTGGCTGTGCATTTGTGGTTACGCGCAAGGATGCGCGCAAAATAAAAGTGGATGCAGCATAATGGCTGCGCCTCCATAAGCCATACAGGTGTAGTTGGGCGATTGGAATTGTTTTTATTTTTCACTTGTTAGATTGAAATTGATTGAATCTGTTGACCAATGATGAAGGAGTTACAAGCGATGAGCGTACTTGAAATTCGCAATTTACATGCGACTGTTGGGGAGACCGAAATCCTCAAAGGTGTGAATTTGACGCTGAAAAGTGGCGAGATCCATGCTTTGATGGGGCCTAACGGTTCTGGCAAATCTACCCTGGCCTATGTGATTGCCGGTCACCCGCACTATGTGATTACCGAAGGCGATATTTTGCTGGATGGCGAGAGCGTTTTGGAGATGGAAGCTGACGAGCGCGCTCGTGCCGGGCTATTCCTGGCCTTCCAATATCCTGTGGCGGTGCCTGGGGTGAGCGTTGCCAACTTCCTGCGCACGGCGGTTTCCAATGTGCGCGGCTACACCGACAAGCGCCAGGGAAACGGAACTGGCGTGATCGGTAGCAACTTGATGCCCATGCGCGAATTTCGCCGTGAACTGAACGAAAAGATGCAGGCCTACAACGTCGATTCCAGCTTTGCCCGCCGCTATCTCAATGATGGCTTTTCTGGCGGCGAAAAGAAGCGCACCGAGGTGTTGCAGATGGCGATGTTGGAACCCAAGTTCGCGATTCTTGACGAGTCGGACTCTGGTCTAGACATTGACGCGCTTAAGGTCGTGGCCGATGGTATCAACAAGCTGGCAACACAGGATCGCGGATTCTTGATGATCACTCACTATCAGCGTCTGCTCAACTACGTGAAGCCGACCTATGTGAGCATCTTCCACGGCGGGCGTATTGTCATGACCGGCGGCCCTGAAGTGGCCCATATGTTGGAAGAAAAGGGCTACGGCTGGGTGGAAGAGGAATTTGCCAACGTTGAACCCGTGGCGGCGTAGCAGGCGATGGATACTTGGTAGTAGATATTCCGCATCGGACAGGGGCGAATATCTACCATCCAATACCCAGTAATTTATTTTGAGAGACTCCCTTAAGGAGGGATATTCTATGGCTACACAATCTGATCGCGAACATCTGACCGGTGTTAAAGATGAATACCAATATGGCTTCCATGACGATCACAAGCCATTTTTCAAGGCCGAAAAAGGGTTGCATCACGAGATTGTCGACCAAATTTCGAACATGAAAAACGAACCAGAATGGATGCGCCAGTTCCGCCACGAAGCGCTGGACATCTTCATGGAAAAACCATTGCCCACTTGGGGTGCAGACCTCACGGCGATGGATTTTAACGATATTTACTACTACCTGCGCCCTTCGGAAAAGCAGGGAAAAAGCTGGGACGACGTGCCCGAAGACATTAAGCGCACGTTTGATCGCCTGGGCATTCCCGAAGCCGAGCGCAAGTTCCTGGCTGGCGTAGGCGCACAGTATGACTCTGAAGTGGTCTATCATAGCCTGCGCGAGGAATGGGAAAAGATCGGTGTGATCTTCCTGGATATGGACAGTGGCTTGCGTGAACATGAGGACATTGTGCGCGAGTACTTCGCCACGATTATCCCCGCCAACGACAACAAGTTCGCTGCGCTGAACAGCGCCGTGTGGAGCGGGTGGCAGCTTTGTCTACGTGCCCAAGGGCGTCAACGTGGATATTCCGCTGCAAGCCTATTTCCGCATCAACGCCGAGAACATGGGCCAGTTCGAGCGCACGCTGATCATTGTGGAAGAAGGCGCCAGCGTCCACTATGTGGAAGGCTGCACTGCCCCGATCTATAGTAGCAACAGCCTGCACAGCGCCGTTGTGGAGATCATCGTGAAGAAGGGTGGCCGCTGCCGCTATACCACGATCCAAAATTGGAGCACCGACGTTTATAACTTGGTGACCAAGCGCGCCGTGGCCGAAGAAGGCGCCACGATGGAGTGGATCGACGGCAATCTGGGCATCCAAAGTGACGATGAAATATCCGGCGGTCTATATGATGGGGCCAAAGGCGCACGGCGAAATTTTGTCGATTGCCTTTGCCGGCAAGGGTCAACATCAGGATGCTGGGGGCAAGGTTGTGCATGGCGCACCTTATACCAGTTCCAAAATTGTCTCCAAGTCGATTAGCAAAGATGGCGGACGTGCCAGCTATCGCGGTCTGCTCAAGGTGGCAAAGGGCGCGCACCACAGCAAGAGTAATGTAGTCTGCGATGCACTGCTGCTCGATTCGGAAAGCCGCTCTGACACCTATCCTTACATCGAGATTGAAGAGGATGAAGTCAGTGTCGGCCACGAAGCCTCGGTGAGCAAGATCGGGGAAGAGCAACTTTTCTATCTGATGAGCCGTGGCATTAGCAATGACGAAGCCGCCGCTATGATCGTCGGTGGCTTTATTGAGCCGCTGGTGAAGGAACTGCCAATGGAATACGCCGTGGAGATGAACCGGCTGATCCAATTGCAGATGGAAGGCAGCATCGGCTAAAGCAAGTTAATGAGTAAAGAGTAAAGAGAAATGGCGATCTTATGATGTGACACCATTTACTCTTTACTCCTTACTCGTTATTCATATCTGCGGAGGAACAAACGTGAGCGTAGCAGTAAAAGAACAAACACAAATCATAGAGGCCGTGGCCGACTTCTCCGCGGAGACAGTGCGGGCGCTATCGGCTTCTCGTAACGAGCCGGAGTGGATGCTCCAATTTCGGCTCGAAGCCTGGAATACCTTTGAGTCGATTCCGTGGCCCAAGCCCACCGATGAAGCCTGGCGACGGACGCGGTTGGATGGCTTTAAGCTGGAGAATTTCGCGCCTTATGCCAAAGCTGGTTCAAGTGTAGTCCGCGGTGATCTTTCGCCCATACTGCAAAATGAACTAAGCGAAATGGAGAGCGCGGCCAGCCTGATCTTCCAGGATGGCGGCTTGCTCTATCGGGTCGAAAATGAAGATCTCAGCACCCGCGGCGTCATCTTCACCGATCTGAGCAGCGCTGTGCGTGAGCATGGCGATTTGGTGCGCAAGCACTTTATGACCGAGGCCATCACCCCTGACCACAATAAGTTCAGCGCGCTCCATGCCGCTTTGTGGGACACAGGCGCGTTTATCTACGTGCCCAAGAACACCAAAGTGGATCTGCCGCTTCAGGTGATCTTGAACCAGGCCAGCGAAGGCGTGGGTGGCTATCATCACACGTTGCTCATCGCCGAAGCGGGATCTGAGGTCACCGTGGTGGACGATCTGGTGGGCGGTGTCAAGGGCATGCAGAGCAGCGCTGTGGAGTTGTTGGTCCGCGACAATGCCGTGGTGCGCTATATGAATTTGCAGGATTTCGACCATAGCCTGTGGAATTTCCTGAATGGACGCGCCGTCATGGGGCGCGACACCGACCTGCGCTGGATTCAGGTTAGCTGGGGCAGCCGGTTGACCAAGGCTTTCCTCGACCTGGACATGCAGGGCAAGGGCGGGCATGGCGAACTGTTGGGGCTTTACTTCCCCACGGGTCGTCAGCACATTGACCATCAAACGTTGCAGCTTCACCGTGTGCCCAACTGTTTCAGCGATCTGCTCTTCAACGGCGCGCTGAAAGATCGGGCGCGCAGTGTCTATATGGGCATCATCAAGGTTTTCAAAGACGCCCAAAAGACCGACGCCTTCCAGCGCAACGGTAATCTGATCCTTGACGGTACTGCCCGCGCCGACAGCATCCCCGGTCTGGAAATCGAGGCCGATGATGTGCGCTGTACCCATGCCGCCACGGCTGCCCAGGTGGAAGACGAATACGTGTTCTATCTCATGGCGCGTGGTCTCACCCGGCCCCAGGCCGAGCGCATGATCGTCCAGGGCTTCTTCCAGGCCGTGTTGGATCGTGTGCCTGTGGAGAGCGTCCAACAAAAATTGACCCGCATCATCGAACGCAAAATCGGCGGGTAGAAAAGACTTCACCGCAAAGATGCAAAGATCGTAAAGACCAGAATAGAACGCAGGTGACGCAGATTTGGCGGATTTACGCAGATTCCATTTGCAGCTTGCCTTGTACTTTCTTCCTTCTTTGCGACCTTTGCGCCTTTGCGGTGGAATTTCGATGAGACTTTTGTCGTAGCATTCTCGATGTCTTTGAGCGTACATTACAGACATTGGTTCCCCTAAAAGAGTTGGAACTACAATCATGGTTGACACTGCACTCATGCCCATCGCTCATTCTATTGACGATCTCGCGCGCACAGTTTCCGGTGCTGGCGCGACGGGTGCATGGCGTGCCGCTGGTCTATTTGGATAACGCCGCCACGACGCAAAAGCCGCTGGCCGTAATTGAAACGCTGGATCGGTACTATCGAGAATATAACTCGAACATTCACCGCGGTGTCCACACGCTGAGCGAAGAAGCCACGGCGGCATACGAAGATGCCCGGCGGCGAATTGCCCGCTTTATCAACGCGCCCAGTGACAAAGAAGTAATCTTCACACGCAACGCCACCGAGGCCATCAATTTGGTGGCCTACGCCTGGGGGCGCGCCAATCTGCGCCCTGGCGACGAAGTGCTGATTACCGAAATGGAGCATCACGCCAACATTGTGCCCTGGCAGATTTTACAGGAGCAGGTAGGATTTACCCTGCGCTATGTGCCCATCACCGATGGCGGCACGCTGGACCTGAGCCAGTTGGATGATCTGCTCACGGAAAAGACCAAGCTTTTTAGCTTTGTTCATGTTAGCAACGTGTTGGGGACCATCAATCCTGTGGCTCAACTGGTGGCGGCGGCGCGGGCGGTGGGCGCGCTGGTGCTCATCGACGCCTCGCAGAGCGTGCCACACATGCCGGTGGATGTACAGGCGCTTGACGCTGATTTTCTCGTTTTTAGCGGCCACAAATTGTGTGGCCCCACGGGCATCGGCGTGCTTTATGGCAAGCGAGCGCTATTGGAAGACATGCCCCCCTTTATGGGTGGCGGCGACATGATCCGCGAAGTGAAGATGAGTGGCAGCCGCTGGAATACGCTGCCCTATAAATTTGAGGCGGGAACTCCAGCGATTGCCGAGGGCATTGGCCTGGGCGCGGCGGTTGATTTTCTGCAAAGCGTGGGCATGCAATGGATCTGGCAGCACGAACATAGCTTGGCAGCTTATGCGCATGAACAACTTTCGCAGATCGAAGGGCTGCACATTTTAGGCCCTGGCGCAGCAGAGCGAGCGGGGCTGGTCGCTTTTACGTTGGATGGTGTCCATCCACACGACATTTCGGCCATTTTGGATGGAGACGGCATCGCCATCCGCGCTGGGCATCACTGCGCCCAGCCCATCCACACCCATTTTGACATTGCTGCCAGTGCGCGGGCCAGTTTTTACCTTTATAATACGACTGCAGAAGTGGATAAACTGGCTACGGCATTGGCGAAAGCCACGGATATTTTTTCTATATAAAGAAATTGGGTAATTTGTTCCACTGTCGTAATCACCCGATCACCCAGGGTTCATCATGGATCAACTTTACCGAGAAGCAATTTTAGATCACTATAAACATCCCCGGCACAAAGGGCATCTGAGCGAGCCAGATGTGCATTATCACGACACCAACCCGTTCTGTGGCGATGAAGTTACCATTGAACTCAAGGTAACCGATGGTGTGGTGACAGCCGCCGCTTTTGATGGCCGCGGCTGTGCCATTAGCCAAGCCAGCGCGTCGATGATGATGGAAGAGGTTATCGGGAAAAAGATTGAGGATCTGAAAGCGTGGGGCAAAGAAGATGTGCTGGAATTGCTGGGCATAGAGATCGGCCCCGTGCGGCTAAAATCCGCGCTGCTGCCGCTCAAGGCGCTTAAAGCCGGCATTTGGGGACTCGACGAATGGCCGGAGTAGTCGCGCCGCCGCACATTGGCGAAATCGTCCAGAACGGGGTGCTTTTCAATGCAAAACAGTGGCATAAACCGCTGATGGGTGATTCGCTATTACAATCGGTTGCGGATCTTTTTACACTGTTAACACGCCGCCAGATAGACTATGTGCTTGTGGGCGGTATCGCTCTGTTACGTTATGTAGAGGGGCGCAATACCCAGGACATTGACCTGATTATGGCGTTGGATGCATTGGAACGTTTGCCGGAAATTCAGCTTCATAGCCAGGATAACAATTTTGCCCGCGGCCATTTTCAGGGGTTACAGATCGATCTGCTGTTAACACGCAATCCGCTTTTCGCTAAAGTGCAGCATGCGTATACGGCTGAACAGCTATTTTTTGAAGAGACAATTCCAACGGCGACGGTAGAAGGCTTAATCTTACTCAAACTCTATGCACTGCCGTCATTGTATCGCCAGGGCGACTTTGCCCGTGTCGGGATCTATGAAAACGACGTGGCGACGCTGATTCAGCACTTTCAACCAGATTTGGAGCCGCTGTTAGCAGAGTTATCGCTGCATCTCTCTGAAAGTGATCTGCGCGAGATCCGCACTGTGTTGGCCGAGATTGCCGCCCGTATCGAACGGTTTCAACGCCGTGCTGGGCATTGATAATTCACACCTTTTTTGGAAAGAAGACTGTATGAGTGAGTTTGTAAAAGTAGCCACTGTTGATGAAATCCCAGTGAATGACCGCAAGTTGGTGGAGATCGATGGCGTGCGCGTTGCTGTTTTTAACCTGGATGGCGAATTTTACGCCATTGAAGATGTTTGCACCCACGACGGCGGGCCGCTGGTGGAGGGTGACATTGTCAACGGCTGCGAGATCCGCTGTCCGCGCCACGGGGCACGCTTCGATATTCGCACGGGGGCAGCGTTAAGTATGCCCGCCTTTACACCCACCGAAAGTTTTGAAACACGGATAGACGGCGATGCCGTCTGGGTCGAATCGCCGTTTTAATTGTCGTTGAGCTAACAAGGAAGGAATTTATGACAGAGCTAGTGATGCCTAATCCCGAACAAGTGCGTGCCGAAATCCAAGAGCATGTACGCGATCCCGAATTGATGATGAACATTGTCGATCTGGGATTAGTCTATAATGTGGAAGTGACCGAAGAAAAAACCGCCGAGATCACCATGACCTTGACCAGCCCGGGCTGTCCCGCTGGCCCGCAGATCATCAGCGACGTGCAGCGCACCGTCCACAACGCCTTCCCTGATCTGGACGAGGTTAACATCCATCTGGTGTGGACCCCGTTCTGGAATCCCGACATGATGTCGGACGATGCCAGGGATGAGTTGGGGATTTTTTAGCGTCGCCTTCTTGGATATAGTTTGAGCAAAAGTATCTATTCAGGTCCAGGGTGCGTCGCACTCGCGCGCTGAACAGTTCCGATCAAAAAAGGGATTCCAGCGCGCTGGAATCCCTTTTTGTTGGTTAAACTTGTTGAACTCACCGCACCGCCCGCCGATTTAGCAGCAGCATCATCCCCATTTCGACCATCAGTTCGAGGAGAGGATGTTCGACAATAGGCAGATGCCGCAAACTTTCGGCCAGCAGCACAGCTTGGCGGGCGCTGCGTTCGTGACCAGCAATGGCAAGCCAGGCGGCTTGGGCATGGAGCGCCCGTTGTAAGCGTCGGATCAGTTCGTCAGCATCCACATGGGCGAACATCTCCGCCATCAACGGACTCACCAGCGCGCTGAGATCCGTCGAATCGATGCCGTGGGCCATCTGCCGCACACGCTCTTTCATAGGCGGCTCCTGTAAGAACCAACTCCCCATGGCCGGGTGGCGTAACAATTCCCCGGCAGATTCGGCCACCTGTTCGCCTTCACGCTGCCACAAATCTGGCCCGGCTGCCAGTAGAGCAACAAGATCGGGTGTTAGGTCTGCCAGCGCATAGCGGCTGAGATAGGGATTGTGAAGGGTATATTCATCGGGCAGAGGGCGCGCCGGCGACTGTTGCCAATGGGTTGCCAGCACTTGGCGCAAATGCCATTGGGCATAGGCGGGGTGTACTTCCAAAAAAACGGTGGGCACGCCGCTGGTAATCGCAATCGAGATCATCTCGCCGATCTCACGGTGCGGTGGCAGATAGCGGGTTTCAATTTCCTCGCTGCCAAAAGACTCCAACAGACCGCGGTTTACATTCAAGCGTACTCCGATTAGCGTGCCACTCTCTTTATTGGCCTGGATAAACCAGAGATCTTGATCCCCCGCTAGACCGCACGGTGTCAACAGCGCGCGCCAACCGGAGAGGGGCGGCGGCGTGTACGTTACACCGCTAAAGCGCATCTTGCGTAGCGAACGCTCGGCCCGTTCGGCCAGCCTAGGTGCAAGATTCATCTGCAACGTGTGCAGCGCCTCTGCGGCGTCCGCTTGTACAGTGGGCTGGCGCAACGCCGCCAATTGATCAATTGCCAACTGTGCCACATCGGCGCGCATATCATAGGCAATCAGCCGCAGCAACGGAAGCTGATCCACTGCGGGCAGTTGGGTTAATAGCTCTAGCACCATGTAGCCTACATCTTCGCTCTCCTGGCGCATCTGGCGCACGTAGTCGAGCAGTACATAGCGGTTCTGGTGACCTTCTTCAATTGCCTCTTGCAGGCTCTGCATCACCACGGTTTCGGGATCTTTGAGATCGCTCATCAGCGCTGGCGGCAGCTCGGCCTGGAGAAAGCGCTCCAAAATCAGCGCTGCTGTGAGGCGGGCCTGGGTGGGATTGGCGCGATTGGCGGCTTCGTGGCGCATGGCTGCGGTGATCTCCTCGTAGGGGAGCATCACGGCCAGCCTTCCCAGTCCGCCGCGCAACTGGCTGCTGGCGGTGTCTAGGTGTTTACGCAAGGTCGCCAGGATCAAATCCGGTTCGTACTTTTTGACCAGAGCGCGTACTTGGTCGAGGAGTTCGGTTTCGGTGGAGGTTGCGCCCAATGCCTCAATCTCGGCATTGAGTTTGCGGCGTTGGTGAAATGTGTTGATCAGCTTGTCACTCATGGCGGATAGTATAGCACAGCCGCCGGGAAAATTTGATTTCTTTTTGCCCTGTGCCCCGCTCAGTGGTACACTACAGGCAGACAGCTAGACCGTTTGAACGCTTGTTCTCCCTGACAGTTTTCTTTGATTTTTGGCGAGATCCAACCCTATGGCCCAGGCTCTCTATCGCAAGTGGCGCAGCCGCACATTTACCGAGGTTGTTGGGCAGGAGCATGTGACGCAGACCCTGCGCAATGCCCTGCGCGATGGCCGCGTTGCTCATGCCTATCTTTTCTCTGGCCCCAGGGGAACGGGCAAGACTAGCACGGCGCGCATCCTCGCCAAGGCGCTGAATTGCCTGGCTCCGGAAGCGGAGCGCCCGTGTGACGAGTGTGCCAATTGCCGCGCCATTAGCGAAGGGCGCATGCTCGATCTCATCGAGATCGACGCTGCCAG
Organism: uncultured Chloroflexia bacterium; assembly: GCA_963721725.1. Classification (GTDB taxonomy): domain Bacteria; phylum Chloroflexota; class Anaerolineae; order Caldilineales; family Caldilineaceae; genus RI-153. The sequence goes on from CAVRLX010000016.1 coordinate 709,611, forward strand.
CAACAACAGCGTGGACGACATCCGCGAATTCCGCGATAAAGTGAACTTTCAGCCCAGCGAAGGGCGCTACAAAGTCTATATTATCGACGAAGTTCACATGCTCAGCACCAGTGCCTTTAACGCGCTGCTCAAAACGCTGGAAGAGCCGCCGCCCCACGCCCGTTTTGTGCTTGCCACCACCGAGCCGCACAAGATCCCGGCCACGGTGCATAGCCGCTGTCAACGCTTTGACTTTCGGCGCATTCCCGTGCCAGAGATCGCCGATCACCTGCGACACATTGCCGAGGAAGAGGGGTTCGGCGCAGACGAAGCGGCGCTCACAGCGATTGCACGCAGTGCCCAGGGCTGTATGCGCGATGCCGTCAGTTTGCTGGATCAGATGACAAGCTATGGCACAAATCACATTTCGCTGGTGCAGGTGCAACAGGTGTTGGGAACCGTGGGCGGTGAATCAGTCGCCGAATTTGTGGATGCGATTGGCGAGCGCGCCATTGCTGTCGGGCTGGGGATCATTCAAAAACTGCTGTTGGATGGGGCCAGTTTACAGGAATTTACTACCCAAGTGGTGGAACATCTGCCGCGGGGTGATGCTCTTACAGATGACCGGCGACAAATCGCTGCTTACGGATCAACCGCTGGACAATCTGGCGCGTATGGATGCTCAGGCCCAACGCTTAAGTCGCCCCGCCACGCTCTATGCGGTCAAGCGTTTTAGCGAGGCGATTAGCGAGTTAAAAGGCGGCATTCAACCGCAATTGCCCCTGGAATTAGCCTTAATCGAAGCTATCGGCGGTGCGGTGACATCCGGCCAGCCTGTGGTGCAACAGGTTGCGGCTGCTCCGGTTGCTGTGCCGGCGGTAATTGCGCCGCCGATGGTCGCGCCGCCGACGGTTTCACCGGCAACCAGTGCCAGCGTAGACAGGCCCGTGCCCCAGGCCACGCCAGCCATTCCCGCCCCGGCGGAGGAGTCACCGCCACCGTTGGATCAAGCCGCAGTGCAGAAACTCCACAGCCGTTGGTCTGAATTTTTGAATGTGGTCAAGGCCAAAAGCGGCTTCAAACAGGAGGCGGCGCTGCGCTCGGTGCGCGATATTGCGATTGGCGACAATGCCGTGGCCTTTGCCTTTGGCAACAATAAATTTGCGCGCGAAATGGTGAGTTCTGCGGAAACGCTGGCACAAGTGGCAGAAATTCTCTCGCAGTTTTTGGGGCGACAGGTCAGCTTGACCTGCCAAACCGGCGAAACGGCGGTGCTTTCGGCGGCTGCTGGCCGCGTCGTACGCGATGCCGTGGATCATGACGGCCCCGATCCGCTGGTGGAATACGCCGTCAGCGAATTAGGCGCAAAAGTGATCGAGTGAATAGCAATCGGAACTTGGAGATTGGAGAGTCAGGTTTTTGTGTACTCCTCTAATCGCTCATCTCTACCTAGCAAACTTTTCATAAAGGAGCAATTATCATGGCGAAAAAACCAACACGGCGCGGCGGACGCGGCGGTTTCCCCGGTGGGGGCGGTATGCCCGGCGGTGGTGGTCTTCCTGGTGGCATGGGCGGCGGCAATCTCATGGCGCAGGTGCGTAAAATGCAAGAGGAGATGGAAAAGGCCCAAACTCAGCTTGCCGATGAGCAGGTTACCGGCACGGCGGGCGGCGGCATGGTGGAGGTTGATATGGACGGCCATCAGAGCGTGAAAGCCGTGCGTCTGAAACCGGAAGTCGTCGATCCTGAAGATGTGGAAATGCTGCAAGACTTGCTCATGGCCGCCATCAACGACGCCGCCGAAAAGGCCAAAGCCCTGGCCGAAGAGCGCATGGGCAGCGTCACCGGCGGGCTGGATCTGCCGCCGGGCTTGGGATTTTAGAAAAACGATATTGGATATTGGATATTAGAGATTGGTACACGCACGAATACCCGATCCCTAATATCCAAATCCTTTTCCGAGAAGGAACCATTCTTGAAACCGCTCGCACAACCGGTCAGTAATTTGATTGAAGCGTTTAGTCGTCTGCCGGGGATTGGCCCCAAGACGGCAAGTCGCCTTACCTATTTTCTGTTGCGAAGTGATGAACGCATTGCTTTGGATCTGGCGACGGCGCTGGAAGAACTCAAGGCCAAGACGGTCTTTTGCACTGTTTGCCACAACATCGCCGATCGCAATCCATGTAACATTTGCGATGATGAACAGCGCAACGCCGCCATCATTTGCGTGGTGGAGGAGCCGCTGGATGTGCAGGCTGTGGAGCGCACCGGCGAGTTCAAGGGGCTGTACCATGTGCTTCACGGTGCGATTTCGCCGGTGGAGGGGGTTGGCCCCGAAGCTCTCAAGATCAAAGAGTTGTTGGGGCGGGTGAAAGCAGGCGAAAGCGCGGCCGACGCAGTTGCTATCAAAGAATTGATCATCGCCACCAATCCCAATCTTGGAAGGCGAGGCCACTGCCATGTACATTGCGCGCATCTTCAAACCGCTGGGCATTCGTGTCACCCGGCTGGCGCGCGGCCTGCCCACAGGCGGCGATCTGGAATATGCCGACGAGACGACGTTGAGCAATGCGCTCTCTGGGCGCAGTGAAATGTAAAAAATGAGTAAAGAGGAATGAGTAAAACGGCGATAATGTAGCCTTTTACCCATTCCTCTTTACTCCTCACTCAGTTCCAAACCAACCTATGACTCTGCAACCATCCAAAACCGATACTAAACTCTCCAGCCTCAAACGCGTCTGGCAAGACGATACGCTGGCTCCAACGGTACGGCGCTTTGCCGAACGCAGGCCAACGTTTACCACCAGCAGCCGTGAGATTGAGATCGCGCCGGTCTATACACCGCTGGATTGGCCCGTCGCGCAAGATGAACCCGCCGCCGAACGCTATTTGCAACAACTGGGCTTTCCCGGCGATTACCCGTTTACGCGCGGGGTGCAGCCTAACATGTACCGCGGCCGCTTTTGGACCATGCGCCAATACGCGGGCTTTGGCTCGGCCCAGGAGAGCAACCAGCGCTATCACTATCTGATTGAGCGCGGCCAAACGGGGCTGTCAGTGGCCTTTGATCTGCCCACGCAGATCGGCTATGACGCCGATCACACGTTGGCGCTGGGCGAAGTGGGCAAGGTCGGCGTCTCGATTAGCAGCCTGCACGACATGCGCACACTCTTGCGCGGCATCCCGCTGGACAAGGTGAGCATTAGCATGACCATCAACGCGCCGGCGGCGATCTTGCTGGCAATGGTCATCGCCGTGGGCAAAGAAGAGGGCGTGGCCCCCGCCCAACTGCGTGGCACCGTTCAAAACGACATTTTGAAAGAGTACATCGCCCGCGGCACCTACATCTTCCCGCCGCAGCCCTCCATGCGCCTGATCACCGACATCTTTCGCCATTGCGCCGCCCATCTGCCCAAGTGGAACACCATTTCCATCAGCGGCTATCACATCCGCGAGGCGGGCAGCACCGCCGTGCAAGAGGTGGCCTTTACACTGGCAAACGCCATTGAATATGTGCAACAGGCCGTGAAAAGCGGTCTCGATGTCGACGCCTTTGCCGATCAATTGAGCTTTTTCTTCAACGCCCACAACAACTTCCTCGAAGAGATCGCCAAGTTCCGCGCGGCGCGGCGGCTGTGGGCACGCATCATGCGCGAGCGCTTTGGGGCAACCAATCCCAACAGTTGGCGCTTGCGCTTTCACACCCAGACCGGCGGCAGCACGCTCACCGCACAGCAGCCCGACAACAACATTGTGCGGGTGACGGTGCAGGCATTGGCGGCAGTGTTGGGCGGCACACAGAGCTTGCACACCAATTCCAAAGATGAGGCGCTGGCCCTGCCCACGGAAAAAGCTGTGGAGATCGCCCTGCGCACGCAGCAAGTGTTGGCCTATGAAAGCGGTGTCGCTGATGTGGTCGATCCGCTGGGCGGGAGCTACTATGTTGAGTGGCTCACCGACCGCATTGAGGCCGACGCACAGCGCTATATTGAGCGCATTGATGCTCTGGGCGGAGCGCTGCGCGCCGTGGAAGAGGGCTTCATCCAGCGCGAAATTCAAGAGGCCGCCTATCGGGCGCAACGGGATGTGGAGCGCAAAGATCAGTTTGTGGTGGGGGTCAATACGTTTCAGACCGATGAAGCTGTGGTGGAAGATATTTTGCGCGTGGACGAACGGGTGCAGGCGGAGCAGATCGCCGCGCTGCAAGCACTGCGCGCCAGCCGCAACAACGCCATCGTTGCCGGCATTCGCGGCCGCATTGCCGAGGCTGCCCGCCAAGATGACGCCCCGCTGTTGCCCCTCTTTGTGGAAGCCGTGGAAAATAACGTCACCCTGGGCGAGATCTGCGACACGCTACGCGCCGTCTTCGGCGAACACCAACCGGGAAATTGGATTTAGACCATGATAGAGTCCATTGCTCCATTCCAGCGCGTTGATCACATTGGCATTGTCGTGCGCAGCCTGGACGAAAGCCTGCACACCTATTGCCAGCTTTTGGGGTTCACCCTCCTCGAACGGCTGGCCGTGCCTGAGCATGGCGTCGAAGTGGCCTTTTTGGACGCGGGCAACAGCACTCTGGAACTGCTCGCCCCCACCGACGAAACTAGCGGCACGGCGCGCTTTTTGCAAAACCGCGGTGAAGGCACTCACCATGTCTGCTTTGAAGTGGAGAATATCCACGCCGCGTTGGAGACGCTGCGCTCCGAGGGCATCCGCCTCATCGATGAAACGCCCCGTCAGGGCATCCACGGCCTTGTGGCCTTTCTCCACCCCAAAGCCAGCCACGGCATGATGATCGAGCTACTCCAACGTGAGGATCACTAAGCGTTGGACGAAGCCACTGCGTCGCGATCTGCGGCTTGGCTTGATCTTGCCCAATGGCGCAGCCATATTGACGCGCTGCTGGTCCGCAATCGTGCCGCCCAGGCTGTGCCCCTCATTCAGATTGTGCTCAACCATCTGCCGCGCTATTTGCCCATCTATACACAAATGTTGCAAGCGCTCTGGTTGGATCGGCGCTGGCTGGAGGGCGAACGCTGGGCGTTGCGACTCCTGCGCGCCGACCCGGCCCAGGAGATCGCTTGGGCCATGTTGGCGCAGCGCGCCGAAGACGAAGGTCAGCCCACAGGCGCACACCGGTATTGGCGGTTGGCCTTTGAGCAAGCGCCCTACAATCGCACCATTCGCAGCGGGCTGGCCCGGACCACCGCCGGGCAAGCCCGCTCGTTGGCCCTCAATCGCGCAACGCTGGCTGCGATCTATCGCAGTAGTGGACAGTGGCAGAAATCTCTCGCGCTCTATTCCCACTTGGTGACCGAACAGCCCGCCCGCGCCGATTATCAATGTGGGCTACTCGAAGCCCTTTGGCAATTACAACGCACAGAGCCTGCCCTGGCCCTGGCGCGTACGCTGGTTCAGCGCGAACCCCATTTGCTGTTGGGCTGGCTGGTCTCGGCCCATCTGGGCGATGAAGACGATCAAGCCCTGGCCCAAGCGCCCCTCACCAGTTTGGACGCGGACGGGGCCTATGCTGCCGCTCGCTATGCTGGCCCTAACCCCTATGCCCGGCCTGTCCACATTGCCATCTCGGCTCAGGAAGCCGCGTTATTTCAGGCAACGACAGGCGAAGTGCTTCCAGATTAACATCCTTTGCCAACCCAGGTACCTATCCCCATGACCACACCATCTTTCCGTCCGACTGGCATGAAAGCCTTCACCCTAATCTCGGTAGGGCAGTTGATCTCGCTCATGGGCACTGGCATGTCCCGCTTTGCCCTCACCATCTGGGCCTGGCAGATCACCGGGTCAGCGACGGCACTGGCGTTGGTGGGACTTTTCTCCTACGCGCCGATTGTGCTGATCAGCCCGGTGGCCGGCGCGCTGGTGGACCGTTGGCCGCGCAAACTGGTGATGATGCTCAGCGATCTGGCGGCAGGGCTTTCCACAGTGGCGATCCTCATTCTGTACGCCAGCGGCCATCTCGCCATCTGGCACCTCTACGTGGCCGGCGCGTTTGCCGGCATCTTCGAAGCTTTCCAGTTCCCTGCTTATTCCGCCGCCGTCACTACTATGTTGGAGAAAAAGCACTATGCCCGTGCCAACGGCATGATGGGCATGGCCGAATCTGCTTCAGGGATCTTCGCCCCGGCGCTGGCCGGCGTGCTCTTAGCCCTGATTGGTATTGGCGGTGTGCTTGTCATCGATATCATCACCTTTGTGATCGCCGTTAGCATGTTGTTTTTCGTCCACATTCCGCAACCCAAACGCACGGCAGCCGGGGCCGAAGGCAGCGGTTCACTCTGGCGCGAGATAGCCTATGGCTTCCGCTATATCTTCAATCGGCCCAGCCTGCTGGGGCTGCAAATGGTCTTCTTCGGCACGAACCTCACCGGCACCGTCGCCTTTACGCTCCAAGCCCCCATGATCCTGGCGCGCACCGCCAACAACTCCGTCCTGTTGGGGACGGTGCAATCGGCGCTGGGTGTCGGCGGGCTAGTGGGGGGCTTGCTGCTGAGCACCTGGGGTGGTCCCAAACGGCGGGTGCATGGCGTGTTGCTGGGCATTGCGGGAGGAGGGCTGCTCGGCATTGCGCTCATGGGGATCGGGCGCAGCCTGTGGCTGTGGGTGCCTAGCGGCTTTATGCTGATGTTCTGTATGCAGATCCTCAACGCCTCTAACCAGGCCATCTGGCAAGCCAAAGTGGACCCCGACGTACAGGGGCGCGTCTTTTCGGTGCGGCGGCTCATCGCCCAGATTACCGCGCCCGTGGCGATGTTGCTGGCGGGTCCGCTGGCGGATGGCTTCTTTGAACCGGCCATGCAGCGCGGCGGGGCACTGGTCAACTATTTCAGCCCATTGGTGGGCAGCGGACCCGGTGCAGGCATGGGCTTGATCTTTGTGTTGGCGGGCACGTTCAGCGCCATAATCGGCCTCTCCGGCTATCTGATCCCCGTTGTCCGCAATGCCGAAACCATTCTGCCCGATCACGAACAGACCGTTGCGAACGCATCGACAGATCCGGTGGCTGATATTACGTAACGATGAAGCGTGCTGCATGAGCGTGGTCACATCCTCACGCAGCGCTAGACTGATGGAGAACCATATCTTGCTGTACCCTATTACGCAGACCGCCCCCCTCGATCCTACCTTGACAGATGCCGTGGTAGAGTTTCTGGGCGTCGAACAAACTCTACCAAGCCTCGCCGTTTTGGATCAGTTGGTGGATGCCTACACGCGCCATGTGCCCTGGGAAAGTGCGTTTCGGATCGTCAAACGCGCCCAAACCGCGCACACGGTGGATTGCCCGCGCTGGCCGCAAGAATTCTGGGCCGACGCGCTGGAACGGGGCGGCGGCGGCACCTGTTTCGAGAGCAACTACGCCTTCTTCAGCCTGTTGCGCGCCCTGGGCTATGACGGCTATCTCACCATCAATGATATGGGCAGTATGTGCGGCTGCCACACGGCAATTGTCGTCTATCTCAATGACGAACGCTGGCTGGCCGATGTTGGGATCCCGCTTTATGTGCCGATTCCCCTATCCGTGCGCGCCACGGCGCGGGAATCGCGCTTTCACACCTATACGATCACCCCGCAGGGCGATGACATCTACGCAGTCAGCCGAGATCGCCATCCCAGCCCGACCATTTTCACCCTATTGGATCGCCCCGTCTCCGACGACGCCTATCGCCATGCCGTGACTCAGGACTATGAACCGAGCGGCCATTTTCTCAACAGGATCATTGTCACCCGCATCATGGATGATCACGTCTGGCGCTTTAATAGCCGTGTCACACCGCCGCTGCTCGAATCCTTCGGCGCGCAGCCCACATCCATGCCCGTTTTGAACAACCCCGCTAATATCATCGCTTCCCGCTTTGAGATGGATCGGGAGACGGTGGCGCGGGCGTTTGTGGCGTTGGGGTTGGAGCCGTGACAATGGACGGAAGATGATGGACGGAGGTTTAGAAGCATCTGACTCATAAGCTTCGTCTATCGTCCTTTCTTCGCAAGAAACGGGTGGATTGTGAACGCGTGGTTGGCTATACTCTACCCAGTCGATTCTTTTGATCGGCCCAGGAACGGGCGGGGAGGGAACCCATGTTGGCAGTGGCAGATTCTGTGTTGAGCGAACCTTTTTCTGATGCGGGGCTGTCACAGGCCGCCGATGATTACCGCACGGTGGAGCGCGCCATTCACTACATCAACGCCCATTTTCGCCGCCAGCCTACGCTGAACGAAGTGGCGGATCATATCGGGCTGAGCGAATATCACTTTCAGCGCCTCTTTAGCCGTTGGGTGGGGATCAGCCCCAAGCGCTTCCTGCAATATCTGACCAAAGAGTATGCCAAACAAGCGCTGGCAATGTCGCGGTCCCTTTTGGATGCATCATTGGAGGCCGGTCTGTCGGGGCCGGGACGGCTGCACGATCTCTTTGTCCACTGCGAGGCGGTGACGCCGGGCGAGTACAAAACCGCGGGCGACGGGCTGACCATCCGCTATGGCGTTCAGCCCACGCCCTTTGGCGAAGCGCTGTTGGCGACCACTGAACGCGGTCTCTGTGCCATCAACTTTGTGGGCACATCTGGTGGGAGCAGCGAAATCGCGGAACTTCATCAAACGTGGGCGGCGGCTGATTTTGTGGAAGATAGGGAAATCACCGCCGGCTTGGCCGCGCAGATCTTCGCCCCCGACGAAACGATCAAGCCGCTGCACCTCTACATCCGCGGCACCAACTGGCAGATCAAAGTGTGGGAGGCGCTGCTGCGCATTCCGCCGGGCACACGCCTGACCTATGGCGATGTGGCTGCCCAGCTCTGTACACCGGCAGCGGCGCGGGCCGTGGGCAACGCCCTCAACCGCAACCCGCTGGCCTACCTCATCCCCTGTCATCGTGTGGTGCGCCAGAGCGGGTCTACCGAACACTATCGCTGGGGCACAGAAAGGAAACAGGCCATCCTGGCCTGGGAGGCGGCACGGGCGGGGTAACGAAAACCCGCCAGGTTTTCTGAAAACCTGGCGGGTTTTTTATGTCTATTCAGGCGTGAGCAGGGTGGTCACCCACGCTGTTTCGGTCTCGTCCAAGGGGGGCGGCGGGGGTGGCTGCGTATAATCTATGGACAGATCATAGGCCGCTTCGTCATAGAGGGCACGCAGCACCGCGCCCAGATCCAGCGGCACATCGGCGTCGGGCGCACGCAAGGGCACAGGCAGCACAGGCAGTGGATCGGCCAGCGCCACCGGCCAGAGTTGCGCGACATGCCGGGCCGCCCGCGTCAGGGTGATGAGATAGGCCGTGGTCGGGATGCGTGGATGTTGTAGCGGGCGCACCCCTCGCCGCAGGAGATCCAATTCCAGCAGGTGAACGCCCGATTCGTGCAATCGATCCCGCTTTTGCCGGTAGGCCGCCAGACCTGGCTCGCGCTTGTTCACCGGCGAGAGAATCTCAATGCTGGTCACCAACTGGTTCTGCGCCGCGTCCCGGATCTCAACGCTTTTCAGGCGGACTTCCGGTTTGGCAATCGGGATCTCCAGACGTGCCGGAGTCATGGTCATCGTAGCGAGACTGCCGCCCGCCGCCGAGGGAAGATCGGCTTCGTGCCGCGCCATCATCACCTCCACATCGGGGTACATGATGCCGATTTCCGCTTCGGGTGTCTCGTCTTGTACCACCTGAATCTCTATCCGGGCGACATAGCGGGGACGAAGGTAGGGCGATAGGCGTCGCCGAATTTCTGAAGCCAATGCATGATGCACATCCGGCCACAGGTATCCCTCTAAATAGGGATCCATACCAGGAAAGGGCGAGGGCATGATTACCTCCACGGGAAAAGGAGCGCAATGCGGTTATGCGCGACTATCCACATTATACAAGCGGCACAAGCCCGCGGCAACCTCTCCCCAAAAGGCGGGTGCAATTCAGATTGGGGCGGATCGACTGGATTCCGGGAATCGACCAAACCGGGCGTGTAAGCCCTTGATTGTCTGGTCGATTCCCGGAATTCTTTGCCCCGAACTTGAATTACACTCCCAAAAGGCCGAAACCGTGAAGATCTGGTACAATGCCGCCATTCGGACTTTCATCCACCTTTGAATGGGGAGAAATCGTGCTATGAGCTACGATGCGGTTATCGTGGGCGCTGGCCCGAATGGGCTGGCTGCGGCCATTACCCTTGCGCGTAGTGGCCGCAGCGTGTTGCTAATCGAGGCCAAAGCCACCATCGGCGGCGGCGCACGTACCAGCGAACTAACCCTGCCCGGCTTCCAGCATGACATCTGTTCCGCCATCCACCCCCTGGGGCTGGGATCGCCTTTCATGCGCACGCTGCCCTGGGATCAACTAGGCGTAACGTGGCTTCAGCCTGACCTGCCGCTGGCCCATCCGCTGGATGACGGCACAGCCGTGGCGCTGCACCGCTCTGTCGCTGAAACCGCCACCTCCATCGGGCGGGATGGCGATACATGGCGCGCGCTGCTGGAGCCTCTGGTCGCAGATTGGGAAAAGCTGGCCCCGGCGCTTCTTGGGTCCCATCCGCTTTCGCCCCATCTCATCGCCCTAGCCCGCTTTGGCGTTCCCGGCGTACTGCCTGCTGATTGGCTGCCACGGCTGGTCTTTCGCGAAGAACGGGCACGGGCACTCTTTGCCGGGCTGGCTGCTCACTCCTTTTTGGATTTCGGCCAGCCTTTTTCCAGCGCATTCGGGCTGGTATTGGGGCTGTTGGGCCACGCTGTGGGCTGGCCCATACCACGTGGTGGTTCGCAAGCCATTGTGGATGGGATGGCGCGCTATTTGCAGGCGTTGGGCGGGGATATTGTCTGCGGCTGGGAAGTACAGTCGTTGGCTGAACTGCCCAAAAGCCAAACGCTGCTGCTAGATGTGACGCCTCGGCAATTGCTAAAACTGGCCGGGGATCGCCTGCCCACGGGGTATCGGCGCAGGTTGGAAGGCTACCGTTACGGGCCAGGGGTTTTCAAAATCGATTATGCCCTGAGCGAGCCGGTCCCCTGGGCCGCGCCAGAATGCCGCCGCGCGGGGACGGTTCACTTGGGCGGCACGCTGGGCGAGATTGCCGCCGCCGAGCGTGCCGCCCATCAGGGCAAATTGAGCGAGCGCCCATACGTCCTCGTCGCCCAGCAAAGTCTGTTCGACGATAGCCGCGCGCCAGCGGGCAAACAGACGTTATGGGCCTATTGCCACGTTCCCCACGGTTCCACCGCCGACCGCTCCGAGGCTATCGAGCGGCAGATCGAACGCTTTGCCCCGGGCTTTCGCCAGACCATTTTGGCCCGCTCTGCGCACAACACGCAGGCCATGCAAGCCTACAATCCCAACTATATCGGCGGCGACATTAACGGCGGCGTCCAGGACATCCGCCAATTGTGGACGCGTCCACTGTTGCGCTTTCCGCCCTACAGCACGCCGCTGCCGGGCGTCTTTCTCTGTTCGTCGTCGACGCCACCCGGCGGCGGTGTGCATGGCATGTGCGGTTATCACGCGGCAAAGGCAGCCATGCGTGCATAGTTAGTCCGATGCCCCGCGCAGCCGCGCTTTCAATTGCTCCCAGCGGTTGGGCTGGAGCGTTTGCACAGGCTCCTCGCCCTCGTCGTCGCGCGCAAAGAGAATATTGAGCCGATCTTCCTCGTAGTTCGCCCCCACAATCTCCAACCGGGCCAACCCAATCGGCAGGGCAATGTTGCGCTTCCAGTTGCCAATCCGCACAATCAACTCATCCACCACACTGCGATGCAGATCAACTTTGTCGCGCTCCACCATGGGCAGCGGAATGCTGAGCACGTAATGGCCGTTTTGCGGGTAGATCTTCTGTGGCTCGCCCGTGTAAAAGGCCAGCGCGGGATCACCTTCAACGCCGCGGCCCTGGGGTGGACCAAAGAGGGTTTCGGCGGTGCGGCGCAGCATAGACTCGCCCACCAACTCTTGTTCAAATAAGGGAATTTTGAAGATGGGCAGCGGCTGAAAAGCCTCTTCCACAAATTCCAGATTGGCCTGTTGCGAAGCCTTCCACTGGCGGAAATAATCGTCCAACAACTGCTGCGGAAAGATGCGGTTACAGACCACAGCATCCACGGCATAGCCATAGAGGTTGAGATAGGTATAGGCGCGCTGGGCCTCTTTGACCACCATTTTTTCGGGGTTGAGCACCAGGCGCATGCTGCTTGTCTTGCCATCGCTAAGCAGCGCGCTGGTTCGCTCCAACACGTCCACCAAATCTTCGATGCTCTCGAAAACGTCGTCGTCGGGCAGGGGCATATCGTTGGCAAAGTGTTTCATAAAGGGGCGCGCCAATTGAATCGTCTTACGTTGGAAGGGGAAGATTTTCTCAATGTACCAGCGCGCCATTTCGGGGAAGCTGAGCAGTTGCAGCGTGGCTCCGGTGGGCGCAGCGTCGATGACAATCACGTCGTACTCGCCGCTTTCGGCCAAATGGGTAATCTGCATCAAACTGGCGAGTTCTTCCATGCCGGGCAGCACAGAGGTCTCCTCGGCCACCAGCGCATCCATGCCCCGCCACGCGAAAAGAACATTGAGATAATCCTGCACCCGTCCCCAATATTGATCCATTTGGTGGAGCAGATCGATCTCCTGGCCCCACAAGTTGGGCGCGAGTTCGGTCAATTCATTGCCGATGCGCCGATCAAAGCTATCCCCCAGACTGTGGGCTGGGTCAGTGCTTACCACCACGGTACGATAGCCCAACTCGGCACAACGCAGTGCCGTAGCCGCGCTGACACTGGTTTTGCCCACGCCGCCTTTGCCCGTATAGAGTAGAATGCGCATAGACCCCTCGATCTGATCGATAAAAATGAATCATTTCACAGTGAAATTATAGTGTATTGTACACGATGGGGCGGGTCGCAATTGTGAAATCTGTTTCAATTGAATAGTCAATCGCGTGTATAAAAAGAAAAGGCCGAACAGCAGCGGCTGTCCGGCCTTTGAGCGTTATCAGTGGATTATGGAATCACAGGCACAGTGGCAGGTGGCGTGGTGAGCAGTTGCCCAAAGATCCACGAGCCATCTTCCAATTGGAACCAATCCCCGGCGGCATTGCGCCCGGTAATGGTAACCGTGGCTCCGCTGGCAATCGAGCCTGTCACGTTAAATGTGGTTCCCGGCCCACTGCGCAGATTGGCAGCTATATTGGTGGTTGTCTGCACCCTGGCGGCGGAAGCTGGCGTGGGCGTTGCGGCATCCGGTGTAGCCACTTCTGGCACAGCAGCAGACGGCGAAAGCACACTCTGCCCCGCATTGGACCCTTCGGTGATGATGCCCTGGGCATTCACAGCGGGCACAGTCGTGGCCGCCTCGTTGAGCAGAGCGCCAAAGACCCATGTTCCATCGGCGATCAGATACCAGTTGTCAGTGGCAAATCGACCCACGATAACCACTTCGCTGTTAGCCGTCACCCCGCCCACATTATCAAAGGTGATGCCTGGCCCAGCGCGCAGATTGGAATCGGAGGTTATTGTGCGTGTCAAGCGCTCGGTGTTTGCCAGCCCTGGTGTGTTGGTAATCGGCGTCGTTGCCCCCGGCGTGCCACTGGTATCCGCCACAGCAGGTGTCGGCACGATTACCGGCACGTTGGGTTCTTCCACCAACACACCGGCAAAGACCCACGTTCCATCATCCAGCAAGAACCATTCGCCGCTGGAATCGCGCCCCACCACCGTCACCGTAGCATCGGCAGCCACCTGCCCGACGGTATCAAACTCAGTCCCAGGCCCGGAGCGAACATTGGCATCGTTTGCCAGACGCACCTGCACTGGCGCGCCGTCTGCGGGGGCCACCGTCTCGGTGATTCCGGTTGTATTGGTCAGCGCATTGGCCGCTTGGATCGTGGCTAAAATGCTGGCGCGCGCATCCAACGTGGCAGTGGGCGTGGGCGTCTCCGTGGGGAGATCTGGCGTCGGCGTCTCAGTGGGCGGTTCGGGGCTGGGTGTTTCCGTGGGCGGCTCAGGCGTGGCAGTGTCCATTGCCACCACCTCTGGCTCGCCCGCCACCTCTTCCGTCGGCACAGGCAGAAGATCAGCGATGCCAGGAAGCTGGCTGACGTCAATGTTATACTGTTCCATCAAGAGGGTAACTTCAGGCGGGATATAGGCCATCGGATCCCATAAATTCAGCGCGGCTGCCCCAATCGCAAGGGGCGGACTTAGCCAGACAATACTGACAAGCACCGCTACGATCACGGCTAATGCTCTTTTCATAGACCCCCTGGCCTTTCCCGGTTTGGTTTGAACAATGGTGAACCCTGCGGGACAGACGACTTTTTGCCGCCCCCAGAGGTAGATGTCGCTTCCGCATCAAAAGTGTAACACAGGTAAGTGAGTACTTCAATTGCCTTTGGCCGATTGAAAACGCTTTTTCTCCGCCACAAAATCGGCCTTTTTGTGGGCGAAAGTTTGTGAACTTTGTTAACGGGGCTTGACAAAATTCATCTCTTGTGAGAAATTTGTCTATACAAATAATCAATATTGAATCAAGGCTAAAGGAGTTGTTATGGCAGTTCAAGTCCAACGTTCGCAATCATGGGGAGCGCTCCTCATGGCCGGTTTGATTGGCGGCGTGATTGCGGCTATTCTTAATTTGGTTATCTATTTTATCGGCGGCATGGCTGTGGGGGAGATGACCGTAGCCATGCCGCCGGATATGGCACAGACCCCCTTGCCGTGGTTTATGGTGGTGATCGCGTCCATTGTGCCCGGCTTGATTGCCGCCGTGGTGTTGGGGGTCATGCGCCGATTTTTGCCCAATGCCGAGCGCACGTTTCAAATTGTGGCGGTGGTGTTGGTGCTGATTTCGCTCTTCCCCCCTTTGGGCAGGCTAGCAACACAGGTACAGCGATTGTCCTCGTTGTCATGCACATTGTGGCAGCGGCAGCTATTCTCTGGTCGCTGACCGTACGCTCTTGAGGAACCTATGACAGACACTTACACCGTCGTGGAGAATATCGACAAAAGCCAGTTTGAGGTGCAACTTGGCTCGGATCTGGCGCTGGCCCAATATCGACTGCGCGGCGATGCCATCATCCTTACGCATACCGAAGTGCCCTCGGCCTTTGAGGGCAAAGGCGTGGGCAGCGCGCTGGCAAAGGCCGCTTTGGATCATGCGCGCGAAGAAGGGCTGACCGTCGTTCCGCTTTGTCCCTTTATTGCCAGCTACATCAAGCGCCATCCTGAATACGCTGACCTTGTAAAGTAAGCACCGGATTTGAACTCTGGCCCCGCCGTCGAGCGGGGCTTTTTTGTTCTCCCCCGTCCGAGTACAATAGCCCGCATGAAACCACTCTTCATTCTTGCCGATGATCTCACCGGGGCTGCCGATAGCGCGGCGCGTTGTCGCAGTGCCGGTCTGCCCGCCACCATCTATTTGACCACGCCCTCCCTGCCCTTGCCTGCCGGGGTGATGGCCTTTACCTCTGATTCGCGCCATCTGACCGCCGCTGCCGCCGCGACGCGTGTTCGTCAGGTCAGCGCGCCGCTTTGTGATCAAGAGGCAGTCTGGTACAAAAAGATCGATTCCACGCTGCGTGGCAACATTGGCAGCGAATTGGATGCCTTGCTCGATCTTTTGAATTTGCCCTGCGCCGTGATTTGCCCGGCCTTCCCTGCCCAAGGGCGCGGTCTGCGCGATGGCTATCTGGCTGCGCCTTCGATTCCCGCGCAGACGTTGCATCTGCCCACGCTGCTGCGCGCCCAAAGCCGATACCCCGTGGCCGAGATCTCCCTTGCCGATCTATGGGCGGGGGATGCCCGCGCTCGCATTCAGACGGCTGCGTCCACAGCGGCGTTGCTTGTGTGCGATGCGATGACCGACGCCGATCTGGCGCAGATTGTGCAGCTCGTGGCCGATGTGATCCAAACGACGTTGCTGTGTGGCAGCGCAGGATCGGTGGGGGCTTGGGTGAGGCAGGGTGGCGAGGCCGCAAATCAGGCCAGTGCGCAGACTGAGCAGGCCAGCGCGCAGACGGTAATCGTGATGGGCAGCGGCAGCGAAATGGCCCATCGACAGGTGGCTGCGCTGTGCAAGGATGCCAATGTGCTGTGCGAAGTGGTGACGCAAAACCATGACGCTGAAAGTGTGGATCGTTGTGTGGCTGCAAATCGGGCGGTGACGCTGGTGCAATTGCCGCCGCCCGCCGCAGGAATGTCGCTGGACGGCCCTCAGGCGCG
Organism: uncultured Chloroflexia bacterium; assembly: GCA_963721725.1. Lineage (GTDB taxonomy): Bacteria > Chloroflexota > Anaerolineae > Caldilineales > Caldilineaceae > RI-153. The sequence goes on from CAVRLX010000016.1 coordinate 725,778, forward strand.
AGGATGGGCCGACCGTCTGGCTGAGATCGCTGTCGCCGTGGTACAAAAAATGCAGCCCACACGGCTGATTCTCACCGGCGGCGATACGGCGATTAACGTGCTGACGCGCCTGGGGATCGGCTATCTCACCGTGTTGGCAGAAGTGCTGCCAGGGATGCCGCTTTGTCTGGGCACAGCCGCCAACGGGCGCACGTATCAGGTGATCATGAAACCGGGCAGCTTTGGCGATGAGCAAACGTTGGTTGAGTTGGCGCAGAAGGGGACGATGGACTAAAGACGATGGACGGATGACGATGTCTCTACGTTCGTCTTTCGTCCATCGTCATCCGTCCGCTGCTACCCCTCACGCAACGCCGCAACATTCTCCCGCACCTTCACAATCGCAGCCATTACATCGTCCATCTCTCCCGGCTCGGCCAGGAGTAGACTCTGCGGCAGCCAGATCACCTCCCGGCAGGCCTGTTCCGCCACAGGGCAGGGCGTCACACGGCTGTAGCCTTCGGCCATGGGCGGCTGATGATAGAGTGGGAATTTATAGCCCGTGGAGGCGGGAATGCCCTCAGCGCGCAGCGCTTCCACAAAGCGATCCCGTGTGAGAGTGTCCCAGCCGTCGGGATTGTAGCGGAACATGAAAAGGTGAAAGGCGTGGCGGTCGGCGCGGACATCCCAGCGCATGGGCTGTAGCCCGTCAATCTCCTCGATGAAGCTGTTAAGTTTGCGCGCATTTTCCATGCGCCGGCCAGTCTGGGCGTCCAACCGTTCTAGCCCCGCCAGCAGAATTCCGGCTTGCCAGCCCGTCATGCGCAGATTGCTGCCCAGGTTGGGGTGCTCATACCATGCCCCTTCCGGGCTACGCCCACAATTGACCACGCTCCACAACTTCACCGCCAAATCGTCATCATGGGTGACCAGCGCGCCGCCCTCCCCCGCCGTGAGATTTTTGCTGTTCTGAAAGCTGAATGATCCCGCTGTGCCCAGCGCGCCCACGGGCTTGCCCTGCCAATGGCTGCCGTGGGCGTGGGCGGCATCTTCAATGACCGCCAATCCATGCCGCGCCGCCAGCGGCAACAGCGCGTCGAGATCTACCGGGTGACCGGCAAAATGCACCGGGATTATGGCGCGGGTTTGCGGGCTGATCGCCTCTGCGACTGCCGCCACCGCGAGGTTATAAGTATCCGGTTCAACATCTACGAAAACGGGCGTAGCCCCCACGGTGCGCACGGCCGCGGCTGTGGCAATAAAAGTGTAGGGCGGCACAATCACCTCGTCGCCGCGGCCAATGCCCAGGGCGCGCAAGGCCGCTTCTAGCGACGTGGTGCCATTGGTGGTCGTGATGCAATGTTTGGCCCCCATGTGGGCGGCAAACGCGATCTCAAACTCATCCACGGCCGCATCAAAGCCACCCCAATCGCCGCGATCCAACACGGCCAGAAGATCGGTGCGTTCGGCGTCGCTCCATTGCGGCCAAGCCGGCCAGGGCTGTGTGCGAACGGGAGCGCCGCCGAAAAGGGCGAGAGTGTCAGACATAATACAGTGCCTTTGGGTGAAAAAAAGAGTGATAACCGGCGGGTGGAATGAGTAAGGAGTAATGAGTAGGTTGAGTTTACTCATTACTCCTTACTCCTTATCCTTGACCATTCCAATCCTGTGCCATACGCAACACGGCCATTACGCCAGTTGTTTGGCCGATTCCAACTGCCACGGGCTGACCATTGTGCCATACTCAAACGAGAGAGGAATTTCATCCACAATGCGCAGGCGGGGATGGGCTTCCACGGTTTCGCGCAGGCTGGGGCTGACATAGAAGTGTTCCAGACTCAGCGTGTCGCGGATGAAGACCATTTTCGCCTCGGCGGGCGGCTCGGCACAGCCGCGCACGGCCACTTGCAGCGCGCGCTCGTCGTCGGGCATGGTAACGGGCAGATGCACACGGTACATGCCGAAGATGCCCGATGTAATGGCGTTGGTATAGGTCGCCACCCAGTCAATCTTCGAAAAGACACGCGCCGTAGTCACATTAGCAATGCCAAGCCCAGAGACATTGCCGTGGGTCGGCTCGGTCAGGTCCAACACTGTGATCACACCCACATCGACATTGCCAAACGCTTCGGGCTGGCGCGGGATCATCAAGCGGCTGATCACGTTGGTGTCCATGCCCGTGCCGCTAATATTTTTGCCCAGTTGTTGGATGACCAAAATGTCAACCACGTCAAAGGGGATCTGGGCCAAATAATCTTTGGCCCGTTTGAGCAACTTTGCCTCTTTTTCCGTGCCGATCTCGGCGTCGGTGAGGCCCGCAATCAGCGCGGTATCCTCATAGGCGTTTTCCACCGGGCAGATCGCGCCACGCAGATCGGCGTTGGCGGCATAGATGCGCGCTGCTGGTTCCAGATAGCGCTGAAAGTTGCGCCCGCCGCCGGCGTGCATAATCGACGCGCCGTATTGCTTGCCCAAGCCAATCACCGACATTTTGGAGGGGCCACTCTCCAAATGGCTGCGGAAATCGGTGTGCGGCTTGATGCGGCTGACCAGAATTGTGTGGTCGGCGACTATGGAATCTTTGCCCTGATAGAGTGTGGGGCCACCCTCAATCTGGCCGATGACCTCGACCTCCATCGTGGCGCGCACCTCCACGCCCATGGCCGCGGCGGTGACGCCCATGCCTTCCAAAATTTCGATCTGGCCTTCGGCAGTGGCCCCGCCGTGGCTGCCCATGGCCGGGACAATATAGGGTTTCATGCCGGCTGCTTTGAGATGATCTACCGTGGCGCGCACAATTTTGGGCAGGTTGGCAATGCCGCGGCTGCCTGCGCCCACCGCCACCGTGTCACCGGCTTTCATGGCGGCCAGAATGCCGCTCTCTTGTAACGCCTTGCCCACCTCGGCGTGGATGTCTTTTACACGCGGCGCGTCGAAGGTCTGCTCCACAGCCAGCAGCGTCTTGGGCAGCGGGGCCGGGAAATCTAACTGTTCAATCTGTTCTAATAAGTTCATGGGGCTATCCTCTCTTTTTGTGTAAAGCACTATGTAAAGTTATGCAAGCTGAATCACAGCGTATTGGTAATCTTTTGTTTTTATCCAAGCGCCGCAAACACTTGTTTCACGTCCACGATAAAGCCGGCCAGCAACACCGATGATGCTGTTTCCCGCTCGCCAAATTCGCCATGCACACGAGAGTGCTGGCCGTCCAGTGCCAGCACGGTAATGCGCCGCTCGGAGGGATCGATCAGCCAGTATTCGGGAAGGCCAGCGCGCGTACTCGTGGCGTTTGGTTACCGTGTCCCGGCGGCGGTCGTCGGGGCTGATCACCTCTATCACCAAATCCGCACCCTCCCAAAAGCGTTCGCCCATGCGTCCGGCATGGTCCGCCGCCATGAACATCACGTCCGGATCACGAAACTTGCCCGGCCACAGTTGTATCCGTAGCGGCGCAACCATCACTCGCCCCAGGTTTTCGGATTGTACAAAAGCCAAAAGAACGTGATAGAGGGCAAGGACTAGATCTGATGTGAAAACGTGGGCATCGGGACAACCTCCAAATGACCGTGTGAAAACTCCACCAGCCGATTGGTATCCAGGGTCAGATATTCGTCTTCGCTCCATGTCCGTTGGGCGGGGAAGAGTTCGGCAATCTCCCAGGTGGGTTCGGCATAATCATCCATGATGGCATTGGGGCGCTCCATGTCTACCTCCTCATCCGCACCTATACAAACAGGATGCGTGTTGCGTATCAAAACGGAGTACGCAACACGCAATACTCATCACGCACCGCGTCTGCGGCTCCAACACCACCTTCACCCAATCCTGTTCGCCCTTCGCCAACTGCCGGAAGATCTCCGAGGCTTCGTCCAACGAGGCGTATTTTTCCACCAACGCATCCACGTTGAAGCGGTTGTGGGCCAGGGCATCAATCGAGGCGGCAAACTCGACTTCGTTGAAACCATAGGTGCCGCGCACAGTTAGCTCGCGTGTGACAATGCTCTGCATGTCAATGGTAACCATTTTGGCGCTGTTGCCAATCCAGGTGACGTGACCGCCGTTGCGGGTGACGTCGATGGCCTGCTGCGCCGTGGGGGTGATGCCCACCGCCTCCAGCGCCACGTCCACACCGCCGCCGGTGAGGTTGTGGATCGTCTTGACGGCATCCTCTTTGTCTACGTTGATCACCACGTCCGCACCCAACTCCTCGGCCAGTTCCAGCCGTCGCGGCGAACGGTCGATGACGATGATCTTGCCTGCGCCCTTCAGCCGCGCCGCCAGCATCGCCAGCAGTCCAATCGGCCCCGCACCAATCACAGCGACAGTTTGCATCAATTCAAGCGGCGTAATGTTGACGGCGTGCATGGTCACTGAAACCGGCTCACACAGGGCCGCACGCGCCCAACTCAACTGCGGCGGTTTGCGGAAAAGCTGCTCCGGGCGCACGGCCACCTGCTCTGCATACGCGCCGTGTTCGTTCATGCCGGTCATGCGCCGATAGGGCGAGCGGTTGATGGGGTAGGGATCGGGGCCTTCGGCCACAGAATAAAAGGGGATGGCGATGACCTCGTCGCCTGTGGTAAAACCGCTCACGCCCTCGCCCACGCCAGCCACGGTCCCGGCAAACTCATGGCCCATGATAATGCCCGGTGTGCGTCGTCCCGTGCTGCCTGTGTAGCCGTGAATATCCGAGCCGCAGATCCCCACCGATTTGACGTCCACCACCACACGCCCGCTGCTTGCCTGGGGAGCTTCAACTTCTTCCACAGGCATCTCCCAGGGGCCACGATACACGAGTGCTTTCATGATATTGTCCTAACCAGATCGGAGTGATAAAGATTGGTGTAATGAAGGGAAAGATAGGTCAATAGTGGCATTATCGGGCGAAAATGTCAATTGATCTGGCGACCATTCCCGGAATGTTGACCTACCCTGAGATGTACCTGTGAGATGCAGGCAGGGAAAGAAAGATAAACAGGACTTACGCACCAGGCAGTTGTGACAGAAGCAGTTGAACTTTTCTGAAAAGTTCAACTGCTGGGGCGACTGCGTAATGCCTGATAAAAAGAAGACAGGATGAAAGGGTTGCTTTCATCCTGTCTTCTTGTAAACTCTCTGCATTCTATCTTAGGGCGAAAGCGGAACTTAATACCGCGTCAGCGCGCCGATCTTGCCCGCCTCGGCCAGGCGAGGATGCTCGTTGAGCACGGTTACATCCACGCCGCCCAGCAGCGAACGGCGCAACACGCTGTCCACGGCATCGGGCAGTGACTCTAGTTCTTCGCTGCTACCAGAGGCGGCGGCTTCCTCTTCGCTCAGCACCACAAAGCGCGAATCTTTGTAGCGGAAGGCGGGTTGCGAATAGTTGCCCAGCACTACCACATGTTGGGCGCGGCCTGTTTGCACAGCGTTGAGCGTATCGGCCAGCCCCAGCACGGCGTTGCCGCCCTTGTACGCCGCGGTGATCACCTGATCGGCCAACTCACTGCCTTCGGCGCGCGCAGCCTCGCGCGGAAGTTCGGCAATTTGCACCTGAATCTCGGCAGGTGTGGCGTTGGCGTCAGCGGAGATCTCCCCGATGACCATCGAGCGCAAACGTTGGCTGAGCATGGCCCGAAACTGTGCCACATTTTTGTCTGTGCCTGCCAGCACCAGTCGGCGAGTATTGGTGCGCCGATAAAAATCCTCCGCCAGTTCGGCGGCATCACTGAGATTCTGGCGGGCAGTCTCGGCCTCGTGGCGCTGATAGCGAGCCGCCGCCCAGCCACCTGCCCGGTGCATGTGAACCTCCTCGCCCAGATGTCCCTGTAGCGCTTCTAAAATGCCCATATGAAAGACATAAAGCCGCGCCCCCATTTGGTCAACCTGGATCACGCCTAGCCGCTGATAAGTATCGAGCAGGGTTGCCAGTTGATGCACATAGGGGCGAAAGCTCACAAAAACCGCATCTTCTACAGGCACGGGCAAGCTCTTGGCCCACCAAAATTCCTGCCCGGCACAGCTAAACAGGATCAGGCCGCGGCCCTGCCAGTTATAGCCCATTTCCACATAATTTTGCACGCGTTGTAGATCTTCGGCATCGGCTCCCTCGGCGCGTTCCAGCAGCGCGCGCAGGGCGAGCCTGTACTTTTCAGGTGTGCGCCGGTGTGGATCCACATTGAGGTAGACGCTAAGAACAGGGTGTTCGTGACATTCAAACTCAACTGCCTGACGAACGTCGAAGTCGGTCAACATAAGGTAACCTCCTATGCAAACGGGGTAGGGGAGAGTTCTGACAATCGATCTCTGCCAAAGATAGACTAAGCAGCGCCACAAAGGAAGACTTTTTACTCTTTGAAAAATGTCCTTGTGTACGGCTGCGGATTATATCCGGGAAGAGAGACCGCTTTACAGTATCACCGCGGCGGCAGCTTTGTCAAAGGAGTAGATTGTGGTAGTTATCTAGATTCATTCTAAATAAGCTTGACATTGGCGTTATTGGGTGCGATACTTTTATTTAGAATGAATCTAATTAAGTGGGGAAGACTTGTATGAATGATGCAGACTTCTATCTGGATGCATTGAAACGGGGCGGGCATCGCATTACAGAACAGCGGCGGGCGATCTGCGCTTTTTTGGCCGATACCCCGCGCCATCCCACGCCGCTGGATGTGTATATACATGTCAGCGAAGGCCACCCGGAGATCAGCCGGGCCACGGTCTATAATACGCTGAATGCGCTGCGTGATCTGGGCGCGATTGTGGAGATTAGTGCTGGGGGCGAACACACCCATTACGATACCAACCCGGCCCCCCACATGAACCTGATCTGCCTGCGTTGCGACGAGGTTTTTGATCACGAAGGTAGCCTTGACACCAGCAATCTCTATCAGCAAATTTATAGCGAAACAGGCTTTCAGCCCGTCGTCGTGCAAGTGCAGATAATGGGGTTTTGTCCTGCATGTCGGGCGAAAAAGCGCGATGAGATTCGACAGCAACTGCGGAAATAACGGGTTGCAGGTGGCAAGTTGCAAGGTAATGTCATTAAGCTGTTGAGCAGAGATTAGGCGATTGGCACAGAAATTCAATCTCTCAATCGCTATGCATTGCACGTACATAAATCGAACTACCTCTGGATCCCCAAGAAGCATGATAAGGATGAATGAACATGACAACACAGCCGCTCCAAAATGAATTGCCGGGAAGCAAAATGAGAACCCCGGCTCCCACCCATTGGCTGGCAACCCTGGGCACGTTGCGCTTCTGGCGCGAGAATCCTGAACTGGCGCTGGCGGCGATTACGCTGGTGGCTCTGTTGACGGGCTGGCTGGGCGGCTCGGTGACGGGCGCGCTGCCGGGCTGGGCCGTGGCGATCTGTGCTGTGGTTGCCTTTGCGGCCGGTGGCTATTCCGGGATGCGCGAGGCCATTGCCGATGCTCGCAAGGCACAGTTGAACATTGACTTTTTAATGATCGCGGCGGCGGTGGGCGCGGCGGCGATTGGCGAATGGGAAGAGGGCGCGCTGCTGCTCTTTCTCTTTACCCTGAGCGGCGCGCTGGAAGAGTTCGCCATTGATCGCACGCGTAAGGCGATTGAAGGGCTGCTGGATCTGCGCCCAGAGACAGCTCACCTGCGCCGCGGCGAGGATCTGGTGGAGATCGGGGTGGAGGAACTGGCTGTGGGCGATGTGGTGATGGTGCGCCCTGGCGAGCGGCTGCCTGTGGACGGTACGGTCATCGGCGGTAACAGCAGTGTGGATCAAAGCCCGGTGACCGGCGAGAGTGTGCCCGTTCACAAAAGCCTGGATGATACGGTCTTTTCGGGGACGATCAACGGCGGCGGCGCGCTGGAGGTGCGGGTGACCAAACTGGCCTCGGAAAGCACGCTCAGCAAGATTATTCAATTGGTGCAGGAAGCACAGGAAGATGCCGCGCCTACACAGCGCCTTATCGACCGCTTTAGTCAGCCCTACACACTCATTGTCATAGGGGCAACGCTGCTGGCTGTGCTGATTCCGTGGCTTTTTATCGACGAACCCTTTAGCGCCACGATCTACCGGGCCATGACGCTGCTGGTGGTGGCGAGTCCGTGCGCGTTGATCATCAGCACGCCGGCCAGCATTCTCAGCGCAATTGCGGCGGCGGCGCGTGGCGGTGTCCTCTTCAAAGGCGGCGTCTATTTGGAAAAGGCCGCCGAGTTGGACATTCTGGCCTTTGACAAAACCGGCACGCTCACCCACGGCAAACCGGTGTTGACCGATGTGAAGCCGCTGAACAGCTACAGCCGCGCCGATGTGATCCGGCTGGCGGCGGGCGCGGAAAGCCTAAGCGAGCATCCCATTGCGCGGGCCATCTTGAATGCGGCCCGCACAGAAAACATTGCCATTGACGAACCCGATGAGTTTCAGTCCATTGTCGGTCACGGCATCCAGGCCATCTATGAGCGCAACGGTGAGCGCGAGGTGATCGATCATTGGCAATGACCGCCTCTTCATGGACGAAAAGATGGATCTTTCCCCGGCCATTCGCATGATCGGCCAGCAACTGCAAAAGCAAGGCAAGACCGCCATGTTGGTAGTGCGGCGCAGCACCGTGGGCGATACGCTGGGCGATGACCGCGACTGGGAAGTGGTGGGCTATCTGGCTGTGGCCGACACGCTGCGCGAGAACGCCCGCGATACGATTGCGGCGCTGAAGCGGATTGGCGTCAAACGTATGGCGATGCTCACAGGCGATAACCACAACGTGGCCCAGGCCATTGCCCGCCAGGTGGGGCTAGACGATGCCGATGTCTACGCCGATCTGCTGCCAGAGCAGAAGGTGGAGATTGTGCGCGAACTGGTGAAACAGGGCTGTGTGGCAATGGTGGGCGACGGCGTTAATGATGCGCCAGCACTGGCAACCGCCAGCGTGGGGATCGCCATGGGCGCGGCGGGCACAGATGTGGCGCTGGAAACTGCCGACGTGGTGCTAATGTCCGATGATCTCAGCAAACTGCCCTTTATGCTTGATCTCAGCCGCCGGGCTGGGCAAGTTGTGCGCCAGAATTTGATCTTCTCGGTGGGGGTAATTGTCACTCTGGTGACGTTGACTATTCTTGTGCCGATCTTCGTGCCGGGGTTTGTACTGCCCTTGCCTTTGGGGGTCGTCGGCCACGAGGGCAGCACACTCATTGTGGTTGGCAACGGACTGCGGCTGCTGGCGATGCGACCCAAATAGCGATTAGCGATTGGTGATTGAAATTCGGACGTAACGATACAGGTGCGACGCACTCGCCAGGAGGAGAACGGTTGTGAAAAGCGTGTGTGGCGAGTGCGTCGCACCCTAGACCTGTATAGGTACATTCGGACTGTCTATAAACCGATACCCAATCGCTAATTCCCCCAAAACCGCATGACAACACGGCGGGGCTATGCTGGCTGCATACCTTTTCAATACACCTTTTCAATGACTCTCCCGTTCAAAGTTTACCCATAAGGAGAAACGTTCATGTCCTACGGCATCAACCGTGTAACGGTGATTGGCTCCGGCACGATGGGCGCAGCGATTGCCGGTCATCTCGCCAATGCGGGCATTCCTGTTCACCTGTTGGATATTGTCCCCGATGCGCTGAGCGAGGCGGAGGCGGCCAAAGGGCTGACGCTGAGTGACCGCAAGGTACGCAATCGGATTGTGCAGGGCGGCATCGATCGTATGATCAAGAGCAAGCCCGCCAACCTCTTTGCCCAGGATCGGGCAGCGCTGATCACGCCTGGCAATCTGGAAGATGATCTGGAAAGCGCGGTCAAGGCCAGCGATTGGATCATCGAGGTGATTGTCGAGCGCCCTGGCCCCAAACAAAAGCTCATGGAGCGACTTGAAGCCATCGCCCCCCCCCGCGCCATTATCAGCACGAACACCTCTGGCATTCCCATTCACATAATCAGCCAGGGGCGGGGCGACGATTTCAAAAAGCGCTTCATGGGGACACATTTCTTCAACCCGCCCCGCTATTTGCACCTGTTAGAGATCATCCCCACGCCGGAAACCGACCGCGCGCTGGTGGCGCGCATGAAGGGCTTTGCCGAAAATCGGCTGGGCAAAGGCGTGGTTATTGCCAAAGATACGCCCAACTTTGTGGGCAACCGCATGTTCAGCCTGATCCAAAGCGATCTTATGGAGTTCGCCGTGGAGAACGGCTACACGGTGGAAGAGGTGGATGCCTTAACCGGTCCGCTGATTGGGCGGCCCAAAACGGGAACCTTCCGTCTGGGCGATGTCGTGGGCATCGACGTGATGGCGATGGTGGGCGAAAATCTCTATGGCATGATCCCTGACGACGAGGACCGGGAAATCCTGCGCGGCAAGTATGGCATTTCGGTGCTGGATACGCTGACCAAAAACAAGCTCCTGGGCAGCAAAAGCGGCCAGGGTTTTTACAAAACTGTCACCGACGAGGGCAGCAACAAGTCGTTCTGGGGGCTGGATCTGCAAGCCGCCGCCGAGGGTACTCTCGACTATGTAGCTCCTAGCAAGCCGCGCTGGGCCAGCGTAGGCGAGGTCAAAGACGAGCCGCTGGAAGAACGCTTGCGCCGGTTGGTCAACGCCGACGACGAAGCGGGCGATCTGATCTGGCACACACTGGCGCGCACGTTGGCCTATGCCAGCAAGCGTGTTCCCGAAATTGCCGACAGCTTGGCGGACATTGACAACGCCATGCGATGGGGGTTTGGCTGGGAACTGGGTGCTTTTGAGACCTGGGATGTGCTGGGCGTGGCCGAGACGCTGGATCGCATGGAAGGCGAAGGGATCCGCGCCGCGCCGTGGGTGCGCGAGATGCTCAAGCGTGGCAACGAAACATTTTACAGCTACGAAAGCGGCAAAAAGGTTGCTTACAATCCGCAGAGCAAGGCCTATGAGCCAGCCGTTTCCGACGCCAAGATGGTCAACATTGCCGATCTCAAACAGCGGCGCGGCGTCGTGGCCGAAAACGATTCGGCTTCGCTGCTGCAAATGGGCGATGGCGTGTTGCTGCTGGAGTTCCACACCAAGATGAACGCGCTGGATGTTGCCATCGGCGAGATTATGAACGAAGCAATTGACCGGTTACACGGCAATGCCGCCGGGCTGGTGATCGGCAATCAGGGCGGCAATTTCAGCGCCGGGGCCAACCTCTTCCTCATCGGCATGTTGGCACAGTCGGGGCAGTGGGATCAACTGGACGCCGTGGTGCGCGGGCTGCAAGATGCGATTATGGCGATGCGCACCGCGCCCAAGCCCGTGGTGGCTGCGCCCTATCAACTGGCGCTGGGCGGCGGCTGCGAGGTCAGCATGGGCGCGGACCGCATTGTGGCCCACGCCGAAACGTACATGGGATTGGTGGAGGTGGGCATGGGGCTGATCCCCGGCGGCGGTGGCTGTAAAGAGATGGTGCGCCGCAATGTCAGCCCGCACATGCACGCCGAGAATGTGAATCCCAGCCCCTATTTGCAGCAGATTTTCGAGACGATTGGCTTTGCCAAAGTGGCGGAATCGGCGATGCAGGCGCGGGCGTTGGGCTTCTTTGGCCCCAATGATCGCATCGTCATGAACATTGATCATCTGTTGGCCGAGGCCAAGGCCGAGGTGCTGCGCATGACCGATGATGGATACACGCCGCCCAGCGTCAAGGGGACGGTCTATGCAGGCGGACGTGATATGCTCGCCAACATGCGGATTGGCATTCACACGCTGCGCCAGGGCGGTTACATCAGCCAGCACGATGCCACCGTGGCGGATCGGTTGGCCTGTGTGCTGTGTGGCGGCGAACTCAGCCAGCCCACCTGGATGGACGAGCAATATTTTCTTGATCTAGAGCGGGAAGCGTTCAAAAGCCTGTGCGGCGAAGCCAAAACCCAGGAGCGGATCTGGCACTTTTTGCAGCGGGGGAAGCCGTTGCGGAATTAGGCGAGGGGCGAGAAGAACTAGAACGGAATAAACGTCACAACGTTAGCAAGTTCATCCACTTCCATGATCTTTGCAACGAGTTCTAAATCATGCACATAAAGACCGATATTGAAGGGATTTTGCGTCATACGAACAATTCCGACAAACGCAATATCTCGCCGCTGCCATTGAGCCGCAATCATGGTAAAGTCTTCGTCCGCCGAGACCATCACTCGGCCCAGTTCGTTTGCTCTGTGGAGGAGATATTCATCGCCCACTGTTCTTCTGCTATCCTCCTGAGCTGTCAGCACATCGACGCCGCGCCGTCGCAGTCCATCGGTAATGGCACGGGGGATATGAACATCCATGTAAAACTTGTTCACAGCTCAGTCTGTTCCTGCTTCAAAGATTCTTGGTGTAGACGACGAAGACGCTCAAGCGCAGGCGGTTCTGGGTGCGTACGGCGATACTCTTCTTCAAAGTGCTCTGCTTCTTCAATGGAACGGTCAATTTCGTCTTTATGATCCCAATAGTAGGCAAAGGCAGAATGGATTTGCGCTAACGAAAGAATTGGGAAATGTCTCATGAAATTCTTCAGGAGTCCAGCCATTGCCCTGCCAGAACCCGATCAATATGCGCACTTTGAAGCGCGTGCCTGCAATCAGCGGGCGTCCCTGTTCGTCAATCTCAATGTGTTTGTAGCCTGTCTGTACATGCGTTGTCATAGGATGTCGCTCGTTTCTAAGATTAGACTTGCCACGCAATTGTTCGTTTGATTTTACCACTGGATCAGCGATCTGTTAACAGGAAAGGATCTGTTTACTATGCCAAATGCTGTGATTGTTTCCGCCGCTCGCACCGCCGTGGGCAAGGCCCCGCGTGGAACGTTACGCGCGACCCGCCCGGAGGATATGGCGGCGGCGGTGATTCGGGCCGTGCTCGACCGCGCCGAGGGGGTAGAGGCAGCCGAGATTGAAGATGTGATCATCGGCTGCGCCATGCCAGAGGCCGAACAGGGTATGAACGTAGCGCGCATTGCCTCGTTGCGCGCCGGACTGCCGGTAAGCGTGCCGGGGCAGACCATCAACCGCTTCTGCTCCAGTGGTTTGCAGAGCATTGCCCTGGCTGCCCAGCAGATCATGGCGGGGATGGGGGAGGTCATCATTGCCGGGGGCATGGAGAGCATGTCGCGCGTGCCGATGAGCAGCAATAAATTTATGGCGAATCCCGATCTGGCGCTGGAATATCCCGGCGTTTACCTGGGCATGGGCTTGACCGCCGAGAACGTGGCGCAAAAGTACGAGATCAGCCGCGAAGAGCAGGACGCCTTTTCGCTGCGCAGCCATCAACGCGCCGCCGCCGCCCAGGACGCCGGCAAGTTTGCCGATGAGATTGTGCCGCTGGATGTGAAGATGAAAATCGGCGAAGGCAGCGCCACTCAGGAACTCGCCACCACCTTTGCCCAGGATGAGGGCGTGCGCCGGGATACGTCCGACCGAGGCATTGGGCAAAGTTGCGGGCTGTCTTTCACGTCAAAGGCTCGGTGACGGCGGGCAACAGCAGCCAGACCAGTGATGGCGCGGCGGCGGTGCTGGTGATGAGCGAGGATCTGGCAAGGGCCAAAGGCTTGCAGCCCATGGCACGTTTTCTCAGCTTTGCCGTGGGCGGCGTACCACCCGAATACATGGGCATTGGCCCTATTGAAGCTGTGCCCAAGGCGCTCAAACTGGCCGGGCTGAGCCTGAGCGATATTGATCTTATCGAACTCAACGAAGCCTTCGCCGCCCAATCACTGGCCGTGATCCGCGAGTTGGGCATGGACGAAGCGCGGGTCAACGTTAACGGCGGTGCGATTGCCCTGGGCCATCCCCTGGGCTGCACCGGGGCCAAGCTCACGGTGCAGATGTTGCACGAACTTCAGCGCCAGAACAAGCGCTATGGGCTGATTACCATGTGTATTGGCGGCGGCATGGGCGCCGCTGGGGTGATCGAGCGTTTGGGGTAAGAATTTTAACGCGGAGTCGCAAAGTCGCAGAGAGGAGGGGGAAGCGAAACTATTGGGTTTCGCTTCCCCCTCTTTTAATTTTCCCCAAACGCACGCACCAACACCACCGCGACAAAGGCCCGGCGTGCGGGATCATCGGGGCAAAAACGATCCCCGGTGAGCAGCGGCGGGCAGTGTGGATCATCATCGGCGAAGAAGCCGTTGCGAGCGGCATACTCAATGGCACGATTGGCGGGGGTGTCCAGGGTAACATCAACAAAGAGATTGCCCTGGACCGGCGTCAGTTCCCACCCTAGAAACTGGGCGAGGTAGGCCATAAGCTCGGCCCTTGTCACAAACTGGTGCGGGCAAAAGCGTAGACCCTCTTCACTGGGCGGGCAAGTTTCGCTCTCCATTGTCATGCCCAGATCATAAAATGCCTCCACCCAATAGGCTCTGCGGTGTGAAAAGTCCTGCGGCAGATCGACAAATTTTCCCTGATACGGGCCTTCGGGCTGATATTCTGCGCTGTAATGGTGGCGCAACAAAAAGACGGGCAATGCACTGCGAGTTACAAACTGATTGGGACAAAAAGGTCTGTTTTTGAACGGAATAGTGCCGCTGCGACATCCTGTGGTAATCTCTAGTTCGTGCCAGCGTACAATTTCATCATACCCCCACATGCCCACGGGAAGGTCACAGAAAGGGGTGTCACGTTCACAGGGGACGATCTCAAGCGGGCGCGATTGGCGGTTGTTGGCCTGGGCAACGTCGCTATAGCCCACGGGCGGGCGGACATCCCATACCACATAATAGGGGCGATACGCCTCCAGGTTGAGCGGAATCTGCACATAGGCGGGGATGGACTGAGTGTGCATCCCCGGCTCCAATCGTGGCAGGGTAATGACATAGTTCAATACAGGATCGATGGGGGGACCATCAGGCGCAGCGGCGATCCAATGATCTACATGGCTACCTGCGACTAAGGGATCAATGCCTGCATTTCGCACTTCACTCCATACGCTTACCGTGCTGCCAGGGTAAAAGGCGTTCTGTGGATCGATCTCTGTACTATGTAGGGCTAGATCTGCTTCGGGACAGGCGACATCGGCTTGATAGCGAATCTGTGTATCATCAAGCAGATAGCGCGTCTCGCTGTAGCTGTCGAGGTAAACTTCAAAACGCAACCCCGTGTGATCATCCTTGTTCACGAGTAACACAGTTTCTACACAGCGCCAGCCCTCCCCCTCAACCGTGAGATTATGCCGAATTTCCTCCTGTTCTGCGCCGCCCAATGCCCAGATCGATAACCCTAGATTCAGCGGCGAACCATCCTCTGAGCGTACCCAGACAGATCCCTGAACGCTTTGCCCCGGCACAGGTTTGACCGCCAGATCTTGATAGAGAGAGTAGCAGCCCGGCACCGAACGATCGGCAATCAAATAGCGCTGCCCGCTGTGGGCCACCCCGGCTTTGCGCCCAATTTCCAGCCCACAATCGGCCAGCGCATCCCAGCCCAGCGGAGAGTCGGCCTCTTCAAAGCCGGGGTTAAACAGGGCCAGCGCAGGCGGCGGGCAGGTTGCGTCACTCCCAGAGTTTAGGGAAAGCGCATCAAATTCATAGGTCCCCTGATTCTCTGGCCCCTGTAGCCGAATTTGGGCAGCTATGGTCTGGAAATTGCCGTTTGGCAGCACAATGTCCAGGCTGTAACATTGCCAGACCGGCCCAACCATGATAGACAACGCCTCGGCAAAGGTGGTCTCGCCCCTGGCTTCCAGTTGCAAGGTCAAGGGCAGCGATTGCGCTAACGTGGCGCGGGTCCATAGCAAGAATGTATACGTTTGCGTGGTGTCGGCCTGAATGGGGCGGGTTTGCCCAAACATGGCACAGCCATCGCGCCGACGCACAGAAAGATAGCGTGTGCCATCGACTGCGTCCACAGCATTTTCTACCACTTGGAAAGGGCAGGGGAAGGGAGCCCCGCCCCAACTTTTCAGACCGTCTTCCGCCTCGAAACTGCCATCCTCGATGTAAATTAGCGGTGCTGTCTGCCCCCGAATAGCAACCACGCCATACCCCGACGCCGTCAACAAGAGTAACGCCAGCCCCACAATCCACAGGCGTGGCAGTGTATAGAACCAGCCCAGCCGTTTGACGGTGCCACCGCTGCGCGGTTGTTGTGGTAGCGGCGTGACGGGCAGGGCTGGCGCAACCGCCTGGGCTATGTCATCTTCGATTGGCTGCGTGGTTGGTGGCATGGATGTCGGCGGCAATGCCTGGGCCAACAGGGTTGCGCGTTCGCCGTCGGTGAGCGGCTCCCACTCCCATTCTTCCACGAGGATTTGCCAGACGCCTGCAAAGCGAGGCAGGTCCCGATAGAGTTTAAGATCGCGCAAAAGATAGAGGGCGATGGGCTGGCGATGGCGGCGGCGTGGGATAGTCTGACCAAGTTCCCAGGCGGCCACACTTTTGCGGCTTTGGCGTCCGCGCAGGCCACAGCGGTCCGCCATATCAGACTGCGAAAGGCCAACGGCTTCGCGCAGTTGGATCAAAACGACAAGGCGTAATGGATTTGGCATCGATGTTTGGTGGTGTGAAAAGCGTACTGGCCGGGGATGCACGAGACGCAGCAAACACAAAGAATCTAGGCTGCACAGAAGCACAGTTGCCAGATTCTACGGGTGTCCCTTGCCCTCAATGTGGCGGCGATGCGAGGAGGTGACGGGTTTGACGGGTGAAATTGACGCCCTAGATGGCTGAAATTGTCGCTCCATTCTGCCAAAATAGAGGGTAATGCGCAAATAAGATTGTCATCCACTAGAGTTCTGTGCATAGCGATTGGCGCATATCATTGTTTTCTCCCATCGTAGAAAGGAATACTCCCCATGGCCAAAGTCTTTCGCGTCTCCGGTCAAGCCGATATCCACCCCCTGGCTGCGGCCATTGCCCATGTTCTGCGCGCCGACGAAGAGGTGATTCTGCGCACAATTGGCGCCAACGCCGTCCACAGCGCAGTCAAAGCAGCGATTGTGGCACGCGATTATCTCAGAGGCGATCAGATAGATTTGACCATGCTTCCCCGCATGGAGAACTCCACAGTGGAGGGGGAGGAGATGACGGTGATGGAGTTGGAGGTGCGGCGGGTGGGACGCGGCTAACGGATGTCCGACCCGCTACGTATAGGATACAGTATATTGCCGTTGCCCGGTTATTCATCGCGCCTTTGATCATTCTCTCGACCTACTTTAGACCGGTTTATTACAATGGCTATCCCCTGGTTACTTATTCATGTTCGGGAAGCATTCCGATGCTCCGCCTCTTTAGACGTTTCGTAACAATAGAGGTGCGACGCACTCGCCACACAAGCGTTTCACAACCGTTCTACTCCTGGCGAGTGCTTCGCACCTGTATAGGTACAACGTTTCCTTATCTTCACGGCGTGCCTGACATCTTGTCACAATTCGTATTTTTGTGTGCATTGCCGCTGAGATTGCACACCCAGGGCAATCGCGTCAAACGTCGATGAGTCTTAAGAGCTTGAGGAGGTAGGGTTCGCCCCATTCTGCTAAAAAGCGCTCCTTCACCTGTACAATCGGTATAGTCTTGATCCGCATAGCGGTCCGAACGCACCTGAACCACCGTCTGCAGGTTGGTGAAGTGGTCGGCGTTGTGCAGTTCCACAATAACCTGCGGGTCGCAGATTGCCAGCAATGGCGCCCTTCAATTTATTTGTCTTCAGGTTAGCCTCCTGAATCTCTTTCACAGATTTTGACGCGATCCCTCTGGTCAGGGGGGCAATATCACCACGCGCCGGAGAGAACCCGCGCGCTCGCTGCGGATCTGCACGCCAATTTCGCTGCCGGGCTTGGCAGCAATCACCCATTCGGTCCAAGTTCGGTTATCTGTGGGGCTGCTGCCATAGCCCACATCCAGCCGATGGCTGCGACCCTGCAAGTGCCCCAATTCGGTCCGTTCCTTGCCCACAAGCAGGCTTGCCTCTGCTGGCAGCGTCAAATAGACACGCAGCGGGCGCACAGCTTTGCGTTTTTGGCCCTGCGCGCTGGTAAAGGTGGGCAGAAAACCGCTGTTTTCCAACACCAGCCGCAGCCGATAGCGCTCGTCGCTCAGCCGTTCCGCCGTCAGCGTGTGGATCTCTAACCGGGGCAGCATGTCGCCCAGCGCCAGGGCAAACGGGGCGTTGCGCTGTGCCTCTTCGCCCATCCAATGCACGGGCGGATTGGTCCAGCTAAAGAGTCGGTTAAAGCCGCCGATCTCGACGCTGCCCAGTTGCGGATGCTCATAGGGATACCAATCCACCACCGCCCCCTCGCCGCCATTTTCCTCCAGCCAGCGCAAGATTTTTACATCCTCTTCGTGGGGATGGTTGCGAAACCATTCAATAAATTCCTTCACCTCAATCCCCGCCTTGCGCCGCAGATCCCAAAGTTCCACAGTAAAGGCAAAAATGCCCATGTGATCGTAGATCCAGTCATCAAACGCGCCGGTCGTCACTTCTTTGGGATGATAACGAAAGCCGTGATAGACCGCCACGGTTGGGTACTCTGTGAGGGCCAGACCACGCTCGCCCATCTTTTTATAGACCCACAGATCGTCGGTCTCCATTTGCTCGTCGGGGCGCGTGCCGAATGGGCGCAAAATTACGCCGCCATAGGTGTGATAGGTAAGGCCGATGTTGATGTTACGGTGGCGGGTGATAAAATCCACCATTGCGCGAATTTCCGGCTCCGAGGCAGGATAGGGGCCAGCGCCTTCTTGCACATTTTCGGGCTGCCATTCAAACGGGAAATTGCGGTTAAAGTCTAATCCCTGATGGGCGGGGGCCAAGTTGATCAGATAGCCGTCGTAGGCTTCAATGCGTCCTTCGGGCAACAGTCGATAGAACGTGCCTTCGTGCTCGTCGGGGCCGCGTCGCTCCATGAGGCGCGGGTTCAGCGTGCTGATCTTCCAATCGCCGTTGGGATCGGGCAGACGCATCTGCAAAATGCGCCCGTCGCCGTCTATGTCCTCCACATGCAGACCGGGCGCTTTTTCCTCTTCAGGATAGGGGCGCGTGCCCGAACGCACATAGCGCGGCGTGGCTGCCAGCGCCAGCGCTGCGCCGTCGGGGTTCAAGCGGGGCGCAATGTAAAAAACAGCGTTGTCCAAAATACGCGTGGCGCGGCTATCCGTGCCATAACCGCTGAGTAGTATATGGGCAATGCAAAGCGCTGTCGTCGTCCCTGCAAGCTCTGTGGCGTGAATATTAGCGTCGATCCAGAGCGCAGGCTTGTTCGTATCCGCGCCAGTTGCCTGATTGGTCAGCGTCAACAGCGGGATGGGATTGCCCTCGTGGCTGCGGCCTAGTTCGGACACGGTGACCAACGCCGGGAATTGCTCCGCCCAGCCGCGCAGGACGTTGTCGAGTTCGTCGTTGCTGAAATAGTGGTTAAAGTTCATGGACCTATTGCCCCTCTAATTCCATTACCAGCGCCGTGAGCAGCGCGGCCCGCCCTGCGATCTGATCGACCTCAATATGTTCATGGTCGGCGTGGGCGCCGTGTCCCGGCACGCCCAGCCCATCCAGTGTGGGAATGCCCAGCGCGCCGGTCAAGTTACCGTCGCTGCCGCCGCCCGTGCCGCCCTCTTGCAGATCCAGCCCCACCTCGCGCCCGATGCGTTGTGCCTGTCGAAAGAGATCTTTGGTGACGCCGCGTTCCAGCGGTGGCCGGTTTTCGTGGCCTTCGATGATCACCTCAGCCCCTTCCAACACAGGTTTCATGTTAAAGAGACAGCGTTCAATCCGCGCCAATTCGTCCGCTGTCCATACGCGCACGTCAATTTGGGCGGTGGCCTCGGCGGCTACTACATTGGGGCGCGTTCCTCCGGTGACCACGCCCACGTTGACCGTTGTGCCCTTTTCCAAATTGCTCAGCCCATGAATCCGCAAGATCTGATGGGCCAATTCTTGAATGGCGCTAATCCCCTTTTCCGGCTCCACCCCGGCATGGGCTGCCCGCCCGCGAATGGTCAGATTGAAGCTGCCGCTGCCTTTGCGGCTGGTTTTGATCACGCCGCCGGGCAGCGGTGATTCCATCACCAACACAAAGGCAGCCTTGCCGCGCCTCCTCTTCAATCAGCGTCCGCGACGTGAGGCTGCCCACTTCTTCGTCGGAGGTTGCCAACAGCACCACCGGGCGCGGCAATTTCAGCCGCTGCTCTTGCACGCCCAACAACATATACTCTGCCAGTGCCAGACTCGACTGCATGTCGAAAATCCCTGGCCCATAGGCCCAGCCCTGCTCATCCACACGGAAGGGATGGGTTGCCAACGCGCCAACCGGCCAGACCGTATCAAAGTGGCACAGGATCAGCGCTGGTTTGGCCGCGGGATCCGCCACAAATTCGGCATTATCAAACACCGCCCGCACATGATCACCGCGCTGGTTGTTTTTGATAATTTCCACCCGCGCACCCACCGCTTTGTAGCGGTCGGCCAAACGCTGGGCAAAGTTATCCAGCCGCGCCTTGTCGTCGCTAGGGGTCTCTTCTTCCACCAAAAGGCGGATGGTTTCCAAAATCTGGGGCTGTTTTTGCTCAAAATAGGCCAGGATGTCTGCATGTTTCATGGGAGCCTCGCTGTAGGGTGAGATGGTGTCCGTAACTCTGCTCAATGGGTATTGTCTGCGTTCGATCTACTGGCCGAAGCCAAATTCCAGCGCGCTGAAAAAGAGGGGAATCATCCCGATAGCGCCGATGAAAATGGTGGCAATTTCCAAATAGACCCACCCTTGCGCCGCCCACGACCAGAGGCGAGCCGCGCTAAACGCCGCCCGCTGCTTTTCCGTGGGCAAATAGCGCACGCTGTACTGCTCTTCCGGGCGGACGGGGACCAACGGTTGCACATCCCACCCGGCGTTTTGGAAGAGGCGCGGAAACGCTGTCGCCGATCGGTGTGCGCCATAGCCAAGCGGCAGCACGATCCCACCAAAATAGAGCAGCGCGCCCACGAGTAGATCTAGCCAATACCAGGGGATGGGATCAAAAAAGGCAAAGAGATCGACCCAAAGCCAGCCCAGAAAAAGCACTGTGGGTGCGGCCAGAATCCAATTAAAGAGACCGTTGGCCGCAGGCGTTGCTTCAATCAGCCGGGCGGGCACTTGGCGGCGAATGGTGGGATTATCGTTTGCGTTTGCCATGCTTCTTTCTCTTAACTTCATTGCCCTCTGGTTTTGGCGGCGGGGCGGTTTTGGTGGGGCGGCGACGTTTGGGCCGCGTAAAGGGCGGCGACCAGATGGGATCGTCCTCGGCACGCTTGCTTTGTTGAAAGATGCGCAGCCAAGCATCCACTTCGTGACTGGGCAGACCGTGCGCATTGCGTAGCTCGTCACGAGTTGGATCCCGCTTAAGTGGGGCCATCATGCGCTGGATAAACTCGTGTGCCCCCCAGACGGCCACGCTGTGACGCTCGGCTTCCTGGCGCAAGGTCACATCATTGGTCACCAACACCAGTCCCTGTGGACGCAGCCGCAACCGTCGGCGGATCAGATCATCGGCTTCCACAGGGTTGCGGGCAAAGCGGACTTCCACCCCAGCGTTGCTCAGGAGCGCTGATCGTCCTTCAGTAATGCCCCGGTCAAACATAACCGTAATTTTGCCGCCATACCGGCTCTGCCAAGCGCGCACCCGTTCCACAAAGCGCGCTTCATCGTCCTCGTCGCTCAGGCGAATATCATCGAGAACCTCTGCGCCGATTACGTTGTGTCCATCAATTAAAAGCGGCAAAATCGTCCCTGTTTCTTAACTTAATGCCAGTGGATTTCCGCGCGATGTCGATGCTGCCAGCGCCAAAGCAGGCCCACCGGATAGCCTGCCATCTTTGCCACGTCGCCCACAGCCCGGATCAGCGGAACCAGTGCGGCAGCCCCCAGCCGTTGCCTTTTGGCAAGCGTGGGCTGTTGGGCCAACCGTTGCCAGGGCCGCGCACAATAGGCGATCATGCCGGCCAGCAAACCCAGCCAACCCAATGGGCGGGCGAAAAATCCCCATCAGCGCGTGGCCGATGAGCGCAGGTAAAAACACAAAATAGATGACATACCGCAGGGCATGGCGTTTGCGCCACAGATCAGCCTTGCCGTCGCCACGCGCATACCGATAATATTGCATCCCAAATCCGCGCCAACTCGTGCGCGGTTGAAAGCGGGCCACCGCCTCCGGCGTCCACACAAAAGCTGTCTGCCCCTGGGCAAACTGTGCGTTCATTCTAAGGTCAAAGATCAGATCCTCACAGTAATCCAGCCACTCAGGATAGCCGCCCACTGCCGCCCATGCCTCTTTGTGGAAGGCCACCGAGCGGCTGCTGGGCAAAAAGCGTGCTGGGTCAACATCCTCCACCAGCGGCAAAACCGTCGCCGCCATCGCCGTTTGAAAAATGCCATGGGCGTCGGGAAGGAAGAAACCGGCAGAGGCAATGGGGGACTGGGGACCGCCGCTTTCGGCTTTTGTCCTTTGCCCTTTGCCTTCCCAGGGTTCCACCAGTTTCTCCAGCCAGATCGCATCCAGGCACACCCCCGCATCGGTGACCGCAATGATCGGACCACGCGCAGCGGAAATGGCACAGTTGCGCCCGCGGCTAATATTGGCCCCCGGCTCCACCGATACGCGCAGCCCCGGCAGCCGATCTCGATAACTTTCCAACACGGCCACCGTCTCATCTGTGCTGCCGCCATCGCAGATCACCACTTCATCGGGCGGGCGCGTCTGTACCACCAGCGAATCGAGCAAGCGCCGCAAGCTCTCTCCTTCGTTATAGACTGTGGCAATGACTGATACGGTCAGCAATCGATAGCTTCCCAAGTGATTAGTGATTGGCGATTGACAAAAATTGAGACGCTTGTGGCGCTGATGGATCTGTAGCGTTTAGCGGCGGTCTGTCGCCCATTGTGCCGCAGATCGCCGTCACGGGCAATTATTGCCCTCTGTAGCCTATTCGCCATCTCGAAAAGCTTACTGCTATAATGGCAACGCTGGACCGAGCCAAGCAGCGCCGTCACTTTTCCCATTGGCCCGCAGAAGGGATACACCTATGGCCGAGCGCACCTTTGTCGCTCTGGACCTGGAAACCACGGGGTTGGACAGCCGCACCGACGCCATCATCGAGATTGGGGCTGTTCGCTTTTGTGGCGAAGTGATACTGGCGCGGTTCTCAACCTTCGTCAATCCACAACGCGCCATTCCGTTGCGTGTACAACAGATCACCGGCATTGTTGACGGGGATGTTCAAGGCGCGCCTACGCTGGCGATGGTCTTGCCCGAACTGCTCGCCTTTGTGGACGCAAGCGTGGATGCCGTCGTGGCCCACAACACCGGCTTCGACCTGGGGTTTCTACAAGCGGCGGGGGTCAACTTTCATCGACCGGCGTTGGATACCCATGAACTGGCGACGTTGCTGCTGCCCGGTCTGCCCAGCTACAGTTTGGGCGAGATTTGCCGGGTGCTGGACATTTCGCTGATCTCGGCCCACCGCGCCCTGGCCGATGCTGAAGCCACGGCAGCCCTCTTTATGCAACTGTGCCGCCGTGTCGAGACGATCCCGCCGTCGATTTTACAAACATTGGTGGACTGTGGCCGCGAAAGCAGATGGCCGCCCATGTTGCTCTGGCAAGATGCCCTGGACCCATCGCGCATTGGATCTGCGCCTGATCTTAATTCCGCACAGGGGGCGACGGCACTGCCGCTGCCACCCCATGATGGCCTCCCGCTCCAGTCCGTCCCTGTGGATCTCGTCGAGCGCGCCTTTGGCCCCCAGGGTGCGTTGGCAGCGATGATGGGCGAGAGCTACGAGGCTCGCCCCAGCCAGACCGAAATGGCGCGGCTGGTGATCCAAGCCCTCAACAGTGGCTTCCATCAAATGGTCGAAGCCGGGACAGGCACGGGTAAAAGTCTGGCCTATCTGCTGCCAGCGGCACTGTGGGCCGCCGGCAACGGCCAGCGCGTGGTCATCGCCACCGATACCCTGACCCTGCAAGATCAACTGCTCGACGCTGAGATCCCGCCGGGTTCAACGGATTATGGCGGATCTACAACCTGATAGGCCAGTGCGTGCGGCGTTGCTCAAAGGCCGTCGCCACTATCTCTGCCTTCGCCGCCTCCACGCCTGGTCGCATGGCCACGCGCTGAGCCTCAAAGAGATGCGGCTGCTGGCGCGTATCCTGATCTGGCTGCCCCACACCCACACAGGCGATGTCAACGAACTCGCCATCCACGATGCCCAGGAACGCACCCTGTTGATGCAGGTGACGTCAGATGCGGCCGTTTGTAGCGAAGAGCGTTGTGCCATCCCCGCCACCGGTCTGCCCCACGCCCCGGCCTGGGTACGGTTGGCCGCCGTGCTGGATTTTTATTCGGGCGGCGCGCATCCAGGCCCAAGCAGCCCATCTGCTTGTGGTGAACCACGCCCTGCTTTTGGCTGATCTTCAGAGTGGGCGACGGCTGCTGCCCCCCTATCGCCACTTGATTATAGATGAGGCGCACCGACTGGAAGGGGCCGCCACCGAACAACTCACCTATCGGGTGGATATGGCGGCGATCTCAGTCCTTTCGCAGGGGCTGCTTTTGGACGAATCGCGCCTGCACGCCCATCCGCCTATCTACCAGTTGGCCCAACAACTGCATAGCCAGATCCGCCATCTGCTCCCGGCCATGCAGACCTTCGTTGACTCGTTGCTACGCGTCGTGCGCCGCCAGCCCGAAGTCGAAGAAGCCCTGGGCCAGCCCCAGCGCGTCGATCTCGCACACTTGCGCCCACAGCCACGCTGGAGTCAGGTCGAGGTGGAGTGGGAGAGCATCAGCGCCAGCCTGCGCCGGGTTGCGCGCACGTTGGCTGATTTGGAAAACTTGGTGTCGGAAGCGCGCCGAGAACGGGCGGAAATCGACACGGATCTGCTGGCCCATCTGCAACAGGGGCGGGCCGCCATTGAAGAGGTAGACTCCCATTTGGAAGCGCTGATCTGTCAGCCCAACCGGGCGCGCGCCGAGAGTGTGAGCTGGCTCGATCTCAATGCTGAAGCCAGCGCAGTGACCTTCTGTGTGGCCCCGGTGCAGGTGTCCCATTTGCTCGAAAAAGAGTTGATCCGCCCCTGTCGCACGCTGATTCTAACCGGCGCAACCCTGCGCACCGACGAAGGCTTCGAGTTTATGCAAGAGCGGCTGGGCTGCTGGGATAGTCTGGTGACGGCGATTGAAAGCCCGTTTGATTACCGGGCCAACGTGCTGCTCTATCTGCCCAGCGATCTGCCCACACCCGACCGACCGGGCTATCAAACTGTGTTGGAAAAGGGCATTATGGAAGCCGCGCTGGCCGCCCAGGGGCGGACGATGGTGCTTTTCACCAGCCATGCCCACCTGCGCGCCACGGCAGAGGCCATCCGCGCCCCGCTGGATCAACTGGGCATCGCCGTGCTGGAACATGGCCTGAGCAGCCGCGGGCGACTGCTGCCGCGAATTTCGCAGCGGGCGGCGGTCGGTGCTCATGGGCACAGGCACTTTCTGGGAAGGGGTCGATCTACCCGGCGAAATGCTCTCGTGCCTGGTTATTGTGCGCCTGCCTTTTGCTGTGCCCACGGATCCATTGGTGATGGCCCGCAGCGCGGTCTATGACAATCCCTTTTTGGACTATACTGTGCCGGATGCTGTGTTACGCTTTCGCCAGGGCTTTGGGCGCCTGATTCGCCGTGCCGATGATCGCGGCGTGGTAGTGCTATTGGATAGCCGGGCCTGGCGCAAAAATTACGGCGCGGCCTTTTTGGATGCGCTGCCGGCCTGTACCACCCGCCACGCGCCGTTGATGAACCTGCGCGAAACGGTCTCGCAGTGGCTCGCCAACGAAAGCTGGTCGCTGCCCACTGGCTTTGATAGCTGGAGCCAGACGCAGCGTTGACGCCCTGTTACCCAATCACTACTTTACCCTAACGATTCTGGCAATGACCCAAACTCTATCTTCCCCCCGATCCACGGAGTCCAACCGTAGCTTGAGTAGCTCGCAAAGCGCGATCTGGCTCTTTTTATGCCATCCGTGGCTGCTCATCGCCACGGCGCTGCTGATCCTTGCCATCACAACCATCGGCTATGCCCTGCCACAGATTCCCGGCCAATATGTGGATGACCCGGTGGAGCGGGGCCGCTGGCTGTTTACGTTGCAAGAATCGCATGGCGCGCTGGGCAACGTGTGGGCCAGCCTCGGCCTTTTTGATCTTCATCATCAGCGCGCTGCTGCGCGTATTGCTGGCGGGGCTAGGCTTCCTTCTGTTGATCCATGCGGGCGATCTGGCGCTGGGGCTTTTTCAACAGCACCGCCTCGCCCGTGCGCTTTCGCAGCCCCACCCAGACGGTGAACCCCTGCCCATTGACGGCACACGCCCGATCTATCGGCAACGGCTGGCCCTGCCCCGTCCACAGTTGTACTACAGCGCAACCCTCCCCGCTGCCTTTCAGACGCTCTTCCAAGGAGGACGTTTGCATATTGACCACGTTCGTCTGCCCGCAAGCGAAGCCGCCGATACTTTGGACGAAGAGCGCTGGCTGGTCCAAGTTGATCAATGGGCGATCTATTTTCGGCTTCTTTGTCTCGTGGGCATTCTCACATTGTTTGGCGTCGTCTGGGTGGGCGTCAATTTTGGATGGAGTGTATCACCGCCCATTCTTGCCCCCAGCAGCGAATATCGCCTCCCGGCTCGTAATCTCATGCTTGCCTACAATGTCACTCTGGACGATGGCGACCGCCCATCGCTGCTTCATGTTCTGAGCGGCAGCGCTGAAGGGGATCTGCCCGTAGAAGAAGCGGGGACGGTGAGACTGGGCGGGGTCGATTTCTTTTCACAGCCTACGGCCCCAGCACTCTTAATCGAAAGTTTAGAGGGCACCCAAAGCGTGGATGCCCTCACCCTGCCCGGACAAGATCAGACAATGGGGCGGCTGGGCTTTGCTTTTACATCGGTGGGCAGCGAAGAATCGGTGTTGGTTCCCAGCGCCCAGGCCGGGATTCGCGTTGTACGTTTGGGCGCGCAGGATCGCTTCCTCATTGAAGTAGTCAGCGGCGGGGGCAGCCCAACGGTGAAACGCTTTGAGGTGGGCACAGGCGAAACCGTGGTGGTTCCCTTGCCAGAGTCCACAATTCAATCTTTGTCGTTACGTTTTCGCTTTTTGCCCGGCCTCAATATCTATATTCGCTCCTTCCCCGGCAACTTTTTGATCTGGCTGGCCTTGCCGCTCATCGCGATTGGGGCTTTAGGATTCTGGCAACGCCCGCGCTTTGTGCTTTGCCAATTGGCGGCGTGGCCTGTGGAACGCGCCCTTTTGATTGTCCAAAGTGACGATGCAGCCAGCATCGCTACGCTTTTGGGCTGGGCAAAAGCAGAACCCCATGAATAACTTTCGCCCCCTTGTTATCGGCGTGGCTGGCGGCACGGGCAGCGGAAAAAGCACCGTGAGCCAGCAGATCCTCAGCCAGATTAGCGTCGAACACATCGCCTACATTCAGCATGACAGCTACTATCACGACGAGAGTCACCTGCCGCCTGGGGAGCGCGCCCGACGCAACTATGATCACCCGTCCAGCCTGGATACAGCGCTGTTGGTGGCGCACCTAAAGTCGTTGCGGGCAGGCCAGTCTGTGCAGATCCCAATCTATGACTTTGCCACTTATACACGCAGTCGGGAGAGTACGCATGTTGCGCCCGCCCGTGTGATTTTGGTGGAGGGCATTCTGATCTTTGCCGAACCGGCATTGCGAGAGTTAATGGAGATCCGCATTTTTGTGGATGCCGACGCCGACATTCGCCTGATTCGCCGCCTGCGCCGCGATGTGACCGAGCGCGGACGCACCGTGGATTCAGTGATTGGTCAATATCTTGCCACTGTGCGCCCCATGCATTTGGAGTTCGTCGAGCCTAGCAAACGTTACGCCGATGTGATCATCCCCGAAGGCGGACACAACCGCGTAGCGCTGGAGATGATCGTGGCGCGCATTCGTCTCTTGCTCAGCGAGGAGGAATAGTGAAGGAGGACGAAAACCAGACTTCGCACTTCGCACTTCGCACTTCGCGTTTTGTCCCCCTGCGTGTCACCCTGGACGCTGGCCCCGCCGTGCATCAAAATGCCGGTCTGGCGCGCTACTGCGAACGGCTGGCCTATCACCTGCACCGGGATCACAGCGACGAGATCGAACTTTCGCTCTTTTACAACGCCCACAGCGGCCATGCCCTGCCCAATACTCTGCAAGCCATCCCACAACGCAGCGTGAGGATGGGTCAACTGGCGTGGCGGTTGAGTGTGCTGGCGAGCCAGCTTGTGCATCGCCCCAATTACGCGAAGCGTCTATCGGTGGGCGACCTTTATCATGCCACCGAACATTTGCTGCCCCGGTTAGAGCGGCACACAGTGTTGACCGTGCATGATCTAATCTTCGAACGCTTTCCCGAACACCACACGCGCGCGCAATCGCATTTATCTCAAACTCGCCATGCCGCTCTATGTGCGCGCCGCCGATGCCATCATCGCCGTGAGCCAGCACACACGACGCGATCTCATCGAGATCTACGGCACGCCCACCGAGAAGATCCATGTGATCTATGAGGGCATTGACGAACGGTTTGCCCCCATCGGCCCGCCGGGGATCGCCGCCGTGCGCCAGAAATACGTCATCGAACGGCCCTATCTGCTCATGGTGGGCACGCTGGAACCGCGCAAAAATCATGCTACAGCCCTGCGTGCGCTGGCCCGGCTCAAAACGCAAGGCTTTCCCCACTGTCTCGTCATCGTCGGCGGCACAGGTTGGCTGTTTGACCCAATCCAGCAATTGGTGCGAGAATTGCAGTTAGAGTCGGATGTGATCTTTACGGGGCGCGTTCCCGACGATGACCTGCCCGCCCTCTATAGCGGCACCGACTGTTTTTTAATGCCCAGCCTCTACGAAGGCTTTGGCTTCCCAGTGCTAGAGGCACTGGCCTGTGGCGCAGCAGTCGTGTGTAGCAATGTTAGCAGCCTGCCCGAAGTTGCGGGAGATAAAGCTATGTTGGTCGATCCAGAGGATGTGGCGGCGTGGGCAGCAGCAGTGGGAGCGGTGATATCCAGGCCGAAGCCTGCAAAGGGAGAAGGACGACCGTTGTTCCGTTGGTCGGATTGTGCCAGACGAACTAGCACGCTGTATCGCGATCTCTCTGAGAGATAATTCGACATAGAAAAAGAATCGCGGAGAGGAGAAGGGTATGGTAACGGTTGTCGAACGTGTAGACAGCCTCGAACACTACATGAAAGAGCTGGCCTACGCCCAAATGCGCACCGAGATAGAACTATCCCGGCTTGCTTCTGAAATGATTGAATTCAAAGACGAGATGCGTGGGTTCAAAGACGAGATGCGCGAGTTCAAAGACGAAATGCGCGAGTTCAAAGATGAGATGCGCGAGTTCAAAGACGAGATGGTTGGCTTCAAAGATGAGATGGTTGGCTTCAAAGACGAAATGGTTGGCTTCAAAGACGAGAATGGTTGGCTTTAAGGAACGCGCCGAGGCGATCCGAATTGCCGATCAGAAAGCTTGGAACCAACGCTGGGGTGAACTAGCAAATCGGCTGGGCACAATTGCTGAAGATATTGTCGCCCCTAATTTGCCGCGCATTGCTCGCGATTACTTTGGTGTTTCAACGATTCTGGACTTTACCACGCGGCGCAAAGTGCGCAATCGGCACGATCCTGCGCGGCAGCGAGAATTCGACGCCATTGCGGTGGGTGAAGAGAAGGTCTTGATCAGCGAAACCAAGGCGACCCCGCGTATTGAGTATGTGAAGCAGTTTCGACAGGCATTGGCCGAGTTAGATGACTATCTGCCGGAGTATACAGGGAAGATCATTATCCCTATTTTTGCTTCGCTTTCGTTGGGCAACGAAGTGCTCGCCTATCTCACTCGCCACGGAATCTACGGCATGGCGATGGGCGACGAAACCATGGAACTGCTCAACTATGAGGAGATACAGGCTGGGGCGGATGGCGAACAAGATGACAAGGACGATTAATGTGGCTGCATACACGAGAGATGAGGGGCAGCAATCTTGGCCCAACAGCCAACAATTTTGGAAGCACAAGCGCGTAATTGTTACCGGGGGCGCAGGTTTTCTCGGCTCTTTTGTGGTGGATAAACTGCACGAGCGTGGCGCTGCCGAAATTGTTGTGCCGCGCAGCCAAGACTATGATCTGCGTCAGCGTGAGGCCATTCAAGCGTTAATCCACGACTCCAGCCAAAACGGGCCTTTGGATGTGATCATCCATTTAGCGGCACGCGTGGGCGGAATTGGCGCGAACCGCGCACACCCCGCCGAATTTTTCTATGACAACATGATGATGGGCACGCAGCTTTTTCATGAATGTTGGCAGGCAGGCGTGGGTAAATTTGTGGCAATTGGCACAGTCTGCGCCTATCCGAAATTTACGCCTGTGCCCTTCCGCGAAGATGATCTGTGGAACGGCTACCCGGAAGAGACCAACGCGCCCTATGGGTTGGCGAAGAAGATGCTGCTTGTCCAGAGCGAAGCCTATCGTCAGCAGTACGGTTACGATTCGATTTTTCTGTTGCCCACGAATCTCTATGGCCCGCGCGACAATTTTGATCCCGACAGCTCACACGTGATCCCGGCGCTGATCCGCAAGTGTATCGAGGCAAAAGAGCGGGGTGATAACGAGATTGTAGTCTGGGGCGATGGTTCCCCCACCCGTGAATTTCTCTATGTGGCCGACGCTGCCGAGGGCATCCTCTTGGCGACGGAACGCTACAACAGCAGTGAACCGGTCAACCTGGGCAGCCACACCGAGATTAGCATCCGAGACCTGCTGGAAACAGTCGCCAAGGTGACAGGGTTTAACGGCGAAATCGTGTGGGACACGAGCAAACCCAACGGACAGCCACGACGTGCTCTTAACACAGAGCGAGCATGGACATCCTTTGGGTTTCGCGCCCAGGTCGATTTTGAAACAGGGCTGCGCCAGACTGTGGATCGGTATCAACAGCACAAAAAGTCGGCTGTGGAGATGGCATAACCTGTGGATCTGGCGCGGCGTAGTATTACCTCGGTCTCGTGGAATGCGCTGGCAAACTTCAGCCGCATTGGCATTCTCTTTGTGCGCTCCATCTTGCTGGCCCGCCTGTTGCCTGTGGAAACCTTTGGGGTTTACACCAGCGCAGCAGCCACTGTGGGGTTGACCTCGGCGATTGTGGGTTTTGGGCTGGGCGACGCCTATTTGCACCGCACGCTGGAAACTGAGGACGAGAGCGGCGCAGCCAGTATTTATTTTACGTTGCTCATGATCTTCACCACATTTGGGCGACAGCACTAACCGCCTTTACCTTGTGGACGACGAGCGGCGAGCTACGCCTGGCCCTGCTGGTGTTGACCTTTACCACAGTTGGGAGTTTCTTCACCTCAACACCCCGCCTCATCCTGATCCGCCGGGTTGTTCATCGGCGACTTTCGCTTTTTCAGTTTATCGATGGCATGCTGACCACGGCGTGGCCCTGATTTTGGCGTGGCAGGGCTATACCCTCTGGGCACTGCTTGCGACCAATCTGAGTACATTCGCCCTGACTGTAATCATGTTCTATCTGTGGCAACCCGTGTGGAGACCACAACTGCGCTGGGCCAAGGAGAGTGTGCGCTATTTCCTACGTTTTGGCAGCCGTCAATTCTTGGCGACGTCGCTTTACACCGTGTTGGATAATATTGATGATCTGTGGACAGGCTATTTTCTGGGCCAAACGGCGCTGGGTCTCTATTCACGGGCCTATACATTCGCCACCTACCCACGCCAGATTTTGGGTGCGCCGATTAACGCCGTAGCCGCAGGAACCTATGCCGAACTTAAAGGCGACCGAGAGCGCTTATCCAAAGCCTTTTTTCGCTCCAATGCGCTCTTGGTGCGCAGCGGATTTCTATTGGCCGGACTGCTTGCCTTGGTCGCCCCGGAGATGATCCGCATTCTTTTGGGTGCAAAGTGGTTGCCCATGCTGGACATCTTCCGCATCATGCTCATCTTTACGCTGTTGGACCCCATTAAAATGACCCTTGCCAGCCTCTTTTCGGCTACAGGCAACCCTGGCTTGGTTGTGCGTGCACAACTTGTTCAACTTGCTGTGCTGATCATTGGCCTGTTTACATTGGGCCGCTGGCAAGGCAGCGCCGGGGTCGCGCTGGCTGTGGATGCCATGATTGTTGTTGGCATTGGTCTGTTGCTCTGGCAAGCACGCCAGCATGTGGATTATTCGTTGCGCCGCTTGCTGTTGGCCCCCGCTTTGGGCACAGGATTGGGGCTAATCCTGGCCCGACTTGCCATTGAAATTCCTGGCATTCTGGGCAACGATCGGCGCACAGGGCTGGTCAAAAGCGGCATTTTTATAACTGTCTATGCCGGGGTTTTGTTGGTCGCCGAACGGCAGGCTACTTTGGGCATCATTCGCCCAGTTTTAGGGATGCTTCCTCAGCCGCTTGCCAGGCTAGTGGGAGAGAGGAAAGATCGCTCCGATGAATGAGCAACAAAACATTTCATTCTTAAAACGCTCCTTCTTGGGCATGAACAACTGGCTCAAAATCGGCGGTTTCGATCTTGTACGCTCCTATCGGGCCGTTCGCTTTTTGCCGCGCTTTATCCGGGACATGCAAGCTTATGAGTCACATGGGTTGACAAAGTTTCCATTGCAGAAAAAGATGCTCCATCCCATTTTGGAGGATTACAAGGCTGAGGCAGGTTTGGCACGCGGCCACTATTTTCACCAAGATCTCTGGGCAGCCCGCAAAATTTTTGCAGCGCGCCCCACGCGGCATGTGGACGTGGGCAGCCGGATTGACGGCTTTGTTGCCCATCTGCTTACGTTTATGCCTGTGGAAGTCATCGACATCCGCCCACTGCAAAGCCAAGTGGCAGGGCTAACTTTTATCCAGGAAGATGCAACCACATTGGCACGTTTCGCCGATAATAGTTTGCCTTCGCTCTCGTGTCTCCATGCGGTAGAACATTTTGGACTAGGGCGCTATGGAGATCCCATTGACCCAACAGCCTGGGAGAAAGCGCTACGGTCGCTCTGTCGCGTGCTGGCTCCTGGCGGGCGTCTCTATTTTTCCGTGCCCGTGGGGCGTGAGCGTGTAGAATTTAATGCTCACCGAGTTTTCAATCCACAAACCGTGCTAGAAGTTTGTCACGATCTGACGCTGCACTCGCTGTCGGCCGTGGACGATCAAGGAAAGTTTGTAGAAATGGCGCACCCAGACACGCTGGCCACGGCAGAGTTTGCCTGTGGACTTTTTGAGTTTACAAAGTGATTCTATGCGAATTTATTCTCTGAAACCTCGACGCCATCCTGCGCCGCCTGTTTGGCAAAGCGCCCATTCCGCACCTTGTCCACGGGCCAGGGGCAGCGGCGCTCGTGCCCTTTCAGCTTGGCAAAGAGGCACAGATAGCCCGCATCCAGCGCCACCTCGCCGTCAAAGGCAAGTTACTGGCCGGCGTAGCGCATCCGCGCGTCTTTTTGGCCTATCGTCAAGTGAATTGGGAAGAAAACGGGCTGGTGCGGCCCTGGCAGGAGATCGCCGACGTAATGGCCTGGGATTTCCAGGGCATCAACGACAGCTTTGATTCAGACTGGCATCGCGGGCCAAAGGCAGCCTTTAACCGTGAACTGCTCACCCGTGTGCAAAAGGCCCACGCCGAGAAACCCATCGATCTCTTTTTTGGCTATCTCTCCGGGCGCCAAGTGACCGCCGAAACCATCCGTGCCATTGGCGACATGGGCATTATCACGATCAACATCGGCCTAGACGACACGACCAAATTTTGGGGGTTCGACGAGCCGGGCGGCCTTTCCGGCATTGCCCCCATCGCGCCCGCCTTTGATATGTGCATCACCACGCAGTCATCGACGGATGTCGCCAAATACGTCTCTGTAGGAGCCAATCCGCTCTTTTTACCGCCTGGGGGCAATCCCAATGCTTTTGCGTTGGGCAAACCGGTGCGCGACATTCCCGTTTCATTTATCGGCCAGGCCTATGGCGCACGTCCCCGCATCATCAACGAACTGCGCGCCGCTGGCATTGCCGTGCAAACGTTCGGCAAAGGCTGGCCGAATGGACCGCTTTCCCACGCCGCCATGCAAGACGTCTATAGCCGCACGCTGATCAACCTGGGCTTTGGTTATATCGGCGAAGGGACCGAGCAAGTTGGTCTCAAGGGGCGGGATTTTGAAGTGCCGCTGACGGGTGGGCTTTATGTGACCACGCACACCGCAGATCTAGCCCAAAGTTTCGTCCTGGGTGAAGAGATCGAGAGCTATCAAGCGATACCCGATCTGGTGGACAAACTTAAGTTTTACGCCGCAAACCCCGCTCGCGCTCTTGCCATTGGCGCAGCCGGACGAAGCCGCTGTCTCGCTGATCACACATGGGCCAAGCGCTTTCAAATGCTGCTCGCCATCTGTGGTGGGGCAGCTCAGGAGAGTCAGGTATGACACGCCTCAAGGTAATGACCGTCATCGGCACACGGCCCGAAGCCGTCAAACTCGCGCCGGTTGTGCTTGCGCTCCAGGCCCACGCCGACCAATTCGACAGCGTTGTCGCCGTCACGGGGCAGCACCGCCAAATGTTGGATTCTGTGCTTCAGCACTTCGGCATCCGCCCGCACCATGATCTGGACATTATGCAGTCGGGACAAACCCTGACCGATGTCACGAGCCGGGTTCTCTCTGGGCTAGCCCCCATCTATGCGGCGGAAAAACCGGATCTCGTGCTGGTGCAAGGGGATACCACCACTGTTTTCGCGGCGACACTGGCCGCCTACTATCAGCGCCTTAAGGTGGGCCATGTGGAAGCCGGTCTGCGCACCGGGGACAAATATCAGCCCTTCCCCGAAGAAGCCAACCGGCGCATGGTCAGCCACCTGGCCGACTGGCATTTTTGCCCCACCACTCAGGCCCGTCACAATTTGTTAAACGAGGGCATCGACCCGCAAACGATTTTCGTCACCGGCAACACGGTGATCGACGCGCTGCTCGCCACCGTCGATCCTGACTATCAGTTTACCCAGCCGCCGTTGGGTGATCTGGATTTCCGCAGCCAGCGCGTATTATTAGTCACCGCCCACCGCCGCGAAAATTGGGGGGAGCCGATCCATCACCTTTGCCTGGCATTGCGCCAAATTGTTGCAACCTACGCCGATGTCACCATCGTCTTTGCCACCCACCTCAACCCAATTGTGCAAGATGCCGTGCGCGCGGATCTGGCCGACACGCCCCGCATTCACCTACTCAACCCGCTAGACTATGCGCCATTTGTGCAACTGATGGCGCGCTGTCAGTTGATCTTGACGGATTCTGGCGGCGTTCAAGAGGAAGCGCCCTCGCTAGGCAAACCGGTGCTGGTGTTGCGCAATGTTACCGAGCGACCCGAAGGCGTGGATGCTGGCGTGCTGCGTGTCATCGGCACCGACACCGCCACAATTGTGGCCCATGTTAACGAATTGCTTACCGATGCAGCGGCCTATGCGCGCATGGCCCAGGCCAGCAACCCCTATGGGGATGGTCACGCGGCCCAACGCATTGTTGAGGCCCTACGCGTCTGTGAGGACTGCATGAACGGACTCACGATCCATGTGGTGGGCGCGCAGAAAGCCAACGCGCCGTGGGGCTTTGAATGCAAAATCATCGACACACTGCACCACATGGGACACACGGTAATCAGCACTGACTTTCGGCTGGAGCGCGCTGCGCTGCGCCAACGGCTTCAACACCCCGCCGATCTGATTCTCGTCAACAAAGGTGAGTGGATTCCGCCCCAGTGGTTTGAAGATTTATCTGCCCCCGCTGTGCTTTGGTATGCCGAGTTTATCGGTGCGCCCGGTGACCCAATCGACGATGCCACCCAGCGTAACCGCGCCCTGTTGGCCTACAATGCCCACGCGTTTGATGCCGTCTTTGTGCATGATGAACGCAGCCTGTCCGTGGCGAAAGGGTTGGGCGCAAAAGCGGTGGGCTGGTTCCCCACGGCTGCCGTCGATCCGGGTGTTCATTGCAAAGAAGCAATGGCGCAAACCGTGGATTTGCTCTTCATTGGCGGCATGACACCCCGTCGCCGTGCGATCTTGGATCAACTTGCCCGCACGGTTGAACTTACTGCCGAAGAAATTCGCGATCCAGTTGCCATGAACCGCCGTTTTAACCAGGCACGCATTGTGCTCAATATCCATGCCGGAGAAGTACTCAATACGGAAACCCGTGTCTGCGAAGTCCTGGGAGCAGGCGCATTTTTGTTGACCGAGGAATTGTCGAGTCCGCAGCTTTTTCAAGAGGGCGTGCATGTAGCTGTTTGGCCGCAGGGGCGCGTTGACCTGCTTGAAGAGAAAGTTCGCTATTACCTCGAACATAGTGCCGAACGCCAGAGCATCGCCGACGCCGGCCATGCCTACGCCCACAGCCACCATACACTGCGCCAACGTCTCACCCAACTCTTGGCCGCGTTAGACCTCGCCCCAGGCAAAGCAGCGCCTTTTCAGATCCGCCCAAACGTTGAATCTGCGCCTATCACCCTGTCGCTGGCCCTGCGTTGGTGGGGCCGGGGCGAGCGTGCCAAACTCGGTGCGCGGCGATGGGGGGTGCATCGTCCACGCTGGCTACGTTCAAGAAATAGACGCCCATGAATATTGTTCTCTTTACCAGTGATTTCACCCCTAACATTGGCGGTGTGGCAGCCCACGTTCACGAACTCGCCAAAGCGCTGGTCGCACAGGGTCATCAAGTAGTCGTCATCTTTACAGTGCAGGATGGTAGCCGTTTTGAGCAGGCAACGATGGATGGTTTCACGCTCTATCGTGTGCCGTTTGCGACACACCCATTTTTACCGTTGCGGCTGGCGCGCATGGGACAATTTACACGTCAAATTCAGCAGTTACTCGACGATCATCAGGCCGAAATTCTCCATTGGCACACCATCCGTCCAGAGGGGTTGATCTCGCGCTGGGTACAGCGGCAGGGCATGGGCAAAATTTTCACAAACCATACATCGGGCTATCTTCAAATGATCCAAAGCCAGCGCGGACGCTGGCTGGCGCGCCTGCATCTGGGCCACGCCCATCAGGTCATTGCCCCCAGTGAAGAGCTGGCCCAGACTTCTCAACTTTTGGGACTAGCGCCCGAACGAATTCATTTCATTCCCAATGGCGTGGACACCAATCGTTTTCAGCCCGGCCCGCCTGATCTAGCTCTGCGCCAGCGCTATGGCCTCACCGATGAAGATCGGGTGCTGATCTGCCCGCGGCGCATTGTGCCCAAGAATGGCGTGCGCTATCTGGCCCAGGCTGTGCCACAGATTGCCCGCGCCGTGGAAAACGTGCGGGTCCTGATCATCGGGCGGGGTGATGCCGATGAAGAAGCGTTTGTACGCGGTGAGCTGGAAAAGGGCGGTGTTATGGAGCGTGTGATTTTTGCGGGAGCGGTTGCCAATGCCGAGATGCCGCAGCACTATCGGCTGGGCCATGTGGCGGTGTTGCCCTCGCTCATGGAGGCGGTGAGCATTGCCGGATTGGAAGCCATGTCCACGGGGCTGCCGCTGGTGGGGACGAATGTGGGTGGCATTCCGACGCTGATCAATGAGGGGGAAAGTGGTTTTCTTGTGCCCCCCAAAGATCCGGCTGCCCTGGCCGAAGCGCTGATCCGATTGTTGGGCAACGAAGAGTTGTGTCGATCTTTGGGCGATGCTGCTCGCGCTCGCGTCATTGCTCATTTCGATTGGCAAGCCATTGCCCACCGAACCACGGCCATTTACGGCCAGTGTCATTATGGCGACTGAACCGCGTCACATCCTCCAAATGCAGGGAGCCGTCGGCCCTGGCGGCTCTGAGCGGCACACATTGCACCTGTCGCTTGGGACTGCACGCCCACCCGCACTTTCGCGTCAGCGTGGTGGGGCCATACAGCCACAACCCAGAGATGAACGCTCAGCTTCAGGCCGCGCAGATCCCCGTCTATGAGTTCGATTTAGCCAGCAAAGGCCAGAGCATCCCCACCCTCGTCCAGTTGATCCACCTCATCCGCCGCGAACGGGTTGATCTCATCCACACCCATTTGCGTAACGCCGATCTGCCCGGCATCGTCGCTGGCATGTTGACGCGCATCCCGGTGATCACCACACTGCACGGGCGCACCGGCCCGCTGTGGGGCGATTATGTGCCGCTGCGCAGTCGGGCGATCAAGAGGCTACATAGCACGCTCTTGCGCTACGGCACTCGCCGCGTGATTGCCATCTCCAATTTTGTCAAACAGTTCAACATGACCGATCTCCATTTGCCCGCCGCCAAATTCAGCGTCATCCACAACGCCAGCGAAGTGGACCGCTTCGAGGCTGTCCATGATACTGCGGCGTTACGGAGGGCGTTGGGCATTGCGCCGTCTGCGCCTGTGATTGCGCTGGTGGGCGGGTTATCACGCCAAAAAGGTGTCGATCACTTTTTGCACATGGCCCGGCATGTGCTGGATCAGCGCGCCGATGTCCGTTTTCTGATTGTGGGCGCAGGGGAAGGCGAAGCTGAATTCAAGACGCTGGCCCACGCCCTGCACTTGAACGAAGCCGTTATCTTCACAGGCTGGCGGCCTGATGTCCCCGCGCTGCTGCACTTGAGCGATCTACTCGTGATGACGGCCCGTGACGAGGGCTTTGGCCGTGTGCTGACCGAGGCGATGGCGGCGGCCAAACCGGTGGTGGCCTTTGCCGCCGGGGCCGTGCCAGAGGTGGTCGTGGACGGTGAAACCGGATTTCTGGTGAATTATGGCGATGTGGCAGAATTAAGCGCACGCGTGCTTCGCTTACTCACAGATCGGGCATTGGCGGCACAGATGGGTGCGGCTGGACGCGCCCGCCTGCTGCGTGAATTTTCTATTGAGCGTTTTGTGGCACATCATGTGACTCTGTTCAATGAAATTCTGGCCCACGCATAGGGTGACCATGCCGACACAGAAAGATCAACCCATGCCGCCCCGTGTGCTCGTTTTGACCAACCTGCCCGCGCCCTATCGGCTGCCCGTCTTTGAAGTGCTGGGGCAGCAGGTTGATCTCACCGTGGCCTTTTGCGAGGCGGATGATCCCCAACGACAGTGGCAGGTTGATCTGCACAGCCAGTATGTCAGCTATCAAGTTTTCTCCCCTCGCCCGCTGAATCTCTTGAATCGCATCACGTTTGTGTTCAATCCAGATCTGCACGGTTGGCTAAAAAGTGACCAATTTGACGCCTATATCGCCGGCGAAAACTTTGTCAACGCCCCCAGTGTGATCACCGTCATGAGGATGGCGCGCCGTCGCAACAAGCCGTTCATCCTCTGGTCGGAAAACATCGACACAGCGTATGCTTCGGGCACATTTTTGAGCAACGCCTATCGCCGCTGGCTCTATCGGCACGCGGATGGCTTCCTGGCCTATAGCGACATGGCCCGCGACTATCTGATCCGCCGCGGCTGTGATCCGGCAATCATCGTGCGCGGCTGGCAGGTTGTCCCGCCAGAACAGATACCCGCCCCGCGCCCACGCCCCGATTTTGATTGGTTGCCGCCCGCCGATGGGATTACAGTGGCCTTTGTGGGGTCGCTGGATACGCGGCAAAGGGGTGCTGGATTTGGTGGACGCCTTTCAAACCGTCGCCCGCCCACAAGATCGGCTGCTGATCATGGGTGCGGGGCCGTTGGCTGCGGATCTGAGCGCCCGCGCCCAGCATGATCCACGCATCATTTTGCCCGGCCATGTGGACGCCCAAACCCGCTCGGATTATCTCGCCGTGGCTGACATTTTTGTGCTGCCCAGCCATCATGACCCGTGGGGGCTGGTGGTGAACGAGGCCATGCACATGGGGCTGCCCGTGATTGTCACCGAGGCGGCGGCAGCGCATGAAATGGTGGGCGAGGCCGGCGTGGTGATCCCGCCGGGGGATGGAGAGCGGCTCAGCGAGACGTTAAGACGGCTCTTCAATGACACTCATTTGCGCCAGAAAATGGCCGCACAGAGCAGACCGATTGTGCGAGACTATTCCACGCAACGTGCCGTAGATGGCTTTTTGAGTGTGCTGCGGCTGGCTGGAATCGAGACCCGCGTATGAGCAAACTCACCATTCTCTACCTTGACCATGCACCGATCTGGGGGGGGGCAGAGGCAGTGCTGATCAATCTGCTCGGTCAGTTGGATCGCGAACAAGTTTTTGCCCATTGTGGCTACGCCGACGGGATCACCGCTAGAAGGCCCCTGCCAGCGTATCGGCGTGCAGACCGTCGCTGTAGATTTTGGTCAACTTAACGGGGCGGGATGGGCAATGCCCATTAACTTGGCCCGATCCGCATGGCAGGTGGCAGAGTTGGTCCGTCGGGAGAAGGTCGATCTGATCCACAGCAACACGGTACGCGCCCATATTGTGGGAAGTTTAGCCGCGTTGCTGGCAAGAAAGCCACTGATCTGGACACTCCACGACAACACCTTTCCCCGCGTCGCTCTTTCGGCTGCTTGCGCCCGATTCCCCGACGAATTATCGTCGTGGCGGGCTGGCTGCACGATGCTGTACGCTCCCTTGGGCGGCGCGAAAAAGTTCTGTGTGATTCCCAACGGACTGGCTGTGGAAACAATCCCCCGTTCAGAAAACAGCGTGCGCGATGAACTTCAGATCCCAGTGGACGCGCCGCTGATCCTCGGCGTGGGTCGTTTGATTGAAAGCAAGGGCGCACACCTCTTGGTCGATGCAGCAGCGACTCTATGCCAGACGCTTCCCCACGCCCATGTTGTCGTTGTGGGCGGCCCCGATCCAGACGTTGCAGCCTCGGTCCAATATGCCAAAGCGCTGGCAAGCCGAGTGGACACCAGCCCGGCGCGCGCCCAAATTCATTTGGTGGGTCCACGCTCCGACGTCCATCGGTTCTATGCCGTCGCTGATCTTTTCGTCTACCCTGCCACCGCGCCGGAAGGGTTGCCCACTGTGCTGTTGGAGGCAATGGCGCGCAAATTGCCGGTGGTGGCCTCCGCCGTGGGCGGGGCGCTAGAAATCGTGCAGGATGAAGTTACCGGAAGGCTGGTTGCCCCTGATAACAAAGCACTCTTGGCCCAGAGCCATGATTGCCCTGATAAACACGCCAGGAAAGATGCAGCAAATGGGCATTTCCGGCTGGGAACGGCTGACAGCGGAATTTCACATAACCACCATGACCCAACGCTATACCCACGCGTACAACGAGGTACTCCATCGTGGAGAGTAAGCAATCCAATCCACTGAACCAACTGCGCGCGCTCTGGGCACAGTTGCCCTGGTGGGCATGGCTCTTGGCGGGGAGCGCCGCGCTGATCCACCTCGGCACGGCCATCCTGCGCTTGGACACGTTCTGGCCTTTCCCGCAAACCGTGGACTTTTCCGCCTTCTATGCGGGGGCGTGGGCATGGCGATTGGGCGCTTCTCCGTATGCATGGACGCCTGATCTACTGGCCTTTTTGCAACAAAGTCAGGCACTGCCTTTTACGCCGCCCCGCCCTTTCAACCCCCCTTTTCTCTTTCCGCCCCTGCTGCCGTTGACCTGGCTCGCCTTTCCCCAGGCGGCCTGGCTTTGGCTTGGGATCAACGTGGGTCTATTGGCGTGGTGCAGTCTGATCTTTGCCGGCTTCGCCGGGATACGGCCCGTCTGGGCGCGCCTCTTCCTTTTTATAATCGTGATCACGTTTGGGCCGGTCTGGCTCGATCTGACATTGGGGCAGGTGAGTGTGTTCCTGCTGGCCTGTACCGTGCTGACCGGGCGTGCGCTGCGCCATCAACACAGGGGGGCTGGTCTGCCCAGCATGATTGCCGCCATGGCGAAGCTCTACCCTGGGATGTGGCTGGTGATCTTGCCAATGCTTGGCCGATGGCGGGCGTTGTTCGCTGCGCTGGCGTTGCTTTTGCTTAGCACCTTGAGCGTGCTTTGGCTGGGACCGCCGCAAATTATGACTGAATGGGTACGCTATACAGCCGAGCGCGTGGTTACATCCAACGAGCGGCCTGGCGTAGATGATCAATCGCTCATGGCATGGCTGGATCGCATGGGCCGCTCGCAGGAATTCAATGTGCCGGGGATGTCGGCTACCACTGTCGAAATTCAACGCTGGCAACTCCCCTGGGAGATACCGCCGGGAACCTTGCGCTGGGCGGGCTATCTGTTGGCTGGGGGAATCGGTCTGTGGGCGCTATGGCGGATCTGGCGCAAGGGCCGACATGACCCCGAACGCTACTTTTATCTGTGGGTGCTGGTCAGTTTGGTGGTTTTTCCCCATATCGAACGCTATAACCACGCACTGTTGCTCCCCGGCATGGCGCTGCTCTGGGGCAGTGGAGAGCGGGGACGAACGCTTGCCATTGTCGCCTATTTTTTGGCTGGCATAGCCCGCCTCACCCATCTCTGGGTACGCATTCTGCCCGCGCCCTGGGGACCGCTGATCACGGGCAGCGGGCTGTTTGCCGTGATGCTCTTGATTTGGGGTCTGGTTGCATTGGAGCGTGAAAATTGAATCATTACACCCTTGACGCCCGACCCGCTACCGCCCACTTCCCCGGCATTGGCCGCTATGTACGCAACCTGGCAACGGCGCTGGTTCCGCTGCTCACACCCGACGAACGTCTGTCTATCCTGTGGAACCCCGCTGATGCCAGCGCGTGGAACCCTACGCCGCTGGTAAACTTACAAGTCAGCGCCATCCCCGCGCCGATTTCGCCCTTTTCACTCCGCCAACAGTGGCAGATCCCGGCGTTGATGCAGACCGCAGACCGCAGACCGCAGACGG
The DNA here is from genome assembly GCA_963721725.1 of uncultured Chloroflexia bacterium. Taxonomy (GTDB): domain Bacteria; phylum Chloroflexota; class Anaerolineae; order Caldilineales; family Caldilineaceae; genus RI-153. The sequence continues at coordinate 768,471 of CAVRLX010000016.1, forward strand.
GTAATCACCCAATCACCCAATCACCCAATCACCCAATCGCCAATCGCCAATCCCCGCTCTACCACAGCACCTACTACCTCATGCCCTACCGCCCCGGCCTGCCCACGGTGCTCACCGTCTACGATCTCATCGCCATGCTGCACCCGCAGACAGTTTCACCCCGCGCCCGCCTGCTCTTCCGGCTGACTACATGGCTGGCCTTGCGCGCTGCGGATCACGTCATCGCCATTTCCGAAGCCACCAAAGTCGATCTGCTCGCCCACTTTCGCTATCCTGCCGACCGCGTGACGGCGATCCCCCTGGCCGCCGATCCGCGCTTTCAGCCCCAACCCGCCCAGGCCATCGCCGCCATCCGCCACAAGTACAACCTCCCCGAACGCTATCTGCTCTACCTGGGCATCAACAAACCCCACAAAAACCTGGTGCAATTAATCGAAGCCTACGCCCAACTCCACCCTTCATCATTCACCCTTCACCCTTCACCATTAGTCATCGCCGGCGCTTGGGATGATCGCTATCCCGAAGCCAAACAACGTGCCGAAGCGCTTGGTCTGGGCGACAGTGTACGCTTTCTCGGCCCCGTGGACGACGCCGATCTGCCTGCGCTCTATAGTGGCTGCACGCTTTTCGTCTTCCCCAGCCTCTACGAAGGCTTTGGACTGCCCGTGCTAGAGGCCATGGCCTGTGGCGCGCCAGTGGCCTGTGGCAACCGTTCCAGCCTGCCCGAAGCCGCCGGGGACGCCGCGCTGCTCTTTGACCCCACGGATAGGGACGCCATCACCGCTGCCATCCAACGAGCATTGACCAACGAATCGCTGCGTCAATCCCTGACCCGCCGCAGTCTGCGTCCAGGCCCAGAAATTTTCGTGGCAGCGCACAGCCCAGGAAACCTTGGCGGTCTATCGACAGCAGATGCTTGTGTGAACAGTATTGAAGTTCGACATTGCCTGGCATATACTGTAATCACATTGAACATATGTTTACATCACCGGGAACATCACTGGGAGAAGGCAGAGTATGATTCGCACACAAATTCAGCTAACAGAGGATCAATCGGAAAAGCTAAAAGAGATTGCTGCCCAGCAAGATATCTCCGTTGCCGAAATTATTCGTAGAGCAGTCGATCACTGGCTGGTAACCGCCGCGCCCTTAACCATTGCCGAGCGTAGACAGCGTTCGCTCAAGGCCATTGGGAAGTTTAGCTCAGAGCTTTCTGACCTATCCGTCAACCATGACAAATATCTAAATGAAGGAACAGGCACCTGGTGATTTTTGTAGACACCTCAGGGATTTTGGCTATTCTCGATCAAAGTGCTCCCCAACACCAAGCAGCAAGAGATATCTGGCTTGAGTGGATCGACACTGGCATCCCTTTGGTGACCTCGAACTATGTGGTTGTGGAGACCCAGGCCCTGGTCCAAAATCGGCTAGGCATGGAAGCTGCCCATCTGCTCCAAAATGAGATTGTGCCATTACTCCACATCCATTGGGTTTGGCCTGAGCACCACGAACGGGCTGTCAATCTCTTGCTTGTCGCCAATCGCCGGCAACTCAGTCTCGTCGATTGTGTTAGTTTTGTGGTCATGCGAGCGATTGGCCTAGAAATTGCCTTCGCGTTTGACCGTCATTTTGCCGAACAAGGCTTCACCGTTCTGCCCGAATTGAAACACGCGAATTGAAACAAAGGTAACCATGTCACTTGATCTGCCCCCCACCTTTGCCTTTAGCCAATCTAGCCTGCAAGCCTATGCCGATTGCCCGCGCCGCTTTTGGCTGACCTATGTGGAACGCCTGCCCTGGCCTGCCGTGGAGGCTGGCCCCATCCAGGAATACGAAGAGCAGATCCGCGCTGGTTCGGCTTTCCACCAACTGGTGCAGCGCACCGAGACCGGGCTGGATGCCGATCTGCTGGCCGGGCGGCTGCGCGAGCCGCTGGATAGCTGGTTTGCTGATTACCGCCGCCACCGCCCACAGGATCTGCCCATACCGGATGCCCCCGCTGCTGGAGAGAGCTTGTCTGCCGAAACCGTGTTAAGCATTCCCTTTGCCAATGCCCACGGCAACTTTCGCCTCGCCGCCAAGTACGATCTGATCGCCACCACTGCCGAGAGCCGCGTGCTAATTGTCGATTGGAAAACAGGCCGCCAACGCGCCCGCCGCCATACGCTCCAAAGCCGCTTGCAGACGATTGTCTACCCGTATGTGCTGGTGGAAGCCAGCGCCGCCCTGCCCTGGGGACCGGTGGAACCGGAACAGGTGGAGATGATCTACTGGTTCACCGCCGCGCCCGATGACCCAGAGATCTTCCGCTATAGCGCTGACCTGCACATGGCAAACCGCACACGCTTACAGCAACTGCTCTCTGAAGTGCTGACCGGTGAGAGCGAGCGCGATTTCCCCCGCATCCCCGACACAGAACAGAATCGGCAACGCTTTTGTGGATACTGTGTCTATCGCAGCCGTTGTAATCGCGGCGAAACTGCCGGCACATTGGATGCGCTCACCGATCTGGAGGATTTTGTCATCGACCTCTCCACCGCGCTAGAATTTACGCTGGACGAGGTGGAGGAGATGGCGTTCTAACAATGGCACACGATTTGATCCATGAAGCGGTGAAGCAAGCATTAATTAAAGAAGGATGGAGCATCACCCATGATCCATATGTGATTCGATTTGGTGGCGAAAAACTTTACGCCGACTTGGCGGCAGAGCGCCCGATTGCCGCCGAACGAGGCACACGCAAGATCGTCGTTGAGGTGAAAAGTTTTGCTGGTTTCTCTGTGATTCAAGATTTCAAGGAGGCTTTTGGTCAGTATAAACTCTACCTCGATCTCTTATCTGAAACAGCACCTGAGTACACGCTCTATCTAGCCGTGAGTGACGTGGCTCATAGCTACGATCTTCAGAGAGGGATCATCCAATTTGTGCTTGAGAAAAACCAGATCCCGTTGCTCGTTGTGGATGTTCAACAAGAGGAGGTTGTGAGATGGATAAGGTAGAAGAGTATCAACAGGTGATTATCAACGTTCTCGAAGAACAACCTGATATTTTATACGATGAAGAGCAAGAGGGTGTGGCCATCCATTCAATCTATGATCAAGTACATCATCGATTCATGATCTATAGAACTGGCTGGAGCGCCAAACAGCGGATTAACTCAGTCATTCTTTATGTACATCTCAAAGATAGTAAAATCTGGATTGAAGAGGATTGGACGGAAGACGGCATCGTCCCCGCTCTTTTGGAGGCGGGTATTCCTAAAGAAGATATTGTGCTGGGGTTTCGTCATCCCACCCTGCGCACGTTAACCGATTTCGCAGTGGCTTGACCGTATGCGTCAACCCTGGCTCCTTGCCCAACCCGCCACGCCCTCTGCCGAACTGCGCGCCGCCGTGGGGGGAGATCCCCTGGTGGCGCAACTGCTGGCCCAGCGTGGCTTTGACACGCCTGCCAAAGCGCTGCCCTTTCTGCACATCGACCGCTACACGCCCACCCCACCCGAAGCCCTCGTCGGGCTGGACCGTGCCGCCCATCTGCTGCACAAGGCGCTGACCAACGGCGACAACATCCTCGTTTGGGGTGATTTCGATGTGGATGGACAGACCAGCACATCGCTGTTGGTGGCGGCGCTGCGCGATCTGGGCACAGACGAGCAGATCCGCTTTCACGTGCCCAACCGCTTCAGCGAAAGCCACGGCATCCGCCCGCCCAAACTGCGCGAATATCTCAGCGATCCGTCATTTCGGCCCCAATTACTATTAACCTGTGACACGGGCATTGCCGACAGCGCCGGCGTGGGCATAGCAAAGGACGCCGGGCTGACCGTCGTCGTCACCGATCACCATGATCTCACCGCCGAGTTTGCCGATTGCGAGCTGGGCGCTGATCCCCCCTGCGGCGAAGATCCCGCCAGCGTGGGCGGCGAAAGCGTGCGCCGCGCCGACGCCATTGTCAACCCCAAGTTTCAAAAGCTGGACGATCCGCTGCGCACACTGCCCGGCGTGGGCGTGGCCTATAAGCTGGTGCAGCGCCTCTATGAGCTGGCCGGGCGCGCGGGTGAAGCCGAGAAATTTCTTGATCTGGTGGCGCTGGGCATTGTCGCCGACGTGGCCGAACAGGTGCATGATGCCCGCTATCTGCTGCAACTGGGGCTGGACAAGTTGCGCCGCACCCAGCGTATCGGCCTCAAAGCACTGATGAACAATGCCCGCGTCAACCCCGACACGCTCAACGCCGAGGATATTGGCTTTCAGCTTGGCCCGCGCATGAACGCCCTCGGTCGGCTGGAAGATGCCACCGTTGCCGTGGAATTGCTCACCACGCGCAACGCCATCCGCGCCGGGGAGTTGGCCGCCCGCATGGAGCGGCTTAACAACGAGCGCCGCTTGCTCACCAGCCAGATCAGCAGCACCGCCTTTGAGATCCTCGACCGCAACCCGACCTATCTTGATTTTAACGCCATTGTGCTGGCCCACCCGCAGTGGCACGCCGGCATTGTGGGCATTGTGGCTTCGCGCATTGTAGAGGAGTTCAACAAGCCCGCCGTGCTCATGCTCAACCCGCCCGGCGAACCTGCCCGCGGCAGCGCCCGCAGCACCCCCGGCGTGGACATTGGCGCGTCGATTGCCGCCTGTGCCGACATGCTCATCGGCCACGGTGGACATCCCGGCGCGGCGGGGCTGTCGCTGCCCGCCGAGAACATCGACCGCTTTCGGCGCGAACTCAGCCGTCAAATTGAGAATCACCGCATCGACGCTGGCCCCGAAGGGCTGCGTATTGACGCCGAGATCCCTTTTTACAATCTTAGCTTGCCCCTGGTGGAGCAGATCGAACGGCTGGCGCCCTTTGGCAACGGCAACCCCAAGCCGATCTTTATGAGCCGCAATCTCAGCGTGGCCGATGATCGGCGCATTGGCAAAGATGGCACACACCGCCGCTTGCTGCTGCAAGATGAAGCGGGCAACAAGGCTCCTGTGATCTGGTTTCGCGGGGCGGATGTGGAATTGCCCGCCGGACCGATTGATTTTGCCTATTCGCTTGCCATCAACGAGTACAAGGGAGAACGTTCGCTGCAACTGGGCTATGTAGATAGCCGCGCCACCGAACGCCCGTCCATTGCCGTGGTGGAAAAAAGCACGCCAGCGCGCCCCATCCACGATCTGCGTCAGGAGTCGGTGCGTCCCTCAGATGTGCCGCCACCGGAGACCGCTTTTTGGTTGGCCGAAGGAACTACTGTTAACAGTATGTCCGAAACCTATCGAGGAAACTTCCGCGCGTACTATCGCATGGCGGCGGGCAAAGATAGCCGGGGGAAATCCCTGGTGCTGTGGAGTATTCCCCCCTCTGCCGAAATCCTGAGATGGCTGGTGGAGACGCTAGACCCGTCCGCCATCTATTTGGTGGGCAACGACACCGCCGACGACTCGATGGAAGGCACGCTCAAAGCCGTGGCGAGCATGGCGAAATATGCGCTAAGCCGGGACGGGCGTCTGCCTGTGGATCAACTGGCGGCGCGCATCGGCAGCACTGAAGCCGTGATCCGGCACTGCTTGCTCTGGCTGGAAGTGAAACAGCTTGTGCAACTTGTGGCGTGGGAAAATGACGACATCGCACAGATTGCGCCGGGGGATGGCAGCACGCGCAGCGAAGCCGAGCGCGACATTTTGCAGGCCGAGTTGGAAGAACAACTAGCGGAAGTGCGCGCCTATCGGCGCTTTTTCAAGCGGGCGAAGGTGGCAGAGTTGGGGCTGGCACTCGGTAAATAGTCAACAATCACTGATCGATGTACACACGACAACGATAGCGGAGAGCGTGAAGAAGCATGGTGCGAAAAATTTTGGGCACAGTGGCAGGTCTATCTCTGGTGGGCGCGTTGCTTTACGGCTTCCTCAACCGTGGTGATCTGATCTTTTGGTGGAATTTGTGGCGGGCTTCGCAGGCGGGCGAACGTTTCTACGACAGCTACGAGCATCTGGCACGCGATGTAATGTTTGACCCCAGTTTTGATGTACGGCTGGATGTCTACAGCCCGCCCAGCGGTGAGAATCACCCTGTGTTGATTTTTGTTCACGGCGGCGGCTGGGACAAATACGACAAAAAGCTCTTTGCGCCTGTAGCGCTGAAGCTTGTGCCGCAAGGGCTGGTGGTGGTGATCCCCGACTATACACTTTATCCCAACGCGGGGTATGCCCAGATGGCATCGGAAATGGCGGCGGCCACAGCCTGGACCTTTGATCACATTGCCGACTATGGCGGCGATCCGCACAAGGTGATCATTGCCGGCCACTCCGCCGGTGGGCATCTGGCCGGGCTGGTAGCATTGGATCCACAATTCTTGGCGGCATATAATCACACACCAACAGAACTAAGCGGATTTCTAGGGCTGAGCGGCGTCTATGATGTGAACGCGCAGATGGCCTTTGAGCGGTCCAAAGAGAGCGGCGCGCCTGTGATGACGGCGGTGATGGGCGGTGAGGCCAACTTTGCCGCAGCCTCGCCAAACGCCTATATTTCCGCCGCTGCGCCCCCTACGCGGCTGATCCACGGCGCGCTGGATGATGTTGTGCCGCTCTCGATCAGTGAGGCATTTCAGGCCCAGTTACGCAGCGCCAACGTTGACAGCGAATTGATCGTCTATCCACAAGCGGAACACACCGACTATTTCTTCGCTGGCCTCAGCGACGACAACGCGCCGATTATCCGCGATATTGTTGGCTTTTTCCGCGATCGCACGGGATTAGGCGAACCCTCGCCGTGAAGTAAACTCACCCAACTTTAGAGTAGAGAGAAATCATCGTGAATTCCCAACGACAGATTCCCGAATGGCAGCAAGCCATCATCGACAAATGTTATCACCCGACGGGCGTGTGGGAGAAGTTTCCAGAGAGCGAATACGAAACCTCTGTCCCGGCGCGCTTCGAAAAAATCGTAGCCCGCTTTCCCGACCGGCTAGCAATCGTAGACGATCAGCAGAGTTTGACCTACGCCGAACTCAACGCCGCGGCCAACCGGGTGGCGCATGGGTTATTGGAACGACTTGGGACCGATCCGGAGCCTGTCGCCCATCTTTTTGAGCACAGTGCAGAGGCGGTGATCGCACTATTGGGCGTTATTAAGGCGGGAAAATTCTATGTGCCGTTGGACATACGCTGGCCTGTAGAACGGTTGCGCCAGGCCTATACTGTGCTAGATGGCAAGTTGCTGCTGACCGATGCACCGAATCAAGCCCTAGCTATCTCCGTCACTGATAGCCCGGTTGCCGTGGTTACGATTGCCCAGTGGGACGGCTGTTCCACCGCTGATCCATTGATTCTGATCGGCCCAGACACCTATTTTTATATCGTCTTTACCTCTGGCTCGACAGATGCACCAAAGGGCGTGATCGATGTGCATCGCAATGTCCTGCGCTATGCAGGACTGTTTATCAACAGTCCTCACATCTGCCCCGAGGACCGAATCCCTCTCTTCCCGCGGTTGAGTTTTAGTGGCAGCAAGCGGCCCATGTGGGGTACACTGCTCTCTGGTTCCAGTCTCTTTATCTATGATATTTATCGGAAGGGCATCGCCGGTTTGCCAGAGTGGATCAATCAACACAAGCTAACGATTTTCGATTCCACACCTTCGGTCTTCCGAACCCTGCCAGAGTTTATGTGTGATTCAGGTCTGTTTTCCACGGTTAGACTTATTAATTTGGGTGGTGACGCTGTTCTGCCGGAGGATATACGCATTTATCGAGAGCTATTTCCTGATACAACGATCTTGCGCAATGGTCTTGGCGCGACGGAAGCCAAGAGCAGCGCAGAGTTACTTTGCGATAAGGCCACCCTCGAAAAGGGAGAAATCCCATCGGTTGGTTGGCCATTTTCGGATATTGAATTTCTCATTGTTGATGAAGAAGGACAGCCTCTACCGCCTGGGAACCCGGGACAGATGGTCGTTCATACCCGCTTTGTTTCACCTGGTTATTGGAGAGACCCGGCTTTGACTCTTCAGAAATTTCGACCGGACCCGGAGAGACCGGGGCTTGTCTACTATTTCACAGGCGATCTGGGCCGTATTGAGGAAGACGGACAAATCTACCATCTGGGCCGAGTCGATTCTCAGGCCAAGGTCCGCGGACAACTGGTTGATTTCGGTGAAATTGAGCGCGCATTGTTAGCTGTGGACGGAATTACAGAAGCTGTCGTAGGTCTTTACGGGAACGAACCACAGGATCAACATCTCTTTGCCTGGTTTGTCTATAAAGGCGTTGAACCCCGGCCAACCACTTCGTTTCTCCGGCAGAAGCTGACAGAGCAGTTGCCGTCCCAATCGATTCCATCCCGGTTTTATCTCACAGACCGATTGCCGCTGAATAGTAATGGTAAGATTGATCGCACAGCGATTCCTGCGCCGGGGACGAAGCGACCGCATCTGGACAACGAGTATTCTGCCCCCCGAACCCCCCTTGAAGAGATAGTCGTTGCTATCTGGACTGACATTCTCGGCCTAGACAAGATCGGCATCCACGACCCCTTCCTTGACCTGGGCGGCCACTCCCTGCAAGCTATGCGCATCGCCGCCAGAGTGCAAGACGAGTTCGGCGTGGAGATTCCCCTGGCCGAGTTGTTTGCGGCGGCGACGGTGGCGGAGATGGCTGTGGTTGTGACCGCTATGTTACTCGAAAATTCCAATTCTGCAGAGAAAGTTTTATGAATTCCCAACGACAAATTCCCGAATGGCAGCAGGCCATTATTGACAAATGCTATCATCCGACGGGCGAGTGGGAGGAGTTTCCAGAGAGCGAATATGAAACCTCCATCCCGGCTCGTTTTGAGAAGATCGCGGCACGCTATCCTGACCGGCTAGCCGTGGTTGACGATCAGCAGAGTTTGACCTACGCCGAACTCAACGCCGCGGCCAACCGGCTGGCGCATGGGTTACTGGCGCGGCTGGGACCAGGATCCGAACCGGTAGTCCATCTATTTGCACATACAATAGACGCTGTTGTTGCGTTGCTGGGCATTGTGAAGGCGGGTAAATTTTACACGCCGCTGGATGCCCGCTCACCTGCGGACTATCTGCATCAAATTTTGGGGCAGCTAGAGAGTCGGCTGGTGTTAACTGATGAAGCCAACCGCAGCCTTGCTGAAGCGATGGCGGATGGGCTGGCCGCCGTCTGCACATCTGCCGCTGTCGCGGGGGAAGCCGATCACAACCCAGCCGTTGCGGTCGCCCCAGATGACTATTTGTATGTTGTCTTTACATCCGGTTCCACCGGTACACCCAAAGGCGTGATTGAAAACCAGCGCAACGCCCTGCGTTTTGCTGCTTCGTATGTCAACACCCATCACATTTGCCCAGAAGATCGGGGGGTTCTGTCCCAATTTCTTAGCTTCAGCGGCAGCAAGCAGACCCTCTTTGGCACACTGCTCTCCGGTTCATGCCTCATATTCTACGATATGCAACGGCATGGCGTTAGTGCCCTGCCCACCTGGGTTTATCTGCACAGCATAACTATTTTGACGATTGCACCGGCCATCTTTCGCCTGCTCGTTGAAAGCGACCAAAATCAGGCAGAGTTTGCATCGGTGCGTCTAGTGCGCGTGGGTGCAGATCGGATTTTGCCGGTGGACTTGGCCGTTTTCTGCCGTCTAATGCCAAATACGGCCATTTTGCGTACCAGTTTGGGGGCAAGCGAGGCAAAAACTTCCTCAGAGATATTCTATGATAAGGCTTGGGCTGGCAAAACAGAAAAGGTCTCTATGGGCTGGCCCATGCTTGGCATAGAGATGCTCATCCTGGATGACGCGGGGGATCCAGTAGAGCCGGGCGAAACCGGAGAGATCATTGTGCATAGCCGCTTTGTTTCGCCTGGCTACTGGAAAGATCCAGCTTTGACTGCACAAAAGTTTCACGCAGACCCGGTTGCAAACGGATTTTTTTACTACCATTCAGGCGATTTGGGATACATCGGCAAAGATGGACAAATCTACTTTTTGGGTCGCAAGGATTTCCAGGTGAAAATTCGCGGGCAGCGGGTGGAGTTGGGCGAGATTGAACAGGCTTTGTGGTCTGTCAAAGGCGTCACTGGCGCAGTGGCGGGGATCCGAGGGGATTCGCCCGATTCGGCCCAACTGATCGCGTGGATAGAATGCCAGGGTGATACCCCAGCCCCCACGGCTTCGTATCTGCGTCGGTGGTTGGCCGAGCGTCTGCCGCCCCACATGATCCCCCAACGGTTCGTTTTTTTGGATCGCTTTCCCCTTAACCTCAACGACAAAATTGACCGCTTGAGCTTGCCCATGCCAACAAGCCAACGGCCATGGCTGGATAGCCTCTATCTTCCTCCACAGACCCCGCTTGAAATCGAAGTTGCCCAGGTCTGGAGCGAAGTTTTGGAGATCGACGAGATCGGCATCCACGACCCCTTTCTGGATCTGGGCGGCCACTCCCTGCAAGCCATGCGCATCGCCGCCAGAGTGCAAGACGAGTTCGGCGTGGAGATTCCGCTGGCCGAACTTTTCGCGGCAGCGACAGTGGCGGAGATGGCTGTGGTGGTGACGGCTGCGCTGGTCGGCGATTCGGCTACAAATCTATCTGAGGTGCATTTCAATGTCTGATCTCACCCAACGCATCGCTCAGATGCCCATTGAAGAACGCATTCGCCTGGAAGAGCGGCTGCTGGCCGGACGCAAAAATGGTAGCGCCCAGCGCATCCCCCGCCGTGGCGACGACGGTCCCGCGCCCCTCTCCTTCACCCAGGAACGGCTCTGGTTCCTGGCCCAGTTGGAACCGGAGTCAGCGGCCTACAACGAAACGCAGATCATCCGCCTCAACGGCCCGCTCGACATTTCCGCTCTGGATCGTAGTCTGGACTCACTGACCGAACGCCATGATTCTTTACGCGTCTGCTTTCGCGAAATCGACGGCCAAGTGATGCAGGTGGCGGAGCCGCTGTCGCCCCAGCGCATGCCGATTGTCGATCTGCACACGCTGGCTGGCGATACGCAGATGGTCGCAGCTTGGACGGAAATTGACACAATCACTGCTCGAGTCTTCGATCTGACCCAGCCACCCCTTTGGCGCGCCGCTCTCATTCGACTGGCAGATGACGACCACATTTTTGTACGCGTCACCCATCATAGCATCAGCGATGGCTGGTCGAGCGGTATTTTCTGGCGTGAACTGCGCCATTTCTACGCGGCTTACAGTAGCCATCAACAACCTTCCCCGCTGCCCGAACTGCCCGTCTCCTACGCTGATTTCTCCGTTTGGCAACGCCAGCACTTGCAAGGCGAACGTTTGACGAAACTAGTGGAGTATTGGCGTTCACGGTTGGCAGGAATCGAACCGCTCAATCTGCCCACCGATCGGCCACGCCCACTCCAACCTAGCCATATGGGAAAGTTTCATTCTTTCCACTTGCCCCCGGAGTTGAGCGAATCCTTGAAAAAGCTGGCACGTGCCTCCAACGTCAGTCTCTATATGCTACTGCTGGCCGCCTTTCAGGTTCTGCTGCATCGCTACAGCGGCCAGGACGATATTGCGGTGGGGTCGCCCATTGCCAACCGCACCCGGCCAGAGATTGAAGGCCTATACGGCTTCTTCGTGAATACCCTCGTCATGCGCGCCGACTGTGGAGGCAACCCCACCTTTCGCAACCTCTTGGCCCAAGTCCGTCAAAACGCCCTGGCTGCCTATGCAAATCAGGATCTTCCCTTTGAAAAGCTGGTGGAAGAAGTACATCCTGTGCGGGACATGAGCCGTAATCCACTGTTCGATGTGATGTTCGCTCTTCAGAATACGCCCAAAACGGACGTAGAGGTAGCCGGGACAATTGTCCACCGACTTGACAGGGCAGTGACGACCAGTAAATTCGACCTGAGCCTCTTTCTATATGAACGTGATGGGACGATTGATGGCCGAATGGAGTATGCCACCGACTTGTTTGACGTGGCCACCATCCAGCGCATGGCAGGCCACTTCCAGACACTCCTGGCAGGTATTGTCGCCAATCCGGACTCTCCCGATCGGAGAATTGCCTCTGCTCACCGAATCTGAACATCAGCAGATTCTCGTCGATTGGAATCAAACTGCAACCGATTATCCAGCCGATAAGACAATCCACCAGCTTTTCCATGAGCAAGCAGCCCGCACGCCAGATGCAATTGCCATTATTGACGGCGAACGTCGATTGACCTACCGGGCAATGCAAGATCAGGCCAACCGGCTGGTCCAACACTTGCGTCGTTTGGATGTCAAGAAAGGCGAAATCGTAGGCGTCTGTCTGGAACGTTCACCCCAGTTGATTATCAGTCTGCTGTCCATCCTTCAAGCGGGAGCGACCTGGCTACCATTGGACCCAACCCATCCCCGTCAACGGCTGGTGTGGATGGCTAAAGACGCCCAGGTAAAAATGCTCATCACGACTTCGGCCTGGGAGAATCTGCTTGCAGAAGATGTCCGTGTCAGAATACTTCTCGACCAGATTGATCTGTCAGCAGACGCCCTTTCGTTAGCCGATCCCTCTCTCCCTGTCCACCCGGGCGACCCCGCTTACTGTCTCTACACATCGGGCAGCACGGGACAGCCAAAGGGCGTTTTAGCTCCCCATCAGGGCGCGATCAATCGTCTAGCCTGGATGTGGCAGCACTATCCCTTTGCCGATGGAGAAGTGGCATGCCAGCGAACGGCAACTACTTTTGTGGATTCGATTTGGGAAATTTTTGGTCCGCTCTTGCGCGGCTGCCCCATTCTCATTGCCCCAAATTCAATTGTAAAAGAGCCAACTACCTTTGTCTGTCTGTTGGCAAAAGAACAGGTCACTCGAATAACCGTCGTCCCCGCTCTTCTGGGTTATCTTTTGGATGTTTATGATCAGTCACCCGGCCGTTTCGTCTACCCAACCCTTTGGATCGGTAGCGGCGAAGCGCTGACGCCCCATCTGGTCACGCGTTTTCACCGGGTATTGCCCCAGGCCTGCCTGCTTAATCTCTACGGCTCCTCCGAAGTCGCCGGTGATGCAACTTTCTGGGAAATCAGCCAATCGGAACAGTGGGAATCGACTGTCCCGATTGGTCTTCCCATCGCTAACACACAAATCTACCTGTTGGACAGCCGTCAACAGCCCGTTCCCATCGGCGTTCCCGGCGAGCTTTACGTGGGGGGAGCGGGGCTGGCCCTAGGCTATCTCAACCGGCCCGATCTGACGGCGGAGCGCTTTGTGCTCCATCCTTTCAGTGACGAGCCGGGTGCACGCCTCTACCGTACGGGCGATCTGGCCCGCTTTCGGGCAGACGGCGTCATCGAGTTCCTAGGGCGCGTAGATCGCCAGGTCGAAGATTCGCGGCTTTCGAGTAGAACCGGGGGAGATTGAAGCCGTGCTGCGGGAGCACCCAGCTGTGCGAGATGGCGTAGTGGGGGTAGTGGAGGACGGTGTACTGGGGAAGCGGCTCATCGCCTGGTGGGTTGGAAAAACAGACACAACCGCCAGCGTCGATGATCTGCGATCTTTTCTGCGCCAGCGGCTGCCAGAGTATATGATTCCCGCTGCCTTTGTCCTGATCCCAGAATTGCCCCTGAACGCCAACGGCAAAGTCGACCTGCGCCGCTTGCCCGCGCCCGAACGGGAGGAGCGCGTCTGCGTTATCCCAATCTCCCCAGACGCCTCTGGAACGCCAACTTTTCGCCATCTGGCAGCAAGTTTTGGGGCTGAAGCATCTGGGCGTGGAGGAAAACTTCTTCGACGCGGGTGGACATTCTCTGCTGGCCGTGCGGCTGATGGCCCGGGTCTCCCAGGCCACCGGCCAGGAACTCCCTGTGGCCTCGCTCTTCTATGGGCCGACCATCCGTCAACAGGCCGCGCTGATCGAGCAGAAAGGCTGGTCGCCGCCCTGGGTTTCCCTGGTGCCTGTGCAGCCAGGGGGCACGCGCCCGCCGCTCTTTCTGGTCCCCCCGGCGGCCAGCACAGGACTACGCTTTGCCCACCTGGCCCGCTTTCTTGGCCCAGATCAACCCATCTATGGCTTCGATCCGGGCGGCTTGGATGACCGCTCGCAACTCCACACGAGCGTTGAGGAGATGGCAGCCCATTTTGTTGGTGAGATGCGCCAGTTGCAGCCGACAGGCCCCTATCTGGTGGGCGGGATGTGTTTCGGCGGCCATGTGGCTTATGAAATAGTGCAGCAATTGGGTCAGGACGCCCCTCTGCTACTCTTGCTAGATGTAGGCCAGCCTGCCAACGGGCCGACTTGGTCGCTTCCACCGCGCAATCTCCTCTACGATCTGGCGAAGATTTGTGGAATATGGACGAGAGGGACACCATTGGAAAGCAGCACGTGTCAACCTCCAAAGCCGTTGGAAGAAACTCTGGCGACGCCTGCGCCATTGGTATGATCCAGATTTACAGCGCATGGGCCGGGTGTACGGCATGCAATTGCCTGCCATGCGTAACTACGTGGCCCGCCCCACCCACGCCAAGCTGATTCTCTTTCAAAGCGATGAGCCAATGGTACACTCCCGTCAGCGCGGCTGGAAAGAACTCAGCGACAAGTTCGAAATTATCCACTTCCCTAACACTACCCACCGCTCCCTGCTGCTGGAAGACGAAAATATCGAGCGCATCGCTGAGAAGTTGCGGGATGTAATCGACGGCTGGATGGCGGAACACGGGCAGGACCGCGCCTTGTGAAACTGGTCCGCCTCTTGCGTTATATCCCGACAACAATTCTGTGGGCCAGCCTCGCGGCCAGTCTCCTGGCGGGGGCGGCCAACATCGCCATCGTCGCGCTCATCAGCCGTCGCCTTACCGCAGACGCTCCATTGACGCTTTTCTTTGTCGTCCAATTCGCTTTGGCAGTGGTGGTCGTCGTCGTGTTGGACTTCGGCGTCAAGTGGCTGCTGCTGCGCTTGACCGTGGGCACCGGATATCGTCTACGCACCGACCTCTCTCGGCGCATTCTGCAAACACCCCTGGCCCAATTAGAGACAATCGGAGCGCCCCGGCTGTTGGCTGCCCTCACAGAAGATGTGCAATCTCTGATCCTGGCCCTCAACCAGACGCCCAATGTAGCCATGGGCGTGACAATTCTGCTCGCCTGCTTCGCCTATTTGACCTGGCTTTCACCGCCCACACTGCTTTTGGCAGCACTCTTGACGCTGCCCATTGCGCTGGGGCAGATATGGGTACGCAACCGAGCACAGGCCAAAAGAGCGGCTGCGCTCCACAGCAGGGATCAACTCTTCCGCCACTATCGGATGCTGACAGACGGGGCGAAAGAGTTGAAGATGCACCGCAATCGGCGCTTCGCCTTCCTGGAAGATCTCCTGTTGCCCACGGCCCAGCGCTACGAAACCCTCTCTATGGAGGCCCGCAGCCTGCACCACTTGGCTTCCTCTTGGACCCAGGCAATCTACTTTCTCTTTATACTAATACTCTTTGTACTGGCCGCAGTCTGGCAACTGAGCGGGGAGGTCTTGACCAGCTTTGCACTGGTAGCTCTCTATGCCCGTACATCTCTAAACGGTCTTTTTGCTACATTGCCCTTTCTCAGCGAAGCCGCTGTTGCTGCGGAACAGTTAGAGAAGTTGGGCGTGCGCCTGACCCAAAATGCACCGGTCACAAGCCGCACAAGCAAGTTACCCACATCGCCCATCTGCCTGTGTCTGTGCCAACTAGAGCACAGTTATTGGATCGAAGAGCGGGCCAACAATTTTCATCTTGGCCCTATCGATCTGGAGATGAAGAGCGGGGAATTGATCTTCCTCATCGGCGGCAACGGCAGCGGCAAGACGACCCTCGCCAAACTGCTTCTGGGGCTGTATGCGCCGGAAAGCGGCCAGATCGAATGGAACGGCCAGCCGGTGACGGAAGCGTGTATCGACGACTATCGCCAACTTTTCTCCGCCGTCTTTGCCGATTTTTTCCTCTTTGATCAGCTTCTGGGTCTGGACGACATTGCCGGGGATGAACAGGCCACTGCGTATTTGCACAAACTTCAGTTGGCCCACAAAGTGCAGATGAGCAACGGCAGCCTCTCCACCCTGGACCTTTCCACCGGCCAACGCCAGCGCCTGGCCCTGCTCACGGCCTATCTGGAAGACCGTCCGGCTTATCTCTTCGATGAATGGGCCGCTGGTCAGGACCCCCTGTTCAAAGAGCTTTTCTACCGCCAACTATTGCCGGAACTGCGCGAACGGGGCAAACTGGTGATTGTCATCAGCCACGATGATCACTATTACGACATAGCCGACCGGATTGTGAAACTGGATAGCGGGAAGATAGAATTTGATTGCTCACCGAAAAGCCTCTCTGTCTGAAACACAATGCGTAAGTTTCACATCTTGTGTTCCAGTCCCTTCGTAAATCCAAAGCAACGTTCAATTTCATAACCCAGGAGAACCTTATGGCAAACCAGATCGAAGTTCAAGTCAACCAAATCGGGGAGAGCACCTCCGAGGGCACAGCGCGCAGCCACACGGTTCTCATCGACCGCCCGCTGGCGAAAGAAGGCGAAGATCGCGGGCCGATGGGCGGCGAACTGCTCTTGCTTTCGCTGGGCGGCTGCTTTCTGAGCAATTTGCTGGCGGCGATTAGGGCGCGCTCGGCGCAGGTTGCCGATGTGCGGATTCATATTACGGGGACGCTGGAAAGCGCGCCGCCCCGCTTCGGCGCCATTACCATGACAGTGAATGCGAAGTACAGCGACCGCGATCTCATGGAAAAGCTGGTGACGATTAGCGAGCGCGGCTGTATTGTGGCGAATACGCTGAAACAGGCCGTGGCGCTCTCGATTGAAATCAGCGAGCCGGGGGCAGAACAATAGCAAGGTTAGGAAACTGTGGGCAAGACCGACCAGCGCAGCCAGTAATCGTGAAAGAGGCGCATGGTATTCAGCAACTCTGGGGCAGCCGGGGGAATGACGAGATAGCTGTTGGCCCCATCGCGGTAAAAGGTCTCCCCGCGGTCTGGGGCGGAAAATTGTGAAAAAATAATCACGGGGATGGCGCGCAGCCGTTTGTGCTGTTTAATGGCGCGCAGCATGGCAACACAGCTTTCGTCGGGCAGATCCCGATCCAGCATCACAAGCCGAGGCAGAGGCGCTTTACTAGTGAGCAATTCTTCAAAAAAAGCCAGCCCATCTGCCGTGTTGATGAAATGTTGCAGCGCATAGGTGACCTGAAGGTGGGAAAAAATATCTTGAAATTGGTGAAACATTTCAATGTTGTCATCAACCAGAACAATTGTGTCCATGAAATAGCGCCACTGTAGCCTAGTGGCAAGCAATGTGGGATGAGGGAGGATACTGTTTAGTATACTTGAATCGGGGATTTGTTGCATGTTTGAAGAGATGGGTTTGAATAAGTTCGGGCATAGCGCGCTATGCCCGAACCGATACGTTATGATACTCAGTTAGCGGCTGGCGACTTCTTGGCGACAGCCCACCACGGGGATGGGTAGACGAGCGCCCAGGGTACGAATATCTTTGCCCCAGGCCAGATAGCTGCTGTTCAGGATCACATCGGGGGCTTCGACCCAGAAGCGGCTTTGGGAGGCTCCACGCAGCAAATCATCAGGATTCAACCCGGGGAAGCGCCACACTGTGAAGACAAAGCCATCTTCCTGGCGGGTTTCGGGCTGGCCCACAATCAGTTCTGGCTCAGTGACGCCGTTATCCAGCGACCAGCGTAGTTGTGGCACAGGCATGTTGCTCACTTGGGCGATCCCCAGTTTGGTTCCCGGTTTGAGCATCATGGCATAGATCTGGGGACCATTGGCGCTTTTTTCCACCCACATTCGCACATCCAACTCGCCATTATGCCGGGCCACCAACCCCTCCAACTCTGGGCGCACCGTGGGGACATATTGCCCGGTCACCGAGTGCGTCCACACATTTTGTGCCGTTTCCACGCCGTTCACCCGCACCGTAAAGTGCATGGGAACTTGGCGCTCGTGGGCCACACGCACATCCACATCATTGAAATCATAGACCGGGAAGGTGACGCTATTTTCTGTCATTAAGCGGCGGTTCCCCATTGCCACCTGTTGGGCGGGTTCGTCGCCCACGGCAGCCCATAGCGTCACCTGCGGCTCCCAGCCACAGGCTGGGCTGGCCCCATCTTCGCGCAGCAGGGTTGCCGTGAGGTTGGCAAAGGTGGCCTGCTCTGGGGTGCTGCCGCCGTGCGGCCACAAGATGCCCAGGCGAGCTTCCACCTGGCGGGGGGCAAGATCAGTGCGGGCATAGCTGGCGGCCTGGATTTCTGGGCTGCGGGCGGCGAGTTCGTTGTTGCAGGTGCGATCCAGCCAGACGTCGAGATAATCGTTGCCCGGATGCACAATGTAGAGCTTGCCCTGGAGCAAGATTAGACTGTTGCCGGTATCTTGGGCGGGGCGGGTGCTCACCTGCACAGTCCCCACCCGCTGCGGCTGAACGCCACTCAAAATTGTGAGAAACTGGCTCGTCGTGTCCAGCACAAAAAGGTGATTGGTCACGGAATTATAGGCCATGCTGCTGGGCATAAAATCAAGCGTCCAGCTATTCGCCAATGTCCAGGTTGTCGTATCAATTGCCACCACTTTTTGATCGGCGGCGCTGGCAACGTAGAGCATCCCCGACTGAAGATTGGCCGCCATGCTCACCACATCATTCAGCGGCAGATAAAGCTGCTCCTGGCGACGACCGTAGGCATCCACCACGCTGAGAAAACCGGCATTGTGGATCACAAAGGCGCGCCCGTTAATCGCCACCAATTGGCGGGGATCATCGCCGATGCTGAGGGTGGCAATGGTCTGTTTACTGGTCAAATCCACCACGCTGATGGCGCCCATTTGCGGGTGCAACACAAAAGCACGGCCATCGGCCACGGCCACAGGACCGGGCTGGGCCGTGAGTTGCACTTCGCCCAGCGAGCGCGCCCTGGCGAGAGGTGACGATCAGGCGGTTGTTCTCAGTATCGGACACATAGAGGCTCTCCGTCCCCGCCGTGACGCCGCCGATCTTGCCCGCCGTGGTGCGGCTGGTGCCCAGCATCATGTCCATGCCCGTGTCCACCACCATCAAGCTGTTGACATCGGCCAGCCCTACATAGAGGCGATCTTTCATGGCGGTGACCACTTCGGGGCGACCGCCCAGGCTTATGGCACGCAGCCGGTTGGGCAGGCAGAGCGGTTCGAGTTTGACGGGTGTGTTGTCGGCGGTTGTGACGCCACTGACGCCCAGCGCCGGGGCCACGCCCTGGGGATCGCCGTTGGGCAGTGGGTTCGCAGACGAGATCGCTGTTGATGGGCTAGGGGCGACCCCAGGCTGGGTTGTCACCGGCGCTGTGGTCTGGCGGGCGACAAGTGCCGTTTGAATGCTGGCTTTCACACTCTCTTCGCTGGGAGCGCTGGCAACAGCGGGGCTGCTGGCGGGGCTGTTGTAAACCGCCAGAGCGGTCACCGGCACGCTGGTCTGGGCCAGTTCGGCGTAGATCCAACCGCTGACGCCGGTGGCCGATTCCACGCGCAGCCAGGCGCCATCTTCGCTGCGGCCCAGCAACGTCACACGTTCCTCGGCGCTGATCTGCCCGACCACACCCGCATCAATACCAGGGGCAGCGCGCACATTCAGCGTGGGAACTTGCACCACGGCATAGGGCGAAGGCGGCGCAGCCTGGACCGCACTTGTAGCGACGGTGTTTAAGAGCAGGGCGGTGATGAGAGCGAAAAAAGTTACGGTGTAACGCATGATGGGCCTCGGTAACATTAGATATTGGCGAGTAACGGTACAGGTGCGACGCACTCGCCAAGGGTAGATTGGGTCTGAAACGCTTGTGTGGCGAGTGCGTCGCACCCTACTTCTGCGTACGTTGAAAAACCAGATTGTAAACCACGTGTTGTTTGCCCCCAGGCAGCCCCATGCCGGTCACCGTGTCGCTGAGACCGGGCATTCTGGCATTGTAGCCGCCCAGGTTGCTGTACATCGGGAAGTTCGCGGCATATTCGGGCGTGGGCTTGTCTTCGGTGAAGACGCTGGCAGAATCATCAACCCAGAAAATTTCCACTTCCTGGCCCACCATGCGTTTGCCCGCTTCGTCCAACACTTCGATGAAAATGTGGTGGCGTCCGCCGCCCTCTTGGGGATCTTGAAACTCAGCCTTGATCACCTTCCAATAGCTCTGGCCGGGTTTGACATTGGCCGGGGTGATCTCAATGTGGAGGTCGTCCAGCCGTTCGTCCCACTCCACAGATTCATCAACCGGGGTGCTCACCGGGGCGGGGACCGTCACCGGGGCAGCCTCGGCCCGGTTGTCATAAGAGAGCAATACGCTGTTCTGGCTGTTAAGCAACTGCACAATCCAGTGATGCCCCTCGCGGCTGTGGGGCAGACTCTGCTTATAAATTTCGCCGATCGAGAGCGAAACAGCGCCGTTAAAGACAACCGTATCATCCACGCGCACCACCAGCTTTGTGTCGCTTGCCAGCGCCGATGATCCCGTGGAGGCGAGGCGCAATTCAGTGCTGTCGCCGTTGGGCTGCAAGGCCAGCGCGGCATGGGCATTGGCGGTGACAAACTCCCCCAGCCCCGGCACGGTATACCACTGTTCGGTCCAGCGCACCGACTGCCCGGCGGCGATGCTGATCGGGGTGTTAAAATTCTTGCCCGGCCCGCCCCACAGTTCCATGTAACTGCCGCCGCCATCGGTCCACAAGCTGGGGTCTAGCCCCGGCCCGTAAAAGGTTTTGATCCCAGGGGCCAGCCGCTGCGGAAAGCTGCGAATCACGGCCAGGTCGCCGTTGGGGTCGGCCACGCCGATGGCGCTTTGGCGGGGCGTGCCCACGCCGAAGAAACTTAAATGTTGCGGCCATGTGGAGAGCGTACGCAGGTCTACGCCGTTGCTGCCGGGCCAGGTCATGGTTGCGCCCATGGGCAAACTCTGCGTCCCCATGCTGCCGTGAATCAGCAGTTCGTCGGCGGGCCAGATCAGGCGTGTGTTGGGGTTGATGGTGTTGTTGCCGGCGGGGGCCAGCATGGCGTTTTGCCAAAAATGGGTGGAGAGCGCTTCTGCGCCCTTGTTGGTCAATTCTGTGGTCACGGCAAAAAAGCGCGTATCGGCGTTAAGGCTGACGGTGATCATCACGGCCAGACCATCCGGGCCATTTTGATGCAGACGCACCGCCGCCGAGCGCGGGTCGGCGATGGTCTCGGCGTGCCACGGTTTGTACTCGTACAGTCCGTGATCAGGCAGCGGGAAGCCCCACTCGATGCCGCCCAGGGCCAGCCACCAGCCGCGCACGCCCCAGCGGGTGGGCTTGACCACCGGGTTGTGATAGAGAATGTCGCGGCCACTGAGCTTGTCTTCCCAGCGATAGATGCGCCCGCCCAGTTCGGGGAGCAGGGTCAGCCGCACAAAGTCGTTTTCCAGCACCAGTGTGCGGTAATTTTGCGGCGTGGGTGCGCCCACCCGGCTTTGATCCAGCCGCGGTTCCGGCCAGATGATATCGTCGTTGGCGGTGGGGATGAAGGCACTTTTGTAATCGTAGGTGGGCAAAACCAGCGTGCCTTCGCTCAGTTTGACGCTGCCATTACTCAGCGTGCGGGCGAGCGCTGGGGTCGGCTGCGGAGCAGCGGCGACGGGTGCACGGGGTTATGTCCGCCGCGTTTGTGGCCGCCGTGCTAAACTGGGCGGCTTCTGGCGTGCTGGGGACGTCGGCATATTGGGTGTTGGCGGGAACCACGGGCGGCTGTACCGGCGCGGGCTGTGTACCGGCCAGCGCTTTGACGGCGTCTACCACGGGGCGGGGTGTGCCATCCAGCGGGAACCAGGCGTCGTTTTCCCACGCATTGGCAGAGCCACCGGCGGCGGCGTTGACCAGCAGCCAGGGCATATACGCGAAAAAATAATCCGGGGCGACATCGCGCATATAGGCGAAGGCTTCGGCAGTGCGTTGGGCCACGGTTGCCTCCGTCACGCCGGGATCACTCATGAGCGTGCCGCCCTCGGTCGCCAAAATCGGCACTGTGCGCCCGGTTACGTCGCGCGACAATCTGCTGATAGGTCTCAAATTTGCCAAAGCCGTTGGGGTCGTCCAGCGGCAGGTTGCCTGTGTAGCCCTGGATGGGCAGCCATGCGCCGTTCAATGTATCCAAGGCATTGGCGCTTTGGATCGCCTCTAAAAAGCGGCGCAAGAAAAGAGCGTCGTCAATCGCCCCGCCCGGAGAGAGCGAGGGCAGGCCAGGATAGCCACCGGCGGCGCGCACCGTGCGCGCGGCGCTGGCCCACTGTGCGGCCAGCAACGGGATATCGATGGCCTGACGCGCACGCCAGCCGCCTTCCAGCCCGGCCACGTTGGAATTGCTGTAGAGTTCGTAATAGTGAACGCCGGCGGCTGTACCGGCGGCCACCAATGGGTTCAAGGATTGATAGGGGTCGTTGTAGGTTTTTTGCACACGCAGCACAGGTTCAATGCCCCGGCTCACCAATTGCGAGATCAGATAGCTGTGTTCCAGGCGGGGTTGATCAGGCTGCATCAGCTTGACCCAGCGTAATCCCAGCGCGTCCACCTCGGCCAAATAGGGGTCCACCACAGCGGGGGATCTGGGCCAGCAGCGTGGGCGACCAATGCACGCCCCAGCCGTTGTCACTCTGGGGGCGGGGATAATCGCTCAGGGCAAGCGGGGCACTTTGGGCGGTTACGGGGGCGACATTCCACAGGAGCGCGAAGAGCACCAGCCAGCCTAGCACGGTGGGGAGCACCTTATTCAACTGATGGGTGTAGGCTTGAAATGCCGGGTGCATAGACTCACGATTTCGTGTCATAGAATGGCTTCTGACAGGAGTATAGTGTTCTATACAATGAGATTGAGTGATAGAAAAGTAGGAATCGCGTAAGTAGAGGGGATTACGGTGTTGTTACGGGGCGGGGGGCAGATAGGGCGAAAAGACTATTGGAAGGCTGCTTAATCTGGCGGGGCTTACGCACTTGGTGAGTTTTCGAGAGACCTGCCAGGTTGCAGCAACCTGGCAGGTCTGGGCCACGGCTAGGCGTTGACGTCGAGAATCGTCTGGGCGGCTTCGCTCAGGCGCGCCTGGGTTTCGGGGCGCAGATAGGCGCGCTGATCCAGTTGTTGGGATTGATCCCGGCGGCAAAAGTAGCTGTGCAGGGCGCGGCGCGGCTGATCGGTGCGGTTGAGCGTGCCGCCATGCCACGTGTGGGAATTGAAGATGACGACGGTTCCCGCGGGGGCAGTAAGCAGCACTTCGTCGGGGTGGGGAGCCGCCGGATCCGCCAAGACCGTTTGGGGCAGTTGACCGCTGCGGTTGGAGCCAGGCACGACTCGCGTCGCCCCGTTCTCTGGCGTAAATTCGTCTAACAGCCAGATGGAGTTACAGACGTAATAGTCGCCAGTTTCCACGGCCTTGCCCCAGTCGCAGTGCAGCCGTTGCAGCCCGTGGCCGGGGAGCGCGGCCCGGAAATTAAGCGACGAAAGCTTCAAATTCCCGCCCAGCACGTGGCTGATGGCGGCCAAGACTTTGGGATGGGTGAAACAGACGTCAAAGAGTGGGTCTTTGTTGACCAGATCACTGAGCCGGGTTGTGCCCGCCTCCTGATGGACTTCGCTGCCGGCCCCTTCGCCCTCCTCGGCGGCCAGTTCGTCCACCCGGCGCACCAACGCCTGGCGCACGTCATCGGACAGAATGCCCGGAAGCGGGAGATAGCCGTTCTCGTCTAGAAAGTTCTTTTCTGCGGCGGTGAGGAGATCCTCATTTACACCCAACGCCGCCAATGCCTGTTGAATTTCCATCTTTCTTTGTCCTTGTTTTGTGTGCCATGCTTGGCTGATTGATAGAGGAATGACGCCATTGCCCCAGACCTTGTTTCCCCGGCCTCTGCACAGAGGCCGGGGAAACAAGGTCTGGGGTGGATCGGCTTTATTTTACTGCATTGCCAGGGGATAGATAGACAAGCGATTCGTCCCGTTTGAGATGCACCCCTGCCACCGGGTGGCATACAAGGGGAGTCAACGGAAGTGCCCGGGACTTCAGGGGGGCGAACTCGTCCTCTATCCGCTGGGCGAACTCCCCGGCACTTTCCGGCGATTCGCCCAGTTCCCCGCGCCGTTGGAAGAACGCCGCCGCCGATGGTATGATGCAGGGGCAACCACCCACGGAAAGTGAACCCGATGCCCACGCTGAACTGGCTCAACTGCAGCGAAGATAGATCCCTTTATACGGAGCCATACGGATCAACCCAAGAGGATGGAGAGGAAAATGGAAATCGAACTCAAAACATTGACCCCCCTGTGGACCGGTGGCGTCGAAACGGGCAGGATGGAGCGCGTCCACGAAACGGGCATCATCGGCTCCCTGCGCTGGTGGTACGAAGCGATTGTGCGCGGGCTGGGGGGGTGGGCATGCGACTCCAACTCCAGGCTGTTGTGATCGCCCTGAGAGAAGCGTTGAGCGACGACCTGATCGCCCTTGTCCTCTTTGGCTCCCGTGCCCGTGGCGATGCCCGGCCAGACAGTGACTGGGATCTGTTGCTGATTGCCAAAAACTTGCCAGAACGGCCGTTTGCCCGGCATCTATACTTGCAAAAAAACTGCCCGCTCAGTGGCGCGGCCGAATCTCTCTTTTAGCTAAAACAGTCGCTGAATTTGAAGCAGCGGTGCCTCCTCTCTTTCTAGACATAGCCCTGGACGGCATCATTCTCGACGATCCAGACAATTACGCTACAAACCAGCTTGATTATTTGAAAAAGTTGCTACATGCCAAAGGGCTTTTCCGTAAGCAGCGAGGAAAAGAGCTAACCTGGCATTGGCAAACTTTTCCTGGTCTCGACTGGCGGCGCAATACGCGCAGAAAATCGTGGCCGATGGCAAAGCCGAGATTGAAAATCTGATCACCAAAAGCCTGGGTGTGCTGCAAGAGCAGGGTGTCTACGCCTGTATGCTCTTTCTCCTTTCTCGTACCAGCAACGAAAAAGGGCAGGCCGAAAAGGTGCGCCCTCATCTGTACAACTTGCTCAAAGAGTTGCCAACCTTCAGCCAAAGCGAAACCGAGTTCATCTCCCCCGATACGCGCACAGGCCAGCCCGTTTTCCTCACGGGCAAGCTATACAGCAAAATTGACTTACCCGCGCCCTTGGAAGATTGGCAAAATGCCCTCAAAAAACTTCAGGTGGGCGCTGAACGTGGCTACGGCTGGGGACGCTTGCGGCTGAACTCGTGTGACAAACAAGGGGAGCCGTTCACCACGGAACCACGCCGCCGAGACGCACAAGCGCCATCTCACCGCCCACCTGAAGGCAGAAAATGTGACCGGCATCGTCGGCCCCATCGAACCCCTGGTCGGTTGGGAGCGTAACAATGATGAAGGCGCAAAAATCAACTGGAGGTTAAGCAAGCAGGCGACCATTTGCTACGCGCCCGGGGCCGAGGTTACAGGAGATCACCATTTTACAATGGGCGATTATGGTATATGGAGAGAAGGGGCCAGCTAGGAGATAGAGCCAGTTAACTTAGCCATTCGCTCTAGTTCGCGCGGATTTGGGAAATAGGTGTCTTGACAAAGCGATACTGAAGAGCAAAAGAGGGCAAACTGAGTATATTTCACAGTTTGCCCTCTTTTGATTGTGTGTATCCCAACCGTCAATCTCTACCGCACCAAATTCACCAATTCCTGAATCATCTCGTCGCTGGAGGTGACCACACGGCTGTTGGCCTGGAAGCCACGTTGCGCCCGGATCATTTCGCTAAATTCCAGCGTTAAGTCTACGTTGCTCATCTCTAAAAAGCCCGCCGTGATCTGGCTGCGTTCGCCGGCTGTGACAACCTGGGGAGCGCCAGAGTTGCCGCTCACCGCCCAGCCGTTCTGCCCCATTTTGAGCAGACCAGCAGAGTTGACGAACTCGGCCACGGCCAGTTGCCCCAGCGGGCGCAGCAGACCATTGCTATAGACGCCGATGATCTCGCCGCTGTCGTTGATGTTATAGTCGATCATCTCGCCCGCCGAGCGGCCATCCTGGCTGGTGACATAGAGTCGGTCGTCGCCAGGAGACTCAAGCTGGGTGATGTTGCCAATGTTCAGCGCAATTTGCACATCATTAGAGCCATTGTTCAGAGTCCCGGTAAATTTGATCAGCCCATCCGCCGGTTGAATCAACTCGCCGCGCGCGTTGAAGCGAATGGTGGCCGGGACGGGGGCACTAATACCCGTAACCGTTGGATCATTGGTGGGCAGACCCACCGTCCAGTTGTTGTCATCGTTCTTTTGCAGTTCTAGTTGCAATGTGTGCAGCCCACCCAAGCTATCATAAAACTGGATGGTGGTGGCGGCCACATCGCCATCTTCGGCGGCAGCATCAATATTCCCAGCCAGGTTAACCGTCTTGGTGGCAACCGCGGCCATGGGTGCGCCCACAGGGATCAGAATATCTTTAATCTCCTGGGCCTTGTTAATCACTCCATCCTCGTTGGCGGTCCACCCCTGAATGCGCATACCCGTTGCCAGATTGGTCAGGCCACCGGCTGTATCCAACCCCAGCGCGCCATCTCGGCTATAGATGGGCTGTTGCGCCCCGGCATAAATGAAAAAGCCTGTACCCGTAAGCGACAGATCTTGCGGGCGGCCCGTGGCCTGAAGTGTACCCTGGCTCATGTTGTTGTTAATACTACCCATCTGCATCCCCAAGCCATATTGGGTGGGGTTCAAGCCACCGCGCACATCGGTGGGGTTGGCTCCGGCACGCAGC
Organism: uncultured Chloroflexia bacterium; assembly: GCA_963721725.1. Lineage (GTDB taxonomy): Bacteria > Chloroflexota > Anaerolineae > Caldilineales > Caldilineaceae > RI-153. The sequence goes on from CAVRLX010000016.1 coordinate 795,184, forward strand.
GTGCGGCTGAGCATATCCTGAAACAGGATGCTGCTGGATTTATAGCCCACGGTGTTCATGTTGGCGATGTTATTCGCCACCACGTTCATATAGGTCTGGTGATTGCGAAGAGCAGAAGCGGCGGTCATAATGCTGCTGGACATTGGTTAAATCCTCTTTCTTGATGATTCAGACTCCCTACAAGAGGACCAGTCTGAAAAAAAATTAGGCGACTACGGCGCTATCAATATTGGTAAACACAGTGTTGCTGTCGTTGGCGTCTATGCTCAGCGCGGTGATCACCGTGCGCTGTTGGACGTTGACGACAAAAGCCAGGCCATCCATATAGACAAGCGATTGGCGAGAGCCTTTGGTGGCGGCGGCCTGGATGGCATTTTCCAGACGCTGACTCTGGGCCGGGTCCAGATCGATCTGGCGCTTTTCCAGCCGTTGCAAGGCATGTTTGCTAAAGTTAACAGGCTCTAGCCCTGGCGCGGCTTCGGCGGATTGTTGCGCTTTGCGGCTCTGTTGTTGGGCGTGTTGCTGGCGCAGAAGCTTTTCAAACTCGCTGGGTCCAGTGCCCTCTGCGGCCCGTGACGTGGGCTGCCCCCGCCCATACCCACCGCCCGCCGACGATATTCGGTTGTTGGGGTCAATCATGACATCCGATCCTCTCTATTGCACCGATGTAATCTCGTTCATCAGCACTTCGGCATCGCCCACCTGAATCCAGACGTTGCCCGATTCCATGCGCACGCCATCCACCAAGCCAGAGACTTTGCCAGCGCTCAGGCTGTTGGCCTCAACATGCCGACCGATCAGCGCCGATCCCTGGGAGAGTTGCGTGCCCGCTACACTGTCGGCCAGCAGATCGTGAATGCCCCAAAGCTGTTCCAGCGTGGAAAGCTGCGACATCTGGGCGAACATCTGGCTGCTGTCCATCGGGTTCATGGGGTCCTGAGATTTCATCTGCAAGAGCAGCAACTCCATAAACTTGTCGCGCTCGCCGCTGTTGTTGGCCTTTACGGTTGTGGCTCGGTTGCTCACCGCCGATTGTCCATTGGTTTGAATGCCGTATGTGTTCATTGTTGCGCTCCCTATGCGTAATAATCGACCCCGGCTAGCCATTGACTCGATAGTGTCGATCCGTTCCAACCAGCATTGCCCACGACAGATCCCCCTACGGCATCGCGGCCATCCATGCTGCCGTTCTTGCCATACTGGCGACCATTGTCCCGATTTTGAAACATGCCCTCGCCACCGGCAAAAGCGGCCTGCTGTTGCTGCGACTGCTGTTGCTGCGGATGGTTGCTGCTCATCTCTGTGCCCACCGTGCGGAAGGCCGTAACCGTTTCGCGCTGGAGCGCTTCGGCCACGTGGCCGGGATTGCGTCCACCCAGAATAGAGAGATCGCCAAGCTTAATGCCGCCGCTCTCTAACGTCTGGCGCAAATCGGGCATTTGCTGCTCCAACAAGCGGCCTGTCTGCGGGCGTTCGGCTTCAATCGAAAGGTGCAGTTGCCCATTTTGCATCTGCAAGCGGATGCGCACCCCGCCCAACTCTGCCGGTTGCAGACGAATCGTGGTGCTGTGGTCGTTGTTGTTCACAGCAATCTGCACGGCATCGGCCACCTGATCGACAGGGGCTGGCTCTTTGGGCGCAGCGGTGGCTGTGGCCGATGGGGTGGCGACCGTGCCGGTCAGCGATACTGCGCCAGGGTTGATCTGTGTGCCGCCAACGGCAAGCTCTGGGGTTTCGCGTTCGCTATCTGGCGCGTCTATGGAACTGTCCGCCAAGATGGCGGCCTGTGTGCTTGCCGTGGGCGTCTGCTCAGACGTAGCCTGAGTTGTCGCCGCATAAACGGCCATTGTCTGCGTCGGGGTCAACCTCTGCATACTCTCCACAGACGCCATTGTCAACGCGCTTTCCCCTTCGGTCCCCGTTGCCATGAGCGTTGTCGCCGCTTGTGGCAGGGTGGGCACTGGTGCTTCGCTGCCGGTGGGCGTCGTTTCGCCCGCCAACACCGAGGCCAACGCGGTTGCCATGCCTGGACTCTGCGCCACCCCGGCTTGGGGGAGCGTAGGTAACTGCGCCTCGGTCAACAGGCCCATCTCCAGTCCATTGGCTTTGGTAAGGGTGGCAAGCCCTTGCGCAGTGGCATTCTCCGTCATGGCCGGTTGCAGAGTCTGCACGGGCATGGGCATTTGCCCCGCCATTAACACACCCATTAATGAGGCCATCAACGACTGAAAGCCAGCTTCTCCTATGGGGGGGCCGCCGGGCAGGCTGCCCTTGCCAGCTAGACCGCCACCGGGTGGTGCGAGTGCTTCTGGTGCTCCTGTGCTAACCATAGTGGTTTCCACGTTACATCTGCGCTCCTTATTGAATGGGCATAAGTCACTGGGGACAATGCCAAACATGAAACTGAAAAAGAATATGACAAGAGGCCAGAGCAGCCCAGTCTGCCCACCGCCTCGCTTGTCCAGAGTTAGCGACCTTCCTGAATCACCATGCGCATCAGCGCCAGCTTTTTGGTCGCCAGTTGTGTCATGGTCTGAAAGCGCAGGCCAGTTTCGGCCAGACCGATCATTTCAGCCTCGACATCCACGTTGTTGCCATCTTTGCGCATGCTGGTGTCGTTGCGGCGGAAGATGCGCGCTTCCACGTTTTCCATCCGTTCAGCCTGTTTGCCCTGTGCGTTCAGATGGTCGTTGTCGGTTTGGGCCAGGGGAATGGCGGTATCAGAGCGAATTGCCTGACGTAACGAATCTTCAAAGGCCACCCCAACCGCTTTGTAGTTGGGCGTCTCCACATTTGCCATGTTATTGGAAATGGCAGTTTGGCGGGCGGACATGGCATCCAGCCCCTTGCCCAGCAATTTCAAAGTCAAATCAGACGTTGCGTTCATGGTCTGCTCCCCACTCAAGATATTCATGCAAAGAGAACTCTAAACTATCCAGGTGCGACGCACCCTAGACCTTTGCATCTCTGCCTCTTTGCGTTAAAGTTTCCTTCTTTAGGCGTGGTAATCCACACTGCCGGGGGTATAGAACGAAAGCACCCGCCGCACATACGACTGGGTTTCGGCAAAGGGCGGAATCCCCCCATGCTTGATCACACTGCCTGGGCCGGCGTTGTAGGCGGCCAGCGCCAGTTCGGTGTTGCCGTTGAATCGCTGCAACTGCTGGGCCAGATAGGAGACGCCGCCCTCAATGTTCTGGGCCACATCAAAACTGTTATCCACCCCCAGCGAAGCCGCGGTGCCATCCATCAACTGCATCAATCCTTTGGCCCCGGCGTGGCTGACTGCGCCTGGGTTAAAGTTGGATTCAACTTTGATCACCGCCCGCACCAGGTTGCTATCCACGTTATGGCGAATGGCGGCCTGTTCGATCAGCCCATCAAACGAAGAAGCTGGCAGGGATTGGGCGGCGCTCCCAACCTGCGCAGCGATGCCGCCGGGGGGTGCCATGCTGGCCGTGGGGGTCGAAGCGGCGTTGGCGCGGTTGCGCTCGTGTAGCTTTTCAATAATCCCCGCCAGAATCTTCCGCTGAACCTGGGAGTACAACATGTCGTATGAAAAGTTGTCCAACGAAGAAATTAACTCGGACATAGGATGACTCCCGTACAGAATTCTCTGGCCTCGTCGGGCCGAATGTGATTGCCTTTAGTGTAGCTTTCTCTAAAAAAGAGGGGCATAACTATCCTGTAATTTTTCCGTTAACTCGCCGCGATCACCCACTGCGGCTATAGCGGGCAATGTTGAGATCGTCCAACGCCTTGGCCTCGCGCTGGCGCATATCCTCACGAAAATCATCCGCATCGTATTCCTTGAGTTTCTCCATGGTCTTTCGCTCTTTCAACGCGGCCTCCAGCGCCGCCCGTGCCGTTTCTGTCGCTTCTTCAGCACTTTGCAACACGGCCTGTTGCTGGCTGATCTTGCCATCCAGTGCGTTCAAATAGCGATACTGCTGTTGGATCTCGTCGATCCGCAGAACCCCGGCCAGCCCACGCTGGAGGTATTCGGCCATGCGCGTGCGGCTATGGTAAAGCTCGCTCAGATGCAACTTGGCCTCGGCAAATTCACGCTGCCGATTCGCCAGATCAATCTGCCGATCCTCGACAATGCGGTTGCGATAGTCGAGCAAGGTTTGAAAGCGAAAAGATGGGGACATGGGCGGAAGCCTTTCTATGCGTCTTCCAGGTCAAAAATATCCTGCAATTGCGCCAACGTCTCGGCATAGGGCGTGGGGGCGTGGGCATCCTGGCGCAGGAAATAGCGGATCGGCTCTTGCAGGGCCAGCGCACGGTCAATGCGCGGGTTGCTGCCCACGGCATAGGCCCCAATGTTGATCAGATCTTTGGCCCCTTCATAGACGGCCAACAGTTCGCGCAGTTGCCCTGCCGCTTTGCGATGCTCCGCCGAGGCCAGTTGGGACATCAAACGGCTGGCGCTGTGCAGCACATCAATCGCGGGGTAGTGGTTTTCGGCGGCCAAACTGCGGCTGAGCAACATGTGTCCATCCAAAATGCCGCGCACAGCGTCGGAAATGGGTTCGTTGAAATCGTCGCCCTCCACCAACACCGTGTAAAAAGCTGTGATCGTCCCCGTAATCCCGGCCCCGGTGCGCTCCATCAACCGGGGCAGCAGCGCAAAAACACTGGGCGGATAGGCTTTCATGGCCGGGGGTTCGCCCACCGCCAGCCCCACCTCGCGCTGGGCCATGGCAAAACGGGTGACGCTGTCCATCATAAAGTTGACATCCAGCCCCATGACATCGCGGAAATATTCGGCAATCGCCGTTGCCACCCACGCCCCTTTGATGCGCACCAACGGGGCCATGTCGCTGGTGCTCACCACAACGACCGAGCGTGCCAGCCCTTCGGGTCCCAGGCTATGTTCAATAAACTCGCGCAATTCGCGTCCGCGCTCGCCGATGAGGGCGATGACGTTAACGTCGGCCTGGGCGCTGCGGGCGATCATGCCCATCAAACTGCTTTTGCCCACACCGCTCCCGGCAAAGATGCCGATCCGCTGGCCTTTGCCCATGGTCAACAGGCCATCAATGGCGCGCACACCTGTGCTGAAGGGTTCGGCAATCGTTTGACGTTGCATGGGGTGGGGGGCGGCATTGCTCAACGACACCATTTGAAGCGCCTCCACCGGGCCGCGGCCATCCGAATGGATTGCCCAGGCCATCCAATACACGGCCCAGCAGGGCCGGCCCCACCGGCACTTGAAAGAGCGTGCGCGCCGCCAGCACCGGGCTGCCCGGCTGGATGCCAGCCATTTCGCCCAGCGGCATCAACAGCGAAAAATCCTTGCGAAAGCCCACCACCTCGGCGGCAATCGGATCGCCGTCGCCCTCGATCCAACAGAGTTCACCCAACCGTGGCGAAATGCCTTCCGCTTCAATCGTGAGGCCGATGACCTGTACCACGCGCCCGCGGACTTGAAAAGGCTCGGCAGCGTGCAAGCGGGTGTGATAGGCGGAAAGGTCGATGGTGGGCGTGGTCGTCATTCGGAATCCACCAATTGGAGGGCGTTGACCAGTGTGCGCATTTGCGTTGAGAGGCGGGCGTCAATGGTGGTGGGGCCGCAAACAAGTAGACAGCCGCCGCGCTCCACGCTGGGATCCGCCACCAATTCCCACGCCTCGCTTGGGGCCAGTGTGGGATCAGTTTGCCAATGGCGCAGCAAAAAGGTGCGGTCGTCGGGATGGACACGCAGGCGGAAAGGCCCCGTGGCGGCCAGTTGGGTCAGGGCACGGGTCACAGTGTGGAGAATCAGTTCTTCCTGGCTTTGCGAGATCTGGCCGATGATCTTTTCGACCAGGGCCACGGTGAGGTGGACGACTTCAAGCTCGGCCAGCCCCATCACCACATCTCGCTGTCCGGTAAGTTGAACGAGTATATCCTCTACCCGCGCCACCGCCGCCGTGAGGGCAGCCTCCCCCTTCTTTTGGCCGTCGGCCAGCCCCTGGGCATAGCCAGTTTCGTAGCCAGCAGCCTGGGCCGTGGCCTGGAGCATAATGGCCTCTTCCTGGGCAGCGTCAAGTATCGCTTGGGCCTGGTTTTGGGCGTCGGCCAAGAGCGTTCCGGTCTGAAGACGCAGCGCTTCGGCATCGCGGTGGACTTGTTCGGCGGCTCGGCGCAGCTTCTCTTCGGGAGAGGTTTCCAGTTCGCGTGTGCCGTGTTGGCGTGTCCACTCTGAAAGGAGAACACGCGAGCCGTCGTTGTAGTTGCGGATAATGTTGCCCATAGGCTAGACCAGTACATCCTCGGAACTGCCACGCGAAATCACAATTTGCTCTTCTTGTTCCAATTTGCGCACGACTTTGACAATGTTCTTTTGGGCTTCTTCCACGGTGCGCAGGCGAACCGGCCCCATCACCTCTAGATCCTCTTGCATCATCTGGGCGGCGCGCTTGGAGATGCTACGGAAGATCACATCGCGCACGCTTTCAGGCGCGCCCTTGAGCGCCAGCAACAGATCTTTCTTGTCCACCTCGCGCAGGACGAGTTCCAGGCTGCGGGTGTCCAGCAAGACCAGATCTTCAAAGACAAACATCTGCGATTGCACCTGTTCGGCCAGTTCGGCGTTGACGCCATGTAGCTCTTCCATCAGTGCTTTTTCGGTCGAGCGATCCACCTGGTTGAGCAGTTGCACCAGAAAATCGACGCCGCCGATATGTTCGCCCTGCCGCTCGCGCGGGATCATTACCGAGAGCTTGGCTTGAAGGCCCGTTTCCACAGTTTTGACCACTTCCGGCGAAATGCGGTCCATAATGCCAATGCGGTTGACCACTTCGGTACGGTTCTCTTCGGGCAGGCAGGTAAAGACACGCGCCGCCATCACCGGAGGCAGATGCGCCAAAATCAGGGCGATAGTCTGCGGGTGTTCTTCTTGCATAAAACGGGCAAGTTGCATGGGTTCCACATCAGCCAGAAAATCGAAAGGACGCTTGGCGTCGCGGTGGGTGATGCGGCTGAGTAACTTCTCGGCGCGCTCGCGGCCCAAGGCTTTGGAGAGCACCTCGCGCGGATATTCGAGGCCGCCAAAGTTGTACTGACGCTGCACTTCAATCTCGGTGACCAACTGCTCGGAAATGGATTGGCGCACCTCTGGCGTCACCCGTTGTAGCGTAGAGATGGCATAGGTGAGTCGTTCCACGACATCTTCGGGCAGATGTCGCATAACGTCTGCCGAGAGCTGCGCGCCCAGCGCCACCAAGACAATAGCCGCTTTCTTTTCACCGTCGTTCAGCGGAGATGATCGTTTTGCCATGCTCATGATTGCTTCTTTTTCTTCAACCGGATGGACACAAAGATGATTAAAGTCTTGTAACGATACAGGTCTAGGGTGCGACGCACCCTAGGTACAAATTCTTCAGGGGTTAGGCGGCGGCTTCGCTTCGGGAACGGCTGGCCGTGACGGCTTCGGTTGTAGACCACTCTGCAATAATCGAGGCGATCACTTCCGGGTTGTGGCGCGCAATGGCACGCAGGCGCAATTCAGATTCGTCGGGCGGCGGCAGTTGAAAGTAATCATCGAACTTGTCATAGGCTGCATCATAAGCCGCGTAGCGATCTTTAGAGCCAGACGCCCGTGCATAGGCCGAGGCAGCGCTCTTTTGCAGGCTGCTGGCGGGCAGAGAAGCGCTGGCATCCTGGGGCAGGGCCGGTGTCTCTGACGGCACTACATAGGGCATCATGCGTTTTTGCATGTCGCTAAAGATCTTGCGCGTGAAGAAGAGCACAAGCCCCAACGCCAGCAAGACGGCTACAATCATCCCAATGCGAATATACAGTTCCTGTTGTTGCTGGGCTTCGAAGCGCGCCATCTCCTGCGCATAAAAATCGTCGTTAAAGGGAACACGCTGCACCTGCACAGCATCGCCGCGGGCGGGGTCTGCGCCCACAGCGGCTTCGATTAACGACTTGACACTTTCCACTTGGGTGTCGGGCAAGGTCTCATCCAACAAGACGGCCACCGAAATTCGTTGCACGGTCCCCGGCTGTTTCACCAAACTGCGTGTCTCTTTGGAGACTTCGTAGTTAATCGTATCCGAGCGGCGTGTATAGTCGCCACTGCCTGTGCCGCCGGCCTGATAGCTGGGCACATCCACCGGCGCGTTGGGATCCACGCCCGGCACGCCGCCCACACCAGCCCCACCGCTGCCCGTCCAGCTCTCTTCTTCGCGGCTGCTGCTGCGGATCACGCTGCCCACTTCGCCTGCCGGGGCATAGGTCTCCACCTGCGCCTCTTCCAGATCCCAGTTCATGTCTACGCTGACCCGGACCACGGTTTTCTTGGGGCCGAGGGTCTGATCCAACATGGCCTGGAGATCGTTCTGCGTTTCCAGTTCCACTTTGCGCTGCACTTCGATCTGGCTGGTGCTGACCGAGGCGGTTGACATCTCGCCTTTGGCGTCGGGCATGTCATAGAGATTGCCCGCCACATCGACCAGGGTAATATTTTTGGCGTCCAGCCCTTCTACGCTGTTGGCAACCAAGAAACGAATCGACTGCACTTGGCTGACTTCCAGCCGCACACCGGGCCGGGTTTTGAGGATCACCGAGGCTTTGGGCTGCTGTTGCTGTTCCACAAAGAGACTCTGTTCGGGCAAGACCAAATGCACCCGTGCCAGTTCCACGCCCTCCACCGCCGTAATCGTGCGGCTAAGTTCGCCTTCTAACGCGCGCTGAAAATTCACCCGTTGCATGAACTCCGTCATGCCCAGATTGCCCAGCGATCCGCTGTCGAACATTTCATAGCCAATCGTGCCGCCCTGTGGCAGATTTTTGGAGGCCAGCTTAAGCCGGGCCGAAGCCACTTGCCCCTGTTCAACTTCAATGGCACTGCCGTTTTCCGCCAGCCGATAGGGGATCTTCTGGCTGTCCAGTTCGTCCACAATGGCGGCGGCATCGCGGTCGTTTAGGTCGCGATAGAGCACTGCATATTGCGGATCGTTCATCCACAGCCCCATCACCACAAACATGCCAATGGCGGTGAGCACAGTCGCCAATCCGGCAAAGCGCTGCCAGGGCGCCAGTTGTGACCAGATGTTGGTTGCTTTGGTGCGCATTTCGTTCATGGTGGGTCTCAGTCGTTAGAAAATGGCGATTGGGGATTAGCGATTGGGAATTAGAGATTGGGGATCGGGTGCGTGGACACCAATATCTAATCCCCAATATCCAATACCTTCTTACACCTGCATCCGCTGCACTTCTTGATAGGCTTCAAGCACCTTATTGCGCACTTGCAGCGCCAGGTTCAGGTTCAACATGGACTCTTCCATCTGTAACATGACATGATGCAGATCGATGGGTTCGCCGGCCACCATCGCCGCGATATTACCGTCGGCGGTTTTTTGGCCTTTGTCCAAGGCCACTACAGCTTGTTCAAACATCTGCCCCATGCTGTCGGCTACATTGGCCGCGCTCTCTTTCGAGACCGTGCGTTTCTCCACTTTGCTGCCCAACATGTCCAGATTCTGAAGCGCACTGCTAAAGTTAATTGCATCCATTGCCATGAGAAATCTCTCTATCTACCAATTTGAAGCGCAGCCTGCGCCATGCTTTTAACCGTTTGAATCACCGTGATATTGGCCTGATAGGCTTTGCTGGCCGCCATCATGTCTACCATTTCTGTGGTAATGTCCACATTGGGATATTCCACAAAGCCCTCGGCGTCAGCGTCAGGGTGATCAGGCTCATAGGTGCGCACCATGTCCTCGTTGCTCTCATCAATGCGCGTCACCCGCACCCCCGCCAGCCCATCGGCCTGGGCCAGATCTTGCTGGCGGTTAAACTGGCTCATGGGCGTTTGCTGCGCCTCTTGGGGTTGAAAGACCACCCGTTTGCGTCGAAAGGCGCCGCCCTCTTCGGTGCGCGTGGTCTGGCTGTTGGCAATGTTGTTGCTGATCACGTCCATGCGTAGCCGCTCGGCGGTGAGGGCACTCCCGCTGATGCGTAACGATCGATAAATGCTCATACTGTCTGCTCCTGTTTCAGAATGTCCACCAGCGGGGCGCGACCGTCTGGGCGGAAGAGCGCTTGATGATTCCAGGCGGCGTCGTTGCGTCCGCTTCCCGATTCATTGGCAATAATCCAATACGTATAAGCGAAATAGTACTCTTCGCGCTGGGGTAAGTACCGATAGGCGTCGGCCACAATTTTGGTGGCATCCTGCTGCGAAAGCGTCTGCCCCGGATAAATACCTGCCTCTGTGCCGATCTGGGGCAGACTGCGGCCCAGGCTCTCTTGCACAATGCGGTCATACTCGCGCACACGCAGGTGGGCATCGCCATAGTTGTGCACGCTTAGCCAGCTTTGATCCAGCACGTCGTTGCCGCCCAATTTTTTTACGGCTTCCAACGATTCGCGCAGAAATTTCAGATCATCCATGTCGCCGGGCGCTGCACCCGGCGCCAGCCCTGGCGTGGGGCTAAGCGATCCGAAACCGGGATAGCCACCGGCGTTTACGACTTCACGGGCAGCGTCTAACCACTTCTCGGCAAATTTCGCCGGGTTGGGGGCTTGCCCGCTGTTTTCCAGGCGTAAATTCGGCTCGTTGTAAAGCTGGAAATAGTTGACGCCCATTGCCTTGTAATGGCGCACCATGTCGGCAATATCGCCGTCAATCGCAGCGCCACCATCGGTATAGACGCGCATCACCGGCTCGATGCCGTTGCTCACCAGTTTCTTGATCAGATAGTCGTTCTTTTGTCTATCCGTGCCGTCGTTGAGCAAGGTCACCCATTTGATGCCCATCTCCGACGCTTCGCCCACATACTTGTCAATCACATCGGTGGATTGGCTCGTGGTGGGGATCCAATGAATGCCGCGTCCGTTGTCTTTGGGCGGGCGAGGAAAGGCCGAGAGTGGCAAGGCCGTGCGACTGCGTTCGGCGCTTGTGGTTGCCCCGACACTACTAGGCGCGGTCAAGGACGCGGCGGCGAATCGACCCTCTGTGCGGCTGGAAAGTGGTTTGCCCGGAGGTTGCCAGCGGTTGAGCATAAAAGCGGGCAGCGGCGACGGGGACGGCGTGTTGAGGAAGGCCAGTTGGGCAAAGCGGCTGGGCGGGGGCGTGGTTGCCGCTGTGCTGTCACTTTGCAGTTTGCCAGACAGCACGGTGGCAAACTCACCCGATCCATTGCCATTGGAGACGGGGTTGGGTTCACCGGCAGGTTGGGGTACTGGCTGTACAGATGGAATCTTCGACATGGCGTTTCTCTTGGGCGCTGTCCACTGGGCGGTTGTGCTTTCCTGTGGACATTATAGAAACACCTTCATACCAAGGGCATAACAAGAATATAACCGAACCGTAAAAGGAGGGAACTGGGGAGTAGGCAATTGGGCTATTTATAAGGCGGCGTAAATGAGATCACAGTCATTGCAGCGGCCCAAGTCCCCGGCACTTTCTGTAAAGTGCCGGGGACTTGGGTATCGTATTTTCGTGGAATCGCCCTATGGACGCCGGACTTTACGACCCTGTGCCTACCGCGCCCCGTCTCTACCGCTGCACAGCGGGCAGGTAGAGCCAATCCGCCTGCCCGTCTGTGCGCTGACCGGCTGCCGATGCATCCCCTTGCACGCTAGGCAGGTAGATCGAATGCCGCTTCTGGATCGGCATGGGCGGCACTGTGACCGTGTTACTGCCGCCCACACTCACCTGAACCGGTGGAATTACAACGGCGTTCTGGCCGGGTGGCAGTTCCACGACAAGGCTGTATTGCCCCACGGGAACGCTGGCGAACGTATAGGCCCCGTTGGCGTCGGTTACAGTGGTGCGGGTGACGGTGACCTCTCGGTTGTTGTCGGTGAGCGTCACCGTTGCCCCGGCAATGCCCGGCTCCCCGGTCTCCTGGCTGCCGTTACGATTGATGTCATCGTAGATCATTCCACTGATCGTCGCGCTGTCCACGGTGGGGGTTGGCGTCCTGGTGGACATGACTGTGGCCGTTGGCGTATGTGTTGCTGTTGGGCCGTTGGCACTGACGACGGTGTGCCTGTAGCTGTTGGGATTGGCGTGATCGTGTGTGTCATTGTGGGCGACGGCGTCAGCGTCGCTGTGGCTGTCGGCGTTGGTGTTGCCGTCCCCGTTGGAGTTAGCGTTGGTGTAGATGTCAAGGTCGCCGTCGGAACCAGAGTTGCCGTCTGTGTGGCCGTTGAAGTCGGCGTGTGTGATGGTGTGGCTATATGTGTGGGCGTGGTCGTCCCCGTTGGAATCGGCGTGGCTGTAAGGGTATGCGTCGCTGTGGTTGTCGCTGTCGCTGTGTCAGTCGGCGTCGGTGTATGTGTCAAGGTCGCCGTCGGAACCGGTGACGCTGTCTGTGTGGCCGTTGAAGTCGGCGTTGGTGTTGACGTTGCCGTCGCCTGTGCAGTCTGGGTGCGGGTAGCGGTTAAGGTTGGCACGTTTGTCTTTGTCGGCGTTACCGTTGGTGTCCCTGTATGCATGGCCGTCGGTGTCCCTGTCTTGGTCGGCGTGGCTGTCGGCGGCACCGTACCCGTGTGGGTTGCGGTCGGCGTAGATGTTGGCTGGGCCGTACCGGTGTGGGTTGCGGTCAGCGTAGATGTTGGCTGGGCTGTGCCCGTGTGCGTAGGCGTGGGTGTGGCAGTTGAGGCGACGGTTGATGTTGCCGTTGATGTTTTCGTCGCCGATGGGGTTACGGTTGCAGTTGGGGTCGCCGTGCCCGTCGCCGTGCCGGTCGGCGTGACCGTGGGTGTAACCGTTGGCGGCGTGCCCACATCGGGGCCGGTATAAGTGGCCGTGGTACAGTTGCCCGCCAGATCACAGACGCGGAAGCTGTCATTGGTGCGCGCAAAGTCTGCTTCACACTGAAGCGTGAGCTGGAAGACGCGGCTATCAACTTCGGCGGCCTCCCCGCTGCTGCCCGTCTGCCCGGCAAACGAGAGATACCACGGAGATCGGTACTGTTCTGTGCTGGTTGTGATGTTACTGCTACCACACGCCGAGGGCATGGTCACGCTGTTCACTGCCAGCGCGAAATCTTCCACAGCCAGGTTGAAAGTGATGCCATTCTCCGCGAGTGTGGAGGTGAAACTCAGCAGGCGCGGGGCCAGCGAATCAACTGTGCCGCGCCAAGTGACGATCTGCTCTGGCTGCTCGTCCACATTGCCCAGGGTATCCGTGCCGCGTGTCTTGATCTCATAGAAGCCTTCCAGCCCCTCTGGCACAGGCAGCGACCACGTCACCTCTTCTGTCGTGCTGCGCGCAGTCTGCGTATCGGCCAGCAACCAGCCGCTTTCCGCCAGCGCTTTCAGTTCGTGCGCGCTTAGCGCATAGCGATAGACCCGCAGATCGTCCAACAAGCCTGTGCCCCCCGCAGCGAACAGCCCAATGCCTGCCGTCAGTGCGTTGGGATCAATGGTATCGCGCCCGATCTCCGCGCCGTTGAGATAGAGAACTCGCGTGCTGCCGTCATAGGTGACGGCCACATGCTGCCATGCCCCCACCAAGTTTGCCGTGGTAACGGTGAGATCGGGCTTGTCGGTAAACTCGGCAGCCAGCGAGGATGCCCGCATCATCAAGCGGCTCAGATTCCCAAAGCTGCCCACCCAGAATCCCATGCTGGCGCTGGCGTTGTCCAGGCTGGCCCAGAAGGCCAGGGTGAAGGGTTGATTGGCGCGGGGCAGTACGCCCGATGCAGCGCCGCCCAGGATCGCGCCTTCGCTCTCGTTAACATAGATCGCCCCCGCCCCCACAACGCCCGTGGCGCGCAGGTTCCGATCGGCGGGCACGTTGCTGGCGAGGTAGGCCACATCCCCCACAGCCAGCCCGGCGGCGTTGCTCATCCGCGTGTTGGGGTGGATGAAGGGCTGATCAAAGGGCAGATGCAGCGTGGGAGCGGCCCCCAGCAGAGTTTGCCAGTCGGCATCGCTGGGGCGACCGGATATGATCACCACTTCGTCGATGAGGCCGGGGAAGTGCTGGGATGTAACGGCTTCGCCCGGCTCCGTGCCGGCCCCGATCAACAGCCGGTCATCGCCGTCGGCATTGGCCGGAGCGTCGCCGGGGACGGTCTCCACCAGAACGCCATTGATGTAGAACTCTACATCGTTCTCGGCGGTCAGGTACATGGCAACGTGCTGCCACACCCCTGGCATCAGCCAATCGGCATCGCTGACGTAATCTTGAACGCCATAGGTGGTCATCAAAAGCTTGCTGCCATAGGTGCCAATGCCGAAGCCATCGGTGCTGTGGGTGCGGGCAGTGCTGACAATGCGGCCCAGCCCTGGCAGCCCGTCCGGTTTGATCCACGCGCCCACGGTGAAGTCATGGGTCAGCCCGTTGATCGTGGCCGTGTTGGTAAGCGTCAGCGAATCATCCACGCCATCAAAGGTCAATGCTTGCCCCAGCTTGCCCGCCGCCCCTGCTTGGGGACAGACAGGATGCGTACAGAGTAGCGGGGCCTGGGCTGCCGGCGAGACATCGGCAAAGCGCTGATCGGCGCTGTTGGTGCGGCGGCTTTCGTCCAGGGGCAGGTAAAGCAGTGTGCTCGCGGGCAACGGCTGATTGCGCAAGGGCGAGCCGTGGGTGAAGAGCGGCTCAAAGCTGAGTTCCACACGCTCAACGCCCGCCACCTGCGTCTGGGCTACGACATCCGGCGGTGCTTCGTTGGCCGTGCCGCGGATCACATTCTGGCCGTTGAGGATGGCGGGGAAGGGAGTATCGTTGGCGGCGCGTGCCTGTGGCCCGGCACCGGATTGGAGCAAGGTCACCTGTGCTTTGGGTGCGGTGGTGTCAATCGCCAGCACAATCGGCGTGGCCGTAGATTGATTGCCTACCCGATCCACGGCCACGGCGGTGGCAGTGTAGACGCCGGTGGGGTTGGCAAGGTTGAGTTTATAGTCCAATGACCAAGCACCGGTCTGCGGGTCGATGGTGGCTGCTTGGGGCGGGAAGAGCGTAGCCGTCTCGGCATTCTTATCGAAGAGCGTCACCTTAATCGAGGCGATGCCGCTGCCCGGCTGATCCGTTCCGGTGATGCCAGGATCAAGCGATGTCCCTTGCAGGCCGAGATACCAGATCGCCGCTTCGCTGCTGGACGCCTGGGGACGGATCAACGAAGTCGTATCGTTGAAGGTGAAACTGGGCGGGCGGGCGTCCACATAGACGGTTTTGCCACTAGACGGCGCACCCTGATTGCCCACGTTGTCGGTGGCGCGGGCGTGCAGCAGATATTCGCCCTCGCCCGCAGTCTCGAAGAGGGCAATCCAGGTGTTGCCTTCGCTGCTATTTTTGTCGGGCGCGGCCCCTGTCCAGGTGATCCCCGTGCCCCTGTCCACGCCCAACTCGGCATGGCTGACACGGATGTTGTCCGCCGTGGCAATGTGAACCATCTGCGGCGCATCGGCAATGTAGAGGGTGTTGTCGAGTTGCAGCGCAGCCGTGGGCGCATCAGCATCCACGCGCACGGCGGTTTCGATGCGTTCGTCCATTTGCGCGTTCATGGTGTTATAGAGTTCGCTCACCTCCTGATCAGTCATGGGATAGCCAAAGGTCAGAGAGAGTTCGTCCAGGCGGCCATTGAACCAGCCCTGGTTGGGGAATTCGGCACCGAAGACATAGAAAGCCTGATTGGTATTAGTGAGATTCCAGGTGGCCTCGCTGCTGGACCCGCCGTCCAGGTTGACGAGGGAGCCGTTGATGAAAATGCTGATCTTGCCCACACCGCCGATAACCCTGCGCCGGAAGACAATGTGCTGCCACGTGTTGGCGGCAATGGCGCTGTTGGCGGTGACAAGGGCCTCTGTCCCGGCAGTACTGCGCATTTGGATGCGCGGCTTGCCATCGAGGAGGCCGATGCGGTGTGTCCACGCGGTTTGCCCATCAGTGCTAAAGAGGATGGGGCGATAGCCCGTCAGATTTTCCGCCAACACCCATAGCGAGAAAGTGTACTCCTGGGGCTTGCCGTTCAGGTCTGGCCGCAGGAAGGATTCGTTGACAAAAAGCCCTGGCTCCATGAAGAGCCGCTCGTGGTCGTTGGCGGCAAAATACATGGCCTGGCCGCTCTGCCCCTTGACCAACGGTTTGAGCTGACCCTCAAAGTCGCCGAAGGCATCTAAGCCATCAAAGGCTAATTTCACAGTAAACGTGGATAGCCATTGCTTGGCCCATTCGGTGGCGTTGAGCGGGCGGCGCGAGATGTGCAGGTTATCCAGCGTGCCGGCATAGGCCAGCGAACTGCTCAGTTCCCTGCCCAGCACGAAGCGATCCGTGCTTTCCGGTAGATCCGGCGTGTAGTTGGTGAGGCTGATGCACTTGGGATCGTTGCTGTTTAATACCTGAAGCGTGCGAGCGGCGGTGTCTGCGCGTACAGTGAGATAGGCGGGCAGGAACTGATCGCTGACGGTGTTGAGACAATCCCCGCCCGTCAGATTCCGCGCTTTGACCTGATAGTTGTCGATGAGCCGTGGCACCCAGCCGGACAGCCCGCCCTGGGAGATATATTCCAGGGCAAACTGCATCCGGATCTGATTCGAGGTGTCGTAGATCGTATAGATGGGCTGAATCTGGCCCACAGGTTGCGGCAGGCTGGGGCGCAGGGCGATGCTGATCTCGTAGCCCTGGTTGTTGGTGGCGATGTCGGCGGCGATGCGGTCGACGGGGGCCATGCTTTCGTCGCTCAGCCTGTCGTCCACGCCGTCAAAGCGCAACTGGTTGAGCTGATCCCCGCGCACGCCCGCCGTTGGACAGCTTGAGCCTGTGCAGGTTAACTGGTGATAGCCGTTGCGCTCGGAAAAGGAGGTGGCCCTGCCCACTTCGTCAAACTTGAAATAGGCCACAGTGTCACTGCGTGCGGCAATGTTGAGGATGGCGCTGTCTGCAAGGGCGGCACTGTGAATTTCGAAGCCGCGCAGATCACCGGCAAAGGGAATCGAATCGTTAGCAACACTGTAGAAGAGGGTGCCCACATCAGGCCAACCCGCCATCCCCCAGTCGTAATCGCAGCCCGACGCCCCAGAGGGGTTGGCAAAGGCGGCTGCGGTGAAGGGAACAGCAGGCTGGTTCGTGGAGAAGATGAGCTGTCCCATGAATTCATCGCTGTTCCCGCACTGATTATAGACGCTGTCGTCATCCTCACACACGGTGAGGCTGTACGTGTCTTGGAAGTTGCGGGTGATGTTGAGGACGTGTACCCCTTCTTCGGCGACCAGATGCCGGAGATTGACGCCATTGCCGATAAAGTCATATTCGCCCACATTGCCGGCGTCGCCCTCACAGATCAGGTGAAACTGGCTCAACGTCATCGTGGCCTGATTGGAAGCACGCCCGATGAAGAAGGATCGGTAGCTGCTGTTGGGCGTGGCATTGGTGGCAACGCTGTTCAGTTTTTGGCCGTTGACAAAGAAGGTGACCGAGCGGGCAGTGCTGAAGGTCCCGCTGAGATCGTAGCGTACGGCGATGGAATTCCACTGGTTCAGGGTGAGGACATTGGTATTGCCGCCGTTGTTGGCCTGCACTTCGGTGAGGCTGCCCCCTGTACCAAAGCCAAACTTCAAGGCTTGGCCTTCGCTGATGAGATAGGGGAAGGCATCAGTTTTGCCGCTGTTGCGCCCCAGAATGCCACGCCGCGTGGAACTGCCATCGGTGGGACGCACCCACCCGGCAATCGTGAAGCTCTTGCTGTTAAGGTTGATCTGTTGGTTGCCGCTGTCGAGGAAGGATGCACTAGCAAAGTTATACGGCCCATTCCAGGCAAAGAGCTGATTGCTGGCCGGATCGACCCACACATCCTCTGTTGGGATGCTGATGGCCGCCTCCACAGATTGGGTCAGGGTATAGAAGCCAGACGGTGCGGTCGGGGCAACGGTAAAGCTATCGTCAAAGCTAGTCCGTTGGGTGGCTGCCAATTCAAAAGACGCCGTGGCGGAAGCTGCGTCGGTGAGCGGGGCCGGATAGCGCATCTGGCGCTGGCCGGAGATGGCGCGGGCGTCGAGCAGATTCTCCAGCGCGCTGGTATAGGCCACATCCTGGCCGGGGCGCAGCACTGCATCGTTGGGGTTATAGCGCCCGGCAAAGAGCGCTTCAATGCTGCTCGTATTGTTGGGCGCCCGATCCTGGATCAGCACTTCATCAATGCGCCCGGCAAAGTGTTCGATCTGCACCAGCGGCACAGGGGTGCTGTCGTCGGGAGGCGTGTTGGTCTGGGGCTGTTGCGCTGCACCGATGACAATGGAGGGGCTAAGGCTGGGCGATTTGGCCGAGGCTGGCCCCTGTGCATCCCGCCCGTTGACGCTAAAGTAGAGCGTTCCAAAGAAGGACTCAACCATGATATGGTTCCACTGGTTCAAGACAATGGCCGCGGGCGCAGGCTGCACCACCGTGCCGCCGCCCCCCTCCAGCCGCAGGAAGAGATTGGCGTCGCTGAGGCCAAACGTGAGGCCGCCTACACCATTGGGGCCACCTGGGCCGATCTGAATCACCGCTTGGGTTCCCTCCAGGTTGGCGGGCTTGATCCAGGCCGACAGTGTGTAGTTGGTGGTCAACTGGCCGATGGCCGGGTTGGCGGGGATGGACAGGAATTGATCCACGCCGTTGAAATGAATCGCATTGCCAAAGCGGCCTTCCACACCGGCAATTGGGCAGGTGGCAACAGCACAACCCGCCACATTGCCCACTGTCGCGCCGGACGAGTCGGTGAAGGTGGCAGCGCCCTCCCGCTCTTCAAAGCGGGTGAACAGCAAGGGGGCTTTGGACTCGTGCAGGGTGGCATCATAGCGCAGGACACGCCCATCGTTGGGCACGTTGGGGTTGAAGCCGTAGACTTTTTCGCGGGCGTCGAGAATGCCATCGCCATCGCTATCCCGGCTCAACGGATCGGCGCGGGTCCAACTGGGCAGCGCCGATCCACCACTCTCGGCATAGCCGATCGACCAGCCCTGCACCTCGTCGCCATCGGAGACGCCGTCGCCGTCGCTGTCGGGGTCGTTGGGATCGGTTTTCCACAGCGCCTCCGCCACATCAACCAAGCCGTCATTGTCACTGTCGCGCTGGCTGGGGTTGGTGTTGCGTGTCTTTTCCCTGGCGTCGGAGAGGCCGTCGCCGTCCTGATCCCAGCGCGTATCGTCGCTGTCGGTGTCATAGGCCAGACCGTCGCCGTCGGCATCCTTGAGGGGCGGGAAGTCCAGGGTACTGCTATTGGCCCACCCCTGGCGATAGCGTCCGGGCTGACCGCTCACCGCCGTCAGGGTGTAAAAATTACCCAGCGTGGCGGGGAAGACGTCAAAGGCCAGGTTGAGATTGTTATAACTAGTATCCCCGCGACTGCGTACCCAGCAAATGGGGATCGGCACCAGCGGATTCAACACCACCGTATTGATACATTCCTGTACTGGCACTTGATAGCCCTCGGCCAGATAGGCGGGGACGGTCTGGTTTAGCCCCGGCGTGCCCGCCAAATTCAGGCCGTTGTCTTTGGTAATGCGCACATCGTCATAGACAGCCACCTTGCCCGATTCTGGGTTCTGGGGCAACAGCGTCCAGGGATCGGGGCCATTGCCGCGCGAGAGATTCTCGTGCAGTTGCGCATCATCCTCGCCGGGCTGTACGGCCAGGATATCATAGGCAAAGCGGGCAGATCGCAGTGTCTCCTCGCTGAACTGATGCCAGTAGGTGATGCCCAGGTTAATGGGCAGGTGGGCCAGGGCCAGCGTATTGCGCACGGTGAGATCCACTGCCATACCAGCATTGGGCAGAAAGCCACCCGCGGGGTCGCTGAGGCCAGGCTGGAATGAGAGATAGTTGAGCCGGTACGGATCGTTGATGCGCGTGATCTCGTTCTGGGCGTAGATGCCAAACGAGATCACCTCTGTAATCCAACCGCTAATCCCACGACAGAAGAACAGCCCTGGGATGCTTTCGTTCTGCTCCTCGCTGAGGAAGCCACAGATCAGAAAGATCAGGCCGTCAATCAGGCCGATGATCGTGACCACAATCGCGCCCACGCCTGTGGAGGCCAGGGCAAACATCAGCGCGCCGGTGATGGCGGAAGCCAGCGCCCCCGCTGCCAGTTGATTGGCCTGCAAGCTGCCGGGAGAATAGCCGCCACTGACCAACGAGGCGATCAGCCCGGCCAGATTGATCAACTGGACGAGGATCAGACCTGCCAAGCCCGCGTAGATTGCCGATTTGCTGGTGGTTGCCAGTTGCTGGTTGATCACCGACACTTTGGCGGCCAGCCCGGCCACGCCCTGGCTGGCGTTGCGTGCGGCGTTAGCCAACACCACCAGCGAGATCACCCCAATCGACGTGCCAATCGCCGTGAAGACCTGTTGGGCAGTGCCCGCGCTCTGCCCCTCCACCCCCACTTTGATGGCCGCGCCCACCCCCACCGCCACCACCACCAGGGCAATCCCAGCCACGCCAAAGGTCAGCTTACGGTTACTAAACTTGATGCTCTGAATGTACTCCTCGTTGAGATTGCCGCGCAACCCCAGCAGGATGTTGCGGAACAGGCCGCGGTAAGTGGTGTTGTCATTGGCATAGCCCGAGGCCAGGATGCTCTGCATAACATGGGTAGTTTTGATGTTGGTCAGCGCAAGCAGTTGAAACTGGCGTTGGGCGAACTGTTGGACCAGATTCTGCACAAAGGGCTGGAGCATCACATTCATCAGATCAGCGCTCCCAGTCACCGTATCCACCACATCAGCCACCGAGTCCACATCGTCTGCCCGCTCCTGGCGGCTGACATAGAGGGTGGCGTTGCTATCCAACAGGCCCAGCGGCGTGTTGTCGCTCTGCACCAGATTGGCCCGCCCCCCATAGAGATAGGTAAAATAGTTCTTTGCCAGCAGCCGCAATCCCTCGCCCAGCACGCGGCTAGACTCATCGCTGCCGTCGCCAAAGGCACTACTCTCCTTCAGGCGCGTTTCCAATAGATCCCAGTATTGCTCAAATGGATAGGATTCCCAGCGGCCAACCGATTCACTGTAGCGATAGGGAGACCAACTTAGGCTGGCAATGGTCACCACGGTCTGGACAGGCTGCCCACCAGGCGCAA
The DNA here is from genome assembly GCA_963721725.1 of uncultured Chloroflexia bacterium. Classification (GTDB taxonomy): domain Bacteria; phylum Chloroflexota; class Anaerolineae; order Caldilineales; family Caldilineaceae; genus RI-153. Next base: position 816,195 of record CAVRLX010000016.1, read on the forward strand.
AATCAATCGTCACGCCGCTGTTACTCGGCGTGGCGTATCCCTGCGTGCCCAGCACAATCGAGCGGAAGCTGTTTTCGCTGGCAAAGAGCAGCAGCGGCGCTTGGGCGCGGGGTGTACCGTTGTTCAAAAAGTGGCGATTGAGCAGATCGGGCACATAGCGGCTCATCACCTGGCCCATGTCCACATAGGTGGCGAGTTCGTCATCCAGTTTTTCCACGCGCAGTTTGTCGGCGGGGATGCCCCAGCGGTCGGTCTTGCTGGCCCCACTGTTGGCCGTCTTGTCAAAGGTGGTGTAGATCGTCTCCAACGTGACATCGCGCTGGCCGTCTTGGCCGCAGCCATCGCCGGGGTTGATGCGCACACAGTCCACACCCGTGACAAATTGCTCGTCCAGCCCACGGGCCAGATGCCAAAGATAGTCTTCCACCTCTGGGTTGCTGTCGCTGAGCGGATCTTCAAAGAGGATGTTCATGTCATAGTTGTGCTCTTCGCGCACCGAAAGCCCGGCCAGCAGCCAACTTTCGTCATAGACATGCGCCAGTTGTAGCCGGTTGGCATTGGCCCCACACCAGGCCGTCAGCCGCGCACTCTCGCCCTGCCCGCGCATAAAATCGTCGGGCGGGGTGGTGCAATTGTCAGTCAACACCTGCACCCACCAGCTCATGCGCATCGGATGCTGCCAGTTTGCGTTGCTTGCAAAGTCAATCGTGTCATAGCGCATCGTGGTAGCAAAACCGCTGATGACACCCGTGCGCGGATCTTGGGCCATGCTGAGCGGAAGGTGGGCGATCAATGTGCCGGTGGCGTCTTTCTCCGAAATGGTGATCCCCAATTCGCCCAAGGTGCGCTGATCAATCATCCGGGTCTCGCTGGGCGCGCCGTTGATCACATTGCCCAGCGGCGCGCAACTCAGGGTGCGGGTGCCCTGTTTGAGCAGCATCACATGGCCGCCATCGGCGATCTCCACCAAGTTAAAGCCAGTTAGCGCATTGGTGGTATTGGGCGGCAGAAAGACGGGTGATCCGCGCATGGCCCCCCGTTCCTGGCAGCTTCCCGCATAGAGTTCAACCCCATGCAGATCCGGGCTGGCCGCATTGGTCAGAAGCAGTTGGATCTGGCCTGGGCTGCTCTGTTTCAAATTGAGAGTGCCAAAGCGCTGGACTGAGCCGACAAAGGTCAGGGGCGCGTAGGTGGCGTCTTCTTTGACGATTTTGGGAATAGGCACACACTGGGTAGGCATCCCGCTGGCCTTCAACACAGCTACATGGCTGCCATCGCCGATGACGGCGAACTGGCCGTCATCATAGGTTGCTTCGCCGCCTTCGCTCAGGCTGGCCGCCGGGAAAACAGGCGCGGATAGATTTCCCTGGCAAGACGATTGATGGATCTCTAGGCTGTAATTGGTATAGTCCGCGTTTAATTTATTAACCTGGATTTTGAGCGCTTCTGGCTCGGCGGTGAAGCCCAGAATGTTGATCGGCTCCACCTGTTTGATGATCTGCACCACGGCCAGCAAGGGCGCGCTGGCAAAGGTGATAGTCTGGGCGGCGGTGGCGCGGGGCAGGGGCGCCCCCGTGGCGGGCATTTCAATCTCCAGCATGGGAACCAGCCGCATGTCCCCATAGCTTTGCGGATAGGGATTGGGCGCGGTCATGCCAGCGGGCAGCGGGTTGACGTCGGCAAAGGTGGTCTCCAGCCGCCGCTGAATCTGGCCCTCGGTGTCGCCCGTCGGCCAATCCAGCACGCTCTGTCCATAGCCGATGTGATTGGGGTCCACTGGCCGGATCTGGAAATCCACAAAAATCGCTTTGTCCGGGTACAGATTAGAGAGGCTCAGTTGAAAGGGATTGGCTTTGGTAAAGGGCGCGCCCCCCCCATCACCAGGTTGGGCGAGAGATCAAAGCTGCCGTAGAAGCCGTCGCCGTCGTTGTCGATCTCAAAGACATCGAGTTCGGCTGTGCCACCGCTGTTGATACAGTTGCCAGCCGGACATTCAGTGCCGTCCAAAATGCCGTCGCCGTCGGTATCCGGGTTGACGGGATCCGTGTAGCGGGTTTCGCTGCCAGCGCTGAAGCCCTGCACTTCGATCTTGTCCAGCAGGCCATCGCCGTCGCTGTCACTCCCATTCGGTGATGTGCCCAGGCGCAGCATCTCTTGGGCATCGGTGAGGCCGTCGCCATCTGTGTCCAGCACCAGCGGGTTGGGGCATTCCACATCGTAACTATTCTTGCCGGTGAGTTTGCCCGCCACGGTCCCCAGCGTCACATCGGCACAGAGGCCGGCTTCCTGTCCATCCAGCAGACCATCACCATCGGTATCTTTGACGCTGGGGTTTGTCCCCCAGGCCGATTCCAACGCATCGGAGAGACCGTCTTTATCGGCGTCGGGGCCAGCGATGAGGGCTTGCGGCTCGTCCAGCGCGGCCCGGCTGTACAGCCCCGGTTCCGAGACGGAGGCAGCCTCATCCCCCAGTGGATTCTGACGGGTGTTGAATCCTGGCGTGGGGGAAGGCATTGGGCGCTGGGCCGGTGCGGATTGGGCCGGGGCGGGGCTGGCAGATGCCAGATCAATGGGCAGGGGCGCGGCTTTGCCGATCTCAACGATGATCATCACAAAGAGCAGCGCCCCAGAGACAGCCATCTGGCGGCGACGTGTGGGCAGGCGGCTCAGCCAGAAGACAGCGACACCAAGCAGCAGGGTAAAGGCCAGCCCGATGGCAATTTGGCCCAAATCCAGCGCCTGCGCCAGACCATACCCAACCAATCGCAGCCGGTTGCCCAGCGCCGAGCCGTCCAGCCGCGCCCGGTCAAAGCTGGTGAAGTCGGTCTGCACACTGACCAGCACGCGCTCGCCGTTCTGTTGCTGCGGAAATTCGATCTCCACTTTCATGCGCTGAGGCAGGCCATCGGCGTCCAGCCAGGCTTCGCCAATGCCCACCATCTGGCGGAAGCTGTGGCCCAGGCCGAGGGTGACACCAGGCGGCAACTCACCCTTGCGCCGCATTTCGGCTTCCAACTGGGCGGTGATCAGCGCGGACAGGGCATCGCCATCCACTATAAATTGATAGCGGTGGCTGAGGAGCATCTCGCCAAAGGGAGCCAAATCGCGGCGTTCGATCCCCAGATCGGTGACGCGGCGCGCCGCCAGCAGATAGGACGCCACATCGCCGCCGGGCGCAAAGGAATCGGTAAAATCGTCCAGCGCTTGCCACTCGCCATCAGGCAGACGACCCTGGGCCTTGCCCGCCTCAATGCGGATCTCAAGCGCGCGCGCAGGGTCAAAGGCTGTGGCTTGATTCTCCCACAGGGCAAGTTGGAGCGTATCGGCGCGGCGGTCGATCTCCCCCTGTACGGTCAGATGATCGGTTCGCACCGTCTGGCCCACGTTGGCAAGCCGCGGCGCAGGGATCGTCTTTTGCGTCACCTGGCTGGTAAACGTGTAGCGACCGGCGCGCTCAGCCAGGGTCCAGGCATCTTGCAGGGTCTGCTCGTGGGGCCGGAGCTGTGCCCTGACAATGCCCGTAGTTAGCAGGCTTAACAAAACAAGCAGGGTGATAACCCACTCTGGCCGAAATCGGCGCTGTGTGGAAAGCGGGCGAATCTGGCGGCGTAAGCATGGCAAGAAGGGAGAGGTCTGCATAACACTCCTTTACACAAACCCATGGGCATAGATGCCCATTGATTGGGGACATGAGGGTTAACGTGGAGACTGGTGTTCGCCGCAGCGTTGATCAGCGAACACGAGTGAGCATAGCGGAACAACGTAGCGAAAACGTAGCGAGTAAAGCGCAGGGGTGAAACAGATGATTCTTTTGTCGTAACTATCTTGGTGCGACGCACTCGCCCGGGGGAGAAAAGTTGCGAAAAGTGTGTGTGGCGAGTGCGCCGCACCCTAGACCTGTATCTTTACCTTTTGTCTGTTAGTCGTCTCTGGAGAGATAAAACGGCTAACCCATAACCAAGCGTTGCAAGGTCTCCACCAGCAATGGATGTTCGAAGGTGTGCATACGCGCCGCCAGACTTTCGGGCGTATCGTCGGGCAAGATCGGCACGGTGGTGGTTGCCAACACAGGCCCTTCGTCCACGCGTTCGTCGGGGACAAGATGGATCATGAGGCCAGTGTGGGTGATCTCGCCGCGCTGGAAGGCAGCCAGGGCATCGGGAATGGCGTGTGCGCCGGGGAACTGGCCGGGCAACGCAGGGTGCAGATTGACCACGCGCGCCGGGAAATGTTCTAAAAAGGCGTTGCTGAGGATGTGCATCCAGCCCGCCAGCACAACCCAATCAGGCTGCTGCTGGCGGACGATGGCGGCGAGATCCGCGTCATAGGCGTGGCGGTCGCTCCCTATTTCGCGATAGGGCTTGAATGCGTGATAGTGGGTGGGAATGCCAGCTTTGGCGGCGCGCACCAGCCCAAAGGCATCTTTGCGGTTGGAAATGACCAATCCGATTTCCGCATCCAATTGCCCGCGGGCGATGGCGTCGATAATGGCCTGCAAATTCGAGCCGTTGCCGGAAATCAGCACAACAAGGCGTGTGCTCATTTCGACTCCTGGGGAATGAGCGCCGTTAGCAACTCGGCCCGCCATTGCTGGCGCGTACGATCATAGACGCCAAAGCCCGCCCCAAACTCCCAATAGGCCCAACTCATGCCCAGGGCCTCGGCTTGGCGGGCCATGGACTCTGTCCAGCGCACGCGCGAAGCCATGTCTGCCTTGCTATAGGCCCCAAATTCGCCCAAATAGAGCGGGCGGTTGTGGGCTTCGGCCCAGCGCACAGCGTATTCCAGATCCTTGTCAAGGGCGGCTTTTTGGTCGGCGCTTCCCGTCCAATCTGTGCCCAGCCAGCGGTTGCTGCCGTCCACCCATTCCGCGCCTTGGTGGGTAAAATTAAAGGGCTGGTAATCGTGGATCGTGACAATCAAGTGGCGGTCATCGGCGGGTAGATCTAATTGCGAAAGTGCATAGATGCCATACCAATCGACGGGACCAACCACAAGGGTGCGCGTGGGGTTACTCTGGCGAATGGTGGCAATCGTGGCGGCCAGCAGTGGATTCCAGCGGGCGGCAGTCAAGCGGTCGTGGGGTTCGTTGAGCGGTTCAAAGAGCAACGTGGCCGGGTAGTCTTGGTAATGGCGTGCGATCTGCGTCCACAGTGCCACAAAGCGCTCTCCATGTTCCGTCGGATCGGCGGCCAGTTCGTCATAATGGTGCATGTTGATGACCACACGCAGATCGTGGGCCAATGCACGCTCGATCACCTGATCAATGCGCGCGAAAAACTGGGGCGCAATCGTATAGGGCGGTTCAGCCGCTGCATGGGCACTCCAGCGGATGGGAACGCGCACATGATCAAAGCCGGCTTCGGCAATCGTTGGGAAAAAACTATCGGCGATGACCATGCCCCATTCGCCTTCGCGCGGGGCTTCCAGGGCATTGCCCAGATTGACGCCTCGCCCCAACGCCTGGTTTTGCACGAAGGCATCGGCGGCCACTGCTTCCGGCAGCGCGTTACAGTGGAAGAAGCCCAGGGCGCAGATCAGCGCCAATATCCTCTGTAGAAAAAAGTCCATGCTAGACGATCCTTACCTGTGATCTGCTTGGATCATGCGCGGTTAATCTCCCTATCACCGTGCTGTTTGGCAGCGTCTGCGCCATGAAACCGGCATCGGCAGGGGCGATCACCAGCACCATGCCAATCCCCATGTTAAAGACCCGGTACGCCTCGTCGCCCATGTCGCTCCATTCGACCAGTGCTTGAAAGAGCGGCGGCACTTGCCAACGTTCCCGCTCAATGGATGCGGCCAAATGATCCGGCAGCACACGGGGGATGTTGTCCACAAAGCCACCGCCGGTAATATGTGCCATGCCTTTGATGCGAATGCCCGCCCTTTGCAACTGCTCAATTTCGGCCAAATAGCAGCGGTGAGGAGCCAGCAGCGCCTCGATCAGGGTAGTGTCGCCTATGGGCTGCGCCAAATCCCGTCCCTCGATCAGACGCCGGATCAGCGAATAGCCGTTGGTGTGGGGGCCACTGCTGGGCAGGCCGACCAGCAGATCGCCCGCCGTCATCTCTGCCGGGCGCGGCAAAAGCGCCGCCCGATCCACCAATCCCACAATCGTCCCTGCCACGTCGAACGCACCCTCGGCATAGACACCGGGCATTTCGGCAGTTTCGCCGCCCAGCAACGCGCACCCCAACGCAGCGCATGCCTCGGCGATCCCAGTCACCGTGGCAGCCACGGCTTCTGGCACAAGCTTGGACGTGGCGATATAGTCGAGGAAAAAGAGCGGGCGCGCGCCCTGCACCAAAATGTCATTGACACAGTGGTTGACAATATCGTGGCCGATGCCGCCCCAGCGCCCCACCTGCGCCGCCAGTTTCACCTTCGTGCCCACGCCATCGGTGGATGCCACCAAGACGGGCTGTGCGGGCAGATTTTCCAGCGCGAAGAGACCGCCAAAGCTGCCCACATCGGCCAGCACTTGCGGCGTATAGGTCTTGCGAATGGCAGATTTCATTAAATCAACGGCACGCGTGGCGGCGTCAATATCCACACCTGCCGCAGTATACTGCGACATTAGTCATTCTCTCCTTGCGTTGACCGATTCCATCCCACTTGGGCAGCATCGGCATCCCCGCCTAGCTCGGCATAGACGCTTTCCACGTTGCGGCGGTGCGGCTCGGCGTTTGCGCCCTGATGGCGGAAGGTCATGTCGGCACAGGTGGCGACGGTTTCAGCCATGCTTTGGCCCGCGCTAATCGCATTCTCCACGCGCGCCGCAGTTCGGCCAGATAATGTTGATCTTCGCTGATGCGCTGCTGATAGGCGGTGGCGGTTGTGGAGGGGAAGCCGTGGCCGGGAATGAGCACAGTCACGGTCACTTGTGCCAGCCGTGCCAACGTTTCTTCAAACACAGGCAAGCTGTGGCTGATAAACGGAATTTCCACGTTGCTGAGAATGTCCGAGGCCCACAGCGTGGCACTCTGTGCCTCGTAAAGCGCGATCTGATCCGGCGCAGTGGCCGGGCGTGTGAATAACCTCCAGCCGCAAATCGCCTATCTCTAAAATTGCGCCATTATCCACAAGGCGATGGGGCGTGGGCAATACAAACGGCTGTGCGCGCTGAATGTCATTCTGTGCTTCCCAGCCTGTAATGGCCGCACAGGTCGAGTGACCCTCTGGCCCGGCCAGCACTTCCGGCAACAGGCGGTGCGCCACTACTGTGGCCTCTGGGAAAACTTCCGGCCCCAGAATATGGTCCCAATGATAGTGGGTGAGGACGAGCAACTCAGCAGTGAAGTTGTGTTCTTCCAGAAATGCGCGGATTGTTGCCAACTCTGTCGGCGTCATGTTGGGATCGACGAGGCAAGCACGATCCCCAGAAACGAAGATCCCGGCGTTGGTATGGAAGAAGCCGCTCTGGCCGATCCAGAGTGTGGGGGTGAGTGGGTGGAGGTTCATTAAGCTTCCGCTGTTTCCAATTCCCGTCCAGGATCAGAGACGAGCAGCCACTTACTAAAGTGCTCGATCATAACGCCTGTCACAGCATTCTCATCTTCCAGGGAAAAGCCGATATAGGCGTAGGCGTCCACGTCATCCCAGACACTGGGCACTGGTTGAGATGTAAAATAGATGATTAACGAATCCGACACTGGGTCATAATTTACCCAGAGATTAGAAGGGTCTACACTCTCAGGTAAGTAGGCTTTCACAGAATCGGGAATGGTTATCGTCGCCATAGAATTAACTCTCCTTGCTTCAGACGCTTGACTCTATATGCCGTAATCACTTCGCCGTTGTTTACAACAACTTTAAGCATCCAGCGTTGAGGGCGGCGTTGATACATGCGATAGTAGACCATGCGCCTGTCATCCACAGCATCTTGTGTAATGTAATCAGGCGCGAAGATGGTCTGTTCAATTTCATCAATGTCTGATACGTCGGGATGCTCGACCAGGATATGAGCCTCGTACCAATCTTCTGATAACGTGACTGTACGCCCTTTAGGATCCGTGGCTGTGAGTAGCGGTTCCATTGTACCCCGGTTACTCTGACTTTACCGATTGCGCCCATACTGCTCGTGGCTGGACACCCAATCCGAAGCCGAAATCGCCGCGGCCAGTGAAAGCTCCCCGGCCAGCACCGTGCCGCCGACAATCTCGGCGAATTTATAGACTTTGCCCTTCCCCACACAGCCCAGCACTTCCAGACATTCGCGCTGCGTCGCCAGCCCCGTGCCGCCGCCATAGGTCGCTACAATCAACGACGGAATGGTAATGGAAATATAGAGATCCTTTTCTGGTGTCAACTCAACATAAATAATCCCCGCCGACGACTCGGAGACGTTGGCGACGTCCTGCCCGGTGGCCATAAAAATGGCGGTGATGGCGTTGGCCGAGTGTAGCCCGTTGTTGTTGACGCCCGCCAAAATCGACCCAATGTTGGCAATGCCGTAGTGGTGAAAGAGTTTCTCCGGCTCGACGCGCATATTTTCGATCAGCACATTGCGCGGAATCGTGGCCTCGGCGGTGACGCGCTTGCCACGTGTGCGCATAATGTTCACCTGTGAGGCCTTTTTGTCGGTGGCAAAGTTGGATTCAAGATAGAAATTTTGGATGCCCGCGTAGTGATCCAAAATCCACGAGCTGGCGGCAAAGGTGGCGCGCCCCACCATATTCTGCCCTGCGGCATCGCCCGTTTTGAAGTTAAAACGCAAGAAAGCAAATTTATTGGACTGGTAAAAATCAATGTAATCCAGCTTTGCCACGCTAGAAGTTGCCTCGGCCTCTTCGCGGATGGGGTCCATATTGCCCTTCACCCACTCGATAAAATCGCGTGCGCCGCGTGCATCTTCAAAGACAAAGACCGGCGCGCGCTGCATGGCGTCGCCGGTGACAGTGACCTTGACACCGCCGCTCAGGTTGAGCAATTTCATGCCCCGGTTATACGATGCCACCAGCGTGCCCTCGGTGGTCGCCATAGGAATAATGAATTCGCCCTGGGCATGTTCGCCGTTGATCTGCAACGGCCCGGCAAAGCCCAGCGGAATCTGGGCCACGCCGGTGAAATTTTCAATGTTCCCCCCCAGCATGTGCGGATCAAACGAGTACTGGGGCAGGTGTTCCAGCGTTGCCCCGGTGTATTGCTCGACAAACGCCTGACGCTCGCGGATGATGCCATCGCCGTAATCGTCCTCTTTGCTGCGCGGAATGCGCGTGAGATCGGCTTTCTCCGAGATCGAATCGTCCACATTGAACTGGAGTTTGCCAAAGGGCGAGGTCTGCACGCTCAGTTCAATTTCATGCTTTCCGTTGCTCAGCGGCGTCATGCGAATGTTGATCAGCACCTCTTTGCGCAACGGAAAGTCAATTGGCCCGCCCCGGCCCACCTCTTGCGGCGAGAGCTTTTTGCCGTCGCCAAAATCGAGAATAATCCGATCCGCCGGGACCGCTTTTCCGTCAATGGCGATCCCCCCAATCCCGGTCAGCTTGGCATCGCTGAGCCGGTTTTTAATGCCAAACTGCACGCCATCCACCGTATTTTGCAGACTGCCGAAGGTATAGAGCCGCTTGAGCAACATGCTGGGGATAAAAGCCATTGGGGTTCTCTCCTCTGATTTTTTACGGATAAATTGCAGAATTATACTTGGGCTGGATCGGCAAAAATCTCGCTCACCACCACAGAAAACCCCGGTAGCACATCTTCGCCTGTGAGGGTATCTTCTTTCGTCAGCCTGGTTATATCATCTAAAGAACGATAAACATGGATCTGCGCGAGCCGGGGATCGACAACCCAAACCAGGACGGCATGGATGGCAAAGCATTCGGCTAGTTTTGTATGGACCTCGCTCCAGGTATCATCCGGTGACATAATTTCCACAATCAACTCTGGGCAGACATCCAAATAGCTATGAGATTGCACCTGTGCATAGCGGGCGTTTGAAATAAATGCAACGTCCACACCGCGTACCGTATCCGGGTTCCGGCGCATAAAAACACCCGCTTCGCCAGTGAGCACATACCCCAGTCTTTGTTGTCTGACAAAAGCAAACAGTAGTGCAGCGATCAGGGCTTCAATAAATCCGTGGGGATACCCTGTAGGCATGATGCGTTTCACTCTTCCTTCCACCAGCTCTGCCCGTCCGATCCGGCTAGAAAGCGTATATAGTTCTTCCGCTGTGATGATCTTGTCGGAGACAGGATCATCTTCTACCACAGGCGTTGTCCGCTCAAGAAAAGGCAAAGTCACAGGAGTACCTCCTAGTTGGCTCTCTAAAGACGATACGTCTTTTAGGTTCCAGACACCACATCATCCAACGACAAATTGAGGGCATGGGCAATCGCCCTGAGCGTTTCGGGGCTGCCCGTTCTTTTCCCCTGCTCGATCTGCGAAAGGTAAGGCTTGCTGATACCACACTTTTCAGCAAGTTGTTGTTGGGTCAATCCACGAAATTCTCGCCAGACACGAATAGGATTGGCACCATCTAGTAACGCAAAAGCTACCTCACTGGAGACAAGTTCTGCTCCTGCCGCTATATCCCTCTGGGCCTGATCATAGTCATGAATATCCTCAAGCATTTGGGCATCATCAATGAGCCGCTGATACTCATGGAAGGGAAGGATCGCCCATTCTGGCTTGCCATTTTTTTCAATAAATTGCACGCTCATCGGTAAACATCCCCTCTGGCTCCAATTTTTAACACCAAAATTACAAGTAGATCCTCTTTTTGCTCGTACAATACACGCCAATCGCCCACACGTAGCCGATAGCCTGGACGTCCCCGTAATGGGGTAATGTTATTTTGCAAAGAAGCGGGATCGATAGCAAGTTGTTCTAGGTTTTCGCGGAGTCGCTGCGCCTCGTTGCGAGACAGTCTGCGTAGAAACTGAGTGGCTTGCTTGGTAAAGACAAGATTATACATAAGCAGATGTTAGCATATTGCTAACCCATCAGCAACCGCTATTTTTGTCCAATATCCTTGCGGTGAAGTGCCCCTTCAAATTCAATCTGGGCAACGCCCCGGTACGCCTGCGCTGCCGCATCGGCGATGGTCGTGCCCGTTGCCGTCACTGCCAGCACGCGCCCGCCATCGCTGACAGGTTGGCCGTCGGCCAGGGTTGTGCCGGCATGAAAGACAAGACAGCCGGTTGCCTCTGCTTCAGCGATGCCGTGGATCGGCTTGCCCTTGGCATACACGCCAGGATAGCCGCCCGCCGCCATCACCACCGTGGCCGCCGCATCCCCGCGCCAGTGCAGCTCGATCTCCCCCAGCCGCCCGTCCACACACGCCAGCATGATCTCCGCCAGATCGCTTTCCAACAGCGGCATAATTACCTGCGCTTCAGGGTCACCAAAGCGGCAATTATATTCCAACATCTTGGGGCCATCAGCGGTGAGCATCAGCCCCGCATAGATGATTCCCACATAGGGCAAACCATCGGCGGCAAGGCCAGCCAGTGTCGGCTGCAAAACAGTTCGCTCTACCTCGGCCAGCAGTTCGGGCGTTGCCAGTGGGGACGGCGCAAACGCGCCCATGCCGCCTGTGTTGGGACCGCCATCGCCGTCAAGCAGCCGCTTGTGATCCTGGGCTGGCGGCATGATCCGCGCCGTTTTGCCATCACAAAAGGCCAGCACCGAAAGCTCTGGCCCGCTCAGCCGCTCTTCAATCAGCACCGTCTCGCTAGCCTCGCCAAACTGTCGTTCCACCAACATGGCGTATAGCACCGCTTTGGCTTCGTCGTTGCTCTCCGGCAAGATCACCCCTTTGCCCGCCGCCAGCCCGCTGGCTTTGATCACAGGCGGCGCGCCCAGGCTATCCACATAGCGGACCGCTTCGGCATAGTCGCTGAAAATTTCGGCGCGCCCCGTGGGGATGTCGTGGCGGTTCATAAACGCTTTGGAAAACGCTTTGGAGCCTTCCAGTTGGGCGGCGGCGGCGGTGGGGCCAAAGACGCGCAAGCCCGCCGCCTGAAACCTATCCACAACACCGGCTACCAGCGGCGCTTCTGGCCCCACCACGACCAGATCAATGGCGTTGGCCGTGGCAAAATCGCGCAGACGGGGCAGATCGGCGGCGGCAATGGCGATATTTTCGCACTTGGGCGTGATGGCCGTGCCCGCGTTGCCAGGGGCGACAAAGATATGATCAACCTGCGTTGATTGGCTCAACTTCCAGGCCAGCGCATGTTCGCGCCCGCCCGCGCCGATGAGAAGAAGATTCATAGTGAGTTCCCTTTTGGGAGAGTGGGAGATTAGGAGATGTGAGAGATTGTCTAGCCTTCTGAAATCCCCCAATCTCCCAATCCCCTAATTTCTAAAACAAAAACGCGGAGGGTCAATTGACCACTCCGCGCTCTCTGTCTGTTCTGCGTTTTTCCGCCCTATACGTCCAAATTGCGGACTTCGTGGGCGTGGGTTTGGATGAAGCGGCGGCGCGGGGGGACGCTGCTGCCCATAAGCATGTCAAAGGTACGATCCGCTTCGGTGGCATCATCCACGGAAACCTGCAACAGGGTGCGGTGTTCGGGGTTCATGGTGGTCTCCCAAAGCTGTTCTGGGTTCATTTCGCCCAAGCCCTTGTAGCGCTGCTCCAACTTTACATTTTCTTCGCCCATATCTTTGCGCAGTTTGATCAGCGATGTGTCATTGTAAACGTAGCGGGCATCGCGCTTGGCTTTGCCCTCGCTGCGGTCGGTGACCTGCACACGATAGAGCGGCGGCTGGGCAATATACAGATGACCGTTTTCCACCAGCGGCTCCATGTAGCGAAAGAAGAGCGTGAGCAACAGCGTGCGAATGTGCGAGCCGTCCACATCGGCGTCGGTCATGATGATGATGCGATTGTAGCGCAGATTGCCCACGGCGAACTCGTCGCCAATGCCCGTGCCCAGCGCCGTGATCAACGCTTGAATCTCTTTGTTGCCCAGCGCCTTGTCCAGGCTGGTCTTTTCCACGTTGAGAATCTTGCCACGCAGCGGCAAAATGGCTTGGAAGCGGCGGTCGCGGCCCTGTTTGGCCGAGCCACCGGCGCTGTCGCCCTCGACGATGTAGAGTTCGCTCTCCAGCGGATCGCGGGTGGAGCAATCGGCCAGCTTGCCGGGGAGCGTCATGCTCTCGAGCGCGCTCTTGCGGAAGACCAGATCACGCGCTTTGCGGGCGGCTTCGCGCGCCGATAGGCCGTCTGGCACTTCTCCAAAATCTTGCGGGCATCGCGCGGATTCTCTTCCATCCATTCGCCCACAGCCTCGGCCACCACTTGCTCCACATGATAACGCACTTCGTTGTTGAGCAGTTTGAGCTTGTTTTGGCCTTCAAATTGCGGCTCCAAGACTTTGACGCTGATAATCGCCGTCATGCCCTGGCGTGTGTCATCGCCGGTAAAGTTGGGATCGCTCTCTTTGAGAAAGCTCTGTTTGCGCGCGTAGTCGTTAATCTGCCGGGTGAGTGCTGCGCGCAGACCGGTGATGTGTGTGCCGCCGTCGGGCGTGTTAATCGTGTTGGCAAAGGCAAAGACCGACTCGTTGTAGCCATCGGTATATTGAATCGCCGCCTCCACCTGGGTGCTTTCCATTTCGCGCTCAATATAGATGGGCGCGTGCAGCACAATGCGGTTCTTGTTGAGATAGCGCACAAAGGACTGCACGCCGCCCTCAAAATGAAAGTTCATCTCGCGCTCAGGCTGCACGCGCTCGTCAATGAACTGAATGTCAATGCCACGCGTCAGAAAGGCCATCTCGCGGAAGCGGATCACCAGCGCTTGCCAGTCGTAGCTCAGCACTTCGAAGATCGTGTCGTCTCGCAAAAAGCGCTGGCTTGTGCCCGTCTCTTTGGGATCACACTCGCCGATAATTTCCACCCCGGTGACGGGTACACCGCGCTCAAAACGCTGGCGGTGAATTTTGCCGTTGCGCTTGACCGTAGTCTCCATCCACTCGCTGAGCGCGTTCACCGCGCTGACGCCAACACCGTGCAAGCCACCAGAGACTTTATAACCGCCGCCGCCAAACTTGCCACCGGCGTGCAATTTGGTCATCACCACCGTAACCGCCGGCATCCCGGTCTGCTGTTGAATGCCCACGGGAATGCCGGCGCCATTGTCGCTGACGCTAACGCTGTCGTCGGCATGAATGCGAATTTCGATCTTGTCACAGCGCCCCTGCATGGCCTCGTCAATGGCGTTATCCACCACTTCATAGACCATGTGATGCAGCGCTTTGCCGTCGGTGCCGCCGATGTACATGCCAGGGCGACGGCGCACGGCTTCCAGCCCTTCCAAGACTTGAATCTGTTCTGCTTCGTAGACGAAATCTGTATTTCTTTTGCCGTTTACCACAGATGCCTCCAAACCGTTGCCCGCCTTTTTTCTGGCAAGCAGGCTTTATAAAAAGTCACAAAAAGATCGACGCTACACGCCTTCGCCCACAGGTTTGGCAGGTTGCCCCACCATTGCCAGCAGACGAGTGCGATAAAAAACCAACAAAGCCAATGCCAGTCCTGTGCCGATGAAAGCGTTTATCATCACCGCCACCACCATGCCCACCAAACCGCTGGTTGCCAGTTGGGCGATTAAAAGACCAATCCCCAGCGAGATCAGCCCGGAGATCACCACAAAGCCCAGGGTTGTCCAAAAATTGTTGCGCACAAGCAAAACACTGCGCACCACGGCCTGGGCAATCGGCAGATTGTCCAGCACCAGCCCCACAGTCACAAAGTAGAGATAGAAAAAAAGCACCATCGACAGGCCACTGAGCAGCACCATCGCGCCACTGCCCAGCGCCGGGCTAAGCAACATGAGCAGTGTCGTGCCGATCGTGGCCGGGATGTAGATGATCAAGAGCAACAAGGCAACGCCCACCACAAAAAGCAGCGTGCGCCACCAATGGCGCACTACCCGGCCCATTAGGAGGGAGAGGGTCAGCGACTTCTGGCCTTCGCCCAGGGGCAATGCACGTGCCAGCAAGTTCATGTAGATCACACCGACGGCCAGGCCAACCAGCCCCAAAAACAGCGCAACCACCCCCGCCTCCAGCGCAGAATCCACCTGAATGCTGGCATGTGCCTGCTTGAGTTGTGGTACGCCGATTAACAGGCTGGGCATGTGATAGAGCGAGCGGCTGACCAAAAACTCCATTAAGTTAGACGTTTCGCCCATCAACGCCAACAGTTGGGGCATCTGCTCGCCCAGGGTTCCCAGCGGCGTGCTGCTGTCAAACCCTTGATAGAGATCGGCCAGACGCGCAAAGAGCGGCGCAATGCTCAGCCGCGGCGCAGCCCACAACAGCCCATCCAAAAGTAGCGGCACAAGCAGCAATTCCAGATGGCGCAACAGAAAACGGTATCCAGCAGAAAGACTATCGACAATGCCCACAGAGAAATTTCTCCTCTGCCCGTGTGAGATAAGCATTCCCAACCCTTTGGGCCGGACACAACACGCGCAGACATACTTTATTTTTGCACTACACAATGGCTTTATTTTATCACAAAACAGGCAAAAAGCGAAGTTTCACCTCCTTAAAAACAGAACACATGTTCACGAGAATTAAGAATTTAACCAACAGGCTGCGTTGACGATCAAACCGGGGAACGTTACAATTTCTGCGCCAAGGATAGCCGCCGACAATCATTGGGGCCTTGTGCAGCGCTGGAACGTCGAGCACGGTCCAATCGTTGCCTCCACAGGATCCAACTTTCCTGCGATTTTGTGATTTGTCATCCCCCATAGGAGTAATCCATGTCTTTTTTTGAAATTGAGGGCGGACACCGTCTGTCGGGTTCGGTAATGCCCAGCGGCAACAAAAACGCCGCCATGCCTATTGCGGAAGCCTGTTTGCTCACCGACGAGCCACTGATTTTGCACAACATGCCGCAGATCGGCGATGTGGATATTGTGTTGCAACTGCTGGCCGAGATGGGCGTGGAGGTGACACGCACAGGCAACACGGTTCGCCTCTGTGCGCGCAATCTGCATTCCACACAACCCGACCCACGCCAGTTTTCGCACATTCGCGGCTCGCTGACCTTGATGGGGCCGCTGCTGGCTCGCTGTGGTCACTTCGCCGTGAAGACCACCGCTGGCGGCGACGATATTGGCCGCCGCCGCATTGACACCCATTTGCTGATCTTTGAAGCGCTGGGGGCCACTTTTACGAAAAACAGCCGCTTCCAGTTAGATGCGCCCAACGGACTCCACGGACAAGACATCTTGCTAGACGAGGCATCGGTGACGGCCACCGAGAACGGTCTTATGGCGGCGGCGCTGGCAAAAGGCACCACCATTTTGCGCAACGCCGCCAGTGAACCGCATGTGCAAGACCTCTGTCGGCTGTTGGTGGCCATGGGGGCGTCGATTGAGGGCATCGGCAGCAACACGCTGATCATCCACGGACAAGAGCGGCTGCATGGCGCAGAACATACCGTCGAGCCAGACTTTGTGGAGATCGGCAGCTTTATCGGCCTGGGGGCTATCACCCCAGGCGAGATCCGCATTGAAGGCGTGATCCCAGACCATCTGCGCATGATGGAAATGGTCTTTGGCAAGCGGCTGGGTGTGCGTATGCATGTGGAAGAAAGCCGCACCCCCGGCAATGCCACGGGCTATGCCTTGGTGGTGGCCGATGAACAACAACTGCGCATCACCCCGGACTTTGGCGGAGCTGTGCCCCGCATTGATGATCAGCCCTGGCCGGCCTTCCCGCCCGATCTCATGAGCATCGCCCTGGTTACCGCCACCCAGGCTGTGGGCACGGTCTTGATCCACGAGAAAATGTACGACGGTCGCCTCTTTTTTGTGGACAAACTTGTCTCCATGGGCGCGCAGATCATCCTCTGCGATCCGCACCGCGCCGTCGTCGTCGGCCCCAGCCGCCTCACCGGGCAAACCGTCAGCAGCCCGGACATTCGGGCCGGCATGGCACTGGTATTGGCGGCCCTGGCCGCTCAAGGCACCACCCACATCGGCAACATCCAACAGATCGACCGCGGCTACCAGCGCATTGAGGAGAAACTTCAGGCGTTGGGCGCGCGGATTCAAAGGATCGGCGATTAGCGATTGGGGATTGGATATTAGATGTTGGAGGCGCTCCGTCCACTACCCAATATCTAATACCCAATATCCAATCGTCCACCCCACAGGAGAAAACCACCCCATGAACAACATCATCATCGGTTGCGGGCAGATTACATGGAAGAACGTGCCGGAAGAGACCGTGCTGGCCGAGATTGCCCAGGCTGGCTATGCCGGTGCGCCGGCGGGCTTGAAAGAAGGGCGCAGCGCAGCCGAGTTGCAAGCACTCTTCGAAAAATATAGCCTTAAGCCTGCCCCTGGCTATCTGGGCGCGAACTTTTGGGACCCAGCCCAGGAAGAGGCGATCTTGGCGCGGGCACGCCAGAACGCCGCTCTGATGGCGGCGGTGGGCTGTACGGAACTGTACGTGGCCGCGGGCGGCGGTGATTACATGGGCCGCCGCGGGTTGACACGTCGCCATGTGGCCGGGCATGTTCACCCCGACGATGGTCTGTCGGACAGCGAATACGATCAGTTCGCAGCCACGCTGAACCGCGTGGGCGAGATCACACTGGCGCAAGGTGTGCGAAGCTGTTTCCACAACCATGTGGGCACGCCGATTGAGACCCGCGACGAGATCGACGAACTCTTTGATCGGGTTGACCCGGCTCTGGTCTTTATGGGGCCGGACACGGGGCACTTGGCGTGGGGCGGGGCCGATGTGCTGCAATTTTGCCGCGACTATGCCGACCGCATTCTCACCATGCACATCAAAGACATTGACCCGGCTGTACTGGCCCAGGGTCGCCCCGCCGAATGGGATTACCCAACCTTCTCGCAGCAAGGCATCTTCACCGAACTGGGCCAGGGCTTTGTAGACTTCCCCGCCGTCTTCGACATTCTCGACAAGGCCGGTTTTGAAGGCTGGCTGATCGTCGAGACCGATGTCACCCAGCGCGCCACGGCGTTGGAAAGCGCCACGGTGAGTCGGGATATCTCGCGAACTTGAGTATCAGTATGGGGTATTGAAATAATGCAGTAATGCGTAACAGTACCTAACACATACGCATTACGCTTTATCCTCCATCCATCACGAAAGGATCACCCCATGCCACCACTTCCGCGTCGGCATCATCGGCTGTGGCCGCCCCTGGAAATCGGACGGGGCCACCGGCTTTGGCATGTCCAACTGGCACGCCGAAGGTTACAAAAGTGCACCCAACGCCGAAATTGTGGCGCTGGCCGACATTAATCTCGACAATGCACGCGCCTTTCAAGCCCAACATGGCGGTGAGCATCTCTACAGCGATTACCATGACATGTTGGCGCAAGAAAAGCTCGACGTGGTGAGCATCTGCACCTGGCCGCACCTGCACGCCGAAATGGTCGTCGCCGCGGCAGAGGCCGGCGTCAAGGCCATTCACAGCGAAAAGCCGCTGGCCCCCACCTTTGGCGAAGCCCGGCGCATGGTGGAAATCTGCGCGGCGCGTGGCGTGCAGTTGACCTTTAACCATCAGCGCCGCTTTGGGGCTGCTTTCCGCGCGGCCCGCGAATTTCTGCGCGCCGGGGCGATTGGCGAACTACAACGCATAGAAGGCACCTGCCCCAACCTGTTCGACTGGGGCACACACTGGTTCGATATGATGTTCTTTTATAACAACGAAACCCCCGCCGAATGGGTGCTGGGGCAGATCGACGTGCGCGACGGCGCGACGATCTTTGGCGTCCGCCACGAGGGCCAAGGCATCAGCTATGTACGCTTTCAAAATGGCGTCATGGGGCTGCTGATCACCGGCCACGGCACAGACCGCGTCCTGACCAATCGGCTCATCGGCACACAGGGCACAATTGAAGTGAGCACCAGCCGCGAAACACCGTTGCGCATCTGGGGCAAAGGCCACAGCGAGTGGCAAAAGCCCGACATCGACGTGGGCATCAGCGATCTCGATCTGGTGCAACAGGGCGTGCATGATCTGCTCGATGCGCTGGAAAGTGGTCGCGAACCCGAACTCGCCGGTCGCCGCGCCCTGCAAGCCACCGAGCTGATCTTTGCCACCTATGAATCCAGCCGCCGGCGGGGCCGTGTTGACCTGCCGTTGACCATTGACGATTCGCCGCTGCTGGCAATGTTGGCCCAAGAGGATGCACAAACCAGATAAGGGGAGCGGTGGCTGGCAAGCGTGGCAACATGTAGTCAGGGCAATACAAGAGAATCTTTTAATGGTAA